>DEJG01000014.1:0-6917 GCA_002353295.1 Prevotella sp. UBA2754
AATTCTTTCCCAAAAGGTGAAAGAGCCAGTTTTGCCAGTCGGAAGTGCATCTTTCCGAATGGGATTCCGATGATGGTAATGCAGAAAATGAGGCCGTAGAAGATGTGGGTAAGCCATATCCATATACCGCCCACGAAGAACCACAGCACATTCATGAAGATGCTTAGGCAGCCAGGTTGCGACTCCCGCCATTTCACTTTCGTACCGAATGGCCAGATGGCCAGCATACCCAGTTTCAGACTCTGCAAGCCGAAGGGGATGCCGATGATGGTTATCATCAGTATCAGTCCTGCGATGAAATACTCCAAGGCTATGTGCAGGCCCCCGAATACGATCCAGATGATGTTTCCTAACGTCTTCATTGATCTGATTTAGATGACCACGGCCGTTCCGCTGGTGGCTACCATGAGCATTGAGCCATTGGCTCCGACAGTCTCATAGTCGATGTCAATGCCTACGATGGCGTTGGCTCCAAGAGCCTGAGCACGCTGTATCATCTCCTGCATGGAAGTGTCCTTGGCTTCGGAAAGCACCTTCTCGTAAGCGCCAGCACGGCCTCCTACGATGTCGCGGATGCCGGCAAACAAGTCCTTAAACATGTTGGCACCAATAATGGTTTCACCTGTCACAATACCCTTGTATTCGCGGATGGTGTGACCTTCAATCTGTGGGGTTGTTGAGAGTATCATAATCGTTATCTTTTAAAAGTTTCTATCTGTTAGACGTAAGATCGTGGCGAAAAGTTGCAACTTAGGCAAGCACAAAGCCACTATGGAAGATGTAGGTCAGCGTCATGGAATCCTTAATTGTTGCTTATCAAATATATGAGGGCAATCTGTGCCAACAGAATCAGTGGAAGTCCATACTTGAACTTCTTGTGCATCGTCTTGTGGCGCCACACTTGCATGCCCAGCAAAGCACCGATAGTGCCTCCGATGACTGCAAGCATCAGCAAAGTTGCTTCCGATATGCGCCAGCTTCCTTGCTTCGCTTTCCACTTATCAATACCATAGACGGCAAAGGTCAGGATATTGATAACTATCAGATAATATAGCAGTGCATTTGCCATCACTATTTTTCTTTTTGTAAAATCTCACATAGTTTATCCTCTCTGATGACTTTGGGAGCTGCCTTTCCTGCCAAGACCAGAACTTTCTTGCCATTTCGGTAGATGTGAAGCTGGCGAGAACGGACTACAGCCGTCAGTTCTGGATCATCCTGCATGGCTATCCAAAGATGATGATAGATTCCATCTTCTTCGAATAGTTTCCTTTGCAGGTGTGAGCACATATTTGTTGTGTCGATGGTCAACATATCTTGTATCCTTCGGCTTCTAACGTTTTGACTGCCTTCTCAAAGTTCTCTGCCTTGGTCAGGATGTAGTCGGTGTTGAAGGTCGAGATGGCGAACAATGAAAAATGCCGTCTCATACTTTTCAGCATAAGAGCGGAGCACTCGGCTCAGCCGTTTGGTTTCGCCAGCAACCATTTTACTCTTCATTGTCTTAGCCGATGCTCTTTCCTAAATCAAAAGCCTCCTGCAGTTTCGGATTGCCCTCAATCTCACGAGGGTCATTCACACCTCCGCAGAAAAGCGTTCCTGCCAGGCGGCTCTTCGGGTAGCAGTCTATCCAGCCCGTCAGTCCTGTCTCTGCACGCTTGGGCGTTTCGGCTTCATCCTCTGCTGCTGTGGTCAGCAGATAGACATCACGGAACTGATAATCCTGCTCGTACATGGCGTTCATGCGGTCAATGAGCGTCTTCATCTGACCGCTCATCTCATAATAATAGATAGGTGTGGCCCAGCAGACGACATCAGCCTTCAGCACCTTGGCCATGATGTCGTTCACATCGTCCTTGATGACGCAACGCCCCAGTTTTTGGCATCCCATACAGCCCTTGCAGAACTGGATGTTCTTGCCCACAAGCGAGATCTTCTCCACATCGTTTCCGGCAGCTTTTGCACCTTCCACAAACTTCTCAGCGAGCATGTCGCTGTTTGAGCCATGACGCAGGCTCGTTGATATTACAATGACCTTTTTCATATTCGTATTTGTTAGTTCTGTTCTTTAATACCATTTATATCCATGCTCCTTACAGAAGTCAATGGCGGGTTGGAATCCCTGAAAGGTTGCTTTGTGAATCCACTTCAACCCCTTGCGCTCATCTTTGGGAACGCCTGTGCCGGTCATCAGGAACCAGCCAGTGGCAAACTGTGCCTGGGCATCGCCACCGTTGGCCGCAAGCTCATACCAGAACACACATTCCTCCAAGCTCTTCTCCACACCATCACCGTTCCAATAGGCGGCTCCTACATTCTTCTGGCTGAGAATATGCCCTTGGAAGGCGGCCTCACGATACCAGAGGAAAGCCTTGTGATGATCCTGCTCTGTGCCGTTGCCGAGATAATAGGCGTTGGCCACGTTGACCTGCGACTGCATATCACCCTTTTCGGCGGCTTTCATGTACCACTCAAAGGCCAGTTCTGCATCCTGCTCCACACCCTTGCCGTGATAATAGCACTCGCCAACGTTGAAACAGCCATAGACATCGCCCTGCTCCGCTGCCTTCATATACCACTCGAAAGCCATTTCCAGATTGACCTTTACGCCAGTGCCACGTTCGTAGCAGACCCCAAGGTTATTCATCGCCTTGGTGTCACCCTCGTAGGCTTTCTCACGATAACCGTCTGCTTTGTTTCTCTCCTTCGGCATAGTTCAATCGGCAAAATCGGAATTTACTTGTCAAGCAGATAAGGGAATGCCCTATGTGCAATTCCGTCAGCACGATATTCGCCATTGATAAAAGAAACTCTCCATGGCCGATAAGCCTTCAGCAGTCTTGCCATTTCTTCTGCAAGTTGCTGCCTAACGTTGGGGTTGAGAACTTTTACTTCGCATTCCACAAGATTGCCTTGACTGTCAACACGTGCGTTTTTAATACTGAAATTGATTCGTTTAATATTGGTGAGTTCTGGATATTTCTCTATCTGTAAGGGAAACAGTTCTCGTATAATGGTGGGATTGTTCACTTTATCGAATGAAAATCCGTCTAAGACGAAATTGTGGTACTCCTTCTTTCCTGTTACCTTCCCATTGTCAATGCTGATGATTTGTTCTTGCTCATAATTCCGTGCAAAGCCCATGTGCTTATAGTAAACAACTTTCCCCGTAGCAACACGAATATCTCCCATCAGCCAATTGGCAACAATATGTTTTCCGTCAACATAATTCTTGAACACACGCAGTAATGTGTCATTAGGAATGCGCTCTCCTATGTATTCGCGACAATTCGCATCATAGTGTTCACATCGTATACTGTCAAGACAGAGCACGTCTTGCACAATGCTCCAGTAGGCAGTAAAGCCATCCCAGTTGGCGGTAGATATAGAGCGGTTCGATGGAAGTACGGCTTTCAGATGACGATATAATACAGAATCTCTGCTTACAGGCCTACCCAACAACTCCCAGCGAGTGCCATCAATATAGATAATGTCCCCATCTTGTCCTGTTGCATTGGCAGCAATTGCCAAGAGCAGGAATTGAATACATGTCAAAATCTTCTTCATAAGCCACTATTACTTTTATGTTGCTATTGATTATCTGTTATCTAACGGATTACCACATTGATCGGTTCCACCTCAATCTTCTCCCATACATGCTCCTGAACGTATGGCTCGTTGGCAAGATATTCATCCAACTGCTGATGATTCTCGAACTCCATGACGAGGGCGAACCTCCATCCTCTTATCCAGCATTCCTTCGCCGTCGTAGGCTCTTACTACAAATTGTTTCATAATCGGTTGACATGATTTTCCTGACTCTAAATCCATTCGAAATGCTCTTTCCCTGCGCCAATCTCGAAATGGCACTTGACGATGCCGAGGTCTATCTGGGTGAAGCCCACGATGGAGAAGCTGCGCTTGGCACGGACTTTTGCTGACTGTCCGTCACTTGCAGGAACGTATTCAAAGAAGAACTTCTGCTGATTGACTGCTGTCGGCGCAAGCAGTGCTGCCTCCACGCCTTGACGGAACCAGTCTGGAGTGAGGTCGCTGATGTTGCTGACTTGCTCTGCCGTCTTGATTTTGTGCTCAGCGCCCTCCGTCTCTCCATATCCGAGTGAAATGACACAGCGCAGTTTCTCGCCGTCTGCTATTCTGAGCACGTCAGGGTTCTTCTTGAACGTCAGTCCCACCCAGCAGGAGTTAAGTCCCATCATCTGAGCCTCCAGAACAAGCCGCTCGCCATAGTAGCCGATTTTCTCGTCCAGGAGTTCGTCGCTCTTCGGGCCTATCATGGCCAGATAGTTGCTGATGCCTGAGAATTTGCCATAGTGGGCCATCCGGCTGTCAAAGGCCGTAGGGTCGTTAGTCACCAGTTGGATGTGCAGTCCGCTCTGCTGGTTATATTCATCCACCAGAGCCTGCAGTGCTTTCAATTTCTCTTTCTCTACAGGGCGGTCGGAATACTTCCTTACACTGTGCCGCTGTCTGATTGCATCTTGAATCGTCATGTTGCTTATATATTTCTTGATTTTACTTCTCTTCGTCAATGAGATAGAATCCGGCCTCAGAGGGATGGTCAAGTACAAGGCTCTTGGGATTCTCCTTCGTCAAGAGCCACGTCATCCAGATGTCGCCAGCGGCTGCAGCAATGAAGAATATTCCCCAGGCCAGCATGGGCAGGCTACCGATGAACAGGGCTGCAGCGGCAGGGACGACTCCCAGAATGAAACATGGCATCATGGCTCCGCACATATAGCCAGGGATGTGCATCGGCTCGTCGCAATGGCAGTAGGGAGTCAGCAATTTCCACATCACACCGAAACTGATGCTCTTCCAGCCGCTCTTGGCAAAGCAAGCCCAAGTGAGGCCGTGAATCAGTTCATGCACGACGATGCCCACGAACATCAGTACCAGTATAGCGATCCAGTCGCCGAAGCCTCCCAGAAGTTCGCCTATCGGCTTCCTGTCCTTCCATATCAGGAAGAAAGGAACCAGAAACAGGATGGCCGAAACCACCATAATCACTACGGCAAAGACGTTTGCCTTTACGATGTCTATAGCCACTTTTCTGCCTTTTTCTTCAATGTTGTCCATACCTTTTCTTCTTTGTTCATTATTGCATGCCTTTTGCCTGTCGTACAAACTCGTGAAGCGACTGGAGCAGGAGGCAAAACTTAAACTTTGTTTCAATTACGATGCAAATGTAGTGATTTTGCCACTTTTTCCGAAACTTTGCACCGTTCTTTTAGGATAGTTTATAAGATGCAGGAGCAACGGCGAACATATATAGCCATCGATCTGAAGTCGATGTATGCCTCAGTGGAGTGCGTGGCCAGGGGACTCGACCCGCTGGACACTAATCTCGTGGTGGCAGATGTGTCGCGGACGGAGAAAACCATCTGTCTGGCGGTGACACCCTCGCTGAAGGCTTACGGCATCGGCGGACGCAGCACTGAAGGCGCATCCCGACTGGGCTATCGATTATATTGCTGCTCCTCCAAGAATGGCGCACTATATCGAGGTGAGCAGCCGGATATACGGCATCTACCTGAAATACATTGCCCCAGAGGACATCCATGTGTATAGCATCGACGAGGTGTTTATGGATGTAACGGCCTATCTGAGAACCTATAAGTTGTCGGCACATGAGCTATCCATGAAAATGATCCGCGACGTGCTGGCCACTACCGGCATCACGGCTACGGCTGGCATCGGCACAAACATGTATCTGGCAAAGGTGGCAATGGACATTGTAGCCAAGAAAGCTCCTGCCGACAAAGACGGAGTGCGTATCGCAGAACTAGATGAAATGTCGTATCGTCAGGAGTTGTGGGACTACCAGCCTATCACGAAGTTCTGGCGTGTATGACGTGGAATCGCTGAGAAACTGGCAGTCTATGGTATTGACACGATGGGTAAGCTGGCACGGATGTCAGTACAGAATGAGGGACTGCTTTACTGGCTCTTTGGCGTGAATGCCGAACTGATGATAGACCATGCATGGGGTTAGGAACCGTGTACGATGGAGGCAGTGAAAGCATATCGGCCTGAGACGAATAGCTTCAGTAGCGGACAGGTATTGCAGGAACCTTATACTTTCAAGAAAGCCCGTGTGGTGATACAGGAAATGGCTGAAGGAATGGCCCTCGACTTGGTATCGAAGCGGCTGCTGACTGACCAGCTGGTGCTGACTGTTGGTTATGATGCTGAGAGTCTGACTCGTCCTGAAATCCGCGCGAAGTATCATGGTGAGATAACCGCCAATTACTACGGTAAACAAGTGCCGAAACATGCTCACGGCACGTTCAACTTCGAGAGGCCCACTTCATCCTCGCGACTCATCATGGATGGGGCAACAGAGTTGTTTGACCGCCATGTGAATCCTGATTTGCTCATCCGCAGGCTAAACCTGACAACGAACCATGTGGTATCAGAAGCGTCGGTAGCGACACAGGACAATGCACCCCAGCAGCTTGACCTCTTTACCGACTACGAGGCTCTGAAAAAGCAGCATCAAGAGGAGCAAGCCAAACTTGACAAAGAGCGTCGAATGCAAGAAGCTCAGTTGAAAATCAAACAACGTTTCGGCAAGAACGCCATCCTCAGAGGCCTGAATTTCGAGGAGGGAGCCACTGCCAAGGAACGTAACGAACAGATAGGAGGACACAAGGCATGACCAACGATTACGACGACATCATCAATCAGCCACACTACGAGCCCAAGCATCATCCAAGGATGTCGATGTGGAACCGTGCATCCCAGTTTGCGCCCTTCGCCGCATTGACTGGCTACGACGCAGCCATTCAGGAGTCAGGCCGTTTGACGGACGACTGGTTAGGTTTGAGTGAATCAGGCAATGAGGAAATGAACCGCAAAATGGAATTGATTGTTTCCATGTTGCCAGAGCATCC
>DEJG01000014.1:6971-124039 GCA_002353295.1 Prevotella sp. UBA2754
TATACGGGCAATGTGAAGCGCATCGATGAATATGAAAAGCACATCGAGTTTACAGACGGGAAGAAAGTCCCACTTGATGCCATAAGTGAGATAAAGATTGAGTGATCATCGCAAGTATGCTCGATGGGATTCTCATACTTCGCCATCAGGTCAGGATAGACAGTCTGACGTATGGCTGTGATTCGTACTTTGTTCATTCCATTCGTCCCCATTTCATTTCTTCACCCTGCTTGTCATACTGTTTACGCTTACCAGTAGGAGGTGCTGTAAGAGTTATCTTAACTACTGCCGTTTTTTCTAAACTACGCTGGATTGCATCATCAAAGGCATCCATATGTTTGGGGAGAAAACGCAGACATATTGCCCTTAGAGCCTCTATCTTCTCTTCTCTATCTGATACGATTTCTGCTTTTCCAACTGCCATCGCTGATTTATATTGGAGTGAAAAACTTCCGTCCTTTGGGCCAACGGTAGGAGTGCATCTGGTGACTGCCGACAATGCAACAATCGGGTTAGCTGTTATACAGTCCAGTTTTTCTCCTTCCATAGCACAATGGAAGTAGAAAGTCTTATCGTCTGTACGTACCAATGACAAGGGTACACCATAAGGGCTACTATCTGGTCGTGTAAAACTGACGGTGACATACGGAGCCTTATCCAGCACCTCAAAAGCGAAGGTGGCATCCATTTCTCTGCTTGATTTCCTCATATTCGTTTATTTTATCAGGTCTGAACAATGTACTTGATGAAGCTCATATTACCTACAATTTTAGTTCCATGATAATATCACAGCGGTCATAGGTGCTCCCCTCCAAGGAAATCTCATGGAATCCTAGCTTACGGTACAGATGGATAGAGGCTTCCAGCTTAGTATTCCCTTCAAGATAAAGACGTTTTGCCCCTATTTTCCTTGCATAGTCAATCAGAGCCGTTCCTAGTTGATGTCCGATGTGATGCCCCTGCGTATGAGGCGAAACAGCCATCTTTGCCAGTTCGTATGAATCCTTATCGGGATGGTTAATCAAGGCGCAGCATCCAACGACTTCTCCCGTATTGTCGTCAAGAGCCAGAAATATCTGACCGCCATTGTCTATGATATAACTATCAATATGGGAAAAGGTCTTAAGGTCTGACTCCTCCAAACTGAAATATGTCTCAATCCATTCCGTGTTCAGACGTATGAAATCTGCTTTATACTGTCCGCTATAGGTTATAATCTTTATCATTTCAATGTTTCTTTGTGAGTTTTGTGTATACTGAGAATAGAAATCACACCATAAGGAGGGTGAGGTTGTATAGGATAAATTGCAGAGCTATCATAAATATCCTTAGAAACTTACTTTGCGTTCAGGCTCGGCAAATGAGCAGAAGCGGGCTGTTCCATTGGTGATGTAAAGTACGGCCATGTTGTCATCGTCGGCCTTATACATCGACTTTAGTCCCTCGTTACGGTTCAGAAACTCTTCTTTCACTGCCAGGTCATCGTCATTGACAAGGGTTCCAGTAACACGCATCCACTCGCTACCATTAGGTTTCAGAGCGCAAATCTCAAACTTACCGTTCTTGGTCATCTGCTTGTAAACGTCCTTGACTTTGCCCGTCATAATGTAGAGACGGTCATTAATAATCTCAGATACGCCAAAGGCACGGACATGGGGCTGGTCGCCGTCAACTGTTGCAATAAAGAATGCACCGCACTCTTTCAAATACGCTTGTACTTCTTTCATGTTTTCTAGGAAAGCTGGTCCACACCGCTTTCTTGTTTGTTGATTAATACTGTCAACAGCTTCTGTCAGGACCGTTGTCTCTGTTTCGTTCTCTACTGCCTGAGTAGGCTTGTTCTGTTTGCAAGCTGCCATTGAGAGTAGCACTGCAAAGGCGAAAATAATCTTTTTCATTCGTTTATTTCGTTATTTTGTTCATCCATTCAAACAGTTCGTCAAGAGCATAGTCACCACTATGCGGGCGGTTCCAAGCCAAGAGGAAGTTCACGTCCTTGCCAGCGTTCTGAAGCTTTGTGGCGAAATTGAGGGGTACGGGGAAAGCCGTGTCACGGTCTCGTGCGCCATGACGGATGTACCAGTGTGGGGCTATTGTTGTCTTTCCGTCGCCGATGAAACTCATGGGGTTCATCAGACGCACGTTCTGACGGATGGCATCGGTGAGGATGGCATTGTTCTTCTGAGCCGTATAATCGGTGAAATTCACGCTGCCGCCTGTCTCGTTACCAAACTCTTCGTTTTCGCCACTGGCATTATTGACTCCTTCTATCTGACTGTCAAAAGCAGGAACGCTTTTCAACGCCTGTGTAGATACCACATAGTTGAGATACTTCTGCATGTCAAGATCGGTGATGTATTCGCCCACCTGCTTGCGCCCCATACCGCCACGCATCGGACGCATCCCCATAGGCGGCTGTCCCCCCTGCATCATCGGACGCTTTTCGCCCTGCATCTGAGGACGCATGCCTCCGTTAATCGGTGCAGCAAACATACCACCAGCCTCTGAGGTGAAAGAGAAGCCGATGCTATCAGGAATGTCGGCTCCGGCATTCTTGGCTATCTGAGCCGAACGGATAATCTCGCTCTTCAGGTAGTCGAGATAGTTATCAGCCGTTAGTGGCGTACCGTCAGGCTTCTTCAGGTTCAGGCTGTTTACATACACAGGAAACAGGGCCGCAAGTTCTTTCGTCATCTGCATGTGGGCATCATCGAGACTCTGGCGGGAATCCGTCTGTCCGTACAGCCACTCGTAGGCCATATCCGCATGTTCGAGGTCGATGATGGGACAGTAGCAGACTGAGGCAAACACGTCGTCACGCTCATCGGCAGCACCCATTGCCTTTAGCAACTCTGCATATTCTGGATTGTTGCCCGTAGCCCCCATCAAAGCCGACATAGCTCCTCCGGCACTCGTTCCGTCGGTGATGATGCGCTCGGCATCGCCCGCCTGTGGCTGTGCGGCAGGAGAGGCCATGTAACCACCCACGTATGTCCGCAGGAAGATGGGCGTCTGCTGTGTAGCCCCATCGGGCACATAGACATTGAGAAACTGATAGGTAGAGTCCTCCACATTCGTCACATAGAACAGCCGTTCGTAGGCCGTATAACCGACCTCCGTGCCGTCATAGACGGTCATCTTCGATTTAACACCTGCATTGGCATCGAAAGCCAACGCACTCTGTGCCATTGCTCCTGCTGAGAGACAGGCACTGATCCAAACTGATAATATCTTCTTCATATATATTCCTTGGAGTGTTTCGAGTCGCAGCTCTGGTCTCTGCCAAGACCTTTTAATAAATAATTATTATGCTGTTCCAACAAAGAAAAATTGGAATTTATATGATGACAATCCTTGTCATTTATGTTTCTCCAGCCATTCCAGCCTTCTCTGGTCGGGCAGATGCTTGATTTGGAAGTGCTCGAACTTAGCCTTGAAACCCTCGCCGTCAGGACTTGCTGCCATCATGCCCACCATGACAGGTGTGTTGTCCTGCATCCAGCAGTTGCGCATCATCGTGTATTCTTTGTCATCGAAGGAGTAGAAAACCTCGATGGCATCCAGGCGGCGCACGGCCTTGATCCACACAAACGGTACGGGCTTGTCGAGCTTGATAACGCTCCAGTCGCTGGTGTGATGGGTGACCACTGCACTCAGGTTATACTTACCATCAACGAACTCGATGCCTGTCTTGATGTAATTTTCCTTATCGATGCGAATCATCAGCCCCGCATGATCAAAGCGTTCCTTGTACTCGCCCGAAATCTTTACCTTCACCTCGAACTCACCGCCGCGTGTCGTATAGAGCACAGGGCCGTCATCGACAGTAAAGCCGTAGTGTGAAATTCTCCAGAAATCGCTGTGGGGCGTTACGTCCATCGTTAGCACGCCGTCCTTGATTTCCCAATTCTCAGGTTCGTTGAACCACTGCATTTTTTCTAATGTCTGTGCCATACCCGTTGTTGCCAGCAGCATTGCTGCCATTGATACTAATAATTTTTTCATATCGTAATTTGTATTATGTGATATCAATAAATTCCGATTTATCCGTCTATCCACTCTCTATTTCTCACGATAGTCACATACTCCAATTCGTACTCACAATTGGACTTTCTGCACCAGACGTTTGCCCAGTTCGTAGGCATTCTTCAAGTCGATGTCATAGTGCTCGTCACGATATTTCCGCTTGTCCTCTTCTGAGAAAGCATTAAAGTCGTAGCGTGAATAGTCACTGAATTGATAAGTGTTATAAACGTAGAGAGTCTCGGAATAGCCGAATATCTCACCCAGTACCTTCGTGTTTTCCTCCAGAATGGCGGGATAGCCTATTTTCTGCATCAATGCCTCCGGGCAGTTCATCGTGAAAATCATTGCCGTGGGAATCACCTTGTCGCGCAGACAGATACGCTGACCATTCTCAATCAGATAGGTGCCCACCGGGAAGCAAAGGCGTTCAAGGAAAGACCGCATCACGCCCGTGGGATAACTATAATAGACTGGCGAGCCAAGTACGATAACATCAGCCTGTCGGCAACGTTCCAGTATGGGGCGCAGGTCATCCTTCAGCGCACATACACCATTGGTCTTAGAGTTCTTGACCTTACAGGCGAAGCAACTCTTACAACCCTTGAAGTCGATGTCGTAGAGGTTCACTAATTCACACTCTGCACCAGCTGCTTCTGCTCCACGCATTGCACTCTGAAGCATGTCAGCAGTGTTCTTGTTCTTTCGCGGACTACCGTTGAAGAACATCGCTTTTAATTTCTTTTCTTCCATAATAATATGATATGTTTAAGTTTATTCTGCCTATACTTCGTACCTCAGCGCATCCGACGGCCATCCCGTTACATTCCGACCTGTATCAAGCAGTCGAATCTCTTGGAGGTCATCATCTGTCAGGATGAAGTCGAAGATATTGATGTTCTCCATCATCCTTTCCTTATGCGTCGTCTTTGGGATAATGACAATGCCGTTCTGAATCAGGAACTTCAAGGCCACCTGTGCATGGAGTACTATTGAGCATAGAAGACAGATGGTGATAAGTGCTATATTCTTCATCTCTATATTGGAATTTAGTAGTCCAGCAATCTGCCATAGTCGTTCCATTCGCCAAACATGCGCCCGGCTTTGGTCTCTGTGATAAGGTGCAGCAGGGTCTGTTCATACATGCCCTTGTCCCTGGTCTTATAGAATGCCACATTATAGGCAAAGCAGAGTGCCTCCTCCACGGCATCAAGATACCAGAAATGCTTGTCATCTGCAGGTCGTCCCCGTTTCACGCTGACCCAGCATTCTCTTTCGCTGGCGTGGTGGGCTTCAAGCCATGCACGGAACTCACTTCTGTTGGCTGTATTGAGGATGTTATGCTCTTCCATAATGCCCTGTCTGTTTCGTTAATCATTCGCAAAGGTAAAAAAAATATCCCACATCACGCCACTTTTTATATACTTTAAGAGGACAGACACCGTTTTTCATGCCGATATCTGCCCTCTTACTATTTTTGCTCAACCACGCCATTGATCAGGTTTGTCGTCTATTATCTTCATTTTGCAATCTATATCACTAGTGTTGTCACATGACTATTTGCTCCACGCTTTCGGAAAAAGCCACGTATCGGCTGATGCCTTGTGTAGTCAGCTGGGGATAATCGCGGTTGAAGCGGACAAGCGTGGTGTCTGGGAATCGTGCAGCCATCTGTTCGAATGGGAAACGGATGATGACGGGCGTGTTGAAACCTACACCAAACTCCAGTAATAGCATCCGCTTGTCGTGAGCCATGCTGACGAAATCGCCGTAACGCTGTGCCTGCTCATGCCAGTGGGCGTCCTCCACGAAAGTATCGTCACAGCGGAGATTCATGCTGACGGGCTGGCCGTCGGGGGTAAGGGGAATCAGTTCCGTGGGAATGCGGCAGTCTTTGATGGCTGGCAAAGCCCGTTCCACCCATTCGCGGTTGTGATACAGTTCCTTGGGCGCACCTGATGCTGGCTGGAAATAGCAATAGTCGCCCTGCGTAGCAAAGATGCGATGTGTATCAAATCCAGCCATTTCGAACTGACCGTCAACATTGGTGGTGATAACGAAATAATCTTTACCGTCCACCATCTTCAGTAGTTTCTTGTATAGCGGCAATGCCCCTGTCCGATAGCGGCTGAACCAGATGTGCTTCGCCCACATAGCCCAGCGTTCTTCTTCTGTTTCAAAAGGAAAGAATGACGAAGAATAGAGGTCGGCTATGCCATAGCGGTCTATCCACTCGCGGAACTCCCTGCGGAAGTCCTCACCGGCATAGTCAAGTCCGGCAGCGGCAGACAAGCCGGAGCCTGCCCCAATCAGGATATAGTCAGCATTGGCAATCTGCTCTTTAAGCCATTGGGCACGCTCCGAGTAGTTGCTGGTAGATGTCACGGTCTTTGTCGAGGAAAACATTGAATACAATCGTTTTAAGAGCATGTCGGGGATATGATTTGACGGTCTCGATAGCAATTTCTGCTGCTCGCTGGTTGGGGAAGTGGAATACGCCCGTGGAGATGCAGCAGAAGGCGATGCTCTCCAGTCCATTTTTCTCTGCCAGGTCAAGGCAGGAACGGTAGCACTGAGCCAACTGCTCTTCCTGCTCCTTGGTGGGAATACCGTCAGGAATAATCGGGCCAACGGTGTGTATCACATGCTTGGCTGGCAAGTTGTACCCTTTGGTGATGAAGGCATCGCCGGTAGCCAGCAGCCGTCCCTGCATGGTGTCGTTACATTCCTTGCGCAGTTGGATGCCAGCGGCTGAGTGGATGCAGTTGTCTATGCAGTTGTGGAGGGGTGCCCAGCAGCCCAATGCCTGTGCATTGGCAGCGTTGACGATGGCATCCACCTTCAGACGGGTGATGTCACCTTGCCAGATGGTCAGCCCTTCGTCATGGACTTCTACCACCCCTTTGTCCTCTCGCTGCATCTGCAACTCGGCATCCTGCATCGTCAGAAAGTCTTCTGCTATCGGCCGAGGCTCCCACACGTTCATCAGTGCCCGCATCATCCTTTGCCGCTCTTCGAGTGAAGAAGGAATCCGATGGCTGACATGCTCGCCAGCCATCAGATACATGATGATGTTCTTCAGATTCTCCAACCTGTCCATTTGTCCTTACTTCTTATAGAGTGCCTGAGCAAGAGCGTCGGCATCGCCGGGCAGTTCGGGATATGCGGTCTTCAGAGCCTCTGCGAATGCTGCGGCATCCTTGTTGGCTGCAAGCAGTTCCTTCACCTTCTCCAGATAGGAAATTTTGAACTCCACCTGAGCCTTCTCAGCCAGACCACCGTGACCGCCAATGAAGTACTTGGCTCCAGAGGCGAGAGCCTTCTTAGCCTCGGCCAGTTCTGCGTCAACAGCAGCAGCGTTGCCAATCTGCAGCGGACTTACATGTGCCTCGGCCGGAGTCCAGTGGGTATAATACACCTGCTTGCCGATGATGATAGAAGCAGCGGGGAAGTCGCTCGTTGCACCGTGTTGGAAATCAAAGTCAACACCGTTCCACTTCTGCGTCTGTCCAAAGGGAACCTCAGCGGCCTTCTGCGTGGGCAACTCTACCATCGTATCGCCAAACTGCGAGGCAAACTGCTTCATCATGCCACCATAGATGGGACCTTCGATAAAGGCGGGCATACCCTCGGGCATCGTCAAAGGAAGCTTGTCGCTGCCACCCAAATGATAGTCGGTCACATCAATCTCCACAGGCTTGCCCAGCTTCTCGATGTAGGCAGCAAACTCCTTGGCGTTCACCTTGAAGAGCGGATATTCCATGACGATAAGCGAATCCTGGCCCTCGATGATGTAGCTGGCATCGCCCATCACGTCGTTCGTGTTATACACATGCAGCTTAAAGCCGTCCAAATCATAGGCGGTGAATGCGCCAGTCAGAGAGTCCTCTACTTCAGCGGCATCGTTCTGAGCCGTCTGCTGTGTCTTGTTACCGCAGCTTACCATCATGGCAGCTGCCATCATTACGAATAATACCTTTTTCATTGTTCTTACCTTCTTTATAATTAATACTCGTTGTTTCTTGATTTCGAGTGCAAAGTTACGGCTACTTTTTCATTCCTGCAAGAAGGCACTTTTTGGTGCCATAGTTACCAAATGGTAGGAAATGTGACGGAATCGGACTCCCGTAAAAGTGACATTAACTAAGATTAACTAAGTGCAATACCGCCACTTGGTAACTTTTTGCTACCTTTGCCGCAAAATCTATAGTTATGGCAGATGTAAAAGCAGAGTATTTGGCCTGTCCCATCAGGCAGGTTATCAGTCGTTTCGGCGACAAGTGGTCAATGCTTGTCCTCTTCATGTTGAACAGGAGCGAGACTGGTGTGTTGCGTTTCAATGAGATACGCCGCCTGATGACGGATTGTTCCCAGAAGATGCTCTCGCAGACGCTGAAGAATCTGGAGCAGAGTCACCTTGTTCATCGTGAGGTCTATCCGGAGGTTCCACCCCGAGTGGAGTATTCCCTGACAGACACAGGCAAATCGCTGATGCCTGCACTTACGGCTCTGATAGCCTGGGGAAAGGAGCATTTCTCTGAAGTGGTAACAGATTAACATTGGAACCATTAATGACTTTTGTCATCGATATGGAGATATCTGATTTCAAAAGATTCAAATAAAGATTTTAATGAGATAAATAAATTCGTTTAAATGAAATATGGAAATCCTTCATGATTTTGGATGGACAGACACTTTCGACATGGGCGATATTTCCATGTCTCGCTACACGGAAATGTTAGGCGCATTCTGGGTTCCTGTGTTTGGACAGCTGAATACGATGCACTGGGGATTCAGGCTTGTCAGATAATGTTCATGTCTAAAGGGGATTTCAATCAAGTAAATTCCAATTTCATAACTTAATAAAGCATGAGGCAATAATAGAAATGAAAATAGAGAAATTCACGAATGATGACTTTGCTAAAGCAGCGCCACTGGCTGCTGGTGCATGGGGCGATTTTTATGCCGACGAACGGCAGTGGTTTATCGATGCAGTGGCAGAGTATATCCTTCGCTATAACTATAGCAATCCCTCGCTTGCCTTGAAGGCCGTGGGCGATGATGGCGTGATTCATGGGGTGCTGTTTGCCAACTTCCATGACGACAAGGCAGATGTCAGCCAATGGCGCGAGAACATTGAGTCACAGATGACCGACCATGAGCTTGAACGTTTCCGTCTATTGGCCGACTATATGCTGGAGGTTGACGGAAAAACGGTGCAGTGCATGAGTGACGGCGAAGTGAAACTATCGCTCTTTATCAGCAATCAGAAAGGCAGTGGGAAACTGTTGCTGCAGGAAATGATGGATGAGTTCCTGCACAGAGACCTGAGGCATCTATACCTTTGGACCGACACCAGTTGCACCCACGAATACTACCCACAACATGGTTTCACACTGGTAGGTCAGTTCCTCAGCGAGGTCTATGACTCCTACGCTCCTGGCTATACCACGTATATCTATAAGAAGGGCATATCATCAGAGAGCAAATGAAAGAATGGCTGGCGTTATAATAATCAACCTGTTCTCAAAAATGGAGACGCATTAGATAAATCCGAATTTACGGTAAGAATTGATGAAGCACCTGACTAACATAATAGATATAGAGCAGACCATAACGGATAACGGCATATGTCTGTTCTACATCAAGGCTCCAGATTGTGGAGTCTGCAATGTCATGCTTGATAAAGTGATGAGGTTGGCAGACCTGTTCCCGTCCCTGACTTCTTTCTATACAGATATCACCGAAGAACCTTTGATTGCAGGTCAATTCCTGGTTTATTCAGGACCAACCGTATTGCTTCTGATGGATGGGAAGGAAGTGTATCGTGGCTCCCAGTTCATAGACTTTGAGGAACTGGAATACAACATTAAACGATTGCTTAAGCTATCAGAACGGTGACAGATTTTGATTCCATCTGGCGCACTCAGGATGAAATAAGGACGGTGGTTAATGCCGTGCTGGAAGAATGTATCTGGAACCTGAGCTATAATGAGCGACGGATGGCCATAGAACTGGAGCTGACCCAGTATCTGGAGGAGAAAGATGCCGATGCACTTATCAATCAGTTTCCAGTTCCAGCAGACTATGACGGCATTGGCACGAAGGGAAGTAAGTTCGTATTCTATCTTTGATTCTTCGTCCATCGGAGATACCTTGTAACGGGGCGAGACCCTTTGTGAGCAACTTTGCAAAAAAGAAGCCTGCTGAAAATCAGCAGGCTTCTTAAATTCTCAGCGGAGAGAGAGGGATTCGAACCCCCGGTGCCTCTCAGCACGACGGTTTTCAAGACCGTTGTAATCGACCACTCTACCATCTCTCCAGTGCTCGAAACTTCTCGAAAGCGGGTGCAAAGGTAAGGAGTTTTCTGCAATTAACCAAATTTTAAATGAACTTTTTGCAAGATAACAATAAAATAACTACCTTTGCAGTATGATTTACCCAAAGAATTTTGAAGCTAAAATAGGTTTCGACGAGATACGCACACTCCTGAAAGCTCAATGTCTCAGCACATTGGGCAAGGAAAAAGTGGACGAAATGGACTTCACTGACGATGCCCAGCAGATTAACGAATGGCTACAGCAGATTCGTGAATTCCGTCGGCTGCAGGCTGAAGCAGAGAGTTTCCCCCTTAATTACTTCTTCGATGTGCGTGAATCGATTACCAGAATCCGACTGGAGAACACCCACTTGGAGGAGGATGAACTCTTTGACCTGCGTCGCTCATTGGAGACCATAGCCAACATCGTGAAGTTTCTCAATGATGCTGATGAGACGATTGGCGACCCCATTGCCCACATGGCACTGAAAGAGTATAAATATCCTGCCCTGCAACAATTATCGCAGGACGTTCAGACATTCCCTGCCATGATACGCCGTATAGACTCTATTCTCGACAAGTTCGGACATATCAAGGACTCTGCCACGATGACCTTGGCTGGCATCCGTCATGAAATCTCACAGACCGAGGGCAGCATATCGCGTACATTATATACTATTTTGCATGCTGCCCAAAGAGACGGACTGGTTGACAAGGATGTAGCGCCCACCATGCGCGACGGCAGACTGGTGATTCCTGTAGCTCCTGGACTGAAACGTCGCATTAAGGGTATTGTGCATGATGAGTCAGCCACGGGTAAAACGGTATTTATCGAACCTACTGAAGTCGTAGAAGCTAATAACAAGGTGCGCGAACTGGAAGCAGCTGAACGCCGTGAGATTATCCGCATCTTGACAGTTTTCTCCGACGAGGTGCGCCCTCATGTTCAGGAAATTCTCAATTCCTACCAGTTCCTTGCCCAGATTGACTTTATACATGCCAAAGCGGAATTGGCCACAGAGATGCAGGCTTTCGAGCCCCAAGTATTCGGAATACCGTATCTTGACTGGATTCGGGCTATCCATCCCCTACTCCAGCGTTCACTCGCCAAGCAAGACAAGAAAGCTATTCCACTGGACATCACCCTGACAGAGGATAAGCGCCTGCTCATCATTTCCGGTCCTAATGCCGGTGGTAAGTCAGTTTGTTTGAAAACGGTAGGACTCTTGCAGTATATGTTGCAGTGCGGACTGTCTATCCCCATAGGAGACCGTTCCAACTGCGGCGTATTCCAGAACATCATGATTGACATTGGCGACGAGCAGTCGATAGCCGACGATCTGAGTACCTATTCGAGTCATTTGCTCAACATGAAAAACATGATGAAGCAGTCTAACGAACGTACCTTATTATTAATAGATGAGTTCGGCGGTGGTACGGAGCCTACCATCGGCGGAGCCATTGCCGAGGCGGTACTGAAACAATTTTGGCAGAAAAAGGCCTTCGGTGTCATTACCACCCATTATCAGAACTTGAAGCACTTCGCTGAAGACCATGAGGGAGTGGTGAACGGTGCGATGCTCTACGACCGACACCAGATGCAGGCACTCTTCCAACTGGCCATCGGTCAACCTGGCAGTTCTTTTGCCATCGAGATAGCCCGCAAGACGGGTATCCCTGAGGAAGTCATCAAAGACGCTTCTGACATTGTGGGTTCCGACTATATCCAAAGTGACAAATACCTCCAGGATATTGTTCGCGACAAACGCTACTGGGAGGGTAAACGCCAGACCATCCACCAACATGAGAAATCGCTCGAAGGACACATCCAGCGTTATGAGAGTAATCTGGAAGAGATAGAACGTGAGCGCAAAGCCATTCTGAAGCGTGCCCAGCAACAGGCCGACGAACTGATACGCGAAGCCAATCGCCAGATTGAGAACACCATTCGTGAAATCAAGGAATCGCAGGCAGAGAAAGAGCATACCCGCATTGCCCGTGAAGAATTGCAACAATTCCGCGAGCAGGTGGTCAACGACGATACCCGTGGCCTGATGAGCGAGGAAGACTTTGCCAAGAAACTCCGCCAGATGGAGGAGCGCAAAGCCAGAAAGGAGAAGCGCAAACAGGATAAGGCAAAAGACGAGCAGAAAGCAGCCGCACACCTTCATGAAGTCGCCAAGACCGTCGTCAACGAGACAGCCATCACCGTTGGTTCTACCGTTCGCATGAAGGGTCTCAACACCATTGGTAAAGTGGAAAGTATCAGTGGCAAACAGGCTACTGTAGTTTTCGGTGATGTGCGTACCAAGGTGAAACTGGAACAGCTGGAACATGCAGAGAAGGCTAAGGAGGAGAAGAAGAAAAACGACCATTCCGACCTCGCCATACAGACCACTCGTATTACGAGTGCCACCATCGAGGACCGCAAGCACAACTTCCATCAGGACTTGGATGTCAGAGGTATGCGAGGTGACGAGGCGATAGACACCGTGATGCACTTTATCGACGATGCCATCTTGGTGGGAATGAGCAGGGTACGTATCCTGCACGGAACAGGTTCGGGTATCCTACGCCAGCTCATCCGACAATATCTGAACACGGTTCCCAATGTCAAGAAAGCCAAGGACGAACATGTGCAATTCGGTGGAGCCGGTATTACCGTTGTAGATTTAGACTAAAACAATAACAATATGAAAACCAAAACTATTTTAATGACAATGCTGATGGCATTCGCTATGAATGCTGAAGCCAAAGACTATCGGGTAACTTCGCCCGACGGCCAACTGGTGATAACAATACATGCAGACCAGCAACTGACCTGGGAAGTCAAGCACGGAGAGACCACCGTTCTGACACCTTCGGAAATCGGACTTAACGGTGCTTTCCAGAAAATGACGGGTAAGGTCGTTGCACATACTGCCACGGTGGGCAACAAGCAGTTTAGCGTAGAGTTCCGTGCCGACAATGACGCCGCAGCCTACCGCATCAACGTGCTCAACAAGAAAGGCATCACGGTTCATGAGGAGACTGGCGAATTCAACTTTGCCGGCGACTACCAAGCCTTCATTCCCTATGTGAACGACAACCGAGGCGGTGAACGCTATTCGTTCAGTTTTGAGTCTTATTATGACGAGCAACCCCTATCGAAGATGTTCAAGGACTCGCTGAGCATCAATCCCTTGGCTGTCCGCCTGCCTGAGGGCAAACTCGCCGTCATTGCCGACATGGGAGCCACTGACTATCCCGGCATGTTCGTACAGAAAAATGGTGAGCACGGACTGAAAGCTGCCTTTGCACCCTATCCTACCAAGGAAGTGATTGGCGGACATGCCCGATTGAACCTCGTACCCACGGAGCGTGCCAATTATATTGCCAAAGAGGTCAAAGGTGCACTGCCTTGGCGCATCGTATTGGTGACCACCCACGACAAGCAGTTGCTGACAGCCCGGTTGCCCCAGCGTTTCGGTCCTAAGTGCCAGATCAGCGACACCTCATGGATTCGGCCGGGCAAGGTGGCGTGGGACTGGTGGAATGCCACCATGCTGACGGGTGTACCTTTCCGTTCAGGTATGAATACGGATACCTATAAGTATTATATCGACTTTGCCGCCAAGAACCATCTGGAATACATCATCATCGACGAAGGATGGAGCACCGACGAGAGTCTTCGCTCAGAACTGAACCCTGAAATCGACCTGCTCAGTCTGCTGCCATACGCAGAGAAGAAGGGAGTGGGCATCATCCTGTGGAGCTCATGGCGCAACTGCATCAACAATACCGAAGACGACTTCAAATACTATGCCTCATTGGGTGTGAAAGGCTTCAAGGTTGATTTCTTCGACCGTGACGACCAGGAGGTAATGCGCTCTGCCTGGAGGATAGCCGACTGTGCCGCCCACAACCATTTGTTGCTCGACTATCATGGCTACCGTCCAACGGGCATACAGGTTGCCTTCCCTAATATTGTCAACTTCGAAGGTGTGAAAGGTTTGGAGAACTCCAAGTGGGAACCGCGTGTAGGCGACGGACCGCTACACGACCAGCCCCGCTACGATGTATCAATACCCTACCTGCGCCAGTTAGTAGGTCCACTGGACTACACCCCCGGTGCCATGACCAATGCTACCCGTGCCCAGTTTTTTGGCAACAACGATCACCCCATGAGTCAGGGCACCCGTGCCCATCAGGTAGCGATGTACACCATCTTTGACGCCCCCCTGCAGATGTTAGCAGATGCTCCCACCAAATACGAACGCGAGCAACCCACCACCGACTTCATCCGTCAGATACCTACCGTATTCGACGAGGTCGTTGCCTTGGATGGACAAATCGGTGAATACGTGGTACTGGCTAAGCGCAAAGGTGCCACATGGTTTGTGGCAGCTATGACCAACTGGACGCCTCGCGACCTGACCATTTCGCTCAATATGCTCAGTGAAGGCAGCCATCAGGCAGAACTTTTTGCCGATGGTGTCAATGCCGATCGCGATGCCACTGACTATGCCAAGTCCACACAGACTGTCAAGAAAGGTGATACGCTGAAGATTCATCTGGCCCCAGGCGGAGGCTGGAGTGCCATCATCAGATAAGAAAAATAAGGATTGCTTTTGGCAATCCTTATTTTTTGAGCCTCTTGTCGGATTCGAACCAACGACCCCGAGATTACAAATCACGTGCTCTGGCCAACTGAGCTAAAGAGGCGGGTGGGCAAGCTGACTGTATCGCGCCGCTACAACCAAGTACCTTTGCTACGTTCCCGTCCTGGAGGATTCCGAGGGAGCTGGCCGTACAGGACTTGCCCATTTTGCGGCTGCAAAGGTAATAAGAAAAAAGTAAAACACAAAGAAAAACGCCATTTTTCTTTGCATTTTACTCACTTATTCGTAACTTTGCACCCAATTATGACACCACAAGAATACGTACAACTCAAAGCTTTTGCACGACAAGACGGCGTTTTGCTCGCTTTGTTGCTTATAGGAGGTTTCGCCCTTTACATCTCCGGGCTCACCAATCCTATACTGGGAGTGATGGCTATGATTGTCATACTCTCCTCCCCTTTCTATGCAGCCAGCCGACTGCGTCATTTCCGTGATTACGGACGCGAAGGAATCATATCCTTTTCGCGCAGTTACGCCTACACCATTCTGTTATTCTTCTATGCAGGGGTGTTGCTGGCTATTGCTGTCTATCTCTATTTTGCCTTTCTGGACAAGGGGTTCCTGCTCAGTAAGATGATGGAGATATTGCAGTCGCCTGAAGGCAAACAGGCTATCCAGACTTATGGCCTTGGGGCACAGATGGACGAGAACATCAGGTTTATTTCCGAGATGCGTCCCATCGACTTTGCCCTGAACATACTGACCATTAATATCATCTCAGGACTCTTTCTGGGTCTGCCCATAGCTGCCATCATGCAACGATCCAAACCCGAATCTTCAAACTCTAAACTCTAAACTTTCAACTATACAATGGATATATCAGTAGTAATACCTTTATATAACGAAGACGAGTCATTACCCGAACTCTACGAATGGATAGAGCGCGTAATGGCAGCCAACAACTTCAGTTTTGAAGTAATTTTCGTCAACGACGGTTCTACAGATCACTCATGGGAGGTCATCAGAAAACTGGCCAAACATTCAGAACACGTGAAGGGCATCAAGTTCCGTCGCAACTATGGCAAGAGTCCTGCACTCTATTGCGGATTCAAGGAGGCACAGGGCGATGTGGTAATTACGATGGATGCCGACCTGCAAGATTCGCCCGACGAGATTCCAGAACTCTACCGGATGATTAAGGAAGAGGGTTACGATTTGGTGAGCGGTTATAAACAGAAGCGCCACGACCCCCTCTCGAAAACCATTCCCACCAAGCTATTCAATGCCACAGCCCGAAAAGTGAGTGGCATTAAGAATCTACACGACTTTAACTGCGGACTGAAAGCCTATCGCCGTGATGTTATAAAGAATATCGAGGTGTTTGGCGAAATGCACCGTTTCATTCCCTATTTGGCCAAGAATGCCGGATTCAGCAAAATCGGCGAAAAGGTGGTTCACCACCAGAAGCGCCAGTACGGCAAATCGAAGTTCATGGGTTGGAACCGTTTTGTGAATGGCTATCTCGACCTGCTGACGCTATGGTTCCTAGGTACTTTCGGCAAGAAACCGATGCACGTCTTTGGATTCCTCGGCACCTTGGTATTCATCGTAGGTTTCTGTGCAGCAGTATTCCTGGGCGCCGAGAAGGCTTGGGCACTTTATCATCACATTCCCATGCGACTGGTTACCGATTCACCTTACTTCTACATTGCCTTGACTATGATGATGATTGGCACTCAATTGTTCTTGGCAGGATTTCTGGGTGACCTTATCAGTCGCAACAGTGCTGGACGTAACGACTACCAGATAGAGGAGGAAATTAGATGCGGAAAATAGTTATCTACATTTTGACACTAACGGTCATCATGGTTGCCTGTACCAGCATCGACTGCCCTGTCCAGAACAGAGTCTATACACTCTATACGCTGGAGAAAGCTAATGGGGATGACGATACGCTGAAAGTCGACACTCTGTTTATTACGACTGAGCGCGCCGATGGCACCGACTCGTTATTGTTGAATGGAGTCACAGGCATCAGTTCTTTTGAATTGCCCATCAGCTACACCCAACCTGAAGACGTCTTCTGCGTCACCCTGTGCGATACACTTGGCAACATCTACGAAGACACTATTTGGGTCAAGAAAGACAACTTTCCTCATTTTGAATCAGTCGACTGTCAGGCAACCTATTTTCATCAACTGACAGGTGTACGCTATACAGAAAATATCATCGACTCGGTAGTCATCGATAATTCAACCGTCAATTATGATGCAAGCAACGAACATTTCCACATTTATTTCAAGGACCGTTATTAGCCTTATACTGCTCATGACAGCCTCCTCAGCACATGCGCAACTGAAAATGTTCCGCATGGAGAAAGATTCCATACCCCTTTTCCGAGGTTTCGCTGTCTCTTTTGACCTAGTAGGTCCAGCGCGACTTCTGTGGAGTGATCACGGAGAGATTGAAGGTGCTCTACGCATCAATCTGCATGACCAGTGGTTCCCTATCGTGGAAATCGGTGTCGGAAAGGCCAATCATGAGAAAGACGAGGTGACTGGTATAACGTATAAGACCACAGCTCCCTACTTTCGCATTGGCATCGACCTCAATCTGCTCAAAAACAAACACCAGTCCAACCGGCTTTATGGCGGCATCCGTTACGCCTTTACCTCCTATAAGGTTGATATCATACGTGAGGATCTGCCCGACCCCGTCTGGCAATACGAAACAGGCTTTGGCGTGGAAGGCTTGAAGTGCAATATGCACTGGTTCGAAGTCGTATTAGGTATCGATGCCAAGATCTTTGGACCGTTGCACCTAGGGTGGAGCATACGTTATAAACGGCGCATCAGTCACAAGGAAGGCGACATCGGGCAGACGTGGTATGTTCCAGGATTTGGCATAAACGACCAAAACAGCGTCGGTCTCAATTTCAACGCTATTATTGATATCTGATGATGGATGCTACACGCAAGAAACGGCTCATCTGGCAGTTGCCCTTCCTCGTCCTGTTGATTGTAGGAACCATACTGATTATCCGCCAGCAGCGGAACATGCCTTACAAGACCAATCAAGGCACCATTTTCGGCACATTCTATACCGTTACCTATCAGTCTGACAAGGATTATCATGCTGACATCAAGGCTGCCCTTTTGCAGGTTGATTCAGCCCTTTCCATGTTTAATGAGAAATCTGTTATTTCGCGTATTAATCAAAGCTATGGAGGCCCCGTTAATCAGATGTTTCTCGATGTTTATGAGAAAGCCGTTCAGATTTCAAAGGAGACCGACGGCGCCTTTGATATTACCGTTGCTCCTTTGGTCAATGCCTGGGGCTTTGGTTTTAAGAGTGGGGCTATGCCCACCCGCCAGCAAGTGGACTCCATCCGCCAGTTTGTAGGATGGCAGAAAGTCAGTCTGAAAGGCCATACCATTCAGAAGTCCGACCGCCGCACGATGCTCGATTGTTCGGCCATCGCTAAAGGCTACGGTGTCGATGTAGTAGCCCAAGTATTGAAGAAACAAGGCGTCACCAACTATATGGTGGAGATAGGAGGCGAAATCATCACCCACGGCATCAGTCCCAGGCGACTGCCTTGGCGCGTGGGTGTCATCAAGCCCACAGACGACTCACTCTCTAACAATAATGAATACCAGACCATTCTCAATGTCACTGACAAGGCAATGGCCACCAGCGGCAACTATCGCAACTTTTATTACAAAGGCGGTAAGCGCTATGCCCACACCATCGATCCAAAGACGGGCTATCCCATTCAACACAACATCCTGTCGGCCACTGTTCTGGCCAGTGATTGTGCTACAGCTGATGCTTATGCCACTTCATTTATGGTGATGGGATTAGAAGGTGCCCAGCGTATTCTGGAGCGTCACCCCGAACTGATGGCATACCTCATCTATACCAACAAGAATAACGAGTATGCCGTCTGGTTCTCGCCCTCCCTCAAAGAAAAAATAGAACCTTAAAGTAGTTCATAGTTCATAGTTCATAGTTTAGATGTCCGCACCACTCCACCTATACGACAAGCTGCTGCAGTTCACGCTCTTTCAGGGCATGAGCCATGCCGACCTCATGGAGGTGGTGACCCACACCAAGATAGGTTTTCACAAATTTCCTAAGGGCAAGTGCATAGCCAGTGCAGGCGAACCCTGCAATCAATTGATTTTTCTCATCAATGGCAGTATAGAAGCCATCCATAAAGCCGACAACAACAACTACCATGTAGTGGAACGTCTACAAGCTCCCTATCTCCCTGAGCCAGAGCGTCTTTTCGGCATTCACCAACAATTCGCAAACACCTACACCACCCTCACCGACGTCAACCTCATCACCATCGACAAGCAAGAGGTATTGCTACTACTTGAAACCCAATTGGTGTTCCGCCTGAACATGCTTAACATGATGGCTACTGAAACCCATCGTTTGATGTATCATCCCTGGCGCCCCTGTCCTAAGAGTTTGCGCGAACGCCTCACCCATTTCTTCTTTGCCCATTGTCAATATCCGGCAGGTTCCAAGACCTTTTATATTCTCATGCGCCAATTAGCCGACCTTTTGAACGACAGCCGTCTCGACATTTCCGATGCCCTCAACGCCATGCAGTCCGACGGTCTGCTCACCCTCCACCGCGGTCGCATCGAAATCCCCATGCTCGAACGCCTGCTGATGTAATCATCGGCAATGATGAACTTCATAGTTCAAAAAAAGAAATATTTCTTTTGTCCTTTCCTAAAAAGATAGTATCTTTGCAACCGAAATTATTAAGGCAACACTAAAAACCATGCAGCGAAAGTCAATTTTTGCCCCCCACAACAGCAGGCACTGACACCTGTGACATTCTGTTAGCAACAACGGCACGGCATGTGCCCGAATCCTATATGCGGCTTTGCTTGGAGTAATCCAGGCAAAGCTGTTTTCTTTTATACCTGAAACTAATTGTATCACTTATTTATAAGATTTAAACTATGAAGAAAAACAAAAAGTATGAAAAACCCTCCACGGAGGTAGTAATGTTGCAGCAGCAATCGACGCTGCTCACAGGTAGTGGTAACGGAGTGGACCCGCTGAGCCCGTTCGCCCCCGGCAACGACCCGCTGAACCCGTGATCCAATGAACATGTTGAACTTAAAAACGAAAAGAAAGACAATGAAGACAATGAAATTATTCAGCATGGCTGCTGTAGCCCTCCTGATGGCTGCCTGCAGCAACAGCGACGATTTTGACGTTCAGAAACCTGCCGAGACAGCGGGCGTGTACCACTTCGAGGCTACTATTGCAGCTCCCGATGCCGATGCCACCATGCGTACGGTATATACAGAGGACGGCACAACTATCAACGTGGCATGGGCTGTGGGCGACAAGATTGCCCTGGTACATAACGGTGTGAAGGACGTTGCCGAGGTAAAGGCCGTCGACGGTTCCGGCAATGCAACCATCGAGGCTGACTTTACCGGCAGTCCTAAGGATAATGATGACATCACCCTGGCTTATCCCGCCAATGCCGTGGTTTCCGCTACACCCTATGATCCGTTCCCCTTTACTCCTAATCCTGACATCTTTGACATAGTGAAAGACCAGGATGGTACGCTGGCGTATATCCAGGATAACCTTGACTTACGCATGGGCTCCGGCAAACTGGCTGTCAGCGGAAGCGATGTCTCGCTCAAGGGAAGCGTGTCAGTCCCCAGCCTCATCTGCATTTGGAAACTGACGCTGCAGGACGAGTCCTCTAACGCCCTCTCTGCCACCCAACTGACGTTCATAAATAACACTGCCACCCAGGCTAAGGCAAAGAGCACAGCTAAGAGCGAGTATTACCTCTGCGTGGTTCCTAGTTTTATTCCTTACCCCTCGGGCACCTTCTCTTTCGTGGCTACCGTGGGCAGCGACGCCTATATCTTCTGGAAGACGGGCTTAAGTCTCACCGCAGGCAAGTACTACCAGAGCACGGTAAAGATGGCGAAGCCCACCGACCTCAAAGATATTTCAGGAACCGAATACACGGTGAAGAACGGTGAAGTATTGACCGGTACGCTGGCAAACAACGTGAAAATCAGCATCGCCGATGGCGCCACCGTCTTGCTGAAGGGTGTGACCATCAATGGCAATAACAGTATTAGTTACGAATGGGCAGGCATCACCTGCGTGGGCAGCGCCACCATCATCCTCGAAGGCTATAACACGGTGAAGGGATTCTATGATGAATATCCCGGCATCTACGTACCCGAGAACAAGACGCTCACCATCGATGGCACTGGCTCGCTCAATGCCAGCAGCAATGGCTATGCTGCCGGTATCGGCGGCTGTGAGTTTGCCTGCGGCAACATCGTCATCAAGGGCGGCAACATCACGGCCACGGGCGGCAACAGTAGTGCCGGCATCGGCGGCGGCTATGATGCTTCCTACGGCAATATCACCATCAGCGGTGGCACCGTCACTGCCACGGGAGGCTTCTCTGCTGCCGGTATCGGCGGCGGCTATTATGGCAGCTGCGGCAGCACCATCACCATCACCAGCGGCGTGACCAAGGTGACGGCCACGAAGGGCGATTATGCCCCCAACAGCATCGGTGCGGGCAATACAGGCACTTGCGGCACGGTAACCATCGGCGGCACGGTATATTGGGACGGTTCAGCTTACAAGAACGGTGGCGATACCTATCTTCCCACCAGTCCGCTCGTATATCCAGCACCATAACGCCACGGTAACATAAAATTTTAATTTTGAGAGGATACTCCCAGCGTTTCAAGGGGAGTATCCTTTTTCTTTGCCTTGCTTTGGGGGTACACTCACCCAAAAAGCAAGGATATGAAGAGAAAAAGCAAAACAGTTCGCCTGTTGGTGAACTCATTTTTTCCCTGCAAAAAAACCAAATTTACGGCAAATTTATTACTTTTGTACCCAAGAATTAATAAGAATTGTGATAATAGCATGGATAATAATATGTTTGACACCATAGATGCCACGGGAACAGGACGCAAGAGCGACCCTCGTATGCGCAACGTAGAGGCAGAGATGATACGTAGTCATGAACTGTGCCTCAAAATCTCGGCAAGAAAACCCACCGACCCCGATTACAAGGGACTGCTGGAGGAATTGTTTCAGTGTGCATTAGACGATAGTGTCGTCGTTGTGTCACCCTTCTATTGCGATTGCGGATGCCGGATGACCTTCGGGAAGAATGTGACCATCAACAAGGGAGCCACCATCCTCTCGCCGGGTAGGGTTGTGATAGAAGACAATGTGCTGATAGGTCCCGAGGTGAAGATAGTCACTGTTGATCACGACCTCTACGACAGGCACGACCTGTTTCATTTCGGTCAGGTGACCATCAAGGAGAATGCGTGGATATGCATCGGAGCCATCATCTGTCCCGGTGTCACCATAGGCCGCAATGCCGTCGTAGCCGCTGGTGCCGTAGTCACCAAGGATGTCCCCGACAACGCAGTAGTCGGTGGCAATCCCGCCAAAATCATCAAAACCCTCTGACCATTGTTGGCATCATATATACACAAAAACAGTGAAAGCCGAAGGCAGAACCAAACTTTGGGGTTCACTTCAGAAATTGCCCCCGTGTGAGATTTCTTCCGCCTTCGGGCTGAAAGGCCTTTAAACAGGGGAATTTTCAATTTTCGAATTGTTAAAATCGATTTTTGTCCGCACTGTCACGATGAGACGGTGCGGATTTGTTTATGAGTTTCATTACGAGTTTCTGTTTTTCGAGTGCACTCCGGAAAAAAGCCCTTCGCAGAGAGAACGTAAGGTATTAACAATTTAAAAATGCGAAGAAAATGCGGGATTTTCTTTGCTTTTTACTCACTTATTCGTACCTTTGCAGATTGTATGGAATATATGTCACAAGAGGGCTACGATAAACTGGTGGCCGAATTGAAACAATTGGAGAACGTGGAACTGCCAAGGGTCAGGGAAGCAATAGCGGAGGCTCGCGACAAGGGTGACCTGAGCGAGAACTTCGAATACCATGCAGCCAAGCGCGAACAGGGACGACTGCTGGGCCAGATACGCTTTAAGCAGCGTGTGCTGGAGTTTGCAAGAGTCATTGACACCAAGCGACTGGGCACGGATGCGGTGGGACTGCTGTCGAAAGTGGAAATCACCAATCTGGGCAACCAGAACCGCATGACCTATATGCTGGTGAATCCGCACGAGGCTAATCTGCGCGAAGGCAAAATCTCCATCAAATCGCCTATCGGACAGGCGTTGCTCAACAAGAAAGTGGGCGACGAGGTGGTAGTGCGCGTGCCTGCCGGTATGCTGAAACTGAGAATAGAAAGTATTACGTTGTGAAAAAGACAATGAGCGAACATAAGAACCCCTTTTTTGAACCTTACGGTACACTGCACGACACGGTGCCCTTTGACCGCATCCGACTGGAAGACTACGAGGAGGCGTTCATGGAGGGTATCCGCCGCGACAATGAGTACCTGGAAAAGACCATCAATAATCCTGAGAAACCGACTTTCGACAATACCATTCTGAACCCCTTCGACGAGGGCGATGGCTACTACGACCTGTTGGACAGGGTTTCAACGGTATTCTTCAACCTGCTGTCGGCTGAGACCAACGACGACATGGACGCGCTGGCACAGAAGATGCAGCCGATACTGACCAAACACGCCAACGACATGCGACTGAACCCACAGCTGTTTGAGCGCATTCGCAAGGTGCATCTGCACCACCGCCGGCTAACCCCTGAAGAACAGATGCTGCTCAACAACTGCTACGAGGGATTCGTGAGAAGCGGTGCACTGCTCGACGAGGAAGGGAAAGCCCGTCTGCGCCAACTGACTGAGGAGGCTTCGATGCTGTCGCTGCAATTCTCACAGAATCTGCTGAAAGAGAACAAAGCCTACACCCTACATATCACGGACGAGGCACAGCTGGACGGACTGCCCGACACGGCACGCGAGGCGGCCCGACAGACGGCGAAGGAACAGGACAAGGAGGGCTGGGTCTTCACGCTGGATATGCCCAGTTATTCGCCCTTCATGACCTACTCCACCCAGCGCGAACTGCGCGAGCAGATGTATATGGCCCGCAACACGGTTTGTACGCATGATAACAGTGAGAACAACATAGCCATCTGCAAGCGGCTGATTAATCTGCGACGTGAGATAGCCCAACTATTGGGTTATAAGACCTACGCTGACTATGTGCTGAAGCGCCGTATGGCAACGAATGTCCGCCATGTTTACCGACTGCTGGACGACCTGGTGGATGCCTATAAGCCCACAGCCGTCAAGGAGCAGGAGGAGTTGAAGAATATGTTCAAAAAAGACAACTCTCAACTGAAAATGCAGCCTTGGGATGCAGGATTCTATACGCACAAGTTGCAGATGAAGAAATACAACTTGGATGCCGAGATGCTGCGCCCCTATTTTGAGCTGTCGAAAGTGATAGACGGTGTGTTCGGATTGGCCAACCGCCTGTATGGCATCACGTTCAAGGAGAACAAGGATATCCCTGTGTATCATCCCGACGTGAAAGCCTACGAGGTGTTCGACAAGGACGGAAGCTATCTGGCTGTGTTCTACGCCGATTTCCATCCCCGCAAAGGAAAACAGGGCGGTGCCTGGATGACGGAATATCAGGGTCAGTGGATTACCAAGAAGGGTAAAAATGTCCGTCCGCACGTCAGCGTGGTGATGAACCTGACGAAACCGACCGACGAGAAACCGGCACTGCTGACACTGGGTGAGGTGGAAACCTTCCTGCACGAGTTCGGACACTCCCTGCACGGTATGTTTGCCAACACTCGCTTTGAATCGCTGTCGGGCACCAACGTATGGTGGGACTTCGTAGAATTGCCTTCACAGTTTATGGAGAACTTCGCCATCGAGAAGGACTTCCTGCGCACCTTCGCCTTCCATTATGAGACAGGCGAGCCACTGCCCGACGAACTGATACGCAGAATCGTGAAGAGCCGCAACTTCATGGCAGCTACCGCCTGTCTGCGACAGGTGAGTTTCGGTCTGCTGGATATGGCATACTACACACAGCGTGAGGAGTTCACCGCCGACATCCCGACTTTCGAGAAACGTGCCTGGAAGAAAGCCATCCTGGGCGAACAACTGAAGGACACGTGCATGACGGTGCAGTTCTCGCACATCATGGCAGGAGGCTATGCCGCAGGCTACTACAGCTACAAATGGGCTGAAGTACTGGATGCCGATGCTTTCAGCGTTTTCAAGCGCCACGGCATCTTCGACCGGAAGACGGCACAGAGTTTCAGAGACAATATACTCAGCAAGGGAGGCACGGAGCACCCGATGACGCTCTATAAGCGCTTCCGTGGTGGAGAACCAACTATTGATGCTTTGCTCAAACGCAATGGCATCAAACGAGGTAAGATGTAAGATGTAAGAAGTATGGATACTGACAAACAAAAAAGGTTTGACCTGCGCTACTTGCAGATGGCAAGGATATGGGCGCAGAACTCCTACTGCCAGCGCCGACAGGTGGGTGCACTGGTGGTGAAAGAGGGCATGATCATCAGCGATGGCTATAACGGTACACCGAGCGGTTTCGAAAACGTATGTGAAGACGAGAACAACGTAACGAAGCCTTATGTGCTGCATGCAGAGGCCAATGCCATCACGAAACTGGCCCGTTCGTCGAACAACTCCGACGGATCGACCATCTATATTACGGCATCACCTTGTATCGAGTGTGCCAAACTCATTATTCAGGCAGGCATCAAGCGAGTGGTCTATGGTGAACAGTATCGACTGACCGATGGAGTAGACCTGCTGAAGCGTGCAGGCATTGAAACAATATATATTAACCCTGACGAAGCATGAACGAGAAGAAGAGCAACCGCTTTATGCCGCTGCTGATGGCTATCAGCGTGGTAGTGGGTATCCTGATAGGTACTTTCTACGCCAACCATTACTCAGGCAACAGGCTCAGTATTATCAATTCGGGCAGTAACAAACTGAACAATCTGCTCCGACTGGTTGACGACCAGTATGTAGACACCGTGAACATCAATGACTTAGTGGAGAAGGCGATGCCCCAGATTCTATCAGAACTGGATCCACACTCCGTCTACATCTCTGCAAGGGACATGCAGATAGCCAACGACGACCTGAAAGGGTCGTTCTCGGGCGTGGGCATCGAATTCACCATCCGACAGGACACACTGCACGTGCAGAATGTCATCAAGAACGGACCTGCAGAGCGTGCAGGTTTGATAGCAGGTGACATGATTGTGAAAGTGGACGACAAGGAGTTTACGGGTAAGACACTGACCAACGAAGAAGCCATGCACCGACTGAAAGGACCGAAAGACACGAAGGTGAAACTGGGTGTGCTGCGCAACCACGAAAAGACGCTGCGCAACTTTGTGGTGACCCGTGGCGACATCCCGACGAAGAGTGTGACGGCTGCCTATATGCTCGACGACAAGACGGGCTATATCCGCATCAAGAACTTTGGCGAGAACACGTATCCGGAACTGCTGATAGCTCTGGCACAGCTGTCGCAACAGGACTTCGAGAACCTGACCATCGATTTGCGCGGCAATACAGGTGGTTATTTGGAATCGGCTGTACAGATAGCCAACGAATTTCTGCCTAAAGACCAGCTCATAGTCTACACACAAGGACGCAAGTCGGCTCGACAGGAATATCGCAGCGACGGACGCGGATCGTACCAACGAATTCCCTTGGTGGTATTGATTGATGAAGGGTCGGCCTCAGCTAGTGAGATTTTGGCAGGTGCCATTCAGGACAACGACCGTGGAACCATCATCGGACGACGCAGTTTCGGAAAAGGACTGGTTCAGAAACCGATGGCCTTCAACGACGGTTCGATGATTCGCCTCACGATAGCCCGCTATTACTCCCCATCAGGACGCTGCATTCAGAAGCCCTATGTATCGGGCGACAATAAGGATTATGAGGAAGACTTGATGGCACGCTACCTGCATGGTGAATTCTTCTCACAAGACAGCATCAAGCATACGGGACCTGCCTACAAGACTCGTATCGGACGTAAGGTATTCGGCGGCGGTGGCATCACTCCCGATATTTTCGTGGCGGAGGACACAACGGACGTCACTTCCTACTATAAACAGGCAGCCATGAGTGGGCTTATCCTGCAATTTGCTTACTACTATACGGATAATAACCGTCAGAAGCTGAACGTTTACCTAACGATGAAGGAGCTGGAAAAATATCTGATGAAGCAGAATATGGTGGAGAAATTTGCCAGTTTTGCAGAGAAGAACGGACTGAAACGCCGTAACCTTATGATACAGCGTTCGCACAAATTACTGGAGCGATATATCAACAGTCGCGTCATCTATAATATGATGAGCGAAGAGGCTTGGTTGCAATATCTTAATGAAGACGATCCTGCCATTAAGGAAACTCTGAAGATTTTTCACGAAGGCAAGGCCACGCCACAACTTCCAGCCACCAAGGAAAAGAAACGGGTTGCATGACCAGTAAGCAAGACATACGTAAGATGCTTCGACAGCGAAAGTTCACAGGATCGCCTGTCGAAGCTTTCAGTATCATCAGTAGGTTGAAAGAGCATTCACACATCAGAGAGGCTCACACCTTATTATTATATCATGCACTGAACGATGAGGTGCCTACCCAAGAGTTGTTGGACACACTGGTAGCTGAGGGGAAAACGGTACTGCTGCCTCGCGTAGTTAATGATACAGAAATGGAATTGCGACGCTATACGGGCATCAAAGACCTCTGCAAAGGCGCTTTCGGCATCATGGAACCAACAGGGCAGTTGTTTACCGATATCCAGCAGATTGACGTAGCCGTCATTCCTGGAATGGCTTTTGACCGTGCAGGACATCGTTTGGGAAGGGGGAAAGGTTATTACGACCGTTTCCTGGCCCACAAAGGTTTTTATAAAATAGGGGTGTGCTATCCGTCACGCCTATTGGACAATATTCCCACAGACGAACATGACGTTCAGATGGACGAAGTAATCAGCTGAAACGAATATCCACAATCACCTGCTCGCCAACCACAGCATTCAGTTTTTTCACCAGTTCACTACGCATCATCGAAAGATCGGAGCGCAGTGCCGGATTCGACAGACGGACAAAAAATGTCTGATTGTAGATATAGGTATTCAGTGTGTAACGGGCAATTACAGGACCAGCAACCTGAGGCCATGCCTCGACCAGTCGTTTCTGCTTAAGTGGCGTTTCCAATCCCTGTTCCCGCAGATTGCGTAACAGGACATCCTTGAGTGTTTCTACTTTCTGCCTAAACATCTTTCTCTGTAATCATTCCGTCATTAACTTCAAAAATCTTATAGTCGAGCGCACTGCCACGTAGAATCTGGTCTAGATGCTCACGATTGGTATCTGTAATAAAAATCTGTCCGAAAGCATCACCAGAAACAAGCCGTACGATTTGCTCTACACGCTCGGCATCCAACTTATCGAAAATATCATCCAAAAGGAGCAAGGGAGTTGTCTGTGACGCCGTACGCTTGAGAAAATCGAATTGTGCCAGTTTCAAGGCTATGGCAAAAGTCTTATTCTGCCCTTGAGACCCCTCACGTTTCATCAGATGGCCATCCAGGGTAAATTCCAAATCGTCGCGATGAACTCCATGCAGGGAATAGCCAACAGCCAAATCTTTTTGACGGTCGCGCTGAATCACCTCCAGCAACGGACCCCGCTGGCAATGAGAAATATAGTTAAGTCCTACCTGTTCTCGACCTGACGAAATCTGATCATAGAACTGTTGGAAGAGTGGTACCAATTCCTGTACGAAAGCATCACGTTTACGGTATATTTCCTCGCCCGATTCCGCCATCTGCTCTTCCCAGATTTGCAATAGCATAGGGTCTGGGGCAGGGTCTTCCTGCTTCAACAGGGTGTTGCGCTGTTGGTGGGCATTGTTATAACGGGCAAGAGTATCAATATAAGAACGGTCGTACTGCGAGATGACCATATCCATCAATCGGCGGCGCTCCTCACTGCTACCCTCGATAAGCAGAGTATCAGAAGGAGAAACTACAACCAACGGGATTAGTCCGATATGCTCAGAAAGGCGTTTATACTCTTTCTTATTGCGTTTGAAGTGTTTTTTAGTCCCCCTTTTCATAGCACAGGAAACCACCAAATCTTCATCATATACTCCTTCAATCATACAAAAGGGCTCATCATGACAGATAACCTGAGAGTCTATCGGATTGGAAGCCGAGCGACAAAACGACAAATAATAAACCGCATCCAGCACATTCGTCTTGCCCACCCCATTGTGACCTATCAAGCAATTTATTTTTGGCGAGAATTCCAAAGAGGCCTCGCGAATATTCTTATAATTGAGTATAGAAAGCTTTCTAAGTAACATTTGTGTGCAAAGGTACAAAAAAAATTATAATTCATAATTCATAATTCATAATTATTTCGTATCTTTGCACCCGATTTGTGTACGAACAATAATAAAGAAACAAAAATAATGGCAAACAAAAACCAAAACGCCGCTCCTGAAATAGAGGAGCAGGTAACAAAGGCAGAAGCTTTCTTTGAGAAATACAAGAAGGCTATTATCATTTGCGTCATTGCACTGATTGTAATCGTGGTAGGCGCTATTCTCTGTAACACCTATTATCTCCAGCCTCGTGAGAATGAGGCAAGTACCGAACTTGCTAAGAGCCAGGAACTCTTCGGTCAGGAGCAGTACGACAAGGCACTTGCTGGATTCCAGAAGGTAGCCAACGACTATAGCTCGACTGATGCTGGAAATTTGGCACAACTCTATATTGGCCTCTGTCAGGCTAATCTAGGTAAGTGGCAAGAGGCTGTTAATGCCCTCGAGAGTTTCAGTGGTAAGGACGATGCAATTATCTCGCCTGCGGCTGAGGGTGCTCTGGGTAATGCATATGCCAACCTCAACCAGTTGGACAAGGCTGTTGAGCACTTGAAGAAGGCTGCCAAGATGGCTGACAACAACTCACTGTCACCGACGTTCTTGATTCAGGCCGGTGAAATTCTGGAAAGCCAGGGCAAGAAGGAAGAGGCGCTGAAACTCTATCAAGAAGTGAAAGAGAAGTACTTCAACTCTATGCAGTATCAGACGATTGACGCATACATCGAACGTGCATCTGCTAAATAATGGCCACCAAGAATCTTTCTGAATATAATGCTGCCAAGGTGCCCGATGCTTCGAATATGATATTCGGCATTGTGGTGTCTGAATGGAATCCCGATGTGACAGGCGCCCTGTTGGAAGGCTGTGTCAATACATTGGAAAAGCATGGTGCACTGCCTGAGAACATCCACGTAAAGACGGTGCCTGGTTCGTTTGAACTCATTTACGGTGCTCGTCAGATGACACTCAATGATGGATATGATGCCGTCATCATCCTGGGATGTGTCATTCGTGGAGAGACTCCCCACTTCGACTACATCTGTCAAGGTGTAACTCAGGGTATAGCCCGTTTGAATGCCACAAACAACATTCCCGTTGTCTATGGATTGCTGACTACGGAAAACATGCAGCAGGCTATGGATCGTGCCGGTGGCCGTTTGGGCAATAAAGGCGACGAGTGTGCCGTAGTAGCCATCAAGATGGCAAAGTTCTAAAGAGGTTATAACCGAAGAATTTAAATACTGTTGTGAGGACGTGTCAAATTGACACGCCCTCATCTTCATTTTTTATGGCTTTTATTTGTCTTTATTGAAAAAAACTCGTATATTTGCAAATGAAAATGATAAATAAACCGCTTTAACAACTAAAAATGAATTATTATGAAAACATTTACCAAGAAAGCAATGGCAATTGTCGGGCTCATGGCAGCCATGGTGTTTGCACCTGTATTAGAAGCTAGCGCTCAGGTTCCTTCTATCCCACGTAACACTACCACAAACAAGGCAAAAGTCAAGAAGAACAGGAATGTGGTATGGGGAACAGAGTATGACTATCTATCTACTCGCTACATCACTTTTGAAGAAATTCAAAACTACGACCGCGGACAGATTCGTGTATTGAAGAACTCCATTTATGCACGTCATGGCCGCATATTCAAAGATAAAGCCCTTCGTGAATATTTTGAATCTCAGGATTGGTATAAGGGTACTCGCTATGAGATTCCTGCTAAGGAATTCAACAAATACGAAAACGCCAACATAGCATTACTGCTAAAATACGAATGACAAACAAAGCAATTAAAAAAACTGTTGCATGGGCTGGAATGGCCTGTGCAATTGTTATTTGGAGCGCTGCTATTCCTCTGACTGGTCTGGAGAGAACAGCACAAAGCATTCCGCCTGGGGTTCAGATCCTAATAAAGGTTTATCCTGATTTCGTGAAAGGTTATCAGAATGGCTATCTTTTGCTGGCCGATGGTTCGAAATTGCAATACGATGACGGACGTCAGAAAACGTTTGAACAAAAACTGGACGATGGTGACCCTGAAGATATGTTTGCTTTTAAATACGACAGACGGTCATGGACACCCGAATATCTGCAGGATGCCGGTCGCAGCCGGTGTGAACCGCTCTTCAAGAAGATGTATGGCGCCAGTGCCGCCGAAGTCAGGAAAAACCTCGTCAGCGTTCCCTGGTTTGGTGAAAAGGTACAGTTTACAAAGGTCAATGGTGCTGCCGACAGTCTGAAAGCTGTTGCTGCAGAAATAGCTAAACACCCAGAGTTACGCTCATATCTGAAATCGTCAGGAACTTTCCTGTGGCGTAAAGTGAGAGGAGCTAACCGTCAGAGTGCCCATTCCTATGGGATGACCATCGACATTGGTGTTGCCAAGAGTGACTACTGGCTCTGGAAGAATCCCAAGAAAGGCGAGACCGACCATATTGTCTATGCCAACCGTTTTCCCAAAGAGTTGGTATTGATATTCGAGAAACATGGTTTTATCTGGGGTGGTCGCTGGTATCACTATGACACGATGCACTTCGAGTTTCGTCCTGAAATATTGGCTGCTAACCCATAAATACAATATAATAAGGTATGAAATTCATTTCATGGAATGTGAACGGTTTGAGAGCTTGTGAAGGAAAAGGCTTTAGTAATATCTTTAAGGAGTTAAATGCAGATTTCTTCTGTCTGCAAGAGACTAAGATGCAGGCGGGTCAGCTCGATTTGCAGTTTGAAGGTTATCAGTCGTATTGGAACTATGCTGAGAAAAAAGGCTATTCCGGTACCGCCATCTTCACTAAGCATCAACCCCTGAATGTGACGTATGGCATCGGTATCGATGCACACGATCATGAAGGCAGAGTGATAACACTGGAAATGGAGTCATTCTATTTGGTATGCTGCTATACTCCTAACTCGCAGGACGGTCTGAAGCGACTGGACTATCGCATGACATGGGAAGACGACTTCCGACAGTATCTGAAGAAACTGGACGGGCAAAAGCCTGTGATACTGTGTGGCGATCTGAACGTAGCCCACGAGGAGATAGACCTGAAGAACCCCAAGACCAATCGTATGAATGCCGGTTTCACCGATGAGGAGCGACAGAAGTTCAGCGAACTGTTGTCGGCAGGCTTTATCGATTCGTTCCGTACGCTCTATCCTGAGCAAGTCACCTATTCCTGGTGGTCGTATCGTTTCCAAGCCCGCCAGAAGAATGCAGGATGGCGTATCGACTATTTCGTAACCAGTCAACGCCTGCAGAACCAGATAGCAGATGCAATAATTCACACAGAAATCATGGGTTCTGACCACTGTCCTGTTGAATTAACGTTAAAAGATTAAAAAGAAAAGTACTACGAAACGAAAATCGTTGTATATTTGTCGCGGTTTTAGAAACCACTAAACATGTTTTACATTAATAAGAAAAAGGAGAAAGTTATGAAAAAGATTCTTTTTGCAGTGATGGCTGTTGCTGCCATCGGATTTACAGCTTGTGGTAATAAGGCTCAGCAGGGCGAAGCTACTGACAGTACTGCCGTTGAGGTGAACGTTGCTGACGAGGAGGCTGATGCTTCTATCGCTATGCTGACTTCAAATCTGGAGACTAAGGATGCCAGCAAATTCCAGCAGGCTCTTGACGCTGTCAAGGAAAAGATTGCTGAACTCATCAAGACCAACCCAGAGGCTGCCAAGCAGTATGTTGCACGCATTCAGGAGTTCCTGAAGAACAATGCCGACAAGATTAAGAGCGTTGTAGGCGACAATGCCACTGTAGCTGCTGCTGTTTCAGCTATCACAGACGTAGAGCCCGACAAGGTTGTAAGCGGTCTGCTAGAGCAGGTTGGTGATGCTGCCACCGATGCTAAGGACGCTGCCACGGAAGCTGTTAACGAGAAAGTTGACGCTGCCAAGGAAGCTGCTTCCAACAAGGCTCAGGAGGTAAAGGACGCTGCCAAGGAGAAGGCTTCTGGCGCCATCGACGATGCTGCTAATGCAGCTAAAAAGGGTCTGGGACTCTAAGAGATAATCATTTCGCTGAATTAAATAGCCGGTTCGTTGAAGATTTTTCGCGAGCCGGCTTTTTTTGTCTACATTTGCATCATCTAAATCATTTGGTAATAATAACTAAAACAAAAAAGGATATGAAAAAGATGATGACAAGCCTGCTCTTCGCAGCAGCAATGATGACCATGACGACAGCATGTTCGTCGGACGATCCACTGACAACCAGCGGTGGCACAACAATTCTTAATGGTGGTGACGAGGGAGATAACAGCGGCAGTAGCACCATTACCGGTGGTGGCAGCACGACAGGTTCCTACAGCGAGATGTCGACCTTTAGTATCGCTATCGACAAAACGACAGCCGAACCGACTGATGCGGCTACAGCCCAATATCCCGAGGCCAGTGACGCGCCCAGTGTCAACACTTTCGGCACTACTGTCAATATCGACATGACGAGCCCGACAGACCCTGGCATTGACGGAGTAACCGTTAGTATAGCTGGCAATGACATCACCGTCGATCATGGCAGCACGGAGGGTATCAACTACGTTGTAACTGGTACGACGACGGACGGTTCACTCATTATCAACGGTAAGACCAACTTCGGTCTGACCCTGAACGGAGTGAATATCACCAGCACTTCGAAAACGGCACTCGACATTGAATGTTCAGGCAATGCATACCTCTATGCCACAGGCTCCAATAAGTTGAATGACGGAACTACAGAAGACCACAAGGGTGCTATTTTTGCTAAAGGCAAACTGCTGATTAGCGGCGACGGATCGCTGGAGGTTTACGGCAACTACAAGAACGGTATTCACGGCAAGAACAGTATCGTGATTGAGAAGGGTGTCAACCTGTATGTGAAATCGACAGAGAACAATGGTATCAAGTCTGGTGGCGACATGTTCATCAATGGCGGTATCATCAACGTGGAAGTTTCGGCTGACGGTGGTAAGGCTATCAACGGCGATGCCAACGTAACCATCAATGGTGGACGTACTACGGTGATAGCAACAGGTAACGGCACCTGGGAAGCCGACGAGACACTCTCAACAGGTGGCGACACCAAGGCGGCAGCAGGTATCGGCAGCGACGGCAACTTCTACATGAATGGCGGTGAACTGTATGCCAAGGCTACCGGCAGTGGCGGTAAGGGTGTCAAGGCCGACTATGAAGGTTATATCACCGGTGGTAAAATCCGTATCATCACGGAGGGCAATCTATACTATAGCAATGGTACATCAGAAAGTCATAACTACACGGGCAACACCGATAACCTGCCCAGTGCCTACACCTCATCGCCAAAGGGTATGAAGATGGGCGGTAAGGACGAGAACGAAGTGGCTTATGGCGGTCCACTGGTCATCTCAGGCGGCGACATCATGATTCGTACCAGCGGCAATAACGCTGAGGGAATGGAAAGTAAGGGAACTCTTGAAATTTCGGGTGGCTCGGTATTGGTATACGCCCATGACGATGCCATCAACTCTACAGGCGACATGACCATCTCAGGCGGTACGGTGGTAGCCGTAGGTACCAATAACGATGCTATCGACGCCAACGGCAACATGTATCTGAAAGGTGGTACGATTATCGCTTGCGGAGCCAATGGAGCAGAGGCTGGTATCGACATTGACGAACAGCACAAGCTCTACATCACCGGTGGTTACATCTTCGCTATCGGCGGACGTGTGGACGGCAATCTGGGAAGCACCTCACAGGGTATCGTCAGCGCTACAGGTTCCGTATCAGCCAACGGCAGTATCAGCATCGGTGATGGCAGTACTACCTACTGCACCTTCGTGATGCCACCAGTGAACTACGGTAGTAGCAACACCATCATGATCAGCACACCGGAGCTGAAGAGCGGTAGCAGCTATACACTGACATCAGGCAGCAGTTCGGTGAGTGTAACCGCCTCGAATACCATCAGCAGCGGAATGGGTGGCGGAATGCCTGGCGGTGGCGGAATGCCTGGCGGCGGTCCCGGTGGAAGATAAATAACACAATAAATCTTTAAGCCTTGCGTTATATGTCTTGGATGCAAGAACAAAAAAGACACGAGAATCTGACCTATCTGGTACTGTGGAGTATGCTCTTCGCAGTGCCAGTACTCAGCCTCTATCTCCGCAGTGTCAACGATGAGCACTTCAGTTTCCGCTGGGAGGAAGTATTCATGATATGGCAGTTGTTTGGAGTGTATTTGCTACTGTTCCTCATTCACAATTTCCTGATAGCACCCTTGTTGGTGTACCGTCAGAAGCGTGTGCTTTATTTCAGTGCCGTCGCCGTCATGACGGGGTTATTCTTTGTCTATCAATGCACCAACCACCCTAACAGGCGACACAGAGGCATGCACAAGGGAGCCCCCCAAGAGATGGTGGAGCATCGTACGCATGAATTCGGAACGCCACCCGACTTCAACCATGAGCCCCCACCCCATGAGGGACATGACACATTCAGAGGTCCGAGGGGCCACCGCCCACCAGCCTTTATTGGCGAACACGACATCATCGCACTGATTGTGCTCGTATTGATGTTGGGCATGAACATCGGCATCAAACTCTATTTCAAGTCGCGCCATGATGCCAAACAAATGATAGCCCTGGAAAAGGAGAATCTGGAACAACAGCTGGAATATCTGAAGTATCAGATCAACCCCCACTTCTTCATGAATACGCTCAACAACATCCATGCCCTGGTGGACATCGATTCTGAGAAGGCAAAAGACACCATCGTGGAACTGTCGAAGATGATGCGTTTCATCCTGTATGAAGGAGACAAGAAAGGGGTACCCCTCACCCGCGAGTTTGAGTTTATCCGACATTACGTGACGTTGATGAGCCTGCGCTATACCGACAAGGTGGAAGTGACGGTCGATTTACCCACGGAGACGCCTGATTACGAGTTACCGCCCCTGATGCTGATTACGTTTATTGAAAATGCCTTCAAACACGGCATCAGCTATCAGCACGAGTCGTTTGTGCATATCAAGGCGACGGTGGATGATCACCAACTCTGCTTCACGTGCGCCAACAGCAAGGCAGACAAGCCAAACGAAGAAAGGGTACGGGAAGGCGGTGTAGGCCTTGCCAACGTGAAACAACGCTTAAACTTAATTTATGGAAAGAACTATACACTGAATATACAGGACAACCCTGAAACTTATCTTGTAGAACTTAAAATACCACTCGCATGATCAGATGTTTGGCTATTGACGACGAACCACTTGCCCTCCAACAGTTGGCAGCATATATTCAAAAGGTTCCCTATCTGGAACTGGCAGCCCAATGCCAAAGTGCACTGGAGGCACGCCAGTTCCTGGAACAGGACACCGTGGATGCCATCTTTTGCGATATCAACATGCCCGATCTGAACGGCATGGATTTTGTGAAATCACTACAGGCTCCGCCACTCGTTGTTTTCACAACAGCTTATGCCGAATATGCCGTTGAGGGATTTAAGGTCAATGCCGTTGACTACCTGCTGAAGCCTTTCGGACTACAGGATTTCCAAAGGGCAGCTTCGCGCCTCAAGGAGCGCTTGGAGGGACAAGCAGCTACCCCCCAACAGCCAACGCCCAACAGCCAAGCCGAGGACACCATCTTCGTCAAAACAGAATATCGCATCGTGAAAGTCACGATTGCCGATATCCGCTATATCGAGGGCATGAGTGAATATCTGAAAATCTATCTTGACAGCGAGGCAAAACCTATCATCACCCTCCTCTCGATGAAGAAGATGGAAGAGCGACTGCCTGCCAACTTCATGCGCATTCATCGCTCGTATATCGTCAACCTTGACAAGATACAAGAAGTGAACAAAAATCGTGTCATTATGGATGCTGACACCTATCTTCCTATCGGAGAGATATACAAAGAGGCTTTCCAAGGTTATCTTGATGCTAAATTTCTTGGCAAATAAAGAAATTTTGTGTACCTTTGGCCTCGAAATGAAGAGATTATACACCATACTGCTCACTTTTCTGATTGTGTGCTCGGCGAGTGCACAAATGGTTGACCCTGTGCATTTCACTGCACAGCTGAAAGAACTTGCCAACGGTGAGGCTGAAATCATTTTTACCGGTAAGATTGATGCCGGATGGCATGTGTACTCCACCGACTTGGATGGCGGACCTATTGCCGCCAACTTCAACAAGGTGAAGATGGACGGTGCAGAAACCGTAGGCAAATTAAAGCCCCGAGGCAACGAACTGAAGAAGTTTGATAAGCTCTTCGATATGGATGTGCGCTACTTTGAAGGCGTAGCCACTTTCGTTCAGAAAATCAAGTTCACCAAAGAGAAATATACCATCGACTGCTATTTGGAGTATGGTGCCTGCAACGACGAGATGTGTATGCCCCCATCCTCCGTTGAGTTCAAGAAGAGTGGAAGCCTCACCCCCGCCCCCTCTCCTGTAGAGAGGGGAGGTTCAGAGGAACCTTTGGTGAAGGACAGCGTAGCGTCTTCCGACACCGCCCAACTCTCAACTCTCAACTCTCAACTCTCAACTGACCTCTGGCAACCCGTTATCAAAGAACTGCAGGCATTCCATGACACCCCTCAGGACAATTCCCTTTGGTATATTTTCCTTGCCGGTCTGCTGGGTGGTTTCTTAGCCTTGCTGACACCCTGCGTATGGCCTATCATCCCGATGACTGTATCGTTCTTCCTGAAGCGTAACAAGGAGCGTTCGAAAGCTATTCGGGAAGCTGTGACGTATGGGCTGAGCATCATCGTGATATACGTATTCCTGGGACTGCTGGTAACCCTGCTCTTTGGTGCCAATGCCCTGAATGCGCTGTCCACGAATGCGTGGTTCAATATCTTCTTTGCCCTGTTGCTCATTGTCTTTGCAGCATCTTTCTTCGGGGCTTTCGAACTGACGCTACCCTCCTCGTGGTCAACCAAGATAGACGAGAAGTCGGAAAAGGCAACAGGATTGCTATCCATTTTCCTCATGGCATTCACCCTGGTGCTGGTCAGTTTCTCCTGCACAGGTCCCATCATCGGTTTCCTGCTCGTCGCCGTATCTACTCAAGGCAATATCCTCGGTCCTACCATCGGCATGTTAGGATTCTCCATCGGACTGGCTATCCCCTTTGCGCTCTTTGCCCTCTTCCCTTCCCTATTGAAGTCGGCACCGAAGTCGGGCGGATGGATGAATACCATCAAGGTTGTATTAGGATTCATCGAACTGGCTTTTGCGCTTAAATTCCTGAGCGTAGCCGATTTGGCATACGGCTGGAGATTGTTCGACCGTGAGGTGTTCCTATCCATTTGGATTGCCCTCTTCGGACTCTTAGGCGCCTATCTCATGGGGTGGCTCCGCTTCCCTCATGACGACGACGGGCATCGTACAAACGTGCCTCAATTCTTCCTCGGCCTTATCTCGTTTGCATTCACCATCTATATGATTCCCGGACTTTGGGGCGCTCCGCTGAAGGCTATCAGTGCCTTTACGCCTCCGATGTACACGCAGGACTACAAGATGGTGCAGACGACCATCGTCGAAGCGAAGTTCAAGGATTACGAACAGGGAATGGCATACGCCCGCGAGCAAGGCAAACCCGTTATCATCGACTTTACAGGCTTCGGTTGCGTGAACTGCCGTAAGATGGAGGCTGCCGTCTGGACGGACAGCGAGGTGGCACGCCGACTGACTGACGACTATGTGCTCATCTCTCTGTATGTGGACGACAAGACGCCACTCTCCGAACCCATCGAAGTGGAGGTGAACGGACAGAAGCGTACGTTGCGCACCATAGGCGACAAGTGGAGCCACTTCCAGGCTGTTAAATTTGGCGCGAACACCCAACCGTTCTATGTGTTGCTCGACGCAGAGGGAAAGCCCCTTGGTCCTTCGCGCTCCTACAACGAAGATATTCAAGAATACATCGACTGGCTGGATGCCGGTCTTCAGCATACGAAACCATAAAAAGATTCAAGATAAGTATGAAAAGAGTCATCACTTTCATCATGGTCATAGCACTGGCTATACCAACGTTTGCACAGTTTCAAACCAACAGAGAACGCAGTCGTTACAATCGCGATGATACGGAACGCTACTACGGATTGCGGCTCGGTATGAATATCGCCAGCACCAGCAGTGAGTCAACCAACTTCGATACCAATCCCCGTACTGGTCTCGTCATCGGCGGCGTGTTTGGTATGCAACTCTCGCGCCAATACCCCGTGTGGCTGGAACTTGGACTGATGTATTCAGAAAAAGGAGGAAAGACACATCATAACGACGAAAAGGTAACCTACCGTCTGGGGTATCTGCAACTGCCTATCGTCGTCAAATACAACTTCAACGTTGACGACGACCTCTTTATTTCGCCCTTCCTCGGCGGCTATTTTGCCGTCGGCATCACCGGTAAGGTCAAGAATTATGCCACGCGCGAGTCAGTCAGTGTTTTCGACAGCATGAAGCGTTTCGACGGCGGTCTGCGAGGCGGTTGCAGTCTGGAATACAAGATGATGTACGTCGAAGTAGGTTACGACCTCGGATTGGCCAATATTGCCAGAGACGAATTCGATGCAGCCCATACGCGCAGCCTCTTTGCTAATCTCGGTATTAATTTTTAAAACTATATATGGAAAAACTTTATCCTCAGATGATAGTAGAAGCCCTGCAGACCGTAACCTATGCAGGCACCAAGAAAAACATCATAGAAAGCGGAATGCTGGCTGACCAGCCTGCCGTGGACAACGTACACAACAAGGTGACGGTAGTGCTGGAATTCCCCCGCGACACCGACCCGTTCCTCAAATCGACCGTCAAGGCTGCCGAGGCTGCCATCAAATACCATTGCGGCAAGGAAGTGGAGGTGGAGATTCTGACGGAATTCAAGTCGAAGCCACGTCCTGAGGCTGGTAAGATGTTGCCACTGGTCAAGAATGTCATAGCCGTCAGCTCCGGCAAGGGCGGCGTCGGCAAAAGCACCGTTTCCGCCAACCTCGCTATTGCTATGGCCCGTTTAGGCTACAAGGTGGGACTGTTGGATACCGATATTTTCGGTCCTTCCATGCCCAAGATGTTCAAATGCGAGGATGCCCGTCCTTACGCTGTCAACGTAGATGGACGCGACCTGATAGAACCCATTGAGGCTTACGGCGTCAAACTGCTCTCCATCGGATTCTTCGTATCGCCTGATACGGCTACACTATGGCGTGGCGGAATGGCTTCCAACGCCTTGAAACAGCTCATTGGCGATGCCGATTGGGGCGAGCTCGACTATCTGATTCTCGACACGCCCCCAGGCACCAGCGACATTCATCTGACGCTTCTGCAGACGCTGGCCATCACCGGTGCGATTATCGTCAGCACCCCTCAGCAGGTAGCCCTTGCCGACGCCCGCAAGGGTATCGACATGTATCGCAATGAGAAGGTGAACGTCCCCATCCTCGGTTTGGTGGAGAACATGGCATGGTTCACGCCTGCCGAACTGCCCGAGAATCGCTACTACATTTTCGGCAAGGAGGGCTGCAAACAGCTGGCAGAGGAAATGAACGTCCCCCTGCTCGCCCAGATTCCCCTCGTGCAGAGCATCTGCGACAACGGCGACCAAGGCACGCCAGCCGCCCTCAGCAGCGACACCGCCACGGGCCTGGCCTTCATCAATCTCGCCCAAGCCGTCGTCACGGTGGTCAACAAGCGCAACCGCGAACTGCCCAAAACAGAAGTTGTTGGAGTAAAATAATAAAAAAAAAGAGCCCTGCCGAACTGAAAACCTTGGCAGGGCTCTTTCTTTACTTCTTTTTGTACGCCGCTATTCGCGTGGCTACATTGGCTTTCAGATTATTGTAGTAAAGTCCATAGTCGTTCTCGTGATAGCTGGCAGGACCGAAAACGTCGGTGCCCGATACAGGCTCAACGGCTTTGGTCGTTGTAACGACAACGCCTCTTTCTCACACATATAATCCGGTATGTGGGTCTACTTCTGGATCAGAATTGTTGTAAAACCAGAACACACTGGATTCTGATCCGCTAAAGGAAACTGTTATGCCTTCCTCCCCCCCGTTACTCGAATTGAAGATATCTAGTACGGCTGTTCTCCTATTTCTTAAACACATCGCCATTCTTGACGCGTTTCAGATAGCGGGTGGTCACGTTATCCCCACTGCGGCTCGTAACCATTTCTATCTTGTCGCGTGACTTATTAGTCGTTACGGGGAATGTATTTCTGGGCTTTTCCAGAATCTCTTTCCGTAGCTCTTCCGTATTCTCTTTCACATCCATGTGCCTGCGAATCATATTTCTTACGGAATCGCGCATCTCCGGCCTGTAGGAAATGAGCGACGTGTCTAAGCGGACTTGAGCAGACTTCGGATCGGACACCATCAGCAGCGTATCATCCTTGATGCTCCATGTTCCGCCATATACAGATTCCATAAATACAACTCCACTCCAGATAGGATAGTCAAAATGCCTGATGCGCTTCCTTTGGAAAGAGTTATCGTCCTTAAATTCATAATAAATATCATCAACGCCGTTCGACTTACGCTCCCACTGTCCCACCAGATCGCGCTCATTGACAGAGATGCCGCTCCGCTGGCTATTCTTGATATATTCGGCCAGTTCTTCGTCACTGATGTCCATGATGAACTTATTGCGATTACTGATATCCCTCCATTGTTGCGCAAAATATCGGTAAGTCCGTACCCTGGCACCAGAAAAGTCGATAAAAAACCTGATCTTAGGGTCATTCAGTTTTTCTTTCAAAATGCTGGCGCGGTCGAGCGAGTGCGTGTCGGATGAAGAGTTGATTCTCATTTGGCAATACTCTTCATACGATATAGGGTACTTGAGAGCCGGGTCGGAAGTCAGCACTCTCTCAATTTCCCTTCTTTCACGATAGAATTTCTCCATATTGTCGATGAAGGCCATATTGTCCAAATTGCTCCAAATATCCTGACTGCTCTTGAAGATGTTCTCCTTGGCATCGTCGAATGTAGTCAGCGAACCATAATCGATAAACATATCCATAGCCAACTCAAGCGTATCGTCAGGCAACGATGCTATCTGGTCCTGATGGGCCAGGACATACTGTACGGCAAAATTCATTTCCTCTTCGTCCTTGGCCATCTCCTCCAACTGTTCCACACACTTATCGATGTCGTGAATCACCATCATGGCCGTCTGCCGCTGAACGTCTACCTTCATCTTGTGATCAATAAGCGCCGATGTTCCGAACGTCAAAATAATAGACACAGTAGTACCCAGTACGCTGGTGAAAAAACCTCTTCCCCAGGTGGTGACATTCTTATTGACTTTATTAAAATACTTCATACGCTGCTTGGTTCTTCATCAGAAAATCCCTCCCCCATCATTTTGGCTACTCGCTTATGCCTCAGGAAGTGCAGGCGCTCCAACGCACGCTTGCGAGCCTGATATATCTGGAAGCGGTAGAGACCGATGGTCAGAACGAAATAACAGATGGCTTGTATCCACAGGATGCGAATCTCGGGCACTACATCGCTGAGGTCGGCTCCCATGGAGTTCAGACGGATATAGGCACGGGCTCCAAACGTAGAGGGGAACAGCCACGAAACACCCTGCCAATAGCTGGGGATGCTGGACTGAGGCCAACTGACACCTGTGAGAAACAACAGAGGAATGGAGACGAAAACCACCAGCAGCATGACATTCTCACGATACTTCACCGTACACGACACGAGCATTCCGAAGAAAATGCTGGCGATGATGAATGGCAACATCATGTGGAACAAAGACCAGGACGTGGCCAACTGGGGGAAGTGGAACAAGCGGGGAACTGCCATCGACAACCATGCCCCCATCACCATGAATATCATGAAATAACAGAGTGCCTTTCCCAAGACAATGGGGATGGTACTGCTGTACTTCGTATAGCCTACCGGAACCAGATTGCGATAGGGATTCTCGTCGCGTGCCGTACCTGCCGACATGCCGATTCCCAACACGAGCGCCTGCTGTAATATCAACATCAATACGGCAGGAAGAATGGACGAGCCATAACCGCCGTTGGGAGTAAAGAGAGGAACGTCCTCATAGTCAAGCGGACGCGTGGCAATAGCCTCCTCGCGAGCCGTATAATGACCACCCAGTTTCGTCTTCAATTCATTGCCCATCTCCATCGTCACCAACTGGGCTGTCTGGAAAATGGCTTTATAGGTGAGCATCAGACTCATATCGCAATAGACACTGATCACCCCCTGCTTCAGGGCATAGGTATCGGCTTCAAACGAACTGGGAATGAGATAGACGCCCTTGACCAACTGGCGGCTGACCAATGATTTGGCCTCATCAAGGTCTTGGGCATAATATTTGACATGCACATCGGGAGAGGCATCGCACTTACGGATGAATTCACGCGACAGTTGGCTGTGAGACTGGTCGACCACACAGACGGGTACATCGCGAACAACCTCGTTGTTGTAAATCCATGAATATAATAAAGGATAACCCAATGGAACAAGAACGAGGAAGATGAGCACGCCCTCATCCTTCACCACCTGTTGCACCTCCCTACGCCAGAAGGAAAGCGTCTCGATGAGTCCCTGATATAAATTATGGAATATAGACATAGGTCAGCATTGCATTCTTGATTTTCTTGATGACAAGCCAAGGCAACAGCATGAAAGCTGTCAAGGCGGAGAAATGGAACCACGACTCAACGAGCGAGAATCCATTGAACACACACGTCTGATACATCATCCAGTAATGACGCAGAGGGAACAGCCATGAAAGCGACTGCAACGCACCATCCATACCCATCACAGGGAAAGCACTGCCTGCCATGGAGATGCTGAGCACTGCCCAGAGTGACGAGATACTCATCGACATTCGTAAAGAGGGCATCAACCCGAAAGCAAAGATACCAAACCCTTGCGATGCCAACACCTGCATCAGTCCCAGCAACACCAGCACCCAAGGACTGCCCAGATGGGGGAATCCCAAATGATAGAACACGTACCACTCATAGCCATAGACGATGGCCAACCAGATGACGGTCTGGGGCAGGAACTTGCCTATCATAGCTACCATGATATTATTGTCTGCCATCTCAAGCCATTTCTTACTTGTCGCAAACTTCAGCTCTGTGCCTAACGAATACGTGGAAATCAGCAAGATAAACAGCATGATGACACCAGGCACTATCATCGTAGAGAGATATACATTATAGTTGGTCCAAGGATTGGCTATCTGATGGAGGTCAACCCGGATGGGCTGCAACATGGCCTGTATCTGTCGGTCGGTTGCTCCCTTGGCACGCATGGTGGCTTGTCCGAGTGCCGCAGAGCCGAGTGTCGAAATCGTCTTCATCTCCTTCATCACCATCGAGCCCGCAGCTATCGACGTGTACGTATAATAGTAGGATATCTTGGGCTGTCTGCCAGCTATCAGTTTCTCTGTAGTTCCCTTGGGAATATACAGGAAACCATAAATCTCGTTGCGCTGGATAGCACGGCGAGCCTCCGTCAGGCTGGGATAACGCGCCACCACCTTCGACATCTGGAATCCATCCAATCGTCGCGACAGGGCACGTGTGGTGGTGGTATTGTCGAGGTCAACCACACCCACAGGCAGCTGGGTAGGTAAGCCCTCGTCCATCAAACTTGTAAAGAAGAAGATTACAAAGATGGGAAACAGTACCATACAGAAGCGGTAGATGTGATTCAAGCGCAGAATCAACAACTCACGCAACATGATTTCATATATCTGTCGGATATACTTCATTTAATAATAAGTGACATTCCAGGACGCAGTCCTTCCATTTTCTCCACGGGGCGGGCCTTTACCTCAAAGGTCTTGAGGTCGTACTGCCCATTCGACTTAGTAGCTTTCCATACGGCATACGACCCCTGGTCTTTCATATAATAGACCTTCATCTGGATATTCTTGTTGAAGGCAGGAACGAAGGCTTCAAAGGTTTTACCAACAGCCAAGTCGCCAAGCTGGTCTTCACGCACATTGAAAGTGCCCCACATGTCCTTCATAATGGAGATGTTCATGATAGGAGAACCTGTACCAATCAGTTCGCCCACCTTGGGGAAAATATCGCTTACCTCACCCTCCATCTGGGCTATCTGAACGGTCTCGTGGATATAGCTGGTTACTTCCTGCACAGCACCTTTTGCTCGACCGACCTGAGCAGCTGCTGCCAGTTTGTCCTCACGACGGGCACCATTACGAGCCATGTCATACTGGCTTTCTGCTGCTTTACACTGGGCTTCCATCGCCTTGTAACTGGCAAAAACCTCATCACGTTTCTGGGCACTGACGACACCTTCGTCATACAGACGCTGAATACGCTGATACGACTTTTCGGCTATCTCCAGTCCAGCCTTTGCCTGTTGTAACACATTGTAAGCACCACGAATCTGCTCTTCCCGAGCTCCATTCTGTGCTTTCATCTCCAAGGCTGCAGCTGCATTCTCTGCACTCTGAGCCTGTTCCATCTTGGCACGAACCTCAGGGGCATCAAGGATAGCGAGTGTATCACCTACTTTTACAAAATCACCTTCTTTGACTCTGATTTCCAAAATACGACCAGGCACCTTGCTGGATACTCTGTACTCACTCACTTCCACCTGTCCCTGAATGAATTCGGGGTCACGTCCCAAGGTAAAGAAACCTATCAGGGCTACAATGGCTACTGCTGCTGCAAATCCGAGAATCGCAAGCAGAATGTTGTTATGCTGTGTTTTTGCTGACATAATATATTATTGTAATATGCCAAGAGCCTTCTGCAGGTTTACTTGGCTGAGTTTAACATCTATTTCTGCATCTATTTTCTGTGACTGGGCTTGGAGCCAGGCTGTCTGTGCTTCCATGACAGTGGTCGATGAAATGACACCTTCACGGAAACCGAGGTTGGCGGTACGAAGATTCTCGTCGGCTTTCTCCGTATTCTTCCTAGCCATTTCCAATTTCTTGAAGGCTTCGTTCACGTGGAAGTTGCTCTGGTTGACCTGCAACTCAATCTTTTCACGAGCCTCTGCTAATTCCAAGTTAGCTATCGCTGTGGCACCTTTCGAGGCACGCACCTTATAGGCGACATCGCCCCAATTCCAAATGGGAACATGTACCAACACACCTACGTTCCACATACCGGCAAATTTCTTCTCAAATCCATTATATACATTGGGATTCGACACCATATAGCCACCGGTCAGTGCCACCTTGGGCAAATTACCGGCTTTGAGGATATTGGTAAACTGGCGACTCATATCGACCAAATTCTGCAACTGACGGAGTTCCGGGCGCATCAGAGCCACCTGTTCCATATCCACTTGCTGAGGAATCTGCTCAGTACTCAGTTCTTCTGTTTCCTCATCAGCCAATATTACCTGCTCATTGAGGGGAAGTCCACAGAGCTGACAGAGCAGCATCTTCGAGAGTGTCAGTCCGTCATCGACTTTCATCAGCGTCATCTCGGCTTCATTGACCTTCACGCTGACGCTCAGTCCCTCAGACCGAGTAGCTACACCCTCCGTTATCATTTTCTGAACGTCCCCATCGAGCTTCTTGACCAAATCAAGATAGCCCTGAGCCAACTTTTGCTTATGTTTGAGCGAAACCACTTGCCAATAAGCCTGGTCAATTTGATACAGGGTCTGTTGGCGTTGAGCTTCCGACGAATTTGCAGCCATCTTCTCACCAATATCTGCCATTTTGTTCATGGCAACAATAGCACCACCCATAAACACAGGTTGTACTACCATCACAGCACCAGCAAACATGTTACGTGTATCGGTTCGGAAAGCATTGACAATCCGTTGACCTCCATTATTCAACAGACCACCAAACTGATTGAGCCCACTATTGATATCCTGTTGAACCTGATCAGGAGTAATACCCATCTTACCCAACGTCTGCCAGACACCTTGCGGTATGCCTGCCATACCTTGTTGAATACCCTGCCCAATGACAGAAGTCATGTTCGTTCCCAGATTCGACAAGGCAGACTTCTGATGATCGTTCAGTATCGAAATCTCCTTGCTTGTCCATTCATAGCCCCCCATTGCGCTGACATGCGGCAGGTACTTCGTACGTGCCGACTTACGCAGATTAGCAGCTACTTCCTGCTTGACTTTGGACACACTCATCTGTTTATTGTTGCGCAAAGCCATGGCCCGACAACTGTCGAGTGTCAGTGTCTTTTGCGCCCCAACAGGTAGTGTTACCCCAATCATCAGGGAAAAGATAATCTTTTTATTCATAGTTTATTTCTCAAGTTCGATGCTACGTGCTCCAATCTCATTCCCATCGGCAATCACCTGAACCCGGTAGTCACCGGGTATCAATGTTTCTTTCTTAGCCACATAGAGTTCCATAGGTGTTTCCTCGCCTGTATACTCGATGGTTTTCATCACTGTATATGCCACTTCTTTATCCTCGAAAGGACACTGACCTGCAGCATTCAGTACGCTGCCCGTCGGTGTCAGAATACGCACATAGATTTTTCGCATTCCATTCGAAGCTGTGACGTTACGCGAGAGCGTGAAGCGGACCTTCATCTCATTGGTAGAGCCTCCTATTTTATGGGGATGCTTGGTACGATCTTTCGTTTTCGAAGAGAATGCGCCTTTGACAATCATCATAATATCGATGTTGACAGCATTCAACTGAGCAGCTATGGCCACTTTCTCAGAAAGGGTAGCATTATCAGTACTCAGGGCTAAATTCTGTTGATTACTCTCCTCCAACTCCGTTCGCATCTGACTGTTTTCGTCCTGTAATGCCTGATTAAGACGATTCAACGAGTCGATTTCCAACACATAACTGCGCAACACTGCACGAACCGAAGCCAGTTCCTTCTTCAAACGGGTTATCTCTGCAGCATCGGTAGCTTTCGTATTCTTCAATTCTTGCAAAAGCTGTTCGGTACGTTCCTGCTCACGAGTCAACTGCGCTATGATAGAGTCGTTATTAATGCGAGTCTTCATCTCACTATACTGGTCAGCAAACTGACGATACTCCCCTTCCATCTCTTGTTTATCAAGAGTTGCCAACTCCTCCATATCTTTATTAGCCTGCGCCTGTTCGTACAAGCTATATCCCAGATAAGCCACTCCAACCATCAGCAAAACGATTGCAGCAATCAAGACAGAATTAATCTTTTTATCCATTACATTATCAAAATAATGGTGCAAAGATAGAGTATTTCGTAAGAACAGCAAAGTATTTTATACTTTTTATGTTGCAAGTTTAAGATTTATTTCATATATTTGCAAAATAATACTGGATTTTGCCTATGGAGAGACGAGGATTTTTGTACAGGACTTTCGATCTATACTATGATGGTTTTCGCAATATGCGATTAGGGAAAACGCTATGGGCGATTATCCTCATCAAGCTTTTCATTATGTTTGCCATTCTGAAAGTTTTCTTCTTTCCCAACTACCTCAAGGAACACGCCCCCAAAGGTGGCGAGTCTGACTTCGTAGCCAGCGAGTTCATTGAGCGAGCCACCCCAACGGATATTAATTAAAACCTAAACAATATGAACGACTTATTATTAAACATTGACGCAGGAGCCATTAACTGGGCAAGGGCACAATTCGCACTGACAGCCATTTACCACTGGTTGTTTGTACCACTCACCTTAGGATTGGCTGTCATTATGGGTATTTGCGAGACGTACTATTATCGCACTCAGGATGTTTTCTGGAAAGACACTGCCAAGTTCTGGCAGAAGCTCTTCGGCATCAACTTTGCCATGGGTGTTGCGACGGGTATCATTCTCGAATTTGAGTTTGGTACCAACTGGTCGAACTATTCATGGTTTGTAGGTGACATTTTCGGAGCGCCTTTGGCTATCGAAGGTATTCTGGCTTTCTTCATGGAGTCCACCTTTGTGGCAGTGATGTACTTCGGATGGAACAAGGTATCAAAGGGATTCCACCTCGCCTCTACATGGCTCACAGGCTTAGGTGCCACAATTTCAGCATGGTGGATTCTTGTCGCCAACGCCTGGATGCAGAATCCCGTTGGTTGCGAGTTCAATCCTGACACCATGCGCAATGAGATGGTTGATTTCTTTGCAGTAGCCTTCTCGCCCTTTGCTGTAGGAAAATTCTTCCATACGGTTATATCGGCATGGATTATCGGTGCTGTCTTTGTGGTTGCCGTTTCTTGCTGGTATCTGATGAAGAAGCGCGAAATCAAGCTCGCTAAAGAGAGCATCAAGATTGCCGCGGTAGTGGGACTTATCGCTTCTTTGGGAGCAGCATTTACCGGCCATATCAGTGGACAGCAGGTTGCTAAATATCAGCCCATGAAACTGGCTGCTGTCGAGGGACTCAAAGATGGCGGTACGGCGCAGGGACTTACCCTTATACCTGGCATCGAAGTGCCCTACGCACTGAGCATCATGGCAACTGACGATCCGCAGGGCTTTGTACCAGGCATCAACGACATTCTGAACGGCTACACCACACCGGACGGAAAGACGGAACCTTCTGTCGAAGAGAAGATAGAACGCGGTAAACAAGCTATCACCGCCTTAGCTTCCTATCGGAAAGCCAAGAAAGAGGGAGCAAGCGAGGCAACTCTCAACTCTCAACTTTCAATTATCAAGTCAAATATGAAGTATTTCGGCTATGGCTATGTGAAGGAAAGGAAAGACGTGGTACCACCTGTACTTGTTAATTTCTGGGCTTTCCGCGTGATGGTCGGTATGGGCTGTTTGTTTATTCTTTTCTTCGGAATACTGACACTCGTGTCGTACCGCATTCCCTATATCTCTATTATTACACGCCGACTGCTGGCTACCTTAGGAATCATTCCTGAAACAGAAGCCGACAGCAATGATATTTCCACCCTTCCGGCTTGGCACTATTGGGCAGCTATTGCACTGGTACCGTTGGCATACATTGCCTCGGAGAGCGGTTGGCTGGTTGCCGAGTTTGGACGCCAGCCCTGGACCATTCAGGACATGTTGCCTACATGGGCAGCTGTCAGCGACATCGGCGGTAGTGCCGTAGCACTCACTTTCTTTATCTTCCTGTTCCTCTTCACCTTGATGCTGGCAGTGGAAATCAGCATCCTGCTCAAGCAAATCAAGAAAGGACCAGAGTATTCGAATGAATGAGTAATTAATAATTAGTAATGAGTAATTAAGGCTATGACATATACATTTCTTCAGCACTATTGGTGTTTCGTTGTTGCACTGCTGGGTGCACTGTTAGTATTTCTGCTCTTCGTACAGGGTGCCAACTCTGTAGCAAGAAGTATCGGCTGGACGGAAGAAGGACGCCGACTGGTATATAACTCCACTGGCCGTAAATGGGAGTTCACGTTCACGACGCTCGTCACCTTCGGAGGAGCCTTCTTTGCCTCTTTCCCTCTTTTCTATTCCACTTCGTTCGGCGGAGCCTATTGGCTGTGGATGATTATTCTCTTCACCTTCGTCCTACAGGCCGTGAGCTATGAATTCCAAAACAAGATAGGTAATTTCCTTGGCCCAAAGACATTCCAGTTTTTTCTCACACTGAATGGCATCCTTGGTCCACTACTTTTAGGAGGTGCCGTTGCCACTTTCTTTGAAGGGTCGAACTTCATTGTCGAGAAGAACAATATGATTGATGCCACATCGCTCACTCCTATTATTTCGCGCTGGGCCAATGCCTCGCACGGACTCGACGCTCTGCTCAACCCTTGGGTATTGGTGTTCGGATTTGCCGTTGTTTTCCTTGCCAGAGTATTGGGCATACTCTACGTTATCAACAATGTTGACGACGAAGACATACGGAGTCGTGGCAGTGTGCGACTGGTAGGTACAGCCATTCCTTTTGTCATCCTTTTCGTTGCCTATCTGGTACACCTCCTCACCAAAGACGGTTTTGCCTGGCATCCTGACACAGGCGTCATCTTCATGGAGCCTTATAAATACCTGCATAACTTCATCGACATGTGGTATTTACTTATCATTCTGTTAATTGGTGTAGTGCTGGTACTCTACGGAATTGGAAAGACGGTTTGGTCGAAGACCTATATCAGCGGCATCTGGCCTGCAGGAATAGGAACAGTGCTCACCGTACTGGCACTGTTGCTCTGTTCGGCATGGAATCACACAGCCTACTACCCTTCTACTGCCGACCTGCAGTCGTCGCTGACGTTGGCTAATTCCTGTTCGTCGGAGTTCACGCTTCGCACCATGTTCTATGTTTCCCTGCTCGTACCTTTCGTATTGGCCTATATCGTCTATGCGTGGCGAGCTATTGACAAGAAGAAACTGACCAAAGAGGAAATCAATACCGACCACGCATACTAAAAAAATGAGCCGTCCTTCTTGGTCGGCTCACTTTTTTATAGTAACTTTGTCGCTCAATTATGATAGTTTGTATTGCAGAGAAACCCAGTGTGGCAAAGGACATCGCCCGTATTATCGGGGCTACGAGTGCCCACGAGGGATATATGGAAGGTAACGGTTATCAGGTGACATGGACATTCGGTCATCTGTGTACACTGAAAGAGCCACACGATTATACACCGATGTGGAAGTCGTGGAGTCTCACTTCTCTTCCCATGATTCCTGAGCGATTTGGTATCAAACTCATCGACCAACCGAGTATCAAGAAGCAGTTTGCCATCATCGAAGGACTGATGCAGAAAGCCGATCGTATTGTAAACTGCGGTGACGCTGGACAGGAGGGTGAACTCATTCAACGCTGGGTGATGCAAAAGGCTGGCGCTAAATGTCCTGTCAGCAGACTGTGGATATCCTCCATGACAGACGAAGCTATCAGTGAAGGTTTCTCGCAACTGAAAGACCAAGCCGACTATCAGCCACTTTACTTGGCAGGTCTCTCCCGTGCTATCGGCGACTGGCTCTTAGGAATGAATGCCACCCGTCTCTATACCCTCAAATATGGACAGAACCGGCAGGTGCTCTCTATCGGACGTGTACAGACTCCGACACTGGCATTGATAGTCAATCGGCAGAAAGAAATCGATAATTTCAAGCCGGAACCCTATTGGGTATTGGCCACCGTCTATCGCGATACCACCTTTACGGCTACCAAAGGGAAGTTTACATCGAAGGAAGAAGGCGAAGAAGCATTCAAAACAATAGAAGGCAAACCTTTTACTGTTACAAAAGTAGAGAAGAAAGAAGGAAAGGAACAACCTCCACAGCTTTACGACCTCACCTCACTGCAGGTAGATTGTAACAAAAAGTTTGGGTATTCTGCTGAGATGACGCTCAACCTCATACAGGCTCTCTACGAAAAGAAATACACCACCTACCCTCGTGTGGATACCCAGTATTTGTCTGACGACATCTATCCCAAATGTCCACAGACTCTCAACGGGCTCTATCAGACCAAGTTTGGTGGACAGGCTGTTTATGCGCCATTTATCAAACCCATCGGTGGTAAACCTCTGAAGAAGACAAAACGTGTTTTCGACACGTCAAAGGTGACAGATCACCATGCCATCATCCCTACTGGAGTAGTACCGCAAAATCTGAGCGATGCCGAACGTAATGTCTTCGATTTAGTGGCTCGCCGCTTCATTGGTGTTTTCCTACCCGATTGTAAATTCTCTACCACCACTGTACTTGGTGAGGTAGATGGCATTGAGTTTAAAGTAACTGGTAAGGAAATCCTGGAACCCGGTTGGCGAGTAGTAAGAGAGAAATCTTCAGAGAATTCCGAAAATTCTGATAATTCCGAAAACCCCGAAAAGGAAGATAAAGAAGAGAAAACGCTTCCCACCTTCGTAAAAGATGAGAGTGGTGATCACCAGCCAACCCTTACAGAGAAGTGGACCACTCCCCCACCTTATTATACAGAGGCCACACTGCTTCGTGCGATGGAGACAGCAGGAAAATTTGTCGAAGACGAGACACTACGTGCTGCAATGAAGGAGAATGGTATCGGACGTCCGTCAAGTCGTGCCAGCATCATCGAAACACTCTTTAAACGCCATTACATCAAGCGCGAGCGCAAGCGTTTGGTTGCCACCCCAACGGGTATCGAACTCATAGACCTGATTCGCGAGGAACTACTCAAGAGTTGTGAGCTCACTGGTATCTGGGAAAAAAAACTGCGCGACATCGAGCATCAGAAATATGATGCCCAGCAATTCATCAACGAACTCAAACAGCAAGTCACCGATATCGTCAACGACGTCATGCGCGATTCCACCAACCGCCGCATCACCATCACCTAAAACCATCGAGGCATCAGATATTTGTCTCTCAACTGAAGCTGCTCTGCTTGTGAGAAACTGAGCTGATTTTCCAGGTATTGCGACATAGAGCCATACTGCCGGTCTATCAGGTCGAGTGTATTCTCGAAATTCTCACGGCTAACACCCACCATAGCTTGTATGAAAGCGATGGCTTCATCAGCACCTTCCTTACCGCGCAACATGGCGGATGCAGCCTCAACTTTTGCAGCATAACTCTGATTGGACATGTCGAAATCTTGTACGATAACCTCTCTGCTGGCACCAAGAGCTGCCAGTACAAAGGCTGATGCCCATCCAGCACGGTCCTTACCCTGAGAACAATGCCACAGCACCCCACCCTTTGCCTTCAACACCCCACGAAGGAAATCACCATAGTATCTCTGCGCCTGTGGATCGGTCACGATACCAGGATAGAGTTGACGGGCCAATTGCTGTGCTAAGGGGTCGAAGGCCTTATTGATGACCAGTGCCGCCATGTCTCTTGTATCTATCTTGTCTGCACCTGAGTTGTTGGAGGATAGTGCCAATATAAATATCTTCGGCATGGTAGAGAGTTGGGTATAACTCACACCGTCAATTTTGCGGTCGGGGGCGGCAGCAACTTCAGCGTCAAAGCGGAAGTCGAATACATCGGACAAATGATACCTGTTCTGCAGTATAGTCACATCAGCATCAGTCGCCTGAGAGAGATTACCACTGCGAACAAGCATATCGAAGCGAACGGTGCGCCTGTCTTGCATGACAAGGCCACCCATGTCGCGGCCGTTCTCTATACCTTCAAATTTAACAACACGTTCCCGTGGTTCGGTCTTGCCCTCAGAATCGGAGGAACAGGAAGCGAACACATTGGTAACCCAAAGAATAGCAACAGCTAGCACCCAACTGTTGACTGTACCAAACAGCAGAGTAAATCTAAAATTCATTTCCATCTTTGATACTGGTTGGTCTTCATGACGTTTATTTGTCACGCTTCATTCACCATTTTCTTTCCACTGAAATATACTTCACAAGGCTTGTTGTAACTAAAGCCTTCATGTTCTGCCGTCAACAGGTCGTTATCAAAAATCAGGAAGTCTGCATCCTTACCTGCCGTGATAGAACCCTTGGCGGCCTCGATGCCAAGTTGCTTAGCTCCGTTGATGGTATATCCCAGCAGCATTTCTTCCACGCCCATCCTTTCGTTTTCGGGAAGGAGTACCGCAGCACTTCTGGTAAATTCTGGGGCATTGGTCTTCTCGGTGATTTGGCGCGTCATACCGACCTCCATACCGAGGAAAGGATTCCAAACAGAGAAATTGAAAACGACATTGTCGCAGGACCAGGTAACAAGAGCACCGCTGTCCCACATCGTCTTGCAGCGGAACAACTTACTGGCGCGTTCCTCACCCAGCCAGGTACCCCATATCTTGTTGTCGCCGGAGTGCCACCAGGGCGTATAGTTCGCGATGACACCAAGTTTTGCGAAACGCCCCATATCGGCATCGTGCTGGACTTCCAAATGGGCACAAGTGACCCGAATATGGAACTTGTCGCCCAACTTCTTCCGGGCCAGCTCCACGCCGTCCAAAACGACACGGGAGGCGGCCGAGCCTACGGTATGCAGGTGAATGTCAAGATTCTCCTCATTGAGTTTGACGAGAAGGTCTGCGAAGTCCTCCTTGTTAAAGGCCGTTGCGCCGGTCTCATGGATGTCCACATAAGGCGTAACCATAGCGGCAGTATGGATTTTCTGGGTACCGTCCATGAAAATCTTCATGGTGTGGACCTTGAGGTGCTCCGTGTTATACTCCTCCCGGAAACGTTTGAGTTCCTTGAGGCCTTCCTCCGCCTGCCAGTTGGCAGCAATCACGTAGCAGCCGTCAACATAAACGGGCAGCTTGCCTTGCTCGTCCATCGCCTTCAGGCGCTGGTACACACGCTCATGAAACTCGGGGTAGCCAGGAATACCGGCATCAAAGACCGCCGTCACGCCGTAGCTTACGGAGAAGTCGATCCAAGACTGGAGCGCAGCGTCAATCTGCTCGTCGGTCAGGTCCATGGAACCGTCCAGGACAATGCGCGACTCCGCGGAACCTTCAATGATATAGCCGGTCATCTTTCCGTCCTTTCGCTCATAAACGCTGAGGCCAGGAACAGGGTCCGGGGTGTCGTCGGTAATGCCATGCCGCTTGAGTACGCGGGAATTCACCCACACGCTGTGGAACTCCGCTTCCTGAATCTGGAGTTCCGCATCCGGGCAAATGGCGTCAAGGTCTTCCTTAATGAGTGTCTCTCCTTTCAGGCATTTCTTCTCCAGGATGAACCGGTAACACTTCTGGCCAGGGTGCTTGCCGATATAGTCCGACATATAGTCCAGCGCCTCCTGCCTGCCGTTGCACGCAAAGCGCTCGCTCGCTTCAGAATAGGCAAACCCAACGGGTAGGGTCACATGCACATGGTTGTCAAAGATACCTGGCATGATAAATTTTCCACCGAGATCGGTGACCTCGCCCTCATAAGCCGAAAGCCCAGTCTCATCGCCTACATAAACAAACTTGCCGTCTTTCACCACTAGCGCTATTGCCTGGGGATTGTTCTGGTCGGCAGTAAAAATTCTCGCATTCTTAATAATCTTATCTACTTTCATATTCATCAATATTTATAATTTTAGTATGTTACTTTGGCTATTTTCTTACTCTTGTTCTGATTCCGGTTGACTTAATGTTTCCGTCATAAAACATGCCACGAGTCCGTAAGTAATAGTGGGACGAATCCAGATTTCCGTCAACAGATAGTTCGTATATTCATTGATGGGTTCAATGAAGATATCGTAGTTGTACAATGCGGCTATCAGCATATCAATGATACAGATAGTCCACAGATTACGCTTAGTATAACTCTTCCAGTCCTTGCGAGCATAAAAGAAAGTGAGTGTACAGAGCAGCAACACCGACAGTATCAGACAAGCCAGATGTAAGGAGTAAAAAGCCAAAGGCGGTGGGAAGAGGATATCACGCAGCAGCACGGTCATACCCACAGAGATGGAGCACCAGTAATTGAACTGGTGGGTGGTGATGCGGTAATTGAAAAAATACATCCATATCATCACCAGACAGGCGATGTAGAACAAGTTGAGAACCAATTCCGGCCAGGATTCATCCAGTCCGAAATGGAAAACACCATACAACATAACGGCTACCGACAACGTTCCGCCGACAGCTGTTATCAATATATCAAAAATTTTGGCATTTTTCTTAAATCTCGTCTTCATAGATAATAAATGATTTTTTACTCTTTTATATTACGCATCCATTCTGTTGCGCTCTTTCCCATAATTTGTTTGAAGGCGACACTGAATGTACTGTAACTGCGGAAACCACTCTGGTAGGACAGTTGTTTGATAATCAGCGGGCGACGAGCTGCTACTGTTTCCCGATAGAGATTGATGAAATGACGGATCCGTAAACCGTTGATATAGCTATTATAAGTAATACCCTCCGAAGAAAAGTACTTTCCTAGATAGACACGGTTGGTACCTATCAGTTTAGCCAATTGCACGACAGAAATGTCATGTTGCAAATAGAGCTGCTTTTTCTCACAGTGTTGCTCCAATAATAGCCTGATGTCGTTGCTGAGGGCTGACGAAAGAGCTTTGTCCTTTTCATTCTTCGTGGTTATCACTTCTTCACCATCCTCTACGCTAAGAACGGGAAGGCTAAGGTCACTTAGCGTTTCTACTCGCCATAAGAGATAGTAAATCAGTGCAACGTTTAAAATCTGTAAGCTATATTGATAAACAAGAACTTCAGTACTGGACGCATAGATGACGAATAAAAGCAGGATGACAATCAGTACGATAGAACTTTGCCATATTTCCTTGTGTTCCAGGTCTGCATAATTGTCACGCAACCAGCGTCCGTATTGTTGCATCGCACGCATCATATAAATAATGACACCCATGGAGAGTAACAGGGAATAGACAAATAACTCTTGGAAAAGGGCATCGCTACAGTTGATGACACACCACGACAACATGACGACGAGTGGTGCCACCACTATGACAACTGGCCAAAGTGGCCGCCTGCAGTCTTGCAGCATCACGAGCAACACAATGATTGACAGGGGGATAACCGTCATACTGTCGAGCAAAGCACCTATCAGAAAGCTAAGTTTAATATCGTTATAAGAGGAGAGAAATAGTATAGGCATGTACCACACATGACTCATTGACAGGGCTGCAAAGAGCGCTGCAGCCCAACGGCGCAACCTGACTGGGGGTGTAATATCAGGAGCAAAGGCATTGCCACGACGAAACAGCAAGTAAAAACTTGCTACCAAAGGCAATATGGCCACTGCAGCATAAAACATACAAAACAGAACATCTCCCCTAATTTGCTCGTACATAGATGATACTTGGGCTTTAAAAATACATCATTGTATTTTGCAAAATTAATAAAAATGTTGCATCTGTCCAACATTTTAATAAAAAAAATGATGTCCGGATACAACATGATTTCTGGATGTACGTAAATGAATGTAAGATAACGACCTCAAAAGGGGGGTCTCGAGCCAAAACGGGCATTGGCTCGAGCCAAAACCCGATTTGGCTCGAGCCAGTTCAGGTTACCTCCCCCACGAACTCCCAGGAGGAGCATCATGAATAATATTTTGTTTTTTATAATATGACATCAATTGTTTTGATTCTAAAAACTTGATGTAGTAGATGCTTTAATAGTTTGCCCGCATCCACTCGATGATACGAAGGAAAAAGGTCAGCGCCGATGTCTCGTGATTGGTTATGCCGAGTTCCTTTGTCGTTGCCGAGCTGTACTCGCCGATAAATTCTTGTGTTTTGATATTATGATCCTTTAGGAACTTGCTCATGGCGTAAAAGTTCTCCACTGGTACGACATCGTCGTTCGTATCGTGGAAGAGCATCACATCCAAATCGCTACGAGGTGTCCATCCACTGGTGAGAGCATCTTCTCTGAAAGCTTCCTTGAATCGGAGTGACAGTGGGCTATTGGTATCGAGGACTGCCACTGTGCAGAAGTCACCCGTTTTCTTGGTCTTGATGAGTTCCTCGTCAAGCGCCTTACGTTTATACTTCTTGCTGAGGAACCACTCCTCGAAGTTCTTGGCTACGGGATCCTTCAGATAGTCGTTGATGTCGTAGCCCAAGCGGAAGAAGTAGTTGAAGGCATAGAGCACGTTGCAGACGGTGCTCGGCATCTCTGTGTTTCCTTTACTGATGGCATCATACATCGAGTTGATGTCGTATGGACCGTCGCCGGCGAAAGCTCGTTTCACCTTTACCTCTGGATGACGCTCTGAAATTTCGCGCAAGACACCTATCGTGGTCTGAGCCCCCTCCGAATAGCCTGCAATGACAAAGTCGTCGCCTTTCTTCACATTCAAGTCTTCTATCATCCGCTTGGCTGCGAGATAAGCATCGAGCGAGGCGCGACCGTTAGCCCGTGAAATACAGTATGCCTGCGGTTCTTTCTCTGTGATGCCGAAGCCGTAGTAGTCGGGGGCCACGACGATGAAGTTGGTGAGGGCAGCACCAGTTGGGAACTCGACAGCCCCACGCGAAGGTGCCTGTGTGGTAGCATAGATGGTGAAGTGATTATAGAGCAAAATACCATTGAAAGGCTTATTATCTTTGATGAGCGACTTGTCAACCGTAATGGTGCCGCTGAGTGTGCAGGGATTGCCGAAGGGGTCGATGGAAGGGTAATTGAACACGTAGTTCATCAGGTTGTCGGAAATCAGCACAGGGATACTGTCGGTAATGCAGGCCCGTGGGAGGGTTGACTTCGCCATCCAGTCCTGAATCAAATCGTCCTTTCCATTTTCAACCTTTTTTAATGAACCTTGGTGGGAGTCATTGGCAAAGTTGATTTGCCCTGACGCGTAATTCATTTCTATCTGACCAATATCGACAAAGTTGCCAGGAATCTCGGCACCGCGCATGGGAGCCGACTTGGCATTCAAGGCGGACAGGACGACATACCCATCGGCCGTTAGATGCCATGCGAACGGCGCCTCCTTGGGACCGCCATAAGTCTCGAGGGGTTCATTGAATTCGTCATCAAATACAGATAAAGCAACATACCCTGTGTGATCGTCTTTGGTCTCCACCGTAATGATGGCGCGGTTGAAAGGCTTACCCTTTTCTGTCACATCCTTGTACTCAAATTCTTCATACCACAAGCCAACAAGCTCCTTTTCCATCTCTTGTTGACTTGGGCGTGTGGTATCTGTGTTGTCTGTGCAGGCAACCATCATCCATCCCATGCAGATAACGGCTACCACCATCCAGTTTTTAACTGTATAAAAAAGTTGGGTAGAATTAAATGTCTTCATAAATCAATATTTGAGATGCAAAGGTACTCTAAATCCTGTAAACCACCAAGCAATAAAGTCCCCTTAGCAAAGATTTTGCTAATTCTGAAACTGTGTTTGCTGATATTACAACCGTATACCTAATGAAGTATTGACAAACCAATCATTTAGATAGCCTTTGGTATCATCATGCCGATAACGGATGTTGTTGAATTGACCATAAACATTGAAAAAATAACGGCCAATATTGTAGGTCAGCGATACACGAGCATCAAAACCGATGCTCAAACCACTGTTAAAAGACTGACCACCCTTGGGGGCTATGCGGGCATTTTCATAATACCACTTATCCCACTCCTCGTAGGAATCCGGCTGGCTCCAAAATATCGGGTCTTCCATCAATTCCGGTATATTGGTTTCATAGTTGTAGGCCTTGAGCTTATTGATAAAAGTTAACATGGGCATGCCCAGGACATTGAAGAGCAGTCCGCGTACCGGTACCCAGTTATAGGCATAGCCAACACCCACACTTCCTTGCCATAGTTTTACACGCCCTATTCCTTTCATTACATATATCAAATCGGCATTGGAGTCAGCAGCATAGTTGATATGTGTATAATTGAACATGGCCCCTGCCATCAGCGAGCCAGCCGAACGTTTCTGAATCACCGACTGATCGTAGGCCGCAGCATAGGAGAACTTCTTGCCATTGAACATATAGTAACCGTCGGCTATGACCGTATTCACGTGAATAGGGTCAGTGAGCTTTGTCTTTTCAAGTTCTTCCTTATCTCGCTCTGTGAGAAGCTCTGTGGAAAGACTAAAATGGGGATCGCTGCTATTAAACGAGTGGAATCGTACGTGAATACCATACGAACCGCCCGTGGCACCGATAGTAAAATTACTACCTTTGTCACCACCGACATTCACCGTATAGCCCAGCCCATAACCTCTATAACCTGCCCAAACGCCAATATACTGCGATGGAACTGTCTTTAGTTTCGTTTGAGCGATGTATTTCTCGCCGAACACCTCTCCATTGGATTTCATACTCACGATGCTCTGGCTGAGATTACCCTTCAAGAGCAGTTGCCATGGACGCTCTGGCGCTTCTATATAACGACGGTCAACACCTCTTACTGACATGGAGTCAATAAATGTTCCTACTTTCTTAATCAAAGAAAACACCCCGCCTTGAGCACTCATTTGCACACAATAGCAAAAACTCACAGAAAGTATCAAATATTTTAAATAGGACATCAGTTCAAATAAATTTTCTCAATTTTATTTCATCACGAAGAAAGCATATATTATTGCAGCAGCCAATATAGTCGCCAAATAGAGAATAGCCATCAACAAACAAACCAAGACTGTCTTCAGAAATGTTTTCACATAACTGTAGCCCGACAGCTGCTTCAAAGGGCAGATCATCAGCAAAGGGAAAAGGAACTTAGAACCAGACCTAATATAGAAAAAGTCTAAAACAATGCCTATCATCGTCAGCATATTCGTAATATAGACTATTGCTACAAAGAACTCGGAAAAGCGCATATCGGGGATATTAGGGCAATGCCGAAACAGCAGGTAGAGCGGTCCTGATAGTACAAACAATAACATCAGTGTTAAGAGCGTTTCATAGCGATTCTCGAAGTTATTCAACTCCATCGTCACCTTATCGATACCCACAAAGATGGAGAGTTTGTCGTATTCCGTCAATTCTTCTTTCTTAGCAACAGTTTCGGCTGTTGTATCCTTGGCCTGCCGGCTCTTTTCCAATGAATTCAAATAATCTTTCTCAAACTTCTCCTGGGTGACCTTGATATAATTTTCGCCCCTGATATTCACACCTGTATTGACAATCAGCGAGAGGGCAAAGAGCAGGAAGAGCATCTTGAACGGAGGGAAATAAGCCATTTGCATACCTTTGAGATAGTCGCTAATCATATAACCCGGACGTAGGAATAGGTCGCGGATGGTACGGAACATACCCCGATTGCCCAATCCCCATACATCCAGAAAGAGAAGAACGGCATTCTTGAAGGAGTAACGCCCAATGCAGGCTGACTGCCCGCACTGAGGACAGTAGTTACCCACATAATGGCGGGCACATGTGGCGCAGACGTGCTCCTCCTCAGACATCGGGTTCACGTGATGAGGTCTTTTCTGCCACTCGCAAAATGCCTTATATCGCTGTTTCCAATTCTCCAGCATGGTCTTACCGTTTATTTTTTGCTGAGCAAAGGTAAGAATTTTCTCTCAAATAGTTTTATTTTAAAAGTCTAAAGAATTATGTTTTGCTAATTTTAAAACATTTTTGCTAATTTTGGAACATTTTTATTCTTAAGGTATTGGCAATAAATCGGAAGGGAATACGTTTTAATGACAGTATGCGCAAAGTTTTATTGATTATGCTGATGAGCATGGTACTGGTGGGATGTGGTGCCGACCATGCCATGAAGAAAGGGGATAAATATTATGCCTTGGGGGAATATTTCGATGCTGCAAAACAATACAGACGTGCGTATGCGCAGACACCTACGAAAGAACGGAAACTGCGCGGAGAACGGGCTTTGAAACTGGCCGACTGCTATCGGCGCATCAACTATACCCAAAGAGCTATTGCTGCTTATCGCAATGCGTTGCGATATGGAGTAGAGGACTCGCTGACACAACTATATCTCGGACAACAACTACTGAAGACTGCCAGCTATAAAGAAGCAGGACAGGTGTTCAGCAATATGCTCGTGGACTCTGTTGCCGCTCAAAGTCCCTCTTTTGTCAAGATATTAGCCCAACAAGGCAGAAGCTCGGCAACACAAGCACCCATCTGGAAGCAAGAGGGATCACGTTATACTGTGAAACGCGAAAACATCTTTAATTCTCGTCGAGCAGAATATTCTCCGGTTCTGGGTGGCGACAATAATGACCGACTTTATTTCACATCTACTCGTAATGAAGCTACTGGCGATGAACTGAGCGGTATTACAGGTACTAAGAATGGAGATATTTTCGTAGCGCAGAAAGACGAACAAGGGAAATGGCAACGTCCACAAGTAATCGACTCGGAATTGAATACTCCCGACGATGAGGGAGCCTGCTGTCTGACACCCGATGGACATACCATGTATCTGACAGTTTGCAAGACCGACAACAACTACCCACGTTATGCCAAGATTGCATCGTCACGCCGTTCAGATGCTGCATGGACAAAAGCACAAGAGGTAGAACTCACTCGCGACACGCTCTCACTCTTTGCCCACCCAGCCGTCAGTCCCGACGGCAGATGGCTCTACTTCGTCAGTGACATGCCAGGAGGAGAAGGTGGCAAAGACATCTGGCGCGTCCGTCTTTCAGAAGCAACGGGGATAGGGGGTGTTGAGAATGTCGGGGCACCTATTAATACTCCTGGTGATGAGCTCTTTCCTACTTTCCGTCCCAATGGTGATCTTTACTTCTCCAGCAACGGACATGAAGGAATGGGAGGTTTAGACATTTATATTGCTAAACCCAATGCCTTCGGTTGGCAGTTAGAACATCCTGGCTTTCCCCTCAATTCACAAGGCGATGACTTCGGCATGACCTTCGAAGGGATGCTGAACCGTGGCTTCTTCTCGTCGAATCGCGGCGATGCTCATGGCTGGGATCACATCTACTCCTTTGAGAATCCGGAGATTATCCAGACTGTAAAAGGATGGGTCTACGAACAGGATGGCTACGAACTGCCCCAGGCAATTGTCTATCTGGTGGGCAACGATGGAACCAATATGAAACTCAGCGTCAAGGGCGACGGTTCATTTACCCAACAAATCAGGCCTAACGTTGACTACGTCATATTAGGCACGTGTAACGGATATCTGAATCATAAAGAGGAACTACGCGTCGAACCTGCTAAGGATTCTGAGGAGTACGTACTGCAGTTCCCGTTGGCCAGCATCACAGCTCCCGTTTTAATAGACAACATTTTCTATGATTTCGATCGTGCCACTCTGCGCCCTGAGTCAACAACAGCTTTGGACAAGTTGGTCGTGCTGCTCAACGAGAATCCTCATGTCACGATAGAACTTGCTGCTCATTGCGACTATAAGGGCAGTGAACAGTATAATATCAGACTTTCCCAACGACGCGCTGAGTCTGTGGTCAATTATTTGATAAGCAAGGGTATCAAAAAAGAACGTCTCACTTCCAGAGGTTATGGCAAAACCAGCCCAAAACAGATTCGCAAGAAGTTAACTGAGAAATATACTTTCCTGAAAGAAAACGACGTGCTGACGGAAGATTATGTCAAGACACTGACACCCGAAGAGCAGGATATCTGCAACCAGCTCAACCGCCGTACAGAATTCAGAGTAACCAGTACTACTTATGGCATGTTCGATAAGGAAGGACGCCTCATCGAATCACCCGTTCGTAACTAAGCATTTCGTAGACTCCTATCAACAAGAGACTGATCATGCCCAAAACCACCATCAGCGGACTTACTTGAGGGGCCTCTACGATTGTGGTACGCAGGAATACTTCCAACTGTACTATCAATATCTCCCATCCGTGGAAGACAGAGAAAAGGATAGCAGCTATCAATATGCAAGCAGCTGTCCAGATGCGTGTAAACCACTTCATGCGTGCAGGCAACTGTTTCATCACCCGCTCCGTGAATCCATTATCTTCCAGCGTCTGTTGTGTAGCCTCGCTGAAGAACTGTTGTAGCAATGCTTCGTTTTCTTTATCCATAACCATTCTGCTTTAAATAATTTGCCAATTTTTCTTTGCCTCTTGAAAGGTGCGATTTCACGGTCCCCTCTTTCATTTGTGTAATCTTCGCAATGCCCGCAATGTCGTAGCCGTCAATCATCTGCAGTGTGATACACATCCGTTCGTCAGGTTTCAGTTGCCTCAACGCTTCATAGACATCCAAACCGACCGCAGTACTCGTCTGTAGCGATGGTTGTTGAATGCCGTCAATATCGTCTGTTTGCTTTTTCGACCTGGCATAGTCATAAAACACATTATAAGCTATTCGCATCAACCATGTTTGGAAAGAAGCCAGACCACGGAACTTACCGATGTTCGTATAAGCCTTGATAAAGGTATCTTGTGCCAAGTCGTCGCTCAACTGCTCATCTCCCAGCGTCTGATGCAAAAAGAAACGGCGCACCGGTGACTGGTATCGGCGTACGAGCTCATCGAAAGCCCTTTTATTGCCTAACACAGCCACCTGCGCTACAAGAGAGATGTCAGTTGGGTTTATCATTTACTGTTGCGGTAGGATTCTATTCTTTTCCGGCATCACAATCCATGCCACGATATAGAACAATACTCCAGAGAAGCATGTAGCCAGTGTCAGGAAAGCATATCCCAAGCGCACAGCCACTGGGTCAAAATCCAAATACTCTGCAATACCTGAACATACGCCTGCTATCACACGGTCGTCTGAACGATACAATCTCTTAGTCATAATCTTGTTGATTTAAGTTGTTATTATAATTGTTGTTATTTAAATCATCATCTTTTGCCTTTGTCTTCTCAGCAGTCTTGGCAGCAATCACCTTACCCAGTCCGATAAAGAAGACCAATGCACCAATACCGAAACCGATTCCCTCTGCTGCTATCCCCAGGAAAATAGCCAGTCCGATACCCACGAAACATTGACGCAACCCCTTCTGATATTCATCGCTGACCTCATCTGCAGGTTTCTCCAACACCTGATTAGGTATGGGTTGCCCGTTTTCCATAGCCATCTGTGCCATCTTGATTTTCTGCTTCCTATTCCTATTGACGAAATAGATGAGCAACAGTATAATGATAATGGGCGAGAACAGGAGCAGAAACACAAAGATAATAACGATGATGGCTAAAATCCAGGCTGCCCATGTATGTTGTTCAAACATACTTTCCAAATACGAGAAAGCCTTTTCTACATCCTCGTCATTATCACTATCCCACTGGAAATTTACACTGTTCGTGTTAGAAGCGTCAAAAACCGAATCTACCGAAGTAGTGTCCGAGAAGGCGTCAATAGCAGAGCTTTGCTTTGTTGTATCCACCAGTTCTGTACCCCGCGGGGTGTGACGGTGCTTTTGTGCTAACGTTGGGACACACATTCCAAGTGTCAGCAACAGCGTCAAAACGATTATTCCTTTTTTCATGTTCATTTGTCTTTTAAAATTGTTTTGTTTACTCGTTAGACGTGACATTCTTCCAATTAGTTGCAAAAGTACAAAAAAAAATTAGTAACTTTGCGACCAAGATGGCAGAATTACCTATCGCATTCATGGAAACCACCCGCCGATTGATGGGTGAGCAGCGCTTCGAACAGTACCTTCACTCGTTCGAGGATGAGGCTCCTGTGAGCATTCGGCTGAACCCGAAGAAGACAGCAACTGGCAATAAGCAGTTAGCCGTCAGCCATCAACCAGTGCCTTGGTGCCGACATGGGTTCTATTTGGAAAGCAGGCCTAACTTTACATTCGACCCTCTCTTCCATGCAGGGTGCTACTACGTGCAGGAAGCCTCATCGATGTTCTTAGACGAAGTACTCCGCCAACAGCCCATAGCCAACAGCCGACAGCTGACGGTACTCGACCTCTGTGCGGCACCTGGCGGCAAGTCAACACTGCTCCGTTCGGCTTTGCCTGAGGATGCTATTCTCTACAGCAACGAGCCGATTCACAATCGCGCCAATATTCTTTCGGAGAATGTGCAAAAGTGGGGGTATGGCCGTCATATCGTCACCAACAACTACCCACGCGACTACCGCAAGGCGAAGATGAAGTTCGACCTCATTCTTTGCGATGTGCCCTGTTCGGGCGAGGGAATGTTCCGCAAAGACGAAGCGACCATCCGTGAATGGAGCCCCCAGAACGTGGAAAAGTGCTGGCAATTGCAACGCGAGATAGTGAGCGATGCCTGGGAGTGTATGAACGCTGGAGGCTTATTTATATATAGTACGTGTACCTTTAATACAAAGGAAAACGAGGAAAACATCCGTTGGATACTCGACACCTACGATGCCGAGGTCGTGCAGATAGACGTACGTCCCGAATGGAACATAACGGGTTCGTTGCTCCCCGACTTCCACGAACCCGTCTATCGCTTTATCCCTGGCATTACCCGTGGCGAAGGATTGTTTATGTGTGTATTGAGGAAAAAGGGGGCTGATTTTCCGAGTGCACTCGAAAAAAAATCCGAGTGCAGTGGAAAAAAATCCCGAGTGCAGTCGAAAAATTTCTGCATCATGAATGCGGAAAATGCCCCTACCGACTATCCACAAGTCGCCCTTTCCTACACCCAAGCGATGGCGTATCTGAGGCGCGAAGCACTGGTACTGCCTCCCGACGCTCCGCACGGCATGGTGAATGTCACCTTCATGGGACAGGTGTTGGGACCCGCAAAGAATATCGGTACGCGAGCCAACAATCTCTATCCTAAAGAGTGGAAAATAAAAACGACGCACATCCCAACGGAATATGCGCCTATTCTTCATCTCAAGGATTGACAGCCTACCGAACGTAATCTACGAAAACATAGTCGAAGGCATGCTTTTCGTCCTTTGAATGTTCTTCTTTCTCTGCCACCCGCCAATCGCTGTAATCGGGGAAGAAGGCATCTGCCTCTTGGGGCACATCATCAATCTCCGTCAGACAGAGCCGATCGGCTTTATCCATCAAGTCTTGATAAACACGTGCACCGCCGATGATATAGATTTCCTCGTCGGCACTGCAGGTCTTGATGAACTCATCCCACGATGCGAAGCACTCACAACCGGGCAGTTCCTTCACCGTACGCGTCAGTACGCAGTTTCTGCGATTGGGCAGAGCGCCCTTAGGCAGACTCTCAAAAGTGTTGCGCCCCATCAGGATGGTATGTCCTGTGGTGAGGGCCTTGAAACGCTTCAGGTCGTTAGGCAACCAATACAACAGTTTATTCTTATAGCCAATAGCACGATTCTTTGCTACAGCCGCAATAATGGATATCCTCATTACTAATTATTCATTTAAACGCTTACCTCCGCTTTAATGTGTGGCCAAGGGTCGTAGCCCTCCAACTGGAAGTCTTCGTACTGGAAGTCGAAAATACTCTTTACGTCGGGGTTGATTTTCATCACGGGCAACGGACGCGGCTCACGGGTGAGTTGCAGTTTTGCCTGCTCGATATGATTCAGGTAGAGGTGCGTATCACCAGTGGTATGTATAAACTCGCCTGCCTTCAATCCAGTCACTTGTGCCATCATCTGCAGCAACAAGGCGTACGACGCAATATTGAACGGCACACCCAGGAAGGTATCAGCCGAGCGCTGATAGAGTTGCAGCGACAGGCGTCCGTCAGCCACATAGAACTGGAAGATGGTATGACAGGGAGGCAATGCCATCTTATTCACCTCAGCCACGTTCCACGCCGACACAATCATGCGTCGTGAATCAGGATTGTTCTTAATCTGGTCAACCACATACTGAATCTGGTCAATGGTGCCCTTGTCGTAGTCGGGCCATGAGCGCCACTGGTGTCCATAGACAGGACCCAGGTCACCGTTCTCGTCAGCCCATTCGTCCCAAATGCTCACCCCGTGTTCCTTGAGCCAGTGGATATTGGTATCGCCACGCAGAAACCAGAGCAGTTCGTAGATGATAGACTTCAAGTGCAGTTTCTTGGTGGTCAGCAAAGGGAACCCGTCGGCGAGATTATAGCGCGACTGTGTTCCGAAAATACTGATGGTACCTGTTCCTGTGCGGTCGCCCTTCTGGGTGCCTTCCGTCAGGATACGGTTCAGAATATCGAGATACTGTTTCATATACTTTTCCCTTTTTATTTATTCGTCCAACAACGGCGAGTCAACCACAGGCAACTGTCTGTTGAATGCCGAGTGGAACGAGATAAGTGTCTCACTGCTTGCCAATCCCAGAGGTTGCAGTTTGTCGTGGATAATATTCAGCAGGTGGTGGTTGTTCATCGCATAAATTTTAATGAACATATCGAAGTTACCCGTCGTATAGTGGCACTCCGTCACCTCAGGAATAGTTTGTAAAGCTGCCACTACCTTGTCAAAATCTTCTGGGTTTTTCAGGTTCAGACCGATGTAGGCACATGTTTCATACCCTATCTTTTCAGGGTCAATCACAAACTGCGAACCTTTTAGCACACCCATGTTCGTCAGTTTCTGGATACGCTGATGGATAGCGGCACCACTTACATTGCAGGCTCGTGCCACTTCCAAGAAAGGCACTCGAGCATCTTCTGCTATCATGCGTAGAATCTGCTTATCCAATTGATCAAGTTTCTGTACTGCCATATGATTATGTTACTTAATTGTTTTTAGTTGTTGCAGAATAATTAATACGCAAGGCTCCAGCTTGTCGCAGAGCCTGCTTCACATCGTTGATCACGCCCATTTCCGTTTTCCGGTCGGCATGTATGTTCACCGTCATGCGCATACGGTCTTCCGCTGACATCCGGTCGCGGGCTTCAGCAATGGCTCCCGGTATATCTTCCACTGTCACGTAGTGATCGTTCACCTGTATACGTGTCTCGTCACTCAGAACATTACCCTGTTTATCTACGGGGCGACCGATATACATATACACCACACTGCCCTTATGTCCTGTCTTTTCCAGTTCTGTACCCTGAGGCACTATGTAGCGTACCTTCAATTCCGTCTGTCGCATATGGGTCACAATCATAAAAAAGAACAGCACCGTAAAGATTAAATCCGGCATCGATGCAAGATTCAACCCTGGCACATCATGACTGTTTCTACGACGGAATCGGCTCATATCACATCGCCCTCGCTTCGCTGACCCGTAATGGATAGCGTCGGATGATCACATCGCGTTCTTCCTGGGTACATTGGTTAAAATGATGACCATACTGCGCCATAGCCATCCGTTCTCTCAGATGGTGGAAGGCAGCCACGATGGTGTTCTGCATCTCGAAATAGGCTTCATAGCTCGTAGCCCTGTCGGTTTGCACACCCACCACATACTGTTCTGTCTGTCGGCTGGCAACAAACGATTCCACTTGCTGTTGCAAGGAGACAAGTGTAGCTGTCTGATTGTCAATCCACAACGAGTCGTGAGCATCCAGACGGATTTGCAATACATTGCTCCGACTGATATCCACCTCCTTCTTGGGTTCGTCGTCCAACGGAGGCAACTGACGCGACAGTCCTTTATCAGTATCCATCGACGAGGTCACTAAGAAGAACACCAACAGCATAAATGATATGTCGGCTGTTGAAGTGGTATTCAGCTCAGGAATCTCTCTATTTTTTCGACGGAAAAACATATTCTTTGAACTTTATGATTTGATTTTGCGGTTCATACCTGAGAGACCGAAAACAACGAAGCAGGCAGCAATGAACATCAACACCAACGACGAGGAAATCAGTCCGTCGGTTACTTTCAACCAGAAACGGTTGGTGTAACTGATGCCATTGATAATCAGCGGCTCCGAAGCCCCTGCCAGACATGCCACCAGGAGGAGTATGATGGTGAAGATCACAATTCCCCAGGCTATTTTCTTACGAGGCACACGATTGCTGGCCGAAATACTGTCATAACGGTAGCGCCACGACTTCACTGCCGAAAATAAAGCGGCCACCAGTGCGACTGCCACAGCTGCGTACATCAGCCACAGCATCACCTCTGCCAACAGATATCCACCCAAATTATTCATTCTTCATTTCTCATTTTTGAAATGCTGTCCATCAACGTAATGGCACTCTCTTCCATCTGCGATGTCAGATGTTCGATTTTCGAGAGGATATAGTTGTAGAACAGTTGCAGAATCAGTGCCACGATGATACCGAAGATGGTGGTTATCAGCGCTACCTTCATGCCCGATGCCACAATGGTAGGACTGATGTCGCCAGCCGTCTGTATCTGGTCGAACGCCATTACCATACCAATCACCGTTCCTAAGAATCCCAACGAGGGAGCTACGGCGATGAAGAGCTTAATCCACGAACAGCCTTTCTCCATATTGGCTATCTGCACCGACCCATAATTCGTCAACTGGCGGTCAATCTGTTCCAAGGGCTCCTTGATATGCAACAAGCCCTGATAACAGATACTCGCCACGGGGCCACGCGTCTGTCGGCAGAGGTCTTTCGCACCTTCCACATCGCCTTCGGTCAACTTCGCGTCAATATCCTGCATCAGTCGCTTGGCATCGATTTCCGACAACGTCAGATATATCAACCGTTCAATACAGAAGGCCAAACCGATGACCAGTGCCAATGCCACCAACGACATAAAGCCCGCTGAGCCCTCAATAAACTTCGATTTCAACAACTTGTGCAATCCACCGCCCTCAGCAGTGTCCCCGCCTTCCAAATCTGCATCTATCAGTGCCATCGCAGAGTCTGCTACCAAGGTGTCATTCACCACCAACTCTGTTGAGTCTTTTGATTGCTTCATCTGTGCCATTGAGGGTTGAATACCTATCAACAACCCTATCATAGCAAGAAGAACTATTAGCTTTTTCATTCTTTTTCTTACAATTTGATGCAAAGGTACGCATAAAATTTGAAAATTCTCTTCCTGTTACGAATATTTTTATTAATTTTGCAACATCAGATAAACCAAATTATAAACATAAAACCTGTTTTTCTATGAAAAGATCGTTACTCTTTGTGCTGACAGTCTTGATGACAATGTATGTCAAGGCAGGCGATGTCACACCAGAAATGGCCTTACAACAAGCCAACAACTTTTTGATGGAGCGCTCTACTCAGAGAGTCGTACCAGGAAGATCACCAGGTGCAGTACCTCAGTTAAAACTGACTAAGCAGGTCAGTGGTCTCTACGTATTCAACGCTGAAGATGACAAGGGCTTTGTCATCGTCAGTAACGACGACCGCACCGATGCTATTCTAGGTTATGCAGATAACGGTTCGTTTGACACCGAAAACATCCCAGAAAACATGCAGGCATGGCTCCAAAGTTGTGCCAATCAGATTCAGTGGATGAAAGAGAATAATATCACTATCGACCCCAATGCGCGCCGTGCGTCAGCTGTCAAGACTGCTATCGAGCCATTGGCTAAATCACACTGGGACCAAGCAGCCCCCTACAATAATCAAATCAATAACACTACCTACTTTCCTTACTCTGACGTAGTTACTGGATGCGTGGCTACAGCAATGGCGCAAGCCATGTACTATACAGCCAAGAAGGCAGAACTTACCTCCACCACAGCACCTGCGATTGAAATTCCTGCTTATACAAGTAAGTACGGTAAAGTCATTCCCGCTATTGCCGCCTCTTCCGTCACCCTGAACTGGAATGCCATGCGCAACTCGTATACACAAGCTGATACTGATGAAGGAGCTACAGCAGTAGCCTCTCTAATGAGATGTTGCGGTGTCTCTGTGAAGATGGACTATGCTAACCAAGGAAACGGAGGTTCTTCTTCCAGCACTGCTGATGCTGCCGATGCTCTCAAGAAATATTTCGGCTATGATGATGAAACTACACGTTATATCGAAAGAAGTTATTTTACTTATAAAGAATGGATTGACATCTTATACCATGAGCTCAGCAATGGTCGTATCGTGATTTACGACGGCCAATCTTCTGGAAGTGGACATGCCTTTATCTGTGACGGATATCAAGCCGAAGACTATTTCCACATCAACTGGGGATGGGGAGGAAAAAGTGACGGATATTATAAGTTAGCACTGATGAATCCCTATTCACAGGGCATCGGCGGAAGCAGTAGCAAAGACGGCTATCACTTTGAACAAGGTGCAGTCATTGGCATCAAACTGGATGGAGCTCCAGGCGAAATCATGGAGATAGCCAAACGTGAATTAGGTGATTTAAAATACCACATTGAACTCAACAGCTACACCTTCTCGCCCACCACAGGCAGTGCTGTAACAGGCAACGAAGTTACCTGCACTATCAATGTAACCAACAACGGAACTGCTACCTATGACGGTGATTTCGTTCTTTATGCCCAATATGCCTCTAAAGCCAGCCGACTGGCAGGAAAAATAGCAGAAGTACCTGCTGGCGAAACTAAAGACATCGTTCTCAAGTTTACACCGAAAGAGGCTGCTGAATACAAAATGAGCATTCTCTATTTGAACGCCTATTACTTAAGCGATCCATATGATCCGCAAGATTTCGTCGTCAACGGGAGCGGACGACCTACAACGGACAATCTCACCCTGACTCGTTCTTTGACTATTGACAACTCCGAACCAATAAGCGGTACTAGCCATAATGTCTTCGGAACTATTCTCAAAGGCCATCTGACAACTAATAACGCTAGTACTACGCATGATTATCAGGGTAAGTACCAAATTTCTATCTATCAGGCTACTCCTTGGACAAACGTGCACACCATTTCAGGCGACTTCACCGTTCCGGCTAAAGGAAGTACGGATATCCCCATCGAATGGAATGGGATGGAGACTAAAAATACGTACACAGTATATTTTTGGTATTACCAAAATAAAGCTTGGACGGCTGGGGACAATATTGCCAGCTACACTGCCAAGCCCGCTATCACGGTCTATCATACTGATGGCACCCGCAATGTCACGAAACCTAGCGGAACATCTTACACCGTACCAACCACCTCGCAGATTGTCGACCTGCAGGGAACTGGCATTACCAGTGTGACAGTTTCCGACTCCAAGCCAAACCGCCTCTTCATTATCAAGAATACTGATACTGAACCTGCAGGAGCTACCAACATCATCAAATACGACGGTTCGAAGTACGAGGCCGACAACATTGTGCTGGTTGACAACCAAGACTTCTTCACACCTGTTGAGTTCACGGTTGAAAATATTGAGTTTACCTATACCCAACCTGCCATCTCTGCTGATGGTTCCAAGGGATGGGGTACCATCATGCTACCTTTCGATGTAGAAAAGGTCACTGCCGATGGCACAGAGATTAAGTGGTTCACCAGTAGCAGTGATACTGGCAAGCAGTTCTGGCTGAAGGAATTCAGTGGTAACGAGGGCTCAACGGTCAACTTCGCGTTTGCCAGCAAAATGAAGGCCAACACTCCTTATATCATCGCTCTCCCTGGTGATAAGTGGGGAAGCTCATTCGACCTCAGCGGCAAGGTTATCAAGTTCATTGGAAGCAAGAAAAAGATTTCTCCCACTACTCGCTCAGCCATATCTACCAACGACTATCGTTTCATCGGCAATACCAAGAGCGTCAGCGAAACTAAGTTCTACGAGCTCAACAACACTGGTGATGCCTTTAAGCTACAAGAGAGTGCCAAGACGGTCAATGCCTTCAGAGCCTACTTCAAGCCTGATATCTTCGACCAATCAGTCACCAGCCTGCCAATTGGCTCAGAAGGAGGTACCACTGGCATTCTTGACGTAAGAAGCAAGACGAATTATGGAAATGACGAATACTACGACCTACAAGGTCATCGCGTGCTCTACCCGAAGAAGGGTGTCTATATCCAGAATGGCAAAAAAATAATCGTAAAATAATGGAGGATTTGAATCATGAAGAAACAATATATCCAACCCATGAGTGAACTCATCCTCATGCCGTCCTTACAACTCTTAGCTGGTAGTCTCGGTGCCAGTGACCAGATTGACCCTAAAGTCGGCTCACGCGAGTTCATTCTTGATATAGAGGAATACGAAAACAATCCTCTCATATTATTAGAATAAAAGCAATGGAAAAGAAAAGAGCCCAAGGAATATCTCCTTGGGCTCTTTTTTCATCCTGCGGAAGGAACAGGATTCGCTTTGCCTCAAGAGCTTTGAATCCATTTCTTCCTGCGGAGAGAACAGGATTCGAACCTGCGAAACCCTTTGGGGGTTTACACGCTTTCCAGGCGTGCCTCTTCAACCACTCGAGCACCTCTCCTTGTTTGCGGTTGCAAAATTACGAAATTATATTTGAATACCAAAAACTTTTGTCACATTTTCGTTGGTATGACGGCAAATCTCCTCTTCAGTGACTCCATAGGCACCTGCCAACCGGGTGATAACGTGACGGATGAAGGCGGGTTCGTTGCGCTGACCTCGCAAGGGAACGGGTGCCATATAGGGGGCATCGGTTTCGAGCACGATACGGTCTAAGGGAACGCAGGCAGGGAGCACTTCAGGCAGATGACTCTTCTTGAAAGTAGAGACGCCACCGATACCCAACACGAAACGGGGGAACTCCAAGAGTTGGCGCGCTTCCTGCTCGTTGCCCGTAAAACAATGGAACACGCCACCAGGTAAGTCATTCGCATACCTTTTTAATATAGACACCAGCTCGTTTTGTGCCTTACGACAATGAATCATCAGTGGTATTTGCAGTTCTACAGCCCAGCGCACCTGTTCTTCGAAAGCTAACAACTGTTCTTTTTCGAACTCTCGGCTCCAATAGAAATCGAGGCCAACTTCGCCAATGGCTAAACAATTGAGAGTTGAGAGTTGAGAGTTGAGAGTTGAGAGGACATCACGCCAATCGTCCCGTACTTCTTCTGGGTGAAGACCAAGCATGGGATAACAGTAGTGAGGATAGCGGGTGCAGACATCTATGACCGTCTGACAAGAAGGTAAATCGATGGCAGGGATGAAGATGGCCTTGCATCCTGCTTCACGGGCACGCTGAACAACCAGTTCGAGATCGTCGCGAAATTCCTCACCATCCAAATGACAGTGCGTATCTATGTAGTTCAATGTTGAGAGTTATTTATTACGGTGCAACAATTCCTCCATATACTGGCGGAGAGCCTGTTTACGCTCTTCAGAAACATTGACCTTCGCCAAATATTGTGCTGCCTGATCGAAATAGTAATTGATTTTCTGTTCACACAGTTGTCGAATGCCTATTTCATCATATAGACGAGTAACGGCGGCCACCTTAACTTCACGATTGAAAGTTTCAGCCTTGATCCAGCGATTGAGTTCGGTGCGCTGTTTTTCGTCGGCTAGATTGTAGGCATTGATGAGCATATAAGTTTTCTTGTTGGAGGTAATATCACCACCTATGGCTTTGCCAAACACTTTAGGGTCGCCATAAACATCGAGCAAGTCGTCCTGCAATTGGAAGGCGAGCCCCAGCTGTTCGCCAAACTTATAGAGATATTCCACATCAGACTGTGGTGCATCAGCGAGAATAGCACCTATCTTAGTGGCACAGGCCAAGAGCACAGAAGTCTTCAACCGAATCATCTCAATATATTCCTCTTCGCGCACATCATCACGCGTTTCGAACGACATGTCATACTCCTGTCCTTCACCAATCTCCAGGGCTGTCTCCGTGAAACAGTCAAGCACCTGTGCCAGTTTATCAGCAGGCACCTGCGCCATTCGCTGGTAAGCCAGCACCAACATGGAATCGCCAGAGAGTATGGCCGTATTAACGTTCCAGTGTTTATGCACCGTCTCGTGACCACGACGCAAATCGGCATTATCCATCAAATCATCGTGCAAGAGGGTATAGTTATGATAGGTTTCCAAGCCACAGGCAGCCATCAGTATGCGTTCAGGCTCCTCCCGATAGAGATTGTAGGCCATCAGCATAAGGACAGGACGAATGCGCTTGCCTCCGATAGACAAAACATAACGGATGGGGTCGTAAAGAGATTTCGGCTCACGTTCGTAAGGCAGTTTGTCGAGGAAGTCGTTCACTAACTTCAAAATGTTGTTGGATGTCTGTATCATAATTTTATAATTTAAATACGATGGGAATACTCACCTTGGTGCGACAGGGTTTTCCATTCTGCACGCCGGGTTGCCAGTTAGGCATCATACCAAGCACCCGCAAGGCCTCTTTATCACATTCGCGCGAGAGAGACTGCACCACTTTCAATCCCGTAATCGTGCCATCTTTCTCCACATAGAAATGGGCTATCACTTTGCCCTCAGTTTTCCTAATTTGAGCCAACTTAGGATATCGCAGATTCTTGGTCAGCCACTTCATCAGTTCGACGGCACCGCCAGGATACTGAGGCAGGTCTTCTACCAAACGGAATTTCAGAGGATTATCGTCAGGATCAATTCCCATGGGAGCCAAGACCTTAGACTCTTCTTCATCTTCTTGCAATTCCTTCAGTAGTGCTTCGTCTTCGCCCTCTCCCTCAGCCTCAGCTACCTGCTCTTCCTGAGGAGCCAGTTCCACATTGTCTTCAACAATATGCAGTTGTTCGGCTTCCTTGGGTTGCGCTTTGTCTGGCTCCAACTGTGCAAACTGCTCTTCGATGGACATAGGAACCATCTCGTCTTCGTGCATCAGTTCCGAGAGGTCGACTGTCGCCCCATCAGGGGCCGACTCAATGCTGTTCCATTCCAATGCAACGAAAATCAATGCCAATACCAAAATGAGCCCCAAGAGGAATCCTGTGGTTCGTTGACGGTCAAGATTGGCCTGTGGACATTTCTTTTCTTCCATCTTATCGGCAATAAAAACAGCAAACATGCGTTATTAATTTGCAAAGTTACTAAAAATGAATTATCTTTGCGACGAATTTAGGAAATATTAGATGAAAAAAGTCGTTTTTACAATTATCGCCACCATTTTCGTCCTCCAAGCCACTGCTCAGGAGAGTCAGGAAGTGTTCAGCTTCCTGCGACTGCCGGTAAGCGCACACGTAGCAGCACTGGGTGGTGATAATATCACTATTGACGATGACGACCCTACAGTGATATTCCATAATCCAGCACTCATATCGAATGTGGCCGACAAGAGCATCAACCTCAATTTTATGACCTATATGGAGGGAGCCAAGACTGCTTCGGCTTCGTTTGTCAAAGCATGGGGGCAGCGAGCCACATGGGGTGTCAGTGCACAATACATGGACTATGGAAGCATCAAAGAGACTACTATCGACAACATCGAGCAAGGTACGTTCTCGGCCAAGGACATAGCCGTGGCAGGAAGTTTTGCCTACCTGCTGAGCGACCGCTGGAGTGGTGGTATCACCCTACGTTTCATCTCGTCGTCCATAGCCAGTTACAACTCACTGGGAATTGCAGCCGATCTCGGTATCAACTATTTTGACGAGGAACGGGGATGGTCCATTTCTGCCACAGCCAAAAATCTGGGTGGACAGGTGAAAGCCTATCAGGAAGAGTTTGAGAAGATACCACTCGACTTACTGGTGGGGGTATCAAAACGTCTGGCAGCTGCCCCTTTACGATTCTCGGCCACCCTGTCGCGACTGAACCGTTGGGATACCAACTTCATTCAACATGTAGCCATCGGAGCCGATGTATTTCTGGGTGAAACAATCTATATTGGTGCAGGATATAACTTCCGTCGTCGCGACGAAATGAAAATCAATGAGGGCGAGACCAGTAGCAGTCATGGAGCTGGTCTCTCCGTAGGTGGAGGACTGACACTGAAACGCTTCAAGCTCAATGTTGCTTACGCCAAATATCACGTGTCGGCCTCTTCTATACTGATTAACGCAACCTATAGCTTATGAAAAAGATTACAATAGCAATTGACGGCCACTCGTCATGTGGCAAAAGTACAATGGCCAAAGATTTGGCACGTGAAGTAGGATATGTATATGTCGATACTGGTGCTATGTATCGCAGTGTGACGCTATTTGCCTTGCGCAACGGATTGTTTACAAAAGATAGTATCAACGAAGACGAACTGCGTCGCAGAATGTCTGAAATCAACATTTCATTTAAGTTCAATCCCGAGACAGGCCGCCCAGACACCTATCTGAACGGAGAACTGGTGGAGAGTGAGATCCGTTCGATGGAGGTCAGCAATAAGGTGAGTCCCATAGCCACCCTCGGTTTTGTACGCGAGGCCATGGTGGCTCTGCAACAGCAGATGGGTAAGGACAAAGGTGTCGTAATGGATGGCCGCGACATCGGCACAACAGTATTCCCTGATGCAGAACTGAAAGTTTTTGTCACAGCATCTGCCGAAGTACGCGCCCAGCGTCGCTATGATGAGTTAAAGGCAAAAGGTATGGAAGCTGACTTCGATGAGATTCTCAAGAATGTTCAGGAACGCGACTACATCGATTCACATCGTGACGTGTCGCCACTGCGCAAGGCTGACGACGCCATCGAACTTGACAATTCGAACATGACGATTCCAGAACAGAAGCAATGGTTGCTGGATCGTTTCCATGAAGCCGTCAAGAAATTATAAAACTACATTTGCAAAATAGCATCACGGCACTGTTCCATCAGCCATTTCGGTGTGCTGGTGGCACCACAGATGCCTACGGTCTGGATACCCTCAAGCCATTGGGGAGATATCTCGTCGGGACCCTCAATAAGATGGCTATTGGGATTGACGCGCAGGCACTCGTTAAAGAGCACCTTGCCATTACTGCTCTTACGACCACAGACAAAGAGGATGAGGTCGTGCTTGGCAGCAAAATTTGAGATATTAGGCATGCGATTAGCCACATTACGACAGATGGTGTCGAAGCTCTTAAAGGTGGCTTCTGGCGAGATGTGCTGACGGATATATTCGATAATATGCTGAAACTCGTTGAGCGACTTGGTAGTTTGCGAATAGAGATAGATATCACGCGAGAAATCCAGTCGTTTGGCATCCTCAAAATTCTCAATAACAATAGCCTTTCCCTGTGTCTGTCCTACCAGTCCTAATACTTCCGCGTGTCCTTTTTTCCCGAATATGACGATTTGGGGCAGAAGATTGGAATCAAACTGCTTCTTGATTTTCTTCTGCAATTGCAACACTACAGGACATGTGGCATCAATGATTTCTATGTTGTTCTGACGAGCCAGTTCGTAAGTGGCAGGGGGCTCGCCATGGGCGCGGAGCAACACTTTCACATCGTGCAACTGACGCATTTCATCATGGTTGATGGTGAGGAGTCCCATCTGGCGCAGACGCTCACACTCCATACCATTATGCACAATATCGCCAAGACAATAAAGACGGTTGCCTTTGGCTAACTCTTCTTCAGCTTTCTGTATAGCAGTGGTCACCCCGAAACAGAAACCACTTCCATTGTCTATTTCGATATGGAGCATAGGTTTTCAAAATATTTATCCAACAAGTGATGAGCAGCCATAAAACTTGTCTGCTGACCAGCCAGTACCGATTGTTCCGCCGACTCCAACTGTTCCAAAATGACAGGATTGTTATAGAAACTCATGCGTAGATTTTCGTTGATACTCTCATACATCCAATACTTGGCCTGTTCACTGCGCCGATAGTCGAAATAACCATTCGCCTTGACAAAGTCAATATATTGATAGATCATATCCCACACCTCCTTGATGCCAATGCCATAGAACCCACTATAACACAGTACCTTGGGCAACCATCCGCTCTCAGGCATCGGGAAGAAATGGAGCGCATTACGAAAATTGGTAGCAGCCATCTGACACTTATCGACATTCTCGCCATCACACTTATTGATCACGATACCATCACATATTTCCATAATGCCACGTTTGATACCTTGCAACTCGTCACCTGTTCCAGCCAATTGAATGAGCAGGAAGAAATCGACCATCGAATGACAAGCCGTCTCACTCTGCCCGACACCCACCGTTTCCACAAATATCTTGTCGAAACCAGCTGCTTCACACAGAATGATGGTCTCACGCGTCTTACGTGCCACACCACCCAGCGAGCCTGCCGTTGGACTAGGGCGAATAAACGAGTCGGGGTGAACGGAGAGTTTCTCCATGCGTGTCTTATCACCCAGAATACTGCCCTTAGAACGTTCGGAACTGGGGTCAATAGCCAGTACAGCCAGTCGCCCTCCTTTCTCCTTCAGCACATGCACGCCAAACTCATCGATACTGGTCGATTTACCAGCACCAGGCACACCACTGATGCCCACACGGATGCTATGACCACTATAGGGTAGACACTTGTTGATGACCTCCTGCGCTTTGGATTGATGGTCAGGATTCACGCTCTCCACCAACGTGACGGCCTGCGAAAGGATGGTGACGTCGCCTTTGACAATACCTTCCACCATTTCGGCAGCTGTCAGTTCGCGACGTTTCACACGATTACGTTTCAGGTAGGGGTTGATGATGGAGGGCTGCTCTACCCCACTGTTCACTTGCAGTCCTGCATATTCTTCACTATTTTCTGGATGATTCATATTCATTTGGCATTGATGGTAATGACGACTTTCGACTTATCAGGGTCGTTAGTGATCATGAGGATACGAGGTTTGGTGCGCGCTTTCATCAATTCGTCACGCTTAGCCGTTATTTTCAGTTTCGTAGATTCTCCCGTTTGTAACGTACTCTTTCCCAATGATATCCGGAGTCCGTCCGTAAACATCTGGAGCGACGATATAGTGAGCGGTGTGCGTCCCGTATTCGAAATCTGTATTTCGTCCTTGCGTTTTGACTTTCCGTCGAAGTTGATGTTCACCTGTTCCTTTGACAGATACATCTTAGGAGCATACTGCTTTTGAATAGCCGACATTTTGACAAATGCAGGCAACAACACCGTGGATACACCAATGAGATTCTCTTTGGTAGCCTTGTCACCTGGATTGGTTGCCAAATAGATGGAAGCCTGCGTCAAACCATAATCGCTGATTTGTTTCGAATCGAGAGTCACCGTCATCGTACCCGAGCGCCCTGGAGCGATAACCTCAGGCACCATTGTAGCCTTGAGATAAGCAGGCATGTGCATCAGGTTAGGACGGGCCATACTCGTACCATTATTATATATATGTATCTGCTGAACGGGCATTTCTCCCTTGTTGACGTCGTCGAACTCCAGTTCATTCATATCTATCCTCAACTGTCCCATCTCAATAGGATAAGAACCGGAAAAGTCCTGCACCTCCTGCAACACCACACCTTTCATACGGATATAGATAGGTTTGGTAGTACCATTAGAAATGATGACTGCCTGCTTGTCGAAATGTCCTAGCATTTTGGCATCATAGGTCATTTTGACCTGAAACTTATCGCCCTTTCCAATCACGGTCTTGGGATATTCTACCACCGTACAGTAGCAATCAGGAGCCACCTGCTCTATCTTCAGGCGGCTGACTCCCTTGTTGCGAAATTCGAACACGGCAGTGACGGGTTGTTGAAAACCCGTCTTGCCTACATCGATTGTTGTTTTTTCTGCTATCAGTTTCTGAGCCGATACTGGCAGTACTGCCAACATCAGCAGTGCTAAGATACTATTTTTTGTTTTCATCATTCTGTAATTATCAATTTCGCCGACTTCGTGGTGGCACGATACTCTGGAGAGTAAGCACACTGCACGGTGCAAGTACCCGTTTCGTAAGTGCCGGCACGGTCGATGTAATAATCTGTCTCAACCACATGCTTGCCCTTAGCCAATCCGTAGAAATAGTAATTGGTAGAGAAGTCCTTGGGCGAGCAGTAGGCTCCATTGCGATAACCCGACAACTGGTGAACGGGTTCCATGCAAGCAGCACGACGGTCTAATACCTGAACGAAATCCAAGTCGCGCGACACCTCAATGAGGATGCGCACCTTGATGCGGTCGCCTACCTTCAATGGAGCAGTTAGCGGCTGACCATTAGCCGTCCGTATTTCACGCTTCACGATGATGCCACTCTCCGACTGTTCAATATCAGACGTCTGCTGGAAGTACTGTGCATAGACAGCACCCCAAGAGGTACCTGTGGAGGTCTTGGTGGCAGTCAGCTCCTTACCCTTAGGCTCGTGGATGGCGGTCTTCACATAACCGATACCGGCTGTTGCCTGAGGCAATTCGAGTGGTGTGCCGTCGATAGCCAATACGGTAGGTTCTTGTGATGCCAACAGGTTAGCATGGTCAAAGAGGAAGGCATAGATAGCATTCACACTACTGATGGGCGTATCCCATAGTTGTGTCCGTTTCTCCTGCAACAGCCAGCGACGCATTTCGTCAACGGTTTGGGTATCTTCGGGAGTAGCATATTTGATAGCCTCGATGGCAGCCACCTCTGTCGGTATCTTATAGCTGTACCAAGAGTAACCGGCACGGCGGGTGTCGTAGTAGCGTCCCATCTCTTCGGTGAAGACGGTGTATTCCTTCAGGCTCTGAACGTACTCACGAGCTGTCTGCACGTCGCCATACTGATGGAGGATAACGGTGGTCAGTGCTTTCTCATAGATGCTCTGATTCTTGATATCCTTCTTCAACAGCGGCATCAGATAATCTCTGGCATCATCTGCTTTCTTATTTAATTTGCGCTTGGAAATAGCATTGACATACAACCACCGCAAGGCAAAGAAGGTGGGGAAGGACGGCTTGTAGCCTTTTTTCTCCCATGCTTTCATATCATCCACCAACTTGATGATTTCAAGATCCAAGAACGTCATGGCACGCTCCTGCAACAAGGAGGTATCTACCGATGTCTTTGTCATCACTTGCAGACGAGCCATCATTTCTGCCACACCCATGGTGATGGATTGGCTGGACGGCATTCCAGGATACCACGAGAAGCCTCCATCGCCTTGTTGCAGGTTCTCCAGCTTACCCAAAGCGGTAGAGAGACGGTTGCTGATCATATTCTCGTCGAAGAAATCAGCCAAACGCTGTTTCTGTTCAGATTCCCTGTCGGCAGCATTCACCCAAGGTGTTTCTGCCAATATGATGTCCTTCAGCTCCTGATTCTTCTGCAAATTGCTATGCAACGAGGTTTCTGTCCCCGTTTCACGTCGCCATTGTTCAAATACATTCTTAGCCTTGGGTGTCTGGTCGAGAATGGTCTTTGCCAACATATTGGAATAATAAGAAGCCGCCTGGTCAATGGCACTGATTTCTGAGGGCTGTCCGAGGGTTGCCAACGACTGCACCATCAGCCAAGCAGGATTATTGGTGTACTCTACGGTCAGCTTCTGTTGGGTAGTTCCTGCAGGAATCAAACTGGTCAGGTCAATGGTCTTCACACCGGGCTCATGCTGGGTGAATGGTACTGTCTTAGTGACGCGCTCCTTATCAGGCAGAATGGGCACATAATGCTGTTCGCCATCCGAGAAGGTCTCACCCTCGGCAGTCATACGGCATATCAGCAGCGAGTACTGGTCGGAGGGCTGATAGTCGAAGGTAACATGTCCCGTCTTTCCTGCTTCTACAGCAAAGGATTGCTGAGCAGAATAAACTACCTTTTCCGTCTCGGGGTCTATCATTTCCAACACAGCAGTACCACTCTGTGGCTGTTCGCTGATATTAAAGATACGGGCAGACAACTGTGCCTGGTCGCCCATACGGATGAAGCGAGGCATATTGGGTTGCAGCATCACATCTTTCTGAGCCACCGTCTCACCACTCAGTGTTCCCGCATGGATATCGGTGGTATGTGCTACACTCATAAAGCGCCAGGTGGTAAGGCTCTCAGGCAGCGTGAACTTCAAGATAACTTCTCCGTTCTTATCCGCCTGCAGTGCGGGGTAGAAGAAAGCTGTCTCCTGCATATTTTCACGCAACTGCACTGACTCCTCTTCCTGGGGCTCCTTCTCTTTAAGAGGAGCGGCTTCATCGGCAACTTCCTCTTTGGCCTCAGCAGATTCCTCCATTGCCATTGATTTTTCCATAGGAACAGCCATTGCCATGCTTTCCACCGCGCCATCTTCAACGGCATTGGCCCGCATCAACACCCGTCCTCTGCCTGCATAGCCATAACCAATGATATAGGTACGCTCCGGATAACTGCTATGGTCGAAATGACTGAACCTGAACTGAGGAACAGAGAGTGTCTTGACCTTCTGGGAACCATTGGTTGACGTACCACCGAATCCCATCGTTGTCCAAGAGGTATAAGGATAGGAAACAAACATATTCGGATAGAGTCCCCAATAGTGACTTTCCAACTGGTCGAGACTCTTATCATAGAGGACGGCCATCAACTGGGCATCGGCAGGTTTTCCGTTCTTATCCTTGATGCTCAGTCGCCATTCCTCCTGCTGACCTGGTTTCAGACGGTCGCGGAAGGTCTCCCACTTCAGCTTCAGCGACTTGTCAGGCAATGGGCGGCGGATGGTTTCTGTATGATGGTAACAAACACCGTTCTTCACCCAGGCAAAGGTAATCAGCAGACCATTTGTATATGACTCTTTATAAGTAAACTTCCGGTTATACAGCGACTGGCTCTCGCGGATGAATCCTTCCTCCAGTACGGTCTTACCGGAGATAATCTCGTAAGCTATATACAAATCGGGGTCGGAAGAACCTACTTGTACGGTGACCGGTTTGCCGTCAGCAGGGAAACTGCTATCGCTGATATAGAACCAGTCTTTGGTCTCCATGGCAGGTTTCTTATCCTCCAAACTGAACACCACAAACTTCATGTCGATAGAATCGCCTTCACAAGCGGCCTCTAAGCGGTGTCTGCCACTGGTTAAATCCTTACTCAGGACATCGATTGGGGTATTGGCGGCACACTCCTTCCAAACGCCTTCGTCAATACAATAACGAACAGTACCCTCAATCTCGTTACCAGCCGCATTACGGCGATAGAAAGTAACGGGTTTGATTTCGTCTATACGGATACGCTGGGGAACATTGCAGGAGAGTGATGTCGGCTTGGTTCCTAAGGACATACTCTGCGAACCGCTATGGGTTTCGCCTGCCTGATCGGTGACATTTGCCACCACCTGGAATGTATAGAACATCGGACGGTCGCCAACTCCTTCCGGCAGAATCATCGGCATCTTCACGTCAAACGAACCATCGTCTTTCGTCACCGTCTCGCCCGAGAAAATATCATCCGAATCATTGTGAGTGCCCAGATAGCCACTGCCCCAGTACCATGAATAGCTCAACCACCAGTAGGCTATCTTACGACGCACCGTGTATTGCACTTTGGCTTCCTGCACGGGCACCCCTGCATAGCTCATGGCTTTACCCTGAATTGTCAGCGTGTCGCCGGCTTTATACAGTTCTTTATATTCAGAGAATGAAAGTTCGAAAGTAGGACGCTTGTATTCCTCTACACGGAAACTTTCCGAAGCACCATTCAAACGCAATGTAAAATTACCGTTTCTCACGCCTGTAGGCAATGTAAACGAGGCAGAACACTTTCCGAAGCGGTCGGTAGTGAGCCGTTGCTCGGCTATGACCTTATAATTGGCATCGCGCAACTGAGCTGTCACTTCTTTACCTTCCACGGTGCTCAGTTCCGTATAATTCTCCCTGGCATAGATAATGGCTGCCATATGGACGGTCTGTCCTGGACGGTAGATAGCCCTGTCTGTGTAAATGCGGGTGTACTCCTTGCGACTCTTGTCGTCGTTAAAGGAGTAGCCGGCACTGCCACTGGTACTCGGACAGGCTATGTCATCGTTCGTTGATACAAAGATATTATGCCAGCTGTTATTTTCAAAATGGTGACTGACTTCACCTTTGGCATTCGTCGTCAGGTTCAGTTGATTCTTTTTATCATCAGATCTGGACATGTATATTTTCACATTGGCTCCACTTACAGGCTGACCCGTTTCTGAATTGACTACGATGTAACGGACGGTACCACTGGAAGGACCAACGGCCATGAGTCTCAAATCAGTCACATAATAGAACACACGATGAACGCCCGTGCCAGGGTCGGTGGAGAACTCCAGCACATAGACACCGTACGGAAGACCTATCAGCGGAATAGAATCGGAGAAATGGGTATATTCCTCGTAGAAAGGGAAGTCGCGCTTTTGGAATGCCTCTTTCACCTCAACGGCACCTGCCATTATTTTATCCAAGTCCTTCTGATAATTCAGGCTATAGTCATGGTTACCTTTCAACTTGGTGCGATAGACCTTCATACTGAGTGAAGACAGATGGCGCAAGCCTGTCAGCTCTATCATCTGAGACTTCTGTGAAGGTTGTACTCGCGAAGGTATCTCGGCAATGAACTTGGAGGAAATCAGCAGACTCCTGCTATTCTTCAGTTGGGCTATTCTTTTCCAGTTGCCCCACTTCTGTATAGCTTCATCCAAGTATGCCATCTTCTCAGCCGGTGTCGCTTTGGTATGACTGTCCATATAACTATAGCGCTCCAAAGCTATTTCACCTGCCTCGTCAACATCACGATATTCCTGAATCAGCGAATCCAGGCGTGCTATATATTTGCTTCCCGCCAGTTTCTCTACACCTGACTTCGGTTCCTGCTTGAGTATTTCCAAAGCTGTCAGACAGGCAGCACGCCTGTTTCCTGCTTTCCGATAGTAGTCGTGCATCAACTGCCAGGCATCAAACTCCATACCGATGATATGCAGGATGTCATGTCCATAGATTTCACTGTCGTCGGCTGTTTCTACAAAAGGCACATACTGATCCGTCTTGGCTTTAGCCAAAGCCTTGGGCGACGCAAGCGCCGTTTGGCGATACTGAGCCAGCAGTTCTTCCCTGTTTTCAGAAAGCTGCGGATTATCGACATAGACACGATAAAGGATAGTGGCATAAACCGCCTTCAGCACCACATCCTTAGCCTGCTGTTCTTGCTGTGCCAAGCGCTCCACGGCAGGAGCCAGCGAATCGGGGGCTATCTCTGCCTGCATCTTAGAACGATAGAGAGTTGCTTTCAACAACATTCCATAGTCCTTCCCCTTAGCGGCTTTCTGCTCAATAGCCGTCAGATGGGTAATCATGGTCTTAGGAAGATCTTTCTTTTCAGCTTCCTTTACTTTGTCCCACAACTCGTTGTAACTTTGTCCAAACATCCACATAGGCATGAATATTAACACTGCAATAATGGTTAGAGCTTTCTGTCTCATATCGCATTCATTTTAAAGTTTACCAATATGCAAAGGTAAAAGAAATATACTGAACAACCAAGTCCTTTAACAGGATTTAGGGATTTATAGAAAGAGTTCGATGATACAGATAGGTCTGAACACCCCCACGGGCAGCCAAAAACAATATCATCGAGAGCCATAGTCCATGATTGCCCATCCAGCCCATCAGCCCCGTCACGCCTGCGAAGAAAATGCATGTTGCGATCATGGAAGACACCAGCATTCCGCGTGTTGCCGTAATGCCGATAAACACACCGTCCCATATGAATGCTGCCACACCGGCTAAAGGAATCAGATAAGCCCACCACACATACTCACGAGAGGCTTCCACCACGTGAGGCTCGTCTGTCAACAGGCGCAGGAAAGGCATTCCTCCCACCACATACGTCAAAGTAAAGAGGACGACCATAGCCGCACCCCATACAAACAGCCGACGGATGACTTCATGATAGGCAGTCATATTGCGGGCTCCCCAATACCTGCCTCCCAGTGCTTCACCGGCATTGGCAAAACCATCCAAAAAATAAGAAAAGAACAGGTAAAGCTGCATCAACATGGTATTGACCGCCAGAATGACGGCTCCCTGACGGGCTCCTGCTGAGGTGAAATAAAGATTGACTGATACCAGAAAGACCGTTCGGAGAAAGATGTCGCGATTGACGCGAAAGAAAGCAAGCCAATCGGCTAATTTCTCTTTGAGCAAGGATACCCTCCAACACATCAGACGGCGATAATACCGATACCACAGAAGCATAGCCATCAGAAGACCTGCATACTGCGCAATGACGGTACCCAGTGCCACCCCCTCAACCTTCATTCCCAACCCATAAACCAGCCAGAGCGAAGCGATGATATTCACTACGTTCTGCATGATGGAAACAAACATGGGGATACGCGAATTCTGCATACCTACTAACCACCCGCTGAGGGAATAGACGCCTAATACTGCCGGAGCTCCCCATACCACTATATTAAAATAGGTAACTGCCAAACTGCGCACATCGCTGGTAGGACCGATGAGCCAAAGCATCATTTCGCGCAACGGGTATTGCAAGACGATAACGGAAAGGGAAATAACCGACGAGACTACCAACGAGCGCGACAATAAACTGACGACCCCCGCCATATTCCGTCTGCCATGAGCCTGAGCTGTCATTCCACTGGTACCCATCCGCAAGAAACCAAAAACCCAATACACCAAGCTGAATATCATGGAACCAACGGCTATTGCCCCGATGTAAGCAGCATCCCCCATGTGTCCTACAATCGCTGTGTCAACCAGCCCCAACAAGGGTACTGTGATGTTCGTGACGATTGCTGGCAGGGCTATTTCGAGTATTTGTTGGTCTCTTTTGTTCATTTTCTTGGCAAAGTTACTGCTTTTTTCAGATTTTTTACTATCTTTGCGACAAAATATAAAACTATCGGGCTTATGGATATGAATAATAAGAAGTCAGCATGGGCTGCCATCGCCACCATCGGCGTCACAGCCATCGCAGCAGGAACCACCGCTATTGTCAAGATACGCCAAAAGCGGAAAGAACATCAAAGATTGGCTGAGCAGCAACGTGAGAAGGAAAAGGAAGTGGCAAGTCTGAAGCTCACCCCAGAACAGATGATGGTCTATAATGAGGGGGTCAGAACTTTTATCACACTGAACAACCGCATCTTCGAACTGCGTCACTATCAGAAGGAGACACAACCCCTTATTCAGATGATGGCCACGGGTAAAGCTGATGATGAAGACCTGCTGACAGGTATCGAGGAAATCGACTTACTCAGTCACGACATCCGTCAGTTTGTCAAAAAGCAACTGCCTTTTGTCAACACTTGCGTTAGTATTATCAGTTCCGGCGATTCCTATACCGACTTTGTGCATGGTCCCATTGGCGGCAAGTTCGACCAAGAGCTCGATCGCGAGGAAGACGGCTGCGCAGTGGCAGACGGCACACCTATCAAACACGTATTGAAACTGGGCTATTGCTTTCCTGAATCGACAATAGCCTCCTATCCCGTTAAATCTATCGTTACCGTATGATTAACAGCGAATTACTGGAACCTAAATCTATTGCCATTATCGGAGGGTCCAACAACATCCACAAACCAGGTGGAGCCGTTGTCCGTAACTTATTGCAAGGGGGCTACAAGGGTGTGCTCCGCATCGTCAATCCCAAAGAAGACGAGGTACAGGGCATCAAAGTCTTCCATGATGCTCGCGAGTTGCCTCCCACCGAACTGGCCGTCTTGGTCATTCCTGCCAAGCTGTGTCCTGACACGGTGGAACTGCTGGCCAGCGAGAAAGAGACACGTGCCTTTATCATCATCTCTGCCGGCTTTGGCGAAGAGACCAAGGCGGGGGCTGAGATGGAACAGCGCATTCTCGACACGTGCGAGCAATATGGGGCTGCACTGATAGGTCCTAACTGCATCGGATTGCTCAATCGCAACCATCATAGCGTCTTCACGCAACCTATTCCCAAACTGCATCCGCAGGGTGTCGATTTTGTCAGCGGCTCTGGCGCCACTGCTGTTTTCATCCTAGAGAGTGCCGTCATCAAGGGACTCCAGTTCAACAGCGTTTGGTCAATAGGTAACGGAAAACAGATTGGCATCGAGGATGTGTTGCAATATATGGACGAGCACTTCAATCCTGAAACAGACTCGTCCGTCAAACTACTCTACATTGAGAATATTTCCAATCCCGACAAACTGCTCTTTCACGCATCGAGCCTCATCCGAAAGGGTTGTCGCATAGCCGCTATCAAGGCTGGTTCGAGCGAGAGTGGCAGCAGGGCAGCATCGAGCCATACAGGAGCCATCGCCTCCAGCGACTCTGCCGTAGAAGCTCTGTTCCGTAAAGCAGGCATCGTGCGTTGTCACAGCCGCGAGGAACTGACTACAGTAGGGTGTATATTCACGCTTCCACCCCTGACTGGTAAGCGATTTGCCATCGTGACCCATGCGGGCGGACCTGGAGTAATGCTCACCGATGCGCTGTCGAAAGGCGGATTGGAAGTGCCCAAACTAGAAGGGGAAATCGCAGAGGAACTGAAGTCAAAGCTCTTCCCCGGCTCCAGTGTGGCTAACCCTATTGACATTCTGGCTACTGGTACCCCTGAACAACTGGGACTCACCATTGACTATTGCGAACAAAAGTTTGACAATATAGATGCCATTGCCGTTATCTATGGCACACCGGGACTCACCACACTTTATCAGGCCTACGAGGTGCTGCACCAGAAGATACAGGAATGCCGCAAGCCCATCTTCCCCATCCTGCCAAGTCTGCATACGGCTGGTCCCGAGGTGGCTGAATTCCTGGCAAAGGGACACGTCAACTTCTCCGACGAGGTGACGCTGGCAACGGCACTGTCGCAGATTATGCGCACGCCCCAGCCCGCTCCTCCTGAGGTTCAACTCTACGGCATTGACATTCCCCGTCTGCACAAAATCATTATGAGCATCGACCAGAACGGCTACGTGCCTCCTCAGACGGTTCGCGAGATTCTCTCCTGTGCGGGCATCCCACTCGTCCCTGAGTTGGTGTCTGCCTCTAAGGACAAACTGATGACTTTTGCCCAGAAGGTAGGTTATCCTGTAGTGGCTAAGGTGGTAGGACCTGTGCATAAGAGCGATGTGGGTGGTGTGGCACTGAACATACGCACCCCGGAACACTTGGCATTGGAATTTGACAGAATGATGCAGATTGACGGAGCTACGAGTGTGATGGTGCAGAAGATGCTGAAGGGCACCGAACTCTTCATCGGAGCCAAATACGAGGAACGTTTCGGTCATGTGGTGCTCTGCGGCTTGGGTGGTATCTTTGTCGAGGTACTGAAGGACGTACAGTCCGGTCTTGCTCCACTCAGCTATGGCGAGGCTTTCTCGATGATTCACTCCTTGCGCGGTTATAAAATACTGCAAGGAACGCGAGGTCAGCAAGGTATCAACGAACAGAAATATGCCGAAATCATCGTGCGGCTCTCTACCCTCCTCCGCTTCGCCACCGAAATCAAGGAGATGGACATCAATCCCCTTCTGGCTGATGACGATAACATCGTTGCCGTAGATGCCCGCATATTGATAGAGAAATAAAGAGGTAGCACGCGTCTGGTTTTTCCACTGCACTCCAGTAAAAATTGGAGTGCAGTGGATTTTTTTTCGAGTGCGCTCCAATAATCATTACTACGGGAAACGGTGCTAATTAAGAAAAAATCTAAATAAATTTGGCAGTTTGCTTTCTTATTCGTACCTTTGCAAGCCGAAAACCAACACAGGATAGTTTTTAATTAAGGAAAAGAAAGAAAGAAGTATGAGATTATTGATGACAATGCTGACTGCCCTGCTGACGATAGCAGCCTACGGCCAGGACGCTCACGTGATGGGACACGTAAAAGACGAGAAAGGCGAAAACATGCGCTTCGTAACGGTGATGCTGAAAGGTACTGCCCTCGGCGGTATGACCGACGAGACAGGACACTACTTCCTGAAAGACCTGCCCAGAGGCGAACAGACGCTGGTGTTCTCAAGTGTGGGCTACAATACGGAGGAACGCAAGGTGGAACTGAAGCACGACCAGATGTTAGAACTGAATGTGACCCTGACGGAGGAAACATTCATGATGGACAATGTGGTGGTGACAGCCAATAAATATAAAACGAAACGCAAGGAAACAGCCAATATCGTGAACGTGATATCGCCAGTGCTGTTTGAAGCGACGACGGCTCACTGCATGGGTGACGTGCTGAACTATCAGACTGGACTGCGCGTAGAACAGACATGTTCGAACTGTGGTGTGCCCTCGTTGCGCATCAACGGACTGGAGGGTCAGTATTCGCAGATTCTGATGGACTCGCGCCCTATTTTCTCGTCGCTGGCCTCAGTCTATGGACTGGAACAGGTGCCAACAGGGATGGTTGACCGAGTAGAGATTATCCGTGGAGGCGGTTCGGCACTCTATGGGGCTAATGCCATTGCCGGTGTGGTGAACATCATCACAAAAGAGCCTACACGCAACTTCGTGAATGTGAACCACAGCTCGTCGTATATGGAGAAAGGAGCCTACGATTTCAACACAGCCATCAATGCCTCCGTGGTGGCAGACAACAGGAAACTGGGTCTCTTCGTGTTTGCCGTACAACGTAACCGTAAGCAGTACGACAGAGACGACGACGGCTTTTCAGAGATTCCGCTGTTGAATAGTACAACGGCAGGTTTCCGCAGTTTCTTCAAGACTTCCGACTATGGTCGACTGACGGTAGAATATCACCATGTCAAGGAGTATCGCAGAGGTGGATGTGACATTGACCAGCCCCCTCACGAGACAGACTTGGCAGAACAACTGCGCCACAACATCGATGCCGGTTCACTGCGATGGGACTGGTACAGCAATGAGCAGAAACACTTCGTGTCGCTCTATAGCAGTATTCAGAACACAGGCCGCGAAAGCTATTTCGGCACCAATAAGAATCCCAATGCCTATGGACGCACCAACGACATCACCGTGGTGGCTGGTGGACAGTATCGCTATTCGTACCCCTTCACCTGGGGACTGGGCGGCGACATCAGCGTGGGTGCTGAATATACCTATAACCGTCTGCATGACAAGATGTTGGGCTACGGACGCGACATGCTGCAACAGGTGCGCATCGGTGGCGGATACCTGCAGAACGAATGGAAAAACGAGCAATGGAGCATTTTGCTGGGAGCACGCCTGGAGAAGCATAACCTGCTCAAGAATATGGTATTCTCGCCACGTGCCAGTCTGCGCTATACACCCATTCCCGACGTGATTTGCCGACTGTCGTATGCCAGCGGCTATCGCGCACCCCAAGCCTATGATGAAGACCTGCACGTGGGTGCTGTGGGCGGTGAAGTGTCGCTCATCACGCTGGCTCCTGACCTGAAACCAGAATACAGCCACAGCATTAGCGGAAGTGTGGACCTGTATAAGCGTTTTGGCAATTGGGATACCAATTTGACTGTGGAGGGTTTCTATACCCGTCTGAACGACGTGTTTGCGCTGACAGAAAACGGACATGACGAGAAGGGCAACCTGTTGCTGACACGTGTGAACTCAAACGGTGCATACGTGGGCGGTATTAATCTGGAAGCCAAGATAGGCTATCGCCGCATGCTGATGCTGCAGGGAGGCTACACCATTCAGCGCAGTCGCTATACGGAGGATTTTGCATGGAGCGAAGACGAGAGCATCAAGCCTCAGCGCCGCATGTTCCGCACCCCCGACCAGTATGGTTATTTCCTCGTGACCTACAACCCCACCCACCATCTGACCATCACCCTCGACGGTAAGGCAACGGGCAGCATGCTGGTGCAGCACTATGCTGGCTATGTGGAGAAGGACGAAGAGGTGAATACCGACCGTTTCTTCGAAATGGGTATGAAACTGGCTTACGAATTCCACCTGTACAAGCACTACAGACTGGAGTTGAGCTGTGGTGTCAAGAATATGTTCAACCAGTTTCAGCGCGACATAGACAAAGGAATGAATCGCGACGCCAGCTACATCTATGGTCCGGCTGTGCCCAGAACGTGGTTTGCAGGAGTGAATCTGAAGATATAATATTTTTTTCATTTTCTTTTTGCGTTTTACTCATTTATTCGTAACTTTGTCGGGAAATTATAACTATTAATACTCGACAAAGATATGGACAACAAACGCTATGGTCACTTTGATGACCAACATCGTGAGTATGTGATTACTGACCCAAAGACCCCATGGCCTTGGATTAACTATCTGGGCAATGAGGACTTCTTCTCACTCATCTCCAATACGGCAGGTGGCTATTCGTTCTACAAAGATGCCAAGTTCCGCCGTATCACACGCTATCGCTACAACAATGTGCCGATGGACAATGGAGGACGCTATTTCTACATCAACGACAATGGATGCGTATGGAATCCTGGCTGGAAACCCTGCAAGACTCCACTCGATTTCTACGAGTGCCGCCACGGTATGAGCTACACCCGCATCACAGGCCGCAAAAACGGTGTGGAAGCCAGTGTTCTCTTTTTCGTGCCACTGAAGACATTCGCTGAGGTGCAGAAGCTGACGCTGAAGAATACAACCAGCGAAGTGAAGAAACTGAAGTTGTTCTCGTTTGAAGAGTGGTGCCTGTGGAATGCCGCTACGGATATGGAGAACTTCCAGCGCAATTTTTCTACTGGCGAGGTGGAGATAGAGGGAAGCACCATCTATCATAAGACGGAATATCGCGAGCGTCGCAACCACTATGCATTCTATCATGTGAACACGGAGATTCAGGGTTATGACACTGATCGTGAGACTTTCATCGGTCTGTATAACGAGTTTGCTAATCCTGATGCCGTAATGGAGGGGAAGCCCCGCAATTCGCATGCACACGGTTGGAGCCCCATTGCTTCACACTATATCGAGGTGGAATTGAAACCAGATGAGTCAAAGGACTTCATCTTCCTGCTGGGTTATGTAGAAAACGAGCAGGACAAGAAGTTTGTGGCACCTAAGGTGATCAACAAAGAGAAGGCTCACGCTATCATCGAGAAACTGAATAGCACAGAGAAAGTAGATAAGGCTTTTGCTGAACTGTGCGAATATTGGGATGCCCTGCTTAATATCTATAAGGTAAAGACGGGCAATGACAAACTGGACCGCATGGTAAACATCTGGAACCAGTATCAGTGTATGGTGACGTTCAACTTCTCGCGCTCAGCCTCTTTCTTCGAGAGTGGTATCGGACGTGGCATGGGATTCCGCGACTCCAACCAGGACTTGGTAGGTTTTGTTCATCAGATTCCAAGTCGCGCGCGCCAACGTATCATCGACATCGCCTCCACCCAGTTCCCAGACGGAGGATGCTACCACCAGTATCAGCCACTGACCAAACGAGGCAATAACGATATTGGCGGCGGTTTCAACGACGACCCCTGCTGGCTTATCTTCGGAACGGTGGCCTATATCAAGGAAACGGGCGATTTCTCGATACTCGACGAGATGGTACCGTTCGACAACCAGCCTGGTTCTGAGGTGACGCTATTCGAGCACCTGAAGGTGTCGATGAACCACGTTATCGAAAACCTGGGTCCGCACAAGTTGCCACTCATTGGCCGTGCCGATTGGAATGACTGTCTGAACCTGAACTGCTTCTCATGGGATCCTAACGAGAGTTTCCAGACTACAGAAAACAAGAGCGAGGGTTCGAAGGCCGAATCACTGATGATAGCAGGTCTGTTCGTGGTGACTGCCAAGCAGTACGTAGAACTCTGCAATAGAATTGCCAAACACGATGAAGCCGCACGCATGCAGAAAGCCATCGATGCTATGGAAGCTGCAGTGAAGAAAGACGGATGGGACGGCGAGTGGTATCTGCGTGCCTACGATTTCTTCGGCAATAAAATTGGTTCGCATGAGTGCGAAGAGGCCAAGATATTCATCGAGAGCCAGGGCTGGTGCACGATGGCACAGATTGGTGCTGATGAGGGCATGGTAGGCAAGAGTCTCGACTCGTGCAAGAAATACCTGGAGTGCGAACACGGTATGGTGCTCAACAACCCAGCCTTCACCAAATATATCTATGAATATGGTGAAATCTCCAGCTATCCAGAGGGATACAAGGAGAATGCCGGCATCTTCTGCCACAACAATCCTTGGGTTATCATTGGCGAGACACTGGCAGGCCGCGGCAACGATGCTTGGAGCCACTATGCCAAGATTCTGCCAAGCTATGTGGAAGAGAAATACCAGACACTGCACAAGGTGGAGCCATATGTCAACTGCCAGATGGTGGCTGGTAAGGATGCTGCCAAGCCTGGCGAGGGTAAGAACTCGTGGCTGACGGGTACGGCTGCCTGGATGTGGCTCACCGTATCGCAGTACATTCTGGGTGTAAAACCTCAGTATGACGGTTTGCAGATAGACCCTTGTCTGCCCACAACAGCCAAGGAATATACCATCCAGCGTAAGTTCCGCGATGCTGAATACAACATCACCGTCAAGAATCCTAACGGCAAGGAGCACGGCGTAAGCCAGATTGTGCTCGACGGTTCAGCCATCGAGGGTAACACCATCCCCTACTCTGCAGGTAAACACACGGTGGAAGTTGTGATGTAATTTACTTCCTGACAAGTGCTGAACCCGTAATACCCGGTTCTGCACTTGTCAGTTGCACAGCATAGATGCCATTGGCCAACTGGGTCAGTGGCATTTTTACTTCTGTCTGGGGTGAAGTGAGCACGGTCTGGCTGACCAACATACCCCCTACGCTATAGATGCTAACGGTAACCGGGCGATGAGGAACTGAAGCGAAATGGAGCAACAGCTGGTCAGACTGAACACCGATATTGACCGTCTGAGAAGGATGCTGGCTGAGGGTTTCTACACTGGTCAGTTGCAGGATATCGAGCAACCCCTTGTAACCGTCAATCTCACCATAGCCATATTGCATATTAGGATAAGAAAGCGCTGCCTCAGGATGCTTACTCGTGCGACTGAGAATATCCATGACATCATCGGGAGTCAAGGAGGGATTGGCCTGTAACCAAAGAGCTATCGTTCCCGCTACAACGGGAGTTGCCATAGACGTCCCAGAATTGACTCCCCATGGGTATCGCCGACCTTCCACATCGGAATATGCTACATGATAGGCAGTACTGGTCGGATGGGCCTCAAAGAAATAACTGCTATTAGCCGACTCCACATTCGAACCTGGAGCAGCGACGTCAGGTTTGCTGAGACCGTTAAGGGCTGGCCCCGTAGACGAATAATTGCCAAGGAGACCAGTGGGCATGTCAAAATTCTTAATGTATTCCCCACTGGCTTTTAAATAACCCAACCTATGGGTGGTTGCACCCACACAGATAGTTTCGGCAAAGCACCCTGGAGCCAAGATATTATGGCCTTTGCTTGCTCCCTGCCAGCGGGTATCTGTATCGGGCAGATTGCGCAAAGCACTGGACGAAGAGCCAAAAATCTCCACACGGCTCTCCTCTCCTACTGCTACGATTGCTATGTCGGCCAACTGATTGAATGCCACTGGTGAAGTCATCGTCAACTGATAGATAGTGTCGTTGGGATTGGCTGTAGAGGGATAACGATCCATCGTCAATGAACATTCCTGCCCATCAACCACCAATTTATCGGTCAACACTTCATCGGGTTTCATACCTGACATCGAAAGGATTTTGGTTTGCTGAAGCTCTTTGGTGGTTCTATTATATATAATAAGGTGGATGGCCATAGCACCATCTGCCTTCACCTGATATCGACAAGTATTCCTCTCACAATTGACAAAGGCTCCTGCCGACACAACGCCACGAGGCTTCTCAACATAAGTCTGGGCATTATTCTCATTACCGGCAGAAGCGACAAGAATGCGCCCCGGTCCTGTCAATTTGCCCAAAAAGGCAGCATAAAGGCTGTCATCCTGATCAATATAGGGCATATAACCTTCGCTGAACGAAACGACACAGGGTTTCTGCTGGCGTTCTGCATAGTCGAAAAGATACTTGAACCCAAGGGCATCAGTGGCAGACGTATATTTGTAATAGTCACTCTTGTCAATCAAAACGGTGTCAGCCGAAACTGCATTGGCAACCAGACAGATATCACTTTCGAAAGCTACACCACGGAAATGGGTATCATGACCACTACCTGCGGCTATGCCTGCGGTGTGCGTGCCATGATGATCCAACAGGCCATCGGTAGCATACCCTTTTGAAAGAAGGGTTTCCGTAGTGACATATTCATTGCCTACAGGCAGATTGGAAGAAACACCAGCCCAAGGAGCCAACTGGTCCCAAAAGGCTCCAATACGGTATTGACCGTTGGTAAAGAAAGTGGGGTGCGTGAGGTCGAAACCAACATCCATCAAGCCCACTACCACTCCTTTACCCGTATAAGCCTGATGCTGAGCCGTAGACTGATAGGCAGCCAACAAATCAACCACCTTAGGAACAGTATCCATCGTGGCGTGAAGCCCCTGACTGGCTTCTATTCGCTGAACGCCAGAAAAATGTGAAAACGGGTCGATTTGACTCAAAGGCAACATCACGATAGCTATATCATCCAATTGGGCATAGCGACGAGCCTTAAATGTGGCCAATTGGTCATCGGTCACGCTGCCATCTATCTGTACGAAAACCAGTGTCAAATTATCGTCCGTATCACCAGCGCGGTGACTCATCTGCTGATGGCTTCTGACCGTCTGTCTTAGCCAAGGCGACAGTTTTCCATGACGATGGAAGCCCTGGGCCAATAGAGGCAACAGCACCATAAGAAATGTCAGTGTCGTCCAGTTACGCTTCATCACTTATTATAAAAAACCTTGATGTTTCAGCACTTCCAGAAGTCCTGCCGACATTGCCTCGTTGTCTTTTTTCGTATATCTGATGTCTGTAAAAATCTGGGCAAGTGTCTCTTTCTGATTCACTTCACAGAAATGGCGATTCTCTTCCAACCCCTCCTTATACTGATAATAGGCATCGATAGCTTGAGGTGTGTAGTTCTGATAGGTTTCCTGATGAACGAAACTTTCCAAGGACAGCCGATCTGAGAGTGGAGGCTCTTCGGCAGGCCATCCTACGGTCAGTGTAGCCACAGGCATTACAAGTTTCGGCAACTCCAGTACATCGATAATCATCTGAGGCATATAAACCGTAGTACCCAGATAACAATATCCCAACCCCTCTTCGTCCATCAGATTACAAAGTGTCTGGGTATAAAGCAAAGCATCGATGCTGGCATTGATGAAAGAAAGGAAATTGTCGTAACCGGGTTCGGCCTTTCTGTTGCGAGCCCATTCGGAAGTACGGTTGAAGTCAGCACAGATAGTCAACACAACAGGTGCCTGCGTCACCATGGGCTGGTTGAAATGAGCAGGAGCCAACTGTTTTTTCTTTTCTGCAGAACGAGTCACCACCACACTATACAGTTGGAGATTACCCATAGTCTGTGTACGACTGGCCTCAGACATGAGGCGATTCAAGAGCTCTTGGCTCACTTCCCGATGACTATATTGGCGAATTGTTCGCCGAGTTGCAAGATTCTTCATGGCTCAAAGGTACGAAGATTTTCCCAATTATCAATTGTTGATTCTTATTTTTTTCGTATCTTTGCAGAAAATAGTAGAATATTAGACATGGCAGAGTATCAAACTTATACCTACGAAGAGGCCTTCGAAGCCTCATTAGCCTACTTTGGCGGTGACGAATTAGTAACCCGTGTGTGGCTCGAAAAATATGTGAAAAAAAATTCTGACGGGCAGATAATCGAACTGTCACCTGCCAATCGGTTGGGCTCAATCGTTGGCGAATTGGCAAACGACGTGGCAGAACAACGGAAACTGCAAGCACCAGCTTCGTGGCGCCCTGAAGTGACAGAGGTAAGACCCAGGGAGTTGGAATGCGACGTGGTACGATTCCAAAACAATAAAGAAAAATGGGTGGCTTTCGTAGGGTTGCTTAATGGTTATCCTTACGAAATCTTCACTGGTCTGCAAGACGACGATGAAGGCATTCTGCTTCCGAAAGCCGTCACTAAGGGGAAAATCATCAAACAGACAAACGAAGACGGAACACGCCGCTACGACTTCCAGTTTGAGAACAAGCGAGGCTATAAGACTACCGTAGAAGGACTTTCAGAGAAATTCAACCCAGAATACTGGAATTATGCAAAACTGATTTCTGGTGTATTGCGCTATCGCATGCCTATCGAACATGTGATAAAACTGGTAAGTTCACTGCAATTACAGTCGGAGAACATCAACACATGGAAAGTGGGCGTAGAACGAGCTCTGAAGAAGTATATCCCAGGAAACACAGATGATGACGAACTCAAGAATGAAGAATAACGGCTCTTTTGTTTTCATAAAGGATGCCCGTTTCCATGCTTTTCATGGAGTGATGGCTCAGGAACAGAAAGTTGGAAGCGACTTCCTCGTATCACTCCGTTTAGGCTATGACATCTCGAAAGCTATGCAGACAGACAAAGTGAGCGACACTCTTAACTATGCAGACGTATATCAGCTCATAAAAATAGAAATGCAAAAGCCTTCTGCCCTTTTAGAACACGTGGCAGGACGCATTGCCCGGACCATTTTCAAACAATACCCTGAAGTGGAAAGTATCGACCTCACACTGACTAAACAAAATCCCCCTATGGGAGCAAATTGTCAGGGAGCTGGCGTGGAATTACATTTAATAAATGATAAAACTAACGTATAAGTGGCAGTTTTTGCAGGAAAATAGTTAATTTTGCACCTTTGAATACGTTGATATGAAGAAAAGAATACTGTTTCTAATTTGGATAACCGTAGGGATTGCAGTGGCTATGTCTGCTGCAAACAGAAAGTTCACACTGGTTATTGATGCTGGCCATGGTGGACACGACGCAGGTGCAAAAGGGGCCTTTTCCATGGAGAAGAACATTAATCTGAATGTGGCTTTGACCTTCGGCAAATATGTTGAGAGAAACTGCCCTGACGTCAAAGTAATCTATACGCGTAAAAAGGATGTATTCATCCCACTGCACACCCGTGCAGATATTGCCAACAGAAACAAGGCAGATCTCTTTATCTCCATCCACACCAATGCAGTGCCTCGTGGCAAGACGGTAAAGGGTATGGAGACTTATACCTTAGGTATGCACCGTGCTGCTACGAATCTGGATGTGGCCAAGCGCGAAAACTCCGTCATCCTCATCGAAAAAGACTACAAACAGCGCTATGAAGGTTTCGACCCGAACTCCAGCGAGAGCTATATCATGTTTGAATTCATGCAAGACAAGAACATGGCGCAGAGTGTAGAACTGGCCAGGTTTGTACAAAAACGTGCCTGCGCCTCGGCCAACCGTCAGAACAAAGGTGTTAAGCAGGCTGGTTTCTTGGTACTTCGCGAGACATCGATGCCCAGCTGTTTAATCGAGTTGGGATTCATCACTACACGTGAAGAAGAGAACTACCTGAATAGTGCCGACGGCATTGACCGATTGGGATATGGCATCTATCAGGCCTTCCTTGACTATAAGCGCAAGTACGACAAGAACATCACGGTGCCCTATCAGGCAGAACAGAAAGAGTCTGTCAGCATCCCCACCATTGTACCACAGGAAGAGGAGGTCGCACAACCGAAACCCAAAGAGGAAGAGAAAGCTAAGGTTGAGGTTCCTGTAAAGATACAAGCGGAACCTGAAATACCTCAGCAAATGGCTGAGGTGAAGATTGTGAAGGACGATGAGCCTCAGGACACGACACTCATCTTCAAGGTGCAGATAGTAGCCAGCAACTCACCCCAAAGAATCAGCAAAAAGAAATTGAACGGAATGCCCGCCCCCGACTGCTTCGAGGAAGGCGGATTCTATAAATATACGGTAGGCTATACAGACAACTACGATGAAATTGTGAAAATACGCGAGAGTCTGGTTGCCAACTTCCCCGAGGCCTTCATCATCGCCTTCCGAGGCAACAAGAAAGTCGATACGCGAACAGCCATCCGTGAATTTAGAGCAAACAAAAACAAACAATAACGCCTTATGAAATTCTTTACAAAAGAAGTACAGATTGCCTGTGTAGCCATTCTAGCACTAGTAGTACTCTACTTTGGTCTGAACTTCCTGAAGGGATTGAGCATTTTCTCTAATTCCAACAGTTACTACCTGGCATTTGATGATGTAAGTGGCCTGTCAGCCTCATCACCCGTTTATGCCAACGGCTACAAAGTGGGAGTGGTTGAAACCATCGAATATGACTTTACGCACCCTAAGCGGATTGTTGCCAAAGTGGGACTCGATAAGAAAATGCGTGTACCTGAAGGCTCGGAAGCTGAGATTGCCAGTGACCTGCTCGGCAACATCAAAATCAATCTATTGTTATCAAACAATCCATTGAACTTCATGGCGGTAGGCGATACGCTCAAGGGTAAAGTGCAACAGGGCATGATAACAAAGGTGGCAGAAATGCTTCCTGCCATTGAGGCTATGATGCCTAAACTCGACTCCATCCTAACAGGACTGAATGTCTTGCTCAATGACCCAGCACTCGCGAATACACTACATAACGTAGAGGGTATGACAGCTAATCTCCAACAGACCAGCACTGACCTGCACCGGCTCTCTGCCAGCTTAGGACGTGACGTGCCTCGCATGATGGTTAAGGCTGACAGCGTTCTGGGAAACACGCAACATCTTACCAGTAATCTGGCCACTATCGATATTGCCAGTATGACGGCAAAAGTTAACCAAACATTGGCTAATGTAGAGGAGATGACCCGAAAACTTAATAGCAATGAAGGAACCCTGGGACTTTTGATGAGAGATGCAACTCTCTACAATAATCTGAGCAATACAGCCGCTGATGCAGACTCACTGCTCAAAGACCTGAAGAGACATCCAAAACGCTATGTTCACTTTTCAGTTTTCGGCAAAAAAGATAAATAAAAATTTGCCATAATTTTAATTTTGTCTAAATAAGAAGCCTCCGTCCAATAAGTTTCTACTCATCTTGTGGAAGTGCTTGAAATATGGCTATTTCGGGGGTATACAAAAGTAGATATTCGCACACTGAGCATCCTATGTGCGAATTTATATAAGATACTGAGAAACAGAACCTTGTAAATATAAAAGACAAATTTTTCAATATTCGAATCGCTAAACCCATAAGTAACGAAAAACTAATGAGTTACGCTCAGTCAATTAAAAATTGTAAATAAAGGGGTATTTGCATATATCAAAAAAAAGTGCGAACTTTGCATTCGAAAACGAAAACTATATTCTTTAACAAGATTAGTTTATTAATAATAAGTATAACAGCGCATGGAAAAAACTCCAAAGGCGCTTTGGGGCGACTGCCTTCATCTCATCAAGGAGAACGTCACAGAGCAGCAATACAAAACCTGGTTCGAGCCCATCGTATTCGAAAAATACGATGAGGATACCCAGACGCTACTTATACAAGTACCTAGCCGGTACGTGTATGAGTATTTGGAGCAATACTATGTAGCTCTGCTGGGCAAGGTATTAAGTCGCTGCTATGGTAAGAACATCCAACTAAAATATCGTATTGTAGTTGACAAGACCCACAAGCTAACTATTGACGAAGAAGGTAGTGAGCCTGTGAATATAGAGCGTCCCCAAGCTACCCAGCGTGGCAATAAAGCGCCCACACAGTTGGATGCAGCCATGCCACAGGACCTGAATCCACAATTGGATATACATAAAACATTTCAGGCCTTTATCGAGGGAGACAGTAATAAATTGCCTCGCACCGTAGGTCTTTCTATCGCCGAGCATCCAGGTCGCTCTACGTTCAATCCTTTCTTCGTATTCGGCCCTTCTGGTTGCGGAAAGACCCATCTGATTAATGCAATAGGTGTCAAGTGCAAGGAGATGTATCCCCACAAGCGCGTGCTCTACGTATCAGCCCGTCTTTTCCAAGTGCAATACACAGACGCTGTACGCCAGAATACGGTCAACGACTTCATCCAATTCTATCAGACTATTGACGTATTGATTGTGGACGATGTACAGGAATGGACCAATGCCACCAAGACACTTGATACCTTCTTCCACATATTCGACCACCTGTTCCGTCTGGGCAAACAGATTATTTTAGCCTCCGACCGTCCTCCCGTTGATCTGACGGGTGTAAAGGATCGCCTACTGACTCGTTTTGCCTGTGGACTAATTGCCGAGTTGGAGCAGCCCAATGTGCAACTGTGTATCGACATTCTCCATTCTAAATGTAAGCGAGACGGTTTACAGATTCCTGAAGATGTCATCGAATACATTGCAGAGACTGCCAATGGCTCTGTTCGAGATTTGGAGGGTGTAGTCAATTCATTGATGGCTTATTCAATTGTCTACAACAGTCACATTGATATGCGTCTAGCTGAACGCATCATCAAACGTGCTGTCAAAATTGACAACAAGCCTCTTACCATTGACGATATATTGGAGAAGGTTTGCGGCCATTACAATGTCACTCCGCAGAATGTGTTTAGTAAGTCACGTAAGCGCGACTATGTGATTGTTCGCCAAATATCAATGTATTTAGCTCAGAAATACACCAAGATGCCAGCCTCACGCATCGGACAACTTATCGGAGGACGAGATCACTCTACCGTCATTCACAGTTGTTCTACCATAGAACAGCGTCTGAAGACAGATAAAACGTTCCACGAAGAACTCAACAGTATTGAAAATTCTTTCAAACTAAAACAATAGTGAATAATTAAAGAAGGACAGCGTATTGCTGTCCTTTCTTTATTTCAAGATGAATCCACCGCTGGGTTGCATTGTTACTTGGATACGCCCTTTCGTATCATATTTCACCTTTTCTTCCTGAGCATACTTTTCTGGGCCATCTGTCCAGTAACGGATAGTTTGTCCTTTCAGCATAGGCAAATCAAGACTAAGCTTTTTCACATCAGGCTCGGCATTCAATCCAGCAACATACCATCGGTTGCCATGTCTGCGAGCCAATACTACAAACTTGCCAGGATATCCGTCAATATATCGTGTCTCATCCCATGTAGTGGGCAGAGACTTCAGCAAATCGAGTTCCGTTTGAGGTAATTCCGTTAAGTTGTTAGGCTGGACAGCCATACACTGCACAGAGGTCTGAACCGTAATGGCACTGGCTATCTCAAACATGTCTGTCGTCATACGCGGATGACGACTCTTGTTGTCCTTACTCATATAGCGGTTCATCATCGTCCCACCCCAGTCCATCGAGGCCACTGCATTACGACAGAAAGGATGCAAGGTGAGGTCAAAAGCTTCGCGCTTGGCAGCAACAGGGTCAAAGAACACGTTCTCGGAAGCTAAAACAGCTTCACTAGCCACATAGTTAGGAAACAGACGTTCCCATCCGCGAGGCAGCGTACACCCATGGAAGATACACTGTAAACCGTACTTATTAGCATCGCTGAGAATGTCTTCATAAAGCGCCAGCGTCTGCTGCTTGTCGCCTCCGAAGAAGTCTACCTTAATACCCTTGATGCCGATACGCTTCATCCATTCCATCTCACGTTCACGAGCCAAATTGGTGTCCATACAGTTAAAAGGCCCCTGTGGAGCATTATTGGCGTGTCCGTTAGAGTTATACCACAAAAGCAGACTGACGCCTTTTTGCTGGGCATAGCGCGAGAGTTCGGCAATCCTGTCGCGTCCGATGTTGGTGTCCCACCAGGCATCCACCAGACAGTATTCATAACCCATCTTAGCAGCAAGATCGATGAAAGTCACTTGGTCATCATAATTACAACTCTGGTCCTGCCAGATGAGCCAACTCCATGTATAGCGTCCCGGCTGATACTGCTGTGAGGGTTCATATAGAGGCGACAACGGGTCGAAGGGAATGGTGGTCTCCACAATAGGTTTCAAATCTCGTCCTATGGTGATGGTACGCCATGGTGTGGAAGCTGGAAGAGCCACACTAGCTGATGTAGAACCAAAACCGTTATTCTCGCCCTCCATAGGATATTCTATTTCGTAACCATCGTCCTGATCATAGTCACTCAGGTGAGCACCTACATAACTGGAGGTCACTCCTGTCTCGCTAATCAGAACCCAACCTTTCTGTCCAACATGAAAAAGTGCCGGGAACACATAGCCGTGTCCATAATGCGACTTTGTCGTCATAGGGGCATCAGCAGAATAAACCTCCTCGTAACTGGGTTTTGTCTGTGCAAAACCAATCATCGGATCACTTTGCGGCGAGAGGAAGGCTGTGGTTTCTGAGGGAAGGCGGAATGCCGTTTCCTCCTCTTTTATAATAACGCTGCGCATCTCATTGCCCTCCTGCCGAAGCAATGTGTATTGGAAAGCGACATCATGATTAGCAACGAGGAAAGTCAAGACCATATGGCGTCCTTGCTCGTTCTGCAGGGTCATATCGAGGCGATTTGCATGAAAATCTACATGCGACGTCTTTGTACGCGAGATGTCATAATGCTTCTCTACCCGCTCCTCTACGGCCTCAACGAAAGAGAGTCCTTTCGCAAAGTCGCCATAAGTCGACTTCAGCCCTAAACGGGAAGTCATCAGCATCTCAATACCGTCATACGTCACGCGGTAGTAAGCCTTACCATTTTCCACTTTCACCACAACAGCCATCTTGCCATCAGGCGATTTAACTTCTCTTTGAACTGCCAACGCTGCGAGCGGACAGAACATCAATAGTAATAATAACTTAGTCTTCATTTGGATTAATTGAGTTGTTTTGTTCTTTTTGTTTGCAAATTTAGTGATTATCCTACAATAATTACAACTTTTTTAAGAAAATCATTAACTTCACCTCATCATAACAAAGAAAAAATGAAACAAGCAAGCCGTTTTTATATTGGATAAATAGGTAAAGACACCAATGTCCTTCACAAGACGTCTTCTTCCTCGACACCTCCAAATTCCCTGAAGCCGTTAAAGTGAGGAAATAAGAAAAAAGATAAAGAAGATGCCTCGATTTTGGAAAAATTTTGTTACCTTTGCAGCAAAGTAAAACTAACCAAACATTCATGGACGACGAAATCAAGGACGACGACATTTTAGAAGAGAATGAAGTGAAACAGGAAGAGAGCGAAGAGGTCTCAGAATCACACTCTGACTATAAGCCTGTAAACCGATTCGATGCAGCTGCTGTGCATCATTTGAGCGGCATGTATCAGAACTGGTTTCTCGACTATGCTTCATATACGATTTTGGATCGCGCTGTACCTCATATAGAGGACGGATTGAAGCCCGTACAGCGTCGTATTCTGCACTCAATGAAACGCATGGACGACGGACGGTTCAACAAAGTGGCCAACATTGTGGGTCACACCATGCAATTCCACCCTCATGGCGACGCCTCAATAGGCGATGCACTAGTGCAATTGGGACAGAAAGATTTGCTGATTGATACACAAGGTAACTGGGGAAACATTCTGACTGGCAATAAGGCTGCTGCTCCCCGTTATATTGAGGCACGACTCTCGAAATTTGCCCTTGATACTGTATTCAACCCCAAAACCACTGAGTGGCAGATGTCATACGATGGGCGCAACAAAGAGCCTATCACTCTGCCTGTAAAATTTCCTCTACTGTTGGCACAGGGCGCTGAAGGAATTGCCGTTGGTCTGTCTACCAAAGTATTACCACATAATTTCGTAGAGATCTGTGATGCGGCTATCAGTTATCTGCACGGTCAGCCTTTCCAACTCTATCCAGACTTCCCGACAGGTGGTTCTATTGATGTCTCGAAATATAATGACGGACAGCGTGGAGGAGTATTGAAAGTACGTGCCAAGATTGAAAAACTGGATCCCAAGACGCTCGTCATTCGTGAAATACCATTTTCGAAAACTACTGAGACGCTCATCGACTCCATTCTGAAAGCCATAGAAAAGGGGAAAATCAAGGCTCGCCATGTGGAAGACCTGACTGCTGCCAAAGTGGAAATACAGGTGCAACTGATGCCTGGTGTATCGAGTGACAAGACGCTAGACGCCCTCTATGCATTCTCGGATTGCGAAATCAATATATCGCCTAACTGTTGTGTGATTGAGGACAATAAGCCTCAGTTCCTCACGATTTCCGACGTACTATGCCATTCAGTAGACCGCACCAAGGATTTGATACGCCAGGAACTCGAAATCCGCAAGGGTGAACTGCTTGAGCAATTGCACTTTTATTCGCTAGAGAAAATCTTCATTGAAGAACGCATTTATAAGGATAAGAAATTCGAACAGGCACCCAATGTCGATGCCGTTTGCGAACATATTGACGAGCGATTGACACCTTTCTATCCACAGATGATTCGCGAGGTGACCAAAGACGACATTCTTAAACTGTTAGAAATCAAGATGCAACGCATCCTGAAATTCAACAAGGATAAGGCCGACGAGCTGATGGCTCGCATCAAAGCAGAAATTGACGAGATAGATCGAGATTTGGCTAATCTGGTAGAGGTAACTGCAGACTGGTTCCAATTCCTGAAGGACAAATATGGCAAAGACCATCCTCGACTTACTGAGATTCGTAACTTCGATACCATCGAAGCTACCAAAGTGGTAGAAGCTAACCAGAAGCTATTCATTAACCGAAATGACGGATTCATTGGAACGAGTCTAAAGAAAGATGAATTTGTATGCAACTGCTCTGATATCGATGATATTATTATCTTCTACAAGGATGGTAAGTTCAAAGTGGTCCGCGTGGCCGACAAATTGTTTGTTGGCAAAAATATCATGTGGCTCGGTGTTTTCAAAAAGAACGATCAGCGTACCATCTATAATGCCGTTTACCGCGATGGAAAGAAAGGCACATATTATATTAAACGCTTCAATGTGCCTGCCATCACTCGCGACCGCGAATACGATATTACGAATGGTACACCAGGTTCTAAAGTCGTCTACTTCACTGCTAACCCCAACGGCGAAGCAGAAGTCATCAAGGTGACGCTCGACCCTGCACCCAAGCTGAAAAAGATATTTTTCGACAAAGACTTCTCGGAAGTGGGCATCAAGGGACGCAGTGCCAAGGGGGTCATCCTTACAAAATACCAGATACATCGCATCGGATTGAAGAGTCACGGACACTCTACACTTGGAGGACGTAAAGTGTGGTATGATCCGGATGTCAATCGTCTGAACTATGATGAGCATGGACTCTTATTGGGCGAATTCAACGATGGGGATAACATCCTTGTAATTCTGAAGAATGGTGATTATTACCTGTCTGGTTTTGATGTAAACGTACATTTCGAAGACAATGTAGCCCACTTAGAGAAATACGAAGCTGAAAAGGTGTGGAGCTGTGTACTCTTCGATGCTGACAATCAAGGCTATCCTTACGTAAAACGATTCTTGATGGAAGCATCGAAAAAGAAGCAGAACTATCTGGGTGACAATCCTAACTCGCAACAGATACTGCTGACAGACCAAGTATATCCACGTATTCTCGTTACCTATGGAGGTATTGACGAATTCCGTGGGTCTGAAGAGGTGGACGTTGAGCAGTTCATTGCTGTCAAGGGTTACAAAGCGAAGGGTAAACGTCTCACCACCAACCAGATAGCCACCATTGAAGAGTTGGAGCCCGTTCGCTTCCCTGAGAAAAAAACTGATAATCCAGAATTTCCAGGCATTCAAGAAGAAGAAAACCTCGATCCTGATGCTGGCAAGAGCCAGCAACAAGTGATGGACGAGCTTACTGGCCAGCAAACGCTATTTACGGATGAAGACTATCAGTAAGATATTAGCCGTTTGCTGTTGGCTTTTGATTGTTGGCCAATCTGCACAAGCACAGAACGACTCTGTTAAAGTCATCAATAGCAGTCGCATGATAGGCATTGGTGGTACACACATTCTGGATACCTATCTATCGGCTGAGCATTTTAAGGGCTTCGGACTCAGTTTTGTGGCTACTATAGAGCGTAAACGTCCTTATCGTCACTGGAGTACCCTGATGGAACACGAGGCGAACATCTCATTCGTACGCGACAGGTCCAACTCGCGTAAGGAACTGGAAGGCGCTTATAACTTCTACTGGGGGAAACTCTACAACTGGAGTCTCTGCGATAATAGATTAACACTCCAAGCTGGTGGAGTGGCTAATGCCTCGCTGGGATTTATATATAACACTTCTAATTCCAACAACCCTGCTCAGGCCCGCGCACATCTTAATCTGATGCCCACAGGCGTAGTTTCTTATCGTTTTACACTTTTCAATAAGCCTACGATGATACGCTATGAGGTGAACCTGCCATTTGTGGGCGTCATGTTCTCACCCAACTATGGACAGTCATACTACGAAATATTCAATCGTGGAAACTATGATCACAATGTGGTATTTACCACTTTTGCCAATGCCCCGGAATGGCGCCAAATGCTGACACTCGATGCTAACCTCAGCGCCAAGTGGGCACTACGCATTGGTTATATGGGCAACTATCAACAGTACAAGGTAAACCAATTAAAGCAACATGTCTACACGCATCGCTTCCTCATCGGTTTCACGCGTTGTTTCTCTCTAATCCCTCATGCCCTATGAAGAAAGTTTTATTTTTTCTAGTATCTCTAGCCACCTTAACGCATCTGAGCTCCTGCGTTGACGAGGCAGAACGCCCAGACACACCTTCAGGAAACTTCGAGGCTCTGTGGCAAATTATAGATGAACACTACTGCTTTTTCGACTATAAGGGGCATGAGTATGGACTCGATTGGCAGGAAGTTTATAATAAATATAAGGTACGTGTGAACAACCAGATGCGCGAGACGCAACTTTTCGAGGTGCTCTGCGATATGCTGGCCGAACTACGCGACGGACATGTCAACCTCTCATCAAGCTATGACTATGGGCGCTATTGGGCATGGCAGGAAGCTTTCCCCAAGAACTTTAGCGACACACTGGAACGCAAATACCTAGGTACAGACTACAAAATTTCCAGCGGCCTCAACTATCGCGTATTGGATGACAATATTGGCTATATACGCTATGAGTCATTCCAAACACCGATTGGCGAAGGCAACCTTGACGATGTGCTGTCTTATTTGGCACTCTGTCGAGGACTCATCATAGATATTCGCAACAATGGGGGCGGTGACCTCACCAATGCAGAACGACTAGCCGCTCGTTTTGTGCACGAGAAGACAATAGTGGGTTATCTGCAACACAAAACAGGAAAAGGACACAACGACTTCAGCAGTATGGAGACACAATACCTTGAACCTTCTAGTAACTTGCGGTGGCACAAGCCAGTCTGCGTACTGACGAATCGTTCTGTGTATAGTGCTGCTAACGAATTTGCTTCTATGATGCACGCTCTGCCTCACGTCAAACTGGTTGGCGACAAGACAGGAGGCGGTTCGGGTATGCCCATGAGTAGCAGTCTGCCCAACGGATGGACTGTACGTTTTTCAGCTTGCCCGATGTACGACAAGAACAAACAACATACCGAATTCGGTATTGAACCAGACATCTACATACAACTGAAAAGCAACGATGTACAAAAAGGAATTGACACCATCATCGAGGCAGCAAGGAAACTTTTAACAGAATAATTTGGATATTTGCTTTTTTTATAGTACTTTTGCATCCGCTATCCATTCAGCACCCTATTTAGCGCCTGTGGCGGAATTGGTAGACGCGCTAGACTTAGGATCTAGTGTCTCGCGACGTGCAGGTTCGAGTCCTGTCAGGCGCACAAAAAGCGGAAGTACTAGACCTCCGCTTTTTTTGTGTACATTAATTTAATATTCAATTACTTCACATTTCCAACCTTAACCAGATATTCACCAATCTGAACGGCATTCAGGGCGGCACCCTTGCGTATTTGGTCTCCTGAGAGCCAGAAGGTGAGGCCGTTTTCGTCGGCAAGATCCTTACGGACACGACCTACATAGACATCGTCCTTGCCAGCTGTCTCTAAAGGCATGGGGTAAACAAGGTTGGCAGGGTCGTCAACAAGCGTACAACCTGGAGCTGCAGCAATGGCCTTCTGAGCCTCCTCGACACTCAAGGGGCGCTCAGTCTCAATCCATACACTTTCGGAATGAGAACGTAAAGAACTAACACGAACACACATAGCCGAACATTTAGCATCGGTATGCATAATCTTCTGTGTCTCGTTATACATCTTCATTTCCTCTTTGGTGTAACCATTGGGTTGGAAGACATCAATCTGAGGAATGACATTGTATGCCAGTTGATGAGGGAATTTCTTGATGGTTTTCACCTCACCCTCTTCCACCATTTCCTTATACTGCTGTTGCAGTTCAGCCATAGCAGCAGCACCTGCACCAGAAGCACTCTGATAGCTGCTGACGTGGATGCGTTTGATGTGTGAGAGTTGCTCAAGCGGCTGTAACACGACCACCATCATGATTGTAGTACAGTTGGGATTGGCTATGATGCCGCGAGGACGTATCAGGGCGTCGGCAGCATTGCACTCAGGCACTACCAAGGGGACATCATCGTCCATGCGGAAAGCCGAGCTGTTGTCAATCATCACACAGCCATACTTGGTAATGGTCTCGGCAAACTCCTTCGACGTGCCTGCGCCAGCTGAGGTGAAGGCAATGTCGATGTCCTTAAAGTCGTCGTTGTGTTGGAGCAACTTCACTGTCAGCTCCTTACCACGGAAAGTGTATTTGCTGCCAGCACTGCGTTCTGAGCCAAACAGAACAAGTTCGTCCATCGGAAAATTTCTTTGGTCGAGGATTCTCAAAAACTCCTGACCCACGGCACCTGAGGCACCCACGATAGCTACTTTCATCTTTCTTTTTCTTATTAAAACACCAATTTTGGCTGCAAAATTACAAAAAAATATCAATTATCAATTATCAATTATCAATTATTTAGTATCTTTGCAAACAATATGACATTTTTAGTAGCATATTTCCCAATAACCAACCCGACGCTGATTTTTTTCGTCGTGTTACTTATTATTCTGTTTGCCCCTATCATCATGGGTAAGCTACGAATTCCACATATTATCGGAATGGTATTGGCAGGTATGCTCATTGGCAAATATGGCCTCAATATCTTAGAACGTGACTCCTCATTCGAACTTTTTGGCAAAGTAGGACTGCTATACATTATGTTTCTGGCTGGACTGGAGATGGATTTAGAAAGTGTGAAGAAGAATTCCAAACGGATGCTTATTTTTGGACTACTCACTTTCTTGATTCCTCTCATCCTAACATACATCATGGCTATTTGGTTTTTAAATTATACCCCTCAAGCTTCGTTCTTATTGGGTTGTATCATGGCGTCTAACACTCTGATAGCCTATCCGATAGTTGGACGCTATGGTTTGCAACGTGACTCTAGTGTCATGTTGAGTGTAGGCTCATCTATGCTATCACTATTCCTTGCCTTGATGATGTTGGCTGCTTTAGCCGCTTCATATGAAGGACAAACAAGTGTATGGTTCTGGATGCTTTTCCTTTTGAAATTCTGCGGATTCATATTCGCCTGCATTCTAATTATCCCTCGCCTGACTCGGTTTTTTTTGCGTCGCTATTCCGATCAAGTGATGCAGTTTATCTTCGTTCTATCCGTGATGTTCTTCAGTGCTGCCACATCTGAGGCTGTTGGTGTAGAGGGCATCGTCGGAGCATTCATATCTGGCCTGATTCTAAACCGCTATATCCCTCATGTATCGCCTTTAATGAATCGTATCGAGTTCATTGGTAATGCGCTGTTCATACCCTATTTCCTAATTGGTGTAGGTATGCTCATCAATGTCGGTTCCCTATTTACAGGTTGGCACATGATATGGATTGTATTACTCATAGCATTCTTCGGGACCTTTGGAAAGGCAGTGGCAGCTTATGTATCAAGTCTGCTCTTCAGACTGCCTAAAGCTGCTGGACACATGATGTTTGGACTGACAAGTGCCCATGCCGCTGGTGCTATCGCGATGGTAATGGTAGGCATGCGATTAGAAGTTCATCCAGGTATATACCTTGTCAATGACGAGATATTGAATGGTGTTGTCATCATGATATTGGTGACGTGCGTAATCAGTTCTCTGATGACAGCCCATGCTGCGCAACAAATCGTACTGAAAGGCAATAGCCAACAGTTAGCGGCTAGCAGTGCCAAGAACGATGATGAAAAGATTCTGCTCTGTGTAAAGTATCCTGAGATAGCACCTCAGTTATTAGAACTTGCCATCATGATGCGTAACCAGAAACTAAATCGTGGTCTCGTTGCCCTCAACGTGGTGTACGATGATAGCAATGCTAGCATTAACAGGGATAAAGGATTACGGCTTCTAGAAAAACTGGAACAACAAGCTAGTGCCAGCGAAGTTAAGATGCAAAAACAAGTGCGACTGGCCACCAACATCGCAAACGGTATCAAACACGCTTTCCGCGAGTTTGCTAGCTCAGAAATCATCATGGGCATGCACGTACATACAGAAGTGAATCCTAAGTTCTGGGGCGATTTTATTCAAAGTTTGTATAACGGACTCAACCGCCAGATTGTTTTAAGTCGCTTCGTACAACCACTCAACACCCTGCGACGCATTCAGGTAGTGGTGCCTTCACGTGCAGAATTCGAACCAGGTTTCCACCGTTGGCTAGAACGTCTAAGCCGAATGGCAGAGAATCTGGATTGCCGCATCCAGTTTCATGGACGCAACGAGAGTTTAGAACTGATTCGCGAATATATCAACAACTTGCACCCTGGTGTGCGTGCGGAATATACATTCATGGCTCACTGGAACGAACTGCCTAAACTAGCAGAAACAATCAGAGAAGACCACATGTTTATAATCATTACTGCACGTAAGGGTACAATCTCATACAAGAATGCACTTGAGCGACTGCCCAATGAACTGATGCAACACTTCTCGGGCAAGAACTTGATGATTATTTTCCCTGACCAGTTTGGTGACACGAAAGACGAAAGAATGACCTTTACAGAGGCACAGCACAAAGAAGAAAGCAGTGTCTACGACTATATTTTAACAAAGCTAGAAAGATTTAGGAAAAGTATATGATCAGAATCGAGAAGATCACCAAGAGTTTTGGTTCATTGCAGGTGTTAAAAGGTATTGACCTCGCCATAGGAAAAAGCGAAATTGTCAGCATTGTAGGGCCTAGTGGCGCTGGCAAAACAACACTTTTGCAAATTATAGGAACACTCTCCCACCCTGACAGTGGTTCCGTATTTATTGATAACATTAACGTGACAGACCTCTCACAGAAGAAACTCTCAGATTTCCGAAACAAGCACATTGGCTTCGTATTTCAGTTTCACCAACTATTGCCCGAGTTTACAGCACTGGAGAATGTGATGATTCCTGCCTTTATTGCTGGAACTTCTCAACGTCAAGCCAAGACACGGGCACAAGAACTACTCGAGTTTATGGGACTGAGCAATCGCGCAGGACATAAACCCAACGAACTATCTGGTGGTGAGAAACAGCGCGTGGCAGTGGCTCGTGCTCTGATCAACAAGCCTGCTGTCATTCTGGCTGATGAGCCCAGTGGATCGCTCGACTCAAAGAACAAAGAGGAACTGCACAAGCTATTCTTCGACCTGCGCGACCAATTCGGTCAGACCTTCGTCATAGTGACTCACGACGAACAACTGGCCAATATTACTGACCGCACCATCCACATGCGTGACGGACTATTGGATATACAAGAATATGATTAAACTCGGCGACTATAACACCCTCCGTGTGGTGAAACGTGTGGACTTCGGACTCTATCTCGACGGAGGCGACGAAGGAGAAATTCTGCTGCCTAAACGCTACGTACCCAAAGGGGTGACGATTGGGACGGAGATGGAAGTGTTTATCTATCTAGACCAAGACGAGAAGCTGGTGGCTACCACACAGAAACCGCTGGCCAAAGTAGGAGAGTTTGCATGGCTGGAATGTGCTTGGACGAATGAATATGGGGCATTCCTCAACTGGGGACTGATGAAAGACCTGTTCTGCCCGTTTCGTGAACAGAAGCAGCGCATGCAGAAAGGGCAACGATACTACGTCTATGTGATGGAGGACGAGAAGACACACCGACTGATAGCGACAACCAAAGTAGAGCGCTATCAGAAACATGACGGCTACCAGCGAGCACTCGATTTCTCGGACGAGTTATTGCGATACTTACATGAGAATGGCGGGTTCTGCGACTTAGGCGACAAGAGTCCTGCCGACGAAATTGCTCAGCGTTTTGGCGTCTCTAAAAAAATATACAAAAAGTCAGTCGGCGACCTTTACCGCCGCCGACTGATTACTATCTCTGACAAAGGAATCTCCCTCGTTTAGAAGATACGTCCTGTTAAGGTAAACTTCAATACAGGATATACTTTCAACTTATCCAACCATTTAGACAGGTCGTCTTTACCTTTCACAGGAGCGTCAGGATCCAACTCTTTATCGTTTTGATAGACCTTCATCTTACCCATAAACTGGCATCCTAACTCAAAACGGAAGCCCACACGCTTCTTAGGAACCAATCGACCGAAGCCCAAACCAAGATAAGGACGGAAACTCTTGACACGTACATCACCATTGATATCACCATTGCTATCAAACTCCAACCTATAGTCAGCAAGATCAGCTGCAATCAACGAACGCTCCTCTGGAGTCAAACCAGCAACATCATTATTGTGACCGTTCAAATCGAAAATCTTTTTACCACCAAACGAGAAGCCCGCAGCCACAAAGAAAGAACTTCTATTGCCAAAAGGATAAACATTAGCTTTAAAATCCAGCATCGTACGACTCATCGAACCCTTGATATTTACTTTGTTATCGATAGGCAGACCCGCTACGTCAATAGTCACATCATCCTTGATTTTAATGCCCGGAAAGAAGTTAATACCCAGTCCGAACTCCAGATACTCAGTACATGGCGCGGCAATCCCAATGCCGATACCTTCTGTACCTACACTAAAATTAGCACCTAAATGATTAAAGATACCACGCTCATAATCCTGAGCAAACGAATGACCAATTCCAAATAGAGTCATGAAACACACAAGAAGTAATTTTTTCATTGTATTAATTAATTTGTTAGTTAAACATTGTTTTGCAAATATACATAAAAAAAGATATGTTCC
>DEJG01000014.1:124057-183476 GCA_002353295.1 Prevotella sp. UBA2754
GGAACATATCTTTTTTTATGTATTACATCAATCAGAACTCAGCACTCTTAGGAGTACGTGGGAACGGAATGACATCGCGGATGTTCTGCATGCCCGTTACAAATAGGATGAGGCGTTCAAAGCCTAGGCCGAAGCCAGCATGTGGACAGGTACCCCACTTACGAGTATCAATATACCACCACAGGTGAGTCATATCCATATCACGACGTTTGATTTCTGACATCAATTTATCATAGCTTTCCTCACGCACAGAACCACCAATAATCTCGCCTATCTGTGGGAACAGCACATCGGTTCCCTGCATCGTAGGACCAGGTGCAACGGCTCCTTTATACCCAACAGAGCAACCATCAGCAGTATCTTGATTCTGCTTCATATAGAACGACTTGAAAGCACGAGGATAGTCGGTCATGATAACTGGTTTTTTGAAATGTTCCTCGACGAGATAGCGCTCGTGCTCAGAAGCCAAGTCATCACCCCAGTTACAGGGGAACTCAAACTTCTTACCATTCTTGATAGCCTCCTGCAGGATATTGATACCCTCAGTATAAGGCAGACGAACAAAAGTTTCCTTGAGTACACCCTCCAAACGCTGAATCAGTGTCTTGTCAATCATCTGGTTGAGGAACTGCAGATCGTCCTTACAGTTGTCAAGTGCCCATCGTACACAATATTTGATAAAGTCTTCCTCCAGATCCATCAGTTCCTCCTGGTCAAGGAAAGCCACCTCAGGTTCTACCATCCAGAACTCAGCCAAATGGCGAGGTGTGTTGGAATTCTCTGCACGGAACGTGGGACCGAAAGTGTAGATAGCACCCAGGGCTGTAGCACCCAACTCTCCCTCCAACTGTCCGGAAACGGTTAGCGAGGTCTGCTCGCCAAAGAAATCATCATCATAGATAATCTTGCCGTTCTCATCTTTCTTCAGGTCATAGAGGTTCTTAGTGGTTACCTGGAACATATTTCCTGCTCCCTCACAGTCACTGGCCGTAATCAGAGGAGTATGGAAATAGAAGAATCCATGATCGTGGAAATAGGTATGAATAGCCATTGCCATATTGTGACGGATTCGCATTACGGCACCAAAGGTATTGGTACGCAGGCGCATATGGGCATTCTTGCGCATCACCTCGAACGACTGTCCTTTCTTCTGCATGGGATATGTATTGTCGCAGGCTCCATAGAGTTCCAGACTTGCAGCCTGAATCTCTGAGGTCTGACCTGCCCCCTGACTCTCTACCAAGATTCCCTCAACGCAAATACAGGCACCTGTGGTAATTTGTTTTAAGAGTTCATCATCAAATCTCATCGGGTCAATCACCACCTGTACATTCTTTATAGTTGAACCGTCGTTCAAAGCTATAAAGTCTACAGCCTTACTGGAGCGGTGAGTACGAACCCAACCTTTCACGCAGATTTCTTTTCCAAATTCCGTACTTTGCAGTACGTCTACTATCTTTGTTCTTTTCATTTTGTAATTCCTTATATCATGTATGCTGCGACAAGGTCGCAGCATACTAACTATTACTCATAAGCACCCATACGCAGGCGATCGACCTCCTCTTCCGTAAGGTAACGCCAGTCGCCACGACGAAGGTTTTTCTTGGTGAGTCCAGCAAACTGAACGCGATCAAGTTTTGTCACACGATAGCCGAGACTCTCGAAAATACGACGTACAATACGATTTTTTCCAGAATGAATCTCTATGCCGACCTGTTTCTTGTCTACGGGATCAGCATATTGGATATCATCAGCTTTAATTTCTCCATCATCCAACATGATACCATCGGCAATCTGTTGCATATCATGAGCTGTCACATTCTTGTCAAGATATACGTGATAGATTTTTTTCTTTAAGAACTTTGGATGTGTCAACTTCGAAGCTAAATCACCATCATTGGTCAGTAGCAAAACACCTGTTGTATTACGGTCCAGACGACCTACTGGATAAATGCGTTCCTGACACGCCCCCTTTACAAGATCCATTACCGTCTTACGCTGCTGAGGATCATCACTCGTAGTAACATAATCCTTGGGCTTATTAAGCAAAACATAGACCTTTTTCTCTGGAGTGACAGGTGTATCATGGAACATGACGGTATCTGTACGCAGAATCTTAGTTCCAAGTTCTGTAACCACTTCGCCATTAACAGTTACCACACCAGCCTGAATAAACTCATCTGCCTCACGACGGCTACATACCCCAGCATTAGCAAGAAACTTATTCAGACGTACGGGCTCGTTGGGATCATAATTTTCTTCCTTATATTCTATACGCTTCTTGAAACTGTACTTTGCATTTGGATCATAATCAGCAGTATGCTGGCGATAGCCTCCACGCTGTGGCTTCTGATAGCCACCACGAGACTGACCATAGCCACCACGTGGCTGACCATAACCACCTTGCTGACGAGGCTGTCCGTATCCTCCGCGAGAAGGACCATAGCCACCACGGGGTTGATAACCACCCTGCTGATAGTTATTACGAGGACGATAACCACCTTGTTCGTCATTATTAGAATTAAAACGTGGACGATATCCTCCCTGACGTTGAGGAGCACTACTCTGCAAGCCTGCTCCAAAACCCTCAGGACGGAAGCCTCCTTCGTCTTGCCCTAGATTACGATTGTAGCCACCCTGATTGTAAGGACGCGTCTGTTGATGAATACGTGGACGTGGTGAGCGTCCTGGTTTGTAACCTTGATAACCACTTGCTGGGTTTGAATAGCCCTCACGGCTTTTGCTCTGCTCTGTGGACTGTTCTTCTGTCTTCTTTTCGTTCTCTAATTCCATAATTATAAAATGTTGAATGTTAGCCGGAAACCTCACGGCTCCCTCTGTGTTGTTAATAATTTTATTAAATACCAGTATAATTCATTGGCGTAATAGCCATTAATTCTTCTTTCACCTCCTGGCTGACCTCAAGCCCCTGTATAAAGTCATGAATCAACTCTGGAGTCATCTTCTGATTGGTACGCGTGAGCGCCTTCAGAGCTTCATATGGATGAGGATAAGCCTCACGGCGTAATATGGTCTGAATGGCCTCAGCTACAACTGCCCAAGTATTGTCAAGATCTTCCTGCAATTTTTCCTCGTTAAGAATCAGTTTACGAAGACCTTTTAATGTGCTCTGCATTGCAATAAGGGCATGTCCCATAGGTACACCGACGTTACGCAAAACTGTCGAATCTGTCAAATCTCGTTGTAAACGGCTAACTGGCAATTTCTGAGCCAAAAACTGAAGGATGGCATTGGCTATCCCCATGTTACCCTCCGAATTCTCGTAATCTATGGGGTTTACCTTATGGGGCATTGCACTAGAACCAACTTCACCGGCTTTAATTTTCTGTTTAAAATATTCCATCGAAATATACATCCAGAAATCTCGATCTAAATCGATGATGATGGTATTAATACGGCGCATTGCATCAAAAATTGCGCCCAACCAGTCGTAGTTAGAAATCTGAGTAGTCCACTGTTCGCGTTCCAATCCCAATTTTTCACAGACAAACTTATTGCCGAACTCACGCCAATCATACTGGGGATAAGCTACGTGATGTGCATTATAATTACCTGTCGCACCTCCGAACTTGGCTGTAATTGGTGTATCCTTCAATCCGCGCAACTGCTCTTCCAAACGATAAACATATACCATCACTTCTTTACCCAAACGAGTAGGAGAAGCTGGCTGTCCATGAGTTTTTGCCAACATTGGCACATTTTTCCACTGCTCTGCATAGTCGTTCAGTTGCTCAATTAATTCCTCTACCAAAGGATAATATACATTTTCCAATGCTTCTTTAATAGAGAGAGGCACGCTAGTATTGTTAATATCCTGTGATGTCAGTCCAAAGTGAATGAATTCCTTGTATTGCTCAAAATCACCTATTTTATCAAGTTCTTCTTTTATAAAATACTCAACTGCTTTCACATCGTGATTGGTCGTCTTTTCGATTTCCTTTACACGTACTGCATTCTCTTCTGTAAAGTTGAGATAAATATTGCGTAGGGATCCAAACAGGCTATGGTCGAAACTTTCCAATTGGGGTAAGGGCAACTCACAAAGCGTAATAAAATATTCTATCTCTACTCGTACACGATAACGTATCAGTGCATACTCTGAGAAATATCCTGCCAACTGTTCTGTTTTATTCCTATAACGGCCATCTATAGGCGAAATGGCTGTCAGTACATCTATTTCCATGCTTTCTTCTTAATACCTTAAATAAAAATATGTGTTATAGCTATAATCTTATCTTGCGACTGCAAAGGTATGAAAAAGAAAGGAATCAACCAAATAAAAAGGGCTTATTTTATTAAATAATGTTGCAATTCTAGTAATAATTATGAATTATGAATTATGAATTATGAAATTTTTACTACCTTTGCAGCCATAATTTCGAAATTACAGTATTTTTATGGCACAAGAAGATGTATTTAAGAAAATCGTAAGCCACTGTAAGGAGTATGGTTTCGTATTCCCATCCAGTGATATTTACGATGGTTTAGGAGCCGTGTATGACTATGGTCAGAACGGTGTTGAGTTGAAGAACAACATTAAGGAATACTGGTGGAAGTCGATGGTATTGTTGCACGAGAACATTGTGGGTATCGACTCTGCCATCTTTATGCACCCAACGATATGGAAGGCATCAGGACACGTGGATGCTTTCAACGACCCTCTGATTGACAACCGCGATTCGAAGAAGCGCTATCGTGCTGACGTGCTGATAGAAGATCAGATTGCCAAGTACGACGAGAAGATTCAGAAGGAAGTGGAGAAGGCTCGCAAGCGTTTCGGTGATTCGTTTGACGAACAGAAGTATATGGAGACCAGCGAGCGCGTGAAGGAGACTAAGGAGAAGCGCGACGCACTGCACGCACGCTATGCTGCTGCTATGCAGGGTCCCGACTTGGAAGAGTTGAAGCAGATTATCCTGGACGAGGAGATTGTTTGTCCTATCAGCGGTACTCGCAACTGGACGGACGTCCGTCAATTCAACCTGATGTTCTCAACCGAAATGGGTGCTTCGGCTGACGGTTCGATGAAGGTCTATCTGCGCCCAGAGACGGCTCAGGGTATCTTTGTGAACTATCTGAACGTACAGAAGACAGGCCGTATGAAGATTCCATTCGGTATTGCCCAGATTGGTAAGGCTTTCCGTAACGAGATTGTGGCTCGCCAGTTCATTTTCCGTATGCGCGAGTTCGAACAGATGGAGATGCAGTTCTTCGTAGCTCCTGGCACCGAGTTGGAGTGGTTCCCCAAGTGGAAGCAAACCCGTATGGCTTGGCACCAAGCACTTGGCTTCGGCGCAGAGAACTATCGATTCCACGATCACGACAAACTGGCTCACTATGCCAATGCCGCTACAGATATCGAGTTCAAGATGCCGTTTGGTTTCAAAGAGGTGGAGGGTATTCACTCTCGTACAAACTTTGACCTGTCGCAGCATGAAAAATACTCAGGCAAGAGCATTAAGTACTTCGACCCACAGACCAACGAGAGCTACACTCCGTTTGTCATCGAGACCTCTATCGGTGTTGACCGTATGTTCCTCTCCGTGATGTGTCACTCGTATTGCGAGGAGAAACTGGAGAACGGCGAGACACGTGTGGTATTGAAACTGCCTGCAGCCCTGGCTCCTGTGAAACTCGCCGTGATGCCACTGGTGAAGAAAGACGGTCTGCCTGAGAAAGCCCGTGAAATCATCAACGACCTGAAGTTCCACTTCAACTGCCAGTATGATGAGAAGGACTCTATCGGTAAGCGCTATCGCCGTCAGGACGCCATCGGTACACCATATTGTGTCACCGTTGACCACGATTCACTGAACGACGGCAAGGTGACACTCCGTTTCCGCGACACGATGGAACAGGAGCGTGTGAACATCAGTGATCTGGCTGCTATCATTGAAGATAAAGTAAGCATCGCAAGTCTATTGAAGAAACTGCAATAATGAATATCAAACATTTCATACTCGTTTCTTGCACACTGATGGTCATGGCATCATGCAGTGAAAAAAGTGATGTCGTGGAAGAATTTCACGACTGGAAAAATAAAAACGAGAAATATTTCGAGGCAGCTTATCTTGCCAATGACTACGATTTCAAACTAAAAAAGTATTCATTGCGCGAGGAGTTGACCCCAAAGTCTACTGACTATATCCTAGTAGAAAAACTTTCTGACAGTGAAGTGTATGATGACCAGAGGCCCTTTCTGAATGATACTGTACAGATTCACTATGTGGGTACGCTGATTCCTTCAACCACGTATACTACAGGCCTTGAATTTGACAAGAGTTATCAAAACCCTTTCAATTTCGAGAATGCAGTTCCTCGTACATTTGCTGTAAACAGTGTCGTATCGGGGTTTGGCACAGCCCTGTTGAATATGCATCGAGGTGAACACTGGCTTGTAACAATACCCTATCAACTGGGTTATGGCAGTGTGGCAAACGGTTCTATACCTGCCTATAGTACACTGATATTCGAAATAAGACTGGAAGATTTCTGGAGTAAGAAAAAAGGTGATCGACATTAAGTGGTCACCTTTTTATATTATTCAGACCCTTTTCCACATCATTCCTTGACTTAGATTTCGTCACCAACCATACACCGCAGAATACCAAGACAACAGCAAGGGCATGAGTTGGCTTCAAAACACCAATACCCATCAGTATTGTAACAGCTACAGAAACGACGGGCTGCACATAATTATAAACCGACACTACCGTTGGACGAAGCGTACGCTGCCCGATCATAGTAAGGATATAACCCAAAAAGGTTCCTATAAATACCACGTAAGCAACCTCCAACCATGTTCGTGTGGGTATTGATACTGCCAACACCTCGCTGACATGCGAAAAAGTGAAAGGCAACAACATCAGTGTTGCCCATGAAAACATATACTTATTAATAGTAAATACATTGTAACGCCGTATTAACGGATTGAAGAGCGAAAGATAGAGAGCAAACGAGAACTGCGCAAACAGACATAGCAGATCCCCTCTAATATCGCCCACCTTATCACTAGCATGGACTGCTGATGTTAATATCAATATCAAGGCTCCCGAACATCCTAACATAACACCAAGAGCTTTTATACTGGTAATGGGTTCTTTCAGTATCAGGGCTGCTAGCAACATGGCAAAAATAGGCATCGAAGTAGTTACAATAGAAGCATTAATGGGGGATGTAATACTTAAGCCGATGGTGTAGCAACACTGATTGAATAGTAATCCAAACATGCCTGCACCAATAAACATCAACTTATCACGCCAAGGCACCTCTTCTTTGGGAGCAAAAACCGAAGCTATCCAAAATAGAATGCATGCTCCAACTACTCTAAAAGTTACCATCGTAATACCATCAAAACCATGGGTCATTGCATCCTTACCGACAGGAGCCATCAATCCCCATCCAGCGCATGCTCCAAACATAGAAAGATGGGCGATTAGCGGACGATTATTGTCTGTTTTAGTCATTTTAATAAAATTTCGCCTACAAAAGTACACATAATTCGAGAATATTCATTATTTTTGCCATATAAATATTCTCAACACATGGCAAAGTACGCAGAATTCATCAAACAAATTGAGATAGATTCTCTATGGGGTGGAAGGAAACACATTGTATGGGATCTTGATCCAAAAGTTAATGTGCTCAGTGGTATCAATGGAGTAGGCAAGTCAACAATATTAAGTAAGGTGGTAAAAAGCATCAATAGCAATGGTGACATCCGCAACCATCTTCTGAAAGGCGTACGTCTTGTATTTGAACCCGAAGAGGCTACACACATCCGTTTTGACATCATTCGCTCGCTTGACAGCAATATCACACAGACTCTGTCAGAAGGTGATGCCGTTATGCGTGAGACGCTATCGGCACTGGCAGGCATGGGCGGTGGGTCGCTGCTTGACCTACAGCTCTATAACCTGCAGCGCAAATATCTCGACTATCAGGTGAACATCGGCAACCGTATCATCGCAGAACTGCAACAAGGTAATACGGATGCCGCCCAACACCTGTCGGAACCCAAGAAACGCTTTCAGGACATAGTTGACGATTTGTTCGAGGAAACAGGTAAGAAAATTATCCGCACGGAGAATGAAATCCGCTTCTCACAAATCGGCGAAACACTAATGCCCTATAAGCTTTCAAGCGGCGAAAAGCAAATTCTGGCTATTCTCCTCACCGTATTGGTGGAAGACCAACAACCCTACGTGCTCTTGATGGACGAACCGGAGGTGTCGCTCCACATCGAATGGCAAAAGCGACTCATTGAACTGATATTGGAACTCAACCCCAACGTACAGATTATACTGACCACCCATTCACCTGCCGTCATCATGAGCGGATGGATGGACAAAGTAACGGAGGTTTCGGACATTACAGTTTAAGTCATAGGCATGGGGAACAGGCTGAAGGATAATCTGAACTCGCGTTATTTCGAGGCAGCCAACCAGATGACCTCGAAAAAAGCCAAGCGACGCATCGTAGCATACGTGGAAAGCTATGATGACATCTACTTTTGGCGCACGGTGCTGAGCCGTTTTGAGAACGACAAGCTATACTTCGAGGTGATGCTGCCTTCGCACCAGAAACTGGAACGTGGCAAGAAGTCGGTGCTGATGAATTTCATTGAGGGACGAATCGGCGAAGACATGATAGCCTGTGTAGATGCCGATTACGACTACCTGATGCAAGGCACTACCCCCCAGTCGCAGAAAGTCATAGGAAGTCCCTATGTTTTCCACACCTATGCCTACGCCATCGAGAATCTGCAGAGCTATGCCCCCTCGCTACATGATGTCTGTGTAGCAGTAACCCTGAACGACCATCGCATCTTCGATTTTAACGACTATCTCGCCCAGTATAGCGAAGCCATCTTCCCCCTGTTCATCTGGTCGGTATGGGCTTACCGTTCAGGCAATCACAACAAATTCTCGCTTTCCGACTTTGCCCGAGTCATTGATCCGGGAGGCTTCAACATCTTCGACCCACAGCCTTCCATCGACCATCTGCGCCAGAAGGTGAATCGGAAAATCAGACAGTTGCAAGCCGACTTTCCCAATAACAAAGAGACTTATCTCAAACTGAAAGCCGACATCAAGGAACTGGGTGTGACGCCTCAGACCACCTATCTCTACATACAGGGGCACTCGCTGTTCGACAATGTGATAGTGCCTATATTAAATAAGGTGTGCAACCGGCTAAGACTGGAACGGCAGGAGGAAATCAACCGAACGGCACGCCACCATACCCAGCGAAAAAACGAAATGTCCTGCTATGAACACTCATTGCAAGACATTCGTCAGATGCTGAAGAAAAACAGCGGCTATATGCAGTCAGAACAGTTCCGCAGGACGCAGACCGATATTGAGCATTTCCTTACGAAAGAACGTACGTCTCCAGGAACTTGACAGCATTTAGAGATTAGCAGAATGCCAATAGGGACTTTGATCAAATAACCACTGCAATGTACTAATTTGCAAGTCAGAACCATCAACCATGGAAGGCAGAATATTTTCTTCAAAGCAACGTCTAACCATATCTAACTGAATGTCGTATCTTGCTTCTATAAATTCTTCTGTATTATCTTTTCTAATTTTTTTATTACAAACCCTACAAGACCTTATTCCACCTGTTGAAACATGGTTATTTAAGCTAATCTCCACAGACTGTCCGTCGAAATCCACAACAATAGTTCCGTTATCAAAGATTAAAATACCTCCACGTTTTTTACTACTTGAAAACTTTTCCATTTCTAAAGCAAAAGACACGGCACCGCTTTGTGTTTCTCCTTCACATTTGATATACGACGTATAATGTTGTTGCTTATTTCTTATTGTCCAACGCGGTGTTATATTCTGCCATTCACTTTCATTCGGCACCACCATTCTGGCAATAACTGCCAAATGTATGAATGTTTCGAAAACATGTCCTCCATATTTTGTAGATTCGACCCATTCCCGATTATCTGCAGGTTCATGTATCTCCAATTTGATACTATTAAGCCTTCCTAATTGGTCGAAAAGGGTAAATATGTTCTCTCTTTTTCCTCCGCCAAAATCTAAATAATCCTCATAAAAAGTAAGGGGGTTATATAGATACGTTAACGGCAAAGCTTTTTCTAAATAGTAATAACTCAAGCAAAAAACTTTTTGCCAAAGACTACTTTGTCTTAATTTAATGAGGATTGCATACTCCGACTTATTACAAATAAGAGGTTTCTCAATAGCTATGAATACATTATTTATATACTTATTAAGATAACTAAGATGAACATATGAAGGCGTTGCTATCCATAACACGTTGGATGCAAAGATTGACTTCAAAGAATCCTCTGATATTTGAAAATAGTTAAATTTAGCATTTCCCACTATCTCATAGTTTCTTTCGGGTTTTTCAATATCTAAAACAGCCACATGTTTTGATGGACTGACTCGCCCTATGGCAAATTTCAGACGTTCTTGTACTATATGCCCATTACCTAATATAGTCATATTATACCTATAATTCCCCTTTTCTTTGACGTGTTCAATAGGAAGATTTGATAAAAAAATACCAAAAATCAGTGCAGTATATAAAACACTAAGCAATATAATGAATATGCTATTGTTCTGAGATGGGAAAAAAAGCGTTCCTATTGCAGTCTGAAAACTAATATGAGAGATGATGGATATACAACGAGTTTGGTTTATGATAAGTATTGGTAACAATACTATATATTCCAAAGTATGCATTATAGCATATTGCTCTTCAAAAAAGCGACGAAAAAAGAAATAATAAATAAGCCAAAAACAAGACTCCACCATGAAATAGTAAGAGAACCATTTTACTATACACGATTCTTTTGGAAACAGAAAGAGGAATAAGCACCAAATCAAAAAATATAGCTCTACAAAATATGCCGGTACATTAATTCTTTGGGATGGTTTATCAGTATCTACATTAGTGCTCCATTTGGTTTGTAAGTCACTCCCATGGTATTTCTTTATCAAACGATAGAAATATTTACCCCATTGCAGAACCGACAATAATCTTGCAACATAAATTACATGAAGAATCACATATGCTATCGGCGAAGCATTACCTTTCCAACACCAAGAAGTATAATTAGGACGAGTACTTACTTTATCAAAAACTCCAATAATTGCCTGAGCAATAATCCTTATCTTCATTTACACAAAAGTTTCCAAGAATTTGACAACACCTTCTATTTTAATTTTCTTAACAACAGCAGGAATAATGACGGTTTCTCCTTCTCTAAATGAAATTATCTGCTGTGTATCTTCAACTATTATTCTCGATTCTCCTTTTATACCAATCAATATGACAAAAGAATCCAAATCGCTATAGTCTATTTCCATTTCTTCATCAAGATCATAGACTGCAGTTGTAAAATACGAACAAGAAACCAGTTCAACACCTTCATTCTTCTTTGGAGTATATTCTGTGCGATAATTATCATAAACATGATAATCTATAGATTGAGCAGCTTCTTGAGTATGAAGTTCGCGTTCATGCCCATATTTATCCTTACGTTTGAAATCATAGATACGAAATGTAACATCGGAGGTTTGCTGTATTTCAGCAAGAAAGCAACCAGCACCAATACTATGAATACGCCCAGCAGGCAAGAAAAAACAATCCCCTTCTTTTACAGGATAATCCGAAATTGCGTCACAAATAGTATCATTTTCGACCATCATCTTATATTCTTCGGGGGTAATCTCTTTTTTCAAACCTACATGTAGAGTTGCATTAGGTGTAGCTCCTATAACATACCACATCTCTGTCTTTCCTCTTTTTTTTCCTAACTCAATAGCTTTTTCATCTGTTGGATGAACCTGTATAGATAAATCTTTTTGTGCGTCTATAAACTTGATAAGCAAAGGAAATTCATCACCAAACCGTTGATAGTTGGCTTCTCCTAAGAATTTCCCTTTATATTTTCTGACTAATTGGTTTAGGCTCACACCCTTGTCAACACCAGAATCAACAACGGTCTCGTTATCTTTAACGCCAGAAACTTCCCAACTCTCTCCAATTTGCTCTACATGGAGATCTAAATGTTTAAATGGCACGATTTTATTACCGCCCCATAATACTTCTTTCAATAATGGTTTAAATTTTACTATTTCCATGATTTCATATTATGCTAGTCAATTATCTTTCCAGAATCCATGGGTAAAGAGCACCAGGACACTCATAATTTCCAAACGGCCTACCAACATCAGGAAGGTGCAAACCCACTTGATGAAATCAGGCAACTGGCTCCAAGACATCTCCGGTCCTATCTGCGTGCCGAGTGTCGGTCCTACATTACTTACACAGCTCAACGCTATCGTAATGGCATTCGTATTGTCAATGCCTGCCACTATCATAATGGTGGCAGAGAGTAGCACCATCAAGGTAAAGATGGCAAAGAAAGCCAAAAGGGAATTGAGCTTCTGCTGCTCCACAGGCTGACCGTTGATTTTGACAGGCAGCACAGCATTGGGATGCAGGAGTTTATGGAACTCATTGCGCAATACTTTCATCACCATCACGCCACGGATACACTTGAAGCCTCCCGTCGTAGAACCCGCGCAAGCCCCCAGGAACATCAGGCAGCCTAATATAACCCAGGTAATATGCGGCCATAGCGAGGCATCGTCGTTGAAAAGTCCTGTAGTAGTCATAAAGGACACGACCTGGAACAATGCACTGCGGAATGCCCGTTCAAAACCATAGCCGTTATGCGACATCAGGAGATACATAATCCATGTCGTGGCACCTACTATCACAAAGATATAGAGTTTAAACTCAGAATTCCTAAACAGATTGCCTATCTTGAAACGGAACACGGCCAGATACAGCATCGTGAAATTGATACCTGCCAGGAACTGAAAAAGGATGGCAATGTACTCTATGGACGGAGAATGAAAGAAAGCCGCAGAATCGTTATGAGGAGCAAATCCTCCCGTGGCTGTAGTCGTCATGGCATAGTTGATACTGTCGAACACATCCATACCAGCCACATAGAAAGAGAGAACGCATCCGATGGTCAGTGCAGAATAAACCGACCATATCCACTTGGCTGTGGTGGACAGGCGTGGGTGCATCTTAGAACGGATAGGCCCTGTAGCCTCAGCAGCGAACACCTTCACACTGCCACTGCCTACCATCGAAGGAAGAATGGCGATGGTGAAGAACACGATTCCCAATGCTCCAATCCATTGTGTCTGCGTACGCCAGAACAAGATGGCATGCGGCATCCACTCCACATCATCGATAATCGTAGCTCCTGTAGTAGTAAACCCAGACATCGTCTCGAAGAAGGCATCAGTCACATTATCTATATACCCCCCAATGAGGAATGGTATCATGCCAAAAAGACTGAATATGGTCCATGTCAAGGTTACCAGGAGATAAGCATCCCGACGGCTTAGATTGTTGGTGGCATTCCTGCCAAGGAACTTCAAGATAAAACCACAGCTGAAGGTGAGAAGGGTTGACATGAGGAACGCCATCATGTCATCTTCCATATAATAGAAAGATATACCTGTACACAAAGTGAGCATTGAACCTAACAACAGGAGCAATGAACCGATAATCTTGTATATCAAGGGGAAATTTACCATAAGGCATTCGACTTGAAATACTTCTCTACTTTCTTCAGGTTCTGTTCATGACAGAACACCATAACGGAGTCGCCTGCCATGATCTGGGTATTACCATTCACCAGGATACCTTCGTCATTACGAACAAGTCCACCGATGGTCACGCCAAACGGAAGACCGAGATCCTTCACGGGTCTCTTGGTGACTTTCGAACCCTCTGCTGCTATGAACTCAGCCACATCGGAGTCAACCATCATCAGCGAACGGACGTTGCTGACATCAGCATCCAGCATCATCTGATAGATATGACTGGCTGCCACCGTCTTCTTATTGATAATCGTACCAATGTCCAGACTCTCAGCCATCTCTACATAGTCGAGATTCTCGACCATCGCAACGGTCTTTCTGACACCCAGACGCTTTGCCGTCAGGCACGCCAGGATATTCGTTTCGGCATTACCCGTCAGAGCTACGAAAGCCTGCGTGTTATCTATTCCTTCCTCTTGCAATAATCCGAGGTCACGACCGTCGCCGTGTATAATCATCGTATCGGTGTCACACAACAGTTCGTTCAGTTGTTCGCAACGGCGTTCGCTCTTCTCGATAATCTTCAGATTCATATAGTCTGGCAATGTCAGTCCTACGCGAACCGCCGTCTTGCCACCTCCCATGATGATGACATTCTTGACATCAGCATAGTGCTCTTTACCAGAAATCTTGCGGATATAAGGAATATACTCACTGGTGGTCATGAAGTAAGTGAGGTCGTTCACGTGCAACTGGTCATTACCACTGGGGATGAGCGTCTCGCCATCGCGCTTGATAGCCACAATATGATAAGGGTCGTCAGGACCGCAAAGATCTTTCAGCGGTTGGTTAAGTATCTCACAGGTCTCACGCAGTTTGATACCTAACATCACCAAAGCACCGTCATGCACATCCCAACGCTGTCGCACCCACGACATCTTCAAACCATTAGTAATATCGATAGCAGCCAGAACCTCCGGGTAGATCAGCGAATTGACGCCCAACTTCTCAAAGAAAGGCTTCAGGTGTGGCGCCAGATATTCGTAATTGTCGATACGGGCAACCGTCTTTTTGGCACCCAAGGCATGCGCAATACTGCAGGCATTCATATTCTTACTCTCATCAGGAGTGACCCCAACGAAGAGATCAGCCGATTCCGTCCCTGCATCTTTCAGCGTCTTGATACTTGTTGGCGAACCCTGAATGGTCATGATGTCATAGCGTCCATCCAGTCCTGCCAACCGTCCGGCATCTGCATCAATGAGCACACAGTCTTGATGGTCGCGTGAAAGCAGTTTCGACAGATGAGTTCCAACGGCACCTGCACCGGCAATGACTATTTTCATGATTCTATGGCTTTTCTAATGCTTTCAGCATCTAATCCTACGATATGTTGCAGTTCCTCTACCGTGCCATGCTCCACAAACTGATTGTCGGGCATACCCAGTCGAGTTACACGACGAGCGTATCCATGATCGCTCAGCCATTCCAAGACAGCCGAACCCAGTCCACCGGTCTTGACACCATTCTCAACGGTGATGATGTGCTGGTATTTCTGAGCCACCTCTTCCAATATGGCTTCGTCAATAGGTTTCAGGAATCGCATATCATAGTGTGCCGCCTTCGTTCCCTTGATGGCTTCAGTAACATTATTGCCTATCGGTCCGATGGACAATACTGCCACATCCTCACCATCCTGCATCTTACGACCCGTACCCACTTTGATTTCCTCTAATGGGCAACGCCAGTCCAACAAGACACCACCGCCTCGCGGATAGCGAATGACGAAAGGTCCCTTGTCAGGCAACTGCGCCGTGTACATCAGTCGGCGCAACTCATGCTCGTCCATCGGCGATGCAATAGTAAGATTAGGAATAGGACGCAAGGCTGCCAAATCGAAGGCACCATGATGAGTCGGTCCGTCTTCTCCTACGATACCCGCACGGTCGAAACAGAAAACGACATGCAAGTTCAGCAGTGCGACATCATGGATGATATTGTCAAATGCTCTTTGCGAAAAAGCGCTGTAGATATTACAGAAGGGAATCAGTCCGTCTTTAGCCATACCGCCAGAGAACGTAACGGCATGCCCCTCGGCAATACCCACGTCGAAAGTACGGTCGGGCATTTCCTTCATCATGATATTCATCGAACAGCCTGAAGGCATAGCAGGTGTAACTCCCACAATCTTCGGATTCTGCTGAGCCAGTTCCAGAAGGGTATGTCCAAACACATCCTGATATTTCTGAGGTTTATTGGGATCCTTGTCAACCAGGCGTTCACCCGTCTCTGGGTCGAACTTACCTGGTGCATGCCATGTAGTCACATCTTTCTCGGCAGGTTCGTATCCATGTCCCTTCTGCGTATGAAGATGCAGGAGCTTGGGACCTTTCATCTTCTTCAACTGACGGAGGATACGCACCAGTTCTTTCACATTATGTCCGTCGAAGGGACCGAAATAGCGAATATCCATACCGTCGAAGATATTCTGCTGATGGGAGATAGCACTCTTGAAGGCATTCGACAGTCGTTGGATGCCTTTGCGCCTATCCTCTTCAAGAAGTCCCATTGAATGCGCCCAACTCGAGACCTTGAATTTCAGAGCATTGTAAGTCTCATTGGTATTCAACTTCAACAGATACTCTTTCATGCCTCCCACCGAACGGTCAATCGACATATTATTGTCGTTGAGCACGATGAGCATGTCATTAGGCGATGATGACACGTTATTGAGTCCTTCGAAAGCCAGTCCGCCACTCAGCGCACCGTCACCGATGACAGCCACGATGTTACGCTGGCATTTCTCTGTCTTCTTGGCAGCAACAGCCATACCCAATGCAGCGGAAATAGAGTTGCTTGCATGTCCACAGGCAAATGTATCGTACTCACTTTCGTAGGGAGATGGGAAAGGACGGATGCCTCCCAACTTACGATTCGTACAGAACTGCTCCCTGCGCCCTGTCAGGATTTTATGCCCATAGGCCTGATGCCCCACATCCCATACGATGCGATCTTCGGGGGTATCAAAAACATAGTGAAGAGCCACCGTCAGTTCCACCACACCAAGGCTGGAAGCCAGATGTCCCGGATTGACCGATAATTCCTTCACGATATCCTCGCGAAGTTCCTGACAAAGTTCTGGTAGTTGGTCCACCGACAGCTTGCGCAAATCGTCGGGGTATTTGATTTTATTAAGTAATTCCACCTTATTAATTAATTTGGGTACAAAGATACACTAAACCGAGAAGATAACAAAGAAAAAATCCCGAATTTTTAGCGCGTCAGACTGAATTTCATCGACAGTCCAAAGTCATGTGTGGTTGTTGGATAACTGCTAGACGACAATAATGGGGTGTTTGTCTGTCGGTCATAATAGGCACTAAGGGTTAGCAGACGCGACAAAGTATAGTCTGCCATGAATGAAATCTTCAGAGCAGTATTACCACTGCTTGCGGCACTGGTCCGAGTGGCAATGTCACGTGTGATTGCGGCTTGCTTACGCAGAGAGAAGTCTAAGCGCAGGTTCAGATCATGGTTGACACCTGTCTTTGGAGCTGTGGATGAGGTCTGTGTTTGATTGTTAGCATTTCTTCTACTTCCACGCTGAGCTCTCTTCACTTTACGATTACCTTTGGCACCAAAAATATTGAAGTCATTTATCTTATAAGCCAAACCTACAACCCAGTCATTAGAACGGCTTTCATTAATCTGAATGCTCGTCATCGACAAATTAAGCACACGTGTGGTACGGTATTCTACCTTGGCAGTAAGGTTGTTTTGGAAAGTCAGATCTATACCCAACAAAGGCGAGAAAGATTCGTTGAGGCTTACTGTCGGTACGTTGAATCCCAATTGTGATGTTGTGCCCGCATTTGACGAATAACTGCCCACAGCATAGATACTTTTATAGGCATGATTCAGAGTGACGCTCTTGAACGTATCACGGAACCAAGGAAGCCTGGAAAGTCCTGTATAACGAACTGTCCAGTTCGGCAGTAATCGTGTCAAAGCTGGGAAGAAACTCAGATTCGACCCTCCGCTTCCAGTATAAGCAGAAAGGAATGCCGGTATCATCACACTTGCACTATAAGGGTCTACAGATGTTCCATAATGAGCCTCAGCACGCTGTTGGAAAGCTGTTAGCATGTTACAGAAACGCTCAAAGGAAGCCGAATGGAAACCATTATTAGCATCACCGATACTCTCCAAAGCTGATTTCAAGGAAATGGTAGTCATAGTAAATGTTCCACTCTGCGTTGTCGGCATCCCTGAATACATATATTGAATAGACTTAGCCTTGGTTTCTGTTCTGCTAGCATTCAGATCGATTTTCAAATCGCGTACAGGTTCCAATGTTGCCCTCAGCTGAAGGTCTGTAGTCATATTGGTTGAGGCTGGGGTAGCTACATTATCGTTATTGAGTAACCATCCATTATCATGTGCCTTCTGAACATAACTATCATCTACCAAACCAAATGCAAATCCCAAACCAGGAGCCATCACACTACCTGTACGCTGTCCGAATGCATCACCGATAGTTGGAAGGAATCCTGGTATAGACATAGCATGCTGGTTACGATAAGAAATACCAATAGAGCGCACCATCATCAGTAATCGGGCTGCTGATTGAGCTGGCTTATACCACCATTGTTTCTCCATAGGAGGCTTGGGTGCTACACTCAACATTAACTGGATAGTATCGCGATTATTGATACGGATACGATTCTCGTCTAGTACTTTGTATTTTAGCGAGTATTTCTTACCATCCTTTGTACGAGCAGTCACCATTAGCTTCTTTGACTTCTTCCCATGATTCACGATAATGGCAGAGTCTTTAGCCAGTGTTATTTCCTTCTGCCAGGCATTCTGGTTCTTGGGTAGAATTTTTTCTTCTTTATTATCCTGCTTGGCTTTGGTATTCTTTTTCTTGGTCGTCCGTTGGATTCTGCTTGGAGATGCCGATTTCTTAAACCGTTCATTTGCCTTTTTGAGGAATGGAATATGGTTGTAGAGCGTCTCCATATTAAAATTACCATTGATATTCAACTGACGATTGTTGGCAATGGTATTACCCAGATTCGTTCCGTCCTCCATATCCGTTCCCCTCACCCAATTGTAGGTCGCATTATAGGTAGCATCACTCGTTACCCAATCGAAAATCGGAATTTTATTGAGAGGCAATTGCAAAGAGGCGGTAAATTGCTGTTGGTAATCCAATGGAGTGCCGAAATGTTTGATACTATGCCAGACAGAGTCTTTCCAAGCTTCATAACGGTCCGGATAGAGGTCTTTGTTGATTGGCCGCTCATCGTATGGTTCCGTAATCTCAGCATGAGTAGCCGACTGGAAGTTCAGATGCAGATTCTTGGTCAGGTCCCATCTAATGGAGAATTCACGATTCCACAAGAACTGTGAACTGAAGGTCGTGGGCAATTTCTGTCCTCCTAAGTCTTCCATATCGCGCTCTTGCAGTTCGTAATAGTTTCTAAGCATCTCTGTATTGAATGATATATTCTGGGGTAACCAGTTCAGTCCAAACTGTTTGGGATACTGTGCCCATTTCGACTTACTCTTACTTTTCTTAAAAGGTTCCCATGGTTTGAATACAGGACTATAATTATAACTGAGAGAACCACGCCATTGATCTTCCTTCTCATAGACGGTTGTCTCGCCACTTGTATAGCGATGGGAGTGGCTATAAGAGAAGGAGAAGTTAGCTGGATCGTAAGGCATGGGGTGACGCTTCGTCTTGATACCCACTCGTACGTTCGACAAAGAGAAATTGGTGTTAGTTGTCTTCGTAACTGCAATACTCTCTATAGAGTCACGCTCATGCTGGGTGGGAGCAGCATCCAACACGTCTTTCAGTTCCATATCCGTATCCAGCGGATTATACTTTGGACGCCGTTCCTCTTTAGTGACTGAATAGTAGAGCGGGGCACTCACCTTGGCCTTATCAGGGAAGAATTTACCTAAGTCGATATTGGCAGTAATAGAATAGGTCTTATAGTCTTCCATTGAGCGTTGCATCACACCTTCCTCCAGACCACCAAATCCAGCAGTCATAATTCTACCAGTCATATTGAGCGAACCAATATCTGAGAGTTGCATATTCAGTGCACCACTAGCAGCCCAACCACCTTTATTATTGGATTCTAGCAATCGCAACTCGTTGACCCACACCTCACCCGATTTCTGTTCATTTGAGATGTTTCTTACACCAATCATCATAGTTTTTACCTCTCCCAACGAAGGATTACCCATAATACTAATTGTATTGTTAGGACGATTGGGGTCAGGCTTCGAATACAGTTGATTGAAGGAAGTACCGCCTGCTACCTTGGCTTTGTTACGTTCTTTCTTCAAGTCAGTAAACATTGACAGGTCAATATCAAGCATATTTTCCTCTGGCCACACAGCACGACAGTCTTCTATCTTGTATTTGTTATAGTCATTGCGATCAGGTGTCAACTGAAGAGGTATCACATATTCATAATAATTATTCTTGTAGTCGTTACCCATTCGGATGAACAGGGCCAGATCGCCACTCTTCAGATTAGTATCGTCAATAACATGGTTGGCATGATTGAACATCTGCAGATGCTTATATCGCCGTAAGTCCAACATAGAGTTTTTGTAAAGTGCCTTCGATTCGCCTGGAGCCATGTGACGTACAATCATATTCATCGACTGCTCATTTTCCTCAACGAGCTGGGGTTGCGAGGGGTCTGTCACACGAGAAATACCAGGAGGCAGCACGTAATTGACTGGACGTTTGTCATTGTTTTCTTCAATGTTGACAGCACTCACTTCCAGTGTTCCCGTTTCCACTCCTGTGCTCAATGGCTGTTGATAGACACGCCACTCGCCTCTCACCAAATCGAGCGAGCCAAAGCGCAATACGATAGGACGCTTAAACTGAGTGAGGAACATACGCATGAAACGAATACTAGTAAAATCGCTGATGGTTCCCACCCTGTCGTCATACTGATCAAGAGGAATACGGAATTGATACCATTTCACCGTCTCTCGCGTACCATTACGCAGCTGAACGCTGGCCTCACGGATGTCTGTTATATGATTCTGACCTAACTGCATATCTTCAGGACGAATACTCACCTTATACTGATAGTAGCGTTCATATTCGTTCAAGGTGAAGTCTTGATTGATATCTTCTACATCAGGGAATGTCTTGTAACTCGTATCATATCCCTCTGTCTGCTGATCACTGTCGGGTGAGTTGCCTTGAGGCATATTGATACGCTTATATCGCTCGAGGATAGAAGCCTGACGGGCATCTAAATCTGCCCCACGAAAATAGTGATAGTTATCATTAGCTGGGTCAGCATTCCAAGCAGCACGTACACTGTCATTAACGGCCACACCATTCAAGAAATTAACATAGGCTGGTTGGGCACGCTCTTCCTCGTCAGTTAGTCCATTGAAACCCACGTCTTGTTTAGCTCGTGCGCCAGAAGAGGTGGCAAAGGCATATACCTGAGTAGGCTGAACAGGTATTTTACCCCATGCCGAATTGGTAAATGTACCAGTACCGTCCACAGGCATACCACTCTCATAGAATTTCTTGCCGTCACGCAGAATGTCCTCACTCACCTCGCCAAGATTAATATACAGATCGCCACCATATTCTCCTGCATCACTTTGCTGAGACGTATAGATAAACGGATCCATCAACCAGAACTCGATATACTCCACATTGGCTGTCTCGAAATCGTTAGTATCGAGTTTACGCATCAATCCACCCCATCGCTGTTGTGGATTGGTGAGTTTTCCGTCGAGTCCCACATCCGTAGACAGGTTATAAGCACCTCTTTCATCTGGATAGTAAGCCAGATCGAAGATGGGCAGTGTAGCTGTTGCCCCACTATAGGTACTTTGCTGACGGTTAGGATAGAGTTCGCTGACATAAACGGCACGTACGTAGTGGTTAGACAGTTGTTCCAAATCGCTCTTGATATGACTGGGGGTCAGGGAAGAGGAGCGATAGGTAAATAGTGGGTCGATGTTATACCAAGCCAGCAACGAACGATTGAAGCCACTGGTCACGGAATCTTTGTCTGCCTGCTCTTTGAACATGGATGGTACACTCGACATTATCCACGACTTTGGTTCGTTCACACTAATGGCATTCTTGGCATTCTCGAAATCGTCGATATACGAAGCATTATCCTGAGTGCCGCCAGCCTGTCCTGCTATGAGTTGAGCAAACTCACCTGTAAACGAGATTTGCGAGGGTTGCGTACAATGCAGAAAAGGCAACTTGTTGAGCATATTAGTGAGCCATTGACTTTCGTGTTTCCAATTTATGTTCAGACCCCACAGCATATTTCGCAGAGGCTCCTGTCCCATCGTCACTTTTGAGGTAAGGGTTTGTTCGGTCAGATACTGCCAAGTACCACCCAGCTGCAAGTCTTTCGAGAAATCGTATTCCCAATTGAGTCCCAACATTGTTTTGCGTTGCATACCATAGTCGGTATTACTTTCAAGCGACACATTGACACTGGTTCCAGCATCAATAATACTCTGATTTAGAATGGTAACCTCGCCAGCTGAGTAGTCAACACTATAGTCGGAACCTTCTTTTAGAATAACTCCACCTGCTGTCACCACGACAGAACCTTGTGGCACGTTGTAAGCCCCCAACGAGATGACATTAGCTGAAGTTCCCTTAAACTGTCCCACCAAAAGATACTTATTCTTATCCGTCATCTGTCTGGCAGCTATACGGGTGGTGTCATAGAGTTCCTGGAAAGTGTATTTTGCCACCTTGTCAGCTGACACGTTATTGCTTTCCAAAAACATACGAAGTGTCTTGCCAAAGGGTTCTGCAGAGGGAAAGAAAACGCGACCCTCACTGACGGTATAGCCTTCCACAAAGTCAAAATAGCCATTGGGATGGGCACGATTGTTATTGTCCAACCGGTCACAACCCAATCCTTTCAAGAGGGTGATGTCCTTGACTTCTGGTATATAGGTGAGATATACGCCAGCAGTATCACTCTGGAACTTGATGTCAAGGCGGAACTTGGTCTTCTCCACATTCGAGGCAAGGTAATAGACATTCTTCATCATCAACTTCCAGTTCTTCTGTGAGGGATTATTGCTAGTATTTTTCAGCGATTTCACGTAAAGAGCCTCACTAGTATTTGTCCTGTCACTAGCAAACTCACCCACCTGATAGATCTGCCCGCCATAAGTATATTCAAAGGCTACTGCCAATACCTGATCGGTTTGTAGACTAGTCTTTAAGGATATGTAACCCAATGCCTTATTAACCGTATATTCCGAACTATTGAGGAGTCGGGCTGAAGCCAGTTTTTCGTAGTCCACACTACCAGTAAACTGCCCTACTCCATCAAGGACAGTGGAAGTCTGGTCGATATTACGAGCATCGGCATAAGTCGTACTCATACTATTATATTCATCATTGGCATTATTACTGGGAAGAGCCGAGATGCCTGTACCACTACCCCAACGTGAAGAAGTGCTCTCACCTAGGTCGGTGAAAGCCACGATATTACGAGTATTAGCTGTTGTTCCCGTCTTATTGGTCATCCATACTTCTATACGGGTAATCTGAATTCCCGTCATCAGATTGGGCAGTTTCTGCATAGCATCATCGTAATGCTCTCTAAAATACTGAGCCAGGAAGAAGTGGCGATTCTCTTCATAGTCGGCAACATTGAATTCGAAGGGAGTCAACTGTACCCCCCCTCTTGACGACACACTGCTAGTGGTTGATTTCTTCTGCGAGAAGACAGTTTGCAGTTTCAGTTTTCCAAACTGCATATCTGTACGCACACCAAATAGGCTGGAAGCGCCTTTGACCAGTGAGTTGTTGGTAGGGAAGGTAATATTACCTGCCTCGATGAGTTTAATGATCTCGTCTTCCTTACCCTCATAGCGTAACTTGATATTCTTGGTATCGAAATCAAAGGTGGCATCAGTATTGTAGTTTAGGTTCATGTTCACCTTATCGCCCACCTTACCCGTCACGTTCAAGTTGATTTTCTCATCGAAATCAATGGCTTTGGTATTTCTGTTACGCTCTGGCAACGAAGGGTTGTCGATACTTTTGAAATTAGCACCGAGTTTCAACTCGGCTGTTCCCTGAGTCTTGATACGCACTCCTCCTGGACCGAATATTTTTTCTGCAGGCCCCAGATCGAAGTGCATGTCCATAAAGTCAAACTTCTCCTTGCCCTTTTGGGCGAAGTTTGCTGCATTCTTCTGACGGAAGAAACGGCGCAACTCTCTTTGTCGACTCCACTCCTGATACTCATCAGGAGTCATCAGAATGGGCGTGTTCAGGTACGAACTGCCTATCTTCGAACCTATCAGATAGACTCCTGCCGAATCATCATATTCTGCTTGTTGTTTGATATTATCGGGCATACGAAGATCCACGGAGGCACTGTCGAGATCACTGACGAAAACTGGCGTGGTCTTCTTGATTTTCCAGCGGGGATGTAATAGAGAATCGGGTATTTCCTCGTCTTCGACAAGGACGGGTTGCTCCTTAGGCGGAGGAGCAGTATTGGTCTGCTTCTTCGTCTTATCGTCTTGAGGAGACATGGCAAACGTACCTATGCTCAGCAAGACTGCAACAATATATGCAACCCGTTTATTCAAAGGTTTATTTTATTTGTTTCAAGGCCAATTTAACAACCTGTTCTACTAGGGCATCTGGTTGTTCCTGTAAGATAGCCACCACCACTTTCTGCGAGGGAGCCGGTGCAAAGCCCAACATGGTGAGAGCTGATACCGCTTCATCCTTCACTGCATTGTTGACAGGTGCAGCAATGGTGCCTCCTGCCGGTATCTCATCAGCGATACCCAAAGCAACAATTTTGTCACGTAAGTCAACGATGATACGCTGGGCCGTCATTTTCCCAATGCCTTTGATACCTTTCACAATCCGTTCATTGCCTGTCGAGATGGCTGAACAGAGTTCTTGTACGCTCATCGAAGAAAGCATCATGCGGGCCGTGTTGGGGCCTACTCCGCTGACCGTAATGAGCAGTTCAAACATCTCGCGTTCCTTCTTATTCACAAAACCGTAAAGCACATAAGCATCTTCACGAATCGACTCAAAGACATAAAGCTTCACGTCTTTCTTGCCCTGAATAGCACTATAGGTATTCAGCGAGATATTCAACCCATATCCCACACCTGCAGCCTCAACGGTTGCCAAAGCGGGAGTCAGTTCTGTCAACTCCCCTTTAATGTAATCTATCATACGTACTTTAATGCATTAATACAATATTTTAAACGTAATTTACTTACAATTTATTGTATTTAATCTGCAAATACCAATGGATTATAACAAATGGTCGCTTTTTTAGAAAATAATCTTCCGTTTCGTTACGTTTTTCATTAGAAAAGTGTAATTTTGCAACCGATTTGAGCATAAAAACAACTAAATATAAGAAAAAAAAGATGAAAAAGATTCGTGCAGCCGTCGTTGGATACGGTAATATCGGTAAATTTACCATTGAAGCCCTGGAGGCTTCAGCCGATTTTGAGATTGCAGGAGTAGTACGCCGTAATGGTGCTGCTGATAAACCAGTTGAGCTGGCTCCCTATGAGGTTGTGAAGGATATTAAGGAGTTGAAAGATGTCGATGTGGCTATTCTGGCTACTCCTACCCGCTCTTGCGAAGAATACGCTAAACAGATTCTTCCTTTGGGTATTAATACTGTCGATTCTTTCGATATCCACACCAATATCCGTGGTTACCGTGAGCGTCTGATGGAAATCAACAAGCAGACGGGTACGGTCAGCGTCATCGCTGCCGGATGGGACCCAGGTTCCGACTCCATCGTTCGAACTCTGATGCAGAGCCTTGCTCCAAAAGGTTTGAGCTACACCAATTTCGGACCAGGTATGTCGATGGGACACTCTGTTTGTGTGCGCTCTAAGGCTGGTGTAAAGAACGCGCTTTCTATGACCATTCCTTTAGGTGAGGGCATTCATCGCCGTATGGTATATGTAGAGTTGGAAGATGATGCAAAATTAGAGGATGTGACAGCTGCTATCAAAGCCGATCCCTATTTTGCAAACGACGAGACTCACGTATTTGCTGTCGAGTCGGTAGATGCCGTCAAGGATATGGGGCATGGCGTGAATCTTGTTCGCAAGGGTGTGAGTGGTAAGACACAGAACCAGCGCCTCGAGTTCAACATGAGTATCAACAACCCTGCCCTTACGGCTCAGGTCCTGGTGAATGTAGCTCGCGCTTCCATGCGTCAGCAACCTGGTTGCTATACCATGATTGAAATACCTGTTATCGATATGCTCCCAGGCGAGCGTGCCGACTTGATTGAGCACTTGGTATAACATTCCATTATTTATGAAAGAAATCTATCTGGCAGGAGGCTGCTTCTGGGGTACAGAGCACTACTTCAAGCAGATTCATGGTGTGCTGAAGACGGAAGTAGGCTTTGCCAACGGACATACGGCCAACCCGACTTATCAGGAAGTATATACTGATAAGACGGGTTATGCCGAAACAGTCCACATCGTTTATGACGAACAGGAGGTGAGTTTGGAATTCCTTCTGAATATGTTTTTCAAGGCAATCGATCCTGTCAGCCTTAACAAACAGGGGCACGATGAGGGAACTCGCTATCGCACAGGCGTTTACTACACCGACGAAGCATCACAGCTACCTATCATTAACAAGGTCTTTACCGAACAACAAGCACTCTTGAGTGCTCCCATCGCCGTTGAGCGCCTCCCCTTGCAGAACTTCTACACAGCCGAGGAATATCATCAAGACTATCTCGACAAGAATCCAGATGGTTATTGTCATCTGCCCACCTCCCTCTTCGAATTTGCCCGTCAGGCCAGGGAGCAGGAATAATTCTCCTGCAGAATGAGCCTTACGATTATCAGCCTCTAAGAATTTTATCCTATCCTCCTAATATCAGAGGGCTGATATTGTATATATGTATTATTACATTTCCGTTGCAGCAATAGTCAATTATTCTTAATTATAAAACGTTTTATAATTAATTTCGTAATTTTGCCCCAAATTAATGAATGACGATGCATTTGGATATATCCGATGAGCAAGTGCTTAACAATGCAGGAATCCGCGTGACAGCAGTAAGACTGATGGTTTGGCGCGAGATTCGGCATGGGTTTCACGATGCTTTCAGTCTAGGCGATTTAGAAGAAAAATTACCTACAGTTGACCGTTCGACACTGTTTCGCACATTGACATTGTTGGCTGATGCCCATCTGTTGCACGACATTGACGACGGCACGGGTTCGCAGAAATACTGTGTATGCCATTGGGACGACACACGACAGTGTCAGGGGCACGTGCATCTCACCTGCCGCAAATGCCATCGTACATACTGCCTTACCAATGTCCACATCCCTCCCGTGCCACTGCCTGCAGGATTTGAAGCTGAAGAAACAGAATATGTGGTTAAAGGCATATGCTCTGCTTGTCAGAAAATTTAGATTTGATATTTAACACATATATTTATTTAAAAATGAACAAACTACTAAACTACGTGACAGCTCTGTTGCTGTTGCCCGTGTCAATGGAGGCTCAAAACTACTCCAAGTATTACCAGAATCTGCCCGTTGAGGTGAAACAGGTAAGTCGCCCCGTAATTCCTGCCAACGAAATCAACATCAAGGATGTTGGTGGCATTGGTGATGGTATAGCGCTTAACACCGAGGCCTTTGCCAAAGGTATCAGCAAACTGAAAAAATTGGGCGGTGGCCGACTGACGGTACCTGAGGGAATATGGCTCACTGGACCTATCGCCTTCAAGGATAATATCGAGCTGCATCTTGAGAAAAATGCCATTATCCTTTTCTCGTCAGACAAGAAACTCTTTGTCAACCCTAATGCTAAGCCCGGCGGTCGTGTCTACGCAGCTATTCGTGCTTCGAAACGTAAGAACATCGCTATCACTGGCGAAGGTATCATCGACGGCAATGGCGAATATTGGCGTCCTGTTAAACGTAGCAAGGTGAGCGATGTAGAATGGAATGTGTTCAAAAAAGTAATCGGTGGTATTGAGAAATCGAACGGTACGCTCTTCTATCCTTGGGACTCCAAAAATCCAACTAATAATATTGCCGAAACCCCAGAAACTCAGGAAAAGATGCGTAACGACATCATTCGTTTTACGGATTGTGAAAATGTGCTGATAGAGGGCGTAACAGTGCAGAACTCACCTAAGTTCCACGTTCATCCCCTAAACTGCAAGAATGTAATTGTTGACGGAGTTACTGTTCGCTGTCCTTGGAATGCCCAGAACGGAGACGCTATTGACTTCAGCGATATTAATATCGGACTGATTGTAAACTGCGTGGTGGATGCTGGTGACGATGGACTCTGCATGAAGAGCAACAAGACAAAGCCAGACTCACCTGCTAATGGTTGTGAAGACATCGTGATTCAGGATAATAGCGTATATCATGCTCATGGTGGCTTCGTTTTGGGCAGTGAAACCATCAGCGGTATGCGGCGCATCGTGGTACGCCACAATCGTTTTGCTGGTACAGATACCGGCCTGCGCTTCAAAAGCGGTATGCCTCGTGGTGGAAAGACTGAACAACTCTACATCTCAGATATCGTAATGACCGACATCAAAGATGAAGCCATCGTCTTCCAGTGCGATTATGTGGACCGCCCTGCCGGTAGCGATCCTAATGCCGTTCCTACTTACACAGAAGAACAGAAGAAACTGGCTCCTGAATTCCAGGATATCCACATCTCGAACGTAGTTTGCCACGGTACTGCTACAGGTGTTAGCGCCCATGGCGTTCTAGGTCTCAATTGCGTACATGATATTGACATACAAAACTCCACAATTGTCTACACCAAGACCGATAAGCAAATTGACGACAAAACAGCAAAAGTCAATCTGACGAATGTAAAATTGGTGAAGATGCCATAAAAATTAAGGAATAAAAAGAAGACCGCTTGACTATTGTCTTGCGGTCTTTTTTGTGGGCGCTGAGGGATTCGAACCCCCGACCCTCTGCTTGTAAGGCAGATGCTCTAAACCAGCTGAGCTAAGCGCCCTTACTTCTTGTAAGCGGATGCAAAGGTAAGGAGTTTTTTTGAAACCACCAAACCTTTGCCCCACTTTTTCACATTTTTTAAAGTTTATACAGGTCGTTAGCGGCCATCAAGTCAACTTTCTTCTCGGAAAGAATCTTTTCGCAGCTCTCCAAATCGGTAGGACGAATCACCACATGGGCTACATCGCCATTGGCAAACGAATACATATATTCGATAAAAACCCCTGCATCAGACAGCATACGAAGCACCTTAGCCAGCGAACCACTAGTATTTGGACAAATAAAACCAATCACATCTGTGATTTTCACTGCAAAATGAGCAGCCTTCAGCACTTGATAGGCCTTATCGGGATCGCTGACAATACAGCGAAGGATGCCAAAATCAGAGTTATCGGCAATACTCATAGCTGAAAGATTTACTCCAGCCGCACCCAACACGTCAGTTACCTCTGTGAGACGTCCTGACTTGTTTTCCAAGAAAATAGACAATTGTTTTGCTAACATAATATTTACGATTTACAGTTTACGATTATCAATAACACGCTTAGCCTTGCCAGTAGAGCGCTCAATACCTTTCGGTTCCACTAACTTAATCTTGAAGCCAAGACCGATAACAGAACGGAGCTCTGCCTCCAACTTCTTCTGTAAGCCTACCATCGTGGACATGTCATCCGTGAAGTATTCTTCCTTTACCTCAACTTTCAATTCACTGGTATCGGTATTATTGACACGGTCAACAGTAAGCAGGAAGTGAGGCTCATATTCTGGCAATGAGAGAATAACAGCTTCTATCTGTGAGGGGAAGACATTGACACCACGGATAATGAGCATATCATCACAACGCCCAAGAATACGATCCATACGCACCAAAGTACGCCCACAGGCACACTTGTCATAATGGAGTGCTGTGAGATCATGCGTACGATAACGCAACAAAGGCATGCCTTCTTTAGTAAGGTGAGTAAAGGTTAGTTCACCCAATTCGCCTTCTGGCATTGGCTCACCAGTTTCTGGATTTAAAATTTCTGGATAGAAATAATCTTCGTTAAGATGAGTACCATGCTGGCATTCACACTCATATCCTACACCAGGGCCTGCAATCTCAGATAGTCCATAGATATCGTAGGCTTTGATGCCAAGAGAATCCTCTAATTTCTGACGCATCTCTTCTGTCCAAGGTTCTGCGCCAAAAGCTCCAATCTTCAATTTAAATTCGTCACGAGGCCATTCACACTCCCTGAGTGCCTCACCCAAGAACATCGCATAGCTGGGCGTACAGCAGAGCACTGTTGCACCAAAATCGTGCATCAATGTAATTTGCTTCTGTGTATTACCACTGGACATGGGTATTACGCTAGCACCAATATTCGTAGCACCATCATGAGCACCTAAACCGCCGGTAAACAATCCGTAACCATAGCTCACCTGAAAGATATCATTCTTAGAAGCTCCATATGCCGTAAAGGCTCGTGAGATTGACTCGGCCCACATAGCCAGATCTTTACGTGTATGCAACACAACAACTGGTTTTCCCGTCGTACCAGATGACGCATGAATACGCACAATCTGAGACATCGGAACCGCTGCCAGTCCAAAAGGATAATTGTCACGCAGGTCAAGTTTGTTGGTGAACGGCAATTTAACGATATCATCTATCGACTTGATATCGCCAGGTTCTAAACCCATCTCTTGAAATTTTTTACGATAAAATGGCGTGTTATGATAAACATACTCAGCCATCTTCTTCAATCTAATGCTTTGGATTTCACGCAATTGTTCGCGATCCATGCATTCCACAGTCTCATTCCAAATCATTGTTTCTTTTGTTTTACTTGTTTTGTGTCTTTAGTTGTATAGTTCTGTGTGTTGCAAAGGTACAAAGAATAATTGAGAATTCAGAAATGAGAAAAGAAAAAATTTAAAGAAACTATGATTTTTACAAAGAACGCAAAAAACCCGAGCACTCTGATAGAGTACTCGGGATTATCATAAGTTTAATAAAGTTCGAATTACTTCAACTCAACAGTTGCACGACGGTTGAAGCTGATTGGAGACAGGTTGTTTACACCACCCTCTGCCTCAATCTCGATGTTAGAGCGATCAACACCCATCTTAACGAGAGCATCAGCAACGGCCTCAGCACGCTTCTGAGAAAGCTTCTGGTTCAGATTAGCGCTACCAGTCTTGCTGTCAGCATAACCTTTAACGAGAATCTTAGCATTGTTGTTAGCCTTAGAAGCGTCAGCAATAGCCTGAACGTTCTGCAGATCCTTCTTTGAAGCGATCTTAGACTTACCAAGGTTGAAGAATACAGATACTGGAGCAGAAACGACCTTCTCTACGACCTTAATCTCACCACCCTTATTTTCTGGGCACTTGTGGTTCTTGATGATGTTGTTCAAACGAGCGTTCTCGGCATTTGCATCAGCAAGCTGAGCATTGAGAGCATCGATCTGACCCTGAGAGAGAGCCTTGATAGCCTCTACGTCTGGAGTCTTATTCCAAGTAGCCTTGCCAAGGTTGTAAGTCAAACCAACTTCAACATTGATGGTACGATCCATGTTCTTGAAGCTGTGCTTTGAAGTACCATGTGCAGGGAAACCATCGAAGCGTGGCTCGAACAAACCGTAGTTGATGTCAAGGTTGATAGCAACCTTCTTGCTAATACGGAACATATTCAAGATACCAGCATTCAGGTTCATTGCATAAGTGTTGTAGCTCATGTTACGGCCAACACCAGCACCTACGTAAGGAACAAAGTTCCAAACACGGTTCTCATTGTATCCACACAGCAAGTTGCTGAGGTTGAACAGAACCTGCTCGTTAACAACCCAATACTTGTTAGCATTGATAGACTTGTCCTCAGAGATAACTGAACGACCCCAAATACCAGTGAACTTGGTACGGAGACCGATACCAGGAGTAAACCACTTACCAACAGCTACAGAGAAACCGAGGTTTGTGCGATAACCCTTGAACAACTTGTCAAACTTGAAGGCCTGATTCTCCTGGCTACCCCAGAAAGAAGTACCTACAGCATTAGCCTGAACAAACCAGTTGCTCCAGAAAGAATTAGTAGAAACGCTGTACTTCTCAGTGGGTACAGCCTCTTGTGCCATTGAGGCAACAGAAACACCGGCAAAAGCCAGCACCATTAATAACTTTTTCATACCTATACTAAATATTAATGTAAAATGATATACACTTTTATCAATTATTGTGCAAAAGTAAACATTTATTTTCAATCTGCAAACTTTTTTGGCAAAAAATCGCACTTTTTTGCCAAAAAAAATGTTTTAAGTCACATTTTATGCTAAAAAACACCCTTAAAAAAGCTAAATTCATCCTAATAATTGTTCTATCTCCTTTTGAGGAAGAATACAGAGTATTGCTTTTCCATCTGGTGTATAGTTAACGTTCGAGCAAGAGAATAGTTCATTGACCATATTCTCCATCTCATCGTTGTTAAGAATCTGTCCTTGGGGGATGGCAGCATGTCGTGCTAAACAAAGAGCCAGGGATGAATGAATTTCCTGAAGCCCACCTCTACCTTTCTCAATAGCATCATACACCATATCCTTAACCAATTGTACATAATCCAAACCATCGAGTCCAGCAGGAACGGCACTAATACCATAACTGTACTGTCCGAGATCATTCAATTCGAAACCCATACCATGCAACTCTGGTAATATCTTTTGCAAAATAACACCATCAGAAGGGGCAAATTGCACGACCTCAGGAAAAAGTACTCGTTGACTATTTACTGTCTGTGATTCCAGATGTGAGAGGTATTTCTCATAACGGATACGAACATCAGCCCGATACTGGTCTATAATCATCAAACCTGATTTAACGGCTGTCATGATATAGCGCCCCTTATATTGATAATGTATAGGCGACTTCTCCTCCGGTTCAAAAAACTCGACTTCCTGAGGGGTTTGTTGGGGTAATTGTTCATAAAGCTGTTCCCACCCCTCAACGGACTTGCGTGCACGTTCTGAAGAAGGTTGTTGTTTAAACGGATTATATGAGGCATTATAGGATGGCTGTGGAGGCGTGACTTGCTCAATTGGATTGAAGAAAGGTATATCTGGGCGTCCCTCAGTATCGAAATCAATCTGTGGTATTTCACAGAACTTACCGATAGCATCCCTGACAGCAGCCATCAATATCTGCCAGATAGCTTGTTCATTTTCAAATTTAATCTCAGTCTTAGTGGGATGGATATTTACGTCGATATCAGAAGGAGCCACTTCAAAATATATAAAATAAGGCACCTGCATCCCCAATGGGACTAAACGTTCGTAGGCTTGCATCACTGCTTTATGAAAATATGCGTGTTTCATAAAACGGCCATTAACAAAGAAATAATCATGGGGCCCCTTCTTGCGTGCAGACTCTGGCTTACCCACAAAACCGGTTATTTTGCAAAGAGCAGTCTCTACATGAACATCCAACAAGTCCTGATTAAAACGTTTGCCAAAAACATCAGCAATACGCTGTCGAAGAGAGCCGTTCTTCAAATTAAGAAGTTCCTGCCCATTACTATGCAAAGTAAAATTGATGTCTGGGTAAACCAAGACTATCCGTTCAAAAGCCGTCAGAATATTGTTCAGTTCAGTGGCATTTGTCTTAAGGAACTTGCGGCGAGCAGGCACATTAAAAAAAAGATTCTCCACCTTGAAATTACTACCTACAGGACAATTAACAGGCTCTTGCGTTTCAATCCTAGAGCCTGAAAGAGACAGATATGTACCCAGTTCGGCATCTGCCGTTTTAGTACGAAGCTCAACTTGAGAAACTGCCGCAATAGAAGGGAGCGCCTCACCACGAAAGCCCATGGTGGTAAGTGCGAACAAGTCGTCGGCCTTTCGAATTTTGGATGTAGCATGACGCTCAAAAGCCAAACGGGCATCAGTTTCTGACATACCCTTACCGTCATCGATGACCTGAATTGAAGTACGACCTGCATCCACTACCAAGACTTGGATAGTATGAGCACCAGCATCAACAGCATTCTCCACCAGCTCTTTAATGACAGAAGCAGGACGCTGAATAACCTCACCAGCAGCAATCTGATTAGCAACAGAATCTGGAAGCAATTGTATCACATCACTCATAATAGATTACCTTTCCTTCCTATTTAGTTTTTGAGTAGGAGCCTCACGTCGTTTGATCTCTTTCAACTCCTGACCAGCTTTTTTGGGACGCCAATTAAAGATATCCGCCTTATTAAGTGGACGCACATAGTCAAACCACGCATATTGCGGCAGAAAATATTTCGATGGTGGTATCTGAGTCATTGGATAAAGCGTGCCTACAGGCTTCTCCATCCATATCTTTTTCATTTGACGATTCTCTATAAACATCTTCATCTTTGGAGTCTCTGTATAGTTCAGACCTATAAGCGTACTGTCTGATTCATCTACAGGATAATAAACTATCAACACATTATCCACAGCATCGGTCTCATATATTTCTCCTTTATCAAAGAATGCGAACATCTCTTTAGATGACACCTGATTGAAATGTACCGTATCTGGTAATTGTTCGGTGGAGAAGGCCTGTCCAATGACATGAGCACGGTTAATGGTAGAGTCTTTCATATAAACACGTATTTCTTCTCCAAACAGTTGTTGTCTTCCGTTCCACACAATGGGATCACGATACATGGTCATACATGAGTCTAAAGAGTTGTATACTAACGAGTCACAGACTGCCTGTACATCAATACGATACGCACGTACTTTATTATATGCATGAATCTTTCGATAAACGGAATCAGTATTGATATTGAAAGTATACAACTTAAACGTGTCTGCATGCATATAAAGAGTATCCTTCTGCGAATAGTCCATAGCTACAGCATTTTTCGTAGCCATCGCATAGCCTGTTGAATCATTATATTCACAATAGTCACCAGTCAGTGCATTTTTATTCACAGAATCTGTATATATCACATTCCAATAAGCATAACTAGTGCCCTTTTTGCCATCGTGATAGACACTATCCCCCACCATGGTGCGTCCCTCATCTTTCAACACAGAGCGCCCAAAAAGCTCTGATGTCTCAGTTTTCGTATTATAATAGCCATCTTCACTATAGATATGACTTGAACCTGAAATAATATTGGAAGGTCCTACAATATGGGCACGAGATGTCTGGGTGTCATAATAAAGGGAATCGGTGGTCAGATAATAATTCTTATCCCGTAAGCGAACATCATAATAGAAAATAGCCATCTTGGTATCTGTATGGTATTCTCCCCAGTCACTCGTCAACGTAGAACCATTATCTACAAGTTTACCACCTTCGAAAAAGTTTCCAAAGTTGTATAGTCGATCATAGTCCAAACTATCCGTGTACAGAGTCGACTCACGATGCTTAAGAATCACATTATATCGTGCCTGTGCTATCTGCGCATTCCCATCATAATAAGCATAATCACTAAAGAGTTTAAGGGTATCTCCCTGCAACATCTTAACATGACCAAAAGCCTCAAAAGAATTTGATTGCTGAAAAAAATTAGCACTGTCACAATAAAGATTAGCGCCCATATGTCGAAAATGCACGTTGCCTGTCAGTATCTGTGCATCACCATTCCGGTACTGGTCATAACGCAATTGGTCGGAATGAACAAGATAAACACGTTTATCCTCTACCTTCTTACGAGGGGTATTCTTCCGTTTAGAAGGTGTTACGGCAATGACCATGCTCAGCACCAGCAAACCAATCAATACAAACAGGATCCTCTTCAACTCTTAACTCTAACTACTTTATCCAGCCTTGATATTCAAACTTGCAATCCCGATATTGGTCATTGACACGCACATAGGTAGATTTTATCTTGTTAACTACCCACTCATGCAATTTCTCCTGACGACGTTTCTCCAGCACCAAATCCTTCATCACTTGGAAATCTTCTGTGATAGTAGCTTTATGCCCTTCTGTACGACTCTTCAACTTAGCAATAACACATACGGTCTTACCACGTTCGTTAATCATCTGGAAAGGTGCAGAAATCTCTCCCACTTTCAGCGTATCCACAGCACGGGCCACCTCTGATGGAAGATCTTGTAACCGGAATCGGGAAGTACGTCCGTTTTGAGTGGCATTAGCCATCAAGCCATTATTATTACGCGTATCTTTATCATCTGAAATAACAGAAGCTCCAGCTTCAAAACTGAATTTTCCTTCAATAATCTCTGCACGGATAGAATCCAAACGAGCCAGCGAACGGTCAATAGACTCCTGACTGACAACAGGTTTTCGCAGGATATGGCGGACATTCACCTTATCACCACGTTTATCTATCAATTGGATAATATGGAAACCAAATTCCGACTCAACGATTTTTGAAATCTTTTTAGGATCAGTCAGATTAAAAGCTACATTGGCAAAAGCTTGATCCAACGTACCACGACCCGTAAATCCCAATTCTCCACCACGGCGAGCGGTTCCAGGGTCCTCGGAATACATACGAGCTAATGTCTGGAAAGTTGTTTCTCCTTTATTCACACGTTCCGTATAATCACGAAGTTCCTCCTTCACACGATTGATTTCATCTTGATCGATACGTGGAGTCTGCGAGATTATCTGTACTTCCACTTCTGTAGGTACAAATGGGATACTGTCTTGAGAGAGATTGGCAAAATACCTGCGTACATCAGCTGGTGTCACCGTAATATCCTTCACCAAATGCCGTTGCATCTCTTGTACCATCTGACGCTCACGGAAAGACTCGCGCAACTCGTTACGAATCTGAGTCATATTTTTCTTATGATACTCTTCCAGTTTTTCACGTGAGCCTATCACAGAAATCATATATTCAATCTGCTGTTCGATACCTTGGGTTATCTCAGCTTCAGTAACTTCTATACTATCAATAGCGGCCTGATGCAAATAGAGTTTCTGTACAGCTATCTGCTCTGGAATAGCACAATCCGGATCACCAGTCCATCGGTGGCCTTCTTGCTGGGCTTGCGCACGCATAGCCTCAACATCCGATTTCAAAATAGCCTCATCGCCTACCACCCAAATAACCTCATCAACAACACTTTGAATACTGTCATTGACAGCCTTCCCCTGTATAGGTAAAACTATCAGGAAAAACATCACGGCTATAATGTTTCGCATTTTCATTCTATTGGTGTTTATTTACTGTCTTTAATACTTTCTTATTCACTCGTACAGGATATTGCTTGCGCAAATCTGCTATCCAATGCTTATTCATCTCATCCTGCAAGTCAGCTACAACAAGTTCACGTACTTCCGTATAATCTTTTGGCTTAAAACCCTTACGACGGTACTTTTTCTTATTTTTCTTAAAGAAATATTTCAAAGCATCTTCATCTTCCGCAGCATGCCTTCCTACCGAGTGTTTGCTCTGTTCAAAAAGCAGCAAACCTTCATAATAGCAACGCAATGTTGGATCGCTAGGCATCTGACAACTGACCAAGGAAGTATCTTTCTTCCTTTCTATAACATCACCTTGCAGGCGATTGGCGGTCGTCTGACGGTGAATCTGTCGCTGTCCCACTTCTGCTGCCAACTCGTCTTTCATCTGTTCATAGCTGCCTACAGGTTTTCTGTCTTTCAACAGCAAGATATGATAACCGACTGTCGACAAAAAGGGACGACTCATTTCACCTATGCCCAAGCTAAAAGCTACATCTTCTATTTCCTTAAACAGCTGTCCACGAGAAAACCAGCCCATCGCCCCGTTTTTCTGGGCTGACTGTCGATCTTGTGAATATTGCTGAGCCATTTGTCCGAAATCTGCCCCTCTTTGCAAATCACGATAGACATTCTCCATGCGTTGTTGAACATGACGCAGTTCTTCCCTACTTGCTTTCTGAGCCACAGGCATAAAAATCTGATACAGGGATATCTGTCCGTCTGTTCCGGCCTTTCTTTTCAAGTTATCATAAGCATGATTGACAGCAGCTTCAGGAATCGTCATCTTACCTACAGTAGTCACAATTGGTTGAACAGGTGTTTCTGACAAACACCGAGCATACTCCTCCTGAAACTCTGTTGTTGCATCTATATGTGCATCAAGAGCAGCCTTTACTTTCAGTTTATAGACAATATACGAGTCCAAGAAGTCAGCCACAGACTGACGACCTTCCTGATGATAACTGATAGTCTTTAAATATGACTGTTCGAACTCCGAACGTGTCACTGCCATATCACCAACAGTAAACAGTATCGGGTCATCAGCTGCCTGACCCAAAACTGGTACAAGCATCATGAGTACGAACAAAAACAAAGACTTCATCTTAATCGTTGGGACGTGAATAGTTTGGAGCCTCGCTGGTAATCGTAATGTCATGGGGATGACTTTCATTCACACCAGCATTGGTAATACGAGTGAACTTAGCGTCATGCAATTTCTCTATTGTAGAGGCACCACAATACCCCATTCCAGAACGCAGACCTCCTACCAGCTGATAGATAACTTCCTGTACGGTTCCTTTGTATGGTACTCGACCGGCAATACCCTCTGGAACAAGTTTCTTCACATCTTTAGTATCAGCTTGGAAGTAACGGTCTTTTGAGCCATGTTCCATAGCCTCCAGAGAACCCATACCACGATAACTCTTAAATTTACGGCCATTATAAATAATGGTGTCACCAGGACTTTCCTCTGTACCAGCCACAAGTGAACCTATCATTACACAGTTACCACCTGCAGCCAATGCCTTGACAATATCTCCCGAATAACGCAAACCGCCATCTGCTATCAAGGGAACACCTGTACCCTGTAATGCCTGATAGACGTCATAAACAGCACTCAACTGGGGAACACCTACACCAGCAACAACACGTGTCGTACAAATCGAACCTGGGCCTATACCGACCTTCACTGCATCAGCACCATTTTCCACCAACATTTTGGCAGCCTCGCCAGTTGCAATATTGCCGACCACAATATCAATATTGGGGAAAGACGCTTTTGCTTCACAGAGTTTTTCGACCACCCCTTTAGAATGTCCGTGTGCAGTATCAATCACGATAGCATCAGCACCTGCATTCACCAAGGCCTGCATACGGTCAAGTGTATCGAAAGTTACACCCACGCCAGCTGCGACACGCAGACGACCTTTTTCATCTTTGCAAGCCATTGGTTTATCCTTGGCCTTGGTAATATCCTTATAGGTAATCAGTCCTATCAAGTGATTATCTTTGTCAACAACAGGAAGTTTTTCAATTTTATTCTCCTGTAAAATCTGGGCTGCAGCAGTCAAATCAGTTTGCTGATGAGTAGTTACAAGATGATCCTTTGACATAATTTCTTCAATGGGACGATCCAAACGGCGTTCAAAACGAAGATCGCGATTAGTAACAATACCTACCAAGTGTTTCTCTTCATCCACCACAGGAATTCCTCCAATGTGATATTCTGCCATGATGTCCAAGGCCTGAGCAACCGTAGAACCGAGGGGAATTGTTATAGGATCATAGATCATACCATTCTCTGCACGCTTTACAATAGCCACTTCACGAGCCTGGTTCTCAATTGACATGTTCTTATGAATTACACCTATACCTCCTTCACGGGCTATAGCAATGGCCATCTGACTCTCTGTCACAGTATCCATTGCTGCAGTTACAAAAGGAATGTTCAGACGGATATGACGCGAAAACTGTGTTTGCAACTCTACCGTCTTGGGCAATACTTCCGAATAAGCGGGAATCAACAGGACGTCGTCAAAAGTCAAGCCGTCCATTACAATCTTGTCTGCAATAAATGATGACATAAAAATACTCCTTTTAAATTTTATTGCGTGCAAATTTACTGCTTTTTTCTGAGATAGCAGTCATTTGCACGCAATATTAATACGTTTTAACGCGATTTATCAGTTCGCCATTTCCGATATAAACTTGATACGTACCAGACGAATCTCATCTTCTGAACACTCATCGCCCAATTCATCTAAAGCTGTTTCCAAAGAATCCGTGTCACTTTCTGAGAAATAATCGTAGATATCATCTACATGATCTTCATCCATCACCTCGTCTAGGAAATAATCAATATTCAATTTGGTGCCACTATATACTATTGCTTCAACCTCGTCCAACAACTCTTCGAACTCTAGCCCTTGAGCATTGGCGATGTCGTCAAGAGCTACCTGTCTGTCAATACCCTGAATGATTTTCACTTTCAGCATTGACTTCTTGGCGACTGTACGCACTCGCAAATCAGCCTGACGTGTGATTTCATTCTCATCACAATAGCGTTTAATCAAATCGACAAATTCCTTAGCATAAGGCTGTTTTACCTTACCCTCACCGACACCTTGAATATTCTTCAATTCCTCTAAATTGACAGGATAATCTGTAGCCATCTGTTCTAGGGACACATCCTGGAAAATAACATAAGGAGGACGATTCAACTGTTTCGACACTTTCTTACGCAGGTCTTTCAGCATTGCATTCAAGGTTGGATCCAACGCGCTGGTACCACCTTCTTGTTCCATAGAAGCCTCATAATCGTCATCAAATTCTTTGTCTTCCACTATCATGAACGACTCAGGCTTTTTAAGGAATTTCTTACCTGATGAAGTAATTTTCAGCAATCCGTAATTCTCAACGTCCTTCTTCAGATAACCAGCTATCAATGCCTGCCTGATAACAGGATTCCACAGCTTCTCATCCTCATCCTCTCCTGCTCCGAAAAGATCCAGTTCTTGATGCTTATGTGCCAGTATCTCATCAGTCTCTCGCCCCATGATAAAATCTATCACATAATCAGAACGGAAATTCTCTTTGACAGCTATAACGGTATTCAGAACGATTATCAATTGTTCCTTGGCCTCTATCTTTGTTTTGGGGTGCAGACAGTTATCACAGTTATGGCAATTTTCTTGCTCATAGACCTCACCGAAATAATGAAGTAGCATCTTTCTGCGACAAACTGACGTTTCTGCATATGCTGCTGTTTCCTGCAACAATTGGCGACCGATATCCTGTTCAGCTACAGGTTTGCCCTCCATAAACTTATCCAGCTTTTGCAAATCTTTATTGGAATAAAAGGTAATACACAAACCTTCTCCGCCATCACGACCCGCACGTCCCGTTTCTTGATAATAGCCCTCCAGTGATTTGGGAATATCATAATGAATGACGAAACGAACATCAGGTTTGTCGATACCCATACCAAAAGCTATCGTTGCCACAATGACATCTATCTTCTCCATGAGGAAATCATCCTGGGTCTGAGAACGAAGGCCCGAATCCAATCCTGCATGATAAGCCTGTGCTTTGATTTCATTAGCACGCAGGATTTCTGCCAGCTCTTCCACTTTTTTACGAGAGAGGCAATAGATGATGCCACTCTTACCAGGATGTTGTTTGATAAACTTGATGATATCCTTATCTACATCCTTGGTTTTTGGGCGAACCTCGTAATAAAGATTGGGGCGATTAAACGAACTTTTAAACTCATCAGCATTGACAATACCTAGATTCTTCTTAATATCCGTACGCACCTTATCAGTTGCCGTCGCTGTCAGAGCTATAATTGGAGCATTTCCTATTTCATTAATGATTGGACGAATACGACGATACTCTGGTCGAAAATCATGCCCCCATTCAGAAATACAATGTGCTTCATCAATAGCATAGAATGAAATCTTCGCCTGTTTCAGAAATTCCACATTCTCCTCTTTCGTCAATGACTCTGGTGCTACATAAAGTAACTTAGTACGTCCCTCTCTCACATCCAGTTTCACTTGGTCGATAGCAGACTTGTTTAATGAAGAATTCAGGTAGTGGGCAGTTCCCTCCTCACTCATCGCACTAATCACATCAACCTGATTTTTCATCAATGCTATAAGTGGAGAGATTACAATAGCAGTTCCCTCCATCAACAACGAGGGCAACTGATAACAGAGTGACTTTCCTCCTCCTGTCGGCATGAGCACAAAGGTGTCTTTTCCATCGAGTACATTCTGAACGATGGCTTCTTGATCACCCTTGAATTTGTCAAAGCCAAAATATTTTTTGAGGGCTTCAGCCAGATTCACTTTTGTTTTTGCCATAGGCTTATAGGTTTTATTGTATGTGTGCCTTGTCGAGCTGCTCTTGAGCATACTCAGCAGTCACCTTAAAGGATTTTGCTCGTTTCGAGGGTACCTCAAACATGGCATCCATCATGATACTCTCAACAATGGAACGCAGTCCACGTGCACCCAGTTTATATTCAACAGCCTTGTCAACAATCAAGTTTAATGCTTCTTGAGTGAATGTCAACTTGATTCCATCCATCTCAAAGAGCTTCTCATATTGCTTGACAATAGAGTTCTTTGGCTCTAGGAGTATGCGCTGCAAGGCATCACGATCCAATGGATTCAAATAAGTCAACACAGGCAGACGACCGATAATTTCAGGTATCAGTCCAAACGATTTCAAGTCTTGAGGCAATACATATTTCATTAGATCAGCCTTGTCTATCTTACGCACATTCTGAACAGAATTATAACCGACCACATGTGTATTCATTCGCTGGGCGATTTTACGTTCAATACCGTCGAAGGCTCCGCCACAGATAAACAGGATATTTCTGGTATCTACATGGATATACTCCTGATCAGGATGCTTGCGGCCTCCTTGGGGCGGAACATTAACTATGGTCCCCTCCAACAGTTTTAACAATCCTTGCTGCACGCCTTCACCACTCACATCACGAGTGATACTAGGATTGTCACTCTTACGAGCAATCTTGTCTATCTCGTCAATGAAGACAATACCCCTTTCTGCGGCATCAACTTTGTAATCAGCCACCTGTAGAAGGCGGGACAGAATACTCTCAACATCCTCACCCACATAGCCAGCTTCTGTGAATACCGTAGCATCAACAATGGTAAAAGGTACATCCAACAACTTGGCTATCGTACGGGCCAGCAAAGTCTTGCCCGTTCCAGTAGAGCCGACCATAATGATGTTGCTCTTTTCTATTTCCACGCCATTTTCATCAACAGGTTGTTGCAGGCGCTTATAATGGTTGTAAACAGCGACTGCAAGGAAGCGTTTCGCTTCATCTTGCCCGATAACATATTGGTCGAGATATTCCTTGATTTCCTTGGGCTTAGGTACCTTTTTCAAATCTATCTTCTCAGGATTCTGATGTTTTGCATCCGGTCCATACCCGTTCGCCTTTGCAATCTCATAAGCTTGGATAGCGCAATCCTCACAGATATTACCGCTAATACCCGTTATCAATAGTTTTACTTCCTTGTCCGATCTTCCACAGAAGTTACATATTTTCCTCATTTCTTCCTTATCAATACCTGATCAATCATACCATACTCCTTAGCCTCTTCTGCCGTCATCCAATAGTTGCGATCAGAATCATTCCACACCTTGTCATAAGGGGTATGAGAATGCTCAGAAATAATGGTATATAGTTCTTTCTTGAACTTCATAATCTCTTTGGCTTCAATTTCTATATCCGAAGCCTGTCCTTGAACTCCACCCAATGGCTGATGAATCATTACACGACTATGAGGTAATGCAGAACGTTTCCCTTCTTTTCCTGCCACAAGCAGTACGGCAGCCATCGACGCCGCCATACCCGTACAGATAGTAGCCACATCACTAGAGATAAACTGCATAGTATCGTAAATACCCAAACCGGCCGTCACACTACCACCAGGAGAATTGAGATAGATAGAGATGTCTTTGCCAGAATCTACTGAATCCAAATAGAGCAACTGCGCCTGTAATGTATTTGCCGTATAATCGTCAATTTGTGTTCCCAGGAAGATGATGCGGTCCATCATCAATCGTGAGAAAACATCCATCTGAGTCACATTCAACTGGCGCTCCTCCAGGATATATGGGTTTAAATACTGTGCTTGAGCACTCATCACCTCGTCAAGAACAAGGCCGTTAATACCTAAATGCTTGGTAGCATATTTTCTAAAATCATTATTCATGTTCCTAATCGTTTTAGCGCAATAAAGCGGGGTTACTAACCCTTTTCATAAATTGTAGATACAAAATTACGAAAAAAGTTGGTAACCCCGCAAACTATACTAGTTTTTTTTCTTAAAAAAACTTATTTTTCTTGCAACATCTTCTGGAAGTCCTCCATCGTGATGTCTTTTTCGTTCAATTTCACAACATTCTTCAACGCTGCAGTCAACTTCAAATCAACGGCACGGTCAACGAGTCCGTCAATATTCTCACGTTTCTTCAGCATCTCCTGAGCATAGTTCTCAAGATACTCGTCGGGCACGTTAGACATACCATACTGGGCAAACTGGGCACGAGCTGCTTCCTTAGCCACATTCTTCAAGTCGTCGTCCTCGACTTTGATTTCCTGAGCAGCTACAAGCTGTTCCTTAATCAGGTGCCAGCCAAGCTCCTGAATACTCTTCTCGAAGTTATCATCTACAAACTTCTCACCCTTGTCCTTATTGTTGTTCAGCATCACGCGCTTTAGAAGTGCCTCTGGGAATTCCAGTTTACCAACCTTCTTCTCCATGTGTGCACGGACGTCGAGCAGGAACTTATAGTCAGAATCGGCCTTGAACTGCTGACTGATGATGTCACTGATCTTCTGGCGGAATTCTTTCTCGTCCTTTACCGTACCTTCTCCGAATGTCTGGTCAAACAATTCCTGATTGATTTCAGCTTTCACGTAGCGAGAGATTTCTGTAATTTGGAAAGTGAAATCACCTTCATGTTCCTTCACATCTTCCTTCTGAATCTTCAATAGTGAAGAAACCTCTACATCACTCTCAGGATATGCCTTGCGAGGGTTCCATGTGATAATATCACCTAACTTAGCGCCCTCAAAGAGTTTTTTCTGGTCGTCTACCTTCATATACTGAGGCATCAAAACGGCATCAGCAACCTCGATAGTACCATCAATCTCGCGCAAATCACCCTTCAACATGTCACGTTGTTCTGCATCAAAGGCCTCAACCTTCTCATAATGTCCTGCGCGCTGCTGATACATCTCAACCTGCTGATCGATAAGTTTGTCGTCAACAGCAATGTTATAGTAGTCAATCTTATCTTTGCCACTTAACTTAGCCTCGAACTCAGGAGCCACAGCAATGTCAAACTTGAAAGTCAGAGGTTCTTCGCTCTCAAAGTTGAGTGCTTCCTGTTTTTCACTAGGCAATGGTTCGCCCAACATCTGAATCTTGTTCTCACGAACATACTCATAGAGTTTCTCACCCAGCATTTTGTTAACCACGTCCACCTTGACTGCAGCACCATACTGACGCTTAATAAGTCCCATAGGTGTCATACCCGGACGGAATCCAGGAACGTTAGCACGTTTACGGTAGTCCTTTAGTGTTTTCTCTACCTCTCCCTGATAGTCTTCTTTCTCCAGTGTAATGGTCATCAAGCCATTAATCTTGTCAGGAGCTTCAAATGAAATGTTCATCTTATTATTACCTTATTTAATTTATTATTCGTTTTGAGCGTGCAAAGGTACGAATAAGTGAGCAAAATACAAAATAAAAAAACTTTTTTTTGTTTTTATTTTCGAACGAAAGTACCTTCGGACCTTGTTTTAAAGGTACGTAATCAGCCTTAGTCGCTTCGCTATACGAAGAACAAGTAAGCAAAATAACAAATTATTCGCTATTTTTCTTTCATTCAAAATTTGGTACAAAAAAGAAAAAGTTGTATATTTGCACTCACCAATCGTACTTTTTGTACAACTAAATACTAATCTCAAAAACGACAGACGTATGAAAGACTTAAAAATGTACATTAACGGTCAATTCTGCGAAAGTTCCAACAGCAAATGGATTGACGTTTTGAATCCCTCTACAGAGGAAGTGATTTCCCGCCAACCAGAAGGCACCATCGAAGATGTAAATCGCGCATTAGACGCTGCACGTGCTGCCCAAAAGGCATGGGGCAAGACACCCGCCATCGAGCGCGCGCAATATCTGCTAAAGATGGCTGCGGGAATCAAAGCACGTGAACAGGAATTCACTGAAATTATTATGCGTGAGCAAGGCAAGACACGCACATGGGCAAGCATCGAAGTTGGTGCCACAATAGCCTATTTTGAATACATGGCATCATTTGCCCGTCATATTGAAGGGGAAATTATCCCTTCCGATCGACCCAATGAGACTATTTTCTTAACCAAGAAACCCATCGGTGTCGTGGCTGGTATCCTCCCTTGGAACTTCCCCTTTTTCCTTATAGCCCGTAAAGCTGGGGCCGCACTGATTGCCGGGTGTACCATTGTCATCAAACCCTCACAGCTCACTCCAGAAAATTGTACAGAATTTGCAAAGGTGGTTGCTGAGACTGGTCTCCCTGCTGGAGTCATTAATATCGTTACTGGTAAAGGATCTGTTATCGGCAACGAAATGGCAGCATCGCCCAAGATTGACATTGTCAGTGTCACAGGCTCCGTCAGTGCTGGTGAAAGTATCATGGCAGCTGCCAGCAAGAACATCACAAAAGTCAGTCTGGAACTGGGCGGTAAAGCCCCTGCTATTGTTTGCAAGGATGCTGACTTGGAAAGGGCAGCACAATGGATTGTTGATTCACGCATAGGCAACAACGGACAAATTTGCAACAATGCAGAACGCGTCTATGTCCAGAAAGAAGTGAAAGAAGCCTTTACAAAGATTCTCGTCAACAAAATGAAAGCCGTCAAAGTTGGCGACCCCTGTGCTGACGAAAATGTTGATATGGGACCTCTTGTTGAGGCAAGAGCCTTGGAAAGCGTTAGCGAGAAAGTGCAACGGGCAATTAACCAGGGAGCAAAACTGCTCTGTGGAGGACAGCGTGTAGGTGACAAGGGTTACTTCTATGCAGCTACCGTTCTCGATGAGTGTACGCAAGATATGGACATCATCCACGAAGAAACTTTTGGCCCAGTAATCCCCTTGGTTGAATTTGACACCATTGATCAAGCCATAGCATGGGCCAATGACTGTGAATACGGTCTGGCTTCATCCATCTTCACCAAAGACCTTAACATTGCCACCAAAGCATGTCGAGAGTTAGAATTTGGTGAGACATACATCAACCGCGAACATTTCGAGGCTATTCAAGGTTTCCACGCAGGAGTGAAGAAATCTGGAATCGGAGGAGCTGATGGAAGACATGGAGTAGAGGAATACCTTGTAACTCATGTCACCTATCTTGATACATACGAAGACATGTAAAAGTTCCATTAACAACATCCCCGTACAACAATACGGGGATTCTTTTTTGCAAATATATTTCTTTTCTCTTCGTTATTTCGAATTTTTGCAGTACCTTTGCACGCTGATTTTATAGTATTATTAAATAGGAACATGAACGAAAAAATTCAAAAGACCTTGAAATCTACCGAAACGGAAGACTGGCTCGACCTGCATGTGGTGCGACCTTTCTGCTATTGGTGGGCGGTGCTGTTTGCCAAATTCGACATACATCCCAATACGGTAACAATTCTTTCTATGATTATAGGTGCGGGCAGTACTTTTTTCTTTGCCTGTGGCAGTTTCCACTACGAGGGTACACACGGATTGGTGATGAATATCATTGCCATCCTGCTGCTCTGTCTGGCCGACATTTTCGATTGCACCGACGGACAGTTGGCTCGCATGACGGGTAAGAAAAGTCGCTTGGGACGCATATTGGATGGTATCGCCGGGTTCACCTGGTTCGTACCTATCTACCACGGACTGGTGTATCGTTTCTATATCCACCACGACATTGAGTTTGGATGGCTGGGGATTGAGGACACTCCTGAGAACGCACTCATTGCCACCATCGTGGTGTATATCCTCGGCATCATCTCTGGATTTATGGGAATAGCAGGTCAGCAGCGACTGGCCGACTATTATATCCAGGCCCACCTATTCTTCCTCAAGGGGGAAAAGGGTTCTGAGTTGGATAATTCGGCTAAGCAGCAGGAAATCTATAACCAGATGACCAGTGAGACACCTTGGACAGAGCGATATTTCCAGAAGTCGTATATCGACTACACCAAGAAACAGGAGCAACAGACACCAGAGTTCCAGCTGATGCTGAAGACGATGCGCGAGAAATATGGCTCATTGGACAATATCCCTGCAGAGATAAGACAAGACTTTCATGACAACTCGTTGCCCGTGATTACATGGAACGGTCTGCTTACGTTCAATTTCCGTTCAGCATGGCTATTCTTGTTCTGTCTGATAGACATTCCTGCGATGTATTTCGTCTTCGAAATCGTATGTATGGGATTGTTGGCATACTATGTCAATCATCGCCATGAGGGTTTCTGCAAAGAAATCAGAATGAAAATGGAACAGCCAACAGCTAAAAGCTAGAAAAATGAAGTGGACAAAACAAAAGCTGAATAACCTGTTCTTCATTTTAGGCGTCATCGCTATCGTGGTGATGCTGCTTACATTCGATGTCAGTTTCGTCGAATTGTGGGAGCATATCTGTCATGCAGGTTATTGGCTAATTCCTATAGTAGGTATTTGGGTTGTCGTCTATGCACTGAATGCCCTTGCATGGCAAGCTACCATCGAGGGGAATATCGGGAAAAAAATGCCTGTCAGTTTCTGGCGTCTCTACCGACTGACCATTACTGGATATGCCCTTAACTATGCTACCCCGGTGGGTGGCTTAGGGGGGGAGCCCTATCGTATCATGGAACTCTCAAAGGATATTGATAAACAACATGCGACATCATCGGTTATTCTGTATGCCATGATGCATTTCTTCGCCCATTTCTGGTTCTGGTTTATCAGCATTTTCATCTATATTGTTTTAGCTGCTATTGGCGACTTACCCTTCACTACAGCTATTGGTATTACGCTTAGCATCATCGTGATATTCTGTCTATTCTTTTTCTACCTTTTCTCTAGAGGCTATAAGAACGGACTGGTAAAATACATTTTAGGAGTTGTGGCAAACATCCCTGGTCTGAAGAAATGGACCCTCCGCTTCTGGGCTCGACATGCAGAAGCTATTGAAAATATCGACAAACAGATTGTGGCTCTTCACCAACAAGACAAACGGGCTTTCTACAAAAGTCTGTGTTATGAATATTTTTCAAGGGTAGTACAAAGTTCCGAAGTGATGTTCATGCTTCTGCTCTTCGGCATTGACTGTGGAGGCGGATGGGGTGGTCTCACACTCACGTTTCTCCATAGCATCCTCATTGTTGCCTTTACCACCCTCTTTGCCAATTTGATAGGCTTCCTGCCCATGCAACTGGGAGTACAGGAAGGTGGATTCGTGCTATCCATTGCTGCCCTTGGTTTATCCGCAGCTTTAGGTATCTTCGTGAGTATCATTTGTCGTGTAAGGGAGATTATCTGGATTGCCATTGGATTACTTTTAATGAAATTGAAATAGTAAAACTTGAAATAACGAAAAACAATTAATATGAATTATCTCGACAGAAACGAATTTAACTTTGAGCCCAGCCAGAAAGTGGTGGAGGCTATCAAGAATTTCGACCCAAAGACTTTGTGTTTCTATACCCGCATCTATGACCAGGGCAAGAAGAGTGTGATCTCGGTACGTCTCAGTGAAATTTACAACGTACCTGAGGAGCAGGTATTGCTGACCTATGGTGGTGAGGACATGCTGAAGAATGCCATCCACTATTTCCTGATGCTGGGTGACAACAAAAAGATTCTCATTCCGGAGTTCTCTTGGTGGTATTATAACCGTGTGGCAAGTGAGTGTGGAGGTTCTTTTGAGATGTATCCGCTCCATGAGCTGGAGGACACCTTTGCCTATGATGTGGAGGAGGTGATTGCGTATACCAACCGTGTACATCCCCGCATGCTGCTTCTTGCATCTCCTAACAATCCTACGGGTAACAGTCTGACCAGTGAGGAGATTGGTCGCATCATGGAGAATATCCCTTCCGACACAATGGTGCTCATTGATGAGGCTTACGCTAGTTTTATGAACATGGATACGGGCTATATTGCTCCGTTGGTGAACAAATACAACAACCTGATCATCTCGCGCACACTCTCGAAGTTTTACGGACTGCCCGGTCTACGTTGTGGTTTCGGCTTTATCGGAAAGGGACATGACCAGTTCCTGAGCTATTGCAACAAGTACCTAGGTTACAACCGTTTCTCTGAGGCTGTGGCTCTTGCCGCTCTCGACAGCGACGATCATTATCGCCATGTTGCCGACGATATGGAATGGGGGCGCCAGTTGTATAAGAAGGAGTTGGGCAACCTGCCTGGCTTCAAGGTGTATAAGTCGGTGGCAAACTTCATCCTCATCAAATATCCGGTGGAAATCAAGGACGCACTGATGGAGGCTTTGAAAGTACAGGATTACAAGATTAAGTTTATGGGCGACAAGGGACTGGAGTCTTGTCTGCGCATCACCTTAGGTCGTAAGGAACAAACGCAGACCGTTGTTGACACCATTCTGAAGGTTTACAATAAGAAATAAGATGATAGGAGTCATTCTTGCCGCAGGTATGGCCAAGCGCCTGCGTCCCCTGACGGACACGAAACCCAAGTGTTTACTGAAGGTAGGAGAGCGTACACTATTAGAGCGCACCGTTCGTGCCATGCAACAGGCTGGCATCACAGAGTTCGTGGTGGTCACCGGCTACCGCGCTGACCAGATAGTGGACTTTTTAGAGACCCTCAACTCTCAACTCCCAACTCTCAACTCTCAAAGGCTACGGGTAGGCGAGCAAAGCTCGGGAATACTCTCGACTCCCAACTTCCACTTCCTCCATAATGCCGACTATGAGCACAACAACAATATCTTCTCGCTCTGGATGGCTGGTGAATATGTGCGTGGCAAGGAGTTCTTGCTGATGGACAGCGACATCCTTTGCGATCCTGCAGCTGTGGCACGTATTGCCCACGAGCCAGAGTCTGCCCTTGCCCTCAATCGCCATGAGTGTGGCGAGGAGGAAATCAAGGTTATTGTGGATGCCAACGGCCACATCACTGAAATCAGCAAGGTATGTAGCATCAAGGATGCTATCGGCGAATCAGTAGGCATTGAGAAGATGACGGCCGATTATAGTGAGGCGCTCTACAAAGAACTTGACCAGATGATTCTAAAAGAAGGACTGATTGATGTATTCTATGAGCGTTGCTTTGAGCGACTCATCCCTCAAGGACACACTTTCAAGGTTGTGGACACTACCAGCTATTTTTCTTACGAGCTGGATACGCCTGAAGATTTTGAACGGGCGAAAGAATTGATGCCAAAGGAACTTTTATAAAAAGAAATCAGCCTCCACGGGGGCTGATTTCTTTATGCATTCTTGTCTTCTTCCTCTTCTTTTCGCCTTTTCTCTTCCGCCATCCGCTGGAAGTCTTTCTTCTGCAAAACGAAGTTGGATCCCAGATATTTCTCTTTCACGATAGGGTTAACAGCGAGTTCGTCAGGACTGCCCTGAAACAGAATACGCCCTTCAAACAACAGATAGGCACGGTCGGTGATATTCAATGTCTCGTGCACGTTATGGTCGGTAATCAGAATACCGATATTACGATACTTCAGTTGCCATACAATCTGCTGAATATCCTCAACAGCAATAGGGTCAACACCGGCAAAGGGTTCATCAAGCATAATGAACTTAGGTTCAATAGCCAAACAGCGCGCTATTTCCGTACGGCGACGCTCACCACCGGAGAGCTGGTCACCCTTGTTTTTGCGCACCTTCTGCAGGCGGAATTCCTTAATCAGACTCTCTAACTTCTCCAACTGGTAGTCACGAGGTTTACCCGTCATCTCCAATACAGAAAGGATATTGTCCTCAACCGACATCTTTCGAAACACGGAGTTCTCCTGAGCCAGATAGCCGATACCAGCACGGGCACGGCGGTAAACAGGATAGTTGGTCACTTCTTCCTCACCCAGATATACGTGACCGCCGTTAGGTACCACCAATCCCGTTGTCATATAGAAAGAGGTGGTCTTACCGGCACCGTTCGGTCCCAGCAGGCCTACGATCTCTCCTTGTCGCACATTGAAACTCACGTCATTTACCACCGTACGCTTGCCATAAATCTTCACAAGTCCTTCGGTGCGAAGTACCAATTGCTCCTCTCGTTTATTTAAAGTTTCGTCCATACCTTATTTCTACGTTTGCAAAGATACTCATAAGTAGGCTAAACACCAAATAAAACCGAATGAATTTGCATATTCCAACCAATAATCTTAAAATCAGACATGCTGTATCGGGTACATAAAAGGTGGTATCTTGATAAAAAATCAGGTTACTTATATCTGGAAATTCTGATGATTCAACCAAACACCCTTTTCGATACATCTCTGAAATTATTTTTAACATTTTCGGCGACTTTGTTTTTAAAAGATCGTGTATTGTTTTTCCCTTTTCCTCATTTTCAGGCTGTAAATAAATGTATTATTGGAAAGGAATTCATGAAAATGAAAAGAAAAATAAATTTCATTTTGAATTTAAGTACCTTATTTGTATCTCTGACTATGTCGAAGACACTCACGTTCGAGAAAACTCAAAATTCTTTTGGTTTTCTGCTCACTTATCCGTATCTTTGCACCCAATATGATTAAGATACTGCATAAATCGCTGACATCGTTTGGCAAATTCATCATGCTGATGGGACGTGTTTTCAAACGCCCTGAGCGTTTGCGCATGTTTGCCAAGGAGTATATCAAAGAGATGGCACAACTGGGTGTCAACTCAATAGGCATCGTGTTGCTGATATCGTTCTTCATCGGTGCAGTAATATGTATCCAGATGAAACTGAACATCCAGAGTCCTTGGATGCCTCGATGGGTGAGTGGCTATACCACGCGTGAAATCATGCTGTTGGAGTTCTCAAGCAGTATCATGTGTTTGATACTGGCTGGTAAGGTGGGCTCTAACATCGCCTCGGAGATTGGTACGATGCGTGTCACCCAACAGATTGACGCTTTAGATATCATGGGTGTCAACTCTGCTAACTACCTGATACTGCCCAAGATTACAGCCATGCTGACTATCATGCCCATCCTGGTGGTTTTCTCATCGGCAATGGGTATTATGGGAGCTTATGGTACTGCTTATATCGGACATATCATCGTGCCCGACGACCTCACGTTAGGTCTGCAACACTCGTTTAAGTCGTGGTTCGTGTGGATGAGTATCATCAAGAGTTTGTTCTTTGCCTTCATCATATCGGCAGTTCCCTCTTTCTTCGGCTATACCGTTGAAGGCGGCTCCGTCAATGTTGGTAAGGCATCAACAGATGCCGTAGTCTGCTCGAGTGTTCTGATTTTGTTTAGCGATGTTTTCTTAACCCAGTTGCTGTCATGATAGAAGTAAAAGATCTTTGCAAGAGTTTTGACGGTTTAGAAGTACTGAAGAATATCAGTACGGTGTTTGAAGACGGCAAGACCAACCTGATTATCGGACAGAGTGGTAGCGGCAAGACAGTATTGATCAAAAACCTAGTTGGACTGTTTGAACCTACCAGTGGGCAAATTCTCTATGACGGGCGCGATTTCGTAGCTATGTCGAAGGAAGAGAAAATCCTGATGCGTCGTGAGATGGGCATGATCTTCCAAAGTGCAGCCCTCTTTGACTCCATGACGGTATTAGAGAATGTCATGTTCCCACTGGATATGTTTGCTCCCATGACACTGCGCGACCGCATCAAGAGAGCAAAGGAATGTCTGGCTCGTGTGAATCTGATAGGAGCTGAAGATAAATATCCTGGTGAGATTTCTGGCGGTATGCAGAAGCGTGTAGCTATCGCTCGTGCCATTGCCCTCAATCCCAAATATCTCTTTTGCGATGAGCCGAACTCAGGCCTTGACCCCAAGACGTCTTTGGTGATTGACGACCTGCTGCATAGTATCACCAAGGAGTTCAATATGACGACGATTATCAATACACACGACATGAACTCGGTGACCACTATAGGTGAGAATATTGTATTTATCTACGAAGGTCATAAGGAATGGCAGGGTGTCTCTGCCGACATCATGAAATCTACCAACAAACGGCTGACCGACTTCATCTTTGCCTCTGACTTACTGAAAGAGATGCGAGAAGTCGTTAACGCATCTTCCACACACCATTCCGCTGCACCATCGGAACAATAATTTCTTCTTTGGTAGAATCTTGGAAATGCAGTAACAAGAAAGCTTGTATCAATTGTAATGAGCTGTCACGCCGTGCGTTAGATACTATCACAGAATCCACTCCCCCATGCGACTGGTCTAATTCGTGCTTATACTGCTCATAAGCTGCCAACAATTGGGTACGGTAGTCTGTAGGTACAGAATCCATATCAGCCTTACCAGCCAGAAAACCTTCGTAATTACCGGCTAACAGACAGTCATAGTAGCTTTTGGCCGCTTGGGAGGCTAACTCTTCAGGCGTCTGTTCTTTTGAAGAACAACTCTGCCAAATACCAAAAACCAAAAACCAAAAACCAAAAGCTAAAATTTTCCTCATTTCTGTCGGATAAATACGTTAATCGGTGTACCTGTCAGCGTCCAATTCTCACGTAACTTATTCTCAAGGAACCGGCGATAGGGTTCCTTCACATACTGAGGCAGGTTAGCATAGAACACAAAAGTGGGAATCTGTGTGTCTGGCACCTGACTGACATATTTGATCTTGATATACTTACCCTTAATAGAGGGTGGCGGAGTTGCCTCAATCAATGGTAGCATCACCTCGTTGAGCTTTGACGTACCTATCTTGATGGTGCGGTTCAAATACACTTGCTTAGCCGTCTCTAACACCTTAAAAATACGCTGCTTGGTAACAGCAGAGGCAAAGATGATGGGGAAATCTACAAAGGGAGCCATACGGTTACGAATGGCCGTTTCGAAAGTCTTGATGGCTATCTGTGACTTGTCTTCCACCAAATCCCACTTGTTGACCACCACCACCAACGACTTATTATTCTTCTGAATCAACTGGAAGATATTCATATCCTGTGCCTCAATACCACGGGTGGCATCTATCATCAGGATACAGACATCAGCATTCTCGATAGCACGGATGCTACGCATCACGCTATAGAACTCCAAGTCTTCCGTCACTTTATTCTTTCGACGGATACCTGCAGTGTCAACCAGATAGAAATCAAAGCCGAACTTGTCATATTTGGTATAAATAGAATCGCGTGTCGTACCTGCAACATCAGTCACTATATGACGGTCTTCTCCGATGAAAGCATTGATAATACTCGACTTACCTGCATTCGGACGACCGACAACGGCAAAACGGGGAGTACCATCTTCAAAGTCATCCACCTCGTCGGACTTCAGTTTTGTCAAGACGAAATCCAATAAATCGCCTGTACCAGAACCTGTGGCTGCACTGACACAGAAGGGATCACCCAGTCCAAGCTTATAGAACTCATACTGTCCGTAAAGATCCTTACCGTCGTCTGCTTTATTAGCGACTAAAACCACAGGGAGCTTAGAGCGGCGAAGAATCTGAGCCACGTCCTGGTCCAAGTCAGTAAGTCCGTTCTTGATATCTACCAAGAACAACACCAAGTCTGCTTCCTCAGTAGCAACAACTACCTGTTTGCGTATCTCCTCTTCGAAAATATCATCACTATTGACTACCCATCCACCCGTGTCCACAACGGAGAATTCGCGGCCGTTCCACTCGCATTTGCCATACTGGCGGTCACGAGTAGTTCCTGCCTCGTCACTCACAATGGCACGACGAGAGTTTGTCAATCGGTTAAATAAGGTGGACTTACCCACATTAGGGCGTCCTACTATCGCTACTAAGTTTCCCATAAGCTAAATATTTATTCTGGGTTATATCCAAATGAATCCAGTTCACGCTGATTGCTACGCCAGTCTTTATCCACCTTGACAAAGGTTTCCAAGAAGACGCTCTTCCCAAAGAATTTCTCCAAAGCCTTACGGGCTTCTGTGGATACTTTCTTCAGTGCCACACCTTGGTGACCGATAATGATACCTTTCTGAGAGTCGCGCTCTACATAGATGATGGCATTGATATGAATATTCTTCTCTGTCTCCTTAAAACGCTCTACCCTTACCTCTACAGCATAAGGAATTTCCTTGTCGTAATAGAGCAATATCTTCTCACGGATAATCTCTGAGACAAAGAAACGAGCCGGTTTATCCGTCAACTGGTCTTTATCAAAATACGCAGGACTCTCGGGCAACAACTCATAGATACGTTTCAACAATATGTCCACTCCAAACTTATTCTTGGCAGAGATGGGCAAAATGTCTGCATTGGGTAACAATCCATGCCATTTCTCCACGATGTCACCCAATATTTCTTGAGTATTCTGATTACCCTGAAGGCTATCAATCTTATTGATAAGCAAGATGACTGGTATCTTCATCTTTTGCACCTTTTCCAGAAAATCCATATTCTTCTCTGGATTCTCTACTACATCAGTGACATAAAGCAACACATCAGCATCCTGAAGTGCAGACTCGGAAAAAGCCAACATCGACTCCTGCAACTTATAATTAGGTTTCAGAACACCTGGAGTGTCAGAGAACACTATCTGCATATCATCGGTATTCACAATACCCATGATGCGATGTCTTGTGGTCTGTGCCTTGAACGTCGCAATCGAAATACGCTCACCAACCAATTGGTTCATGAGCGTACTTTTACCTACATTGGGATTTCCAACGATATTTACGAATCCAGCTTTATGCATTTTTGTTTCCGTCATAAGCCCATCGGTAATAACTTGCACCATGAACGAAACCTGCTCCAAAAGCTGTCATTATAATATTATCACCTTTCTTCAACAGATGTTCATTCTCCCAGAGTGCCAAAGGTATTGTAGCAGCAGAGGTATTACCAAAATGCTCGATATTCACCATCACCTGCTCCATCGGCAACTCCAAGCGCTTGGCTACAGCTTCAATAATACGCATATTGGCTTGATGAGGAACAACCCACTGGATATTATCCTTGTTCAGCCCATTGCGCTCTGCTATCAAAGCACAGTCGTCACTCATATTGGTTACTGCATAACGGAACACGGTGCGACCTTCCTGATAAAGATAATGCAGACGATGATCTACGGTGAAATGGCTAGGAGGGGACACTGATCCACCTGCCTTCAAGTGCAGGAAAGGAAGTCCCTTACCATCCGCACGGAAATAAGAGTCCATCACACCGATATTCTCTTCTTCTGTTCCTTCTACCAGAACAGCTGCAGCACCATCACCAAACAACGGACATGTCGAGCGATCTTTGTAGTCAACCACTGACGACATCTTATCTGCTCCTATCACTATAATTTTCTTGTAGCGACCACACTCAATCATTGAAGCTGCAACATCAAGTGTGTAGAGGAATCCACAACATGCAGCCCAGAAATCGAATGCAAAAGCATTCTTCAGTCCAAGCTTACCTAGTACGATACTTGCTGTAGACGGGAACTTATAATCAGCCGTTGAGGTCGTGACGATTACCGCATCAATAGTATCTGGATCCACACCGGTCTTCTGCATCAGCTGTTTAGCTGCCTTACGAGCCATATAGCTCGTACCAAGTCCTTCCTCTACGAGGATATGACGTTCCTTGATACCAACGCGGGTCATAATCCACTCATCATTGGTGTCAACCATGCGCGACAATTCCTCATTGGTAAGGATATAGTCGGGTACGTAGCCACCTAGACCGGTGATTATCGCTTTGATTTTTCCCATGTTTTACTCTGCTGCTTCGTCCATTACAATGGCGATTTTACCACGATAGTAGCCACAAGTTGGGCATACAGTGTGATAAATGTGATAAGCACCACAATTGGGGCATACTGCCAAAGTGGGAGCTACTGCCTTGTCATGAGTACGACGCTTCAGTGTACGTGTTTTTGATTGTCTTCTTTTAGGATGTGCCATAATTCTATTACTTTTAAATGTTTTACTTTTTTACATTTTTACTTTTTTAATTTCAAAAGTGCTTCCCACCGCGGGTCTATCTCTCCATCCTCCTCTTTGTCGCTTCGGACGGCACCGCTCAACTCTTCGAGTTTCTGCGTCATCGCACTATTGCATTTTCCAGGTGCATGAACGTGCTTAATGGGTATGGCCAGAGCAATAAACTCATAGATGAGCCATGCTGTATCGAGTATTCCTTCGTTCTCTTCAACAGTCACAACATCATCTTCTTCAGTGTTCGTTTCCGCCCCTAACTTGGCCACCAACGTATTATCGGTAACAATAGGTTGATCCATGTCTTCCAGACACAAATCACAAGGAACGGTCACCGTGCCCTCAGTGTGGAACTGGAGTTCATAAAAGCCGATTGCCTTGCGTATAGACACCGACACGTGCAATGTTCCGCCTTTCACTTCTGAGGCATCCAGAGCTTTGAAGAAATCATTATTCAGGTCAAAATCCAGACGTTGCTCGTCTGTCTTCATACCCTTTAAATCAATCTTAAATATCTCCAGATTACACATAATCACACTTTTGAGTTGCAAAGGTACAAAATAAATACGAATTATGAATTGTCATTTACGTTTTTTTTGCTTTTGCTTTGAAAATCAGTCACTAACAAACGCCAAGATTGCACATTAATAGGGTATAATGTGCAATTTAATTGGGCATCTCAATTCGGAAGGTTGTACCCTTCCCGATTTCAGAAGACTTCACAAATATATGTCCATGATGATATTCCTCGACAATACGTTTGGCTAATGACAAGCCCAAACCCCACCCTCTTTTCTTGGTAGTGAAGCCTGGAGTGAACACGTTTTTGACATCTTTTTTCTTAATCCCTTTACCTGTATCCTGTACCTCGATAACAACCCGTTTGCCTTCTTTCCATAATGACAAGATGATGGTACCTTTTCCTTCCATAGCATCTACGGCATTCTTACAGAGATTTTCTATGACCCATTCAAATAAGGAGGCATTCATTTTGACAATTACGTCCTCTTCTGGCATCTTACTGAGTATTTCTACTTTTTGGGAAGTACGCCTATTCATATACTCTATCACATGGCACAGCACTTCGTTCATCGAAGCATCCACTGGTTCTGGTACGGATCCGATTTTGGAAAAGCGTTCTGCTATACGTTCCAACCGTTTCACGTCCTTATCCATCTCAGGAAGGAGTTCATCATCGGGGTAGCTTTCTTTCAACATTTCTGTCCAAGCCATCAAACTGGAAATCGGAGTACCCAATTGGTGAGCTGTCTCTTTAGAAAGACCAACCCATACTTTATTCTGCTCTGCCCGTTTAGAGGATAGTAGCGCAAAGATAGCAACAACCACAAAAATCAACACGATGCCCAACTGTACATAAGGCCATGCTGCCAGTCGTTTTAACATGACTGAGTCATCATAACACACCAACTGGTAATCTTGCGTATCACCTATCTGTATTTTAATATACCGATCAGCAGCTTTCATCCGCTGACCCAGTCGTTCAACAAAAGCAATCGTATCAGCGGCATTATCAGCTTTGATATTTATATTACGGTAGTCAGCTACATGTCCATCCTTATCCAATACGATAACAGGGATAGTTGTATTGCCTTCCATGACACTCAGCACCAACGACAAGTCTGTCGTACCATCTGCTTCATTAAAGGAATGCAAAGCCTGCGCCCACACCTCCATTTTCTTACGTTCCTCTGACGAAAGATCATTCACCAAGTAGTGCGACACTAACAAAGAAGCAATGGCAATGATGAGCGCCATCACTACCAACAAAATCTTTACCTGTCTGACTCTATCAGTCCAATTCATACAGATATAAAACGAAGAAGCCCTGAAGATAT
>DEJG01000003.1 GCA_002353295.1 Prevotella sp. UBA2754
GTGCTGGCCACCATCAACCACGATCTTGACCCAGCTAAGCGTCAGAGTATGAGCTATGCACCCATCCACATCGGTAAGAACGTCTGGATTGGGGCCAACGCAACAGTGCTGGCGGGTGTTACCATCGGTGATGGAGCAGTTGTAGCCGCTGGTGCCGTGGTGACAAAGGATGTGGAGTCCAACACGATTGTTGGCGGTGTGCCTGCCAAGTTGATTAAAAAGATAGAAGTGTAAACAAATAAATATGGATAAGATAAAGATTCATGTATTTCAGATCAAGTCGTTAGGCTCATGGTTCCTCTATCAGATTAACCAGGGACGCATCGCCGAAGGTGAAGCCCGATGTCCTACCGCATGTGATTGAATTATAAATCGGAATTTATGGAATGAACAAAGTTGCCAGTCTTTTAAAGCCCCTGATGCCAATTCTCTCGGCTGTTTATGGCTTAGGTGTCATTTACATAACAGCGTTGCCTGTTGATGGCAATCATCCAACCTTCGTCGGCGAGATGCAGACATGGCTAATAACATTGGCGGGCATCGCAATGACGCTCTACCTTGTGCAATATGTTGAACCGAAAGTGTATCCTGCTGCAGAACAATTTCCGCTGAAGTTACCTTCGATTCCCGTCATCTTTGGACTACTATTGATAGCACCTCTATGGTTAGTTGCAGAAGGGTATATCGTATATGGTATGACGTCGCTGGCTCAGCCTGTCATGATGGCCCCGCTGACCTATACGACCGAAGAATTGCTCGAAGACCTTCTGTCCAGTATTCATGCTGTATTACTTGCCCCATTGCTTGAAGAATTGTGTTTCAGACAAATGGCTATTTCTCCCTTTCGTAGCCGTGGCGTACAGGTCGTTGTATGTGTGGTGATGGCCCTTTTGTTTGGAATGCTTCATGTGCGTAATTTCCCAGGTGCCTTTCTCAGTGCTCTGGTCTATGGAGGTGTGTTTATTTGGTCGCAAAACATTTGGTATAGCGTGATACTACATGCAGGGAGAAACCTCGCAGCCACACTCCTTGCTATATACTGCTGGTTGCAATTTGGCGACATGCAGATGGCGAAAATACCCGTTATCATCCTGCCTGATATGAAGGTAGTCATCGCAAGTTTGTTTTTAGCCATTGCAGGATTACTTTTATTAAAGAAGAAACAATAAATTCCAATTTATCGAATTGTGAAACAAACGTCTTTAGGCTGAAAAATTGACATATGTGCCACAAATTCGTTGTACAATCCGAAATGTATTGATAAACTTTCGCCAGCAGGAAGAGAACCATATCATGGAGAATGTCATAAACAACGAACTATGTTTGCGTGGCTATCCTCTACTATTGATCGGCTAAAAATATTGGAGTGAAATGCAAATTATTTGGTAGTATGGAATAAAAAATGTAACTTTGCGACTAGTTATTGATAGAATTGAAGATGAAAAAGAAATTATTATTGATAGTTAGCCTCTGCATAACGTTGGCTGCACAGGCACAGATGAATGAAAAGTTGTATTTCACTGCCGAACAGATGCCGGATATGATGTTATTCATGCCTGGACCTCCAGACAGTACTTCGACGGCTTTCGCATACGATGTGAGCAGATATTATTGGGGCAAGGAGATGCGTAAGGATTCTGTGCGTGCTGCTGAGGCTACACGTGATGCCGTATATGGACTGGCTACCATTCTCGCCGAGTTTAAGGAAGCCTTCGGTATGGAGATTACTAAAGAAGGTACGCCCGAAATCTATAAGGTGTTGGATATGGGTACAGAAACTTGTGGGGAGGTGTGTACTCTGCCAAAGAGAAAGTATATGCGCCGCCGTCCGTTTATGGTGTTCAACGAGGAGACACTCTATCCTGAGGATGAACCCTCTTTGCGGAAGAATGGTTCATTTCCTTCTGGACACACCACACTGGGGTGGAGTGCAGCTCTGTTGATGATGGAGATTAACCCTGACCGTGCCAACGAGATCCTGGCTCGTGGCTATCGCTATGGAGAAAACCGAGTGGTGGTGGGTGCCCATTGGCAAAGCGACACAGATGCTGCCCGTGTAGCGACTTCAGCAGCTTATGCCAAATTACATACGAGCGAAGCTTTCCTGTTGCAGATGCGAAAGGCACGTGAGGAATTTAAGCGACTCAGTCAGGATTCTATTCGGGCAACAACAGCACAGTAACACTGCGGGCAGCCTGGGCTCCCATGACCAATACTTGGGCTATATCGGCTGTCTTGGAAGGACCGCTGATGAATGTGCCGTAGCCGTCGTAGGTCTTGTCGAACTCAATGCGCTTGTAGGCTTCGTGCATGTTGTTGACAATCTGTGATTTAGACAACAGAATGACGAGGTTTTCGGAGATAAAGCAAACAGCTTTCTCCTTCGTCTGCTGGGGAATCCAGATGCAGGCATTCTCTGCCACACCGAACTTGCCACGGATGATGCCTACATCGGTGCCGTTAAGGTCTCGGGCACGCCCCACATTGTCTGGATTGCGCGTGGCGATGGTGATTTCTGGCAGGTTGCTGGCTATCTCCTTGGCATCGGGATAGAGTTCGCGAATGAGGACATTGATGTCGCGCCCCAGTTCCACTTCTATAGCGTTACCACCCACACTCTTCGTCATATTCATGAACTGGAGCAGTGGGTCAGGGTAGGTGATGGCTTTGATGTCACTCAGGTCGGGCATATCGTACTGCTCACGAATGTTAGCCTTATATTTTTTTAGTATATCTTCTTTACTGCTCATAACTTCAATTCTTTTAGTCGAGCTTCGCTCTTTGTAAAAGCGACTTCGTCGATTACTTCAATTTTTCAATCCTTCAATTCTTTAATCTGTTCGTGGAATGGTTTCTTGGGGAATTTCATCATGTCGTGGCCTTCAGCCCAGGGATTAAGACTGCAATTGATGATAGGCGAGGGGATGATGTTGGCCCAGTGAGCCAAATTGGTTCCCAAATTGTAAATACTCGGATTACCATAGAGCACGGACATAGCGCGACACATGAGTTTCTTCTGCGGATTGGCGGTGCCCAACGAGTCTAACTGCTGGCGCCAGAGGTATATCTGATCGCCCAGATTAACCTTTACAGGACAAACCGACTGACAGGAATTGCAAAGCGTACAGGCTGATACATTACCACTGTGCTGCTGAGGGTCGCGCAACATACCTAGATTGATACCGATAGGACCAGGAATGAAATAACTGTAGCTGTAACCGCCCGAACGACGATAAACAGGACAGGTGTTCATGCACGACCCACAACGGATGCACTTCAGTGACTCCCAGTGTTCCGGGTTGGCTATCCACTCGGAACGCCCGTTGTCCACCAGTATGATGTGCATGTGATGGGCTGTAGGGCGAGCCTTGCGGAAGTGTGAGGTGTAGGTGGTGGTGGGTTGTCCGGTACCTGCTCGGCAGAGCATACGCTGGAAGACCGCCAGACAGTCGTAGTTGGGAATGACTTTCTCCAGTCCGATAGCTGCAATATGCAGTTTCGGACACGATGTTGACATATCGGCATTCCCCTCGTTGGTGCATACCACAATATCGCCCGTAGAGGCAATGCCGAAGTTGGCACCCGTCATACCGGCATCGGCGGTCAGGAACTCGTTGCGCAGGGATAGGCGAGCCCTATAAGTAAGGTACGTGGGGTCGTGATTGCCTTTCTCGTTGGAGATTCCTTTCTCCTCGAACAATTCACCCACATCATCGTGGTTGAGGTGGATGGCGGGCATCACGATATGGGATGGTTTCTGACCCTTCAACTGGATGATGCGCTCGCCCAGGTCGGTCTCCACGACTTCAATGCCACGCTCCTCCAAATAGGGGTTCATCTCGCACTCTTCGGTGAGCATCGACTTCGATTTCACCATCTTCTTCACGTCATGGTTCTTTAGAATGCCATACACTATCTCGTTAAATTCCTCTGCATCCTTGGCCCAGTGTACCTCCACGCCGTTTTTCTCGGCATTGGTAGCAAACTGGTCGAGGTATTCGTCCAGATGGGTAATGGTGTGGCGCTTAATGGCAGAAGCCTTCTCGCGCAACTGTTCCCACTCATCCAGTCCGTATGCCATATTATCTCGCTTCGTTCTTACTGCCCAGAACGTGGCATCATGCCAGTGGGCATACTGCTGATTCTTTAAGAACGCTTTGGCTGCTTTGCTATGTTGTGTGCTCATAATTATAATCCACTTGCTAAGATTTCAACCACGTGTTTGAACTCAATCTTCAGACCTTGTTTCTTGGCTACACCAGCCATGTGCATCAGGCAGGAACAGTCGGGACCTGTCACGTATTCGGCACCCGTCTGGATATGGCGCTCCACCTTGTCCTTACCCATCTGGGCACTGATGGCTGTCTCTTCTACAGAGAACATACCGCCGAAACCGCAACACTCATCGGGGCGTTCGGGTTCCACCACGTTGATGCCGTCAACGAGTTGCAGCAGGTCCTTTATTTTATTAAAAGGTGTAATATGCTCTTCGGAAGGCGAGGAGAGTCCTAATTCGCGAACACCATGACAGGAGTTGTGAAGACTCACCTTATGAGGGAAAGTGCCTAAACGACGATTCACTTTTATCACATCATGAAGGAACTCAACGACATCCATACATCTCTTCGCCGTCTGGCATTCATGGTTCAACAGACGGGGGTAGTTCAGTTTGACAAAGGCGGTGCAACTCACTGACGGGGCAACGACATAGTCAAATTCCTTGAAGAGGTTCTCGAATTTCTCGGCCAATGGGATGGCTTGCTTCTCAAAGCCGGCATTCGCCATCGGTTGTCCACAACAGGTCTGTTTGAGAGGGTAGGTGACGTCAATCCCTAAATGACGCAGTAACTTATAGGTTGCTACGCCAACTTCTGGAAAGACAGCATCCACATAGCAAGGAATAAATAGTCCTATCTTCATATATACTTATCAATTATCTTTTTTCAATTTAAATCACGTGTAATCCCAACAATACCATCAAACCGTTCATGAGAATCCAGAAGATGGCAAAAGGTAGTGTCTTACGCATGATGTCACCATCCCGTCCTTCCATGTCACAGGCTGCCGTCGCAATGGCAATGCTCTGAGGAGAGAGTAGTTTACCACCTTCGGAGCCAGCACAGTTAGCAGCAGCAACCCAGTTGGTCTCGTTACCAGAAATACCAAAGAAGTTGGCTTCGTTGACCAGTCCCAATTGACCTGCGGCAGCAGCCTGTAGCTTTCCAAACAGGATGTTTGCCGATGTAGCAGAACCAGTGACGAATGTTCCGATACTACCGATGAGTGGGGCAAAGAAAGGATAGGCGGCACCTGTCATTGTCACCAGTCCAGTAGCGATGCTTAATGTCATACCAGTATTGTTCATCAATGATGCAAGTGCTACCAAACAGCAGATTGTTAGTGCAGTCTTTTGTAAGTTATATGTTGTCTTACCTAATAGCTTCATGAGCTTACTAAACGAAAGCCCTTGGATAAGTCCGCCAATCATTGCACCAAGGAACACCATCAGACCAGCATTTGCCAGCCATCCGAATGAAAAGGTATTGCCAATGACAGGTATTTGGAATTTCGTCACTAAAGTAGACTTCAGAAGTGCATTGATGTCTGGACAGATCTTGCTGGAGATGAGGATAAAGAAAATAATGAAACCGTAAACACTCCAAGCACGGAAGGTTTTGGCAGCACCGAACTTCTTTTTCTCAATATGCACGACATCCTTTCCTGCCTCATGCCGCATAAAGAGCTTGTTGTAGATAAGCATGGCGATGATAGCACCGACACTGCCTAAGATAGCAGGCGTCTCAGGTCCTAAGAATAAAGCGCAGCTAAACTGGATGATGATGGAGAATGTACCTACGAACAACGCTAATGTCAGGTTCTTCATAATCTTTGTCTTGTCTGTCATCATCAAGATGAGGAACGGGGTGATGTAGAACATGAGCGAGAGTTGAATGATGATATAGGTAGAGATACTGCATAGCATATCATGCGTAGCCATACTTCCTGTCAACTCGCCAGCTACTTCATTGGCAAGTGTTGTAGCAGGAAGACCTACAGCTCCAAAACCTACAGCCACAGTGTTGGCTACAAGACAGATGACAGCAGAGAACATTGGCTTGAACCCCAGTCCGATAAGGATAGCCGCAGGGATGGCAACAGCAGTTCCGAAACCAGCCATGCCTTCTAAGACACCACCGAATCCCCACGTCAAAAGCAATACTAACAGTCCTTTGTCTGATGTCAGTTGAATAAATTGTGTTTTTATCGTCTCGATCTCTTTTGTCTCGCAAAGGATGTTATAACTGAAAATTGCACAGATGATGATGAGGATAATTGGAAAGCAAGCTTTAAGGAAACCTTCAACAACTGACCATACTGTTATGCCGACAATGGAGGTCTCAGCATATTTTTCGGGTATAATACCCAAAGCTGGTATGGCGAAAATAGACAAAAGGATAGTTGCAACTAATGTAATTAAAGCGCTTTTCCAACCTGACATTTTGAGTCCCATCATCAAAATGAACAGGAATGCAATAGGTATTGTAGAAATAAGCGCTGCCATGGAATTTGGTTTTTAGTTATTATTACAAAAGTTTGTGGCAAATATACAAAAAAAAAATTAATATAAGAAGAAATAGATGGTTAATTAAATTAATTTATAAAGAATAATTTGTATATTTGCAAAAATATGATTTAAAGAACTAAATGTATATGCTAAACGGATTTCTTGAAGAACTCAGACAGTTTATCCCGTCTGAACGGATCTATACCGATGAGTTACGTACTCTCGGATGGGGGACCGATGCCAGTTTCTATCGCCAGATACCCAAGGCAGTGATCAGGAGTGACAATGAAGGAGAAATCTCAAAGATTGTCCAGACCTGCAAGAAATATAACTTTCCTTTTACCTTTCGTGCAGCAGGAACTTCTTTGTCAGGACAGAGTTGTACGGACAGCATACTGATAGTGGCAGGAAAGCACTGGGAGAAATATGAGATAGGTGACAATCAGGATACGATTCGTCTGCAACCAGGTATCGTAGGTGCTAAGGTGAATGAGATATTAAAGCCCTATGGGCGTGTGTTCCCGCCCGATCCAGCCAGTATAGGTAGTGCGATGGTGGGTGGTATTGTCATTAATAATGCCTCGGGCATGAACTGTGGTGTGCATGCCAATAGTGACCGGATGATGGTCTCAGCACGTATCATCCTTACTGATGGAACCATTCTCGATACGGGTGACGAGCAGAGTAAGGAATCTTTTCGCAAGACTCATCCAGACTTCTTACGAAAGATTGAGGAACTACGTGATAAGGTTCGTGCTGACAAGGAGTTATCTTCACGCATACAAAATAAATATAGTATTAAGAACGTAACGGGTTTGAACCTCCGTCCGTTGATAGCCTATGACGACCCGTTTGACATCATTGCTCACTCTATGGTTGGCTCTGAGGGAACGCTTGCTTTCTTGGCAGAAGTGACGATGAAGACGCTTTTCGATTACAAATACAAAGCATCGGCAATGGTCTATTTCCTCACCATGAGAGAGAGTTGTGAGGCTGTCGTGGCCATGAAGAAGTTGAAGACAGGTGACGAGGATTTGAAGATGAGTGCAGAGAACCTGATGGTGAAGAGTGCCGAGATGCTCGACTATATGTCGCTCAATAGTGTGGATGATCCTGTGTTCTTGCAATATAAGAAGGATGTTGATGCTGGTAAGATAGAAGGTGTGGAACCTGGTGACTATCACAACTTAACAGCCATTTTGACGGAGACGAAGGGGGTGACGCATGAACAACTTTTTGAGAAAATTGCGAAGATCAAGGAGTGTCTGGGACAGTTCCGTCTGTATATTCCGGCTGAGTTCACGGAAGATCCTGCCGTCTATGGTAAGTATTGGGCAATTCGCTCTGGTATATTCCCGTCTGTAGGTGGCATACGCCCCGTTGGCACCTCTTGTCTGATAGAGGATGTGGCATTCCCTATTGAGTGTTTACCAGAAGCCACAGTGAAGTTGCAGAAACTTATTGCTGACCATGGTTATTCCGATGCGTGCATCTATGGCCATGCCTTTGAGGGTAACTACCATTTTATTCTGAATCAGAGTTTTGCCGATGAGCATGAGGTGGCTCGTTATGCGGAGATGATGCGTGATGTTGCCAAACTGGTAGTGGAGGAGTATGACGGTTCGTTGAAGGCAGAACATGGTACGGGTCGTAATATGGCTCCATTCGTGGAATATGAGTGGGGTAAAAAGGCTTACGAGACGATGAAGGAGTTAAAGGCAATCTTCGACCCTGACGGGCTGTTGAATCAAGGTGTTATATTCAATGATGACCCGGAGTGCTTTATCAAATGTTTGAAGCCCTTACCAGTGCTTGACTATGATTTTGATCAGGTTCCTGATGGTGGTAGGTATCTTATGGATTCTTCTCTCTCAACGGCTAAGGAAACGATAGAACAGGTGAAACGTGCCAACAAGTGTATTGAGTGCGGATTCTGCGAGGTTAATTGTATGTCCTGTGGACTGACGCTTTCATCCCGAATGCGCATTGCCGTTCAGCGTGAGATACGTGCGTTGGAGGCTACCGGAGCTAACCCTGAGCGTGCGGAGATATTGCGTAAACAGTATAAATACTATGGTGATCAGACGTGTGCCACGGATGGTCTTTGTGCGACATCATGTCCGATGAGGATTAACACGGGTGAATTGACACATCTGATTCGCCAGATGGATATGAATAAAAATCCTGTAGGCTATAAGGTGGGTGAGTTTGCTGCCAACCACATGGCTGGTATCAAACAGGGATTGCGTCTGGTACTTGACGTAGCTCATCTAGGGCATGTCACCCTGGGTCCTTCAGTGATGACTAGTGTCGCTCGTTGTATGAACAAGATGGGACTGCCGCTATGGACGACGGCAATGCCTAAAAAAAAGAGACAGCCGAAATCTTCGGACCTCACGCAGTTTATCATTGAACGTTCACTGCCGCATAAACCAGAGGAGCACTCAGAACTGAAGGTCGTTTATTTCCCCAGTTGTATCAACCAGACAATGGGACAATCAAGACAGGGTGGTAAGAAACATGACCTCGTAGATGAGGTTATCCAACTGATGGCAAAAGCGGGCTATGAGGTAGTCTTCCCGGAGGGTATGGAGAAAATGTGCTGTGGACAGATATGGGAGTCAAAGGGCATGTTGGATATCGCCGACAGAAAGAGTGCCGAGCTGGAGGCTGCCTTGTGGAAAGCTTCTGAAGAAGGACGCTATCCTGTGCTTTGTGCGCAGAGCCCTTGTCTGCATCGTATGAAGAAGGTCATGCGTAAGATGAAACTTTATGAGCCTGCCGAGTTTATCATGGAGTATCTCGTGCCTCGTCTGGATTTCCATCCGATAGACCGTCATATAGCCTTGCACCTCACTTGCTCTACTCGTGAGATGGGGGTTGCTGACGACCTGATAGCTCTTGCTAAGTTGTGTTCTAATCATGTGTATCTGCCAGAGGGCGTTGGTTGTTGCGGATTTGCTGGAGATCGTGGCTTCACCTTCCCAGAGATGAACAGGTATGCACTTCGTAAACTACGTCCGCAAATAGAAAAGAACCATATCGAGGTGGGCTATAGCAATAGCCGTACCTGTGAGATTGGTCTGGAGACAAACACAGGTATTCCTTATATGAGTATCGTATACCTGGTGAATGAGTGTACGACGGCAAAGAGGTAATCAGAAAGTGCAGGGTAGGGTACTCAACTGGTAGTATAGGGTGCGGGCCATACGCTCGTGCCCTTTTTCGTTGGGATGCAAACGGTCGTTAGCTCCGTCCTTAAAATACTGCACATGTTCATCCATCAGTGGGTAGAGCCCGCTCAGGGCATTCATGTCAATAACGGGTACAGCCCATATGTTGCCGGCTTCCTTCACAGCGTCAATATAGTGCTGAAAGGGTTCGCCGCAACGGTTGTAATAGTCTTCCGTAGGTTGCCAGTTCTTGTCATTAGCGTAGAAACCGGCACGGTGAATGGGAGTGAGTAGCACAATCTGTTTCGTAGGATAGGTGCGTTTCAGTTTGTCGAGAGCCATATTGATACGCCCCTTGAAAGTAGCAGTCGTCATGACGGGATACATGCGCTTGCGCTTCACCATGTGTTTGGGTTCGTGAATGCCGGCCATGACTTCTTCGTCCTTGATGTCATACCACTCACCGACAGGTATGCCTTCATTGAAATCGTTGGTGCCGATGAAGATGAGGATAGCATCCACAGAGTCGCCATGCTCCTTCAGCAACTTGTCTGTCTGGTTGGGAATGTCGTTCCATTGACGGCCACTGATGCCATAGACGTAAGGCGTAATCTGAAGCCACTCCTGTAGATAATGCCAATATTTGGTTTTGGCGCCTTTATGTTTAGGGTCGGTGATGGAATCGCCCAGATAGGCCACTCGCTTCTGCATCCAGGGATGCACGAAGGTTGATTGCGCATGAACGGCTCCGCATAGCAGAGCCGTCATGATAAGAAGTCCTAATCTTTTGTGCATGGTTTAATATTCCATTTTGGCAGGCAATTCTTTGGCCTGATCTATCATCTTCTGAATCTCAACAACGGCTGGTATACGGTTGGTCAGATTTTTCTGTGCGTTGATTTCCTCCAGCTTAGCCTGCAGGTTAGCAGCTACACGGTGCTTCAATTCCTTCACGGTATCTACGCCGGCAGCTTCCAGCAACTCGGCAAACTGAGGTCCTACACCGTTGATGCGATACAAATCGCAGTGGTTGGTCCACTTCAGAATCAGTTTGGAACTAATGCCTGTCTCTGCCTCTAATGCCTTGCGGCCAGCAGGTTTTGCACATTTCTCCAAAAGATCTGCGTCTGTCTTAATACCAGCGGCAATCAGTTTCTCTGCGTAAACGTCGCCAACACCTTCAATGTCAATTACTTTGTAAGTCATAATGTGGATTAATATTAGTTATTGTAGCGACAGGCACCTTGCATATCGCATGGCAAATATACGAATATTTCTATAGTAAACCAAGATTTTTGTTTTTTTTAATATTACATTTGCAGAATAAGTGAAATAAATCGCTATCTTTGCCCCCGAATTAAAGTAAAATAAGAAAAAGATGAATTACAGCGATTATGAATTGAAAGAGTATGCAGGAGAAAGACAGTGGGATGTTTCAGCAGCTTTTCCTGTCTTGATGCGTAAAGTGTATGTCTGGATGACACTTGCATTGGTGATTACTGGCTTTACGGCTTATGGCGTGGCTAACAGTCCTGGCATTTTACAAGCAATATACACAAATCAGATTCTGTTTTGGGGATTGATTATTGCAGAGTTTGCACTGGTTATCGGTGTCTCGGCTGCTATTAATAAACTATCCCTGACAACGGCTACGCTGATGTTTATTCTCTATTCTGTTATTAATGGCGCACTCTTATCGTATATCTTCTTGGCCTATACCAGTAGTTCTATTGCTACAGTATTCTTTATTACTGCAGGAACGTTTGCAGCAATGGCAGTCATCGGTTATACGACAAAGACAGATCTCTCTTCTTTAGGGAAATATCTATTGATGGCCCTGATTGGTATGATTATTGCCACCTTGGTAAATGTGTTCTTCATCAAGAGTACGGGATTTGACCTTGTATTAAGCTATCTAGGTGTCCTTGTTTTCGTGGGATTAACTGCTTACGATTCTCAAAAAATTAAGCAAATGTTACTCCAGGCTCCCGATGCAGGAGAAGGAGCTCAGAAAATAGCTCTCTTAGGTGCTCTATCCCTCTATCTCGATTTTATCAACCTGTTTATCTACCTGCTACGTATTTTTGGGAAGAGAGATTAAAATCCTCATACAGAATCATCAAACGAGAAGGCGGGGAGGCTATGTTACCTCTCCGCCTTCTCGTTTGGAGAAACTCCTACAGATGAATATGGAAATGGATAAGTTGGTTAGCGTGTGAAAACGAGGCAAGCACGAGCATGGTGTCTGATCTTCGTGAGTGTATGGTTTGGGGGCTAATAATTATATATAAGGTACGAAGAGTTTTGATTTTTGTCATGAAAGTCGAAAACTTTCGTTGTTAAGCAAAAAAAGTTGGTGAAAAGTTTGGTGGGTTGGAATTTTCGTCGTACCTTTGCATCCGCTTTCGCTCAAGATTAAGAGCGTTGGTGAGAAGAAAGAGATCTTTGACAGGATTTACATAAAACAGAGAAG
>DEJG01000027.1 GCA_002353295.1 Prevotella sp. UBA2754
CTGTAATACTGTAATACTGTAATTTTGCAAATTTAGGTGCTCAAAAGTGCAAATTCTGACCCCTTGAAATTTGGTGGGGTCATGAAATTTTCGTACCTTTGCATTGTCATTCGGAAATGGTAGCGACCATGGGGATTAAGGAGAAAAATTGCGAGTATTAAGTCTGGAAATTGCGCGCATTAATGGTAGCAAAATAAAAAGCCTCACCCCACCCTCTCCTTCAGAAAGGGAGCTGATGATGACAAGAAAAAATATTTAACAAACTTATTTACAAACTACTTAAAAACTATTCGTATTATGGCAATTAAATTTTTCGTATTAAAACACGATGGTTTTCAGCCAATCTCTTAGGATGCCATACTGCTGGTTCTGCGAATCGCATATCATAACCAGCACTTGACGGCCGTCTTGCAACTTGGGACCTAAACACATGCCTTCGTAATTGGCAAAACTGCGTGCGGTTAAATTGATTTTGGTGCTGAAGGACGTCAACAGCGTTTTGGGAAGAAGAGTGCCCTCCACGGCTTCGTTAGGTGCTACGATATAGATTTTGCACTTCACGGTAGAGCCGATTTTCTTCTTCGCCATGTATATCTCACGCTCCAGTATCAGCAGGCGGCCATCGTCCAAGGCGGTCATCGCGGCGATGCCCTTGAGCGTTCTGCCCTCTCGCTGCACGGTGGTTGCGTCGTCCATTTTGTAATACCACATTCCATTGGGTTGCAGGTCGTTACCGAAGGATTGCAAACGATGCTGGTCGGCACCCGCCAAGGGTAATTCGGATGTGGTCCAGAAACGGGCTGTCGTCTGATTATAGGTCAATGCTTCAAGACCGTAATTCTTCTTGGCCGTCGCAAAGACCGTCGGCATGTGGAGCTTACGACCCGTAAGCCGTCCGTCCAACGTATATTCCAACACTTGGTTATCCTTCTCGCCACTGATAAAAACGGTGGAGTCGTGCGGGAAGAAGCAGATACCCTCCTCGTCGCGATTGGCGGTGCCGGAAGAAAAGAAAGCCGTTTCGCGTGCCTTGCGAATATGACCCGATACGGAGTCGATGGTGATGGTGAAGAGATGGAAACCGCTATGCTCCGCTTTGTCGTTGACCACAGCATAGCGATTGCCCCCTAACCATGTGATACCGCTATAGTTGCCTGCAGGTATCGAGGTGTGGAACTCACGCTGCCTGCACAGCATCACTTCGCTGTTCTGCGCAAAACAGCCAACAGCCCATAGCCAATAACCAATAACCAACATCCACTTGCTACTCATAATCGTCAATCTTCTGCTGCAAAGATACAAAAAATAGTTGGGTAATTCAAATAAAAACTGTAACTTTGCAAACATGACACGCAAAGAAAGATATGAAAGCATCATCAGCTATTTCCGCAAGGAGATGCCCGAAGTGCAAACGGAATTGGAATTCGGCAGCGTTTTCCAGTTGCTGGTTGCAGTCATTCTGAGTGCGCAGTGCACTGACAAGCGCATCAACCAGGTGACTCCAGCCTTATTCCGTCAATATCCCGATGCTCACTCGATGGCAAAGGCTGAGGTGGAGGATGTGTTAGAATACGTCAAGAGTGTCTCCTACCCTAATTCGAAGGCGGAACACTTGGTGGCGATGGCCCGCATGTTGGTGGAGAAGCATCAGGGCGAAGTGCCTGCAGACATGAATCAGTTGCTCGACTTGCCTGGTGTGGGTCGCAAGACGGCTAACGTGATTCAGAGTGTGGCTTTCGGCAAATCGACGATGGCTGTTGACACGCATGTGTTCAGGGTGAGCCATCGCCTGGGGTTGGTGGGTAAGAAAGACGATACGCCCTACAAGGTGGAACAGGTATTGACAAAAAATATACCCGCGGAGGATATTCCGAGGGCACATCATTGGTTGTTGCTACATGGGCGTTACGTGTGTACTTCGCGTAAGCCGCACTGCGAAAAATGTGGGCTTGTCAGCGTTTGCCCTTCTGCCACCCTTTCATCATCTTCCGATGGAAACGGTTCTCGGCATTGATGCAGTCGTAAAGTTTCGAAGCTGAAATCACCTGCAACATCTTCTTATGGTAACACTGCTCCAGCTGCTTCAACTCCAGTTCCAGCTTGTCGCGTTCCCTGATGGCAGCAGCGCATCCCTCTTCGCTATTGGGTTTCTCCTTGCCTAAATTGCGCTTTTTCTTGAAGATGCAACGCTGCTTCTTGTGCATCTCGCGCAGCAGAGGGAAATACTTCGCTGCCTCTTCGTCAGACAGTTTAGCCTCCTTGGTGATGTACTCAGCCAAATCAGCCTCGAACTTCTCGGGCGAGAACTTCTTATCTTGTGCCACACCGAACATTAACAGCATCATGAAGAAGGTAAAGAATACAAATCTTTTCATTCGCATTGGGTAGTTTTCTTAGTTTTCAGCCAACAGGTTGTAAATATCCTCGTTGTCAATCATTGCATAGTCGGCAGCTTCCTCGATGTAGGAATCCGAGGCATTCGCGGCAGCCATTTCGGAAGCGTCAGAATTTGTGTTCGAGAAGTAGATAGCAATACTGAATACCGCCACCAACAGGCTGGCAGCCGCATACATCCATGGACGGAGCCACATGTGCTTCGCCTTGGCTTGCCGCTGGGGCAACTGCTGCATCACATGCTCGGCAAAACTGTCAAAGTAACCTTCCGGAACCTTGAACGGATTCTGTTTTGCCATTCGCTCTTCAAGATATTTCTCTTCGTTCATCATTATGTCTTTATTCTTTGGACGCATTTCATTAAAAAACGTTTAATCTCTCTCCTTAAAAAAATCAGATATTTTCTTAACCGCAATGTGATAAGATGCCTTCAAGGCGCCTTCCGTTGTGTTCAGAATCTGACTGATATCGCTGTATTTCATGCCTTCGTAATAGTGGAGATTGAATACTGTCCGTTGCACGTCGGGCAACTGGGCAATTGCCTCTTGCAGCTGTGCCTCCGTCTCGTCACCATCGAAATATTTATCAGCTACAAGCGTATTGGCTATACTGGCGGCATCATCGGCACTGACCATCGTGGTATGCTTCTGCCGACGGACATAATCCAGACTCTCGTTGATGGCAATACGATAGAGCCACGTAGAGAGTTTGGAGTCCTTGCGAAAAGTATCGAGATTGGTCCACGCTTTGAGCATGACATTCTGCATCACGTCATTCGCATCTTCATGCGACAACACAATACGACGCACCTGCCAGTAGAGCTGTTCGCTGTATTCACGTACCACCAACTCGAACGCCTTGCGTTGCGTCGCGGGGTCGGATAGCATGGCTATCAACTGTTGCTCGTCGACGGTCATCAGATGTATTTCTTTAAGTGATTCCAGATCAGTTTGTCGTAGCCGTAAACATCAGGATAGTTGCGGACGATACCGTGCTCATCGGGATAAATAGTATAATAGGTAATGAATACGGGCACATTGGGCTTTACAGGCATGTATCCAATGAGTTTGCGAGGCAATTTCCGTCCGTTCTCGTTTTCTTCCGGCGCGTGCGTACGGATATATTCAAGACCCTGACTCGTTACAGGTGGTATATCCATCGAGATACGTATCTTGTCGAGTGTCCAGTCATCAATGTTGCCTAACAGGAAGTGAGCCAAATCGAAGGGGCGCTGAACACGGACGCACCCGTGCGACACACCGCGCCAACTGTTCTGGAAGAAACCCGGGGTCGATGTATCATGCAGATATACGGAGAAATTATTCTTAAAACGGAATACGATACGTCCCAAAGAATTACCGCGCCCACCGTTCTGCGAAACACGGTATTTACCACTGGCCAGCATAGCCCTAGACACACTAGTGACAGGCACCTTCTTACCTGTAGCACGCTCTGCAATATAATAACGATGACGCGCAAAATAATTGGTATCGCCTGCATGATGCAACACATCATTATTGACAATACTCTGTGGAATGTTCCATTCAGGATTCACCTGCAAGTACTCGATAGCGCTCGTCAGCAGCGGTGTTTTCGTCTTCGTGGCTCCACACCCTATTTTCATAGCCATGGTGGAGTCGGGACCTATGGCATACAGCATGAAGGCTGGCACATTCACAACAACCCGCTTACCCTGCGTCGGCATCGGTTGTTTCTCCTTCCACCGACAGCGTTCCATATTCACCAGGATTCGCTTCCGGCTGGATTCCGATGTAGAATCAGCCAGTTGGCTTAATAATTTACGATAAAGTGGTGACTGCGGTTCTACCTCATGCAGCATCTCCCCTACACTACCCGTTGCGATGCAGCCGATTGCCTTATCGTAAAAATCATGCGTAGGGCGCTCAATAGCAACATCATAGAGATTGACGAATGAAACCTTCACCTTGCCTGTGCTATCCGGCTTTGACTCGATGCGGTTGAGGGCAGATTTGGGATTCACGAAACCATACTGCTGTCCAGCCACAAATGTAAGATAAGCTAACGTGAGATTATATTCCAATCGGGCAATGACATCATTGGCTGTATTCTGATGGTCAAAGTTCAATGTCTTGAAGCGTTGCAAGTCCTGAGAAATCTCTTGTAGTTTGAAACCTTCTGTAGAAAAGCCAATATTTTCAACCTTAGCAAGGTGATTCACCAAAGTATCGGCCATAGATGTAACACCCAGGCGATCAATCCAAAGCAATTGCTGAGTATGCTTATAATGATAAGCTGTCTGACCTGCGGGAGAAAGGGTATCTTTTCCTACCTTTCCCATTTTACCTATCTGAGAAATTACATGTGTAGACTTAAATTCAAAAGAAGACGTCTTCATGTCTGAAAACGCCTCAATCGTTAATTCTCGTTTCCGATTAGACCCTTCGGTACATCCTAAGATGAACAAAGAAGCCATCAGAAATAAAAGGATAGTCAGACTATTATTTTCCTGACGACCTTTCCAACTTTTATAATGTAGCAACCTTTGGGTATGTTTGTTAATTCAATTCTTTGCGCAGGACTTTCTATGCGAACAGACATCACGTGACGACCTGTCAGCGAAATAACTTCCATTACCAGTCCTTCGGCATTAGTAATATGAACAACAGACTTTGACACATTAATCTGTATATCATTCTTCTCTTCTATTTGTCCGATAGCGAAAAGATCAGACTGAGAGGCCTGAGAATCTGAAGGTAGCATGGAAAGGCATGCTGTAAAAAGCGTCAAGATAAGTAATCTTTTCGTCATAAGCATTTACTTTACATTGCAAAGTTAGAAATAAAAATTGAAAATAACAAATTTTTCACCAAAAAAAAGTCTTTAGAGCTCAAAAACCTGTTGCTCATCACATAAAAAACTATTTTCAAACACTTCTTTGGCTTCATTCAGCAACACATTCTCATCCTCATAACGCGATGAATAATGCCCCAAAAGCAATCTACCTGCCTGTGCATCACGTGCAACCATGGCAGCTTGACGAGCAGTGGAATGATAATACTTATCTGCTAATTGTAAATTGTCCTCGCCATAGGTGCTTTCATGATATAAAGCCGTGACACCTTTTATACGTTCATGCAGGAGAGGAATATAGCGGGTGTCACTGCAATATGCATAACTGCGGGGAGCATCAGCATGACAAACAAGGCGACTATTGGGTATAACTTTACCTTCAACCGTTGTCCAGTCTGCACCTGCCTTGATATTATTAATTTGACTTGTAGGTATCTGATAGAAATCTATCATGTCGCGATTAATATGCGGTAGTGTTGCTTTCTCCTTAAAAAGATACCCGCAACAGGGCATTCTATGCTCCAACGGTATGGTCTCCACCGTCAGGCTACGGTCTTCATAGACAATCTGTTGTTGAGTGGTATTTACAGCATGAAACACAACTTCATAATCGAAATTATGGCAAAACATCTGCATCTGTTCATGCAACATGGCCTCAAGTTCAGCTGGGGCATAGATATCCAACTTGGCGGTACGTCCCAATAACCCGAAGGTGCTGATCATGCCTATAAGACCAAAACAATGGTCACCATGCAGATGGGAGATAAAGACTGCTGACAATTTGGTAAATCGTATTCGCGAGCGTCTTAGCTGCATCTGTGTTCCCTCACCACAGTCTATCATAAACAACTTACCCCGCACCTCCACCACTTGCGATGAAGCATAATGGTGGAGGGTGGGTAATGCACTTCCACATCCTAATATGTGAATCTTGAAAGGTTCCAATTAATATGAGACTAAATTTTATAATCGTCTTCTGAAGCTTCTTCTAACTTGATATCAGAAAGAGGCTTCTTTGCTTGCTGGCGACCATATTCAAGAGTGTCTTCGTTATCCTTCAGAATGAGAGAGTCAGCAGACAACTTAACAAAGTCATAGAGAACTATTTCTTCTTCCTCACCAGCACCTTCTCGAACGGAGATGATTTCCAGTTTACCACGAACCAAACGCCATGTTTTGTAAGTCAGTGTACTCTGCTCGATGCCTTCAACGATTCCCCCCTCTTTGATGCGGAAACCGACTTCATCGCTTCCGTCGAGAGGATTAGGCATCACCCAATTGCCCAACAAGGCTGCCTGATTAACAACGATGAGAGCTCCCGTCTTTTGAGCGTTAGGAACCACTGCCATACGGTCACCTACCTGAAGTCCACCAAACACTTGATTATTCTCACTGGCATAGGAGAGGTCTAATTGAAGTGTATCACCCAAGTCTGTGACAATCTGTAACGTGTTCATAGCCGTACCTTCACCACAGACACCATAGATTGTTGGATCTTTCATAGCATCCACATCCGCAGAATCACCTTCATCAAATGGTACAGGTTGCGACTTACCACCACAGCTACTCATTGTCATGACAAGAGCAGCTATCAACATCATTACAACTGAGATTTTCTTCATACCTTATAATATATATATTAAAGTTTCTCGTTTTGCTTTGCCTCATTCCATAATGCATCCATCTCTTCTAGTGACATTTCCGTCAATGGTTTACCTATTTTGATGCTATGTTGCTCAATATAGTTGAAACGACTGATAAACTTCTGATTAGTCATCTCCAATGCATTGTCAGGATTTAATTTATAAAGACGTGCAGCATTGATGACAGAAAACAAGAAATCTCCGAGTTCCTGTTCAGAGCTATGCTTATCTTCACGCTTTAGCTCTTCCTCCAGTTCGCCCAACTCTTCACGGACCTTTGTCCATACGTCCTGTTTGTTTTCCCAATCAAATCCCACATGACGAGCTTTGTCCTGAATACGATAAGCCTTAATCACAGAGGGCAGAGAAGTTGGCACGCCTCCCAGTACGGTTTTGTTGCCTTCTTTCTCCTTCTGCTTGATTTGCTCCCAATTATCGAGTACCTCTTCAGCATTTTTTGCTACAACATCTCCATAAACATGTGGATGACGGAATATCATCTTATCACAGAGCTTATTGCAAACATCAGCAATGTCGAATTGTGTTTTCTCCTCTCCTATCCTACTGTAGAATACAATATGGAGAAGTACATCACCAAGTTCCTTGCATATCTCGCAATGGTCGTTCTTCAAAATAGCATCACTAAGTTCAAAAGCCTCTTCAAGAGTGTTAGGACGTAATGACTCATTTGTCTGTTTGCGATCCCATGGACATTCCACTCTCAGACGGTCCATCACATCGAGTAACCGCCCAAAAGCTTCCATTTTCTCTTCTCTGGTATGTTTTTGCTTGATCATTTTTTAATCCAATCCAAACAGAGTGCGTAATCCACCGTCAACTCCAGAGAATCCCATAAAGGCAAGGGATAGCAGACCTGCCGAAACCATCACAATAGCCATACCCGACATGCCCTTGGGAACCTTCACCAGTTCCAGCTGTTCGCGCATTCCGGCAAAGACTGTCAGTGCCAAACCGAAACCTATGGCTGTAGAGAAGGCATAAACAACCGACTCCAACAGATTGAAGTCTTTCTGAATTACCAGAATGGCTACACCGAGTACGGCACAGTTGGTGGTAATCAGCGGCAGGAAAATACCTAGTGCTTGATAGAGGGCTGGCGATACTTTCTTCAGAACAATCTCGACCATCTGCACCAACGAGGCAATAACAAGGATGAAGGCAATGGTCTGCAGATACTGAAGACCAAAGGCGTCGAGCACATACTTCTGAACGAGCCACGTCACGATGGTGGCGAGCGTCAGCACGAAGGCTACGGCTGCCGACATACCCAACGAGGTATCAACTTTCTTGGAAACGCCCAGGAACGGACAGATGCCCAGGAATTGTGACAACACGATGTTGTTCACAAAGATAGCCGAGATAAATATCAGTATGTATTCCATAACTTCAATTTTTCAATTCTTCAATTTATTAACGATAGCAACCAGGAAGCCCAGGGTGATGAATGCACCTGGAGGCAACACAAAGAGCAGAATATTATAGGTCTCCGGCACGAGGACAAAACCGAAAATGGAACCAGAGCCCAACAGTTCGCGGCAGATGCCCAACAGGGTAAGACCAAGCGTAAAGCCAACTCCGATACCGATACCGTCGAAGAGCGAGGCAACGGGGGTGTTCTTGGCTGCGAAAGCTTCGGCACGACCCAGAATAATACAGTTAACCACAATCAGTGGAATGAACAATCCGAGGGCGGCATCAATATCAGGCAGGAATGCCTTGATAATCAACTGGAGAATAGTAACAAAAGCGGCAATGACCACAATGAATACTGGTATGCGCACCTTATCGGGAGTGATAGACTTCAGACAGGAAATGACGAAGTTGGTGCAGATGAGGACAGCCATCGTGGCAAGCCCCATCGACATACCATTCAGGGCAGACGTGGTGGTGGCAAGTGTAGGACACATGCCCAGCATCAAGACGAACGTAGGGTTCTCCTTGACAATACCATTTTTAATAATATCTACGTAATTCATAGTTTAATCCTCCTCTTCTATTACGTTATTCTGTGGGGTTGCTCCTGTTGCTGCATCGGCAGCGGGAGTTGCCTTGTAAGCATGATAGGCATTGTTGATAGCCAAGAGGAAAGCACGACTGGTAATAGTAGAAGCCGTGATGGCATCCACCTGTCCGCCGTCTTTCGATACGGTGAGGGGCTCCTTGGGGTCTTTACCAATGATGTCGCCCTTCTCGCCCTTTTGGAACCACTTGTCGGCCTTGGCACCAAGTCCTGGCGTCTCAGCATGTTCCAAGAGTGTATATCCGAGAATCTTACCTTCAGGATTGAATCCTACGAGCACTTTCAAGTCACCTCCGAAGCCGCCGGTTGTACTCTCGACAGCAGCACCAAGGTCTTGATGCTGAGCGTCCTGAATCTGATATATAATATAGGTAAGTTCCTTGCCTTTGGCATCATTCTGCTTGACGGTGTCGGTTTTTGCAACGACCAAATCGTTGCACACCATGACCGCCTTGATACCATCGGCAAGCGCTTTGCTTTTCTGTTCGTTGATGGGACCTTCGGTAAGATGGTTCACACCTGCCAAAATAGCTCCCATGATGACGGCTACTCCTGTGAGCACCAGCACCATATTCGTCAATGATGATTCTAACTTTTTCATAGCTTCTTACTGTTTGGCTGGCACTTCACCGAAGCGCTTGGGTTTCACATAAGTATTAATCAGCGGAGTGAATGCATTCATGATGAGAATGGCAAACGACATACCTTCAGGATAGGCACCCCAGTTACGGATAACAACAGTCAGGAAGCCGATGGCAACGCCATAGATAATCTGTCCCTTGGGAGTCATGGGCGAAGTGACATAATCGGTAGCCATGAAGATAGCTCCCAACATCAGACCACCAGAGAGGATGACACTGATGGGGTCAGCATAAACAGGGTTAGCCAGATGAAGCAATCCGGCACATACGAAGACGGTGCCGATAATGCTGACAGGGATATGCCAGGTGATGATTTTTTGCCAAAGCATATACGCTAAACCTAACAGCAATGCCAAGGCACAAATCTCACCAAGCGCACCAGCACCTTCAGGGTGATTACCGATGAAGAGGTCGAGGGATGAGGGCAACTTGTCGAGCACATCGGGATTGCCACTCTTGATGGCTTCCTTCATGACAGAAAGCGGTGTGGCTCCTGTCTGAGCGTCCAGATAGCCCATCTCGCCTACCTTCGGCCATGTGGTCATCTGAGCAGGGAAAGCTACCAACAGCGCTGCACGCCCTACCAAAGCAGGATTGAAGAGGTTATTACCCAAACCACCAAATGTCATCTTACCCACACCAATGGCAAACAGCGCACCAATGATGATGATCCAAATAGGAAGATTGCTGGGGAGATTGAATCCGAGCAACAGACCCGTGAGAACGGCAGAACCGTCGCAGATGGTTGTACGCTCGTTACGAAGCATAAACTTATTGATTGCCCATTCGAAGCAGACACAAGCTGCTACACTCGTTGCACAGACAATGGCAGAACCAAGGCCAAAGAAATAGAACGAAACGAGAAGGGCTGGCAACAGTGCGATGATAACGCCGTACATGTTGCGCTCAACCGTATCGGTTCCATGTGCATGGGGCGATAATGATACAATTAATTTTCCCATTGTATATTTACCTTTTTACTTTTTATCTATTACTTTTTAGCAGCACGACTGCGAATGATTCCCATAACGGTTGACTTACCCATGCGGATGTTGTCGAGCAAAGGACGGTGGGCAGGACAGGTGAACTGGCACGAGCCACACTCGATACAGCTGACTACATCTTCACGTTCGCTGCGTTCCCAATTCTGAACGGCAGCCAGTTTTGCCAACAAATAAGGCTCCAAGCCCATCGGACATACACTGACACACTTGGCACAGCGGATGCAAGGCTGAGGCTCTTTGCGTACGGCTTCGTCGTCGGAAATAATGGTCACGGAGTTGGTGCCCTTGCAGATAGGAACTTCCACAGAGGTAAGTGCCTTACCCATCATCGGTCCACCAGCCAACAGTTTATTGTCACCCTCAGGCATACCACCACAGGCATCAATCAAATCTTTCATGGGAGTACCCATACGAACCAGGAAGTTGCCTGGATTCTGAAGGCGCTTACCGGTTACCGTCGTATAACGCTCGAAAAGCGGCTTATGCTTCATCACTGCTTCGTAAACGGCAAAAGCAGTACCCACGTTCTGCACGATAGCACCTACGTTGACGGGGATTGCGGGAGGAGCAGGCACCTGACGACGGATAACGGCATCCACCAGCTGTTTCTCACCACCTTGGGGGTAACGCTGTTTCAAGGGTACTACCTCTACGCTGTATTCTGAAGTGCCGAACACTTCAGCGCATTTGCGTGTGAGCAGGTCGATGGCAGCGGGCTTGTTGGTCTCGATACCAATATAACCTTTCGTCACCTTCGCACCCTTCATCAACAATTCCAAACCAACAAGGATTTCGTCGGCATGTTCCATCATCAAACGATAGTCGGCAGTGATATAAGGCTCACACTCAACGGAATTGATAATGACACACTCTGCTTTGGCTGTGGGAGGCGGTGTCAGTTTGATGAAAGTGGGGAAACAAGCTCCACCCATACCAACGACACCAGCGTCCTTGATGCGTGAAACAATCTCCTCGGGGGTGAGTTCGGGATGCTCTTTCACCGTTTCCAATTTATCGGAACGGTCGATGGTCTCTTCCCACTCATCGCCCACTACATTAATAATAATAACCGGCTTACGATAGCCTGTGGCATCGATGGCACTGTCAATCTTAAACACGGTACCACTGACCGACGAGAAAATGGGAGCCGAAACGAAACCACCTGCTTCAGCAATCATGGTTCCAACTTTCACTTTTTCGCCTTTGGCAACAACGGGCTTAGCCGGTGCACCGATGTGTTGACTGAGAGGGAAGATAGCCTGCTTAGGCAGGGCAGCCACTTTCGTTGCTACCTCATGAGTCAACTTATTCTCTTCGGGGTGAATACCACCTATACGGAATGTTCTTGCGTTCATGCTTGTTCCTCCTTCTTTTCTTCGTTAGCGTTTGCTGCAGCCTCTGGTTTGGGCTTGGGAGCAGGGAAATTAACAGCGTGAATAGCCTTGGTAGGACAAACGGCTACGCACTTACGACAGAGACGGCACTTGTTGAAATCAATGTACGAAACATTGTTCTCAATGGTAATGGCTCCGAAAGCGCACTCTTTCTCACACTTGCCACAGCCGATACATGCGGCCTTACAAGCCTTCATGGCAACGGGACCTTTATCCTTGTTGACACAAGACACAAAGACTCTCCTACCCTTCAAACCCTTCTTGCGAAGTTCAATGATGTGACGAGGACAAGCCTTCACACAAGCACCACAAGAGGTACACTTCTCTTCATCCACCTCAGGAAGTCCTGTTTCAGGATTCATATGGATAGCGTCAAACTGGCAAGCAGCAACACAGTCGCCACAACCCAAACAACCGAAACCACAGGCTGTCTCGCCGGCTCCACAGGCATTCATGGCAGCACAACTGCGCAAGCCACTATACGCTGCTATCTTCGGACGATGTTCACAGGTACCGTTACAACGTACCACAGCCACCATCGGCTCACCATTGGCGATTGCCATTCCCAGCAAATCAGCCACCTTTCCCATCACTTCCTGTCCACCTACGGGGCACTTCAGACCGTCGAGGCTTCCTGCATCAGCACCTTTGACAAGTGCATCTGCCAAGCCTCCACAACCAGCAAAGCCACATCCACCACAATTGGCACCTGGCAACACCTCGGTCACCTGTGCAATACGCGGATCTTCGTAGACATAGAATTTCTTGGAGCATACATACAGTACAATAGCAGCTATCAATCCAATACCGCCTAATACTGCAATAGCAATCAAAATAAAATTCATAATCTCTTTGTATTTGTTTTAGTTATATATTAATCTTCAATCGTAAATGCCATCTGGCGTCTCATGCGATGACGCAAGAGATAGAGCAACGCATAATAGGGCAATAAAACCAACAGACCACTGATAGCAGCAATGCCTTCATTGCCTGTTTGCCACAGAACGAAGACCAAGACTGCAACCACAAGAATAAAGGGTATGCCAAACGCCCATAACATCGCCTTCGAAACAACTTCACCTGATGTAGAAACAAGCACCGTATCGCCGACATGGAAACGGGAAGTATCCGTCTGAAAGACATCAATCATCTTCTCCTTGGATTCTGCCGCATTGCAATAACCTGCAACCTTACAGGCAGCACATGCAGAAGTCTGGAGAATACGCACATGTACGCACCCAGCGTCTATTCTGTCAACAATGCCTTCATGACGAATTTTGTTACTCATAGATTAGTCATCTCGATTTAGCTTTGCAAAGATACGATAAAATTGCGAATAAAAGATGTATCTCAGAAAATATTTTTGAAAAAAAGTCGTAATCGTTTGCAATTATCCATTCTTTTATATACTTTTGCAATGTCAAAAGTCATAAAAAATGAAAGCAACAGAACAAACCATTCAACAAATTGAACGAGCTATCCGCAAAATAGCCGACAAGTTTCCTCAGAACACAGATGATGGAATCATTACCGATATCCATTTGAGAGTCAATCAGGAAACAGGTGAATTGGTAGCATTTAATGATGATGACAAAGAAATCACCCGATGCGTCATTGAACAATGGATTGACAACAAGGATGATAATTTCTTTGAAGAAGTGGAAAACGTGCTTCGCTCTGCGCTGAACAAGCACAAAGCAACCGTTGAGCAGATGGCTATTTTGAAGCCTTATTCATTCGTTTTGGAAGACGAAGATCATGAGCATCTCGCTGAACTGTATTTAGTGGACGACGAGACGGTGATTATTGACACAGAACTGATGGCTGGCCTTGATAAAGACTTGGACAGTTTTCTTGAAAACCTACTGAAAGACTAAATCTTCTTAATATCCCTCTCGGAACATACGTTCTGCGCCAGAAGCATCAGGATTTCCCCCTGCTTCACCCGGTATATCAGGAATCTCTAGCAATGGTTCATCTTCCCAACTGTTTTCTTCTGTAGTTTCCTTGATATCATTTTTCTGAGCAGTGTCTATAGGAATACGGACTTGCTCCATCTGCACACTATGATCCGTTCTAACGCGAAAGCGATTACAACTAACAATAGTAAGTAGGGCTAGAGCTGTTAAAACATAGAAACTTTTCTTCATATCTTATAGTTTTAGTTCTTGTTATCTAATACGGATGACATCACCTACCCTAATCTGATAGTCAGGTAATAGACCGTTCATCTTATAAAGATTTTTTAAACGTATTCCATATCGCTGCGAGATGGTGTACATCGATTCTCCAGCCTTGACAACATGAGGACGATTCTTATACTCTTTGGGCGCATTGCGACGTTTTTTCTGCAACCATACAAACTCGCCTTCTTCTAATTGCGCATCACAATCGTTCTCATTGTATTTAGCTAACTTTTTATAAGATACATCCACGTCTGCACCAATCGAGCGAAAAGTATCACCTTCTTTTGCAATAACGTAATAATTCTTATTAAATGCGTAGACGCGATGAGCAAACATTGGGGCCTCGGGTGAAAGCGGTACCATTTTTCTTTCATCCAATTCATAGAGTTTGTAAAGCTGAATAATATCTATCAGCTGAATAGCATAACGGGGATTAGTAGCATAACCACAAGATTTCAATCCGTATGCCCATCCTTTATAATCAGTCTGCTTCAATTGGAACAATGATTTGTAACGAGGATTCAAAGCGAGAAATTTAGAATGATCCTCATAGCTCTCGGCTACATTACGATAGGCTCGGAAGCATTCATTGCGCGTATCGTCGTCATGATAAACGCCACTACCCGTCCAACCATTATTACACTTAATACCAAAATGATTATTACCCTTCTTGGCCAATTCACTTCTGCCTGCTCCAGATTCCAATACACCTTGAGCAAGAGTAATACTAGCTGGAATATGGTAACGCTTCATTTGGTCAATTGCCATACTTTTATACTGGTCAAAGTACTGTTGATACTGTTGACTCCATCTCATCTGCGCCATCAAAGGTTTCGCACAGAATAACATCAACAGACTTACAAATATGGTTTGTTTCATAAACAATTTTCTAATTATGTTGCAAAAATAAGGAAAATTTATTATATTTGCAACAAAAATCAAAAGTTTATGGAGGAGTTCTTGCTAAAATCCACTATCAAAGTGGCTCAAATGGATGAATTATCTGCTATAGAACAGGCTTTAATTCAAGAAGCAAAAGAGGCAACCGACAAATCCTATGCTGTCTATTCTCACTTTCATGTGGGTGCTGCTGTATTATTGAAAAATGGAAAAACCATCATGGGTTGTAATCAGGAAAACGTTTCTTTCGGTGCCGGTCTCTGTGCTGAGCAAACTGCGTTGTATGCTGCTGGTGCAAAATATCCTGACACCCCAGTGATGATGATTGCTGTTGCAGCTCGCCAATCAAACGGTCATTTTTTAGAAGATCCCATCAGCCCATGTGGAATCTGCCGGCAAGTAATGATTGAAGTAGAGAAACGTCACCGCCGTCCGATTCGCATTCTTTTATATGGCACAAATCATATTTATGTCATCAACGGAATCAAGGATTTAATGCCCCTTTGCTTTACAAATTTCTAAGGTCACCAATGCCATTTTTGAAAGCAGGAGAATCATTTTTAATCGAAAAGTTATAGTAAAGATTATCCGTGTCAAATATCTTAAAGTGCTTCTCTCCTTGGATTTCGTCCTTAGGACTCTCGAAGATAACTTCTTCAAAATCCTCAAGATCTGAAGGTTTAAGGGTACGAAGGATACAATTGGAAAAAGAGAAGTTTGTTCCTTCGCCCATCACGACATCTTCTTCGTAGCCAGTTACCAACGTTTTGTCACAAATAATAACACTTTCTGCATCAAAACGTAAAGCCACACCTCTTTCGGCAGAGAAGGGATAGAATTGAGCAAGTGTTGTGTGGTTGACAAAGACTGATGAGCCTACCACATTCATACAATCGCCTAATGTGTTCGTGATACGACAACTATCCACTATGGCTGTGGATTCATCAACCTCGAGCCCAACTCCTTTACAATTATGAATGACACATCGCAAGAGTGTCAGTTTTGAATGTTTATCGCAAACAATTCCCGAACAGCTGCTTCTGATTTCACAATCAGAGATTTCACTTTCCACTGATGAGTGAATGAAGATGCCCTTCCACTGTCCACTCACACGATCATAAGGCAAATAAGAGAACATACGGTCTAACCGGCTACCACGAAACAGGCAACTGTCTGCCTGAATACAACCATTAACCTCGATACCAGCTCCATCGTTGAAATAGAGTTGTACTTTCGACAGTGTTAAAGTTGCCCCTTCATTTACCACTATTCCTTTCTGTATTACAATAGGCTGTTGTTCATTAATCAGTACATCTCCGCTAATAATCAAAGGTTCGTCATAAACTATAGCCTTCCAAGAATACGCACTCAACTTCAAAGGCTGTTCGCGTCCGTTCTCCAATGCAAAAATCAACAGATCCTCTATACGTTGTGGTTCATCCTTAATTGCCTCTGGAGCTGTCAGTTCTACGAAAACACGTATAGAGTCACCTTTACGGATTTCAAAATCATAAGCCACAGAATCCACATAATTGCCGTCAACATTGACGCGGAATCGAGAAATAGAAGGCTGATTCAGTCGTACCTCACGAATGCGAACACCAGATTCTCCTTGATTATAAACCCAAAAATCATAAGTTCTCGTTGAAGTATGCGCAAAAATAGTATCCATTGCCAGACTGTCTATCGAGAAATGGAGCACAGAAGAAGCATCTGACGAGAACTTATCATTGTCAGAACAGCTCACCAACAAGGAAGCCAAAATCAAAAGTAACAAAGGAATCCGTTTCATCTGTAGAATAAACGGACTCCTTCGCGTATTATTGTCTTTATTTACCAAAATATCTCTTCAGTAATCCTGCAAAACCTGCACCATGACGTGCCTCGTCCTTAGCCATCTCATGAACAGTATCATGGATTGCGTCAAAACCAGCAGCCTTAGCATTCTTGGCAATACGGAACTTATCCTCGCAAGCACCAGCCTCTGCGGCAGCACGCTTCTCCAAGTTGGTCTTGGTATCCCAAACGCACTCACCCAGCAACTCAGCAAAACGGGAAGCATGGTCTGCCTCCTCAAAAGCATAACGCTTGAAAGCCTCGGCAATCTCGGGATAGCCCTCACGGTCTGCCTGACGAGCCATAGCGAGATACATACCAACCTCACCACACTCACCATTGAAATGGTTGCGGAGGTCCTGGATCATTTCCTCACTGACACCCTCGGGCTTACCGTCACCAATCTTATGAACAGTAGCGTAAGTCATATCAGCATCATCCTTCAGTTCTGAGAACTTAGAAGCAGGAGCTTTACAAATGGGGCACTTCTCGGGTGCTTCATCGCCTTCATAGATATATCCACAAACGGCGCAAATAAACTTTTTCTTCATAGTAGTAATTGTTTAGTCTATAAAAATAATACTTTTTGCAAAGATAGCATAATTCGGGAAATACACCAAATTAATTTGTATAATTTTTTATTTCGACGATGAAGCCCGTATCTTCAACCCTCGGAGCCTAGGGCTTTGCAAGAGCATTCTATGTTGAGTGAATCTTATGGGGCAAAAATGCCATTCCTTGCCATCTCATTGTTACCGCAAGTATTTGTTTTTCAAATACCGCTTGTACTTGAGCTTACGGTTACGACAATAGATGATGACTGCAATGCCAGCAGCCAAGGGAACGAGGGCAAGAACAGCGAAGAAGAAGAAAAAGGCTCCACCGATGTTAAAGCCGACAGCACCACGCGGCTGGTATTCCGGCTCGGCATAAAGGGCGAGACTGTCAGTCAGTTCCGCTACCAAGGCAGAATCCCCTTCCTCCTCGGCGCTCTCAATCTGTGCCAGGACACGCTGATACTCGGCATGCAGATGGAGAGAGTCAGCATTGTATGCCTCCAACGCTGCCTCATACTCCTGTTGCGCCGCAGAATACTCCTCTCTCTTTTCATCCAGGCTGTCCTCAAGTCCAAATATCATGAAGATACAAACCAGGATGAATAACACGCTACCAATCGTTAACAGCCATCCGAAACTATTCAGACAGCCACTTGGTTTCTTGACAGGCTGAGTAATCTCTTCCATTATTTATTGTCCTTAATATGATATCTCTCCAATACTGGAATCTCTTTGACGAGAGCGTCAGACAAGAGTCCTGCCACGACGTGGGCACCATATATATTATAATGTGTATTGTCCTGACGACCTTGAGGTAAGGCAGGATGCTCGCCCGGCTTATACCACATGTGGAGTTTCTTGGAACCCTCCACTCCTAAGGACTGCTCCAGGTCATGAGTAATCTTATTGGCATTCACGAAATGCGCATTCATACGCAATGCCACATCACGGGGAGCAACAGCATAGAGTTTATGGGTATCTATCAGGGAATCACCCTCCGCAACTTTGGCACCATCGGCAAAGGTCGTGTTACGCAGAGCCTCATCATCATCGTTCTTCACTGTCTTTGTAGCGAAGTTACGACGAACAACAGGGTTCATAATAACAGGGATGCCCCCTTTCTCGCGCGTCTCTCGCACAAACTTGGCAAGATTATAGTCGAAGGTGGATCCGGGATCTGTATGACGTTCCATTTGAGGTTTCTCGTCATTATGACCAAACTGGATGATAACGTAATCACCTGGCTTGATAAGCGAGAGCACCTTGGCCCAACGACCCTCATCAATGAAACTCTTGGAGGAACGGCCGTTAACAGCATGATTGTCTACTCGTATATACGTGGAGTCAAAATAACTCTGTAATGCCATCGCCCACCCTCTTTCCGGAGAGCCTGTAGAGAGGTCTTTCTTGGCGGCGGTCGAATCGCCAATCACGAAAATGGTCGTCAGGTGGTTTGGCTTCAAAGAAGTCAGTGTCACCAAGACCAGCAATGCCATTAATATTTGTCTCATAGTCTGCCTATCAGTTCTTCTGGGGTTACTAACTGTTGTTCACCAGTCTCCATATTCTTCAAGGTAATTTTCCCTTCCTCCATCTCATTCTCACCTGCGAGGGCAACGAAAGGAATCTGCTTGGCATTGGCATAGCTCATCTGCTTCTTCATCTTAGCAGCATCAGGGTAAATTTCCGCATGGATACCTTCCGTACGTACCTTATTTATAATAGGGAGACAATAGGCTGTCTCTTTCTCTCCAAAATTAATGAAAAGAATCTGGGTGGTGCTCATGGAGTCTTTCGGATAAAGATCCAAAGTATTCAACACATCATAGATGCGGTCAGCGCCAAAGGAGATACCTACCCCACTCAATCCTGGCATGCCAAAGATGCCCGTCAGATTGTCATAACGGCCACCACCTGTTATACTGCCCATCTCCACATCAAGAGCCTTCACCTCAAAGATGGCACCCGTATAATAATTCAAGCCACGAGCCAGTGTCAAGTCCAACTGGATCTCGTTCTTTAGTCCGACAGCATTGAGAATACTCAAAATATACACTGTCTCTTCCACACCTTTCTTTCCAGTCTCACTGCCATCAAGCACCTGAGCGATTGTCTTTAGCTTTTCCTCGTTAGTACCAGACAGAGAAATGATAGGTTGCAACTTGGCAATCTGGTCCTCACTGAGACCGTCTTCCCGCAACTCCGCATTGACATTGTCTATGCCTATCTTGTCGAGCTTATCGATAGCAACAGTGATATCCACAATCTTATCGGCAGCACCGATCACCTCAGCGATACCCGTCAGTATTTTACGGTTATTGATTTTAATTTGTACGCGGATACCAAAGCGGGTGAATACCGTGTCAACAATCTGCATCAACTCTACTTCATTAAGCAAGGAGTCTGAGCCAACAACATCAGCATCACATTGGTAGAATTCACGATAACGTCCCTTTTGAGGACGGTCAGCACGCCAGACAGGTTGTATCTGATAACGTTTGAATGGCAGTTGTAACTCGTCACGATGCATCACGACATAACGTGCAAAGGGGACGGTCAAGTCATAACGTAAACCTTTCTCACAGAGTTTTGCCGCAAGATGCAGAGAGTTGCGCTCTTGTAACTCCTGGTCTGTCAACTTGCCCATGAAATCACCGCTGTTAAGTACTTTAAAGAGAAGTTTGTCACCCTCTTCGCCATACTTGCCCATCAGTGTTTGAAGGGTTTCCATCGCAGGAGTCTCTATCTGTTGAAAACCATATAAGGCATATACTTCCCGAATGGTATCAAATATATAGTTGCGCTTCGCCATTTCGATAGGACCGAAATCGCGTGTTCCTTTGGGTATATTAGGTTTCTGTGCCATTACTTCCTTACTATTGTTTGTGCACGGTCAGGACCGATAGAGATAATCTTGATAGGAGTCTCTAGGAAATCCTCCAAGAACTTGACATAGTCCTTGAATGCCTGTGGGAACTGATCCTCACTGGTGAACGATGTCATATCCGTTTTCCACCCCGGGAGTTCCTTATAGACAGGCTCGATACCTTCCTCAATATTATAGGGGAAATAATCAATCTCAGTACCATTCTGCTTATAGGCGACACAAGCTTTAATAGTATCGAAGTCGTCCAGCACGTCGCTCTTCATCATAATCAGCTGGGTAACACCATTCACCATGATGGAGTATTTCAGTGCTATCAGGTCAATCCACCCACAACGGCGCTCACGACCAGTCACTGCACCATACTCATGACCCAAGTCACGGATACGCTTACCTGTCTCATCAAACAGTTCTGTGGGGAAAGGGCCTGCACCGACACGTGTGCAATATGCCTTCATGATACCATAGACATCACCAATCTTGTTCGGACCGATTCCGAGACCTGTGCAAGCACCGGCGCAGATGGTATTGGAAGAGGTCACGAAAGGATAAGAACCAAAGTCAATATCCAGCATGGTACCTTGCGCACCCTCACAGAGTACGCTCTTACCACTCTTCAGGAGTTTATTGATTTCGTGTTCAGAATCAACGATGGGGAACTGGCGCAAATATTCAATACCTTCCAACCATTTTTTCTCCACCTCTGTAATGTCGTAGTCGAATTTCAGAGACTTCAGGATTGCCTCATGACGAGCCTTAGCTGCAGCATATTTCTCTTTAAAGTGGTCAAGAATATCGCCCACACGGAGTCCGTTGCGCGATACTTTATCCGTATACGTTGGACCTATTCCTTTACCTGTTGTGCCCACCTTGTTCTTACCCTTTTGAGCCTCGTAGGCAGCATCCAACACGCGATGAGTGGGCATAATTAGATGCGCTTTTTTCGAGATATGCAAACGCGTCTTCAACTCATGACCACTAGCCTCCAAAGCCTTGGCTTCCTCCATAAATAAGTCAGGAGCCAACACTACACCATTTCCAATGATATTCACTTTTCCACCTTGAAAGATGCCAGAAGGAATACTCCGGAGCACATATTTTTGTCCTTCGAACTCCAGCGTGTGTCCTGCATTAGGACCACCCTGAAAGCGGGCCACAACATCATACTGTGGGGTCAACACGTCAACCACCTTACCTTTTCCTTCATCGCCCCACTGCAATCCAAGCAGGACATCTACTTTACCTTGATTCATTGATTATTTATTTTGAGTTTTTTGATTTCACTTGCCGAGTCTTACTTCTCGTCAGTTTTGCCTGACACGTGCTGCAAATTCCATAGATATATAGCGAATACCCATCTTTGCGAAACCTCTTCAGATGCATGTTGCTGATGGTTTCTGATACCTGAGGCGACTTAATTTCAGTCACCTTTCCACAAACAGTACAAATCTGGTGACTATGACTGTTGTTATCGTAACAAGCTTCATATTTTGTCTGTCCCTGAAAGCGATGTCTAATCACCAATCGCAACTCCATGAATAGTTTCAACGTGTTATATAGTGTAGCTCGACTGACAGGAAATTTATTTTCTTCAGCCAATTTATCACTCAATTCCTCTAGAGTGAAATGCCCATTCGTATCGTAAACAGCATCTAAAATTGCATATCTCTCAGGAGTTTTACGACGATTGTTTACCTCCAGATAATTATTCAGAATCTGCCTTACAGTAGTTCTTACGCTTTCTTTCATTGACAATTAATACCTAAAACCGCACAAAATTACAATATTTTATTCAGATTACGGCATTAATTATTTAAAAAAGTTCTAAATTAATTTTTTTAAGTGCACTTTTAGCCATTCGTTCATAAACAAGTCCGAGTTCTGCGAAGCGTATCATACATTGCATTGCTGCTTTTTTCACTATGATGGAAGGACTTTGAAGAGCAACGAGCGCTTGATCGACAAATTCGTTGATTCCTCGCTCATTAGGTTCCTGTTTGTTCATGAATAGGCGCGTCAGTACATGAAATCCACAAAGCTGATAGAGTTCTTTGTCTGAAGCCATCCACTGATAAGCTTTCTCTGGGGCATACGGCAGGTGTTGGTATAGGTTAAAAGCCGCCTGTTCTGCAATTTCCTGTGACATCGTCTGCTCCATCCAGATATCTGCCACCTCAGGCAGCATTTTTTCTGCAGGCATCAACATTGTGGCCAATATCTTACACTCTCTCACGTTCGTCTTCCATAATTCAATAGCTAACTCATAAAGATTGTCGGCATTTTGCTGCTGGTTGCTGGCTATTTCTTTGGCCTCTTCTTTTAACATGGGTATTGAGACGCCCCAATTGAGTTTATAGCCCAACCCCTTGTCACGCATTGACTGAGCCGTATTCCCGTCCATCATCAATCGAAACGACTGTTTGATGTCTTTTATTTGTTGTTGCAATAGTTCGTTCATATCAATGTGCCGTATTCTGTGCTATAGCGTAACATTTGTTCTGCATAACTTTCCGTATAGTCCAATTGTATATCAGTCGTCTCACCAGCATCATTTGTGATGGGCGTCATCTTCGGATTGATAAATCCCTTGTAGGGTGCTAGATTCAATCGGTTGTAACGCTCCAATATTTCCTGATGAATTGTTGCATCGACCTTCACAGCATAACGTTCCACCAAATAGCGGGCAGCTTCGTAATCGCCTTCACTCTTGATGCGTTGTATTTCTGCCAACAATGTTGCTATCTGACACCTCATCGCTTCGTAATCGTTCACTTTCAGAAACGTCTTGCCGTCTTTTTTTACTAGCGCGAAAGCCCTACCATTCTCAAGACACCAGTGGGCTATCAGCGACCTGTTTCGCATGTGTGCCTCTTCTATTTGGCGTCCTGGCTGTATTCGAATCAACTGAGTCAACAATCCGTTCATCATATAACTATAGTATTGTGCCTTATACGCCTCACCGTCAGGCAGAAGCCCCAAATCCACAAGTTTCTGATCAGCTAGATAATAGAGTCCGAACAAGTCGGCACGAGCCTCCTCGATGGTGTTGCCATAGGCCTTCAGCGCATCAGGATCCGTTCCTGGGAGCAATTGTCCGCTACCATGTCCCAGACACTCGTGCAAGTCCGTATGCAGGGTGTCGCACAAGTCTCCATATTTATTGATGAGTCCCAGTGTGTTTTCGTCAATTACAAATTCTTCTTTGAACCCATTTCCGTGAGCTGCTTTATTATAAGCATCAGTAATATTGCTGATGGTGATGCTCTTACTACCATATTCTGCCCTGATCCAGTCGGCATTAGGCAAATTAATGCCTATTGCCGTCGAGGGATACTCATCGCCACCCAGCATAGCCGCACAGATAGCATTAGCCGTCACGCCTTTAACCTGCTTTTTTTTGAATCGCTGGTCAACGGGCGAATGGTCTTCAAACCATTGGGCATTCCTACTGATAGTCTGAGTCCGTTTAGTAGCTTCATGGTCTTTATATTCCACGATGCCCTCCCACGACCCCTTCAGTCCCAAAGGATCGCCATATACTTCTATAAATCCATTGACAAAGTCGACATGCCCTTCGTGCTCGCCCACCCACTCCTTACAATAGTCGTTGAAACATTGAAGGTCACCCGTAGTGTAATAGTCCATCAAGTGGGCTAGCACACGCTGCTGATGCTCGTTTTCAGCGTACTTACATGCTTGGTCCAGCCAATACACAATTTTCTCTATCGCCTTAGAGTATCGCCCGTTGATATGCCACACGTCTTCCGTTATCTTGCCAGCTTGTTTTACCAATGTCGAATTGAGTCCAAACGACGGAGGTTCTGCCCCCTTGTAAGATTTCTTTTTTTGCTGATAGAAACGCTCTGCCTCCTCCTGTGTCACTCCTTGATAAAAGTTGCAAGCTGATGTCAGTATCAAATCGTCGCCATCATTCTTGTTAACGCGCTTAGGCAACACCTCTGGATCGAAAATAACGGCCATCAGTTCGTCCGCCCCCCATCGTTCTAAATCCAAAGTTTTAAGCACAGACCGCAACCATTCCTCGCTGAAATCAGGCTTAAATTTTTCACAACCGTAATGATGATAGATACCATTCGAGAACCACATGCGCTTCAAATAGACCTCCATTGCTTTGAAATTGTCTGTAAAATGGTCAATTTTAGGCGATGTGTAAATGGTCTCCAATAACTTACGAATACGCAAATTATAAGCGCCGAACTGGTCAAAGGTAATGTCACGCCCATAGAGCGTAGCCTTCGACAAAGCAAAAATATATTGTTTTTGACGCAAATTTAACTGCTCAAATCCAGGTAACTGGTATCTGAGCAGCTGTAGGTCTTCAAAACGTTCGTCTGTGTAACTAAACATTTTTGGATTTTCTTGAACCCTTTTTCTTGGGAACCTTTTGTGATGGGTGCTTTGCAAAATGCTGCACGCGATAATCCCTCGGAGTCATGTTCATGAACTTGAAAAATGAAGCATAGAACGACTGCCGATTTGCAAATCCGACCATGTCACTAATTTCTTCCATCGTCGAATCCTGATAGCGTTTGTCTACCATTAGGGTCATCGCTTCTTCAATACGGAATTTGTTAACAAACGACGTATAGTTTGTGTGAAACTGTACGTTTACAACCGCTGAGATATAGCGGGTGTTTGTCCCTAAATCATCCGCGAGCCTTTTAGCTGAATAATCCTTGTCCTTGTACTTCTTTTGCATCACAATGACTTCTAGGATTTTACTTTTTAGTTCATCCATCAATGCAGGATTGACCAACGATCTGTACGCGGCCTCCTTCACCTTCTTTTCAGTAATGTTGTACTTTGCCATGTGTCAAGGTGTAATGATGATTTAACGATTATTACATCGCAAAATTAGTAAAAAAAATCAATATTCAAAACTTTTTCTACTATTTTTTTGCAAAAAAGCGTATCTTTGCAGCAATTTTATGTTTTTTTCAGAAATCAGCGGTATAATGGAAATCAAATCGTTCTTAAAAAACTATTACGGCTACGATTCCTTTCGTGTTAATCAGGAGGAAATTATTAACACTATATTACATCTGCAGGATTGTCTCGTATTGATGCCTACAGGTGGAGGTAAAAGTATCTGTTACCAGATTCCTGCTTTAGCGATGAAGGGAACAGCCGTCATCATCTCGCCTCTCATCAGTTTAATGAAGGACCAAGTGGAAAGTCTCAGGGCTAATGGCATCGAAGCAGCAGCCTTAAATAGCAGTAACGATTTCAGCACCGACACTATTGTCAGAAGAAAATGTATAGATGGAACATTGAAGTTACTATACATCTCACCAGAGAGACTATTGACAGAGATACCATATTTGTTAAAACATATTACCATTTCACTGTTTGCCGTTGACGAGGCTCATTGCATCAGCCAATGGGGACATGATTTCCGACCAGAATACTCACAGCTCGACATTCTGCATCAAGAATTCCCTGAGGTGCCCATCATGGCACTGACGGCTACTGCCGATAAAATTACACGGCAAGACATCGTCAAACAGTTGCAACTGAAAAATCCTCAAATATTCATCTCCAGTTTCGACCGTCCAAACTTGAGTCTAACGGTAAAGCGTGGCTATTCCACGAAGGAGAAAGATAATTACATCATGAACTTCATCAAGGCTCGCCCATTGGAAAGCGGCATCGTCTATTGTCTCAGCAGAAAAACTACTGAAAAAATTTGTAATTTACTAAACAGCAAAGGAATATACGCATCAATATATCACGCAGGACTTACCCAAGCCAATCGTGATAGAGCTCAACTCAGTTTCCAAAAAGACGACATCCAAGTAGTTTGTGCTACTATAGCTTTTGGAATGGGAATCGACAAGAGCAACGTTCGCTGGGTCATTCATTACAATATGCCCAAAAGTATCGAGAGTTTCTATCAGGAAATAGGACGCGCTGGTCGCGATGGTGCTCCAGCCGACACAGTCCTATTCTACTCATTGGCTGACGTGGTACAACTCTCGCAGTTTGCAAAGGATAGCGGTCAGAAAGAGATTAATCTCGATAAACTGAAACAGATGCAGAATTATGCCGAATCGAATGTTTGCAGACGTCGTATTTTGTTAAATTATTTCGGAGAACGACGTGATTACGATTGTCAAAATTGTGACATATGCGACAATCCGCCCCAACGTTTCGATGGAACGGAGTTTATCCAGATGGCGCTCAGTGCTGCCAAACGAACTAATGAGCAGATTCGTACGTCGACCATCATCGAGATTTTGAAAGGCATCACTTCACCCACTGTTAAACGCAAAGGTTACGACAAACTAAAAACGTTTGGCGTAGGCAAGTCGCTCTCAACCAACGACTGGCAAGACTATCTGCTGCAAATGCTACAAATGGGATTCATCGAGATAGCTTACGATCAAGGCAACATTGTAAAAATTACAGAAAGTGGCTACGACGTGCTCTACGGGAAGAAGCGGGCCGAGCTCTGCACCATCAACCACACGACGCACGAAACCGCCAAGCCTAAACGTCGACTCCATTTGGAGATTCCTACTATTTCGATTCCAGGACTCGCACCCACCAGTGGTGTAGAAGACAAGCAACTCTTTGAAGCTCTGAGGGTTCTGCGTCGACAATGCGCAGAAGAAGAGGGGTTCCCTCCATACATTGTGTTCAGCGACAAAGTACTCCATTCGCTGGCCACCATTAAACCGACTTCTATCGAATCCTTTGGATTTATTCAGGGCATTGGAGAACACAAACAGCAGAAATACGGCCAGCGCTTTATAGCTCTCATTCAGCGCTTCCTGTAGTCGCAGGACGCAGGTCTTGCAATTTGATGTCGCGTAGGGCATGCAGATAATCCGAACGCATCTGGAGTCCTCTCACCCATTCTTTCGTCATCAAACGGCTCAAGTCCAAATCAATCTTCCACAGCCCCACCGACTCCAGTCGCTCCACCATTCTGCCAAGCGTCAGACTGTTGATATCTTCAGCAGGCATAAAGCGTGAAGTTTCTCCTTTCTCGTCGCTGGTCAATTCCACGATGAGTCCAGCCTTCAGCAATTGCTTCAGCAGATCGTGAGTGATGCGAATTGGGATTTGGGTCTCGTTGCGCAACTGGGCTGCTGAATATGGGCGCCTGCCCTCTGCAAAATTTCTACAGACGCAACTCATCAGTACACCACAAAGTAACATACGATAACGATAACTGATTTCTTCCGTATTCGTATCGTAGTCGTAATAGTCGAGATAGCTGTCAGCATAGCACAATTCTGCGCCAAACAAGCAGATAGTCCACGATATTTGCATCCACAGCATAAACAGGGGCAATGCTGCAAACGAACCATAGATGGCGTTATAGCCCGACAGAAAAATCTGTGCATGAATATAGAATAATTGCAAGCCCTGCATAGCTACACCAGCCAGAATACCTGGCACAATGACATGGCGTATATTCACGTGCGTGTTAGGCATAAAAATGTATAATGCGATAAACATGCCCGACATCAACACATAGGGTATTAGGTCGATCAAAAACCGCAAAAAAGGCCCTAACATCAAGTAGTTGTGCATTGAGTCAGCCACCGTAGCCATAAAGATGGAGAGGCCCGTTGTAACTACGATGACTATAGGAAAACAGAAGAACATCGCCAGATAGTCAGTAAATGTGCGAAACAAGCTTCTAGGTTTCGTTACCTGCCAAATCTCATTGAAGGCATCCTCCACATTGCTAACGAGCATCAGCACCGTATAGAGCATAAATAGTAATCCGATGCCCAGAAACACACCACTCCTCGTATGTACCAAATAACTATTAACGAAGCCGATGATGATTTCAGCCGCCTGCGGCTGTGATGCCAACGCATCTCGAAACCATATTTCTATATATTTGTTGAAACCAAATCCACGAGCAATAGCAAACACAACAGCCAAAATGGGCACGATGGCCAACAATGTACTGTATGTCAGCGCAGCCGCTCTGGTCATCACGCTTTTGGCTAAAAAGAAACGCACAGCGATAATCAATTTTTTCAAGATCTCCACCAATAGGAATTTCACGCCCGACACGTCCTTGTCCGTGATTCGCCAAATCCCTATGGTGAAAAAACCGATAATATTTCGTATCCTATTTCCCATAAAGTCCAACAACTAATAAGAAAAAAGCAGTGCCTCTATAAGCCGGGTTCTGTTTCTCGCCATGAGGCAAGACGCCTGTCATTTATCTACTCCGCAAGTCACCCTACGGCTCTAGCATTCTACCCTCCATCGTATGGCTCGGACGGGTTACCCTCAGACGATGGTATACGCGAACTTGCAGCCCCCAAACGGAACAGCCTGCTGATCACCCAGCAGCTGGTGGTCTCTTACACCACCTTCTCACCCTTACCCTTACGGGCGGTAATTTTCTTCTTCCGGCTCCAGCTGTCACCAACTGCTTCCATTTTCAGAAGTGGGGTACCCTATGCTGCCCGGACTTTCCTCTCGTGCCCTTCCCTCTCCTAAGTTAGCGAGGTGGTTGACACCAGCGACAAGCCGAGACACTGCTTTCTGTTCTGCAAAATTACAATTAAGTAAGCAGAAAACCAAAAAAATATCGATTTATTTGTATTATACTATTTGGATTTTATAGGAGAAAGTGGCAGGAAATTTCTCTTCTATAATAATATAGAATAATTATTTTAGGGCTACTAGGGCCGCCTCGCCTGCTAGAAAAATCCGAGTCAAAAAAACAGCGAAAACGTTAATCAATCACTCATGTTATATAAATAATGAGTAATACAAAATCATGACACAATAAGTCTATGCTGTTAAGGAACAGAATAAGTTTTCTAATAATCTTTGGTTATTATCGGGATTTTTTGTATCTTCGCAGTCGCTATGAATGGATATAAGATTATCAATGACCCGGTATTCGGGTTTATCAAGATTAGAAAGGGATTAATATATGACGTGGTGCAGCACCCGCTGTTCCAACGACTGAACCGCATTAACCAACTAGGACTAGCCTCGGTGGTGTACCCAGGGGCGCGACATACGCGATTCCAACACTCGCTAGGGGCACTGTATCTGATGACGGAGGCAGTGAAGTCGCTGAAGGAAAAGGGGATGTATATCTTCGATTCGGAGGAAGAGGCAGTAAAAATTGCCATTTTACTGCACGACATCGGGCACGGTCCATTCTCACACGTACTAGAACACACACTGATGCACGGAATATCGCACGAGGATATTTCTCTAATGATGATGGAACAGATAAATCGGGAAATGCACGGACAGCTGAATCTGGCTATCAGTATCTTCAAGGATGAATATCCTAATAAGATTTTCCACCAGCTGATTTCTAGCCAGTTGGACATGGATCGACTGGACTATATCCGACGTGACTCTTTCTTTACAGGTGTGACAGAGGGAAACATCGGGTCAGCACGCATTATAAAGATGCTGAACGTAAAGGGCGACAGACTTGTAGTAGATTCGAAAGGTATCTACTCGATTGAGAATTTCCTGACGACTAGACGACTGATGTACTGGCAGGTATATCTGCACAAAACAGCCGTAGGATATGAAAAGATACTAATCAATACCCTATTGAGAGCCAAAGAATTAACAAATTCCGGTAAAGAAATTTTTGCAACCCCTGCCCTCGCCTACTTTCTTCGCAACAAAGTAGACCACATGTGGTTTGACGAGCACGATGAGACACTAGAGATGTACAGTGATTTGGACGATTCGGATATATGGAGCGCCCTGAAGGTGTGGAAGAAATCGAACGACAAAATTCTTTCCACTTTGGCGACAGATATGCTGGACCGCCACCTGTTTAAAGTGGAGGTGACGGAGGAGGTTCCCACTGAAGAATATGTCAATGATATCCGCCAGCACATAGCCGCACAGATGAACATTCCGCTGGAGGACACCCGCTACATGATATCACTGACGGAACTAGGCAAGGATATGTATAATCCCGAGGACGATAGCATTGGAATTTTGTATAAGGACGGAAGCATAAAAGACATCGCAGAAGCATCTGAAATCCTAAATGTGCAACTTCTTTCTAAAAAAATACGTAAATATTACCTCTGTTATCATCGTTTTTAAGAAAAAAGTAGTATCTTTGCAAGGATTTTATAAAATTACAAAGAAATAATGGAGTTTACAGCCAAACAAATAGCCGACTTTATCGGTGGACGCGTAGAGGGTGACGAACAGGCAAAAGTCAACACCTTCGCGAAGATAGAGGAAGGTAAAGAAGGAGCTATCACGTTCCTGTCGAATCCCAAATATACTCATTTCATTTACGAGACGAAAGCCTCGGTGGTGCTCATCAACGACGATGTGGAACTGGAGCATCCCGTCACAGCAACACTAATTCGTGTGCCCAATGCCTACGAGTGTGTTGCAAAACTGATGCAGATATATGCCGCATCGCTACCTAAGAAGAAGGGGGTTGACCCACTGGCATTCATATCGAAGACGGCAGAAATCGGTGAGGATGTGTATATCGGTCCTTTTACTTACGTAGGCGACGGTGTGAAGATTGGCAAGGGTTCGATGATTTACCCCCACGTAACCATTTATGACGGTTGTCAGATAGGTCAGAACGTGACCATCCACGCAGGTGCGGTAATCGGTGCCGATGGCTTCGGCTTCGCCCCCAACCAAGAGGGTTATGACAAAATCCCACAGATGGGTATCGTGGTGATAGAAGATAATGTTGAAATCGGTGCCAATACGTGTGTGGACCGTTCGACAATGGGTCAGACGGTAATTCACAAAGGTGTGAAACTGGACAATCTGATTCAGGTGGCGCACAATTGTGAGATTGGCGAGAACACGGTGATGTCTGCCCAAGTGGGTATGGCAGGTTCAACGAAGGTTGGTGCCTGGTGTATGGTAGGCGGACAGGCCGGATTCTCAGGTCATATCACCATTGCCGACAAGACATTCGTAGGTGCTCAGAGCGGTGTGATTAGTAATACCAAGGGTAACGGCGAACAGTTGATTGGTGCGCCAGCCATCGATCCGAAGGTATTCTTCAAGGCTCAGGCCGTGATGAAGAAACTACCCGACATGTATCGCGAACTGGGAGCACTGCGCAAGGAAATAGAAGAATTGAAGAAGAACAAATAATAGATTCATGAAACAAAAGACACTCAAAGGCAGCTTTTCCCTTTTCGGTAAGGGACTGCATACTGGATTAAACCTCACCGTGACATTCAATCCAGCCCCTGAGAATACCGGTTATAAAATCAAGCGTATAGACCTGGAAGGCGAACCCGTGATCGATGCTATTGCCGAGAATGTGGTGGACACGCAGCGTGGCACCGTACTGGGCAAGGGCGATATTCGCGTATCAACCGTAGAACACGGACTGGCAGCCCTCTATGCCATGGGGATTGACAACTGCGCCATACAGGTGAATGGTCCTGAGTTCCCCATCCTGGACGGAAGCGCCATCCAGTATGTTGAGCGTATCAAGGAGGTGGGCGTCGAGGAACAGAATGCCCCCAAAGACTGGTACATCATCCGAAAGAAGATAGAGGTGAAAGACGAGACAACAGGTTCGTGCATCACGATTCTTCCCGACGAGCAGTTCTCGCTGACGGCAATGTGTTCTTTTGAATCTAAATTCATCAACTCTCAATTTGCCACACTGGAGAGTGCCGAGCAGTTTGAAACGGAGATTGCCGCTGCACGCACTTTCGTCTTCGTGCGCGACATCGAACCGCTGTTGCAGGCTAACCTCATCAAGGGGGGCGACTTGGATAATGCCATCGTAATCTACGAGCGACAGACAACACAAGAGCGTCTGGATATGCTGGCAGACATGCTGCATGTGGAACATCGCGATGCCAACGAACTGGGCTACATACAGCACAAACCACTGGTATGGGAGAATGAGTGTACCCGCCATAAACTGCTGGACATCATCGGCGATATGGCACTGATAGGCAAGCCCATCAAGGGACGTATCATCGCTACACGCCCAGGACATACCATTAATAATAAGTTTGCGCGACAGATGCGCAAGGAGATTCGCAAACACGAGATTCAGGCTCCTATCTACGACCCCAACGAGGCTCCAGAGATGGATGTAAACAAGATCCGTGAGTTGTTGCCCCACCGCTACCCCATGCAGTTGGTAGACAAGGTGATATCATTGGGTGCCAACACCATTGTGGGTATCAAGAACGTGACGGCCAACGAACCTTTCTTCCAAGGCCACTTCCCCGAAGAGCCCGTGATGCCTGGCGTTTTGCAAATAGAGGCCATGGCACAGTGTGGCGGACTGCTAGTGCTGAATACATTAGAGGAGCCCGAGCGCTGGTCAACATACTTCATGAAGATAGACGACGTAAAATTCCGTCAGAAAGTGGTGCCAGGCGACACGCTGATTTTCAAAGTAGATTTGTTGGCTCCCGTGCGCCACGGTATCTCGTCGATGAAGGGCTACATCTTCGTAGGCGACCATGTAGTAGCCGAAGCGACTTTCACAGCTCAAATCGTAAAGAACAAGTAATCAGATATGGCAAATCAAATTCATCCAATGGCTGTGGTTGACCCTGAAGCTCAGTTGGGCGACGGCAACATCATCGGACCATTCTGCGTGATTGACAAGAATGTTGTCATTGGCAACAATAATAAGTTTCTGAATAATGTAACCATCCACTACGGAGCCCGTATCGGCAACGGCAATGAGTTCTTCCCTGGTGCAAGTATCTCGACGAAGCCCCAGGACTTGAAATTCAAAGGCGAAGATACGACGTGTGAGATTGGTGACAACAACTCGATACGCGAGAACGTGACCATCAGTCGCGGAACAGCCTCGAAAGGCAAAACGGTGGTGGGCAGCGGTAATCTGCTGATGGAGAATATGCACGTGGCTCACGACTGCGTGATAGGCAACGGATGCATCATCGGCAACTCGACGAAGTTTGCCGGCGAGGTGGAAGTAGAGGACTATGCCATCATCTCGGCAACGTGTCTGTTCCACCAGTTCTGCAAGGTGGGCAGCTACATCATGTTCCAAGGCGGTTCGCGCACCAGTCAGGATATTCCACCCTACGTCATAGCAGGTAAGGAACCCGTGCGCTACGCAGGCGTGAACTTGATAGGTCTGCGCCGTCGCGGATTCTCGAACGAGGTCATTGAGGCCATCCACGACGCCTACCGCATCATCTATTCAAAGGGTGTGCTGAAAGATGGTATTGCCGAGGCACGTGCCATCTATCCTGATTCAAAGGAAGTGGAATACATCTGTTCGTTCATTGAAAGTTCGAAGCGCGGAGTAATTCGGTGAGTTGAAAGTTGAGAGTTGAAAGTTGAATACTCTTATTGTCATCACGGGGCCTACGGCTGTGGGGAAGACGGAGCTCTGCATCAGTCTGGCAAAACACTACGGTATTCCGATCATCAATGCCGACTCAAGACAGATTTACCGTGAACTGCGCATCGGAACGGCACGACCTACGGACGAACAACTGAAAGAGGTGCGACACTACTTCGTGGGGAGCATCAGCATAGATGACTACTACAACGCCTCAATGTACGAACAGGACGTGCTACAGGTGTTGGAACAGGAATTCAAACACGCACCCATACAACTGCTCACTGGAGGCAGCATGATGTATATCGACGCCGTATGCAACGGGATTGACGACATTCCCACCGTTCGCGACGACATCCGTCAGGAGATGAAACGACGCTACGCAGAGGAGGGACTCGACGCCCTGTGTGAAGACTTGAAGCGACTGGACCCGGAACACTGGGCGGTGGTGGACAGAAAGAACTACCGACGCGTGATTCACGCATTGGAAATCTGCTATCAGACGGGACAGACCTACACGTCGTTCCGCAAACAGGAAAAGAAATTACGACCCTTCAGGATTGTGAAAATCGGTCTAAACCGAGAGCGCGAGGAACTCTATACGCGCATCAACCAAAGAGTGGACCAAATGATGGCGGAAGGACTGCTGGACGAGGTAAGACAGATGGCTGATAAGCGACAGCACAATGCGCTGAACACCGTGGGATACAAGGAGATGTTCAACTATCTGGACGGAACCTGGACACTGGAAGAGGCTATAGAACGCATGAAAGGCAATACGCGCCGATACGCTCGCAAACAACTGACTTGGTATAAACGCGACAAGGAAATGCGTTGGTTTCACCCTGATGAAAAAGACTGTATATTGAACTACATAAAACAATATGAATAAGTACGTAGAAATGGCATGTCAGGCACCAAAGAAGTTCTGGCAATGGTATAAAGGATTGTATCAAGGACGTAAATGGTACACGAAGACGGGCGTGGGTTTCGCCTCGCTGATCGTGGCATTTATCCTCTATCTTTTCATGGTAGATATTAACTTCCTGTGGCTGTTCGGCAAGTCGCCCTCGATGAGTTCGATTATGAATCCGAAAAACCCTCAGGCTTCTGAACTGTATAGTGCCGACAATGTACTGATAGGCAAATACTTCAGCGAGAACCGCACACCCGTGAACTACGAGGAGGTGAACCCTATGTTCTGGCGCGCCCTGATAGATACGGAGGACGAGCGTTTCTTCCAGCACTTCGGTATCGACTTCGGTGCTGTGTTTGCCGCACTGAAAGACTATGTGGTGCACCACGATGCCCGTGGAGCATCGACCATCACACAACAGTTGGTGAAGAACATGTTCCGCGTACGTACAGAATATTCTACAGGTCTCTTGGGCTATATCCCTGGGGTTAAAATGCTCATCATGAAGAGCAAGGAATGGATCACTGCCGTAAAAATCGAAATGTTCTTCGACAAGAAAGAAATTCTCACGATGTATGCCAATACAGTGGATTTCGGTTCGAATGCCTTCGGCATCAAGACAGCAGCAAAGACATATTTCGGCACTACGCCTCAGCAACTGACCCCCGATCAGTGTGCCATACTGGTAGGTTTGCTGAAAGCCACCACTTACTATAATCCTCGTATCAATCCGAAAAACTCGTTTGCCAGACGCAACGTGGTGCTCAACAATATGTTGATTCATAAGGACATCACCAAGGAGGCATACGACTCGCTCTCGCAGAAGCCCATCAATCTGGACTATAGTGTAGAGAACAACTACGACGGGCAGGCGCTCTATTTTCGTGAGGCAGTGAAGACAGAGTTGCAACACTGGTGCAGCGAAAACGATATAGACCTCTATCGCGATGGCTTGAAAATTTACACTACTGTTGACACTCGGATGCAGTGCTATGCAGAAGAGGCGGTGGCTAAACAGATGAAGATTATCCAGAGAAGTTTCGATAACCACTGGCTCGGCATGAATCCCTGGCGCGACGAACGCGGACAAGAGATACCCAACTTCATCGAAAACATTGCCAAACGACTACCTTATTATAAATATCTGTCGCAGAAGTTTGAGGGTAATAAAGATAGTATCGACTACTATCTGAACAAGCCCCATCAAGTGCGTCTCTTCGACTATGAACAGGGATTCATCGAACGTGAAATCTCTACCCTTGACTCTATCCGCTATATGGAGCACTTCATGCATTGCGGATTTATAGCAATGGAACCACAGACGGGTCACGTAAAGGCATGGGTGGGCGATTTGGACTTCAAGACATGGAAATATGATAAGGTGACAGCCATGCGCCAACCAGGATCGACGTTCAAACTCTTCGTCTACGCGGAAGCGATGAATCAGGGTATCACTCCATGCGACACACGTCAGGATGCTTTCTTCTCGATGAAAGTAATGGATCATGGCAAGGAGGTGACATGGGCTCCTACCAATGCTGATGGACGATTCTCGAATCAAAATATCACACTGAAACAGGCTTTCGCTATGAGTATAAACTCTGTGGCTGTTCGTTTGGGACAAGAGGTAGGAATTCCACAAATCGTCAAAACGGCTCACGCGATGGGAATTGAGTCGAAACTGGATCCAACCCCTGCACTGGCACTGGGATCATCAGACGTCAACCTGCTAGAACTGGTCAATGCGTATTGCACACCTGTCAACAACGGCTTAGCTCACAAACCAGTATTAGTAAGCCGTATTCTGGATCGTGACGGTAATGAGATTTATAATGCCGATAAATTGGAGGAACAACAGGCACTTCCTGAGAAAAGCGCTTTCTTCGTTACACAATTGTTACAAGGCGGAATGCATGGTACCAGTTCTGCACTTTATCGCTTTATCGGTCGCTACCTAAACGATACTGATTTCGGAGGAAAAACGGGTACTTCTAATAACCATAGTGATGCTTGGTTCGTGGGTACCACACCACGACTGGTAGTCGGTGCATGGGTCGGTGGCGAATATCGAAGCATACACTTCCGTACAGGAAAACTCGGACAGGGCAACCGTACAGCTTTGCCCGTATGTGGTAACTTCCTGGAATTGCTGTTGGGCGACCCTGCCTTCAAACAGTATCATGCCAAATTCCAAATGCCTAAGAACGTATCGGCTGATGCGATTGATTATAATTGTGGCGGATATCTCAAGATGACATCTGATTCTGACAGTATAGCTGTTGACAGTCTGGCACACGAAGATATTCCTGCAGACAACAGACAATCCGCAACAGAAAAACCAACAGAACCCAATGAGCCATCGGCTGGGCAAATGCCTGTCAACACACCTCCTGTAGCTGCAACAAAGGAAGAGGAATAAGGCGCCTAATTGTTAACGTCGGAGAATCACGTAGATAATGACTGGGGCACCAATCAAAGGGGTCACAGCATTCAAAGGTATCATTCCACTTTCACCTGGCAGAAAACAGACGAGATTGCACAACAGGGCAATCGCAGCTCCCATTAACATCGTGGCTGGAAGCAGCGAACGATGATTATCGGTAGTGAGCAACAAACGCGCGATATGGGGTACTGCCAACCCGATAAAGGCAACTGGACCACAGAAGGCTGTAGTAACGGCAGTCAGGAGTCCCGTGATGATGAGCAACCAGTTACGCGTACGGATGATATTGACACCCAAATTCTCAGCATAATTGTCACCCAACATCAGGGCATTGAGGGGTTTGATGAGCAACAGGCTACCTATCAAACCAATGACAGTGACAAGTGCAAACCAGGGCATCATCCGCATAGAAACACCACCGAACGATCCCAGTCCCCAAACAAGATAGCTGCGAACACCTTCATCGGTGGCAAAAAAATTCAAGAGCGAGATGGCAGAATTGGCTAAGTATCCTATCATGATACCGATAATAAGCAACATGACATGATTACGAACGATGGTAGAGAAAAAGAAGATAACAGCCATTACTAACATAGCACCCAAGAAAGCTGCAACAAGAACAGCCACGAATCCCGTCAGGCTGACTGAGCCAGCAGAGATACTTCCTCCAAGGAAGAGCATCACGAGTGCTACACCCAATCCTGCTCCGCTATTAATACCAAAAATACTGGGACCTGCTAATGGATTACGGAAAGCGGTTTGCAGCAATAGTCCACTGGCAGCCAACGCACTGCCACAGAGGATGGCTGTGAGCGCTTGAGGAATGCGCGACTCAAGGATAATATATCTCCAAGAGGGTTTGATGTCATCAGCCCCCATCAAGATGCGGAATGTGTCGTCAAAGGGAATAGCAACAGACCCCATCAGTAAATTGAGCACCAACAGCAGGATGACGACGAGCGACAACGCCAGACAATAAATCACACCTCTATTCATGCAGTTTTTGATAATAACGTAATGGTTGTGTATTGGGTATGCCTGGATGCAGTATCTGAATGAAGTCAGACAAGAGATAGTCGGGACGGAAAGGTGACTCCTCATAGAAACGCGTCTGTTCGACATTACACCCATAAACATTCTTACTGGCGAAGGCTTGCAACTGGCGATAGCCGAAATAATCGCTTAGCAATTCGTGATAAGTCTGTTGATGATCACTACTATAACGATACATCCACACCTCAGCATCGCCAGCACGCTCCAACACCATTTCAAAGGGCAGAGACAGACTGCCACTATGTTCATCATCAGCCCACGCATAGCGTCCGCCTGCGTCTTGTATCATTTGTCCAAGGGTACTATGCCCACCTGGCACATACCATACGGAACCAACCATCTTATCAATCAACACAGAACGCCCTACCCCCGCCTGCTTCACTTGTTGTTGTAAAGCATGATAGCTACTATCAACAACAGCAAAGAGACTATCGGTACGCTGTTCTTCGCCAAAGAGCATTCCGTAGAATTTCATCCATTCGGCTCGCGCCAAAGGAGAATTTTCCATATATTCAGCACATTCAACAAGAGGAACATTGATTTCTTCCAGTTTACCAAAACCTCCGCTATTCTCGAAAGGAGAGAGCATAACAATGTCGGGGTTGACATCAACAATCTTCTCGATATCAGGATTCATCCCACTGCCACAATCGGCAATGTGCCCTTGCCTGACTTGTTCCTGAATATAGGGAATCTTGATATATTTCAGATCAGCAACGCCAACGATATTTGCTCCTCGACCTATAGTCGTCAGCAAAGAACAATGAACGGTTGTAAATACGGCAGCGCGACTGACTGGCGTACGAACGATCGTACCATGAGGAAGATTGCTGGGGAGTGCTATATGACGAGGAACGAGAATGTAGGAATGTAGGAGCATACCTTCCTTCCACGGATTGCGAATCGAAACTTCCGTATAGCTTTCGTACTTGACTATAGTGAGTAATGACGCATACTTTAGATGCAAAGTGTCGCCATCTCCCTGTGAGCCACCAGTACGGGCTCCACAGGAAGACAGCGACACGGCTATCAATAATATTAAGATGTATCGCGACATCTGGTTAGTATTCTACACGTTCATAGGCATAGCTGAAATCCATAGCTATGGGATAAACACCACATTCATACTCCTTCAGTTTCTCTCCCGTTGCAGTATATTCTATCACGTAGCCATTGGATTTATAACCAGCACTACCCTCTTCGCCAAGTGAAGCAATAAAAATATGACCAGTAGTGGGGTCGGCTTTTATCAACAAAGGATAGAAGTAGCGATTGACACCAGCTGGATAAACATTCTTGTTTCCTGACTGTATGTTATAGACGATAAAGTCAGAAGGTGTAGAACCCCAAGGAACATTGCAAGCAAAGATTGTTGTTCCAATAAAGGAAGCAAAGGTTGCGTCGAACAGCGTTCTGACACTACTTTTGGTAATTTTGCGAACACCACCTGCCACATCAGCATAGTTACCCCAGTCGAGCACATAAATCCCATCAGCAGCAACAGCTACCTTCTGAGGATTTGTAATTAAGGCATCGGTAATAGGTTCGTCCTTGCCCGTAGCCACATCAATGACAGAGATAGAAGCCTTAGAACCCATACTATAGTCGGAGTTGGCCACAACCAGATAGTCACCATATACAGCAACACCTTCAGGGAAAGAACCTGCTACATAGGTAGTCTTCAGCGAGAAGGTGAGCGTGTCAATAGCTGCTACATACCCGTTTCCTGAAGTGGTGTTGGTGTTCCAGTCAGGTTCTGACGATCCGTAAGTGGAAACATAAATCATGCCGCCATCAGCAGTAATGCAGCGAGGCGAATGCCCCTTTTCTCCCATCAGGTCAACCATTTTGATTTGTTTGATTGAACGCATCGTCTTCGTGTCCAATACCTCAACGGTATTTTCACCAGAAACAACAATATAAAGCTTTTCTCCATAGACGAGAGCATCGTTAGCTGTCATACCCAGTTCACGATGATTCACTGCTTTAAACTGGTTCTGTGCTGCATTACCTGATGAATAATCGATGTAGGTAAGGCTACTGCCAATACCTGACGAATGACCGCCACAAATCACGAATGCACCTTTTGAAACAGGTAAAGTGACATAACTTTTTCCATTGTCTTTCTCACATGCAGTAAAGAGCATAGCACTCGCGAGAACTGCAAAACTCAATAAATACTTTTTCATCATTTTGATACTAAAATTTATAATTGATTGTCATTTGATAACTTCTTCCAGGCATTGGATAATGCCACACTATCTCATAATGGCTGTTGAAAATATTCTTCCAATCGAAACGGGCCTCCAGATGATGAATGCCGAATGTAAAGGCGCGATAGAACGTCAGGCCACAATCGACGTAACCATCAATCAATGTCCCCTCGTAATGCTCATTATTAGACCATCGGGCACTCACGCCTGAACCATGAAACGAAACATTGACCCAGGGATTCTCAAAAGCCACAGAGGCACTACCCGTATGACGAGGCACGTAAGCCACCTGATTGCCAAAATACGGTGAATCGGAACGAGTGCGGTCTTCTGCTTTATGATAGGTATAGTTACCCGTGAAGAGCAGATGGTATTGGGGATTTAACTGATAGTTTCCACGCAGGGTTGCATCTATACCATAGGTACGTACCTTCGCTAAGTTGACACATGTCCATACGAACATATTATAAGGTACGGCCACTATCATATCCTTCACATGATTATAATAGAGGTCGAGAGTCAGGTGCAGTTGCAAAGGCCGAGAGGCATCTGTGGCATAGGTTGCTCCTAAATTGAACTGGTCGGTAATCTCAGGCTTCAGATTCGGCGAACCATAATGGTAATAATAACTCTCATTAAAAGTAGGTGAACGGAATATGTTTTTATACGAAGCACGCAGATAAAAATCCCTATCAGCCAATAGGCGATAAGAGAGTGATACAGAAGGAGACAGACGACGCATATTGCCGGCCGAATTCTGGCTGATATCTATGCGATTCGTTACAGGGATGTCTTTCTGCTCATTCAGATAGAGCGAATATAGCAGACGTGCTAAAACGGTGAGGCGCAGGGTACGATATTTAACTGTAGCCGATTGCAGAAGGGTATGGCGATAAGGTTTGCCCAATACGGTACGCCACGAACTGCCATTCAGATTATTGAAAGCATAGTCAACAGAATAATCGAAAGCCCAATGAGGTGTAGGTGTATAGAGTAATGCTGCAGAGGTATAGACCTCTCGTTGCCAATAACTGGCATCGTTTACACCTCCTGCCATCAGGCGATCACGATAGATAGAGGCTGACCAATTGTATCTGGCATTCCACTTGAACGACAATATGTCACTCTGACGCGACTGATACATCAATTGTCCAAAGAAATTTCGGTCGCGCAGTGTTTCACTACTCAGATTGGTATAATAGCGCACCTGTCCAGGTAACTGTCTGTCATTGTCGTAGTAATAGACCTTTCCTGACAGACGGTTCTTTGCATTTATGTTCCACAGATAATTCAGCTCACCGTGACCTGAATTCATCCTGCTGTTGGTGCGACGTTCCGAAATAGTATAGTCGCCATTCTGCAACTCGTAGGGATAATCGTTTTCAGCATAGGTATATTCTGCTACAGCACTGAAAGCAAAGCGGTTGGAAAAATTTTGCTCATAACGCACGAAAGGACTCACATAGCCGAAACTGCCCACCTTCACTTGGGTTGTCAGATGGGGCTTCGTGTCTACAGAAGGAAGACGCAACGTCTGGATATGGAGTACAGCTGGTGTAGAAGCCTGACGAGCTGGAATGAAGATATCATCGTTATCGCCTATCACCAATGAGATATTGTCAACATTATCCAACGAATAACGTGAAAGGTCTATCTCGCCACTTTGACAATCGGACAGCATCACGCCATCATAGCTCACACCTGTATGCTTGGCGCCAAAACCTCGAACGGAAACCGTCTTCATACCTCCTGCCCCACCATAGTCGCGCAACGTAATACCAGGCATACGATGCAGGGCATCAGCGATATCGGTAATACCCATTGTCTGCATATCCTGACGATCCAGAAAGTGCAGGGGCGACGTGCTGGTAAGCGTATGCCTGCGCGGTGTCTCTACAATGGTTACTTCTTCTATCTGATGAACACGATCGGTAATCGTGTCAGTTTGTGAAAACCCACTAACCGACACCAACATGCAAACAAATAGTGAAATTAGTCTATTGAACGTTTCTTCTTCCATTTCAGCTTCGGAATCTTGATCACCTGACCTTCCTTCAGTTCTGAATTACCTTTCAATCCATTATAAACTTCTATGTAACAAGACATTCCTTCGCCCAACTCCCGACGGGAAATACGGGATAGCGTCTCTCCCTGGCGAACTTTCACTTCACGATCGGTTCCAACGATATGATAAGCCCCTGTACGAACACGAACATCCATCGCCTCGTATTTCTTCCAGAACGGCTCTTCTGCCTGCTTCACCTGTTCTGGTTCAGCCTTGGGCTGAGGCTGCTCTACTACCAACTGCTCCTCAACAGATTGTTCTACCGAAGGTTGTTCAACAGAAGGCATGTCAAGGACATCAGCAGAGTCAACTTCTATGACTTCTATACTATCTACAACGTTTTCGACATCAGCAGTGTCATCAACATTCGTTGTTGCATGCTGTTGACCATACCAATAGCCGACATAGGCAGATGCTGCCATCAGCAACAGAGTCAGCAACACGTAACCTACGATTTTCTTCCATGAGCTACCGCCCTCCTCTTCATCATCGTCGTCTTCCTCTTCCGTCTCAGTTTCTTCTTTCTCTTGTCCTTCCGTATTGTCCACAATATCCATCAATGGCCTAACAACGATTTCCGTTTCAGTGGAAGAATTTGTCGTTTCATCGGAAGCAACGATGGTTTTTTCAGGAATAACTTCAGGTTCATTGCTTACCTGCTGAGTGGCTTCCTCTTCTGTATTCTCCATCGAGTCGAGCTCCGACAGCTCCTCTTCTGTCAGGTCATCAGCTATGTCTTCAAATTCCACGCCATCGTTCAGTATTACGGTCTCGAATTGGGAGAAAGGCTTATTTACCAATTCCTTCATCAAGGCATCGGGGGTGAATGTTATTTTGGCATGACTGTCAATCATTACTCGCTCACCTGTGCGCACACTAATGCTCTCACGAGCCTCAACCTGTATTTTCTTGAAAGTTCCAAGTCCCTTCACCTTCACCTGTCCTTCGGTGTCAAGTCCCTCTTGGATGACTTCAAACACCACTGCAGCAAACTGATTGGCTTCTTTGACCGTCAATTTGTTTTTTTCAACCAGAATCTTGGCTATTTCTTGAATCGTCAATTTTCCCATCTTCAACGTCCTCCTTTCAATTTATCTTTCCAAGTCTGATTCGGTTTGAAATTCAACACGAGTTTGGGTGGAACCAACATACGCTGCCCTGTTGAAGGATTCACAATAATGCGTTCCATTTTTTTCTTGGTCTCAAAGACACCGAAATTAGGCACAATTACACTATTGTCAGTGACAAAAGCATCGCTCATTGATGTGATGATGTTATTCACCAACTTCTGGGTAGCTTTTTGGTCGTACCCAGTTTTAGCCGATAACTGGTTGATAAATTCCTTGTTATTCATATCTGGTTGTTGCGTATAAATCAAATTCTTCTGCGTCTGTTACCTTGACATCATAAAACTCACCGATATTCAGTTGTTCGCTGGCAGGTATAAGAACCTCGGGGTCAACCTCAGGCGAGCAGAACTCGCTGCGCCCCACATACCAGTCTCCTTCCTTTCGGTCGATGATTACCTTCAGTATCTGTCCTATCTTGGCAGCCTCAATCTCTGCACTGATATGCTGTTGCAATCGCATCAGCCGGTCCAATCGTTGCTGTTTCACTTCAGCAGGAACATCATCCTTATAATGTTCAGCTGAGTAGGTGCCATCTTCCTCTGAATAAGCAAAAGCGCCCATTCTTTCGAAGCGAGCCCACTTCGTGAATTCCATCAGTTCCTGGAAATCCTCATCCGTTTCACCGGGGAATCCCACCATCAGCGTTGTACGAAGATGAATACCAGGCACCTCCTTTCTAATCTTCGTGATGAGATCGTAAGTTTCTGCCTTCGTCACATGTCGTTGCATCCTACTCAATATCCTGTCGCTGATATGTTGGAGAGCAATGTCCAGATAGTTGCACACATTCTGCTTTTCCCGCATTACCCGCAGCAAATCCCAAGGGAAATGGGCGGGATAGGCATAATGCAAACGAATCCATGCAACCCCTTCTATCTCAGCCATTCTTTCGATGAGTTCGGCAATATGTTGTTTTCCGTCTATGTCCACACCATAGTAAGTCAGTTCCTGAGCAATCACCTGAAACTCCTTCACGCCCTTACTGACTAAAGAACGCATCTCGTCCAGAATCTCATCCATCGGCCTACTCTGATGTCTTCCTGTAATGATGGGTATCGCACAGTAGGCACAATGTCTGTCGCATCCCTCTGAGATTTTCAAGTAAGCATAATGTCCTGGGGTCGTTAATTTCCTAAGATTTCCTGGTTCATCCTGGTTATCCAGACCTTCCTTCTTTTCCAGCTGGTCTAACAGTTCCCGATAATTAAACTTCCCATACCATCCATCTACTTCCGGAATCTCTTCTTCAAGATCAGCAAGATATCTTTCTGACAAACAGCCCATTACGTAGAGAGCCTTCAGTTTACCTTCTGTCTTTGCCTGAGCAAATTCCAAAATGGTATCGATACTCTCCTGTTTAGCATCTTCGATAAAACCACAAGTATTCACCACAGCGATATCTCCCTCAGGATGCTCACTGTCATGAGTCACTTGATAACCACGAGCCTCAAAAAGTCCCATCAGTTTTTCACTGTCCACGAGATTCTTCGAGCACCCAAGTGTGATGAAATCGATGGTTGGTTTCTTATTCATGCTTAAACAGAGAGTCAACAAACTGACGTTTATTAAACAGCTGGAGATCTTCCATCCCCTCGCCTAAACCGATATACTTCACTGGCACTTTCAATTGGTCGCTGATACCGATAACAACACCACCTTTGGCGGTTCCATCAAGTTTAGTAATAGCCAATGACGTAATTTGAGTAACAGCCGCAAACTGCTTTGCCTGCTCAAAAGCATTCTGACCGGTAGAACCGTCCAGAACCAGCATCACCTCATCGGGAGCCTCGGGCAACACTTTCTTCATCACGTCCTTGATTTTCTTCAGCTCGTTCATCAAGCCCACCTTGTTATGCAGTCGACCGGCTGTATCAATCAGTACTACATCAGCCCCGTTGGCTTTAGCTGAACTCAGGGTATCGAAAGCCACAGAAGCAGGATCACTGCCCATCTGCTGCTTGATTACGGGAACGCCTACACGATCGCCCCAAATACACAACTGCTCGACAGCTGCTGCACGGAAAGTATCGGCAGCGCCCAAATACACTTTCTTGCCAGCCTGTTTGAATTGCCAAGCCAATTTTCCGATAGTAGTGGTCTTACCTACTCCATTAACACCCACTACCAAAATAACGTAGGGCTTGTGGTCGGCAGGCAAATCCCAGTTATCATTATCTTCCGAATTATTTTCAGCCAATAAAGCGGCGATTTCATCACGAAGAATATTATTTAGCTCACTTGTACTTACGTACTTGTCGCGAGCCACACGTTCCTCTATTCGCCCGATGATTTTCAGCGTGGTATCTACACCCACATCGCTCGTAATCAGCACTTCCTCCAAATCATCCAGGACATCGTCATCCACCTTCGACTTACCGGCTACAGCACGAGCCAGTTTGTCGAACACACTCGTCTTAGTCTTCTCCAGACCTTTGTCGAGCGTTTCCTTTTTATCCTTATTAAAGAAACCAAATATACCCATAATTACAAATTTTTACCATTTCAACAGGCAAAGTTACAAAAAAAAACCGAAACCATAACAGATTTCGGTTTTTTCAATACAGATTTTTATATTTAGTTCTTAAAGAAGTCCTTTACAGCTTCGTTTGGAACCATCTGCTCATCGAAGATGTAAGCACCAGTCTTAGGGCTCTTAACCATCTTGATTACCTTTGTGTAAGCGCGACCATCCTTAGAACCTTCATGGAGGGTTGCAACGGTTTTCTTTGCCATGCTCTAAACTGATTATTTAATCTCCTTATGCACTGTCATGCGCTTCAGGATTGGGTTATACTTCTTCAATTCCATTCTCTCAGGAGTATTCTTACGGTTCTTTGTCGTAATATAACGGCTTGTTCCGGGAAGTCCACTCTCTTTCATCTCAGTGCACTCCAAAATTACCTGAACACGATTACCTTTAGCTTTCTTGCCTGCCATAACTTAGTCTCCTATCACTTTAATGTCTTTCCAATCTACATATCCTTTAGCAACAGCTTGCTTCAAGGCTGCATCCAGACCCACCTTATTAATCATACGCAGACCAGCAGCGCTGATCTTCAACTGAATCCAGCAAGCCTCCTCTACATAGTAGAACTTCTTGCTGAACAGGTTTACATCAAAGCTACGCTTCGTGCGGTGCTTTGAGTGAGACACGTTGTTACCAATCTGTGCCTTCTTTCCCGTAATCTGACAAATTTTCGACATTTCTATCTACTTTTACTTGTTCCTTAAATATAACTTACTCCAAACAGGGTGCAAAGGTACAAAAAAAATTAGAGTTTAGCGTTTAAAGTTCCGAGTTTTGTATTTCTATTAATATTTTTTAACCTTCAACTATCGGTTTAGGGTCAGATTGTAGAAGTTCCAAGAACATTTGCAGAGCTTTATTGGTAGCAATAGCAAGGTTGATATCGCGTCCATGATCTTCACAAACTTTCAAGGTCAACTGATTCTCCAAAGTACCACAAGCCAACCAAATTGTACCCACAGGAATGTCTTTCGAACCACCTGTAGGACCTGCATACCCCGTCGCAGCAATGGCATAATCAGTTTTCAAGGATTTGCAGGCTCCAATCACCATCTGGCGGGCAACATCCTCACATACAGCCGTTTGTTCTTCGAGTACTTGCTGACTAACCCCCAGGAGGTTCATCTTGACTTCGTCAACATAACTGATGATACCACCTTTAAAATACTTTGAGGCACCGGGGACGGCAATCAGGGCTTCGGCTATTCGTCCACCCGTACAACTCTCGGCTGTTCCGACAGTTTTTTCCATTTCCCACAACAAATCACTTATTTCTTTGCTGAAAATTTTACTTTCGAAATCCATATATTTAATTCACTTAAATTCTTATTTAAAAGTTACTTTCGAGAATGCCGGAGCGTCTATCGGACAAATTTTTCCGTCTAAATACTTATAATAGCCCACAATGCCAATCATAGCTGCATTATCGGTGGTATAACTAAATTTTGGGATATATATCGTCCAGTCATAACGTTTGGCATAATCGTGGAAAGCATTACGCAATCCGTTGTTGGCACTCACACCGCCAGCTACAGCAACATGCTTGATACCTGTCTGTTTAACAGCCAACTTCAGTTTTTTCATCAAAATGTCCACAATGGTCCATTCCAACGAGGCAGCTATATCTTCCTTATGGTGCTCGATGAAATCTGGATCATCCGCTATCCATTTCCGCATATTATACAGAAACGAAGTCTTCAGTCCTGAAAAGCTATAGTCTAACCCTGGAATATGCGGCTCTGCAAACTGGTACGCCTTTGGATTTCCCTGACGGGCAAGTCGGTCGATGATGGGTCCTCCAGGATATCCCAGTCCCATTACCTTCGAACACTTGTCAATGGCCTCACCGGCTGCATCGTCAATAGTCTGTCCCAACACCTCCATATCGTTGTAGGCATTCACTTTCACAATCTGAGAGTTACCACCTGAAACCAGCAGACAGAGAAAGGGATATGGTGGAGGATTGAAGTCGCCCTCCCCCCCATCAATGAAATGAGCCATCACATGACCTTGCAGGTGATTGACATCCACAAGGGGAATACCCAGCGAACGGGCAAAGCCCTTCGCAAAACTCACCCCCACTAACAATGACCCCATCAGTCCTGGGCCACGAGTGAAAGCTATAGCCGTAAGTTGTTCCTTGGTTATACCAGCTCGTTTTATGGCTTGGTCTACCACTGGCACTACATTCTGCTGATGAGCTCTCGATGCCAGTTCTGGCACCACTCCTCCATAAGCTTCATGCACGGCCTGCGATGCTGTCACATTCGACAACAGCACACCATCCTTCAGCACCGCTGCCGATGTATCGTCGCAACTTGATTCTATACCTAATATATAAATATTGTTCGTCATGTCGTTATTACATCATTACGGTGTTCATCACCGTGTCAGTATTTCCACACCATGCTCTGTCATCAACAGGGTATGCTCCCACTGGGCACTGGGTTGTTCGTCTTCACTGATAACCTCCCATCCATAGGGGTCGTCTGCATCGATAAACACCTTCCAGGTCCCCATGTTAATCATTGGCTCAATCGTAAACACCATTCCTGGCACCAACAGCATACCATTGGTTTTCTGGGCAAAATGGCACACCTCCGGTTCCTCGTGGAAATGAAGTCCTACGCCATGACCGCAGAGGTCGCGCACTACACCATAGTGATATTTCTTGGCATGCTTTTCAATAGCCTTACCTATCTCATTCACGAAGCCCCAGGGTTTGGCAGCCTCCATACCGATTTCCAAACATTCTTTAGTGACACGCACCAATTGTTCTTTCTCAGGCGATGTCTTGCCGATAATAAACATACGAGATGCATCCGCATAATAGCCATCCAGAATAGTGGTAAAATCCACATTGACTATGTCGCCTTCTTCCAGAATGTCGTCTGCCTTCGGAATACCATGACACACCACTTCGTTGATGCTCGTGCATACGGACATGGGGAATGGTGGTGTCTCCTCGTCGCCGCCATAGTTCAGACAGGCAGGAATAGCTCCATGCTTTGCGCAATAGTCACGGCATATCTGGTCAATCTCAAGCGTTGACATGCCTGCGTGAATTTCCTTTTCCACGGCATCCAGCACTCCGGTATTCACTACCCCAGCCCGTCGGATGCCCTCTATCTGTTCCGGTGTCTTGATTAGGTCCCGTGTCGGAACCAGAGCCCCTTTGTTCTCCAGATACATAATCCGTTTATCGAACTCCGTAGGCTGTTCTCCTGGTTTACAATGCCATCTTCTTTTCATTGTCGTTTTTTCTTTTTGCGCTGCAAAATTACAAAAATGGCACGATATTTGCAAAAGAAAAGGCAAACAATAATAAAAATAACAATAGAAATTATGCAAAAAGGTAACATCGGGGTTACAACAGAGAACATCTTCCCCGTCATCAAAAAGTTTCTCTATAGCGATCATGAGATTTTCCTGCGTGAAATGGTTAGTAATGCTGTTGACGCCACTCAAAAGTTGAAAACCCTAAAAGAACAGGGAGAGTTCAAGGGAGAATTGGGCGACTTGGCAGTACAGGTTAAACTGGATACCGACAAGGGTACGATCACCATCAGCGACCGTGGTATCGGTATGACCGAGGAGGAAATCGACAAGTATATCAACCAGATTGCATTCTCAGGTGTCAACGACTTTCTGGAGAAATACAAGGATAATGCCAATAGCATTATCGGCCATTTCGGACTGGGTTTCTATTCTTCGTTTATGGTTTCCAAGAAAGTAGAGATCGTCACCAAGTCGTATCGCGATGGTGCCAAGGCTGTGAAATGGAGCTGTGACGGCAGTCCTGCCTATGAGATTGACGATGCCGAGAAGGAGGACCGTGGTTCGGATATCATCCTGTATATCGATGACGACTGTAAGGAATATCTCGACAAGCAGAAGATTCAGGAATTGCTAAACAAATACTGCAAATTCATGGCTGTACCTGTTGCTTTCGGCAAGAAACAAGAGTGGTCGAGCGATGAGAAAAAGATGGTAGATACTGCCGAGGACAACATTATTAATAGTGTGGAGCCTCTGTGGACCAAAGCCCCCTCTGCCCTCAAGGACGAAGACTATAAGTCGTTCTACCGCACCCTCTATCCCATGAGCGACGAGCCTATGTTCTGGATTCATCTGAATGTGGACTATCCTTTCAACCTGACGGGTATTCTCTACTTCCCACGCATCAAGTCAAACATCGACCTACAGCGCAATAAGATTCAGCTTTACTGCAATCAGGTGTTCGTCACCGATCAGATAGAGGGCATCGTTCCTGAGTTCCTTACCCTGTTGCATGGTGTCATTGATTCGCCGGATATCCCATTGAACGTAAGCCGTTCATACTTGCAGAGCGACCGTGATGTCAAGAAGATTTCTACGTATATCACGAAGAAAGTGGCAGACCGCCTGCAGAGCATCTTCAAGGAGGACCGCAAACAGTATGAGGAGAAGTGGGACGACCTGAAACTCTTCATCAACTACGGTATGCTGAGCGAAGAGAGCTTCTACGACCGCGCCAAGGACTTCGCCCTGATGAAGGACACGGATGGCAAGTACTTCACTTTCGACGAGTATAAGACCCTGATTGAGGGCGCTCAGAAAGATAAGGACGACATGCTCGTCTATCTCTATGCCACCGATAAGGAGGAGCAGTACTCATATATTCAGGCTGCCAAGGACAAAGGCTACAGCGTGCTGTTGCTTGACGGACAGTTGGACGTTCCCGCCATTCAGATGCTCGAACAGAAATTTGAGAAGAGCCGCTTCACCCGTGTTGACTCAGACATCATTGAGCGACTGATTGTGAAGGAAGATGCTCCGAAGTCGAATCTTTCGGAAGACGAATCTGCCAATTTGTCATCCGTCTTCCGTTCTCAGATGCCTAAGATGGAGAAGACCGAGTTCATGGTTGAAGTACAGTCGTTGGGTGCCGATGCGCGTCCTGTCATGATGACCCAAAATGAGTATATGCGCCGTATGAAGGAGATGAGTCGTTTCCAGCCTGGCATGAATTTCTATGCTCAGATGCCCGATACGATGAATCTTGTGCTCAACAGCGACCACCCATTGGTAAAGCGCGTGCTCGACGACTGCAAATCATCTACCGAGGAAGCCCTGAAGCCCGTTGAGAGCGAAATCAAGGGCCAGGAGGCTCGTCTGGCAGCCATCCGTCAGCAACAGGAGAAGAAGAAGGCAGACGAACTCACACAGGAAGAGAAAGACGACAAGGCCAATACCGAAAAGGCTGTTCAGGAGCAGAAAGACAAGAAGCAACAGATTCTTGCCGACTATGCCAAAGGCAACTCTATCGTCCATCAGTTGATTGACCTTGCCCTGCTTCAGAATGGTATGCTGAAGGGCGAAGCGCTCGACAAATTCCTCCAGCGCAGTGTTGACTTGATCAAGTAACCTAAAGATTACTCTCAACAATATTAAGCATCTTAAACGTGGCCTTGATTGCAGCTTCCGTCTGGTCTGCATCGAGGCCACGAGTGCGTAATAGGCCTCCGTTGTAATGCCACGTAATGACGGTCTGCACCAAAGCGTCCGTACGGCCACCAGGCGGAATACTCACCTGATAGTTGGCCAGTATGGGGAAAGTACGGTTCAAGTACTTTTTATAAATATAGCGCAAGGCTTTCACGAAAGCGTCATACTGACCGTCACCCACAGCACTGCCTTCATATTCCTTGCCGTTAATTTCCACTTTGAGATTGGCGCCAGGTCGCAGTCCGTAGGCTGTGGATACTACGTAGTTGATGAGTTTGACTTTATCTTCCGGAGCATCATGTTTAAGTACGTCACTGACAATGTAGGGAAGATCTTCCTGCGTAACAATTTCTTTCTTATCGCCCAATTCCGTGATGCGCAGGGTGACCCTCCGTGTCTGCTCGGGGGTGAGTTCAAGTCCTAATTCTTCCAGATTCTTCAGGATATTCGCCTTACCGCTATTCTTACCTAAGGCATATTCACGCTTACGACCGAAACGCTCAGGAATGAGTTCGTTGTAATAGAGCTTGTCCTTCGTATCGCCATCGGCATGCACACCAGCCACCTGAGTGAAAACATTCTCTCCGACAATGGGTTGGTTGGCTGCAACGGCAATACCACTATAACCCTCTACCAGTCGGCTGATACCATTGAGCTGGCTCTCGTTGATATTGGTTTTGGCATGGAACTGGTCTTTCAAAATAGCCTGGACACTGGCCATCGGTGCATTACCACAACGCTCACCCAGTCCGTTGACAGTGACGTGTAAACCCTTGGCTCCACTCAAGACTGCTGCCAGCGAGTTCGAAACAGCCAAGTCGTAATCGTTATGAGAGTGGAAATCGAAATGCACATCGGGATAACGCTTGATCATCTTGCGGAAATACTCTATCACCTGCAAGGGATTCATCACGCCAAGGGTATCGGGAAGCATGAAACGCTGAACAGCTGTTGACTGTTGGTTGTTAGCTATTAACGCGTCCATCACCTGATAGACATAGTCGGGCGAGTCCTTCATGCCATTCGACCAATCTTCTAAATAGAGATTCACCCTCAAACCTTTCGACGCAGCGTAGGTTATTGTCTGCCGAATGTCGGCTATATGTTCTTCGGGAGTCTTCTGAAGCTGTTGGGTGCAATGCTTCAGCGAGCCTTTTGCTAACAGGTTGATGACCTTTCCACCACAATCGGATATCCAATCGACAGAGGCAGTGCCGTCAACAAAACCGAGCACCTCCACCCTATCCTCTTTACCGATCTGCTGAGCATAGCGGCATATCATTTTGACAGCCTCTTTTTCACCTTCGCTAACTCTAGCCGATGCCACCTCGATACGGTCAACATTAACGTCGCGAAGCAGCATGCGGGCTATAACCAATTTCTCATGGGGAAGGAACGACACACCGTTGGTTTGTTCACCGTCACGGAGTGTCGAGTCTAGAATCTCAACATAAGGTATGGTGTGATGCGAAGCGTTTATGCGTTCTGCTGTTCCCATTGCTCGATTTTATCCTTGTTCTGGATGAGGAAATCGATGTCGTCCAATCCGTTTATCAGACAATGCTTCTTATATCCGTTAATCTCGAACTTTTCGCTTTTGCCTGTGGCCTTGTTGGTGACGGTCTGGTTGGGCAGATCCACCTCAACCTCCATCCTCGGATTCTGCTTGATACTCTCGAAGAGTTCAGAGAGAAAACTCTCAGACACTACTACGGGAAGCACGAAGTTATTGAGTTCGTTGTTCTTATGAATATCGGCAAAGAACGAACTGATAACCACGCGGAAGCCATAGCCCGCAATGGCCCATGCTGCATGCTCACGACTGCTGCCATTGCCGAAGTTCTTGCCTGCCACCAGGATGCAGCCCGAATAGGTAGGGTCGTTGAGCACAAAGTCTTTATTCTGGGTTCCATCACTGTTGTAGCGCCAGTCGCGAAACAAGTTGTCGCCGAAGAAACGCTCCTCGCGGGTGGTAGCCTTGAGGAAACGGGCAGGGATAATCTGGTCGGTATCGACATTCTCTAATGGGAGTGGCACACAGGTGCTTGTTATAACGTTGAATTTCTGTTTCATAGCAATGTTCTTGGATCGGTTATTACTCCTGTTACTGCAGCTGCGGCTGCTACTAAAGGCGAGCAGAGAATAGTGCGCGCCCCCGGTCCTTGACGACCTTCGAAATTACGATTTGAAGTAGATACGGCATACTTACCTGCAGGCACTTTATCATCGTTCATAGCCAGACAAGCAGAGCATCCTGGTTGGCGGATTTCAAAACCAGCCTCAGCCAGGACCTTGTCAAGACCTTCCTCACGAATCTGACGGTCAACAGCCCACGAACCGGGGACAAGCCAAGCCACTACATCAGCAGCTTTCTGGCGACCATTGGCAATCGAGGCAAAAGCACGGAAATCTTCGATGCGTCCATTCGTGCAAGCACCTAAGAACACATAGTCAATCTTCTTGCCCAATAGTTTCTCACCAGCCTTGAAGCCCATATAATTCAAGGCTTTTTCGAAACCTTGTTTAGGAGATTTAGCTTCAGTTGCAGTCTGAGGGATAGCCTCCGTGATTCCGATTCCCATTCCAGGATTAGTCCCGTAAGTTACTCGAGGCTCAATATCTTCTGCCCAGAATATCAGCTCTTTATCAAATACTGCATCATCGCCACTCTGCAGTGTTTTCCAATAGGCAACAGCTTTATCCCAAGCCTCACCCTTAGGAGCAAACTCCTTACCTTTTAAATATTCGAAAGTCACTTCGTCTGGGGCTACAAATCCACCACGGGCACCCATCTCAATAGAAAGATTGCAGAGTGTCAGACGTCCCTCCATTGTGAGATTTTTAACCACATCACCGGCATACTCCACAAAATAGCCCGTAGCTCCCGATGTGGTCAACTGAGACATCAGATAGAGGGCTACATCCTTGGCAGTAACACCCTTTTGCAACTGTCCGTTGATGGTGATTCGCATAGACTTGGGCTTCTGCTGCAGAATGCACTGTGAGGCCATCACCATCTCGACCTCGCTGGTACCGATGCCAAAAGCCACAGCACCCATGGCACCATGAGTGGAAGTGTGCGAGTCGCCACAGACAATGGTCATACCGGGCAGAGACAGTCCCTTCTCCGGTCCTACCACGTGGATAATACCATTCGAAGGGTCCATCATACCATAATGAGTCAGTCCGAAGTCCTTGGCATTCTGCGCCAGGGTAGAAACCTGCTTGGCACTCACGGGGTCCTCAATGGGTTTGTTTTGATCATGAGTTGGTGTATTGTGGTCAGGCATACAATAAATATGGTCAGGACGGAAACATTTCAGTCCTCTAGCCCTCATGCCATCGAAAGCCTGAGGAGATGTCACCTCATGGCAATACAGACGGTCTATATATAATTGAGTGGGACCGTCGTCAACTTTCTGCACGACGTGTTTGTCCCATATTTTATCAAATAACGTATTCATCCTTTCTTAAATTTATTAATACAGTCAATATATGCCTCAACAGAAGCCGTCACGATGTCGGTATTGGCACCAAAACCATAATAGAGCGAACCATCGTACTCCACCTGCATGTGAACCTTACCCACATCGTCGGAGCCCTTTGATATAGCCTGGATAGTGAACTCTTTCAGCGTCATCTGCTTCATGATGATCTTCTTCAGCGCCTTGATAGCTGCATCGACAGGACCATTACCAGAGGCTGCAGCCTCGAACTTCTGACCAGAAATGTCGAGACCGATAGAGGCTACAGACTTAACGCCCTTACCAGTAGTAACCTGCAGGAAGTCGAGCTTCACGGCATGAGCTTCGGCGGTGTCGGCACCCGCCAGCATCAGCACGTCGGCATCGGTCACTTCCTTCTTCTGGTCAGCCAACTGCAAGAACTTTTCATATACCTTATCAAGTTTGTCCTCAGACAGTTCTACACCGTTCACACTCAGACGATACTTCAGAGCTGCACGACCGGAACGGGCTGTCAGCACGATAGCGTTGTCCTCGATACCAACGTCCTTGGGATCGATAATCTCATAAGTCTGTACATTCTTCAACACTCCGTCCTGATGGATGCCGCTGGAGTGGGCAAAAGCATTACGACCCACGATGGCCTTGTTGGGCTGAACGGGCATATTCATCAGACTCGACACCATTCGACTCGTAGGATAAATCTTCGTGGTATTGATGTTGGTATCGATGCCCAGATTTTTATGGCACTTCAGAATCATGGCAATCTCTTCCATTGATGTGTTACCAGCACGCTCACCAATACCATTGATGGTCACCTCTACCTGACGGGCACCAGCCATCACACCATTGAACGTGTTGGCAGTAGCCATTCCCAAGTCATTGTGGCAGTGGGTCGAGATAACAGCTTTGTCGATATTAGAAACGTGCTCTTTCAGATACTTAATTTTCTCGTAGTATTCCTGTGGCAGACAATAACCTGTCGTATCAGGAATATTTACGACAGTTGCGCCTGCGGCAATGACTGCCTCTACGACACGCGCCAGATACTCGTTCTCCGTACGTCCTGCATCCTCACAATAGAACTCTACGTCCTCCACGTATTTCTTGGCATACTTAGTAGCACGGACCGCACGCTCTATAATTTCCTCGCGATTCGAGTTGAATTTATATTTAATATGTGAATCACTCGTTCCGATACCTGTATGGATACGCTTGTGCTTGGCATACACCAAAGCCTCGTAAGCCACATCAATATCTTTCTCAACAGCACGTGTCAGTGCACAGATAGTAGGCCATGTTACAGCCTTCGAAATTTCAATTACCGAATTGAAATCACCAGGACTCGAAATGGGGAACCCTGCTTCGATCACATCAACGCCCAACTGCTCAAGCGCTTTTGCTACCTGAATCTTTTCTACCGTATTCAACTGACATCCAGGCACTTGCTCACCATCGCGGAGTGTCGTATCGAATATAAACAATCTGTCGCTCATAATCTTTATTTCTGTTTTACTTTATCATCTATTGGGAATTAAGTTGCAAAATTACGTTATTTCCCCGTAATACACAAATAATTCGCAACTTTTCTTCCCCAAAAAGTTTCGAATTATCATTTTTAGTCAGAATTTTCTTTGACGAGCGGATAAGGTATTACTTTTAAAACACTTGCATAATAACTTTATTAATAAATACGTGGACCAAAAATAGCAGTACCAATTCGCACCATAGTACTACCTTCTTGAACGGCTATGTGATAGTCATGACTCATACCCCACGAACACTCGCAAAAAGATGGTTCACTGGCAAAGTAATGTGCTTTGTACTCATCAAATAAATGCTTGGCAATACGAAATTCCGAACGTATCTGTAGTTCGTTATCTATATTGGAGGCCATCATCATCAAGCCACAAATACGAATGTGTTGCAACTGACGCCATTCACCAGACTCAAATAACTGTCGACAGGCTTCAGGTGAAAATCCATATTTGGTTTCTTCCTCGGCAATATGAAGCTCAAGTAGCACATCAATAATACGCTTATTTTTAGCAGCTTGCTTATCGATTTCACAAAGTAAGCTAAAAGAGTCAACTGCCTCAATCATTGTAATATAAGGGGCAATGTATTTTACCTTGTTGGATTGAAGATGTCCAATGAAATGCCATTGGATATCTTTAGGAAGCGATTCTACTTTTTTACGCAGTTCCTGTTCATGGCTTTCTCCAAAAATGCGCTGCCCTTCGTCATAGGCAGCTTGTATAAATTCATCAGGATGATACTTGCTGACAGCCACAAGGCGCACACCTGAAGGCAAATCAGCAAGTACCTTTTTCAGATTTCCTTTTATGTCGTACATGATAATTAAACTTCGGGGTTATCACTCTTACCATATTCAAATACATCCATTAAAGTGGTTTCGGCAACGGTAGCGATAACATAATCAATCATCGAGCCACTCATCACCTCCTCAATATTATTAACTGCGCCTTTAAGGGTAGCTGCATGAACAAGATAATTTACGGATGATTTTTTCTCCTTTTCTGTTTTTTCGTCAATAGTGATAAACTGAAGTTTCGCCTTATACCAGCGGTCTGCGGAGGAATCATCACTAAAAAAAATCTCCTTATAAGGTGCTATCTTGATATCCTTGATGGTAAACTCGCCACTTATATAGCTTGACATTTCCTCCATAATACGTTTCTCTGCCTCAGTGAAACTTAAGGCATCAACAGTATAACTTTCACTTACTTTCTTTTGCAGACCATCTTCACCGGTCTTTTCGTAACTGATTTTACATTCAAACCAAATTGCTGTTCTTGATCTCATTTTATTAAATTATTTCATTTTATTTTTGGATTCCGTTTGAATTAGATCCACCAAGGGCTTTCTTTTTCTGCTCGGTGAGTCGTTCTATGATTTCAGTAGCTATTAACTGGCTGCGAGCAGGATCAATCGCAGCCTCAGCACCAAGTTCTTGTTGAGCCTTCATCAATTCATCAATAGTCGTCTGACTTTGAGACATAAAATTTTTCTCACTTACATTCATACGCTCCTTATTGTAAATCTTCGAAAGGATTTTGTCTGCAGCCTCGGTATAACGCTTGCGAAAGATGGCCTCTGCTTTGGCCTGATACTCCTGCTGTGACACCTGTTCAGCAGCTACCAGCGAATCGCCATCGCTAACGACACCCAACTCCTCCGGAGTGAATCCGTCATCAATCAAATCATCTGTTGCTTGACGCGGAACGGGTTTTACAAACTCAACAGGTGTACTTTCTGGCATCATATCAAAATAGAGCGCGATAAAAAGTCCTGCTATTGCAACTGCAATAACCCCAGTAAGGACAGAACGATAGATGTTGCGTTTACGAGTAATGCTGTCAAGCATATCTGTTGGCGTGTTGTAGCGATCTTCAGGCGAATTTTCGACGGCACGCTTCACCACTCTACGCAATTCGAGTGGAATGTCTGATTGGTCGAAAATCTTCTGTAACAGTTTACCAATAGAATAAATGTCGCAACGGTTATCAATCGAGCCGTGATTCATTACCTCGGGTGCTACAAACTGTTCTAAACCATCATGGTAAAGTTGGCTTGGATCGCTCATTGACAGATAATGGGATCCAACATGAGTAATCAACACTGCATTATCACCTTTACGCAAGAAGATAGTTTGAGGCGAGAAACATACACCAAACATGCCCTGCTCGTGCAGATAGGCAGCGGCTTTAAGTAACTGGCGAGTAAATTCCTCTATGAAATGGGGTTCGGCAACAATGGCGGGACTATCATTAAGCACTTGTTGGAGCGGTGCATACTGTCCTTGTTCCATTTCTAACCGAACAATGTCGTGCCCCTCCATTTGCGGACGGAAATGAAGAAAATGCTGGTCAACAAGCTTGGCATTTGTCTCGCATTCGGCCTTGAGCGCCTCAGAGAATTTAATGTTGGTATTCAATTCAGGAGCAATGTCTACTACACTTCGATATTTGCCGTCAATCTGCTGCCGATAATAGTCTCCGATTGGCAAACGGGTCTTATTGAGTTTTCCGTCTCGGCGTGATGCCAATAATTCTTCGTAATTCATATTTTACTTATATTTCGATGCGCAAAAGTAAGCATAATTTATGAATTTGGCAAATAAATCGAAAATAATTATGAATTATGAATTATGAATTATGAATTATTTTGTACCTTTGCAAAAGATTTACGTAAATTAGAAGAAAATGCCGGAAATATCAGTACGCGGATTGGAAATGCCCGAATCGCCAATTCGGAAGTTGGCTCCTTTGGCTGCAGCAGCAAAGCAGAGAGGAATTAAAGTATATCATCTCAATATAGGACAGCCAGACCTGCCTACACCGCAGGTGGGATTGGACGCTTTGAAACAGATAGACAGAAACATACTGGAATATTCTCCCTCACAGGGCTATTTGAGCTACAGGGAGAAACTTGTCAGTTATTATGGGAAATACAATATCAACGTAACAGCCGATGACATCATTATTACGTCTGGTGGTAGCGAGGCGGTGCTTTTTGCTTTCCTATCGTGTCTGAATCCTGGTGACGAAATCATAGTACCAGAACCGGCATATGCAAACTATATGGCATTTGCCATTTCTGCAGGTGCTAAAATCCGTACGATTGCCACCACGATTGATGAGGGATTCTCACTACCAAAGGTGGAAAAGTTTGAAGAACTTATCAATGACCGCACCCGTGCCATCATGATCTGTAATCCAAATAACCCAACGGGCTATCTATATACCAGGCGCGAAATGAACCAGATACGTGACTTGGTGAAAAAATACGATTTATATTTGTTCTCCGACGAAGTGTATCGCGAGTATATATACACAGGATCACCTTATATTTCTGCATGTCATTTAGAAGGAATCGAACAGAATGTGATACTAATAGATTCCGTATCAAAGCGTTATTCCGAATGTGGTATCCGCATTGGAGCCCTAATTACCAAGAATGCAGAAGTGCGTAAAGCAGTGATGAAATTTTGCCAGGCACGTTTATCACCACCTCTCATCGGACAGATTGTAGCAGAAGCCTCCCTAGATGCTCCTGAAGAGTATTATCGTGATGTATATGATGAATATGTAGAACGCCGTAAATGCCTAATTGACGGACTAAACCGTATACCAGGTGTTTATTCTCCCATACCCATGGGTGCCTTCTATACAGTAGCTAAACTACCTGTCGACGATGCAGAAAAGTTCTGTCGCTGGTGTCTGGCTGATTTTAATTACGAAGGTGAAACGGTGATGATGGCTCCAGCTGCAGGATTCTACACTTCTCCTGGTGCAGGAATCAATCAAGTACGTATTGCCTATGTACTGAAGAAAGAAGACTTGGAACGCGCCCTCGTTGTGCTACGTCAAGCATTGGAAGCATACCCAGGAAGAACAGAATGAATTTTCCGTTTTTCATAGCCAAAAAGATTTATGGTAACGACGGAGACCATCGGAAGGTAAGTCGTCCTGCTATTCGTATAGCTACCATTGGTGTGGCAATAGGGCTGGCTGTCATGATTATAACAGTAAGTGTTGTTCTGGGATTCAAGCATACCATTCGCGACAAGGTTGTGGGGTTTGGAAGTCATGTTCAAGTTGAAAGTTTCTTAGCATCGCAGAGCACTACACCTTACCCCGTCTGCATGGACGATTCGATGTTGCAAGTGCTGAGGAAAATCCCTGGGGTGAGCCATGTGGGACGTTTTACAATGATCCAAGGAATATTGAAAACTGATACTGACTTCTTAGGTGTATCGTTAAAAGGCGTAGGCGAAGACTACAACACTCAGTTTCTGCTATCAAATCTGAAAGAAGGGAAACTTCCTAATTTTTCTAGCAAACAGAGCTCTAACCAGATAGTTATATCGCAGATGATGGCAAATAAATTGAATTTGAAAACTGGTGACAAGGTGTTTGCCTATTTTATCAACTATAATAATGTCAGAGCACGACGTTTCACCGTTGCTGCAATCTATGAAACCAACATGGCACAGTTTGACGAAGCTCTTTGTTTTACAGATATGTCCATAGCTATCAAACTCAACAATTGGGAAGGTTATCAATGTAGCGGTGCAGAAATTATGGTGAAGGATTTTAATCAGTTAAAAATCACTGAGGATGCACTGATAGAGCATGTAAACAGACATACTGACCACAACGGCGAAATACTCACTTCGCACACCATTCAGGATATGTATCCGCAGGTCTTCTCGTGGCTTTCGTTACTTGATATCAATGTGTGGATCATTCTGGCACTTATGATTTGTGTAGCCGGATTCACGATGATAAGTGGATTGCTCATCATTATTTTGGAACGCACCCAAATGATTGGTCTGTTAAAAGCACTGGGAGCTCGAAACAGAAGCGTGCGTCACATCTTCCTATGGTTTGCCGTATTCATCATCGGACAAGGTATGTTATGGGGGAACATTATCGGCATTAGTGTCGTACTACTACAAAAGTACACAGGAATCATAAAACTCGACCCTGCTAACTATTACGTCAACACAGCACCGATGGAGTTAAATATTTCACTGATTATCTTGTTAAATATATCAGCACTCATCGTCACTGTACTAGTACTTATTGCCCCATCATACTTGGTATCTCGCATTCAGCCAGCCAAATCGATGAGGTATGAATAACATTTATAATTTTACCTTCTTTTTGACTGCCTTACTCTCGTTCTGCATACGGTCGAGGGCAGTCACCAAATAGACATACTTTCCGGCTTCCATCGAATAAGGTATCTCGTAAAAATTCTCATTCGTGACAGCTACGATATGTGAAGGGTCGTTGATTTGGTAGTCTTCACCCTTCTTGAAACAATAAATCACATACTTGTGAGCCTTATCGTCCCAACGTTTAAACTTAGGGGCTGTCCAAAACAACACTTTTTGCTGCCCCATATTAATTACCTTCAATTTGCGCACTTTTTTGGGTGCACAATCATCGATATGAGGCATAAGAGGCTGTAACGCTGGATAGCGCCAATATATTTGACGAAGACTTGAACCATAGTTACCGATATTATCAACTGCCACCTTAGCATACCATAAAACGGTACCTTGTACTGTAGGATTATCTTGATGTAACTGCATTTTGGCTGGTAACTGATGACTCTTGGGGTTCTGCGGGTCTGCATTCTTAACAGTACGTTCAATATCTTCTCCAATATATAACGGACGTCCAGAGGCATGCTGACTCCACCAACGTATCAGCTCTGTATAATCTGCTGCGCGATGACCCATTTCCCAATATAGCTGGGGCACGTTATAGTCAATCCAACCCTTTTCAATCCACAAAAGCACATCAGCATACAGATCGTCATAGTTCTGCAAGCCATTGGTCTTGCTGCCTCGAGGATCATTCTTCTGATTACGATAGATACCAAAGGGACTCACACCAAATTTCACCCAAGGTTTTACGCGGTGAATGGTGCTATTCAACTGCTCTATTAGAAGATTCACCTGATGACGGCGCCAGTCACCCTTGTTAGAAAAACCTTGAGGATTGGCCTCGAACTGGGCATCGTCAGGAATTGAAATGCCAGCAACTGGATAAGGATAAAAATAATCATCAATATGCAGTCCGTCAACATCATATCGTTTCAAAATATCCTCAACGATTGTACAAATATAGTCGCGATTCTCTTGTAAAGCTGGATTTAGCACCATCAGCCCGTCATACTCAAAAGCACGCTCAGGATGCTGCTTGCATATATGGTTGGATGCTAAAACGTAAGCAGACTTCGATTTTGCACGATATGGATTAATCCAAGCATGCAACTCCATACCACGTTTATGACACTCGTCTATCATCCATTGTAAGGGGTCCCAATATGGTGAAGGAGCCTTCCCCTGCTGCCCTGTCAAGAAATGGCTCCATGGCTCCAACTTACTGGGATATAGAGCATCGCAAGCAGGGCGTACTTGGAAAATAATGGCGTTAGCACCGTCTTTTTGCAACTCATCTAACTGATAGGTCAGCGTTTGTTGCATTTTCTGTGTACCAATATTTTGGAATTGTCCGTTGACACACTGTATCCAAGCAGCACGGAACTCACGCTTTGGAACCTGATATCCCTGAGCATACGAAACATTGGCAAAGAATATCAGAAAAAATAATGCGAATACTATTTTCTTCATTGTATTATTTATTTATATAATCAAAAATTTCTTTGGTCCAATCATGACCATTCACAGGACAGAAAGTACGAAAACCTATCTGACTGGCAGCAGCCACATTGCGCGGCCCGTCATCAACGAAAAGAATTTCATCCGGGAACGTCTGTTCTTGCGAAAGCACATAACGGAAAATTTCTTCTGACGGTTTCATCATCTTCAACTTATAACTCAAATAGCAAAAATCGAAATATTCAGCTAGTGAATGACCCTGTCCATCGAATGCAGGACTCATGGCCCACTCCATCATATAGGGATTGGTATTCGACAGTAGAACTACACGGTAGCCCTGTTGTCGCAACTTTCTCACCAAATCAAGATTACGCAAAGGTACTTCCTTAACATATCCCTGCCATGCGTAAGCACATTCTTGTGCAGTTAGCTCCTTTCCTATTAGTTTGCTCAATTCAAGACGAAAGTCATTTGCCGAAATAAGTCCATGTTCTAAATCACCAAAAATTCCTGTTTGTGTATAAGGGTTTAACCACTGCACAACATTCATAACTCCAATATTCTTAAAGCGATTGACAGCCTGTTCTTGATCGATAGTGATGATCACCCCTCCTAAATCAAATGCAATAGTCTTAATCATATCTTTTCCATTAGTCAGTAAAGTAGTTCTTCTTTTGTCGACGTGCTTCGTCAATTGAAAGTAGCTGATGTTGCTCCTGTTGATAATCATCACGCAACTGTTGATATTTTTGATTTAATTCATTTTCTATCTTTTGTTCTTCTTCCTTATTGAGTAAACGAGCTGCCACCAAGGCATTCTGCGAAGCATCCTTCATCCATACCACCGGTCCTCCATAGACAGGTGCTATTTTCAGGGCTACATGCAGTTCGCTCGTCGTGGCTCCGCCTATCATGATAGGTATCTGGAGCCCTGCCCGTTGCATTTCACGTGCCACATTGACCATTTCCTCCAAGCTCGGAGTAATCAGTCCTGAGAGCCCGATGATGTCGGCTTTCACCTCCACTGCCTTGCGCACAATCTGTTCGGCAGGCACCATCACACCCATGTCTATCACTTCGTAGCCGTTGCAAGCCAATACTACTGCCACGATATTCTTTCCGATATCATGCACATCGCCCTTCACGGTAGCCAACAGTACCCTGCCAGCCGATTTAGCTCCGGTTTCCTGCTGCTGTTCAATGATGGGCTGCAGTATCTCCACCGCCTGCTTCATCGTTCGCGCCGTCTTCACCACCTGCGGCAGAAACATCTTTCCACTGCCGAACAGCCGCCCTACCTCATTCATTCCAGCCATCAGCGGACCTTCTATGATATCCACCGCTTTAGGATAGCGCTGCAGAGCCTCTTGCAAATCCTGTTCTAGATAGTCGCCAATGCCTTTAATGAGGGCTTGCTGCAAGCGAGTTTCTAAGGGAATGTTTTCGCGATTTTCCCGTTGACTCTCAACACTTTGATTCTTCAATTTATGTTGCTGATGCTGAGCCTCATTCGCAAGATTGTCAGCTAACTTTATCAAACGTTCGTTTGCTCCTTTGGTGCGATTCAAAATAACATCCTCAATGATAGTCAACTGATCCTGAGGGAGGTCACCGTAGAGCAACTTTGTAGCCGGATTTACAATTCCAAAATCCATACCCTGCCCGATTGCATGATATAGGAATACAGCATGCATTGCCTCACGAATATAATTATTACCTCGAAACGAGAACGAGAGGTTGCTCACACCGCCGCTTACGTGGGCTCCGGGCAGGTTCTTCCGTATCCATCCCGTAGCCCGGATGAAGTCGGCAGCATAACTGTCGTGTTCCTCCATACCGGTTGCCACTGCCAGTACGTTTGGGTCGAAGATAATATCTAACGGATTCATCCCAACCTTCTGGTTTAGAATACGATACGAACGCTCGGCTATTTCTATCCTACGCTCGTAGCTGGTTGCCTGACCTGCTTCGTCGAAGCACATCACCACCACCGCCGCGCCATAGCGCATCACGTCACGTGCATGCTGAATGAACACTTCCTCGCCTTCTTTCAGCGAGATGGAATTCACGATGCTCTTGCCCTGCACGCACTTCAGTCCTGCCAGTATTACCTGCCAGTCTGACGAGTCAATCATCACTGGTACGGAAGCGATATCGGGCTCTGCGGCAATCATACGGAGGAAGGTGGTCATCTCCTCTCGGGCATCCAGTAGTCCGTCGTCCATATTCACGTCAATCACCAGTGCTCCGTCCGTCACCTGCTTACGGGCTATGGTCACCGCCTCGTCATATTTCTTTTCCTTAATCAGTCGCAGGAACTTGCGCGAACCAGCCACATTACACCGTTCGCCCACATTGACGAAATGCACCTCAGGCGTCACCTCCAGCAGTTCCAGTCCACTCAGCCACATCGTCTGGGGCTTGGCAGCCGGCTGGTGGGGCTTCTTACCTGCCACCAGGGGCATGTATTCCGCAATAAACCGTTCGTCCGTACCACAACAGCCTCCGATGATGTTCACCAGTCCCTCGTCAATCATCTGTCCCACATGCGGTGCCATCGACTGTGGTGTCTCGTCGTAGAGCCCCATCGAGTTAGGCAGTCCTGCATTGGGATAGGCACTGATGTAATAAGGTGCGCGCCGTGCCAATTGGCGCAGGAAGGGCAACATCTGCGTCGCACCGAACGAGCAGTTCAGACCCACCGAGAAGATGGGATAGCTGCTGATGCTGGCAAGGAAAGCCTCCAGTGTCTGTCCGCTGAGTGTGCGCCCTGCCAAGTCGCTGACGGTAGCACTCAGCATGATGGGCAACTGCGTGCCACGCTGCTTCATCACCGTCATGGCGGCATCGATAGCCACCTTGGCATTCAGCGTGTCGAATATCGTTTCTATCAGCAGGGCATCCACCCCACCCGCTATCAGTCCGTCTGTCTGTTCGCTATACGCCTCGAACAGTTCGTCGTACGTCATGTCACGCGCAGCAGGATTACTGACGTCGGGCGACATCGAGCACGTCTTGTTCGTAGGTCCTATACTGCCTGCCACGAAGCGGGGTTTTTCCGATGAACTGAATTCATCGGCGCATTGGCGGGCAATGCGGGCACCCTCGTAAGCCATCTCACGCGCCGCGTCCTGCAGCTGGTAGTCGGCTTGCGATATGCGTTGCGAACTGAATGTATTGGTAGAAATGATGTCGGCACCCACCGCCAGGTATTTGCGGTGGATGTCGGCTATGACGTCGGGACGTGTCAGACAGAGCATATCGTTATTGCCCTTCATCTGTCCCACTATGTTTTTGAATCGCTCGCCGCGGAAGTCCGATTCAGAAAGGTTGTACTTCTGAATCATCGTCCCCATCGCGCCGTCAAGCACCAGTATGCGTTGTTTTGTTAAGTCTTCCAGTCTGTTCATTTAATAATGTTTCATGGCGCGGTCCATCTCGCGCTTGTCTTCTTTTTCCTTCAGTGTCTGACGCTTGTCAAACTCCTTTTTACCCTTACAGAGTGCGATGTCCATCTTGGCACGCCCGTGTTCGTCGATAAACACCAATAGCGGCACGATGGTGTAGCCCGTCTGCTTGGTGGCAGCATGCAGCTTCTGTATCTCCTTCTTCGTGAGCAGCAGTTTCCTGTCGCGCTTCATTTCGTGGTTATTGTACGAACCATAGAAATACGGCGATATACTCATGCCCTTCACCCATATTTCACCGTTGTTGATGAAACAGTAGGTATCCACCAAACTGGCTTTGCCCAGACGGATAGACTTAATCTCCGTACCCGTCAGCACAATACCGGCTGTCAGCGTCTCGATAAAGAAATATTCGAACGACGCCTTTTTGTTTCGTATCTGCACAGGACTTTTCTTCCTGATTTTCTCTTCGTCCTTATTCATTGTTATTCTTCTATTTGAGCAAACTGCTCGATGTGTTCATCCACATATCGGGCTATCTGCTCGGTCCATTCCTCTTCGTTCTCCACGAAGGCATCGTCCATGTCGTCGAAGGCAGGAAACTGTTCGAAGAGTGCCATGAACTCATCTTCCGTGCAATCCTGCTCTATCTGCGTGTGGTATTGCGTGTAGAGCGTGTGCGCCTCGTAAATCAGTTTCGAGAGGTCGCGCATCCCCCAAAGTTTTATAGCTTTTGCAAATGGATTTTTAAAAATAAAAGGACCATAACCGTTGTGTATCAACTGGATGAATCCTCCATCCATCACTTCCTCATGCAGCGTGTCCCAAGCCAGCAGCGTAATCTGATTGGCATTAAGTTGCAACAGGGTATCAGCAGTGATTTCACCACCAATAGCCTGACGCGTAGCATTGATAAACACCCGAACGAAGGAATCCATGCCCTCGCTTGCTGCTTGTCGCAACTGACAGTCTTTGATTTTAACTTCTATCATAATTCGATGATGGTTTCTTCGAAATTGCCTTCTTTGTTAACGAAATAGCGTCGAGCCGATTCTTCTTGGTCAGCTTCTTCGTTTTCTCCTCGATAAATGCTAATGAGAGTGATTTCATAATTACTAGTGATATAATACTCCTTACGCATAAGACCCAATTGACCATTCTTATCCATAACCTTTTGTTCATAGATTTGTAGACGATCCACCAACACATACTCCTGATTCATCGTACAGAGATAGAGGGAAGTCTGCGTGGAGTCGAGTTTTTCTGCAATCATCATCAGATGGTAACCGTAATACGAGGGCAATTTTATCGCGTATAGGTCGACATTACTTTCATAGTCAAATCGGCCATTAAAGACGGAGGGTACTTTTTCCATCTGTGGCAGATAATCTACAAACATTGGTGAATATTTCGTCGGCAGCGATTTCAAGCTCAGAGAATCAAAAAATGCCAACACAGGATCACTCACACCACTAGGCTTGAGTAATTGCTTCGCTACTTCGGCCCTGCGGATGCTGTCTATCATCCCCTGATAATCTGCTGCCGTCTTCTTGTTGCCACACGAAATAATCAACGATATGGCACACAAAAAAACACCCACCATAAGGAGTATCATTGCATTTTTTCTCATAACGACGACAAAGTTACAAATTTATTTTGTATTTTTGCACGCAATGAGACATTTATTTTTTGTATTGCTATTCTTTGCATCTGCTGTTCAGGCTGCTAACAAGATTTATTCGCCTACAGTCAAGACACTTACAACCATCGTGAACAACGACTGGCAGAACCGTCCTGTAATGGAATTAGGAAGTGCTGACATCCTCTATATAGACTTCGACGAATTGTCACATGATGCTCGTCGATATATATGTCATATCACTCGCTGTGAAGCTGACTGGTCAGAGTCTTCTGACGTCTTCGAAAGCGATTGGCTGCAAGGCTTTAACGATTATCCTATAGACGACTACCAGCATTCACTCAACACCACCGTCAACTATACCCACTACTCTTTCCAAATTCCCAATGAGCAATGTCGCATACGCATGAGCGGAAACTACAGGTTGACAATATATGACGAAGACATGGGACACGAAAAAGTGATAGATGCAGAATTCTATGTTGTGGAGCCCTTAATGACTATCGGGCTTTCGATGACTACCAACACGGATATTGACGTCAACAAGAGTCATCAACAATTAGCAATGATTCTGGAATATAAAGACTTGAAAGTTATACATCCCGACGATGAGATTTACACTGTTGTTATGCAAAATTGGAATGAACAGACTGCTCGTGTCAACCCCCCATCTAATTATCGATACCAATTGGGTATGAAATGGGATCATCAGCGTGATCTCATCTTTGATGCCGGTAACGAATATCATAAGTTTGAAGTTCTGGATGTAAGCCATCCTACAATGGGTATTGACCGCATCATGTGGGACGGCTCACGCTACCAGGCCTATCCCTTCACCACAACGCTACGTCGCAATTATCTGACTGACAAATCTGCCAATGGTGCTTTTTTTATCCGCAATAGCAACAGTACAGAAATTGACTACACATGCGATTATGTATGGGTGAACTACCAACTAGACGCGCCCTATCTCGGTGAGATATTCCTTCTTGGTCAATGGACCACAAACGCTGATCCTACGGCTTATCAATTACAATATGACGCCACAAACCTTTGCTATCGGGCACAGGTGATGCAAAAACAAGGATACTATTCCTATCAATATACCACTCGCGAAGGACTCTCAGCACCTACAGAAGGTAATTTTTTCCAGACACGCAACAAATATCAGGCACTAGTATATTACAAGGGATTGAGTGATCGCACGTGGCGTCTGGTAGGCTATCGGGGGTTGGAGGCTCTATAAGCTTCTGGAGTCATCCGATACTGATGATAAAAACTTGCAATCATAAAATTGGATGACACAAAATTCAAATCCTCAGCTATCTCATCCACACTTTTGTCACTATTCGTCAGTAATTCTGCCACATGCTTTAACCTTAATTTCAAAGCAACAAGACGAGGTGATTTATAGAGATTGTGCGATATCATATCAAACAATTGATTAACCTCAATCTCAGCTATCTCCGACATCTTTATTAACGATAGTTGTTGACTTTGCTGACTTTGTATATAAGGCATTAACTTCAACATCACATTCGCAAAAAAATCCAGATTCTCATCATCCTGCTCGATAATAAGTTCAGAAAAAACCGGTGCCATAGTCTCGTTTTCCATATTAGCACAAATATCGGAAAAAGCCTTTACACGATTCAATACACCACCTACGATATTGTTGCGATCGAATTTCAAGCGTGTATTACGGTTATAAAAAACAAAATTACCTATCAATAGAGCTAAGACCAACACGCCCAGTATAGCATATACTATCGTCATACGCCACCAAGGTTCTTTAACGGTGATAATCCAAACGAAGGGTTCCACAGGCCATTCATCCGGAGACATAGAAGATTGTACTTCCACCTCATATTTACCCGGTGAAATACCGATAATCGGATAGTGCAACATACCTTTACTATCCACTCTAGCACTCTCGTCGTTCTTAGCAAATATTTGCCATTCGTTACTGAATCCTTTTACTCTTACACGATAGTACGTCTGAACCGGTCTAAAATAATTCAATCCTGTAAAGAGCAATTCAATAGTATTTTGATCGTAATCCAAATTAATTTCGCGAGCTCGGGTTATAGCACGATCTAAAATCATTTTTCCATCGAAATCCATTCCTGGCTGAACATTACGACCATTCACCGTCAGACGAATCAGTTTGGGATAGAGTTTGATGTCTATTTTTTTAGTGGTATGAAAATTAGTTGGATTAAACTCTATCACATAGTCTTGGGACTGCATGATGATAGTCCCATCATCCAACTTCATGGCGAGTCCATTAGTAAATGTACCTTTCGGAATATTGTCGTCCTCTCCGAAACTAACAATTTTCTCCACATGCTTATTTTCTATCATCAGGACACTGATTCCACTACTGGTGCCCACCCATATATTATGGTCATCATCTTCAATGATAGAATGAATCACGTCATTATCAAGTCCGTCATTAGCATTATAGATAATCGGTTCTGATTTTTTATTCTGGAATAGCCGCAATCCGGTATACGAACCTTCCCATTTCCATCCACGACTGTCATGATACATACAGTTGATACGACGAGGCAATGACTCCTGATGAGCTAGTGAGTATCTCCAAAGCATATCACCATATACCTTGGCCTTGGAATCGTTCCAATAATATACCTTGAAAGGAGATAAATAAGGCTTTGAATAGAGCAATCCTCGTTTCTCCGTACCTATCCACATACCGCCCTGCAGATCAAAGGCGATAGTATTGACATCAGTATCAATCTGTTGATAATCGATTCTTGTCAGTTTCGGATTGTGATTTTTTTCTCCAGTTTTCACGTTAAAGGTCCAGTAGCCAAATTGCGCAGCAACATATAGCAAGGTATCCTGAATGGCCATATTGTTCAGATGATAGGGCAGCTCCATAATAATATTGGCCTCGCCTGACTGAGCATTAATATGCATCAACACAGATTCCTTTTCACCGTTTCGAATCTGATAAAATCCTCTCGCATCAGGTAGGAGCACTGACGACTTATTATATTTGGCTGCCTTTACGGCATTAAATGCTGTTTTGATATAGATTAACGAACCAGTCTCATGGTCAAAAGCCTCCACACTAGAGTCGTCGTAAAAGAGCAACATTAGTTTGTCTTCTGATGTACCTACATCCTGCAATGATTTTCCTTTGCGTATAGGATAGGACTTCTTCGTCTTACAATTATATAACTTGTCACCTGACAAAATCAACACACATCCATCATTATCTACAAATAAATCTTCTGCTTTTCCTGTGAATCCCAAATCCTTGAGCACACCTTTTACGTCATGAACAAATTGCTCTGTCAATAAATTGACACATGTAACTTGATATTTATCTTTCACCCAAAGATGATGTTGTTTATCAAAATACAAATGATAATGCCCCTGATACTTTGGCAATTCGTACACATCTTGCGACATCGGATCGATGTGTTCGAAAGAAGAACCATTATAGAAATTGATGTGCCCGATGGAACAAATGACCATTCGCCCAGTCTTCGTACATATGATGACCTGAGCACCATTATCTGCCAATCCGTCTGTAGAGTCAAAAACCCTAAACAATCTGCCAGATTCGTTATATGCATATAAAGGCATAGCCGTCAGTAGTAATACAGACAACAACCAATTCCACCCTACATGCCATTTTTCTATCATTAATCTACTAGATCAGCATTGGTAATTTCTGCAAAGGTAAAGAAAAAGATTTAATTACCAAACTTTTTGGACTAAAACTATCTTTTGTTAGAAATATTTTCTAAAAATGCAATCATTTCTTGACATCATCCAATATCTTGACACCTTTGGCTGTACAAAAACCGCGGAAAGGTACAAGCATCAAATTTGAAAGTAGTTCCTCATACGGATACTGCGTATAAAGTCCTTCACAAGCCACATACTTTCCAATAGAATCAAACATTTTCCCTATCAGCTCATAGTTTACATCACTCCGGAAATAACCTTCTATTACTCCACGCTGCATAAACGAAATAAACAGATGATGCGATTTTTGGTGAACATCATCAAGGTATTTCATCACTTGTGGATAGAAACGTAAGTCTTCATAAAACCGATAATTGATGCTTTGGTAGTCTTCCACCTTCTGGCGGTATACTTCCATTACGACCTCCATTACATTATGCGTTTCAGAAAAATCTACCATAAAGGCCTGCCGCTTCTCAAACCCCATCTTGACACTTTCAAAAAGTAAAGATTCTTTGTCACCAAATATCTCATAAACGGTACGCTTGGATATAGATAGTGATGTAGCAATATCATCCATCTTCACGGCTTTGACACCTCGAGCGAGGAATGCTTTTGTTGCTGCTTCCACAATCTTTTCTTTTAAAGATAGTCTATAGGTATTCAAATCTTTTATTTCTTGCATAAGTTATCAATTTGCAGGCAAAGTTACTAAAATATATAAAAAAAAAGCAGTTTTTCCATGAGTTTTTTGTAACTTTGCGAGGAAAATGGAAAAGTAAAACATAATAATACACAATTTTTATATGGTTAAAATTTCAAAAGAGGCTGCGCTCGAATATCACGAGGCAGGCCGTCCTGGTAAAATCGAAGTAAAGCCCACCAAGGCTTACAGAACACAAACCGATCTCTCTTTAGCTTACTCTCCTGGTGTTGCCTACCCCTGTCTGGAAATCCAGCAGAACCCTGACGACGCCTATAAATATACGGACAAGGGCAATCTCGTGGCTGTTATCTCCAACGGCACGGCAGTGCTCGGTCTGGGCGACATCGGTGCCATGAGCGGCAAACCAGTGATGGAGGGCAAGGGCTTGCTCTTCAAGATTTACGGCGGTATTGATGTGTTCGACATTGAGGTCAACGAGAAAGACCCTGAGAAGTTCTGTGAGGCAGTGGAGAAGATTGCTCCTACCTTCGGCGGTATCAACCTCGAGGACATCAAGGCTCCTGAGTGCTTCTACATCGAAGACCGCCTGAAGCGCACGCTCGACATCCCCGTCATGCACGACGACCAGCACGGCACAGCCATCATCTCGGCTGCTGGTCTGAAGAATGCCTTGGAGGTGAACGGCAAGGACATTTCCAAAGTGAAGATTGTGGTGAACGGTGCTGGTGCCGCAGCCATATCGTGCACCAAACTTTATATGGCTATCGGTGCACAGAAGGAGAACATAGTCATGCTCGACTCCAAGGGTGTCATCAGTCTAGACCGTCAGGATCTGAACGAACAGAAGCGTTTCTTCGCTACCAGTCGCACCGACATTCACACATTGGCTGAGGCTGTCAATGGGGCTGATGTTTTCGTAGGCTTGTCGAAGGGTAACGTACTGACTAAAGATATGGTGAAGACTATGGCCAAAGATCCCGTCATCTTCGCACTGGCTAACCCCGTGCCCGAAATCAGCTACGAGGACGCCATGGAGGCTCGCCCTGACACGCTGATGTCAACCGGTCGTACCGACTATCCCAACCAGATTAACAACGTCATCGGATTCCCCTACATCTTCCGCGGTGCGCTCGACGTTCACGCCACAGCCATCAACGAGGAGATGAAGCTGGCTGCCGTCCACGCCATTGCCGATTTGGCCAAGCAGCCCGTGCCCGATGTGGTGAACGATGTATATAAGGTGAACAACCTGAGCTTCGGTCGCCAATACTTCATCCCGAAACCTGTTGACCCACGTCTCATCACCGAGGTGAGCGCCGCCGTTGCTAAGGCTGCCATCGACAGCGGTGTGGCTCGCAAGAAGATTGAGAACTGGGACGAGTATAAGAATTCGCTCAGCGTACTGCTGGGACAGGAGACGAAGCTCACGCAGAAACTCTATGCTACGGCTGCTGCCCATCCGCAGCGCGTGGTCTTTGCCGAGGCGGTGCACCCCACCATGCTGAAGGCTGCCGCACAGGCAAAGGCTGAAGGCATCTGCCACCCCATTCTGCTGGGCAACGACGAGGTCATCAACAAAATGGCGAAACAGCTCGACCTGAACATCGAGGGCATCGAGATTGTGAATCTGCGTCATCCCGACGAGCGCGAGCGCCGTGAGCGTTACGCCCAGATACTGACCAACAAGCGTCAGCGCGAGGGCTACACCTTCCAGGAGGCCAACGACAAGATGTTCGAGCGCAACTACTTCGGTATGATGATGGTCGAGACGGGCGACGCCGACGCTTTCATCACGGGTCTCTACACCAAGTATTCGAATACCGTCAAGGTAGTCAAGGAGGTGATTGGCATCCGTCCTGAATACAAGCACTTCGGAGCCATGCACATCATCAATTCGCAGAAGGGAACCCTCTATATCGCCGACACACTGGTCAACGAGAATCCCGATACCGACACGCTGGTGGATATCGCCAAACTGGCCGCCACGAGCGTACGCTTCTTCAACGAGAAGCCCGTCATCTCCATGATTTCGCACTCCAACTTCGGCAGCTCCACCAGCGACGGAGCCCAGAAGGTGCGCCGTGCCAACGAAATCATGCAGGCTCAGTATCCGGATCTCGCCATCGACGGTGAAATGCAGCTGGGCTTTGCCCTCGACCGTGAACTGCGCGACGAGCAGTACTCCTTCACCCGACTCAAGGGCAAGGACGTCAACACGCTGGTGTTCCCCAACCTCACGTCCGCGCGTTCCTCTTATAAAATGTTGCAGATGCTCGATGCCGATGTCGAAATCATCGGCCCGATTCAGATGGGACTCAACAAGCCTATCCACTTCATCGACTTCGGTGCTTCCGTTCGTGACGTTGTTAATATTGTCGCCGTTGCAACTATCGATGCTTATGTCGACAAGGTGAAGAGTCGTATTAATGCAAGCAAAAATCAATAATCCAATTAAAACAGACAGAATTATATGGCAACAGGAAATGTAAGACCAGAGTCTATGGAGCGCATTACGACTCCTGCTTTGGCACAGAATTTCATTGAGGAACAAGTTCAGAAACTAAGAGAACAGATTGGCGACAAGAAAGTACTATTGGCTCTCTCTGGTGGTGTTGATTCATCGGTAGTGGCGGCATTACTGATTAAGGCCGTTGGCCGTCAATTGGTATCTGTCCATGTAAATCATGGCCTTTTGCGCAAAGGCGAACCCGAACAGGTCGTGCGCGTATTTCGTGATGAATTAAACGCCAACTTAGTGTATGTCGACGCTACAGACCGTTTCCTGGAAAAACTGGCTGGTGTAGCTGATCCAGAACAGAAGCGCAAGATTATCGGTGCTGAATTTATCCGTGTGTTCGAAGAGGAAGCCCGCAAGTTGGAAGGCATCAGCTTTTTAGCACAGGGCACCATCTATCCTGATATCGTAGAGTCTGGTCCTGTAAAGTCACACCATAATGTTGGTGGTCTGCCCGAAGATATGCAGTTCGAACTCGTCGAGCCCATCAAGTTGCTCTTTAAGGACGAAGTTCGCATTGTAGGTAAGGAACTGGGGTTACCTGATAATATGGTTTTCCGTCAGCCATTCCCGGGTCCTGGTTTAGGTGTACGCTGCACAGGAGCTATTACACGTGACCGTTTGGAGGCATTACGTGAGAGCGATGCTATTCTACGTGAAGAATTTTCAAATAATGGTTTGGAAGGCAAGGTGTGGCAGTATTTCACCATTGTACCTGACTACAAGTCTACAGGCGTAAAGGACAACAAACGCAGCTGGGATTGGCCTGTCATCATCCGTGCCGTCAATACGCGTGATGCTATGACAGCCACCATCGAAGAGATTCCCTACCCACTATTGCACCACATTACCCAGCGCATTATCACTGAAGTTCCTGGTGTGAATCGGGTCCTCTACGATCTAACTCCGAAACCCACTGGTACAATTGAGTGGGAATAAACTATCTTTATCGGGCAAAGATGACAAAACAACAAATCTATGCCCGTTTCTTTAATTTATGAACAAAAAGATTAAAACCTATATTCAGACTTTCGACAGTCTAACAAATCATGAACTTTATAAGATCCTGAAGGCAAGGGCGGCAGTTTTTATCGTGGAACAAAACTGCCCTTATCAGGACCTCGATGACATAGATTTTAGATCTACACACATCACAATTTTCTGTGGTCAAGAGATTGTCGCTTATTCCAGAGTTTTTAAAGATAATGATCATGATCTCTGGCATATTGGGCGTGTTCTGACAATCCAACGAAACAAGCACTATGGTCTTCAGATAATGAATGAGTCCATAGAGGTTGCTAAAAGATTAGGTGCAAAAACGATAGAGCTAGAAGCACAATGTTATGCCATTCCATTCTATGAGAAAGTTGGTTTCAAAATAAATTCAGATGAGTTCATACTCGATGGTATACCCCATAAACGAATGAGATTACAATTGCTTTCGTCAATTTGAGTTATGGCAGAACACTCGTTAAAACACCAATTGAAAGTACTTACAGTCCCTGTTTTTATCGAATTAGCACTCGTCATGATGCTAGGTGCCGTGGATACAGTGATGCTCAGTCGATACAGTGATGCATGTGGATAGCCTTTGCCCTCGATGAAAACATACGTGGCATCATTCTCATACGTCGTTGGCGTTCAGGAAAGTGGCGAACGAAAGGACTCACATAAGCATAACGTTTATACTATCTTTTTATTATTTATAGGCACAAAGCTGTCAAGATTGACAAAAAAACAGTAACTTCGCACATAATTTTTATAGTATTTTGCGATATGATAGACCAAATAATTGAATATAACAAGACTTTTGCAAACACTAAAGGGTACGAAAAGTATTTGACAGATAAATACCCTGACAAGAAATTGGCGGTGTTGTCGTGTATGGATACTCGATTGACAGAATTGTTGCCAGCAGCCCTCGGTTTGAAAAATGGCGATGCCAAAATTGTCAAAAACGCTGGAGGTTTAGTAATTTCTGCTTTCGACTCGGCTATGCGCAGTCTGATAGTTGCCATTTACGAGTTGGGAGTAGAGGAAATCATGGTTGTAGCTCACTCTCATTGCGGTGCCTGCCACATGAGTTATGACCACTTCCACCACCAGATGATAGCCCGTGGCGTAACAGACGAAACACTCGACACCATACGTAAATGTGGTATCAACCTAAACCACTGGCTGGAGGGGTTTAAAGACACACCAGAATCCGTTCGCAAAACCGTCAATACGATTAAGACTCATCCACTTGTCCCAAAGGATGTCGTTATTCGTGGATTTATTATTGATTCTGAAACAGGAGCTTTGGAGGAGATAAACTGCTGATGGATTACTTACCTAAAGAACCTGCCATTTTGGTATCGAGCGTCAATATGCTTCTAAGAGACGAAGAGTTTGACACCCTTGAGTCACTTTGTTTTGCTTTCAATAAAGAACCGAAAGAGATAAAAGACTATCTATTTAGAAATGGATTTGTCTGGAGTGAACAACAGAAACAATTCCGACCAATAGGCTTTGACACATAATGACAAAAGACAGTATTGAAACGGCATACAGTTTTCTGCATCAGAAATTGAACATATATACCCATTCTCGACTTATCTGGCAGAAGGAAGATATAGAGTATGCTGTCGCATCTTATGTTGATAGCATGAGTCAAGAACTATACGACAACATTTCTGATAAAACGGCTGACTTCCTTAAAGACCACCAAAGATTTCTTGAAGATATTATACAGGCAGTAGAACGATTAGAAGCCATGCTCTGAACGATTCATAGCTCGAGCATAATAGTTCTGTTTTTGCCTTCAGGATTATATCAATGCGTAATATTGCAAAGCATGCAAAATACCATCATCGTCAACAGAATCGGTGGTGTAGTCTGCAACAGCTTTGAGAGACTCTAGAGCATTACCCATAGCGACACCGAAGCCAGCCACCTTGATCATTGACACATCATTACCACCATCGCCAAAGGCTATAGTCTGACGAAGTTCTATACCTAAATAACTAGCCAACGTTCTGATACCCTCTCCTTTGTCGGCACCTTTGACCGTGATGTCGGTGAAGGCAGGATGCCACCTGCCTGAGATACAACTGGGAATACGTTGCATCATACGGCACTCGTAATCTTCCGAGAAGAATGGGGTCAATTGGAGTATTCGTTGTCCAAGTACCTCTTCTAGCGGTTTTGCCTGATTTAGATTCTCAACAGCTATCTCACCACGGAATATACTATCGACCTCTCCTTGCGGGTCAAAAACGGACACATCTTTCTCCCCTACAACTATTAGACCATAATTCTTTTCTTGTGCATCATGAACGACGGTGAGGACATCATCCATTGGAATATCCTTACAACTAACCACCTTATTGTCCACAAAACACAAAGCTCCATTGATGGTGATATAGCCGTCAATAAGATGCTCGATTGCTCCAAGATTAGTGATAATCAGGGGTGGTCTTCCGGTAGAAATAAACACTTTATGTCCATTAGCCTTGGCTTGGGTGAGAGCAAAGATGGCAGAGGCAGGAATATCATGCGTTCTGAAACTAACCAACGTCCCATCTATATCAAAAAAGAGCGCTGTTGGCACATGCCCTACCAAGGCAGATTCTGCCACCCCGTACTTCTCACTCGATATAGGAAACTTTTCTGATTGTCCTAATAGTCCTGTACATGCCATGGCTTATTCTCCAATTATCGTTACTACTAAGTTTCGTGCACCACCATAATTCCGGTATTCGCAGAAGTAGACGCCCTGCCAAGTTCCCATATTCAATCGTCCGTTAGTGATAGGGATGGTAAGACTGACGCCGCTCAGCACTGACTTCGCGTGAGCTGGCATATCATCAGCACCTTCCAATGTATGCTCATATTCAGGTCTGTTCTCAGGTACGAGACGATTGAAGATGGTTTCCATATCACCCCTTACGTCAGGATCTGCATTTTCATTAATACTTAGGCCACAACTAGTATGTTTGCAGAATATGTTAATGACACCTGCATTGGGCAATTTAGGCAACTGTCGCATAATCTCATCAGTCACCAAATGAAAACCGCGAGACTTAGGTGTAAGCGTTATTTCTATTTGCTGAATCATTTACTATTTATTTTTTATAAGTACATAAGTAGTCAAAATCGGGAAATAACAAGTAACTTCGCAAATAATTTTGTAAGTCAGTATTTCACTGCAACAACTTCAATTTCGACCAATGCACCTTTAGGGAGTGTTTTGACTGCTACGGCCGACCGTGCAGGATACGGCTCTAAAAAGAAATGAGCATAGACCTCGTTCATGGCAGCAAAGTCATTCATATCGGCCATGAACACTGTGGTCTTGATAACATTGCTCATATCGAGGCCTGCTTCTACCAGAATGGCCTGCACATTACTCAGTACCTGGAACGTCTGTTCCTTGATACCACCATCAACAAAAGAACCAGTTGCAGGGTCAATGGGTATCTGTCCTGACGTATATACGAGATTACCAACTTGGATGGCCTGACTATATGGGCCGATGGCAGCAGGAGCTGCATAAGTATTAATTACTTTTTTCATATCTATTCTTTTTTCATTCAAAGTTTACTTTATAACAGTTATACGCATTTCGATGTCATCTACAGGACGGTCATTACGAGTAGTAGAGGTACCCTGAATCATCTCCACTACGTCGAGACCTTCCTCTACCTCACCAAATACGGTATACTGACCATCTAAATGGGGAGTGCCCCCGATGGTCGAATAAAGTTTCTGTTGCTCTTCGGTTAGTCCAGTATAGTCTTTGACTTGCCGCTCAGCTTCTGCTGTCAGACGATCTTGCAGTTCTTGTAGACCTGCACGATTACGTTCACGGCGCATCTGCATAATCTTGTCATGATGGGCTGTTGCCAGTTGATTGAAAATGTCCTGCATCTTCTGCATCTTCAGTTGCTTGGCAAACTGCCGAAGCTGGCCTTCATTGTATTTCTGCCCCCAAACAATGTAAAACTGCGAACCACTGCTACGACGTTCTGGGTTCACTTCGTCCCCCTGACGCGCGGCAGCTAATGCCCCACGCTTGTGGTACAGACCATCTTTGATTTCAGCTTCCAACGTGTAGTTTGGCCCACCTATACCTAACATCTTTCCTGCTGGCGCACCTTTGGAATCAGGATCGCCACCCTGGATCATAAAATCCTTAATTACTCGATGGAACAACGTTCCATCATAATACCCATCCTTGACCAACTTCACGAAATTATCGCGGTGGATAGGAGTCTCATCATACAGGCGCAACACAATGTCGCCTAGTATTGTTTGTATCTTTACCCTCATATCATTAAATATTAACATTCAATAGACTCATATAGTTATCGTAAGAAATATGCCTGCCACCCATAGAAGCAAAAAGGGGAGTCTCAAACTGGCAGTCGATGAAACGTCCATCAGCAAGTTCCATTGCCTTAGCCAGATGTATTAGTGCCAATTTAGAGGCATTGGGAACAAGTGAAAACATACTCTCTCCGAAAAATGCATGTCGAAGAGTTACTCCATAGAGTCCGCCAACGAGTCGACGGCCCTCATCTATATCAGTTGGTTCCCAAACCTCAACGCTAGCAGCATAGCCTCGATGATATAAGGCCGTAAAGGCTTCTATAATATCGGGACCAAGCCATGCTCCAGATTCCTCATGTCGACCTTGAGCCTTAGAACAGCCATTAATAACACCCTCAAAGTCCTGATTGACGGTCACTTCGTATTTCTGCTGCTTCAACAACTGACGCATAGAATGGCTGATATGAATCTCTTTAGGGAATATGACATAACGATCAAGTGGGCAGTACCAATGGGGCTCATTCTCCATCTGGTAGGCATACCATGGGAAGAAGCCGTTACTATAGGCCAGCACTAAACGTTCTACGGATAAATCACCACCGATGGCCACCAGTCCATCGTCCTCACCCCACTGGGGGTTAGGAAACCAAAGTTCATCGTCCAATTGCCAAACAGACATATCCTAGTTAACCAATGATAATTTTGAATCGATAATTGAAATAGTCACCGCCCCACCCTGTTTCAATCTGCCGAACAACATTTCGTGCATCAACAGCGGTTTTAACTGCTGAGCAATGACGCGATCCATTTCACGGGCACCATACTCAGGAGTGAAACTTTCCTTCAACAGATGCTCAAAGGCCTCACCTGTAAGCGTCATCGACACCTGCTTTGCAGCAAGTTTAAATTCCAGTTCGTTCAATTTCTTCTTGAGAATGAGCGTTGCCATTTCTTTATCCATGTCATGAAATACAACGGCACCCGAAAGACGATTTAAGAATTCAGGCTTAAACGTACGCTTTACCTGTTTCATCATAGCTTCGCCACGGCTTACGGTACTGTTGAAACCAATACTATGCGAAGCAAACTGCGCTCCTGCATTCGAGGTCATGATGAGTACCACGTTACGGAAGTCTGCTTTGCGTCCTTTGTTATCAGTTAATCGTGCATAGTCCATCACCTGCAACAGAATATTGTAGATGTCTTGATGAGCCTTTTCTATCTCATCGAGCAAAAGTACGGCGTTAGGGGTTTTTCGAATGGCATCAGTCAATAAACCACCATCTTCGTAACCAACATAACCAGCGGGCGAGCCAATCAGTTTAGCAACAGTATGCTTCTCTGTATATTCGCTCATGTCAAACCGTATCAGTTCAATACCAAGTTCCTTGGCCAAAACCTTAGCTACCTCTGTTTTGCCAACACCAGTTGGACCGACAAAGAGTAGCGAGGCCAATGGTTTATTGTCATCCAGCAATCCGGCACGTGACATCTGTACAGCCTCCACCACCTGACGGATTGCTTCGTCCTGACCATATATCTGTGAGAGCATTCGCGAAGCTAGACTTTTCAGTCGCTGGTAGTCATCATCCTCAGCAATTGCCAGTGCATCTACTTTGCATGTATTCGCCAGCACTTCAGCAATATCTGTCTTACCGACTCTTTCACCATCCATTTTTCCTCTGACTTCGAAACTCGCTCCTGCCTCGTCTATCAAATCAATAGCTTTATCAGGCAGGAAGCGGTCATTCACATGCTTTGCACTTGCATCTACAGCAAAATCGATAGCTTCACCATCATACTTTACATGATGAAACTCCTCATATCTTGGTTGTAACTGACGGAGTATGTTTTTGGCTTCATCAACGCTTGGCTCACCGATATCTATCTGTTGAAAGCGTCGTATCAAGCCTTTTGAACGAGAGAAATGACGGTTGTATTCGTCATAGGTAGTTGAACCGATAAAGCGAATAATACCCGATTCAAGATAGGGCTTCAGCATATTTGATGCATCCATTGCACTGTCGCCAGTAGCACCAGCCCCGACCAATGTATGAATCTCATCGATATATACAATGTTATTCTTACTTTCCTCCTGTACCCCATCCATAATCTGCTTAATGCGATTTTCGAGCTCACCACGATACTGTGTGCCTGCTAGCAACGTCCCCATGTCGAGTTGGTAAATTCGACTGCCTTGTAGGCGTTCTGGCACCCTTCCCTCTTCTATCAACTTTGCCAGCCCCCAAACGAGGGCTGTCTTTCCGACACCAGGTTCTCCCACATGTAACGGATTGTTCTTATCCTTACGACACAATACCTGTATGGTACGCTGCAGTTCCTGTTCACGTCCGATGAGCGGATTCTGATCCTGAAAGTGCTCATTCATACAAGTGACTAACCGTTTCCATGCAGCGTTATTATTTTGTTCATCATTTTCTTTCTCTATACCATCAAAGAACTCATACCCACTTATCAAGTGACTCATGAAATTACTTTCTTCACCGTCCAATGCTTCTCTCAATAGATAACAAGCCCACGATTCTTTTAGATGAAGGATACCCTTTATGAGATGAGGAATGTCTATAGCATTAGCACTGCTATTCATTACTTGCATGCATGCATACTCTATCACTTGCCCCAACTGGACTGATGCTTCTGGTTCATAGTCTTGACCTTCTGGCATAGTTTCCACTTCTATTATCTTACTGAACAGGCTGTCTGCCATTTTGTCCGGCTTGCAGAATTCGCTAAGGGTATGTACAAAAGTCTCTTCGCGCATCATCGCCAATAATAGATGTTCGGGCGATATAAACTCGTTTCTGTATTTCTGACAGTATTCCATCGCTAAATGCAGTATTCTGGCTGCCCGTTCTGTTTGTTTTATCTCTGCCATAGTCTATTCCTCCGCAAGTTCAACAGTTAAACGCAAGGGATAGCCTTGTTCTCTTGCCATCTGGGTTGCTTTATTGGCCTTCGACACTGCTATATCATAACTGTAGATACCCACTACAGCCTTGTCGGAATGGTGCACCTGAAGCATGAGTGCTTCAGCCTCCTCTTGACTTTTCATAAATACTTGCACCAGTATCATTACTACAAACTCCATTGTGGTAAAGTCATCATTGTAGATAATGACTTTATAGCGTCGCGGCTCTTTCAGGTTCGTCTGCAGCTTTTCCCTTATCTGTAATTGTTCCTTTGACATTTTTAATATTTTTCACGCTCTACGTTCTCAGGCCTATAAGCCCGATAGCTGTATCTACTTTTTCCAATATCTAAGAAATTCATATCTTTTTTATAAATGTTCCTAATTTTAGACGCAAAATTAGTCAAAATCGTGCAAAAACAGTAAATTTGCTGCGTTTTACAACAAAGTTTAAGAGAAACGATGAACAAATTCGAAGTTAATCTGCATATTGCCCTCATCTACCTAGCTGTTTTAAACGCAGTCACTTTTGTCGTGTATGGCATTGATAAGTTTAAAGCGAAAAAGTCAAAGTGGCGTATTTCTGAAACAACATTACTAGGTCTGGCTGCCATCGGTGGAACATTTGGAGCATGGCTAGGAATGATGGCTTGGCACCACAAGACACTCCACAAAAAATTCAGATTTGGAATTCCCTTGATACTGATTGCTCAGATTGTTTTATTACTATTCATATATAAAAACTTATACTTGTAAGATCAATGGAATGAGAGTCTGAAATCGATGTATAAGGCCGATGATAAGATGAACTATTATTCATCATATTACGTTCTGAGGATGCTTGTTCACATAAGCCTTTACGTTGCTAATGGCCGTCTCTATCAGACGCATCCTCGCTTCTTTTGTAGCCCAGGCAATATGGGGAGTGATGAAGGCATTCTTGCACCGCAACAGAGGATTATCTGCCGTAGGAGGCTCTTCACTCAACACATCGGCACAATATGCTTTCAGGCGGTTTTCTTTCAGCGCATCGGCAACGTCCGACTCGTTCACCAACGGACCACGGCTGGTGTTAATTAATATAGCCGAAGGATTCATTTCACACAGCGTTTGACGGTTGATAAGATGATACGTTCCTTCTGTCAACGGACAGTGCAGACTTACTATATCACTCTCTTTCAAGAGTTCAGCAAGACTCCTTTTCTCTACATAGAGAGGAAGTTCTGACTTCTCCTTGCTCGTACTAGTCACCACATTCATGCCGAAAGCTTGGGCAATCTTAGCCACATGACTCCCTATGTTACCGAACCCGACGATGCCAATAGTCTTACTGGCCAGTTCTGTCAAATCTGTATCCCAAAAACAGAAATCAGGACAGGCAGACCATTTCCCATTTCGATTATGCATGGTATAGTGTTCCGTACGATTTGTCACCGCCAGCAAATGGGCAAACACCATCTGTGCTACACTCATTGTGCTGTAAGCAGGAACATTGGTTACCACGATGCCGTGTTCGTTAGCGGCATCTATGTCAACCACATTATAGCCAGTTGCCAACACGCCAATGTATTTCAGGCTATGTAGCTGTTCTATCTCTTGTCTGTGCAAGCATACCTTGTTAGTCAGGACGACCTCAGCATTCTTTGCTCTCCCTACTGTCTCTTCTGGACGTGTACGGTCATAGACCATCAACTCGCCCAACTCCTGCAGTTTCATCCACGAAAGGTCACCCGGATTGGCTGTATAGCCGTCAAGTATAACTATCTTCATCGTTTTTATAATAATTTCATTTTGTTTTAGCTGTCTCAATGGACAGCTAAACAATCACGAAAATTGTTGCCCCAGTTGCGCAGTTGCTCAATGATAGGAACAAAGGTACGGCCTAAATCAGTAAGTCTGTATTCGGAATGCTTGCAGACGGGGTCTATGACCTGTTTCTCGACTACTCCGTACTCCATGAGTTCCTTCAGTTGCTGAGCAAGCACTCGCTCACTGGCCTCGGGCATCTGGCGTTGGAGTTCACTCGGACGCTTCGGACCGTCCAGAAGTTCATAGATAATATAGGGGTTCCACTTGCCACCCATCACTTCGATGGCGATGCGGAAACCGCAGTTAATATCGACGGGTATCTTCTTGTTGTACATATCAGTTGCAAAATTACTAAAAATTAGCCATACTGCGAAAATTATCAGCATAATACTGCGAAAATTATCAGTATTCTACAGACTGCCCGACGGAGATTTCCATCAAGTTTCCATGATAACACACACAGGTGCTCTGCTTATCGGCACCTACGACAACTTCACCGATGGAGACCCGTCGGGCTTCCTATGCAACATCAACTCGCACATGCCGACAGCCGACGAGAACCGCCTGCTCTTCATCGAGCGTACAGGCCACATCTACCAGCAAAAGCAGCAGGAACTGGCCGACAAGATTCTGCAACTGATTAAAGACTGGAAAAAGGAACGATATGAAGTTATTATTTGATACTACAATACGACGGGCAGAGACAACGGCTGCTCCAACCTTGAAACGCTTCTCGAAAGAGGCAGAGAAAAACAGTCAGTTGAGAAACGAGACGAGTGTCCCGTTTGCTCCTGCATAATAGATTGGAGAACCGATGATCAGTCCGTCAGCCTGATCAAACTTCTTGGCTACCTCGTTGACCATGTCTTTATCAAAGACACAGCGTCTTAAGTCTCTGCATTTATAGCAGCCGATGCAGCCTCGGATGTCTGTATGGCCGACGTGGATAATCTCTGTTTCCATGTCAGCCTTCTGCAATTCATCAGCCACCACGCCCAAAGCCGTAAAGGTACAGCCGTGAGCGTGAGGACTTCCGTTGATTAGTAATACGCTCATCCGTAGGTCTCAATAAGATATTTCACAAACTGCGGGTCCTGGAAGTTGATGGTGCCCGCGTCGTGCTGGTTCATGGTGGCAATCTGAGCCATTTCTTCCGACGTCAATTTGAAGTCGAAGATGTTGAGATTCTGCGCCATGCGCTCCTTGTGGCTCGACTTGGGAATAGCCACAATGCCGCGCTGCGTCAGCCAACGGAGAGCCACCTGTGCGGCACTCTTACCGTACTTCTGTCCGATACCTGCCAGCAGTTCGCTCTTCACGATGCCGTCCATGCCCTGACCGCCGAGCGGACCCCAGGCCATCATCTTCGTATCAGTCTCTGTCAGCAGCGGCTCGATGCCCGTCTGCTGAATCATCGGGTTGCACTGCAACTGGTTCACCATCGGCTTCACATCCACATAGTGGGCGAAGTCGAAAAACCGAGCAGTCTGAAAATTAGACACACCGATAGCACGAACCATGCCTGCCTTATATGCCTTCTCCATCGCCCGCCAAGAGCCAAACACGTCGCCGTAGGCCTGATGGATGAGCAGCAGGTCGATATAGTCGGTCTGCAATTTACGCAGGCTCTCATCAATGCTCTGTACGGCCTTCTCCTCGCCTGCGTTCGATATCCACACCTTCGTCACTAAGAAGATGTCTTCGCGCCGTATCCTGCTCTTCTTGATGGCAGCACCCACGCCCTCCTCGTTATAGTAAGCCTGCGCCGTATCGATAAGCCTATAGCCCACTTCGAGTGCATCCATCACACACCGCTCAGCCTCCTGAGGCGGCACCAAAAACACGCCATAGCCCAGTAATGGCATCTCTACTCCGTTTGATAATTTGATTTTTTCCATATCTGTTCGATTCTTTAATGTGTAGCCTTCAAATACTGCAAGTCGCCATACCAATAAGAGGCCGTGCAGCCACCGTCGATGAGGAAATCGGCACCACTGATGAAGCGACCACGTGAGGACATCAGGAACTCGGCCAGGTCGCCCACTTCGTCTGGCGTTCCGGCACGACGGGCGGGCATGGCCTCTATCATCTTCAGATAGCCGTCCTTGCGGGGCCCGTGCAACTCGTCATTTGCCAATGGGGTGATGATGATGCCAGGAGAAATGCTGTTGATAGTCGCATTACGCTTTCCCCAACGGGTAGCCTCGTACATCACACGCAGGACGTTGCAGCGCTTGGAGTACTGGTAGGCTTTCAGCGTATCATTGATGGCCTTCAGGAACGGCAGTTTCAGCAGTTCTGCGGTTGGGGTCATAGCCAGCGCATCGTTCTGCTCTTGGGAGAGTACCGGCAGACGATGACCACTCTGCGAGGAGATAATCACACAGGAGCCACCCTCAGCAATCACCCGTCCGAACTCTTCTATCAATACACTTGTACCATAAAGATCAACGCGCAGAATCTCTGCTACTGGAGCCTGTGAGGGTGACACGCCAGCGGCATTCACAACATTGGTTACATCGCCCTTGCTCGTAGCATACTCCACCAACTTCAGAATGTCTTCCTTAGAACCAAGGTCACATTTTATAGTGGAGCACTCAAAGCCAGCGTTCTCCAAAGTATTCGCTGCCTGCTCGGCATGTTCCAGGCTATAGTCTGCCAACACAATGTGCTTGCCAGCGGACACACGACGGATAATCGCCTGTCCAATGCTACCAGCACCTACTAATACTGCAACTTGCTTTGACATATTACTTCCCTTGATAACCTAATTTCTTCAGCCATTTCTCCACGCGCTCCTTGCCCGTGCGGACATCGTGGCCGTATATCGAAAAGCCCTGCTGCACGTTAGCTTTCGGATAGGCTTTCTTTAAGTCTTTTACACAACTTCCGAGGCCTGAGCCTTCGTGAGTAGTGAAGGGGATGATAATCTTTCCTGAGAGGTCGTACTTCTTGAAGAACGTAAACATCACCTGTGGATAAGTGCCCCACCAGACGGGACCGCCAATGAACACGACATCGTATTTCTTAACATCCACCGAACCCTCAAAGGAAGGCAGTTCGCCATGCTCCTGCTCCTTCTTGGCGAGGTCGCATAGGGGTTTGTAGGCCATACCATCGTACTTCTTAGTCTTGATTTCAAACTGATCGGCACCTGTGAAGGCTGATATATAGTTGGCTACTATCTTCGTATTACCCTCCTTGATATTGCCCACGGCATAGTTGTCGCCAGCGTGGGAGAAGAATACGACGAGAGCTTTTTTCTTCGTATCAATTTGCCTTTCAACCTGTTCGCTACTTGTCTCCTGCGTGTTAGGAGCAGTTCTCTTTCCGTTACAAGCCGTTGCTGTCAACAGTGCAGCAATGACCATCATGTACTTAAATATCTTCATAGCTATACCTTAATTATTTATTTTGCTAATGCAACTATTTCTCTTGCTTCACTGTCGGCACTGGCTGCCTCCGCTCCGTGGATGGAAATGCCATCCTCGACAGTTGCTCCTGGGCAGAGTTTCTTGATGAAGCGGACGCTGCTACCCATGCCTGAGCCTTCATTGGTGCAGAAGGGGATGATGCGTTTGCCTGTAAAGTCATACGATTCCAGGAAGGTGTAGCAGACCATCGGCATCGTGCCCCACCAGTTGGGATAGCCAAGGATGATGGTATCGTATTCATCGATTGATTCTAATGGGTCCTTCACCTCTGGGCGCACCTGGTCGTGCAGTTCCTGCTTGGCTTCCTCGATGCAAGTCATATAGTCCTTGCTGTATTCACAGGTCGTGTCAATATGGAACACATCGGCATCAGGCAGCAATGCCTTAATCTTCTGGGCCACCACTTCGGTATTTCCCAACTTCAGGTTCACGATACTTCCATTCACATAGTTCTCTCCGCGACGAGAGTAGTACGCTATCAGTGTCTTTCCCATAGCTTATCCCAAAACCTGATTCGTTGACCACTCGAAGTGCTGTTCACGTTCGGCAATCCACCAGCGACCGTCTATCTTCACGTACTTGTCGTAGTAGCGTACGGCGTGGGTAGTCAGCACATCCTTTCCATCCTGTTCCGTCACCAGTGTAGCCAGAGCGTAGCATGTACCTGTGGCGTGAGTCTCGTCCACGAAGTCCACATTCTGCTGTCCGTTCATGTGGAACGACACCTTGGCGGCACCGAATGCCTTGTACTGGCGAATCATGTCCTGTACGTCGCGGGCTTGCATACCCAGCTTGTCGCCGAAATACACGTCGAGCTTGATGTCCGGACGGAAAATCTCCACGTAGCAGTCCTGGTTGTTTTTGTCACTCTCGGTTGCGTAGAAGTCTACTAATGCCTTCAACTCCATGCGATCTTGCATTCTGAAATCCATTGTTATTCTTGTTTATTTGATCTTGATGGTGCAATGATGCGATTAAGCGAGAGCAGAGCCAAACTCGTTTGAGCTATGCCGAGCGTGAGCATCTTCGCAGTCGTTCTATTTCGATTGCAAAGGTACGACAATCCCCCGAAACTATATTAACACAATTTTCGGGGGATTTTACCAAATTTGCGGTTAAACGAGAACAAAAAGAAAAATTGTTTTCATTTTGCCGAGCGTGAACAATTTCGACGGAGTCAAACTCTGACAATCGTATTGCTACTCCCTCAGTTCAGAAGGTTTAGCACCTAAGTTTGTCTGTACATATCGGCTGAAATGTGACAGAGAAGAGAAGCCGAACATATTGCTGATGTCAGTAAACGAGAGTGTGCGGTCACGCAGTAATCGGCTGATGTCAAGCGATGTGTAACGGGTTATCCAGAATGCAGCAGGCAGACCGCTTACCTTTTTACAGACCTCACTTAGATATTTCGATGTGACGCAAAGTTTGTCGGCATAGTAGCCGATGTCACGATTCTGCCGGAAGTCGCCACGTTCCAGCATCGCCATGAACTCCTCCATCAGCTGGTGTTGCTGGGAACTGATTTTATCTGCTGGATACAGTTGGGCATGAAAGTCGAAGAAGTCGATAATCATACACTCCACGGCATTCATCAATGCATCATGTCGGAAGCGGTGCTCGGTCTGTTTCAGCCGTCGTTTCACGGCCTCAAAATTCAGACGGCATATCTCCTGCTGCTCGGGCTTCAACTTCATGATAGGGTTCTGAAACAAAAAGAGTTGTCCGCGCATACCGTAGTTGCTCTGCGGTGTGCTGAGTTCGATGAACTTCTGCGTCACGTAAATGACATCCACATGGAAATTCTCACTCTCCTTCAAGTTCATCACCAAATCGCCCCTGCGGGCTATAATCAGGCTGTCACCAGCCTCGAAGCGGAATGCCTGTCCGTTGCGCTCGAACGTGCAATACCCATCATGGCAATAGGCATGGCAAAGGTAGTTGGCAAAATATGGCTTACCGATTCTCTTCAATGTGTTGTCTACGATAATATGCTGAATCGTTTCCATTGGGTTTATTTGCATTTCACTATTATTTGCAAAGATATATCTTATTATTCTTTATTGCTTACAACGATATACGAGCAGTATTTACTGAGCAGGTTAGACAATGGTAAATCTCCTTTCTTCTAGCATTCTGCATCAAGACTTAGAATTCCAAGTCCTCTGCATCATATACGATGGAGTAACTTGGGCGCTTAGCTCCAGATAACACAACGATTAACGTCGCAAATTCTGCAACAAAGATATTGAATTAATGTCAAATTACCAAATAAATCCCTAAAATAACGCACATAAGGCGACGTTTTTAGTCGATAATCATAAAGCAAAAGAGACCTGCCCAAGCGGACAGGTCTCTTTACTTAATATGTCAGAGTCAATTTACTCTTCCACGGCTGCCTGCGCGGC
>DEJG01000015.1 GCA_002353295.1 Prevotella sp. UBA2754
CAGCTGTTGGTGAAGCGTATGAAAGCTGACGGTTCTGATACAAAGTTCATCAGTACTGACAACCGCATCGCGGCATGTCAGCTCGAAGAATGTGAGCGCTTGGAAATATCCCCCTGCGAGCATAGTGATTACGACTACCAGATCGTGGGCGGCGATGACGGGCAGCACTATAAACAGTGTAAATACTGCGCATATAAGTACGACACAGAGGCCCACACCTACAACTCAAACAGCCAATGTAGTGTCTGTAACTACAAGGCGTCGGAGGTCATTAAGGTAAACTTATATAGTGGCGACAACTCAGGATATACGGCACAAACAATCCGTATGCCAAAGGGCCACAGTTATATCCTTCCCAGCCAGTACCTACTGCCTGAGTACATGGTGTTCGAGGGCTGGCTGAAGGATCCCGCCACGGCTCCCACCACCTGGGAGAAGACCGCCGGCGAGACGCTCCTCGCCCCCGGCGCAGAGATTACACCCGATGCCGACGTCAACCTCTATGCCCGCTACAGCTACCACTACGGCACGGAGTGGACATGGGCAGCTACCAGTAATACGGCATCGGCTACGCTCAAGATCATCAATCTGAAGGACAACAGCGTAGTGAAGACCATCACCTCTGATGATATGCAGATTAGGGCCCAAAGCATCACACCAACCGCCAGCGAACCTGGCTCAGTCATGTGGACCGCTGAGGTCAGCTATACCGACGCAAAGGGGCGCAGCTTCAACTTCACCGACGAGCACATCGTGCCTTACTACTTTGGCGTCAGCCTCGGCGAGGACGACAACACCACAACGCTCAACGAAAATGATAAAGGTATAGTTACCGCCAGCCTCACCGGCCGCACGCTCTACAAGGACGGTTACTGGAACACGCTCTGCCTGCCCTTCGACGTGGCGGACATCAGCAGCTCGCCCCTCGCAGGAGCCACGATAAAGGAGTTTACCGATGTCTCGTTCGACAAATCGACGGGCACACTGACCCTGACCTTCGCCGATGCCACTAACATCAAGGCGGGACATGCCTACCTCATCAAATGGGACAGCGGCACCGAACTCGGTCCCTCCTACCTGGTGTTCACAGGTGTCACCCTCACCAAGGACTTGAGCGACGACGAGATAACCGTCGATGACAAGGGCTCTACCGTCACCTTCATGGGCACCTATAAAAAGCTGTCCTTTGATGCCGACGACAAGAGCATCCTCTTCCTCGGTGAGAACAATACGCTCTACTATCCGAAGAAGGGAGCCACCATCGGTGCCCAGCGCGCTTACTTCAAGCTCAGCGGCATCACGGCAGGTGACAAGACCATTAGTGGTGCCCGCACCTTCGTACTCGATTTCGGCGACAACAACAACACGACAGGCGTGATAGAGTTGAAGGATGGAAAAATGGAAGAATTGAAGTTCTTTGATTCTTGGTACTCGCTTGACGGTAAACACCTCAGCGGCAAGCCTGCGCAGAAGGGCATCTATATCAATAATGGCAAGAAGATTGTGGTTAAATAATTAGGAGAATACGAATATGAAACGAGAATACATGAAACCCGCCATGATGGTGGTGAAGATCGGACAGCAGTGTAAATTGCTTACAGGGAGTGCAACTGTCGAAAGTGTCACAGGTGGTACAGAAACTGGCATCGACTATGGCGGTGGCAGCTCAGGTTCTGCCCTCGGACGTGAGTTCGAGATGGAGCTATGGAATTAACGGTATCAAATTGCTGTGTTTATATTCTGATACCCAAAAATGCTCTTAGTCTCCATTTCCTATAATTGATGTCGATACGATGGTCGTCGAGGAAGGTATTACTCATGACAAAGGTGGCACCGGCAAAATACTTCTTGTTGAAATGATATACAACAGATAGCCGCTCGGTCAGGATGAAGTCGGGGAATTTGGTGTCCATATCCTGCCGCACACCGTTCTCTTCGATATTATTGCGGTTGGCAATGACCAGCGTCGGCAATGCCGAAAGATGGAGCAGGAGATGCCGCCCTATGACGAAATTGTATCCGTATCCGCCACCGATGGCAAAATGGCCCGTATAGATTCTCAGGTCTGATGCCTCAGAAGGCTTCTCGTCGGTGGTTTTGATACGACCTCCAAGATATGTAAGCCCCACCAGCCAGGACCCTGCACTACGCTTTTGGACAAACGACTGGGTGAAGGCTGCAGGATAAGAAAACCGACGGCCGTTGAAGGCATAGTAAGCATCGATGATAAGTATTTGCATGTCGGCCATGCCACGCTCCAATTGTACTTCCTTTCCATTGAACGTAACAGGACCGGAGAGTGTGCGTGAGCTTTGATAGATTACGTCAATGCCATAGCGGTTGCCGTATGCATTAATGTTTAACTCGTAGTCCTTATTGCGCCCGCTCAGGCTGGCAGGATTGAGAGACAGACCCGCTGATATTCCCTTATAGCTGGCTCCGATACTGAGCGTAGCCATACGGGCGGTTTTTAGTTTACTGCTGCCCTCTGCACCGCTGATACGACGGTGGACATTGTAATCGGAACCGGAAATGTTGGTACGTAATTTCAGTGTCAGCTTTCCTTCTGGACGACCGATGTAGTTGGTGTCATAGTTTACCTTATTATATTTGGCAGACAGTATGCTATCCACTTTGGCCCTTAAACTCGTTCTACGGGTCTGGCCGAAGCAACTCACAGCTATGCTTGCGACAAGCAGTATTAAGAATCCTCTCTTCATAGGCCGCCTTGCATAAGAGAGCATCAGGTAGTCTATTCTATTCATATCTTCTGTATTTTTGTTGCAAAGGTAGCAAATTAGAGTGGAATTCCACTCTTTTCTTCCCTGATTTTACAATAATTCTTTTGCATTCCTCTCATTTTTCGTAACTTTGTCACTATGTGACGAACTTACTTAGCATTCGGGAATGAAAAGAAAATCAAGCTTTTCTTTTGCAATCCTCTCACTTTTTCGTAACTTTGCACCTTGGAAAATATATCATAAGGTAAAAATAATGAGGATAATTACAATAATTTTGTTGTTGTGCACTTGTGCTGCAGGCTGGGCTCAGAAGAAGGAGATCAGTCAGGCGAAGACTTATATCAAGAGTGGGAAAGACTTCGATAAGGCCGAAAAACTGATGACAGACTTGCTGAGCAACAATCCTGAGAATCGACAGAATGAAAAAGTTTATCTGACTTGGTTCCAGGCTGTTATGAAACAATATGAAGCAGCTAATGAGAAGCTGTATCTGAACCAGAAATATGATACGGCGGCTTTCTTCAACTTGACACGAAGACTCTTCATGATTGCTGAATCGCTCGATTCACTGGACATGGTACCCGACAAGAAGGGTAGGGTGAAACTGCGCTATCGTGAGGATCATGCGGAAATACTGAACCGTCTGCGCCCTAATCTTTACTACGGGGGTACTTACTTCATCAGACGCGAGAAATATGAGCAGGCTTATGACTTGATTAGTTGCTATCTGGACTGCACAGAGGCTCCGCTGTTTGACCAGTACGACTATAACGACAAGGACTCTACGCTGTCAGAAGCGGCTTATTGGGCCACGTATGTGGGCTACGTGATGAAGGATGGAGAGCGCACGCTGCACTATCTGGATATGGCGATGGAGAATGAGACGAAGGCGCAATATGTGATGCAGTATGCTTGCGAGGCTTATCGTTGGCAGAACGACGAGGCGAGCTACCTGACAATGCTGAAACGGGGCTTCGAGGCTTATCCCGACTATTCGTATTTCTTCCCGCGGCTGGCAGATTACTACAACAGTCATGAACGGGCTGACTCGACGTTGCTGATAGCCGACGAGGCACTGAAGAGCAACCCGAACGGCGAACTGTTCTTGTTGGCCAAATCGGTGGCACTGCTCAATCTGGAACGCTACGATGAATGTGTGAAGGTGGGCGAACGGCTGATAGCCCAGAACGACTCGCTGGCAGAACCTTATTTCACCATCGCGACGGCTAGGCTGAACCAGGCACTGGCGCTGGACAAGCTCAACCAACCGCGCGTATACAAGAAGACGATACAGAAACTGTATATGGAAGCCCGTCCGTATATGGAGGCCTATCGCAAGTTGGCGCCCACGGAGAAACGCAAATGGGCTCCGGCACTCTATCGCATCTACCTGAACCTGAATATGGGTAGGCAGTTTGAAGAAATTGACAAAATTATGCGAAAGCTGTGAACGAGGGATGGCGAATGCTAAAAAAACGAAAATTAATGCTGCTGTGGTGTTGGTTTTCGTTTTTTTTGTTATCTTTGTAGGCTAGTAACAAAAATCAAATCTAAAACAAATTTTATAAACGTATTATGGAAAATAACGAACTGATTGCTCAGTGTGAAGCACGGGCGAAGGAATGGCTTTCTCCAGCCTTTGACGAGGAGACACGCAAGGAAGTACAAGCTATGTTGGACAATGCCGACAAGACGGCTTTGGTGGATGCATTCTATCAGAATCTGGAATTCGGTACGGGCGGTCTCCGCGGTATTATGGGTGCTGGTACGAACCGCATGAACAAGTATATCGTCGGTATGGCTACTCAGGGTTTTGCCAACTACATCCTGAAGGCTTTCCCAGGCAAGCAGTGTGCCGTAGTGGTAGGTCATGATAACCGCAACAACGGACGTATGTTCGCTGAGACCGTAGCAGCCATCTTCTCTGCCAACGGCATCAAGGCTTATCTCTTCGAGAGTCTGCGTCCCACACCTGAGATTTCTTTCGCTATCCGTCAGTTGGGCTGCCAGGCTGGTGTCAATGTGACAGCTTCGCACAACCCACGCGAGTATAACGGATATAAGGCTTACTGGGATGATGGTGCACAGGTGCTGTCGCCACATGACAAGGGTATCATCGACGAGGTGAACAAGGTAAGCATCAACGACGTGAAATTCGAGCCTAACTATGACCTCATCGAGATTATCGGCGGTGAGATGGACTGGGACTATCTGCAGGCTGTGAAGGAGGCTATGGTTGATCAGGACGTAATTCTGCGCCAGAAAGACCTCAACATCGTTTATTCACCCATGCACGGTACGGGTCGTGTGATTATTCCTGAGGCACTACGCTCATGGGGATTCCAGAATATCCACGTGGTTCGTGAGCAGATGGTGATTGACGGCAACTTCCCAACTGTTGTCAGCCCCAACCCAGAGAATGCTGAAGCCATGACACTGGGTATGAAACTGGGTACCAGACTGAATGCTGACCTTGTGATAGCCTCTGACCCAGATGCAGACCGTCTGGCCATTGTATGCCGCAATGACAAGGGCGAGTGGGAAATCCTGAATGGTAACCAGACTGCCATGATGTTCTCATGGTACATCATCACCAATAAGAAGAAACTCGGTCAGCTGAAGGGTAACGAATTCATGGTGAAGACCATCGTGACCTCAGAAATGATTGCCGACATCGCCAAGAAGAATGGTGTCGAGATATTCGACGAATATACCGGCTTCAAATGGATAGCCTATCGCATCCGCGTGAACGAGGGTAAGAAGAAGTATATCGGCGGTGGTGAGGAAAGCTTCGGATTCCTGCCATTCGATAAGGTTAGGGATAAGGACTCACCCGCATCTATCTGTCTGATCTGCGAGATTGCAGCCTGGGCAAAGGATAATGGTATGACACTCTACGACCTGCTGATGAACATCTATCAGGAGTACGGATTCTCGAAGGAGACAACCATCAATGTTGTGAAGCCCGGTAAGAGTGGCGCCGACGAGATTAAGCAGATGATGAGCGATTTCCGTGCTAATCCTCCAAAGGAGCTTGGCGGTTCGAAGATTTGTCTGTGGAAAGACTATCAAACGCTGGAGTGGCGTGATGCACAAGGCAACAAGGGTAAACTTGACATGCCTACGACAGCCAATGTGCTGCAGTGGTTTACGGAGGACGGTATCAAGATCAGTGTGCGTCCTTCTGGAACAGAGCCTAAGATTAAGTTCTACTGCGAAATCAAGGATCCTTCATTCAAGTGTGCCGGATGCTACGCACGTTGCACCAATGCCGCTATGGAGAAGGTGGCTGCCATCAAGAAGAGCTTGAATTTGGACTAATATGAACATCAGAAGACTTTTGCTGGTTTCAGCCGTGATGGCATCCATGACGGCTACGGCACAGACTATCACGGGGCAGTATGAGATTCCCCAGGTGCCCGAATGGGCGAAGAACGCCGTGTTCTATCAGATATATCCGCAGACGTTTTGTGACTCGGACGGTGATGGAATAGGCGACTTGAAGGGTATCATCAGTAAACTCGACTATGTGAAGAGTCTGGGCGTGGATGCCATCTGGCTGAACCCGTTCTTCGACTCACCATTCCTGGATGCCGGCTATGATGTCCGCGACTACTATAAGATAGCCCCGCGATATGGGACGAATGATGATGCCAAACAATTGTTTGACGAGGCCCACAAGCGTGGTATGCATGTCATCTTCGACTATGTCATCAGCTATACGGCCATTGACCACCCTTGGTTCATCGAGTCGCAGAAACAGCAGAAGAACAAGTATTCGAACTATTACATTTGGACGGAAACCAACTGGGTGGACCCTCCACGCGAGTTTGCTGGCTCGTTCATCAAGGGCTACGGACAGCGTAATGGTCAGTTCATGCGCAATTTCTACTGGTGTCAGCCGGCGCTGAATTTCGGATTCTCGAATCCTGACCCTGAGCAGCCGTGGCAGCTGCCCACCAATCATCCAGACGTGTTGCAGATGCGCGAAGACCTGAAAGATGTGCTGCGGTTCTGGATGGATATGGGTGCCGACGGATTCCGTGCCGATATGGCTGGAGCGCTCGTGAAAACCCGCTTTGTCAGGGGTAATGAGCAGTTCTATAATACCAACGAGAACGAGACGAAACTCTTCTGGCGCGAGATACGCCAACTGTTGGAGAAGGAATATCCACAGGGCTTCATGGTAGCAGAATGGTCGTATCCTTCCGATGCGCTCGACAATTGTTTCCACGTCGACTTCTTCCACTGGTTCAAGGGTTATAACGACCTGTTCCAGAAGGAGAGTTGGCGCATTCTGAACGGGGTGAGCGAAGGACATAGCTATTTCGATGCGGAGGGCAAGGGCGACATCAGGGATTTTCTGAAGAGCTACATGGATCAGTATCTGAAGACGGTGGGCAAGGGCTATATCAGTCTGCCACTAGGTAATCACGACAATGCTCGGCTGGGCAATCAGCGTAGCGACAAAGATTTGGAGATTATCTATGCTTTCGGATTCACGATGCCTGGGGTGCCTTTCCTCTATTATGGTAACGAGATTGGCATGAAGCAGCTGCCCAAAGACTGGCCACAGGTAGAGGGCGCCTATCAGCCCCGCAATGGTGCCCGCACACCGATGCAGTGGACTAGTGGCAAGAACCTGGGATTCTCGAGTGCTGATGCCTCGAAACTGTATCTGCCTGTTGACCCAGCACCCGATGCTCCCAATGTGGCAGCGCAGGAGAAGAATCCTAACTCGCTGCTCAACAAGACTCGCCGTCTGATAGCTTTGCGGCACAAGGAGCCTGCATTGGCCAACTATGCTGAGTTTGTGCCCCTCTATCCGCGGGCCGACGAGCAGCAACCCTCGGTCTATCCTTTTGTCTATGCGCGTGCAGCAGGCAAGGATGTGGTGTTGGTGATGCTTAACCCGAAGGCCGAAACTTCCGTGGCTACGTTTAATGTCAACGTAAAGTTTAAGAAAACGAAATTGTTGGCAGGCGACAAGTTCAGCATAGACTATAATGCGAACACGGGCGACATGTCAGTAGTTATGCCAGCCACATCGTACGCAATCGTCAAATTGCAATAGTCAACTTGGAGTTACTCAACTCTTCGTGTAAAGAAGAAGTGTTGAGTCTTCAGAAAATACAGGGCTACTCCGATAGCATTCACGACAACGACTGTCCAGAATGCAGTGGAGTAGCCTAATTTTTCGGCTATTGCTCCACCAGCCATTACGCCCAGTCCCATTCCTACGTCCCACGAAATGAGAATGGTGGAGTTGGCAGTGCCGCGTTCGTTGTGATGAGCCATTGATATCATCATGTTCTGGAAGGCTGGCCACATATGGCCGTTGCCCAATCCGATCAGCAAAGCAGAACAGTAGTAGCCTACCATATTCGGCATTGCGATGAACAATGTGTAGCCTATCAGCGAGATAACCATACCTTCGGAAGCATTGTGGGTCAGTCGTCCTTGTCGCAAAGCCTTACCGCCCTGCAGACGCGAGAGGATGAGTCCGATAGAGCAAAGCATAAACCACGTGCCTGTGCCTCCCGTCATTCCCAATACCTGTTTGCCGTAGATGGCGAGGTAGTTGCTCATCACTCCAAAACAGAAACCGAAGAACACCATATTGACGCCCAAGAGCCAACCCCGTTCGAGAAAGAATCGGTCGAGCGATATTTTTTGAGGTTTGACGGCTGACGGCTGACGGTTGATGGTGACCGTCGAATCGACCAGCCATCCCAAAACGGCGATGATGAGTGCCAGCCAGAAGAGGAGTTCGAAATTGTGGGTGATGGTGTAGATGTAAATAGCAAATGTAGGAGCTATCGCCATGGCGAGATTGTTGCTCAGTCCGTAATAGCCGATGCCCTCGTTACGACGCGAGGAAGGCAGCACGTCGATGGCTACGGTAGAGTTAGCCACCGTAACGGCACCAAAGGGTCCGCCGTGCAGTGTGCGCACGATGGTGAATAGTAGGAGTGTGCCAGCTGCCAAATAGCCTGCAAAAAAGATGGCGAAGGCGGCATAGCATATCATTAGTACACGTTTGCGCGGAAAGGAATCAATGAAATAGCCGCTGAAAGGCCGACAGAGCAAGGCCGTCAGTGTATAACCCGAAAGTACCAGTCCTATCATATCCTTCGTAGCACCAAAGGTCTCGCTCAGATATAGGGGAAGTAGTGGCGTGAGCAAATAAAAGGCGAAGAACAGCGCAAAATTGGCTGCCATCACCTTGATATAATTACGGTTCCAGAGTCTATCCATTTGTTAGAATTGGCGCAGAGCCGAGAGCAGTTCGTTATTCTCGTTCTTCGTGCCGATGGTGATGCGCAGACAGTTTTGGCAGAGTTGAATACGACTGCGGTTGCGCACGATGATTCCCTTATCGACCAGGTAGTCGTAAACACCCTGGGCGTCCGTCATCTTAGCCAGGAAGAAGTTGGCATCCGTCTTGTAAATATGTTCGCAGATGGGTAATTCCTGAAAGGCCTGCATCAAGCGAACGCGTTCCTGCAGCAGTATCTTGACCCATTTGTCAACCTCGTAGGGGTCGCTCAACATCTTCAAAGCCTGCTCCTGTGTGAGTTGGTTGACGTTGTAGGGATACTTCACTTTGTTATATATTGCGATAATCTCCTGAGAGGCAAAAGCCATACCCAGTCGGATGGCTGCAGACCCCCATGCTTTCGACATGGTCTGGAGGATGATGAGGTTGGGGTGAGTAGCCAGTTCCGTACGCAGAGACTGTTGCTGAGCGAAGTCGATGTAAGCCTCGTCGACAATGACGATACCGTCGAAGTTCTCGATTACCTTGATGATCTCATCGCGATTGAGCGAATTTCCTGTAGGATTGTTAGGCGAACAGATCCAGATGATTTTCGTATGACTGTCGCATGTTTTCAGCAAGTCAGAAGCTTGGAAATCGAAGTTCTCGTTCAGCAGTACCGTCCGATAAGCCACATCGTTGATGTCGGCACATACGCGATACATGCCGTAGGTTGGTTCGATGGCCACCACATTGTCGCGTCCAGGCTGGCAGAAGATGCGATAAGGCAGGTCGATGGCCTCGTCGCTGCCATTGCCCAGGAATATCATGTCGGCAGGTATGCCTTTCAGTTTCGAAATCTGTTGTTTCAGTTTCCTTTGCAGTGGATCGGGATAGCGGTTGAACGGTGCGTTATAAGGATTCTCGTTGGCATCGAGAAAAACGTGTGCCTCCTTACCCGAATATTCATCGCGGGCAGAAGAGTAGGGTGCTAACTTCCCAATATTGGGTCTTACTAATTGCTCTAAACTTTTCATCATGTTTCAAGATTAATCTCACTCACCATTCACCGCTTTGATACGTAGCGTCATCGCATTCTTATGGGCATCGAGTTGCTCGGCTTCTGCCATCAGTTCAACGGCACGTCCGATGTGGCGAATACCCTCTTCCGTGAGATGTTGGAAAGTGATTTTACGACAATAGCTGTCAAGATTCACTCCATTATAAGCTGTAGCATATCCGTGGGTCGGCAGGGTGTGATTGGTACCGCTGGCATAGTCGCCGGCACTTTCGCAGGCATATTGTCCGAGGAATACACTGCCTGCGTTTACGACTCGTTCTGCCAACTCCTCGTAGTCGCTGACCTGCAGAATCAGATGTTCAGGAGCATAGGCGTTGGAGAGGGAAATCATCTCGTCAATGGAATTGACAAGCACGTAATTACTATTTTCTAACGCTTTGGAAGCCAGTTCTTTGCGTGGTAATACTTCAAGTTGTTTCTCAACTTCTTGCTGCACTTCATTGAGCTTGCTTTCTGACGTCGTGATGAGCAATACTTGTGAGTCGATACCATGCTCTGCCTGTGACAGCAAGTCGGCTGCCACGAAAGTGGCATTGGCAGTCTCGTCGGCTAGCACGCAAACTTCTGAAGGACCTGCGGGCATGTCGATAGCTACTTCTTCCAGACTCACCTGTTGCTTGGCAGCCATCACATATTGGTTGCCAGGTCCGAAGATTTTGAATACCTTAGGTACGGACTCCGTTCCATACGCCATCGCACCGATAGCCTGTACACCGCCAGCCTTGAATATTTTGTGGACACCAGCCACACGAGCAGCATAGAGGATGGCTGGATTCACCTTGCCTTCCTTGTTAGGAGGAGTACAGAGCACGATTTCCTTGCAACCTGCTATCTTGGCAGGGGTGGCCAGCATCAGGACAGTAGAGAAAAGCGGGGCTGTTCCTCCAGGAATGTAGAGGCCAACCTTTTCGATGGCTACACTCTTCTGCCAACACGTAACACCCTCTTGCGTCTTGATCTTCTGACCTACGAAGCGTTGGGAGATGTGGAACACCTTGATGTTATGGTGAGCCAAAATGATGGCGTCCTTCAAATCGTTACTGATCAGATTCTCCGCCTCGTCCATCTCTTGTTCTGTGACAGTCAGTGACGAAAGTGCTGCCTTGTCGAACTTGGCTTCATATTCCTTGACAGCCTCATCGCCACGCTTTTTGACATCAGCCAATACAGAGGCTACTGTCGCATTCAGTTGCGAGAGGTCAAGACGAGGACGCGCTATGATTTCGGCCCACTGTGTTTGCGCAGGATATCTGTATATCTTCATAATGACGGTAGCAAATTATTCTCTTTTCACTCTTTTTTTAAAGAATCATTTTTTCTATCGGGGTTACAAGAATGCCTTGGGCGCCCATCTCCTTCAGTTTGCCGATAATCTCCCAGAAGCGTTTCTGGTCGAGAACGGTATGTACAGAGCACCACTCTTCATCAGCCAAAGGGATGATAGTAGGACTCTTCAAACCTGGCAGTACGTTGATAATCTCCTGCAAGCGTGCCTTAGGAGCGTTCATGCGCACATATTTCTTGTCTTCGGCATCTTTGACGGCCTTGAAGCGGAAGAGCATCTGGTCGAGGATATCGCGCTTTTCCTGTGACATCTGCTTATGACCGATGAGCAGGGCTTCACTCTCCATTACGACTTCTACTTCGCGCAGATTGTTGCTGACCAAAGTAGAACCGCTGCTCACGATATCGAAGATACCATCGGCCAAACCGATGCCCGGGCTGATTTCTACAGAACCCGTGATGACGTGGATTTCAGCCTCAATGCCATGTTTCTTGAGAAAATCTTGGAGAATATGTGGATAGGAAGTGGCTATCTTCTTGCCGTTAAACCACGTTATTCCCTGATAATCAATCTCTTTGGGGATAGCAAGGGAAAGACGACATTTGGAGAAACCCAGACGCGAGATAATCTCAGCATCCTCGCCACGCTCAACAAACTCGTTTTCACCCACCACACCAATGTCGGCCACTCCGCTAGCCACACTCTGTGGAATATCATCATCGCGCAGGTAAAGCACTTCCAAGGGGAAGTTGCCTGACTGTACCAAGAGGGTGCGTCGTCCTGAACTTACCTTAATATCTGCTTCTGCCAGCAGATTCATTGTGTCATCAAAAAGACGACCTTTTGACTGTACTGCAATTCTTAACATATTCACTAATTACCTAATTTAGTGTGCAAAATTACACATTTCTCATCATATTTGCAAGAAAATGATTACTTTTGCACCCAAATAACGATGATTTTGATTCGAAAAAGCATATATATTCATCTTTTACTGCTTCTATTCTTGTCGGTATCATGCCATCAGAAACAGCAGGAACCCCCTATGACTCCATGGGGAGGTGAGGAGGAGAATGTTGCTGCATCTGATTTTGACCTCGAACAGATTGTGAACAACGGTGAACTGATAGCTCTCACTCTGACAGGACCTGAGACCTATTATGATTATCGTGGTAAGCATTTGGGCACAGAGTATATGCTTTGTCAGCGTTTTGCCAATAAGATAGGGGTCAGTCTGCGCGTAGATGTGTGTCGCGACTCAACTGAGATGCTACGCCGATTGAAGGATGGTGAGGCAGACCTGATACTCTTCCGCAACGGGCAGCAATCGAAGCAATTGGCTTGGAAGATAGGTGCAGATAAACCAGAACTGACAAAAGCACTCAAGGAGTGGTATCGTCCGCAATTGCTTGCCGAGGTGAAGAAGGAAGAAGACTATCTGCTCTCTTCTCGTTCGGTGAAGCGGCGTGTATTCTCGCCGATGCTCAATGCGAAAGGCGGTGTCATCTCGCATTATGACGCATATTTCCAACAATATTGCCGACAGATTCGTTGGGACTGGCGCCTGATGGCAGCACAGTGTTATCAGGAGTCTACTTTCGACCCACAGGCACGCTCATGGGCCGGTGCTTGCGGATTGATGCAAATTATGCCTGCGACGGCCGATCACCTGGGGCTGGCTCGTTCGGATATGTTCAACCCTGAGAAAAGTATTGCTGCCGCAGCCAAACTCATAGGAGAACTCAATCGCTCGTTCAGTGATATCCGTAACCAACAGGAGCGCATAAAATTCATATTGGCTGCCTATAATGGCGGTGCCTTTCATGTGCGCGATGCGATGGCGCTGGCTCGGAAGAACGGGCGCGACCCACAGCGATGGGCTGATGTCAGTCATTACATCCTGTTGCTGGCGCAACCCGAATATTACAACGATCCTGTGGTGAAATATGGATATATGCGTGGTTCGGAAACTGCTGGTTATGTGGATAAAATCATGCAACGTTGGAATGGCTATCGAGGCGTGAAGTCACCCTCATTGGGCGGACTCTCCAGCACTCCCCAGCGAGCAACTCACGAAAAGAAAAAGTATAAAATTTAAAAGCAAGATAATAGTGATGATGAAACGAACAATAATATATGTTTTGTGCATGGTTTGGGGCTCATGGCTGCAAGCAGGGGCACAAGAGTATGGTGTGTTATGCGAAGACACTTGTTCGCATATACATGGTATAGACATGAGCCACTATCAGGGCAATGTGTTCTGGGAAACCGTAGGCGATAATACGAAGATGGCATACGTTTATCTGAAAGCTACTGAAGGTGGTGACAGAATTGACGCTATGTTTGAACGTAACATTAATCTGGCGCACCGCTATGGACTGAAAGTTGGCAGTTATCATTTCTATCGTCCGAGAGTAGATCAGGCAGTGCAGTTGGAGAATTTTAAGACACAATGCCTGCCAGGTGAACAGGATCTGATACCGATGATAGATGTGGAAACGATGAGCGGTATGCAAGTAGATGCTTTTTGTGACTCGTTGATGAAGTTTCTCGAACTGGTAGAGGAAGCCTATCACCAGAAACCATTGGTGTACACCTATCGCAATTTCTATAATAAGTATTTGATAGGCAAGTTGGATGACTATAAACTGATGATAGCCATGTATACGGACGAAGAACCTGTTTTGGCCGACGAGCACGACATCGTGGCGTGGCAGTATACGGGAAAGGGTACGCTGACAGGTGTCAGTGGCTATGTTGACAAAAGCAGACTGATGGGGCGTCATCGATTGCGTGAGCTCCGATTCCGCCACCACTGACCTATTCTTCGATATGTGAGAGAGAATGGGCGAAGTTGGCAAAGAAATTAGTAACAGCTTCGCTGGGGTAGTAGTTCATGTATTTGGCAGAATGGCGAACATGCCACATCATAGCATCGGAATTAATCGTGCTGACAAAAACATTCTTGCCTTGAGTGAAATACCATTCAGCCACCTGTTCGCTGGAGGTGTTGAGGATATCTTCGGCGATACTGACGGTCGATTTGTTGACAGTGATCTCAGTGAAAGGAATCTCTTCGGGTAGGAAATCGAAGAAATGAACCAGAAGAGCCGCTTCCAGTTTTACAATCTTTGTCATTCTCAAAGATTGAATCCATTTGGTCAACTGATTGTAGTCAATCTGGTCTTTTGTTGTGCGCAGATAGATGCCTAATTCCACTAAATGGCGCATATTGATACCTTGTGTAAGGATAAAACGAGCCAGCCGGATAATGTTGAGCAACAACTGGAGGGTAGGGGACTCATGCTGCTCGTCGATGATGTGCTGCAACTTGCGGTTGAGCAATGGGTTGGTCAGATGCTGCACTTCCTCCTTTGGAATGTCTTTGTCGGCATCCTCGGCGGCTTGCTGCCATTGCTGCATCTGCTCTGGGCGAATCTTGAGAAAGAAATCGTCGGCACATAGTTTGATGCCGTCGTAGCACCAAGGTGTGACATCGTGCATTTGGGAAAGTTGAAAGAGCCGATTCCACTTCCAAGCAGACATAGGTTCAAACTGTTCGCGTTGACCAAAGGCTCCGCTCTTGAGTAATCTGAGGAAATTGCGCTGTATGATATCCATTACTATGAGTATTTTTTAGGATAACGGACAAGGATGGATCCGAAGGCCATGGTGCCCAGAAGAAACGGATAATAGAGATATGGGATGACGCTGACAGGATTGAGAGATGCTAATCCGCCAGCCATCAAAAGTTGTGCCCCGTAGGGGATAATGCCTTGCATCATGCATGAAAAAGTATCGAGTATAGAGGCACATTTGCGATTGTCTACGCCAAAGCGGTCGCCTATATTCTTGGCTATGCTGCCTACGGTGAGAATAGCCACCGTGTTGTTGGCCGTACAGATATTCACCAGCGACACCAGTGCCGCTATCGACAGTTCGGCACCACGTTTGTTATTTACATGGCGTGTCAGCATCTTGATGATGAAGTCGATACCACCATTATATTTGATAAGTTCCAGCATTCCACCAGCCATAATGGTGATGATAATCAGTTCACCCATCCCCATGATGCCATCACCCATAGCCTGCATCCAGCCATAGACGTCAAAACTCCCAAGAATGAGTCCTATGACGCCTGACAGCAGGAGACCAACAGTTAATACAGCCATCACATTCATACCTAAAATAGCGCTTATTAGTACTACGAGGTATGGAATTACTTTAAAGATGTCGATAGAGGTTGCCTGATACTCCACATGCGTATTGATTCCCATGAAGAGATAGATAATCAGCATGACGAAAGCTACAGGCATTACGATGAAGGAGTTGACACGGAATTTATCGCTCAACCGACACTCTTGAGTCGAGGTAGCAACAATCGTCGTGTCTGAAATAAACGAGAGATTGTCGCCAAAAAAGGAGCCTCCTACTACGATACCCACTATCATAGGCAACGACATTCCCGTATAGTCGGCAATACCGGCTGCAATAGGTACGAGGGCAACAATAGTGCCCACACTCGTACCGATGGAAAGGGAAATAAAACAAGCAGCCAGAAATAATCCGGCCAACAGCATATTGGCAGGTAGGAGTAGCAGCGTGAGATTCACCGTTGCATCGATAGCCCCCATCACCTTAGCGCTATTGGCAAAGGCTCCTGCCAGAATGAATATCCAGATCATGAGCATCATCTGAGCAGTTCCTGCTCCGCGGCTGAAGATGTCTATGCGCTTCTTTAGCGGCAAGCCATGTGATACGATGACAGCATAGATGCTTGACACCATAAAGGCCACCGTGATAGGTACTTTGTAAAAGTCACGAGCTATGATGCTCGTGACTAAGTACAGTACAATAAACACCAAAAGCGGTGATAATGCTAATAATCCTTTCTTCATTAAAGAGTAACTCCGTTTTTGAAAATAGAAATTTCGCGATAGCCATTAGCCTCGTTGCGAGCATGCTCACCACTGGCTACAGCTAAGACTTTGTCAATGAATTCAGGAACAAGTTCTTGCATCGTACGACCCTCTACTAACTGACCTGCGGAGAAGTCTACCCAGTGAGGCTTATTTTGAGCAAGGGTGGGGTTGGTAGCAATCTTCATCGTGGGGACGAAAGTGCCGAAAGGTGTACCACGGCCTGTGGTGAAGAGTACCAGATGGCATCCGCAGGAAGCCAAAGCTGTAGAGGCTACCAGGTCGTTGCCAGGTGCAGAGAGCAGGTTGAGTCCGTCATGCTGTATGCGATCACCATACTCCATCACACCGCTGACGGGTGCTTTACCACACTTCTGCGTGCATCCCAAAGCTTTATCCTCCAGCGTAGAGATTCCACCAGCTTTGTTACCTGGGCTTGGGTTTTCACCTACCGGTTCACCGTGTGAAAGGAAATACTCCTTGAAGTTGTTAATCATCGAAACCGTTTGGTCGAAAAGTTCTGTTGTCTCACAGCGATTCATGAGAATCGTTTCAGCTCCAAACATTTCAGGAACTTCAGTCAGAACACTTGTTCCGCCCTGAGCTACCAGCCAGTCACTGAACTCACCCACCAATGGGTTAGCTGTGATACCGCTGAAACCATCAGAACCACCACACTTCAAACCAACGCGTAGTTTAGAAACAGGTACTTCCTGACGCTTGTCGGTCTTGGCGAGGTCATAGAGCTCCCGTAAGATTTTCATACCGGCTTCTACTTCATCGCCTTCCACTTTCTGAGTGACCAACAGACGGATACGATCTTTGTCATAGTCGCCCAACATCTTCATAAATTCGTCAGGCTGGTTGTTCTCACATCCTAGGCTTAATACCAGAACACCTCCAGCATTGGGGTGCAGACAGATGTCACGGAGAATCTTTCGAGTGTTCTCGTGGTCGCCGGAAAGCTGAGAGCATCCATAGTTGTGATGCCAGGCCCAGATGGCGTCAATACCTTCCTCTTGAGTTTCTTTCTTCAGTTGGTTTACCAATCGCTCGGCAATGCCGTTGACGCATCCAACAGTGGGTACAATCCATATTTCATTACGCACACCCACATCACCGTTCTTGCGGATGTAGCCCTTAAAGGTTCTGTTTTCGTTTTTGATGCTAAGTTTTTGATTTACTGGATTGTATGTGTATTCTAGAGTTCCGCTGAGATTTGTCTTTAGGTTGTTCTCATTGACCCAATCACCAGCCTTCAAATTCTGTCGTGCGTGACCGATAGGATAGCCGTATTTAATGATATCTTCTCCTTCCTTAATATCGGTGATGAGTACTTTGTGACCAGCAGGTGTATCTTGGTTCACTGTGATTTGTTTGCCGTCAATTTCGATGATGTCACCTTTCTTTTTAGGTTGTAGACAAACAACGACTGAGTCGGCAGGATTGATTTTTAGAAATGTTGCTAATGCCATAATTGTATTTGTTTTAGTATTTAAGTGTTTTATCCAATATTTTTCCGGCGGTAGAAATCAATATTCTCCTTGGTCAGAAGTTCGATAGGCATGTAATTGATTGGTTCCACTTCTTTCTTCAGGACGATTGCATTAAACAGCGTCTCGATGCAGGAATAGCCTTGCATGTATCCGTGTTGTGCAATCAGGAAAGAAATGCTCCCCTGACGCACACACTCCGCATTTTTGGGCACCATATCGTACCCCATAATCTGTATGTTGCGGCGATTGGATCGCAGGAGATATTCACCGACCAAGTGAGCTTTAGAATTAAAAGTGATACAATGATGAACCTGAGGATGTTCGCTGAAAAATGAATCCAGAATAGCATCGTATTTCTCGCGTTTCTCGTCGAGCGAGAGATTCACTTCATGAATCACTACCTCAGGGAAGTGGTCATGCATGTAGTGGCGGAATCCTGTTTCGCGATTCTCCTGCTGTTTGGAAGCCACATTGCCATTACGCATTTGCTTCATCAGCATGATTTCTTTCTCATAGGGAGCCATCATCATCAGCATGCGGGCAGCAAAATATCCACTGGAAAAAGAGTCTTGTCCATAAAAGGATAATGGCTTCAAATCGGGCATGTATGAATCAAGCAGAATAAAAGGTATTTCCAGTTCGTGTAGTTGATTGGTGATTTTCCGTGTGACATCCAGCTTCGACGGTACAATGATCACACCGTCCGGTTGCTGCTTCAGACATTCTGTGGTAACTTTCGTGAAGGTATCAGTAGAAAACCGATTGTAGTACATCATCTTCTGGCTTACACGAAAATCACGACGGCGTTCACAGGCGTCTATAACACCTTCTTCTACTTCTTCCCAATAGGCTTCAGACTCGTGCTTAGGAATGATGCAATAGAACGTGTACGACTTGTTGTAAGCAAGAGCCGAGGCATACATGTTGGGCTTGTAATCCATCTCCTTGAGTGCTTTCTCTACCTTTTCCAATGCACTTTTCGAAACATTGGGCCGTTTGTGTAAAACGCGGTCTACTGTACCTACGCTTACACCAGCACGAAGGGCAATATCCTTGATTCTGATTTTTCCAGTATCCATGTCCATTTGATATTTTGAATGCAAAGATAAAGAAAAAAAAACGTTTACGGAACATTTTTGGAATATTTTTGGATATTATTTTGGTATTTGCACAATTTTGTGTTATCTTTGCCAACGAAACCAAATTTAATTATTATATAAATACTAAAACAAATGGCTAAAATTGTTACATTAGGTGAGATTATGCTCCGCCTATCTCCTAACGGCAACGACCGTTTCATTCAGAGTGAATCATTCCGCATTATCCCTGGTGGTGGTGAGGCTAACGTAGCTATTTCTGTAGCAAACTACGGTCACGAAGCTTATTTCGTATCAAAGCTTCCCAAGCACGAGATTGGCCAGATCGCTGTGAATGCTATGCGTCGCTATGGTGTTAACACCGAGTTTATTGCTCGTGGTGGTGACCGTGTAGGTCTTTATTACGCTGAGACAGGCGCATCAATGCGTCCTTCCAAGGTGATTTACGACCGCGCACATTCTGCCATTGCCGAGGCTGATCCTTCTGATTTCGATTTCGACAAGATCATGGAAGGTGCAGCTTGGTTCCATTGGAGTGGTATTACTCCTGCTATCAGTGACAAGGCTGCAGAATTGACCAAGTTGGCTTGTGAGGCTGCTAAGCGTCATGGTGTATGTGTATCTGTTGATTTGAACTTCCGTAAGAAGTTGTGGACTTCAGAGAAGGCCATCTCCATTATGCGTCCTCTGATGCAGTACGTTGATGTATGTATTGGTAATGAAGAAGATGCAGAACTTTGCCTTGGTTTCAAGCCTGAAGCTGATGTTGAAGGCGGTAAGACTGATGCTGCTGGCTATGAGGGTATCTTCAAGCAGATGAAAGAGGAGTTTGGCTTCAAGTATGTAGTATCTACTCTCCGTGAGTCGTTCTCTGCAACATTCAATGGCTGGAAGGCTTTGATTTATGACGGTAAGGAGTTCTATCAGTCTAAGCGTTATGAAATCAATCCTATCATTGACCGCGTAGGTGGTGGTGACTCTTTCTCTGGTGGTCTGATTCATGGTTTGCTCACCAAGCCAACTCAGGGTGAGGCTCTTGAGTTTGCTGTTGCAGCTTCAGCTTTGAAGCATACCATCAATGGTGACTTCAACCTCGTAAGTGTCGAGGAAGTTGAGTCTCTCGCAGGTGGTAATGCCAGTGGTCGTGTTCAGCGCTAATAATTTAGGAATTCTAGAAATAGTATTATGGCAAAATTTGATAAAATAGCTGTACTGAAGAAGATTGGTGACACTGGTATGGTTCCTGTCTTCTACAACAAAGACTTAGAGACCTGCAAGAACGTTGTGAAGGCCTGTTATGAGGGTGGCGTTCGTGCTTTTGAGTTTACGAACCGTGGCGACTTTGCTCAGGAGGTGTTTGGCGAATTGGTAAAGTGGGCGGACAAGGAGTGTCCTGAGTTGGCATTGGGTATCGGTTCTGTAGTTGATGCTCCCACAGCAGCCCTTTATATTCAGTTAGGTGCTTGTTTTGTAGTGGGTCCCTTGTTCAATCCTGACATTGCACCAGTCTGCAACCGTCGTCTTGTTCCTTACTGCCCAGGCTGTATGACTGTCAGCGAGATTGGTAAGGCTCAGGAGTTAGGATGCGACCTCACCAAAGTATTCCCAGGTGATGTAGTTGGTCCTAATATGGTAAAAGGTCTGAAAGCTCCAATGCCTTGGTCTAAGATCATGGTTACCGGTGGTGTTGCTCCAGAGGAAGAGAACCTTCAGAAGTGGTTCAAAGCTGGTGTCTTCTGCGTAGGCATGGGTTCTAAGCTCTTCCCAAGTGATAAGGTGAAGGCTGGCGATTGGCAGTATGTAACCGACAAGTGCAAGGAGGCACTTGGTTATGTGGCTAAGGCTCGCGCTTAACCTGTCAGTAATTATCTTTTTTTCAGCTTGTTCACCTGTCGACAAAGATTTGGTGGACAAGCTGAATTCAAAATCTTATTATTTTCATTACCGAAATCTTGACTCTACAGAGATATATGCCCGTCGTGCATTAGATATCGCTGTATCTTACGATGACGGGCGAGCTGAAGCATTCAACCATTTGGCTTTTGTCAGCATGGCACGTATGGACTATCAACGTGCAGATGAGTATCTGAAAGAAGCCATATCGTTGACTGACAATCAAATAGAATTGTTTGTAGCAGAAGTCCAGCAGATGCGTCTTTGTCAGCGCCGTTCTCGCAATCGCGAGTTTTATGAGCATCGTGAACGGGCTATGGAATGTCGGTTGCGCATCAACGAAGAACGGGCATCACTCTCTGAGCGCATGTGGCACCGTCTCATCTATGCAGAGAGCGAGTTTGCCATTGTCAATTCCACCTATTATTATTATGTAGGTTTGGAGCGCCAGTCTATCCAAGCCCTTAAGAAAATCAATCTCGACGAGTTACGTCACGATACAGCTCAGTATCTCAATTATTTATATAATGTAGGAGCAGGAGGCGTTATAGTTGAAGGTAGTGATGACGAGGTATATCAAGAGGAGATAGAATACCTGAATCGCTGTCTCAATATCTCTCAACGCTACTTCTATCCCTATTTTGAAGCCAATGCCAAGGAAGCCCTTTCTGACCACTTAGGCGATGTGGATTTAGCGCAGGAAGCATTAGAGGGATTTCAGTCTTATGGCGATATTTACCAGATAGCTGGTGCCTATCGTACGTTGGCATCCTGCTATCATGCTATGGGCGACAACGAACATGCCTTGAACTATCTGCAACAAGCCTTGTCAGACAAACGTATCAACCAGGCTCCTGATCTTGTGGCCAGTATTCGCGAGCAGATGAGTGTGGTCTATTCGGCAATGGACGACAAGCAACATAGTGATTACAACCGTAATATCTATATTGATCTTCAGGAACAGACACGACAGGATAGGGAATTGGAAGCTCGTGCAGCCATGCTTGACCAATCTGTTACCCAGCTGAATTGGATGATGGTTGCTGTTATCATAGCCATACTGCTACTCATTTGTATGCTATGGCTTTTTAATCGAGTGCATAAACGTGAGCAACAGCATAATGCCTTGGACGATTTATTGGAGCAGAAAGACGAGGAGATAGCCGTCGCTCATTTACAATTAGAGAAGAGTGAGCGTCACCACTTGGAACAGCGTGCCAAAGTTTCTATGGTAGTCAGCATCATTCCCCTCATTGACCGCATTATCCATGAGGCAAAAAGCCTGGAGAATTCAGATCGTCCTGATAATCCAGAACGTTTCTCCTATATTCGTGAACTCACCGACCAGATTAATGCCCAAAATGATATTCTCACCCGCTGGATACAGTTACGTCAGGGTGAATTGAGTCTGCATATCGAGAGTTTTGCCTTGCAACCCTTGTTTGATATTATTAGCCGTAGTAAGGCCGCCTTTAACATGAAAGGACTTACTTTGGATGTGCAACCCACTCAGGCTGTGGTAAAAGCTGATCAGGTATTAACCCTCTTTATGCTTAACACGCTGGCTGATAATGCCCGTAAGTTTACTGATAAGGGTGGGTCTGTTCAAATCAAGGCCGAGGATTTTGCCGATTATGTCGAACTGTCTGTTGTTGATACAGGCAAAGGTATGGGAAAACAGGAACTCTCTCAGGTTTTCAATCATCAGGTAAAGGGCGGACACGGTTTCGGTCTGATGAACTGCAAGGGCATCATCGAGAAATACCGTAAAATCAGTCAGATTTTCCAAGTATGTCAACTCTCAGCCGAGAGCGAGGAGGGTAGAGGCAGTCGTTTCTTCTTCCGTTTACCAAAAGGTATTTTGCGCGTATTGGGTCTTGTCTTTTGGCTATTTGCATTTGGTTCAATTCCTGCCAATAGTCAGCAGCAGTTGTCCTTAGATCGTGCCCATATATTTGCCGACTCTGCTTATTTCTCGAACATCAATGGCACCTATAGTAAGACATTGGAATTTGCTGATTCATGTTTGAAATATCTGAATGCCCATTATCTCCAGCAGCATCCTAAAGGACAGTTGCTGATGCATCACTTGGGCAATGCCTCGCTGATGCCTCCCGAAATACAGTGGTTACACGATAGTGTGGCTACCAATTTTCAGATTATTCTGGACATCCGCAACGAGAGTGCAGTGGCTGCATTGGCATTGCATGAGTGGGAACTCTACCATTATAATAATAAGGTATATACTCAACTCTTCAAGGAACTCTCCGCCGATAATACCCTCGACGACTATTGTCGCACCATGCAGCAGGCTCAGAGCAACAAGCGCATTGCCATCATCCTGTTGATATTGATTCTGATGCTCATCATACCAGCGTATTATATGTTGTACTACCGTCATCGTCTGTTGACTCGGTTCCACAAGGAGCGTCAGCAGCAGGATCATATAGAGATGGCAGAGGACGAACTGCGGCGTGCAGAACTGGAAGACAGCAAATTACATGTGGCGAATGCCGTTTTGGACAACTGTCTCTCTACCATTAAGCATGAGACGATGTATTACCCCAGTCGCATCCGTCAGTTAGCCGATAGTGGCGATACGCAGTCTATGTTGGAAGTAGCTTCTTATTATCGCGAGCTCTATGGTATGCTCAGCGAACAGGCGTTACATCAGGTAGAACGAGTGAATCTGCATCTGAAGCGTGTGCATCTTTACGGACAGGATGTGTTGGGTGATGAACACATGCTGCACTATCTCTTCGAACTGCTGAAGGGGGAAGTGTCTGTAGAAGTGAAGGATAAGCAGTATCTGCTCTTTACTATTCGCCGTAGCGATCTAAAGTTGACTCCTGAGCAGGTCAACGAGTTGTTTACCCAGCAAACGGAAAATATATCTTATCTGCTATGTCGCCAGATTGTACGCGATCATGGTGAAGCAACCAATCGGCGTGGTTGTGGCATCTGGGCTGAGATGGCTGATTCTATTACAATGATTAAAATAACATTACCGAGATATGGAAAATTTTAAACTTATTATCGTAGAAGATGTTCCTTTGGAACTGAAAGGAACAGAAGGTATTGTGCGACATGAGATTCCTGAGGCTGAAATCATAGGCACAGCTTCTAACGAGGTGGAATACTGGCGCCTCATCAAGCAGCAGCAACCTGATTTAGTATTGCTCGACCTTGGCTTGGGTGGCTCTACCACTATCGGTGTGGAAATCTGCCGTCATACCAAAGAGAGCTATCCACAGGTTAAGGTACTCATTTTCACGGGTGAAATATTGAATGAGAAATTGTGGGTCGATGTATTGGATGCCGGTGCTGACGGTATTATCCTCAAAAGCGGCGAACTTCTTACCCGTGCTGATGTGCGTGCCGTCATGGAAGGCAAACAACTGGTATTCAACGAACCCATTCTCCAGAAGATTGTCGAGCGCTTCAAATATGCGGTTTCCTCGCAGTTGGCTCGCCAGGAGGCCCTCATCAATTACGAGATTGACGAGTACGACGAACGTTTCCTGCGTCATTTGGCTTTAGGCTATACCAAAGAGCAGATTACCAATCTGCGTGGAATGCCCTTCGGTGTCAAGAGTCTGGAGAAGCGTCAGAACGATTTGGTTCACAAACTCTTTCCCAATGGTGAAAGTGTAAATGCCACCCGTCTGGTGGTTCGTGCCCTTGAACTTCGTATATTGGATATTGACAATCTCGAACCCGACTCAGAATGAAGAATTTTTGGCCTCGTCTTGCCCTTGCCCTGTTTGTTGCAGAGGTATTGCTCATACTACTGTCATGGTTACTCAGTGCAGCACTTCCTGCCAGTGGTGTGCGTTCTATCCTGTCAGGACAGGGCATCCGTTGGTTCATGGGGCATTTTGGCAATATTCTGGCTACTCCGCAACTCTCATGGCTCCTGTTGGCATCAATAGCGGCAGGTTGTCTGAAGTGCTGTGGCTTTTTGGCACTCATCAGTAACCACTCGTTCCTCTCATATCGCGAACGGCGAGCTGTATTTATCAGTGGGGGAGTGTTCCTGTTTTGTATATTAGCAATCGTCTTACTGACTTTCATGCCACATGCCGTGTTGCGGAGTGCCACAGGACAGCTTTTTCCATCCCCTTTCTCATACAGCCTCATACCAGTCTTGTCATTTAGTATCAGTTTATTTAGTATTGTCTATGGTCTTATAGCAGGAACGTTCCAGACTTTGCGTGATGTTTACGACTCGTTGCTCTATGGTATCCGTTGGGCTGCCCCTTTCTTCCTCTTTTACATTTTGTTCATTCAAATTTATGAGTCGTTAATGTTTATCTTCTATTAAAACACTCATTTTTAGGTATTGCATTGTCTTTAGTTTCTTATTACCTTTGCAAACGGAAAACAGTTAGCCGTTTTAAGGTAACAGCTATAAATAATAGGAATAAATCATAATAGGGTATTTGTTTAGTTTAGTTCAATAAGGGACATGCCGTGAGGCACGCCCCTTTTTTAGTGTTTCCTATCGCTTGTCAATAAACTTGTAATTTTGATATTGCGATTGTGGGAAGTTGAACATATTGTCACTGAGACCTCCAACTTTGAAATTACTGATCTTGATGGTTGTGCGGAATATACCCACACGCACCCTTATGTTGATAGGGTGATGGGTATGATGATCCAGTAAGACACGCGCTTCCTTGATACCTTTCACCCCTTTTTTGGCTTTCAACGTAATGTAGTAACCCTTTCCCGGATCGTTTTTGATACTGTATGTGTAGTTGTTAGGCTCAAACTTAAATTTCGAAGCATACTTGTCACGTTTGTCAGAATGGGCATCGTAGATGGTAACGGTTTTCTTTTTGCGCTCCAATCGATAGTACGTGACATCGTCGTTCCACGCAATATACTTCTCGTCAATAAATTTGCTCTTTTTCCCCTTGTTCCATATAGTACCTTGCGTTTTGTATATCCCGATGATATTCACAGAGTACGATAATTGTGATCCTTCAGGTCCAAACACCATTTGGAAGACCTGATCAAACATACGACGCGCCTGTTGCGCATTAGGAGTCTCCTGTGCCTGTCCCCCCATAGGGAGCAACAAGCACAGGAGCATCCAAAGAATAGAATATCGATTAATTCTCAATTTTCAATTACCCTTTTCAGTTAACTATTATATTCCTGCCATGATTTAATTTTGATGTCCTCTTCCTTCATAGCAGTAAATGCCTCGATGAAGGCTTTGGCCAATCGAACATTGGTCATCAGAGGAATATTGTGATCAATGGCACCACGACGAATACGATAGCCATTTGTCAATTCGCGCTTGGTATGGTTCTTGGGTACATTGACGATGAGGTCAAACTGGTGATTGGCAATCATTTCCATCACATTGTTTTCACCCTCCTCATCAGGCCAGCTGACAGCTGTTGCTGTAATACCATTGTCGTTGAAGAACTTGGCTGTACCGCCTGTAGCATATACCTGATAGCCTTTCCTCACCAATTGTTGAGCAGGCTCCAACAGGCTCACTTTACCTTTGGCATCACCACTTGAAATCAGCACGCTCTTCTTAGGCAGACGATAACCAGTAGCAATCAAGGCGTTGAGCATAGCTTCGTTCAGGTCGTCACCCAGACAACCTACCTCACCCGTTGATGACATATCCACACCCAGTACGGGGTCTGCATTCTGTAGACGAGCAAACGAGAACTGACTGGCCTTCACACCGATACGATCTATATCGAATTCACTCTTCTCAGGCTTTTGATAAGGAGCGTCCAACATAATCTTTGTAGCAGTCTCAATGAAGTTACGCTTCAAGATTTTAGAAACGAAGGGGAACGAGCGTGAAGCACGCAGGTTGCACTCAATCACTTTCACCTCACGGTTCTTAGCCAGGAACTGGATGTTGAATGGTCCGGAAATGTTGAGCTCTTGGGCTATCTTGCGTGAAATCTTCTTGATCTGGCGGATGGTCGAGAAGTAAATATGCTGTGCAGGGAATACCATTGTAGCGTCACCTGAGTGCACACCGGCATACTCTACATGTTCAGAGATAGCATACTCTACCACTTCACCCTTATCGGCTACAGCGTCGAACTCAATCTCCTTGGTATCGGTCATGAATTTCGAGATCACTACGGGGAACTCCTTGCTGACCTCTGTTGCCATATTGAGGAAGCGGTGCAGCTCCTCATCGTCATAGCACACATTCATGGCAGCACCAGAGAGTACGTATGATGGACGTACTAGTACGGGATAACCCACTTCGTCCACAAATTCCTTTACATCCTCAAACGATGTCAGCGCTCTCCATGCAGGTTGGTCGATACCCAGCTTGTCGAGCATAGCCGAGAACTTATCGCGGTTCTCAGCACGGTCGATGTTTACAGGACTGGTACCTAAGACGGGAACCCCCTGGCGATAGAGTTTCATTGCCAGGTTGTTAGGAATTTGACCACCCACACTCACAATCACACCACGAGGCTCTTCCAAGTCAATCACGTCAAGCACACGTTCCAACGACAACTCGTCGAAGTACAGACGGTCGCACATGTCATAGTCGGTCGATACCGTCTCAGGGTTATAGTTAATCATGATAGACTTATAACCCAGTTTACGAGCTGTATTGATGGCATTCACCGAACACCAGTCGAATTCTACGCTCGAACCGATGCGATATGCACCCGAACCCAATACGATGACTGACTTCTCGTTCTTATAGTAACTGATGTCGTGAGCTGGTTGGTATGCTTTTCCGTCTGGTTGAGCAAAAGCAGGTGTGTGGGTATAGGTAAAATATAGATAGTTGGTAAGCTCTGGATGTTCAGAAGCCACCGTAGGAATACGCTTCACAGAGGGCAGGATACCCTTCTGCTTGCGATAATGGCGCACCTGCAGATTTTCCTTCTCCATATTTCCATTCTTTGGTTTCAATACAAAGCGGGCAATTTGGAAGTCACTGAAACCGCACTGTTTTACTTCTAATAATAGTGAGGTCGGCACGTCCTCCAGGGTGTTGTATTCCATCAGTTGGTGCTTCAGGTCTACGATATGCTTCAGACGCTCCAGGAACCACTTGTCAATCTTCGTCAGGTCCTCGATATGGTCGATGGTGTAACCCTCTTCCAAAGCCTGGGCGATGGCGAAGATACGCAGATCTGTTGGATTAGCCAATGCATCCTCCAGATTGTCAAACTTCGTGTGGTCGTTGCCAACAAATCCATGCATGCCTTGACCAATCATACGCAGTCCCTTCTGAATCATCTCTTCAAAAGAGCGTCCGATTGACATGATCTCACCCACAGATTTCATGCTCGAACCGATGTGTCGGCTTACGCCGGCAAATTTAGTCAAGTCCCAACGGGGAATCTTACAAATCATATAATCGAGTGATGGAGCCACATATGCTGATGATGTTGTACCCATCTCACCAATCTGGTCAAGTGTATAACCCAGTGCAATCTTGGCAGCTACGAAAGCCAAGGGATAGCCCGTTGCTTTAGATGCCAAAGCCGACGAACGACTCAGACGGGCATTGATCTCGATGATGCGGTAGTCGTTGGTTTGTGCATTGAAGGCAAACTGGATGTTGCATTCACCCACAATACCCAAGTGCTTCACACACTTAATGGTAATATCCTGCAACATCTTCACCTGCTCTTCAGTCAGAGAACAGGTAGGAGCTACTACGATAGATTCACCGGTATGAATACCCAATGGGTCGAAGTTCTCCATGGAAGCCACTGTGAAGCAACGATCGTTGGCATCACGGATACACTCGAACTCTATCTCCTTCCATCCCTTCAGCGATTCCTCTACCAGAATCTGTGGGGCAAAGGTAAAGGCACTTTCTGCCAGTTCTACGAAAGCCTTCTCGTCGGGACAGATTCCAGAGCCCAGTCCGCCCAGCGCATAAGCCGAACGGATCATAATCGGGAATCCTATTTCATGAGCGGCTTTCAAGGCATCCTCCATATTCTCTACGGCATGAGATACAGGTACCTTCAAATCAACCTCAGCCAGTTTTTTTACAAAGAGATCGCGGTCCTCGGTATTCATAATAGCTTCGACAGAAGTACCCAGAACTTCCACACCATACTCTTTCAGTACACCAGTTTGATACAGTTCCGTACCACAGTTCAGGGCTGTCTGTCCGCCAAAGGCGAGCAGGATGCCGTCTGGACGTTCTTTCTTGATGATTTCTGTTACGAAATGAGTAGTAACGGGTTGGAAATACACCTTGTCAGCAATACCTTCTGAGGTTTGAATGGTAGCAATGTTTGGGTTCACGAGAACAGAGGAAATTCCTTCTTCACGCAGGGCTTTCAAAGCCTGAGATCCTGAGTAGTCAAACTCGCCTGCCTGTCCGATTTTAAGGGCACCCGAGCCTAATACGAGTACCTTCTTGAGTTGTTTCTTCATATCGTAGATAAAATTTGTGATTGCTTCTTTTTGGGTTGCAAAGTTAGTGATTTTTATGCTAACCACAAAGCATACATCTTATAAAAAATACTAATCTGCATCATTTACGTATGAATATTAGAATTTATTTTCGTATATTTGCACATTCGATAATTTTACTAACACAAAACATAAGTGGTTTATATGAAAGATTTTAATTACTATACACCCACAGAAGTGGTATTTGGACGTGAGTCGGAAGAGCAGGTTGCTCAATTGGTAAAGAAGTATGGCGGTCATCGCGTGTTGGTTCACTTTGGCGGACAGAGTGCCAAACGTTCTGGTTTATTGGATAAAGTCATCCGTTTGCTCGACGAGGGTGGGGTGATTCATGTGGAGTTAGGTGGGGTGGTGCCTAACCCCCGTCTGTCATTGGTTCAGAAAGGTATCCAGCTCTGCAAAGAGCAGCAGATTGATTTTATTCTGGCTGTTGGTGGTGGCAGTGTCATCGATTCAGGCAAGGCCATAGCCTTCGGTGTCTGTAACGAGGGCGATGTCTGGGATATCTATCTCGGCAAGAAACAGCCGAAAGCCTGTCTGCCTGTCGCTTCTGTGCTCACCATTCCTGCTGCGGGTAGTGAGATGAGTGAGTCGACGGTAATCACCAACGAGGATGGCGATGTGAAATTGGGCTATTCCAATGATCTTTGTCGTCCTAAGTTTGCCATCATGAATCCTGAACGTACATTCACCCTCCCTGCTTATCAGACGGCGGCAGGTGTTACCGATATGATGATGCCGAAATCAAGGAGATGGTGCGCAAGTGCAGTCGTGATTACCAGTCGACAACAGGTTGCTTCAAGGTCTTGAAAGCCGATGATATGGAGGCTATCTATCAAATGGCAAAATAATTTTTAATAATCGTGATTATACAATGAGAAAAATTTTAGTTGCAGCATTGTGGCTGTTGATGGTGGCACCTGTTTTCGCCACAAAACTAATTGGTCTGAAAGTCATCGATAAGGATTATTTGATGATTCAGTTCCGTGATGGTGAGGTTCATTATCGTGATAGTGGAACCGGCAAGAGTGCTTACCTCGGTCATTCGTTTGAAGAGGGCGACGACACCCTGCTTGTTTTTGGTGAGCGTCTGAATACTGAACTTGCCCAGAAAGCCAACCTGTGGACGGTTAGTTCAGCCGACGACAAGTCGTTCAAGAAACAGCACCCTCAGGTGGTATGGCGTAAATCGAAACCCATGAATGTCTACCACACGCTAGAAAGTGAACTCGATCATTGGTTGTTTTTAAAACTCCCCAAGTCGATGCGTCAGGGATGTAGCTATGAGGTAACCATTCCTAAGCAGCTGAATGCCGATCAACAGAAGGTGACTGTTCGCTTCGATATCTGGAATTCACAGTCAGAAGCTATTCATGTTAATCTGATAGGCTATCATCCAGCCCAGACAAAAAAAGCTGCAGATCTCTATCAATGGTTGGGCGACGGAGGCAGTCGTGACTATCATGCCTGGGAAGGTAAGCAAGTATATATATATAATGTAAAGACTCAGCAGAAGATTCCCGCAGGACGTGTCACTTTCTGGAAGTCAAATAGCGACTCGAAAGAAGAAGCCGGCGAGAAGAATCTGATAGGTACTGATGTGTGGAACATCGATTTCCAGTCTGCTACTCCTGGACGCTATCGCCTGGTGGTTGAAGATGTCGGTTGCAGCATGGATTTTGACATTGCCGAGAATGTCTATTTCCAGCCGTATCGCTATTCCGTGCGTGGTTATTACTATATGCGTTTAGGCGAACCTATTGATACACCCCATGTGTTCCCCATTCCCCGTCAGCCCCGTTTCGTAGCTGATACCGACCCGAAGGGTTTTAAGATATACAAGACCGACTTGCATCCGTGGCATCCCGACTGGCGCAAGTTGCAGGGTGACGTGTGGGACGAGCCCCACTTCAAGGCTCCCCAGCAGTCGGCTTTCTGGCAGCATCGTCTGCCCGGTAATCCTACTACCAACGGTGCCATCGGAGGTCACTCTGATGCCATGGACTGGGACCGCCATTTGGCACATGTCAGCAATATCTATGATATGCTGTTGCCCTACATCCTTTCGGGTGGTCGACTGACGGACGACAATCTTGGTATCCGCGAGAGTGGCAACGGCATCCCCGATCTTATCGATGAAGCACGCAACGAGGTTGACTTTTTCCTGAGCATTCGTGATGGCGAGGCTTATTCACAGGGAATGACCAATCCCAGTGCCGACTGGACGGTGATGTTCCAGGCTGGTTGTACCACGATGGCTGCCTGGGCTAATGCTGCCAACTGCGCTATGCTGGGCGAAGCCTTCCGTCTTGCAGGCATTGATTCCCTACGCCAATACTATACTGATGAGGCAATCAAGGCATTCCGCTTTGCGAGTCGTCAGGAAAACCAGCAGTTAGACGACCATCAGGGCATCGGTCTTATCTCGATGCGTGGTCGCGACTTCCGCCAGATGGCTGCCGCCTATCTCTACAATCTCACTCGTGAACCGTCATGGGAGAAGATCATGGTGGATGAAAGTATGATCAAGGACGACAAGTCACCACTCTTCAAGGCTGGTCGCGATGGCTACTATCAGGTATGGTCTGCTGCAGCCTATCTCACCTGTCCCTACGACCGGCATCATCCGGAGTTCTATCGTCATCTGAAGGCCAGTGTCAAGGCTCATGCCACCTCTTTTAATATAAATAAGGTGTCATTACGTCCATCACGTCGTGCAGCCACCGATGCCCGTTGGCAGACTTCTCAGAACCTCCAGTTGGTCATGATGACCCACTATCTCACCGACCAGGATACAGAACGACGCCAGTTGGAGGATGTCATGTATTCTGAAGCCAGTTGGAGTTTAGGTCGCAATCCAGGCAATATTGTCGAAATGACGGGTTTAGGCGAACGTCATATTACTGATGTCTACAGCACGGGTCGCAATGATGGCGACCCAGGTACACATCCAGGTCAGACACCTTTCAATGGTACTGAAACCTGGTCGCCTGGCAATGGTGGCGACGCCCGTCTGCTCACAGACAAGTGTTATCCATCGTGGAACAATGGTGGCTGGCCTCGTCAGGAGTCCTATTTCAATCAGCGTTACTTCTGGGTCAATGGTGAGTTTACCCCTCGCGAAACAATGCGTGGCAAGATGGCTCTTATGGCCTATTTATATGCAATCAGTATGAATAACCCTTTATTATCAGAGAGCGCCCTCCCTTTCGGCGCTCCCGATTTCAGTAAAATTAAAACGGCCGACTATGAGCCTGCCTTGCTGACGGCTATTCAGCAACAGCGTGAGGCCGTCCAGCAGATTTGTAATAACTCCGAAGTTCCCACTTTCCAGAATACCATCGTAGCTTTTGAGCAGAGTGGGGTATTGTTGGATAAGGTGAGCAGCATTTTCTTTTGTTTGACGAGTGCTGACAAGACGTCCGAGATAACAGCCATTCAAAGCAAGGTGATGCCCTTGTTGACAGATTTAAGCAATGAGATTTCGTTCAACGAGAAGTTGTTTCAGCGTATCAAGTATGTTTATGACCATGAGCGTAATAGTCTGCAGGGAGAGGATTTAAAACTACTTGATGAGACGTATAAGGATTTTGTTCATTCTGGTGCACTTTTGTCGAAGGATAAAATGGAGCGCATGAAGGAGATTAATACGCGCATCTCCGATCTGCAACAGCAGTGGGGCAATATGTTGCCCGATGCCACCAATCATGCAGTTGTTTGGGTGAATAGTAAGCAGGAATTAGCTGGTCTTAGTGAGGCCGACATCGCCCAGTGTAAGAAAGATGCCGAAAATCGTGGTGGTAAGGCTCCGTATTGTATTGTGATTGTCAATACCACCCAGCAGCCTCTTCTCGCCACACTGGCTAACCGTGAGTTGCGTCGCAAGGTATATGAGGCTTCCATCCATCGCGCCGATGGAACAGGTAAATTTAATACCTTCCCCATCGTTGTTGAGTTAGCTAAGCTGCGTGCCGAGAAGGCCAAAATCATGGGCTTCAAGAATTATGCAGCCTATTCATTGGAAAATCGTATGGCAAAGAATCCTGAGAATGCTTACAATTTCCTAAAGCAACTTATTCGTGAGTACACTCCAAAAGCCAATGCCGAGACAAAAGCGATTGAGCAGTACGCCCAAAAGACAATGGGCAAGAAATTCCGCCTGCAACCCTACGACCGCTTCTATTATTCGGCTAAGATGAAACAGGAACGCTACTCGCTGTCTGACGATGATGTTAAACCTTATTTCAATGTGGATAGCGTACAGCTCAACGGTGTGTTCTACGCAGCCCATCGCGCCTACGGATTAACTTTCAAGCAACGCATGGACATTCCTACGTATCATCCTGATATGAAGGTATTTGAAGTGATTGATAAGAATGGCAAGACCATTGCCCTTTTCTATAGCGACTACTTCCGTCGTCCCACCAAGCGCGGTGGTGCGTGGATGAGTTCGTTTGCCAAGCAGAGCCACTTCCGCAAGCAGATACCTCTTATTTATAATGTGTGCAACAATGCCAAGGCTCCCGAGGGTCAGCCAAGCCTCCTGTCGTGGGATGAAGTGACCACCCTGTTCCATGAGTTCGGTCATGCCCTGCATGGCATACTCTCCGACTGCAACTACAATTCGCTCAGCGGAACTGCCGTGGCACGCGATTTCGTTGAGATGCCGTCGCAGTTCAACGAGTCGTTTGCATCCATTCCTGAAGTCTTCGACCATTATGCCAAACATGCCGTAACGGGTAAGCCTATGCCTGAAGACTTGAAGAAAAAGATGCTGGAGTCTATCAATTTCCATTCAGCTTACGCTTTGGGCGAGAACCTGGCAGCTACCTGTCTGGATATGGCTTGGCACATGCTCAGCGAAGACGAGATTCCTACAGCAGCCGAGGCTCCTGCCTTCGAACGCAAGGCGTTGGAGCAGATTGGATTGCTCAACACGCAGATTCCTCCTCGCTATTCCACTTCCTATTTCAATCACGTATGGGGTGGGGGCTATGCAGCAGGCTACTACAGCTATCTGTGGACAGAGGTGCTGGCTGTGAACGTTGCCGACTGCTTTGCCAAGCGCGGTGCCCTGAAACCCGAGGTCGGACAGGACTTCCGCGATAAAATTATCAGTCGTGGTAACACCCGCGACCTCATGCAGATGTTTACCGACTTCACCGGTCTGCAGGCACCCGATGCCTCCGGCTTACTGAAAGCTCGCGGCTTGTAAGCCGTTCATCTTTATTTTTTAATGTCAAAAACCTCCTTCTATGGCAACAGTTGATGATAAGAAAGTAATATTCTCGATGGTGGGAGTGAGCAAGACCATCCAGCAGAATCAGAAACAAGTGCTCAAGAACATCTATCTCAGCTTCTTCTATGGAGCCAAGATAGGCATCATCGGTCTGAATGGTGCAGGTAAATCGACCCTCATGAAGATTATTGCCGGTCTCGACCAACAGTATCAGGGCAATGTGGTGTGGAGCCCAGGTTATAGTGTGGGCTATCTGCCTCAGGACCCGCCTCTCGACGAGACGAAGACGGTCAAGGAGAACGTGATGGAGGGCGTGCAAAGCGTTTACGATGCTTTGAAGGAGTACGACGACATCAATCAGAAATTCGGACTGCCTGATTATTACGAAGACCCCGACAAGATGGAACAGCTGATGGCACGCCAAGCCGAACTGCAGGACATCATCGATGCTACCGATGCCTGGAATATGGACTCCAAGCTCGACCGCGCGATGGCAGCCCTGAACTGTCCCCCTGGCGATAGCAGTGTCACCCATCTTTCGGGCGGTGAGCGTCGCCGTGTAGCCCTCTGCCGCCTGTTGCTGCAAAAGCCGGATGTATTGTTGCTCGACGAGCCCACCAACCATCTCGATGCCGAATCCATCGACTGGCTCGAACAGCACCTGCAACAATACGAAGGCACCGTCATTGCCGTTACCCACGACCGTTATTTCCTCGACGATGTGGCTGAGTGGATTCTTGAGCTCGACCGCGGCGAGGGTATTCCCTGGAAGGGCAACTATTCTTCATGGCTCGAACAGAAGAGTCAGCGATTGGCTTTGGAGGAGAAAACGGCATCTAAGCGCCGTAAGACACTGGAACGTGAGCTGGAGTGGGTGCGTATGGCTCCCAAGGCTCGTCAGGCAAAGGGTAAGGCTCGTCTGAACTCCTACGATAAAATGCTCAACGAGGAACAGAAGCAGAAGGAGGAAAAGCTGGAAATCTACATCCCTAACGGACCTCGTCTGGGCAATAAGGTGATTGAAGCCGAACATGTGGCAAAGGCTTACGGTGACAAGATACTCTTCAGCAACCTCAATTTCTCATTACCCCCCAATGGTATTGTGGGCGTCATAGGTCCTAATGGTGCGGGTAAGACCACGCTGTTCCGTCTCATCATGGGGTTGGAGCAGCCCGATGCAGGCACCTTCAGTATTGGCGAGACGGTGAAGCTCAGCTATGTTGACCAGCAGCATAAGGACATCGACCCCGCCAAGTCGGTTTATGAGGTAGTCAGTCAGGGCAATGAGACGATTCGCATGGGCGGTCGTGATGTCAATGTGCGTGCCTATCTCTCGCGTTTCAATTTCGGTGGTGCCGACCAGGAAAAGAAGTGTGGCGTGCTCTCCGGCGGTGAGCGCAACCGTCTGCATCTCGCGATAGCCCTCAAGCAGGAGGGCAATGTGCTGTTGCTCGACGAGCCCACCAACGATATTGACGTCAACACCCTGCGTGCCCTTGAAGAGGGTTTGGAGGCGTTTGCCGGCTGTGCCGTTGTCATCAGTCACGACCGCTGGTTCCTCGACCGTATCTGCACGCATATCCTGGCATACGAGGGCGATGGCAATGTCTTCTATTTCGAGGGCAACTATTCCGACTATGAAATCAACAAAGCCCAACGTCTCGGCATCGAAGAACCCAAGCGCGCCCGCTATCGCAAGCTGATGGAGGATTAGCGACCTGTCCGTGGAGAAGGAAATGCTTTATGAAGTCTTAGGCGCTGATGATACAGCAGAAGGCATAGACATCGCAGAAGTGTGGCGTAAGAACCATAAGGGCGATTTAACGGTAAGCCACATTCCAGATACGCATAATGGCATGCTGAAAAAAGACTATATAAGTATTACATGGATGCTCTAACTCTATAAAGTTAAAAATGAAGGCCAATATAAAGGAAAATCGAGTTTGACAGATGCAGAAAAAGGGTATTTCCAATGACACCCGAAAAAAGGGGGTCTCGAGCCAAATCGAGGTTTGGCTCGAGCCAAAACCCGTTCTGGCTCGAGCCAAGTCAAGGAGAGGCTCTAGGCGGTGCAAAAACTAAAGTAGTATGAAAAAGAAAAAAAAGGTAATAATTTTTGGATTGGCAGTGTTTGGCTTTACGGCAGTCTACGGACAAGGTCTGCTCCCGGATACGCATCGGATGGACTCTGTGATGCGGGAGGTGGAGCGAATACATAGTTTTCATTGTTGGCATCAACCACTTAATCAGCGTGTAGATGAGATATCAATTATGCTAAGACATCAGGGGGGTAGGGCGATTGATCCTCATGCTAATAATATTCCGCGACTGATTCCTTCCCCTGATAAGTCGGTATTCAGCCATATGGATAATGTAAAATGGATTAAAGACAGACGGTTTGATTTTGCGGATATATTCTCTGACTTTCTGTTCGGTAATACTGTTGTGTTCTAGAAGGTATTTGAGGTTGTAAGGTTGTGAGACCTTACAGCCTCATAACCTCACAACCTAAACTTTATCCACCGAAGTATTCTTCGAGTTCGGCATTGGCACTGCCCTGGCTGTTGGGCAGGTCGCGGATGACAACTCCATGTTCCAGCAGGGCGATGCGGTTGGAGATATCAACCGTGTGCTGCAGGTTATGACTCGAAATGATGAGTGTGGCACCCGTATCCTGTGCATAATCGGTGAGCACATGCTTCAGTATGAGCTGACTCGAAGGGTCGAGGAAATTGAAAGGCTCGTCGAGAATCACAATCTTCGGACGGCGGAAGAGGGCTGAGATGATGCCCACTTTCTGCTTATTGCCCGCAGAGAGATTGCGAATGAGTTTCTTCTGTCCGAATACCTCGCCGGCAGCCAACTGCTCGAAGTCCTTCAGACGCTCATCGACCTCAGCCTGCGTCATGCCTGATATTTTGCCCAGGAAGGCGAAATACTCCTCAGGGGTGAGGAAATCGATGAGGAATCCCTCGTCGATATAGGCACCGACAAACTGTTTCCAGGCTTCCGATTCAGTCGGATTGATGCCATCGATCACGACGCTGCCTTCGTCGGCCTGCAGCAGGTCGAGCAGCATGCGGAACAATGTGGTCTTACCAGCACCGTTGTTGCCTACGAGTCCGAGGATGTCGCCATCGTTGATGGTGAACTCGTCAATGTTACAGGCGACGGTCTCGCCGAACTGCTTCTTCAGGTTTTGGATTGTAATCATTGCTTTTCTATTTTTTTTCTAGGGTTACCTAGGATTTTCTAGGATTAAACTAAGCCGCGTCCGTGGCAATTCTTGAACTTCTTGCCGGAACCGCAGGGACAGGGGTCGTTGCGTCCGGGCAGTTTCTCCTTCACAATCGGGGTGCGGGGCTGTTGGGCACGGGTGTCCTGAGCTGCGGCACGTGCCTGGTTGGGGTCGGTCATCTGCTCTTCGTTCAGGTTCTGCTTGCTCTCGGTGTATTGGTTGCGCTGGGTGCGCTGTTCGGGGGCAGCCTCCTGTACCTGCTGCATTTCGGGGATGGCACCACGCATCAGGATAGACACGATGCGGTTGTTCATATCGTTGATCATGGTGTCCCACACCTTGGCACTCTCCAGTTTGAAGATGAGCAGTGGGTCTTTCTGTTCGTAGCTGGCGTTCTGCACTGAGTGGCGCAGCTCGTCGAGGGCACGTAGATTCTCCTTCCACGACTCGTCGATGATGTGCAGCAGCATCTGCTTCTCGAACTCCTTGACAATCGACTTGCTGTCGCTCTCGTAAGCCTCCTTCAGATTGCAGGGGATGTTATACATCTTGCGGCCGTCGGTCAGTGGCACCATGATGCGCTCGTACATCTGACCTTGCGTCTCATACACCTGCTTGATGATGGGGCGAGCCACTTCGCGGATGTGCTCGGTCTTGCGGCTGAAGGTATCCATCACCTGCTGGAAGGTATTCTCCTCTAGTTGGTCGCGCTGCTCGTTGAGGAGCTGCTCGTTGGTGAAAGGCACCTCCATGGCGAAGATATGCAGGAATTCCTCCTTGCAACCCTCGTAGTCGTTGTTCTCGATGATGTTGACCACACGGTCCCACATGATGTTGGAAATATCCATGCCGATGCGCTCACCCATCAGGGCGTGGCGGCGCTTCTCATAGATGACGGTACGCTGCTTGTTCATCACGTCATCGTACTCCAACAGGCGCTTACGGATGCCGAAGTTGTTTTCCTCGACCTTCTTTTGGGCGCGCTCAATCTGCTTGGAAATCATGGGGCTCTCAATCATCTCGCCCTCCTTGAAGCCCAGACGGTCCATGACGGTGGCGATACGTTCGGAACCGAACAGACGCATCAGCTTGTCTTCGAGCGATACGAAGAAGAGGGATGAACCAGGGTCGCCCTGACGTCCAGCACGACCACGCAACTGGCGATCGACACGACGGCTCTCGTGGCGCTCGGTACCGATGATGGCAAGACCGCCAGCCTCCTTGACTTCAGGCGACAACTTGATGTCCGTACCACGACCAGCCATGTTGGTGGCAATGGTGACGGCACCCAGTCCGTTGGTCGATTGACCAGCCAATGCCACGATGTCGGCCTCCTTCTGGTGGAGCTTGGCATTCAGCACCTGGTGGGGAATACCCTCGCGCTTGCCCGTCTCGGGGTTGACATACATATCGAGCATACGGCTGAGCAATTCAGAAATCTCAACCGATGTAGTACCTATCAGCGTCGGGCGACCAGCCTTGCGCAGGCGAACCACCTCGTCGATGACGGCACGGTACTTTTCACGGGCTGTCTTATAGACACGGTCGTCCATATCGTCGCGGATAACAGGACGGTTGGTAGGAATCTCCACCACGTCGAGCTTATAGATATCCCAGAACTCGCCAGCCTCGGTAGAAGCCGTACCGGTCATACCAGCCAACTTATGGTACATACGGAAATAGTTCTGCAGGGTGATGGTGGCAAAGGTCTGGGTGGCAGCCTCTACCTTCACGTGTTCCTTGGCTTCGACAGCCTGGTGTAGACCGTCGCTCCAGCGGCGCCCCTCCATGATACGACCCGTCTGCTCATCGACAATCTTCACTTCGCCGTCGATGACCACATACTCGTCGTCCTTGTTGAACATGGTGTAGGCCTTCAGCAACTGCTGCAGGGTATGCACACGCTCCGACTGCACGGCATAGTGCTGGAGCATTTCGTCTTTCTTGTTCAGGCGCTCCTCGTCGGAAAGGCTCGTATCTGCCTCCAGTTCAGAGAGCTGACTGGTGATGTCAGGCAGCACGAAGAGCTCGGCATCGTTGACCTGCTTAGCCAGCCAAGCCGTACCCTTATCGGTGAGATCGCAGGAGTTCAGTTTCTCGTCAACCACAAAGTAGAGGGGCTCCACCACCTCGGGCATACGGCGGTTGTTGTTCTCCATATATATGTTCTCGGTGGCTTGCATACCCGACTTGATACCTTCCTCGGACAGGAACTTGATGAGGGGCTTGTTCTTAGGCAGACACTTATGCGAGCGGTAGAGCGCCAGGAAGCCCTCTTCCTCCAGTTTCTTGTCGTTTTTCTCGCGGCCCTCGGCAATCTTCTGCTTAGCCTCTGCCAGATATTGCGTAGCCAACTGGCGCTGAACACCCACAATCTTCTCAACCAGGGGCTGATACTCCTCGAACATCTGGTCGTCGCCCTTGGGCACAGGACCGGAGATGATGAGTGGGGTACGGGCATCGTCAATCAACACGGAGTCAACCTCATCGACGATGGCGTAGTTATGCGCACGCTGCACGAGATCCTGCGGCGAAATAGCCATATTGTCGCGCAGATAGTCGAAACCGAACTCGTTGTTGGTACCGAAGGTGATGTCGCACTGGTAAGCCTTACGACGAGCCTCGGAGTTGGGCTGGTGCTTGTCAATGCAATCCAAGGAGAGTCCGTGGAACATATAGAGAGGCCCCATCCACTCGGAGTCACGCTTAGCCAGATAGTCGTTGACGGTCACCACGTGAACACCATTACCCGTCAGGGCATTGAGGAAGACGGGGAGGGTAGCCACCAGCGTCTTACCTTCACCGGTAGCCATCTCGGCAATCTTACCCTGGTGCAGAACGACACCGCCGAAGAGCTGTACATCGTAATGTACCATCTCCCATTTCAGGTCGTTGCCACCAGCTGTCCAGTGGTTATGATAGATGGCCTTGTCGCCATCGATGGTGATAAAGTCTTTTTTGGGGTCGGCAGCCAGTTCGCGGTCGAAATCGGTAGCCGTCACAACGGTCTCCTCGTTCTCGGCAAAGCGGCGAGCCGTCTCCTTCACGATGCTAAAGACCTCTGGCATCACCTCGTTGAGCGCCACCTCATAGATGTCGAGCGCCTCTTTCTCCAACTTGTCGATCTGAGCGAAGATTTCTGAACGCTCGTCGATGGGCGTATCTTCGATGGTTGCTTTCAGTCGTTCAATCTCTTCTTTCTGCGTCTTGGCTGAATCCTGTACTTTCTGTTGGATATCCTTGGTGCGCTGGCGCAACTGGTCGTTGTCGAGCTGCTGAATTTCCGGATAGACGGCTTTCACCTTCTCTACCAGAGGTTGAATCAGTTTCATGTCACGAGATGACTTGTTGCCGAACAACGTTGTCAAAATCTTGGTTAAATTCATATCTTAATACTTCGTTTTTATACCTTAATTCATAAAATTGGGGACAAAATTACAAAAAAAAAGTGAAAAGTGTAGAGTGAAGAGTGAATAATTTGCTTCCGCTCCTGTGTTTTTACCTTTTTTACCGTTAAAAAAGTGGTTCTGCCACACAGGCATTGGGTGCACGGATGCGAATAGCACGGGCAACAGCTGGTGCTATACGATCAACGGTAACGGGTGTCTGAATTCGCTCTGCCTTTGTTCCGGCTCCATAGACGATGATGGGGAAAGGAACATGGGCGGAACGGGAAGTAGACTGCTCCTGTGTGTCTTCGTTGATGAGGCGCCATCCTGGAGCAATATCTATAATGAGGTCGCCGCATTTTTCAACGTTGAAACCATTGCGTATTCTTTCAAGTAAATAACTGTCGCTTATCAGTAATTGGTTGGCTGTATATACATTACGGACGCCAGATATCTGTAGGAGAAACTCCTGTGAACGATTAGAAATGTCGCTTAAATTGATATTCTTCTGACGAAGTAATTGGTGATTGAAATAGATGTGGTTCTTATGATAGAACTCCACGTATTTGGCAGAACCGAAGACGGCTCCTAAATACATGTTCAGCAGGTTTGCAGTACGGTTGATATAGAACGTACCAGTAGGAATTCGGAAACGCTCCTGATTGCCTTCCTCTTCTTCTTCACGGCTGGTCGTTCCCGTGATGACAAAGAGTACTCGGTCGCTGGGAATGTGATGCTTGATACCGTTTAATAGCAGGGCTATCTGTCGGTCAAGAGCTACGTACGCTTCCATTTGCTGACCTGCTTCGTAGGTCAGACTCAACAGATCGGGTTTGTCGTCGTTGCCGATACCGGCCTGTTCGATGCATTTTAAGGCAGCATCTGTTACACTTTTATTGGCATCGGACGCATCGGGATGGAAAAGTCGTGAAAAACCACTCAGCCATTGGTTGAGAGGACGATAATAGGTGGTGGTTGCCCATGAACCGTTATTGATCCATGCAGCTCCGTCAGCAGCATGTCCAGCCGACAAGATGGCAGCATCAGCAGTTGGTGCAAAAGAGAAAACTTTGGCAATGCCATTCGTTGCCATCTTCAACTCGTCGCTAAGGGTTGACGTGCCTAGGAACTGAGGTGAAAATCCTATTTTCTGGTCGCGCACGCAATTTTGAGGGCGCAACGTTTTTTTGTCAAGCCATTCTGTGGCTGTAATACCATGATAATAGGGCGATGTGCCCGTATGGAGCGATGCGATGGCTGAAGCACGATCGACAGGTGTGAAATTATAAGCACCGTTAGTAAAAACCTTGCCTTCGTTCAACAGTCGACGCAATCCGTCGTTGCCATAAAGCGAAGAGTATTGTTCCAAATAGTCTGTACGCAACTGGTCGATGGCGATGCTGACCACCAGGCGTGGTGGCTGTGCAATCAATTGCTGTTGTGCTTCAGCAGTGAGTCCCAGCAAACTGAGCAAGGTTATATATATATACTTATTTTTCATTTCAAGCCCAACGGTGTTTTAAATGCAGATAACATTGCAATAGCAAACATAATGCCAAACTCCAAATGCCCGCGGCATAATGCTGGAAAAGTCCCCCGATTAGGAATAGAACTGCGAGTATAGCCGTGATGCTCCAGTAGCGGGTGGAACGGCCATGTACCACTTTCCAGAGGAAGAACCAAGGCAGGGGATTCAACAACAGAATCTGAAGATTGATGCTGACGGTAGGGTGTTGTGAGAAAAGCATGAGAAAGAGTACTATGCCAATAGTTCCCACGACGAGCATCTGGGTTGCGTCCCACCAGCGGTAGATGGTTTTCCGCTGTAACTGCATGCAGAATAGTGCAATGGCAATGGCGGTAAGGATTATGCCACATGTAAAGGGTGAAAGCGGAAAACCACTTTTCACCATCTGTACACCTGCTGGCACACTGATACGGCGTTCTTTCACCAAGGGACGATAGTCGCCATGTTGGTAAATTTCAGCATGATCGAAGTCATACATCAGATTATTTGGCAAAAATTCTTGTTTCTCACGATCTGTAGGCTGGTCAGCAAGAATGCCCAACAGTAAATCGTTGCCAAAAGCCGCCCACGGATTATTGTGTGCCATTTCGTGAATCATCTCTCGATGAGATGGAGCATAGCCTTCACGAGCAGCATAGCTCACCTTACCCTGAATGCAGCGCTCAATAATATCGCGCGCCTTGGTGGTACAGTTGCTATAGAAATAGTTGTAGCGATAAACTCGATTCTCACTCTGCATGTTGACTGCAAGTGCTTGTTGCAGAGCCTTTTTTTCTTCGTCGGTCAGATTGAGCACCTGTTCGGTTACCATACTGCCAAAGCGTCGGTATTCCTCTTGGAAAAGGCGATATGGGTAGGCTCCCAATTCGTAATCGGTCAGTCCAAAGACGAAACGAAGGGCAAAGAAAGGTTTGTGATAGTCGAAAACACCATAATTGAAGGCAATGTCCAACCCGCCTTTGCGCATATCGTGATACCGAATGGCCGTATGGCCATAAAGACTGTAGATTTCGTCATGAGGCTGACAGGTGAGCAGACTGATCTCTACGGAATCCATTCTGAGAGAGTCTTGCTGGGCAAAAACAGGAATCGTAGTGAGCAAAAATAAACTCACAAAGCCCCCTTTAAGAGCATTAAAAATGATTTTTAAATGTTTCACGATGCAAAATTAACCTATATTTTCCACTTAACGTTCGATTATTTCGTTTTTTTTCAATAATTTTGCATCCCGAAATCGTATTATAAACGAAAAATAGAATGAAGAAATTGCTTTTAAGTGGCCTGCTGCTGGGCTTTGGCGTCATGTCGATGATGGCTCAGAGTGGTACAAAATCTCCGTATAGTCAGTATGGATTAGGTGTCCTTTCCGATCAATCACAGGGTTTCAACCGTGCTATGGGTGGTGTATTCCAAGGCTTCCGCAGTGGAAATCAGGTGAACATGCAGAATCCTGCTTCATACTCAGCAGTTGACTCGTTGAGTATGATTTTTGATCTGGGTGTATCGGGAACATTAACCAATTTCAAGGAAGGTGATGCAAAGGTAAATGCTAAGACAGCCAACTTCGAATATGCCACAGCTTTGTTTCGTGTGCTCCCTAAATTCGGTGTCAGTATTGGTATCGTACCATATTCAAATATAGGCTATTCCTATTCAACGACACAGAAGATCGGTACGTCGACAACAACAAGCACTTTTTCTTTTGATGGCGAAGGCGGTTTGCATCAAGCCTATCTCGGTTTGGGTTTCGAAGTGTTTAAAGGGCTTTCTTTGGGTGCCAATATCTCTTACTTTTGGGGAAGTATGGAGCGAAATATCATTGTGGCCAGCAGTGATGCTTATGTAAAGACGCTGGCCAAACAGTATGGTGCAGATATCAGCAGTTATAAACTGGATTTTGGTGCGCAGTATCAGCATAAGATTGGTAAGAATGATCTGTTGACGGTAGGAGCTACTTTCGGGCTGGGGCATAAACTGAATGCTGATCCCTATCTGCTGGTGACTAATACCGACACGCAGACAGGTGTGGTAGCACTGGCAGGCGACTCCATCCAAAACGGCCTGTCTATCCCCATGACCATCGGTGCAGGTGTTGCCTATACGCTGAACAAGAAACTGACCGTAGGAGTCGACTATCAGTTGCAGCGCTGGAGCAAGGAGTCGTATCCTGTAGTGGACGAGACCAATAATAAGTTCCAGTTGTCCGACAACTATTTCAAAGATATGCACAAGTTGGCAATCGGTGCCGACTGGGTGCCCTCAGCAATGAGTCGGCGCTTCTTAAGCAGAGTACATTATCGTATCGGTGCATCCTATACTACACCTTATTTAAAAATAAAGGGCCAGGACGGTCCTAAAGAAATGACGGTGAGTGCAGGTTTTGGTATTCCTCTTGTCAACGCTTGGAATAATCGTTCTGTGTTGAATGTCAGTTTCCAGTGGACTAATATGTCTGCAAAGAATCTTGTGACGGAAAATCAGTTCCGTGTGACGATAGGTCTGACCTTCAATGAACGCTGGTTTGCTAAATGGAAAGTCGACTGATGCGGTTTTGGCTTTTGGCTTTTGGCGTTTGGCTTTTGGTGGTTGCCTGTGAGCAACCACGTGAGCATACAGCGCCTGCCATTCACGAGCGCGACTCAGTATCGATGATGACCACATACGGAGTCAATACATTGATATCCGATTCTGGTGTTATTAAATATCGTATAGTGACGGAGCGTTGGGATGTGAATACCATCAAGGTGCCAAGTCGTTGGACGTTCGAACGGGGTATTTTCCTAGAACAGTTTGACGAAAAATTCCATATCGAAGGTTATATCTTTGCTGACACGGCATGGTATTACGACCAGTTGAAACTCTGGGAGTTAAGGGGGCGTGTACGTATACGGAATGTCAACGGATTGGTGTTCCGTAGTGAGGAACTTTTCTGGGATGGCATGAAACATGAATTCTACTCCCACAAATTCTCAAGAGTAGTTACTCCAGAGCGCGAGTTGGAGGGCACCTATTTCCGAAGTGACGAACATATGCGACATTACGAAGTGTCTAATAGTGTGGGCTCTTTTCAATCAGAGGACTTAGAACCAGAACAGGAAGAACCTGCAAAAGAACCAGACAAGAATAAAAATGCTGCTGATACGGCTAAGCAGGAAAAGCCCATGCGACCTGCTGCAGTGAAGCATAAGGCAACAACAAAAACAGCACGCCCATGACAACACTCATCATAGGACTCATCATTACCATGATATTCTCCGCCTTTTTCTCAGGTATGGAGATTGCGTTTGTGTCAAGTAACCGTCTGCGTGCGGAGATGGACCGTGAAAAGAATGGACTTTCTCAGAAAGCTATGGCTTACTTCTATCAGCATCCCAACAATTTCGTGAGTACGATGCTGGTAGGCAACAATATCGCATTGGTCATATACGGTATCCTCTTTGCCCGTATTTTTGATGCAACACTTTTCAGCGGACTGAGTGACGGGTTCCGTGTGACAGCCGATACGCTGTTGTCAACGGTCGTCGTCCTTTTTACGGGTGAATTTCTGCCTAAAACTATTTTTAAGGCAAGTCCCAATTCGATGCTCACCTTCTTTGCTGTGCCGGCGTGGATATGCTATGTCATTCTTTACCCCATATCGCGTGTCGCAACCCAATTATCGCGTGGGTTGATGCGATTATTCGGTGTCAGGATTCCCAAAGAAGAACAGGATAAGGAATTTTCGAAGGTGGATCTTGATTATCTGGTACAGTCGAGTATTGACAATGCAGAGAATGAGGACGATATAGAGGACGAAGTAAAGATTTTCCACAATGCGCTTGATTTTTCAGATACAAAAGTGCGCGACTGTATGGTTCCCCGAACAGAGATTGATGCAGTGGACATCGAGGATTGCACGATGGAACAACTGCTGAATAAGTATGTAGAAAGCGGACATTCCAAAATTGTGGTCTATCGTGACGACATAGATCATATCATCGGCTATGTGCACAGTTCTGATCTCTTTCGTTTAAACATAGATAACTCTCAACTCATTCCCGAGCAGAGTTCGCCTACCCGTAGCCTTTCAAGTCTCAAGTCTCAACTGGTCAGAGATATGCCCTATGTTCCAGAAACGATGGCAGCCAGCAAATTGATGCATACTTTCTTGCAGCAAAAGAAGTCTTTGGCAGTCGTTATTGACGAGTTTGGTGGAACCAGTGGTTTGGTCAGTCTGGAAGATATTGTTGAGGAAATATTCGGTGACATCGAAGATGAACATGACAATACCCGCTATGTGGCCAAGGAACTTGGTGATGGGGAGTTTATGTTGTCAGCGCGTCTGGAGATTGAGAAAGTCAATGAACTCTTCGGTATAGACTTGCCAGAGAGCGATGAATATATGACGGTTGGGGGACTTATCTTGCATGAGTATCAGAGTTTCCCAAAACTCAACGAAGTAGTGAAAATTGGTCGCTTTGAGTTTAAAATCGTCAAGAATACCATGACAAAAATAGAATTAGTAAGGCTAAAAGTGACGGAATAAATTAAATTTTTCGTTTTATTTTTGCCGTTTGATATAAATTTTGTAATTTTGTCGGCTGAATCTGAAATAGAAGAAAATAAAAACAAAATAAATAAAGCTAAAAATGGCAGCAATAGGAAAAATTAGAAGCTGGGGGCCCGTTCTCGCTACTGTGATCGGTTTAGCCCTGTTTGCATTTATTGCCGAGGAAGCTTTTCGCTCTTGTGAAGCTACAGGTAACGAAAAGCGTCAGCAAGTCGGCGAAGTATTAGGTAAGAAAATCTCCGTGCAGGATTTCCAGTCCTTGGTAGATGAGTATCAGTCGGTCATCAAAATGACTCAGGGACGTGATAATCTCAGTGAGGAGGAGCTGAATCAGGTGAAAGACCAGGTTTGGCAGCAGTATGTCAATAACGCAATTTTGGATGCTGAGGCAGAGAAATTGGGACTTACCGTTACCGATGAAGAACTGCAGAATGTTCTGAAGGCTGGTACAAACCCCATGCTGATGCAGACTCCGTTTGTCAATCAGCAGACCGGACGTTTTGACGTCACACAGCTTACCAAGTTCTTGGCAGACTATAAGAAAATGCAAGATCAGCCACAACAGGCTCAGGCAGCAGAATCTTACAAACAGATTTACGATTACTGGAAGTTTATAGAGAAACAACTCCGTCAGAACATTTTGGGTACAAAGTATCAGACGCTTCTCTCACAATGTCTCTTCTCTAATCCTGTTTCAGCTAAGATGGCTTTCGAATCTCAGAACCAGGAAAGCAACATCCTATTGGCTGCTTTGCCTTATTCTGCAATCAAGGATAGTGATATTGAAGTGAAGGAGAGCGATGTTAAGGCAAAATATGATGAGCAGAAAGAGATGTTCCGTCAGTATGTAGAGAGTCGTGACATCAAGTATGTTGACTTTCAGGTATTGCCTTCTTCTGCAGACCGTACTGCTTTGATGAAGACCATCAATGATGCTCGTCAGAAACTGGAGAGTGGAGCTGCTCCTGCAGAAGTAGTTCGTAAGGCTCAGTCACAGGTTGCTTATACAGGAATTGCTGCTACAAAGCGTGCTTTTGCTCCCGATATTGCAAGCAAGCTCGACTCTATGCAGGTAGGTCAGGTGAGTGCCCCCTTCGAAACAGCCTATGACAACACCATCAATGTTGTGAAGCTCATTGAGAAGGTTCAGGCTCCAGACTCCATAGAGTATCGTCAGATTCAAGTGGGTGGTGAGACGGTTGATGCAGCTCGCAAGACAGCCGATAGTATTTACACTGCATTAAAGGGAGGTGCAGACTTCGAGGCTCTTGCTAAGAAGTATGGACAGACTGGTGAGAAACAGTGGTTGACATCGTCTATGTATGAGAATGCACCTTCTATCGATGCGGATTCAAAGGCATATCTCACATCTTTAACCACTTTGGCAGTTAATGACGCTAAGAATGTTGAGTTTTCACAAGGTAACATCATTGTTCAGGTAACCAACCGTAAGGCTATGGTTACCAAGTATGACGCTGCAGTGATTAAGCATACCATCGACTTCTCAAAGGATACGTATTCACAGGCTTATAATAAGTTTAGCCAGTATGTGAGCGAGAATAAGACTCTGGAAGGTCTTGAGAAGAATGCACAGAAGTTTGGCTTCCGTGTTCAGGAGCGTAAGGATCTCTTCAACTCAGAGCATAATGTTGCTGGCCTGCGTTCAACCCGTGATGCAATGAAGTGGATTTTCGATGCTAAGGAAGGTGAGGTATCTCCTCTCTATGAGTGTGGTAATAACGATCACCTGATAGTAATCGCTCTGACAAAGATTCATCCAGAAGGTTATCGTGATTTGGCAGCTGTAGAGGAACAGTTGAAGCAGGAAGTTATTCGCGATAAGAAATTTGCTAAGGCTGCTGAGATGCTGAAAGGTGTTAATTCTATTGATGCTGCTAAGCAGAAAGGTGCTGTAGTTGACAGCGTTCGTCAGATTACTTTCTCTGCTCCTGTTTTCGTACAGGCTACAGGTACCAGCGAACCTGCCTTGAGCGGTGCAGTTGCTGCTGCTAAGGCTGGTCAGTTCAGTGCTGCTCCTGTGAAGGGCAATGGCGGTGCTTTCCTCTTCAAAGTGCTTGACAAGAAACAGCGTGAAGGCGCTAAGTTCGATGCCAAGCAACAGCTGGATCAGTTGAAGCAGCAGGCTATGCAGGCTGCCAGCCGTTTCATGAACGAACTCTATTTGAAGGCTGACGTAGTGGACAACCGCTACCTGTTCTTCTAAGGTAGTTTGACAAGATAAGAAAATCCCGATAATTCTTGGCAATTATCGGGATTTTTTGTACCTTTGACTTCGTCGAAGGTACTCTCGTTCGAGAAAACTCAAATAAAATTTGGTTTTCTTCTCACTTATTCGTACCTTTGTGCCCGATTTCGAAAATAACATATCATTGCAATGAATATATCGTATAAATGGTTGAAGGAGTACGTGGATTTTGATCTCACACCACAGCAGGTGTGTGATGCCCTGACTTCTACAGGTCTGGAAGTCGACGCACTCGAGGAAGTACAGAGTATCAAAGGTGGACTGAAAGGATTGTATGTAGGTAAAGTGCTGACTTGCGAAATGCATCCCAATAGTGACCACCTGCACGTAACAACGGTAGACTTGGGTAAAGGTGAGCCTTCTCAGATTGTATGTGGTGCGCCTAATGTGGCAGCCGGCCAGAAGGTGATTGTTGCTGACTTGGGTTGCGTGTTGTATGATGGTGACAAGGAATTCGTCATCAAGAAATCCAAACTTCGCGGTGTGGATTCATGTGGTATGATCTGTGCCGAAGACGAGATTGGTATCGGCACTTCGCATGATGGTATTATCGTGTTGCCTGAGGATGCTCAGGTAGGTATGCCTGCTGCTGAGTATTATCACTTGGAGAGTGATTGGCTTATTGAGGTGGACATCACCGCTAACCGTGCTGATGCCTTGAGCCACTGGGGTGTTGCCCGTGATTTGTATGCTTGGTTGAAGCAGAATGGCTACCAAACAGCTACTCATAAACCCGTGGTCAACGATTTTGTCGTTGACAATCATGATTTGCCTATCGAAGTAAAGATTGAGAACACCGAGGCATGCAAGCGTTATGCTTGTGTCAGCATCACCGGTTGTGATGTTAAGGAGAGTCCTGAATGGTTGAAGAATAAACTGAGTGTGATTGGATTACGTCCAATCAATAATATCGTGGATATCACCAACTATGTGATGATGGCTCTTGGACAGCCATTGCATTGTTTCGATGCCGATATGGTGAAGGGACATCAGATTGTGGTGAAGACCATGCCCGAGGGCACTCCCTTCCAAACATTGGACGGTGTAGAACATAAACTGTCAGACCGTGATTTGGCTATCTGCAACGCTGAAGAACCCATGTGTATCGCTGGCGTTTTCGGCGGAAAGGGTAGTGGAACGTATGAAACAACAAAGAATGTGGTGTTAGAAAGTGCCTATTTCCATCCTACATGGATTCGTAAGTCGGCTCGCCGTCATGGCTTGAGCACAGATGCTTCGTTCCGTTTTGAGCGTGGTATCGATCCCAATGGTACGATTGAGGCACTGAAGTATGCTGCCATCCTCTGTAAGGAACTGGCGGGAGGTAAGGTTTCAATGGAGATAAAGGATGTTTATCCAGAGAAGATAGAAGATGCCATTGTAGATTTGAAGTATGATTATGTTCACAATCTCATCGGTAAAGAGATAGGTGTTGACAATATCAAGAATATCTGCCAGTCGTTGGAGATGAAAGTCTTGGACGAGAATGCCGAAGGTTTGAAGCTGCAGGTTCCTGCCTATCGTGTGGATGTTCAGCGTCCATGTGATGTGGTTGAGGATATTCTGCGCATCTATGGATATAATAATGTGGAGATTCCTACCCAGTTGAAGTCATCGCTGGTTATCAAAGGTGATGAAGACCAGAAGCATAAGCTGGCTAATCTTGTCAGCGAGCAGTTGGTGGGCGAGGGTTTCAATGAGATATTGAACAATTCGCTGACCAAGGGGGCTTACTATGGTGAAAGTGATACGCTCGTTCGTATCATGAATCCATTGTCAACCGATTTGAATGTGATGCGCCAGACATTGCTCTATGGCGGATTGGAAAGCATCGAGCATAATGCCAAGCGTAAGAATGGTAACTGCCGTTTCTTCGAATTCGGTAATGTTTACTTCTTCTCGCCTGAGAAGCAGAACGACGAGAACCCTATGCAGGCCTACAAGGAGGAATATCACCTTGGACTTTGGTTGACGGGTAAGCGTGTGGAAGGCTCGTGGGCTCATGCCAATGAAGATTCTTCTTTTGCCGAATTGAGTGCTTATGTTGAAAATATCCTAGCACGTATCGGTGTGCAACCAGGTATGCTGGTTCGCAAAAAATCAGAGAATGCCATATTCTCAGCAGGTTTACAAATAGAGAATCGTGGAGGAAAACAGCTGATTGAAATGGGCGTGTTGTCGAAGAAGGTGCAGAAAGCTGCAGACATTGATACGCCAGTCTATTATTGTGAGATGAACTGGACAGCATTGATGAAGGTAATCCGCAATAAGCAGGTTCTGTTTACAGAGATTGCCAAATATCCTGCCGTTAGTCGCGACCTTGCCCTTCTCATCGATCAAAATGTGGAATTCAGTCAGATTGAGGAGATAGCCCGTCAGACGGAGAAGAAATTGCTGAAGAAGGTAGAACTCTTTGATGTCTATGAAGGCAAGAACCTGCCAGCCGGCAAGAAGAGCTATGCCGTGAACTTCATCCTGCAGGATGCTGAGAAGACCATGGGCGACAAGCAGATTGAAGCCATCATGCAGAAACTCATCAATAACCTCAAGCAGAAACTGGGTGCTGAGCTCCGCTAACTATGAACTATGAATTATTAATTATGAATTAAATACAATGGGAAGAGCATTTGAATATCGTAAAGCTACCAAGCTGAAGAGATGGGGCCACATGGCCAAGACATTTACCAAAATCGGTAAGCAGATTGCCATTGCCGTGAAGGCAGGTGGTCCAGAACCAGAGAACAACCCGGCGCTGCGTGCTATCATCGCCAACGCTAAGCGTGAGAACATGCCAAAGGATAATATTGAGCGTGCTATCAAGAATGCTATGGGTAAGGACCAAAGCGATTATAAAGAAGTAACATATGAGGGATATGGCCCTCATGGTGTTGCCATTTTCGTCGATACCCTGACTGACAACACTACACGCACAGTAGGTGATGTACGTTCAGTGTTCAACAAATTCAATGGTAACTTGGGTACTCAGGGATCTTTATCGTTCCTTTTTGACCATAAGGCCGTATTCACCTTCAAGAAAAAAGATGGTTTGGATATGGATGAACTGATTCTCGATCTGATTGACTATGGAGTAGAGGATGAATATGACGAGGATGAAGAAGAAAACTCAATCACTATCTATGGCGATCCACAGTCGTTTGGCGCTATCCAGAAACATCTGGAGGAAAATGGCTTTGAGGTAACAGGTGCTGAATTTACCCGTATCCCTAATGACCTGAAAGACGTGACTCCTGAAGAGCGTGAAACCATCGACAAGATGATAGAGAAGTTGGAAGACTTCGATGATGTGCAGACTGTATACACCAACATGAAGCCAGAAGTGGTTGAGGAGTAATGGCAACAAAGCATATCATGTATGAGACTCACGGCACGTGTTCTAAGATGATTGACGTGACCTGTGACGAGAACGACGTTATCCAACAAGTGTTCTTTCTTGGGGGATGTAATGGAAATCTGCAAGGCATCAGCCAACTGGTGCGTGGACAGAAGATTGACGATGTCATCCAACGCGTGAATGGTATCCGTTGCGGTACGAAGAATACCAGTTGTCCAGACCAGTTGTGCAGGGCATTGGAAGAATTGAAGAAACAACCGTTAGAAGCCTGAGTGCTTCTAACGGTAATCTTTTTCTTGGAAGGTAGCTTCGAAAAGTTTCTCTCCTTTATTCTTACTGGAATAGTAGATGTAGCGGAATTGATATCCTGCATCTTTATAAGGTTTCATTGCTGTAGCGTTTTTCAGCTGTTGTAACATTTGCTCGCGAGGATTGTTTTTCCGAATGACGGCAGAGTCGTCGATGACACCTTCTAAAGTGTAAGAATATATTAAGGTGTGCGTAGCAACATCAAAATTCATACTGTCTACAGTTACTCCTTTGGCTATGAGGGCAGGGCAGTTCTTTGATGTATATTCCTTGGCTTCACGTGCACAACGTTCTTCAAGAGTTTCTTGACAGGCTGTCAAAAACAACACTCCTATGAGGGCTAAAAATAGTTTTTTCATTGTTGTATTTAATGCTATAGTTTGTAATTTCTGCAAAATTAATAAAATAAAATGGCTTAGATAGGTTAGTATCTCATTTTTTTTTCGTAATTTTGCAAAACATTGTACATGTCTCTATTATGGATCATATCAGGAACTTCTGCATTATCGCCCATATCGATCATGGTAAGTCAACATTGGCAGACCGTATGCTTGAATATACCAAAACGATTCAAGTAACTGAAGGTCAAATGCTTGACGATATGGATTTGGAAAAAGAACGTGGCATCACTATTAAAAGTCATGCCATCCAAATGGAGTATATCTATAAAGGAGAGAAATATATCCTAAATTTGATAGACACTCCAGGACATGTAGATTTCTCATATGAGGTGAGCCGTTCTATTGCTGCTTGTGAAGGTGCTTTGTTGGTGGTAGATGCTACTCAAGGAGTACAAGCACAGACGATATCCAATCTCTATCTGGCAATAGACCACGATTTGGAGATTATTCCCGTTATCAATAAGATTGATATGCCAAGTGCAATGCCTGATGAGGTTGAAGACGAAATTGTAGACCTTATAGGATGTGATCCTCAGGACATTATTCGCGCCAGTGGTAAGACCGGTGAAGGTGTAGAACAGATTCTTGATGCTGTTGTTGAGCGTATCCCTCATCCTGTCGGCGATGAGAAAGCACCCCTGCAGGCGTTGATTTTTGACTCTGTATTTAATTCTTTCAGAGGTATTATTGCTTATTTCAAAATAGAGAACGGTAGTATCCGCAAAGGTGAGAAAGTCAAGTTCTTTAATACTGGAATGGAGTATGATGCTGACGAGGTGGGCGTGCTGAAAATGGACATGATTCCCCGGCAAGAGTTGCGTACTGGTGATGTAGGTTATATTATCAGCGGTATTAAGAATTCAAAGGAAGTAAAGGTTGGCGATACTATTACCAGTGTGGCCAATCCTTGTGACAAGGCTATTGAAGGATTCCAGGAAGTCAAACCGATGGTGTTCGCGGGAGTATATCCTATAGATCCCACAGACTATGAGAACCTGCGTGCCTCACTTGAGAAACTTCAGCTTAACGATGCATCACTGACATTTACGCCTGAGACTTCTGTGGCTTTAGGCTTTGGGTTCCGATGCGGCTTCCTTGGCTTGCTTCATATGGAGATTGTGCAAGAACGTTTGGATCGTGAGTTTGATATGGATGTTATTACCACGGTACCCAATGTTACCTATATGTGTTACGACAAACAGGGTGGGGTGAAAGAAGTGCATAATCCGTCAGGATTGCCTGATCCTACACTGATTGACCATATCGAAGAACCATATATCAAAGCAAGTATCATTACTGCTGCTGACTATATCGGACCTATAATGACACTCTGTCTTGACAAGCGAGGTGAACTGATAGACCAGCAATACGTATCGGGCAATCGTGTGGAATTACGATTTATGCTGCCCTTAGGTGAAATTGTGATTGACTTTTATGACAAGTTGAAATCTATTTCTAAAGGTTATGCTTCCTTCGATTATCATGTTGATTGTTTCCGTCCCTCCAAGTTGGCAAAGCTTGATATTCTGCTTAATGGCGAATCTGTCGATGCCTTATCTACATTGACGCACCAGGATAATGCAGTATCTTTTGGTCGTCGTATGTGCGAAAAACTGAAGGAGCTTATTCCTCGACAGCAGTTCGACATTGCTATTCAGGCTGCTATCGGTGCAAAGATTATTGCCCGAGAAACGGTAAAGCAGGTACGCAAGGACGTGACAGCAAAATGTTATGGTGGCGATGTGAGCCGTAAGCGTAAATTGTTGGAGAAACAGAAACGCGGTAAGAAACGTATGAAGCAAATCGGCAATGTGGAAGTGCCCCAGAAAGCCTTCCTGGCTGTACTTAAATTGGACTAAAACAAACAATAATATAAAAACTGAAAATCCACTAATGATATGACTGCACTAGGACTGACACCACGAGATGTAGCACGTGAATTAGCTAGACGTTACAGTACGATGACCCATGATGAGTTAGACGTGCTGGAGAGTATTCTTGTTCCCTTGAAATACCAAAAGGGTGAAATCATCCTCAAAGAGGGTGAAGTGTGCAAGAATATTTATTGGGTTGTGAAGGGACTTATTCGCCAATTTTATTATAAGAACGGTAAGGAGCTAACAGAATATATGGCTACTGAAAACAATATCTGTATGTGTATTGAAAGTTTGTTTAAGGAAGAACCTACTCATTTGCAGATTATGGCTTTGGAACCTACCATTATCTATGCACTTCCCAAAGCATCTTTAGAGCAGGAAGCTATGAAGAATGTTAATATTCAGATGCTTTATCGTAAGATATTGGAAGAGTCTCTTATTTTTTCACAGATTCATGCTGATATGCTTCGCTTTGAATCTGCTCAAGACCGTTATGCCAAACTTGTGAAGCGCAGTCCACAACTAGTGCTCCGTGCTCCGTTGGTATATATTGCCAGTTATCTTCAGATGACCCCTGAAACACTGAGTCGTGTACGAACCTCTGCCTTGTTGGATGATAGAGGTTGATGGATAATCAAAGACTCTAGTGTTTTGATTATTGGATAGCAACAATGGATTGCATGCGTTGTTTCAGTTCACGATAGTCTTCCAGAAGGTTCCAGATAGCATCCTCTGAGAGAACACCTCTTCGGAGGTTATGGGGAAGACGCCCCCGTTCATCATCGGTAAAGTCTTGTTTCCAAGTATCACTGCCATAATAATCGCTCAAAGCTTTGATAGCATCTTGAGATTCCTGCAGTTGATCAAGAGCCACTGATAGTTGCATCACTGCTGAAGCTGCCCGATTGAACTGCTGTTCCATGTGTCTGATTCGTTCTATTTGTTCCATGTTACTAGTCTGTTATTGGTAAAAAATAAAAGCGCTGATTATCAGCGCTTTTTTGTAGTCGATAGGGGAATCGAACCCCTATGCCAAGATTGAGAATCTTGTATCCTAACCATTAGATGAATCGACCATCATGTTTGTTGAGGTTTCATGAACCCAGCGGAAGCTGGGGGATTCGAACCCCCGGTACGGTAACCCGCACGGCAGTTTAGCAAACTGCTGGTTTCAGCCACTCACCCAAACTTCCTTTTACCGGTTGTTCTTGTCAAAACCTAAGCGTTTTCTCTCAAACGCGGTGCAAAGGTAATGCTTTTATTTTACTCTTGCAAATTTTTCGGCACTTTTTTTCTTTCCTTCTGCTATTTAATAGAAGAGCGGTAGACGGGACTCGAACCCGCGACCCTCGGCTTGGGAAGCCAATGCTCTACCAACTGAGCCACTACCGCAAGAAAAAGAGTCAGACGGCGCTGACTCCCATTTGCTCAAAAGAGCCGATAGCCGGACTCGAACCGGCGACCCACGCATTACGAATGCGTTGCTCTACCAACTGAGCCATATCGGCAATTCCAAAGAACGCTTTTTCTTTTGCGAGTGCAAAGGTAATATAAAATTTCGGTTCAGCAAAATTTTTCCTAACAAAGTTTTTCCTTCAGGAATTTTCCTGTGATGCTTTCTTTGCAGTTAGCCACTTCCTCTGGTGTTCCGGCAATCACCAGATTGCCGCCTTTGTCACCTCCGTCAGGTCCTAAATCTATCACATGGTCAGCACATTTGATGATTTCCATATTGTGTTCAATGATAAGGATGGTGTGGCCTCTGCTGATGAGTGCGTCGAAAGCATGAAGCAGGCGCTGGATATCGTGGAAATGCAGGCCGGTGGTTGGCTCGTCGAAAATGAAGAGTGAAGGCTCCTGTCGCTCTTGTCCGATGAAGTAGGCCAGTTTCACGCGCTGGTTCTCACCGCCTGAGAGGGTCGATGAGTTCTGTCCGAGTTTGATATATCCCAATCCTACATCCTCAAGGGGCTTCAGGCGGTTGACAATCGTTTTCTGATTGTATTTACCAAAGAACTGAATAGCCTCCGATATGGTCATATTGAGTATATCATCGATATTTTTGCCTTCGTAGCGCACATCCAGGATGTCGTGTTTGAAGCGCTTTCCATGACAGGCTTCACATTGCAATATGAGATCGGCCATGAACTGCATTTCGACCGTAATAACACCAGCGCCTTTACATTCATCGCATCGGCCACCGTCTGCATTGAAGGAAAAATATTGTGAGGTGAATCCCAGTTGTTTTGACAATGGCTGTTCTGCAAAAAGATCACGGATGGCGTCATATGCCTTGACGTAGGTGGCAGGATTTGAACGGGTAGATTTACCGATAGGATTCTGATCTACGAATTCCACATGCTTAACGGCTTTGTAATCGCCTTCTAATCCTCTGAATTCGCCAGGATTATCACAAACATCTCCCAGCAGTCGCTTGAGGGCAGGGTAGAGGATGCCCTTAATCAAACTGGACTTACCGCTACCGCTGACACCTGTTACAACCGTCATGACATTTAGCGGTATTGAAACATCTATGCCGCGCAGATTGTTCATGCGTGCTCCCAGAATCTTGATCTGCTGGTTCCAGGGGCGGCGGCTCTTGGGTACGGGTATTTCTTCTTGATGTAACAAATATTTGACCGTATAGCTTTTGGGGTATTTTTTGAGGGACTGCTTGTTGATGTCTTCTGCATGGCCTTCAAATACAATTTCGCCACCCAGTCGTCCCGCATCTGGTCCTACGTCAATAAGATAGTCGGCAGCCCGCATCATTTCCTCGTCGTGTTCCACCACTATCACCGTATTGCCCAATGCCTGTAACTCCTTGAGAACCTTGATCAGCCTGTCGGTATCGCGACTATGCAGTCCGATGCTTGGTTCGTCCAATATATATAAGGAACCTACGAGCGATGACCCCAGCGAGGTAGTCAGGTTGATGCGTTGACTCTCACCACCACTCAGCGAGTTCGACATGCGGTTCAGAGTCAGATACCCCAAACCTACGTCCAACAGGAATTGCAGACGTGAGTTGATTTCTGTCAGCAGTCGTTTCCCAATCTCCTGTTCTTGATCTGAGAGTTCTAGCTGGTCGAACCATTGTCTCAGCCTGATGACAGGCATCTGCACCAAGTCGGAAATGCTTCTTCCGCCAATCTTTACGTAGTCTGCCTCTGGCTTCAATCGGGTCCCGTGGCATTTCGGACACGTGGTCTTACCCCGATAGCGACTGAGCATGACGCGGTATTGAATTTTATATTGACTCTCCTTGACCATTTGGAAGAAAGCGTCAATACTTACCTGATCGTGAATATCCTTGTTGCGTTCTGACGGTAGTCCATGCCAAAGCATATCCTTTTGCTTCTGTGTCAGGTTGTAATATGGTTCGAAGATAGGGAAATCGTCTTTGGCTGCTCTTCTGCAGAATTCTTCTTTCCACATGCCCATTTTCTCGCCATGCCAGCATACTACGCAGCCGTCATATACTGATAGTGTCGTATTGGGAATCACCAGATGTTCGTCAATTCCGATAATCTTGCCAAATCCTTGGCATTCTGGGCAAGCTCCTACGGGTGAATTAAACGAAAACAGATTGTCGGTGGGTTCCTCAAACTTCATACCGTCGGCCTCAAAGTGCATCGAGAAATCATAACTGATCATGGAGGGCAGGAACATCAGCCGGCACTCACCGTTACCTTCATAGAACGCCGTTTCAGTAGAATCAATCAGTCGTGATACAATATCCTTTGCATCGTCAACCGACAGGCGGTCGATGACGAGGTAGAGTTGGGAGTTGGGAGTTGAGAGTATTCCCGAGCTTTGCTCGCCTACCCGTAGCCTTTGAGAGTTGGAAGTTGAGAGATAATCGTCGATGCGTTGGAAATCGCTATTCACGAAGATACGAGCATAGCCATTCTGAACGTACATCTTGAGTTGCTGTTCCAATGTGCGCCCTTCAGGAATGGTGATGGGGGCCATCACTACAAATTTAGTACCCTTGGCATACTGTTGCGTACACTTCACGATATCCTCCGTCGAGTGTTTCTTGACCTCCTGTCCGCTAATGGGTGAATATGTACGTCCGATGCGGGCAAAGAGCAGTCGTAGATATTCGTAGATTTCTGTGGTAGTACCTACGGTGGATCGAGGATTACGTGAGATGACGCGCTGTTCTATGGCGATGGCAGGCGGAATGCCTTTGATGAAGTCGCACTCTGGCTTGTTCATACGTCCAAGAAACTGACGGGCATAGCTTGACAGACTCTCCACATAACGACGTTGCCCTTCAGCATAGAGTGTGTCGAAAGCCAGCGACGACTTTCCGCTACCACTCACACCTGCCACTACAATCAGTTTGTTGCGTGGAATCTTCACATCCACGTTCTTCAGGTTGTTCACCCTGGCTCCTTTTATCTCGATGTAATCACTCATGAACTTTTCCTTGAAAGTTTAGCATGCAAAGGTACGAAAAAAAAGTGAGCCAACCAAACGTCGGCTCACTTTTATATATAAATAGGTGTAGTCTTACAGGATAGTCTTAACAGCCTCCAGCATACCCTTCTCCTGAATCAGGTCGAGGAACTGTTTCACCATAGCGTTCAGACCCTGAATCTTATTGAGGTCTTCCTGCCAGATGAATTCTGCACCCAGCACACCGTCAGCAACCTTCTGAGTGTCGCCAGTAGCCCAGAGCTCCTTCAGCAGATCCATGATCTTCTGGTCGTCGTTAGGTACGATTTCGGCACCGTCAGCACGCTTGCCACCCTTGTAATAAGTAATGATAGCTGCCAGACCGAATACCAAGCCCTTAGGCAGTTCGCCCTTGCGCTCCAGATAAGTCTTTACACCGGGCAGGTCGCGAGCCTGGAATTTGGGGAATGAGTTCAGCATGATGCTCGTTACCTGATGATCAACGTATGGGTTGTCGAAGCGCTCCAGCACGTCGCCGGCAAACTTCTCCAGCTCGTCCATAGGCAGGTCGAGTGTCTGCATCAGCTCGTCGAACTGTACCTTGTGGATATACTTACCGATAACCTCATGGTTGCAGGCATCACGTACAATGTTCACACCACTCAGGTAAGCCACTGGTGAGAGCACGGTATGAGGACCATTCAGCAGGGTTACCTTACGCTTGTGGTAGGGCTCCTCTGATGGAACGAACAGAACGTGCAATCCAGCCTTGTCAGCAGGGAATTCCTGGGCAACCTCCTTCGGGGCCTCAATGACCCAAAGGTGGAAGTTCTCGGCCTGGACAACCAAGTTGTCGCGGTACGAAATCTTCTCCTGAATCTCCTTGATTTCATTGCGTGGGAATCCTGGTACGATACGGTCAACGAGGGTAGCGTAAACGCCACATGCCTCTTCGAACCATTTCTTGAAGTCGTCACCCAGGTTCCAGAGCTCGATATACTTATAGATGCAATCTTTCAGCACGTGGCCATTCAGGAAAATGAGCTCACATGGGAAGATAATCAGACCCTTTGTCTTGTCGCCCTTAAATGTTTGGTAACGGCGATACAGCAGCTGAACCAGCTTGCCAGGATAAGAAGATGCGGGCTTGTCATCAAGTTTGCAAGCAGGATCAAAAGCAATACCAGCTTCTGTAGTGTTAGAAATCACGAAACGGATGTCTGGCTGATCTGCCAGAGCCATGTAGGCTTCATTCTGTGAATAAGGATTCAGCGCACGGCTAATGACATCGATACGTTCCAGTGTGTTTACAGGTTTACCATTCTCACGTCCCTGCAGGTTGACATGATACAGACAGTCCTGTGCGTTGAGCCAATCAACCATACCACGCTCGATAGGCTGTACGACAACGACACTACCGTTGAAATCGGTTTTCTGGTCCATGTTCCAGATAATCCAATCAACAAAAGCACGAAGGAAATTTCCTTCACCAAACTGAATCACCTTTTCAGGCATAACGCTCTTAGGCGCAAATTGTTTGTTTAACGGTTTCATAATATTAATAATAATGTATTAATTGATTTGTTTTATGATTTGCAAAGTTAGAGCTTTTTTTTGTAATTTCCAAATATTAACGCGAAAATTTGCAAGAGTCAGAAATTTATATTATCTTTGCAGGACTATTGAAGTTCAATATTAATTTAAATAATAATACATTGTTAATCTTATGAGTCAAAAAAGAGTTTACCTCTTCGGCAACGGAAAGGCCGAAGGTAATGCAAAAATGCGTGAGGAATTGGGTGGTAAGGGCGCTAACCTTGCCGAGATGAATCACATTGGTGTGCCCGTTCCTCCAGGTTTTACCATCACTACAGACTGCTGTAACGAATATTATCAGGTGGGTCAGGAGAAAATCATGGAGTTGCTCAACGACGACGTGATGGCTGCTGTTAAGCACATTGAAGACCTGATGAACTGCAAGTTCGGCGATGCTGCTAATCCTTTGTTGGTCAGTGTACGTTCGGGTGCACGTGCCTCTATGCCAGGTATGATGGATACCATTCTGAATCTCGGTCTGAACGACGAGGTGGCTGAAGGTATGGCCAAGAAGACCAATAATCCTCACTTCGTTTACGACTCTTACCGTCGTTTCGTACAGATGTACGGTGA
>DEJG01000017.1 GCA_002353295.1 Prevotella sp. UBA2754
ATCAAACATTGTTGGGAACCAACCATTGCTTTTCATTAATCCGTTCAACATAATCAATACCTCCTAATTATATTTTTAAATTTGACATTTTGTTACTTGATTGCCTCTGCTTATTCCCGAGCAAGCTCGCCTACCCGTGGCCTTTCGCTTCGGCTCTCACTAACAGATAAGCAAAGTACATGCCGACAGAAAGAATCCGTGCCAGAATGACAATCGCTGAAGTCAAACTGGCACGGAATTTAAACTCGCTTAAACTATACTGACAGTTTATTAAACTCGGTTAAACAATGAGGTGTTGACTTAATTCTTTCCCAAAAGGTGAAAGAGCTAGCTTTGCCAGCCTAAAGTGCATCTTTCCGAATGGGATGCCAATGATGGTGATCATCAGTATCAGTCCTGCGATGAAATACTCCAAGGCTATATGCAAGCCTCCGAATACGACCCAGATGATGTTTCCTAACGTCTTCATTGATTTGATTTCCTTTTAAAAGTTTCTATCTGTTAGACGCATGAAAAACAAGAAAAGTTCTTGCTTAGGCAAGCGGCAAAGCCGAGTGGCATCATTCTTCTTTTGTAAATTTGTAAATTGCCCACGTAGGAAGGATGACCAATAGCAGCAAAGCAATCTCGACAAAGATATACGAGCTGAAATAATCAACCAATGTCTGGAAATTCAGAATACCATCAACAAGAAAGACCAGAAGCGTGAGCCAACATAGTAAGAATATGCCAGCATACTTGATCTTTCGTTTCTTCAGCTTCATGATGTGATATTGAAATTGATGATCCGCTATCAGCAAAATTGGAATTTACTCGCTAAAATTATGGTCAACTATTATATCCAGATGTACTCCAGGCACTAAAGGCTGAATGTCACTGATGAGCTGGCTGACTAAGGCCTTCTCATCGTGGACGGCAATGTCAGGGACAACATCAACGGAAATTGTATTCTCCTTTTCTGAATAATAGAAGCCATGAACCTGAACAATATCCTTGCGCGAGTGAAGAGCCTGCAAGACCTTCGTCTGCAACTCTGCCCGCTTGTTGTCGCCTGTTGCAATGGCATAGATACCAACGGTCAGAATGATACCGTGACGCGCCAACATCTGCATGGTAATCTTGCGAGTGAGTCCGTGGATTTCGTGAGCCGACATCGTGTCATAAACGTTGATGTGCAGCGAGCCTATCTTCATATCCGGGCCATAATTGTGGAGTATCAGATCATAAACTCCATGCACTCCCTCAAATTCAGAGACCTCCTTCTTGATTTGATTGGTGAGCTCAACGGGAATACTGGTGCCTAACAGTTCGTTGACAGGCGAGGACAGCATTTCGATACCGGCCTTGATGATGACAATGGAAATGAGAACACCGAGAATACCATCGAGCGAAATGCCCCACAACAGCATAACACCAGCCGAGACAAGCGTAGTCAGGGTTATAATGGCATCAAACAAGGCATCTGATCCTGAGGCTATCAGCGCATCACTGTTCAATTGCACGCCCTTGTTCTTGACATACCTGCCCAGCACCAGTTTCACGATAATGGCTACAGCAATGACGATGAGTGTAGTATGGGTGTATTCCGGTTGTGTCGGATTGAGAATCTTCTTTGCTGACTCGAAGAGTGAGGTGACACCCGCCGACAAAACGATGACGGCTATGATGATAGCACTGAAATACTCTATGCGCCCATGACCGAAGGGATGCTTCCTGTCGGCTGGGCGTTGTGACAGTTTAGTGCCGACAATGGTGATGACGCTCGACAACGCATCGCTGAGATTATTAACCGCATCCATCACAATAGCGACAGAATTTGCCAGAAGGCCTACTGCCGCCTTGAAACCTGCCAGAAAGACATTGGCAACTATGCCTATCCAACTAGTCCGAATGATTTGAGAATTACGATTCATGTAAATTCCGATTTATCTGCCTTATTATTAAACAATGTTGCAAAATTAGTCATTTCTGATAAATATCGGAGATAAATCCGTAACTTTGTGCCTGAATTTAGGATGATTTATGAATAAACGGGAGTACATACAGGCAAATAAGGACTGGCTGGAAGCCAAGTCGAAGGAGGATGGAGTCAAGGCTCTGCCCAAGGGAATCTACTACAAAGTGCTGAGTGAGGGCAACAAGAATAGTGTCACACCGACAGTTCGGAGTATCATTACGGCGCACTATACGGGTAAGACCATCGACGGCAAACAGTTCGACAGCAGCCGTGGCGGTGTGCCATTGGCTTGCCGACTCTGTGACTTGATTGAGGGCTGGATTATCGCCATGCAGCAGATGCACATTGGAGACAAATGGGAGATATACATTCCTGCCGAAATGGGCTATGGCAAATTCTCACAGCCCGGCATTCCTGGTGGCTCCACACTCATTTTTGAAATAGAACTGTTAGGAATAGCATGATGGAACTATTCGATGAAGAAAATCGCCGAAAAACATCTGCTTTCTGAAAGTCGTGTACTGAAGATAGTACGCGAGTCTGAACGCAAACTTCAATTCAGCGATGATGCCATTGAAATCTGGAAATACTTATACAGAAGATAAAAGACATGGGTAATATAAAGGGAGAATCAGAGTCAATGAAAAAGATAGCACTCATTACCATCAGCCTCCTATGTTCAATAGTAATTCTGGCACAGGGCGTTAAGGGCTTCGTCAACAAACAACTACAGACTTATCCGCAGTTGCGGTTGCTCGACCTGTATAAGTCGTGCTTTCAGGACTACATGGGGGCAGAGCATCTTGTGTCGGACAGACAAAGGGTGAAGGCTTATTTGGATGATGAGCTGAATACTACCAGCATAGATGACCTGATGCCCTGGAACTATGAGCCTTGCGGCATAGACAGCAATTATTATCGTGTCAGTATCAGAACGATCAAGGAGTCTGTTATATCAGAGGATTTGCTATTGGATGCCTTTATTCGTAGTGCAAACAGCAAGAAACGTCCTACTGTAGATTCTTGGAGAGACCGATGGCACGTGATTATTGGCACAATTGACAAGATGCAACTTGAACTCCCTTATTATCAGCAGGACAAAGCTTTCATTGACAGCATCCTGTCAGTCGGCAGATATGCCATCAGCCATTCTCCAGAGTATCGTGAGGCATACCATCCACACTATAGGATAGTAGAACGTGGTATCTTCGAACGAGAGTTAAAACCATTGATAGAGAAAAATTGTTATGGAATACAAAGTTTTGAATAATGGCCTGCGGATGCCGATGGTTGGTCTGGGTGTCTATAATATCTCTGAGAGAGAAACCCAGCGAGTTGTTGAAGATGCCATATCGGTAGGCTATAGGAGCATAGATACGGCTGCTATGTATTACAACGAGAAGGGTGTGGGAAATGCAGTCAGGAAGTGTGGTGTTCCCCGTGGAGAATTGTTCATCACGACCAAGATATGCGATTCCTGCTATACGAAGGAGGAAACCTTGCGTACAGTTGACCATTCCATGAAGCAGCTGGGGCTGGACTATGTGGACTTGATGCTGATTCACTGGCCTGTCGGAAATCCAACAGTCATGTGGCACACGCTTGAAGAACTCTATGAACAAGGTTTGTTCAAAGCCATTGGCATATCAAACTTCTATCCCAACACCTTTCCGAAAATTGTAGATGATGCAAAGGTGATGCCTGTCGTGAATCAGTGCGAGACCCATGTACTCTATCAGCAGCGGAAGATGCTGGAATACCTGAAGCCGTACAACACGGCTTTGGAAGCATGGAGTCCACTGGCAGAGGGGAAACACGGCATCTTCAGGAACAAGTCCTTGCTAAGTATTGGCGAGAAATACGGTAAGACTTCTGCTCAGGTAGCCTTGAAGTTCCTGATTCAGAATGACATTATCATTATCCCCAAGACTACCCATAGGGAAAGGATGATTGAAAACATCAATCTCTTTGACTTTACACTGACAGATGACGACCTCCGTGAGATTCGCCTTCTTGATACAGGCAGGAATGTAACAGGCTGGCCGTCGGATGCACTTATATATAATCCTGAAAACAGATGAACTAATGGAAGACATAGAACGATATGCTTGTCAACCAATTTCCAGTTCCTGCAGATTATGACGGTATAGGCTCGAAGGGAACAAAGTTCGTGTTTTATTTTTGATTCTTCGACCATCGGAGATACCTTGTAACGGGGCGAGACTCTTTGTGAGGCTTGTCCCGCAAGGCTGCGACCAGCGACGGGAGCAGCCGACGGACTGCGAGGGAAAAGAATAATGCCCGACACCGCTACCTCTCTCGATAGCCATGCCGGGCTGATGTTTCATAGTGCAGATTTTATTTCTTCAAGAACTCATAGCCAAAACGACAGCGAAGGCACTGATGCTTGTTGCAATACTCGCGCTGAAGTTGGATTAACGACTGCGAATCCCCTGCGTTCATTGACCTCACACCCAACTGCTCCCAATATTTGGTAATCTCGTTCCGCTCAGCCTTGCACTGCTCCATCAAGTCGAAAGCAAGGTCACAATAGTCCTCACGTGCCTTGACTCGCCCATAGGCAAACAACGTCGGCACCACGGCATTGATGACTATGAGGTTCAGCCGCTCGTCGGTCAGTTCACGCTCACTCTTCTTGATAGTTTGCCCAAACCGATAATTAGGGAGAAGTCCGTCACGCTCGATAAGCACCCGCTTAATGAGGAATTGATAAAAGATCGAGGTCAGTTGGCGGGCTTCTTCATGCCTTTTAGCAATAATCCATTGATCTTGCGCTGCCCCTGTTTGTCGTAGTGAAATGCAACTCGGAAATGGCAATTCAGAGGTATGCACAATACCGATTAGGAAAATTTAACAGCCGAAAAACCGCCATAAATCAAGAGGAATCAGAATTAGCGTATCGTTTAAACGAACCATCAGCCGATAGTCTAAGAATGCTTATAATGTCAAGTTTTCGGTTCCCTCAGAGGGCAGTCATTGTACACCATTTGTTCACACGGTCAAAATCCGAGCATGAAAAAAGGAGTTGCGATTTCTCGTAACTCCTTGAGTTCTTTGGCGCTTCAGGATGGGCTTGAACCAACGACCCCCTGATTAACAGTTAAAAAATGTAATATTTTGTGATATTTGCTTTATGTTTATTTGGTTGATTCACAGAAAGTTAGTAATTTTGCAGCATCTTATGATACTCTATGATTTTGCTTAATTACGAGAATAAATAACCAAAATTTGTTCAGACGGATTGTCAATAAATAAAGGGGTTTCAGAAGATTTGAGTGAATTGAGATAACCAAAATTTGTTCAGATTTGATAAAAATGACTGAAATGACTGAAAGAAAGAAGAGGGAAAAGGTACCCAACATGGAGTCGCTGACAATGGGAAATTGCACCATTTCGCTTACTCTTGATACAAGATATAGAGACGACAATGGCAAATACCATGCATCCATCCGTTTTACCGTGAATGGCAGTAGATACTTCTTCCATTTGGGTAACAAATATACAGTAGAGGAATTTGATGCCATCAGTAAGGCTGATGGTCGTGGGCGTGGTGGTAACCAGAGTCAGAACTTCATTGACAGGAACAGGCTGGTCGAGCTTTACAACCAGTATGTTGATCTTGTACGGGATATGTATAACAAGGGAACACTGAAATCTGTTGATAATATCCGTGCCGTCATTACCGGGCGCATTTCCTCCTATGGCAATTCGGATGAAGGTACTACACCTTATGCCAATTCGTTCATTGGACTGTGGAATGAAGTTATATCGCAGAAGAAAGCCAGTACGGCAGAGACCTATCGTAATGCACGAGACTGTTTCATCAAGAGCAAAGTCTATGATGCTAAGGATGGCTATAATGTAGATGTGGCTATGATCAAGGCGTGGATTGCCTATATGAAGGAGATGGGGTACACGCAAACGACCATCGGTTTCTACCTTCGTGCTATTCGCGTGGTCTTCAAGGCCTGTATCAGTAATGGCTATATGCGTGAGAAGGACTATCCGTTCAGTGCTACAGACCCGATGAAAGTGAAGATTCCGTCTGGCTCTTCACGCAAGGCAGAGTTCCTAACGGTGGAGCAGATGACAGAGCTATATGAGTTTTATACGGATGGAGCAATCCCTCAGACCTATAAACATCCAGAGCAGATGAAACAGAGTCTGGGCATGTTCCTTGCTCAATACCTTTGCAATGGATGCAATCTCTATGATTTGGCTTTGCTGCGCTACGATGACTACTTCGACATTTCTGAGCATAAGGCTCTCCGTTTCTTCCGTCATAAAACAAAAGACCATTCAGAATCAGGTTCTGAGGTGATTATCCCAATCATACCGCCTCTGAAAAGGATACTTGACGATTGGGCAGCACCAGCCAAGAAGGGTGAATTGCTTTTCCCCTTCCTTCTTGGTGAAGGTGTCGACCCTGATAGCAAGAAGGCAAGGGACAAGATACATCAAGAGAATCATAATGTGGCAGACAGAGTGAAGAAGATTGCAAAGATTATGGAATGGGAGATAGAACCTTCATCAACGTTTGCCCGTCATAGTTTTGCAACCAATATGAGCCGTGCGAAGGTGCCAATGGATTACATCAGCTTTGCTATGGGCCATTCTGTTGGTAATACGGGGCAGATAACCAAGCGTTATATCTCACCATATCCCATTGAGGAACAGATGCAGTACAATTCCTATTTACTGAATCTCGAAGAGCTGAAGTCCCTACGTCAGAAGGATTTTAGCAAAGAGGAATTAGTCAAGATGGTTAAGGAGTCGATGACGAAAGAAGAGTTGTTGAGTCTGCTTTTGGATAAGTAGAAGGCTAAAAAACGAGAAAAGATAGATTAAGTGTGCCAAGATACAAAGAAAAGTCGTACCTTTGCACTCGTTCAATTAAAATATGATGAAACAAGCAACGACATTAGAACAACAAATAGCAAAACTACGGAGTAGGAAAGTAGAGATTGCTGATGAAGAGAAGGCAAAAGAGGTTCTTCTCGACATTGGTTATTACCGCCTTGGTTTTTATTTCTTCCCTTTTGAGAAGTCATATCCTAATCTTAGGAATCGGGATCATATGATGCAAGATGGTACGAAATTTGAAGATGCTGTTGCCTTATATTATTTTGACTTTGATGTTCGGAACCTGTTGAATAGGTATATCAGCCGTATAGAAGTGGCCTTCCGGACTTATATGACCTATTATCTTAGCAATAAGTACGCTAATGATACCACATGGTTTGTTAATCCAAGTGTTGTTAGTCAGACCTTCTGTGATAATTTTGAGACAACTTGTTATATCTCAATAAAGAAAAATGCGGCAATACGTCGTCATCATTCAAAGTATAGGAGTGATCAGTATGCCCCTGCATGGAAAACCATGGAATATATGACCCTTGGCAATATGCTTGTATTATACCAGAGTTTGCTATTATTGGATGATAAACGTGCTATTGCTAAACATTTCGGAATCAATCAAACAGCGGTGTTTGAGAATTATATGGAATGTATTCGCTGTATCCGCAATATATGCGCTCATGGCTCTGTTCTATATGATACCAAGTTATACTATCGAGTCATGCGAGGTCCAGCTGGTAGATTGACACCATCTGAGAATGGTAGTTTTGGTGGTGCAATAAAGGTTATATCCTACATGGTAGGTAGAGTCTCTACCAACCGTCGCCATGAGATGATTGTTAAATTGAATGATGCATATATGAGATGTATAAACAAGAATCCCAAGTTGCAACAAATTATTGAAAGCGCTTCAAACTTGATGTGGGACCTGCCCAATATCTCTCAATTAGAGCGGTAAAAAGCAAAAAAAACAAAAATATAACGCAGAAAATTTGGAAGTTATTAATTAATTAACTAATTTTGCAGCGCAAAAGTGCCAGTGGATGCCTTTGTCGCTCCACTCACACTCTAAAAGGATTGAATGTGGCTTTCACCTTAGTCGTGTGAGCCACTATCTTTTTATAGACAAGATAGGTTGGATAACTATGGGTAAATGGATTGACGAACGTGCATGGACTGTTGCCATGTATATATGCTATATTCTTGGTTTCATTGTTCTGAGTGTGGCAGGCTATAACTACGCGATGAGGATGATGGGCGATACTACACTATTTATGAAAGTAGTGGTGTTGCTTTGTATATGTCTGTTTGTCGCTTTGATTGTTTCTCTGATATTCTCCATATTCATTACGCCAGTCAGTGAGCTTCTGAATAGGCTTCTGCTTTATTGGTTTCATGGTAAGCAGAACCATGCAAATACGCAAGATATAGCGGAGGTAAATGAAGAAAGAGAGGTCAACACAGATAATGCGATTGAAAGCGATACTGTAGTTCCAGAATCCAATAATGCCATTGAGAGCGATACAATAGTTCCAGAATCCAATGAGAATCAAACTGCGCCAAAGGAGGAAGTTAATGCCGACCTACAACGAGAGGATATGAAAAAGGAATTCATGGCAAAGTATGTCAAATTCGATTGCCAGGAATTACCCATCTATGAGGTGTTTGAGAGTCTTTTCGACCAAGAAAAAAGTGGTGCTTTTGCTGCTCGTGCTTTTAAATGCTCTTTTAATAGTCTTAACTGGTTAAAGGAATTCCCCGGTTATAATGATGCAGTACGTCTGTTCCCACATAAAGATGCTATTAAGGGAACCAAATCCAATTATTCTAATGCCAATAACAATAAGAATTACTCTAAGGAAATATTAGAAGGAACAAAATCACTCCTAAATGATAAGTTGGAGGAACTGAAAACCAAATCAGAAAATCAACAGAATTAGCCATAGTTTTCATCCTAATGATATTTATTCCACAAGCTTGATGTTTGTGGAATTTTAGTTTTTGTCCTGTTTTTCCCCAATTCTTTATGATGTACCATGATGTAGTTCAGTGTACTCCAATGTACTTGTGTGTACTTCGTATAACACGCTGAATATCAATCATTTTTATCGTTGTGACATTGAAAGATATTTTCTAATTTTGCATCAGAAAATTTTAATATCACACAATAAAAAACAGAATTTCATGGAAAAAAAGATCATTTCATTAGAAAAGTTGTTGCAGACTCCTGTCTGCTACATGAGTGGCGAGGAACTCGCGTTCCTATTTAATAACCTTGGTGTTCTTGACAAAGACAAGAAGCCGGAGTCTTCTATACCATCACCAGACCGTAAACTGGCTTATGGTATCAAAGGAATTGCTGAGACCTTTGGCTGTAGCATCCCAACTGCCAATCGTATTAAGAAGAGTGGTATAATAGACAAGGCCATCTCGCAGTTGGGACGTAAGATTGTCATCGACGTAGACCTGGCACTTGAATT
>DEJG01000008.1 GCA_002353295.1 Prevotella sp. UBA2754
CTGTTGCTGTACAAAATCGCTCATTAGTTCTCTGCCAATCCTTTTAGCTCAATGAAACGGGCAAGCGTATTTCTGTCACACTTGCATATCTTAGCTATTTTTCGATGTGAAGTGCCATTATTCAGTAATTCTTTGATGAGCACTTCCTTACCTGATAGCTTATACTTATCAGGACTGCTTTTTCTACCTTTAGGACGCCCCAGTACTACACCTTCTGCCTTTTTCCTTGCCAAAGCCTCTTTGGTGCGCTGGCTTATCAGATTGCGCTCTATTTCAGCAGATAATCCAAAAGCAAATGCAAGGACTTTACTCTGAATATCATCGCCTAGGCGGTAGTTGTCCTTGATAGTCCAGACGCGGCATTCCTTAGTCATACAGATATTCAATATCTCCATAATCATAAAGAGGTTTCTGCCCAGACGAGACAACTCACTACAGATAATGATATCGTCTTTGTGGACTTTCTTCAAGAGATTACCCAACTGTCGTTTGGTATAATTCTTAGTGCCACTAATAGTCTCTTCTATCCAGTCGTTAATTACTATGTTCTGTTTCTCGCAGAACTTATTAATCTCAAAACGTTGGTTTTCCACTGTTTGTTTGTCACTGCTAACTCTAATGTATCCGTAAATCATTTTTGTCCAAAAGATAATAAAAGATTCTGATATCACCAATAGATTAGCAAATGTAGGCAGTACAGGGCAGAAAAGTGACATTTCCTGCCTTAGCATTCGAACCAACAGCCGCTGGTCTTTTAGTCACTGCGATTTATAAAAGCGAGATTGTTGATTACCCGTAGGGAGGTGTAGTAAAGCAGAATCGTGGAGGAAACTTATTTCTAAGTTAATTTCATGCAAGTTTCAATAATTTAACGTGAAAGCGAATAAATTTTAGCCAATTTGACGAAAATATTCTCCATTATGATGGCAGAATGAAATAAATTGCTTATATTTGCAGCGTAAAACAATTATAAGACGAAGAACTATGGCACAAGTATCTATGACAGTCCGCATGGACGCTGGCATCAAGGCGCAGTTTGAGGAACTATGCTCGCAATTTGGCATGAGTGTAAACACGGCAATGAACATCTTTGCCAATGCAGTGGTGAGGAAAAGGAAAATTCCGTTTGAAATTGCTGCTAAGCCATCAGAAGACAACGTACTGAACGATTTCTATGCATTTCGGAGGGAAGTGGCAGCCAGCGACAGGCCCGAACTGACGATGGAAGAAATCAATGAAGAAATCAAGTTGGCACGTGAAGAAATGGCAAGAAAGAAAAAGTCAGAGGCATGATTTACGCTGTTATTGACACAAATGTGATTGTGTCGGCTTACATCACGAAAAACCTGCTGGCCGCTACGTCAAAGGTCTGGGCTGCTGTTTTGCAAGGGAAAATCATTCCCGTCTATAGTGATGAAATTATCGACGAATACATAGATGTGCTGCATCGCAAGAAGTTCGATATCCCAGAGCACCTGATAAAATGGGCAATAGACAGGATACTGATGAATGGTATTCGGGGTGAAAGAGTGCCTTCTGCTGAGCATTTCCCAGACCCTAAGGACATCGTTTTCTACGAAGTGGCTATGTCGAAAGAGGATGCCTATTTGGTGACGGGCAACAAGAAACATTTTCCTGACAAGCCGATTGTGGTGACGCCAGCAGAAATGGTGGAGATATTGAGAGAACACGGACTGCTGTAATGGAATATCTTGGCAACAAAGAACTGCTGACGATGCAGAAGACGGCCTTTCTGGCATCGGGTACCATTCCGCCTGATGTGGTATTGCGCAGCTATGACTGGGCAACGGGGGAGCATGAAGGATGTGTTGTAAGTGGCTTCAGCAGCAAGCTGGAGCAGGACGTGCTGCACTTCCTTTTGAAAAGCAATACGGCCTGACGGACGAGGAACCAACGGTCGCTGTTCCCGTAGGGAGGTAAAGCAAATCAGAATCGTGGAGGGGGATAATTAAGAAACTATCTAAATTTGCTTAATCTCTGCATCAACCACAAAGATGTCGCCATCCTCGTCAACCAACACGTTGCGAGGAACAAGGTCCCATACCTCATACGCTCCATTGGAGAAACGCCCCTCTTGGGTTGTCTTCTCGAAACCAAGAGCTGCCATGTAGGTGTCTATCATAACCTGTGTGGCAGGATGAGCATTGGCAGCACGTTGCTCTGCCTCAAAATGACTTACATCTGCTTGGCTATCTCGAAGTTGCGCTTCATGTATTGTGCAAAGATTTCATGTTTTTTATTTCCGACCCGAAAATAGGGGTCTCGAGCCAAAACGGGCATTGGCTCGAGCCAGAACGCGATTTGGCTCGAGCCAAGTCGACCAGGGGCTCGTTTACCATATACGAATCTTGACGGGGTTGTCAACTTCTTTCCGCCAAGCTTTCAGATGGTCAAACCATTCGCGAGCTGAGTGATATCCGAAAGTCTCATTGGCCGAGGTGTAATTGACTTTATAGGCCATGTGTTTACCCTGCACTTGTATCACGTAAGCATAATTGTCCTTATTGGCAGGCTCTTCGCTTACTACATTTTTCTGGGGCACCAGCACAGCCAGTCCAACCGTTTCGCGTTTCCACTTAGTGGTATCGCTGGCAGGATAGTCGGTGCCCCAGCAGGCACGTAGCCCGCGTTTGTCGCTGAATTCCTCAGATCCCTTCACGTTGATGACACCTGTAGAAAAACGGAAATTGCTCACGTCTTTATTGAAGAATACGTCAACGTCTGTATCACGATGACCGGCATACTGAGTGTAGCGGACGGTCATGTTGATTAGTTGAGAGTTATTTTTCGCTATTGGGGCTTGCCAACCGCGATCTACCAATTCCACAATGGTACGTAACGGTCCGTACGAAATGATGCGCTGCGTGCGCGAACGGACAGGTTGTACGAGTGTAGGCTTGGTGCCGTCCCATCCACGGAAGGCTCCCAGTCCGAAAGTCTTACCTACCCACAGCACGTCGTCACCATAACCCTGTGCTTTCTGTTCGTCTGAGGTATAGAATTGAGTGGCTTGCAGCTCCAGACGTTTGTGGAACTTACCGTAAAGGTCGAGAGTCTGTCGCTCGTCGAAATAGATGCGGATGGCATTGAGTTCGCTTTCGAAAGCCACACCGTGATGGTGCTGCATATGGTAGGAGTCGGCTGCATCACCGCGAGCCGTAATCGATTCGATGAAATTGTTCTGATTGTTCTTCGTCAGCTTCTTGTCGCTGGTGTTGCGTAAAGTCATTTCGGTGAACACGCGGGCGGGGTAGGAGCGCGGTTCGCCCGTAGCCAGGAGCGTCACGGTGTATTGTTTCTGTTCTTTCTTCCCAAGATCAGCCAAGAAACAGAGTTCGTCGAACGACTCGTCTTGGTCCAGATCATCAAGCTGATATGGAATTTCCTTTCCGTCTGTCGTCACCAAGGCAGAACGCACCTCGCCATACGGAGCAAGACTGATAACAACAGGTTGGTTGCTTCGAACGATGTTAAGCGGATTAGTTACACTTACTTTGACCGTACGCTGGGCTGACATCGACAGACAAGTTGTTGCCAGCAGGAAGAGGCAGATTAGTTTTCTCATATATTTTATTATAATGTATGCGTTATATGTTGCAAATTTCACACAAATAAACGAAAAAGCCATGTGGATGCAGTATTTTTTATCTTTTTTAGGTTAAAATTTGGAATTTAAAATATTTTTTAGTATATTTGCACCGTATTTTAACAATAATAAATCTTTTTGCTCGTTCAATAATTGTGCGTAAGGTCTATTTTCTGTTAGCGGTGTTGATGCTCATCTGTATAGGTTGTGAGTGGCGTTTGAAGTCAAACGACGAGGCTTCAGACAGTCAAGCTGTGACCATCGAGCGTTATGACCGGATGGAGGGGCTCTATCTTACAACGGGTGATTATTCTGCCCTGATGCAGTTGAATAAGTCGTATCCCACCCAAACACGCACGCTTATTGAAGACGTATTGCAATTAGGGCAGGTGAACGACCCTGATATCAATGCCAAATTCCTGCAATTCTTCAGTGATTCCACCTTGCAGCAGATGATTAACGACGTACAGGAACAGTTTGCCAACATCGATGATCTGAATAAAGAGCTGACTGAAGCCTTTCGTCGTCTGAAAGAGGAAATCCCTTCGCTGGAAATGCCTTTGGTTTACACGCAGATAGGCTCGTTCGACCAAAGTATCATTGTGGGAAATAAGACACTGGGTATTTCACTTGATAAATATCTTGGTGTGAACTATCCTTTCTACGTGGAGCATTATTCTGACATGCAGCGCAAGATGATGACGCGTAAAATGATTACCCCTGATTGCCTGAGTTTTTATCTGCTGAGTCTCTATCCGCTGACGGCTGAAGATTCCACACAGGACGCCCGCGATCGGCATATGGGTAAAATACAATGGGTGGTGAATCGTATCACCGACCGTCAGGTGTTTGACAATCCGCGTGTGGCAGATGTCGACAGTTTTATGAATGACAACAAACAGATAAGCGTGGAACGGCTGCTCCGCGACGATATCATATACTAAAAACAACATCATGAGAAGAACAAAAATGATTGGCTTGCTGTGGCTTCTTGTGTCGACAGCATGCCTGGGGCAAAATTTGGATTTGAAGCATATCACCCAAGGTGCCTACCGAGCCGAGGGTGTTTCGGGTGTTATGCCCGCTGCTGACGGTGAGTCGTATACAAAGTTGAGCGATGATTGGAAACGCGTGGTGCGATGCTCGTACAAGACTGGTCAGGAGATAGAAACACTCTTTGATGTGGCTACTGCCCGTGGTGAGAAAATCGAATTTGTCGAAGGTTATATGATGAGTCCTGATGGCAAACGCATGCTGATACAGACGCAAACCGAATCGATTTACCGTCACTCTTTCACTGCAGAATACTATATTTACAGTATTGCTAACAAGAAACTGGTGCCGCTTTCGAAGAATGGTCCCCAACAAACGCCCTTATTCTCGCCTGACGGTACGATGATTGCCTTCGTGCGCCAGAATAACATTTTCCTCGTCAAACTGCTTTACGACAATGCTGAGAGTCAGGTGACCAAAGATGGAAAAAACAATGAGGTAATCAATGGTATTCCCGACTGGGTCAATGAGGAAGAGTTTGGCAATGACAGAGCTATGGTGTTCAGCGCCGACAGCAAACAGCTGGTGTGGGTACGCTACGATGAAACGGCTGTCAAAATGTTCTCGATGCCGATGTACAGGGGACTGATTCCTGCATTGGAGGAGAACTCTGACTATCCTGGCGAATATTCCTATAAGTATCCTGTTGCCGGAATGGATAATGCGCGTTGCAGCGTGTGGAGTTTCGATATTGCCAGCAGACAGACGCGGCAGTTGCAGGTTCCTTTGGATGCCGACGGTTATATCTCGCGTATTTTTACGACCAAAGAAACTCAGAAAATACTGGTGCTCACACTTAATCGCCATCAGGATTGTCTACGTATCTATCAGTTGAATCCGCTTTCTACCGTAAGTCAGTTGCTGATCGAGGATAAGACTCCGAAATATGTGAAAGAAGACTGTTCGAGTTGGTTCCAGGTGACGGGTAAGTACATGTTGCTGCCCAGTGAGCGAGACGGGTGGATGCATCTTTATCTCTACAATCTGAACGGACAACTGTTGCGTCAGGTAGAGCAAGGAAATTACGAGGTGAGTGATGTCTATGGTGTTGACGATGCTACAGGAGATGTCTATTATGCTTCCCATGAACTTGGAACCACCGAACAGCATGTCTATGTGGCTCATGCTAATGGCAAACGCGAATGTCTTACGACTGAAGCTGGCTGGAACAGTGCCGTCTTCAGTAACAACTACAAATACTATATCCATACATGGAGCAATCTGAATACACCGCCCGTTGTCCGTCTTTGTGGTAATGGCGGGAAGACGTTGGCTACGCTGATAGATAATCAGAAGTTGAAGGAGAAACTGACCAACATTCAGTTGGGTAAACGAGAGTTGTTCACGTTCACCACTTCAGAAGGTATCAAACTGAACGGATGGATGATTAAACCCGCTGATTTTAATGCTTCGAAGCGCTATCCTGTTATCATGTATCAGTATAGCGGTCCGGGTAGTCAGCAAGTGAAGAATGCATGGGGTGTTGGAATGAACGGCCAAGGAGCCATCCTCGAGCAGTATCTGTGTCAGCAGGGTTTTATCTGCGTCTGTGTCGATGGTCGCGGTACGGGCGGACGTGGTGCAGACTTCGAAAAATGCGCCTATCTGCGACTGGGTGATTTGGAATCAAAAGACCAGGTGGAAGCAGCCCTTTGGTTGGGTCAGCAATCATATATCGATAAGGAACGTATCGCCATTTGGGGGTGGAGCTATGGTGGTTTCAATACGCTGATGTCTATGTCAGAGGGGCGTCCCGTGTTCCGTGCTGGTGTGGCCATTGCTCCTGTCACGTCATGGCGTTTCTATGATACTATTTATACCGAACGGTTCATGCGTACACCCAAAGAGAATCCTACGGGTTATAGCGACTGTCCTATCAGTCGTGTTGAAAAGATGCATGGCGCGTTGTTGCTCTGTCACGGTACGGCTGATGATAATGTGCACCTGCGCAATACAGCCGAATATACTGAGGCTTTAGTGCAGGCCGACAAAGATTTCCGTCAGTTGGTTTACACGAACCGCAACCACAGCATTTATGGTGGTAACACCCGCAACCACTTGTTCCGACAATGCATCAATTTCTTTAAGGATGAGTTGAAATAAAAAAGAAAGTCGCTCTGTGTGGGCGACTTTCCTTTTTTTAGTAGTTCTCTGCTTTCACTTGGAAGTAAGACTGTGGGTGGTTGCAGACAGGACATTCATCGGGAGCTTTCTTGCCCACTACGATGTGGCCACAGTTGGCACATTGCCAAATGACATCGCCGTCCTTGGAGAATACACGCTCTTTCTTCACATTGTCGAGCAGTTTACGATAACGCTCCTCATGAGCCTTCTCGATGGCAGCAACACCTTCAAACTTCTCTGCAATCTCGTCGAAGCCTTCCTCACGAGCTTCCTTAGCCATGCGGGCATACATATCCGTCCATTCGAAGTTCTCACCACCAGCGGCAGCTTCCAGGTTGCTGGCAGTGTCCTTGATAGCTCCGCCTTCCAGCAGTTTGAACCACATCTTGGCGTGCTCTTTCTCGTTAGCAGCTGTCTCTTCGAAGATAGCAGCTATCTGAACGTAGCCGTCCTTCTTGGCCTTTGATGCCCAATAGGTGTACTTGTTGCGAGCCATTGACTCACCGGCAAAAGCCTCTTGCAGATTCTTCTCTGTCTTTGTTCCTTTCAGTTCTTTCATAATTCGTATTTGTTTGTTATAGATATAAAGTTTATTCTGATTTAAACAAGTCCTTAATGCCTCCGATAGAACCCATGAGGTTAGTGGCCTCGTAGGGGAGGTAAACGGTCTTGGTCTTGTCGCCAGTAGCCAGTTCCTGCAACATCTGGATATACTTCTGAGCCAGCAGGTAGTTGGCTGGGTTGGTCGACTTGCCCACAGCTTCGGTAATCAGTTCGATGGCCTTGGCTTCAGCTTCAGCCTTACGGATGCGAGCCTGCGCCTCACCTTCTGCATGCAGGATAGCCTGTTGCTTCTGAGCGTCGGCGCGGTTGATGATAGCCGTCTTCTCACCTTCAGAAGCCAGAATCTCGGCAGCCTTCTCACCTTCTGAGGTCAGAATCTGTGCACGCTTGTTACGCTCTGCTTGCATCTGTTTCTCCATTGCATTGAGTACTGTAGAAGGAGGTACGATATCCTGCAGCTCTACGCGGTTTACCTTGACGCCCCACTTGTCGGTGGCATCGTCCAAGACAGCACGCAGTTTGGTGTTGATGGTGTCGCGAGAAGTCAATGTTTCGTCGAGCTCCAGTTCACCGATGATGTTACGCAGGGTGGTCTGTGTCAGTTTCTCAATAGCGTTGGGCAGGTTCGATATCTCATACACTGCCTTGAAGGGATCCACAATCTGGAAATAGAGCAGGGCGTTGATTTCCATCTGAATGTTATCTTTGGTAATAACATTCTGCGATGGGAAGTCGTACACCTGTTCACGCAGGTCGATACTGGTGGAGTAGGCATAGCGTCCGCGAGTCAGTACCACAATCTCCTTGGCACGGTCGATGAACGGGATGATGATGTTGATACCGGGATTCAACGTAGCATAGTAGCGACCGAGACGCTCGATGATGCGCGTTTCCGACTGAGGGATAATCACAATAGCCTTTTTGGCAAAGATCAATACCATGATAACAATGGCAATCAATACATAAGTCATAATGTCCATAGTTTTGTATAAAATATTAAAGTTTCAAGATTCAAGTTTCAAGTTAAAGTTGTTCAACGGTGAGGATAGTACTTTCGCGTCCGACGACACGGACGGTAGTGCCTTCGGCAATGTTACTCTCGCTGACGGCTTTCCAAAGGTCGCCGTCAATCTGCACATAGCCACTTGCATCAGCCTTGATTTCTTCCGTCACACGTCCAGTACGTCCCATCAGCGCATCAGCATTCGACAGTTTGTTGGGATCGTTCTTGTGCAGATAGCGTAATGCCACAGGTCTGACAAATAGCACACTCAGCAAAGAGAAGATGGCAAAAACGAGAATCTGCCAATAGATGTTCAAGCCGAGTACTGCCGAGATGAGGGCAAAGACGGCTCCGATTGAGAAACAGATGATAAAGAAATCACCTGATGAAAGTTCCAGAATCAGGCAGACGATGGCGATGACGGCCCATACCTGCCACATGTTTGCAATCAAATAGTCTATCATACTCTTAATATATAATTATGTCGTTATTCTTCTTAAATCGAGAGGATAAAATCATCCCAATCTTTTGTTGAGCCCTTCTTGCCAAACACCTTCTGGTAGAGGCGACTACGGGTGGTGGATACGCTCTCCTTGGAGTGGGCTGTCAGTGTTGCGATGTCTTTCGGCTGCAGTCTGATTTTAATCAGCAGGCTGACGTGGTAGTCCTGATCGCTCATCCGATAGAGGCTGAAGAGTTTGTCCGTAAATCCCGTATATACCATGTTTACCACTTCTGTCAGTTCTGCCCAGTCTTCCTCCGCTATGCTTTGTCCGCTGGCAATATATTGTTTTATACGCTGATATACCGGTGAGGAAAAGATGCTGTTTACATCATGATCCCTTTGCTCAATAACAGCCATCTTCTGCATGGCATGAATATTGTCGAGTCGGCTCTGCAGCAATTGAATCTTGCGGCGGTTGTTTTGTATCACCAATATAAATAAGGTAATGTAGAACACCGTGCAGATGGCAAGTAGGAAAAGTTCGCGGTCAGTTAATACCATAATTTTGTTTTTTACTGATGCAAAGATACAAAATAATGCAGAACTCACCAAGAAAAAGTGTTTGCAAAAGTGTGCAAACTAAGCTTTGCAAACATTTGCGAAGAAATTGTTCCTTTGTTTGCAATATTTTTATTACCTTTGCACACCAAATTAGACAATATTATAAAGAAATGGGAAAAGTTATATTGACTGGTGACCGCCCAACAGGAAAACTCCATTTGGGGCACTATATCGGTTCACTACGCCGCCGAGTAGAATTACAGGAGGCTGGTGACTATGAGAAAATGTTTGTATTCATGGCCGATGTGCAGGCTCTAACGGATAATGCCGACAATCCAGAAAAGATTCGTCAGAATATTATAGAGGTAGCCCTCGATTATCTTTCTGCAGGTTTGAATCCAGAGAAATGTACACTCTTTATACAGAGTCAGATTACGGAGTTGGCAGAACTGACAACCTATCTGATGAACCTCGTCAGCGTGAGTCGTGTACAGCGTAATCCAACGGTGAAGACGGAGGTCAAGATGCGTGGTTTCGAAGGAGAGAGCATACCTTTGGGCTTCTTCTGCTATCCTGTCAGTCAGGCTGCCGACATTACATTGTTTAAAGCAACCACAGTCCCTGCAGGTGAAGACCAGGAACCGATGTTGGAGGTGACGCGCGAACTGGTACGTCGTTTCAACCAGGTGTATGCCCCCGTTCTTGTTGAACCCAACATTCTGCTGCCGGAGAATCTGACAGCCCGTCGTCTGCCAGGAACGGATGGTAAGGAGAAAATGTCCAAATCGCTCGGTAACTGCATCTATCTCTCTGACGATGCCGATACTGTATGGCAGAAAGTGCGCTCTATGTACACGGACCCCACTCATGTCAATCTCAACGACCCAGGTCACGTAGAGGGCAATGCCGTATTTACCTATCTCGACGCTTTCTCTAAAGACGAACATTTCGCACAGTATTGGCCAGAATATCAGAACCTCGACGAGCTGAAAGACCATTATCGTCGTGGCGGACTGGGTGATATGAAATGCAAAAAATTCCTTAACCAGATACTCAACGAGTTCCTGGAGCCCATGCGCCAGCGCCGTCATGAGTTTGAACAGGATATTCCTGAGATTTACAATATACTGAAGAAGGGAACGGAGAAGGCTCGCGAGACAGCTGCTCAGACGATGAGTGAGGTGCGTGCAGCCATGCAAATCAATTATTTCGACGATACAGAACTGATTCAGTCGCAGGCAGAGCGCTTCCGTGCTAAATAAATCTGTAGGCGTTCTTCTAAGGACATATTGACATAGCGGTGCCACTCGGTGGTGCCGCTTTCTTTATCATCCAAATAGTGAAGGTCGTACATGTGGGCGTATGCTTCCATTTCAAAAGGATTCAGCAGATACCCAGCATTGCGCAATCGCCTGTGGTAACGACAAGCCTTCAGCCATTGCCATAGGTATTTCATGTAGAAACAAAACCAGGAATCGTGCGTGCTGCGAGCCTGGTATAGATGAATCATCTCATGATTTTTCATCGCATCCCATTGCAGATTGAAATGGTCGGCATCCTCTTTACTATGGGTAATGATATATCCAAAGAAGGTCATGCCCTCATAGCCCTTCCGAATCCAGAAGGGAACGTTCACTGCCTGCATATCGCTCATCCTACTGGGACGACGGGCTCGGAACATCATGGGAAATATACTGAGCATGCTTGCCATTCAGTTGTCAAAGGTAGTGTAAATCGAGCGAAATACAAAATAAATTGAAAGAAAAATAAGTAGATATGTCATTACCACTTGAAGTGGGGTAGGATAAAGCTCTTCAATCGTTGCATAAGGCAAAGAGGCTATGAATGATAGGGAGACGGTCATGACACTAACAACTGTAGACAATGCTGTTGCTATCAAAGACCATGAGGTGAGCAATAACAGCAGTCCTCCTAAAAGAATGAGGTAGGCACATGGAATGACAATGAAATTGGAAAGCAGGAAGTAAGTGGAGAATCGATGAAAATAAAATGCTATCAGAGGGGCTACACCTATCTGAGCGGTGACAGAGACCATGCACATGCCCCATACCCAACTGATAAGGCGATGCTCCATCAGCCACTTATCGGATATTAAATGGTAGAAGAGGGGATAGAATAGCAGGATAGCAAGTACGGCAAGATAAGACATCTGAAAACCTACTTCAAACAGTGCATGAGGGTGAACAATAAGCATGATGATAGCTGTAAATGCCAGAACATTGACGCTCATCTTCTGACGATATCCCAAGGAGAGCAGACCATAGATAGTCAGCATAGTGGCAGCCCGCACAACGCTTGGAGACAGTCCTACCAGAAAGGCGAATGCCCAGAGCAGAACTAAGGTTAGAATCTGTGTGACGATGCGCCAACGTTGTCCCCATACCAATAGCGACACCATCATGTAAATGATTCCTAGGTGGAGTCCGCTGATGGCCAGGATATGTGAGGCTCCTGTGATATTAAACGTGTCTCTGGTTTGGTCGGTAAGTGCCGTTTTGTTGCCTAATGTCATCGCAGCCACTATTTCGTAGGTGTCAGGGGATATGTTTTGCTGATATTTCTGAAGCAGATGGGCGCGATAATCTAGCATCCGTTCACCTGCTCTATGTACTATCGGTATGTCGGGTAAAGGATATTGTATGAGATGAAAGCCCATGACGGCTGTTATAATACAAACCAGCACCGACTGAACCTTGGGAAACCGAAAAAAGAATAACGCTCCCACAGTCAGAATTGCCATAGCCGACAGAGATATCCATGCCTCCAAATGATAATAGTGTCCTATGACGATACCTACTATCAAGGAGATGGCTACAGGTAGTAATGGTGCAATGATTCGCTGGGGCCGCATGTACGTTTATCCGTATCTTTCCACAAAATCATCCTCGGAGATAATGGGAATACCGAGTTGTTGGGCTTTCTGATTCTTACCAGATGTTGATGTCACGTCATTATTGATTAGAAAGGAAGTGCTGCCACTCACAGCCGAAGCCACCTTGCCTCCTTGCGACTCAATATAAGCTTTCAGTTCGTTGCGGTTCTTATAGTGGTGCACATCGCCAGTAATGACAAATGTCAATCCCTCGCATCTATTGCCTTTAGGCTCATTGGATGCCTGGGTAACTTCAATCTTTTCTCTAAGATGCTGATAGCGTTGCATGTTATGAACATCACGGAACCAGTTGACGAACGATGCCGACTTCTCGGGACCGATGCCGTTAACATGGGCAAAAACCTCGGAAGCCTCTTGGTAGGGCTCAAACAAATCACCCGTTTCTTTGACAGTGGCAGCTACAAGTTCATCGATGGGATAAGCGCTCAACAGGCGTTTGCAAACATCCAGTCCACACAGGGGGATGTTCAAAGCATAGAGCAGACGGTGAGCCTCCACTTTAGCAGATCGGTCGATGCTGCGCATGATGTTAGATGCCGATTTCTCGCCAAAGCCCTCCATCTGAGCCAGTTCACGGATATGACTTCGTAAATCATAGAGGTCGGCATATTCGCTGACCCATCCAAGATTGATGAATTTAGCCAGCGTTTGCTCCGAGATACCGTCGATATTCATACCTTCCTTAGATACGAAACGGGCAAACTTCTTGAGTTGTTTGGCAGGACACTCAGTATTGGTACAGTGAAGTGTCTTTGTGCCACTGGCTTCACTCATGCGAATCTCCGTCTTTGCATGGCAGACGGGACATTCTTGAGGTATCTCTAACACCCCTTCCGTACGATTCACCTTGATGACCTTTGGAATAATCTTGTTGGCTTTGATGACACTGATTTCTGTCCCCCTGGTACCAATCCCTAAACGCTCGCATTCACTGATATTGCACAGAGAGGCGCGTTTGACGGTAGTTCCTTCCAATTCTACAGGATTGAAAATGGCTACAGGGGAAATGGTACTGGCGGCACACGACCATTCTATTTCTTGTAAAACAGTTTCTGCTGCTTCGTCTTGCCATTTGAAAGCCAGTCCAGCTCGTGTGGCATGATGACCGGTGATACTGCCAGTCTGTGCGTATTCCGTGTCGTCGTAGCAAATAACCAAACCATCGACGGGGTAAGGATTCTGTTTCGAGGTGACTTCCTGGGTGAAAGCTGCTAAACAGCTTTCCACGTTGGTTAAATCAGGATGATTGACGAGGCGACGCTCAACGGGGTGGAAACCTTGTTGCTCCAGCCACATCATCCTATCACCCCATGGGATGATTTCTTCATCAGTATGAACCAAGGTAAATGGTATCCACTGGATATGTCGTTGGCGCACCTCTTCCACCTCTTTCAGTGTCAGTGAACCAGATGCCAGATTGCGTGGGTTGGCATAGTCCTCACCACTCTCTATCAAGAATCTCTCGAAGTCTTCATAACTGATGACGGCTTCTCCTCGAATAACCGTATGTCCTTTGTAATCAATCTTTTGAAGAATACCGTTAATGGCTTTTGAAAGATGTGTAATGTTAGTGCCAATATGTCCGTTACCTCGTGTAACCACTTTTGTCAATTGACCATTGTCGTAGGTGACAACGAGGGTAAGGCCGTCTAGTTTCCATGAAATCCAGATAGGCAATCCTTCTGCCCATTTCACCAGTTCTGCAGGTTGCTTGGTCTTAGCCAGTGAGAGCGCAGCGAACTCGTGTTCTTCTTTCTGTCCAGAAATGCTGTCTTCCGATACTTTCTGTGTGGGAGAGTCGGGCAGGGTAGTACCCGTTTGCTGCTCCAATTGTTTCAGTTCGTCGAAGCGGGCATCCCACTCATAGTCCGTCATGAGTTCGGATTGTCCGTTATAGTATGCTTCAGAGGCTTCGTTCAGTTCTCTGATGAGTTGTTGCATCCGTGCTATCTGTTCTTCTACCATATTTGTAGTATTTTATGCCTGCGAAATTACAAAAAAATGAGGAAATGGACAAATTTCCGAAATAAATTCGTACCTTTGTACTCGTATGACTGAGAAATTTGAATTCAAACCGAAAGAAAAAGAGATTGTATTGTCACTATATAATAAGGTGAAAATGGCAATCGGTACATCGCTTGTTGCAGGAGATGAAGATAAGATGCGCCAATACTTGACGGATTATATCGAACAAGACCATATTCATCGTGATGTCTTCGGCTTGAATCCCTTACTGTTGAGTTTCCAGACTGCCCAACTGGTAGTTGAGGAGATTGGATTGAAGCGTGACGCTGTGCTGGCAGTCTTGCTCCATCCCTGTATAGAAGACGGTTATCTCACAATAGACATCGTGCAACGTGAGTTCGGCGAATCTGTAGCTCGTATCCTACATGGGTTACAACGCATACAGGACCTCTACAAGAAGAATCCAGTCATTGAGACTGAGAATTTCCGCAACCTTTTGCTTTCTTTTGCTGAGGATATGCGTGTGATTCTCATCATGATAGCTGATCGTGTGAATCTGATGCGTCAGATAAAAGAGACTAAACAAACTGATGCGCAACACGAAGTTAGCGAAGAAGCCGCTTATCTCTATGCTCCGCTGGCTCATAAACTGGGTCTTTACAAACTGAAGAGTGAACTTGAAGACTTGTCGCTGAAATATCTGGAGCATGATGCTTACTATCATATTAAAGAGAAACTTAGTGAGACCAAGAAGAGTCGTGATGCCTATATCGAGCGGTTTATCCAGCCTATCAGCGAACACTTAAAGGCAGCAGGACTGAAGTTTCATATCAAAGGCCGTACCAAGTCGATACACTCCATCTGGCAGAAGATGAAGAAACAGAAGTGTGCCTTCGAGGGAGTCTATGACCTGTTTGCCATCCGTGTGATTCTCGATTCTCCATTAGAGAAAGAGAAAATGCATTGCTGGCAGGTCTATTCCATTGTGACGGATATGTATCAGCCCAACCCCAAGCGTCTGCGCGACTGGCTGTCAGTACCTAAGTCGAATGGCTATGAGAGTCTGCATATCACTGTTTTGGGACCAGAGCAAAAATGGGTAGAGGTGCAGATTCGCACGGAGCGTATGGACGAGATTGCCGAACGTGGTGTGGCTGCCCATTGGCGCTATAAAGGTGTGAAGGGTGAGACGGGTTTGGATGAATGGTTGACCAATATCCGTTCGATGCTTGAGACATCCGACGGTATGGAGGCTATGGACCAGTTTAAGATGGACCTCTATGAAGACGAAGTATTCGTGTTTACCCCCAAGGGCGATCTCTATAAGTTTCCCAAAGGTGCGACCGTTCTTGATTTTGCCTACCATATCCATTCCAAGATTGGCAATGCCTGCACAGGCGCCCGCATTAATAATAAGGTGGTGCCTCTCAGACAAGTACTGCAGAGCGGCGATCAGGTGGAAATCATGACTTCTTCGACACAGAAGCCCCGTCAGGAATGGCTCAATATCGTCAAGACTTCCCGTGCCAAATCGAAAATTCGTTTGGCGCTGAAAGAAACGCAAGTCAAGGAGGCCTTGTTTGCCAAGGAAGCTCTTGAGCGCAAGTTCAAGAATCGGAAGGTGGAGCAGGAGGAATCTACCATGCAGCATCTGATTAAGAAACTTGGTTTCAAGGAGACCAGTGATTTCTATCGCCAGATAGCTGACGGAACCCTGGATGTCAATCAGGTGATTGATAAGTATGTGGAGTTGCAACAGGGCGAACAGCCTGTTACGGGTAATAATGTGGCTCAGACGGCAGCTGACTTTGTCTTGGACAACTCTCAGCTTTCTACTTTCAACTCCCAGCTCTCAGACGATGTTCTGGTAATAGATCGCAACCTAAAGGGTGTCGACTACCAGTTGGCGCGCTGTTGTCAACCCATTTACGGCGATAAGGTGTTTGGCTTTGTAACGGTGAATGGTGGTATTAAGATTCACCGTGAAGACTGTCCCAATGCCCCTGAACTGAAGAAGCGTTTCGGCTATCGTGTGGTGAAAGCCCGTTGGAGCGGTAAGGGCGCCTCACAATATGCCATTACCCTACGTGTGATAGGTAATGATGATATTGGTATTGTGAATAACCTCACCAGCATTATTTCAAAGGACGAAAAATTGGTGCTGCGCTCCATTAATATCGATTCGCACGACGGACTCTTCAGTGGTAATCTTGAAATCATGATTGACGACAATACCCGTTTGGAGTCTCTTATTAAGAAACTCCGAACGGTAAAGGGTGTCAAGCAAGTAAGCAGAATTTAGTTTAGTTTTCTTTGAAAGCAACAACGCGAGTCAAATCCATATCGAGGTAGTAAGTGTCGCTTACTTCCTCATTTTCTAATTCGTATTTCACACGTGTTACCATCAGTTTTTTGAAAGGCTCATCAGGAGCATATTTCAAATCAGGGCGATAGCGCTTACCTTGACGAGCCAAATGACGCAGATTCATCACGATGGAATCAGTCATTGCATGAGTAGAATCAACATCAGTGAAATGTACCGATGATGGATTCAGCCCTTCGCGCATGTTCTGCTCCATGAACTGTTCCACCAGTTCTTCAGCCTCAGCCTGCGGTCCGCACGAGGCGAACAGCAGGGGGGCTATACCTATTATTATATATATAAGTCGTTTCATAACTGATGTGGGATACTCTTGAGTGTGAGTAGCAGGTGGTCCCAAACCATCTGAACGGTAGGGATAAGCAGACGCTCGTCAGGTGTATGAACATCACGCAGCGTAGGCCCCATGCTCACCATGTCGAGATTAGGATAACGCTCGGCAAAGAGTCCGCACTCCAATCCAGCATGAATACCCTTCAAAATAGGGTCTTTTTGGAAGAGCTTATGATAGGTTAATTTGACAATCTTCTGCAACTCACTGTTCGTGCGCATCTTCCAAGCGGGATATCCTTCGGAATGGGTTACCTTTGCACCAGCCAATTTAAATACTGCTGCGATGGTGTTGCACATGTTGTCAAGGTTCGACATCACATTCGAACGTTGGGAAGACATAATCATGATGTCTTTCTCGTTGGTCTCCACACGAGCCAGATTGCTGGAAGTTTCGGTCATTCCGCCCAAAGCTTCATCCTGACATACAGCATATACTCCGTTGTCAACAGCCTGCAAGGCATATATGAAGCGATGTGCTGCCTCATCCTCAATATATGGCTCTGGGTCGTAACTGCGCATACGCCATACCATATTTGTATCGCAAACATGAAACTCTTCATCCACCTGTGCCGAGAATACATTCCAATCGGCACGGATATTTTCCTTGATGGCATTGGGAACAGCCAAAACGAAATAGCCGCCACGAGGAATGGCATTATGCAAACTGCCTCCATGCAGGCGAACGAGATGAATGCCCTCGTAACGCTCCATCTCCTGATAGACGAAACGAGCAATAATTTTCAGTCCGTTAGCACGTTTCTTGTTGATGTCATCACCTGAGTGGCCACCAACCAGTCCTTTGACAGAACCTTTGATGCAGAAGTAACCTTCAGGAATTGGTAGGCGCGCAATGTCGAACTGGGCAGTAGTAGTACGTCCGCCAGCACATGATATGAAGATTTCCCCCTCATCCTCAGAATCGAGATTGATGAGGAAATCGCCTGTCATGAAACCTGGTTTCATTCCTTCAGCACCTGTCAGTCCTGTTTCTTCATCACGTGTGAAGACACACTCAATCGGACCGTGCTCAATGTCGTCACTATCAAGGACGGCCAACTCCATAGCGATACCGATACCGTCATCAGCTCCCAGTGTCGTACCCTTAGCACGCAACCATTCTCCGTCCACATAAGTTGTAATACCGTCCTTGTCGAAATCAATTTTTACATTGGGAAGAGAATCACACACCATATCCATGTGGCTTTGCAAGATAACTGTCTTGCAATCCTCATAGCCAGGAGTAGCTCCCTTACGGATAAGAACATTACCAACTTCATCGACCTTCGTCTCCAAACCTCGGCGGTTACCGAAGTCCTTCAAGTACTCAATCATCTTCTCTTCACGCTTCGAGGGGCGTGGAATTTCGTTAATCTTCGCAAAATGTTCGAAGACAACGGCAGGTTTTAACTCACTTTTATTCATTATTAATGTTTATTATTATCGGTTTTCTAAATTAATTGTTTAACTTTGCAGTCGAAATTGCAAAACTTGTGCAAAAGTAATCATTTATGGTGAAAATATTGCTATTAAGCACGTTAATAATTGCTATAGGGATGGCTTTTTTTCTCGTAAAAGTCCTTTCCAACAAAAATGGCACCTTCTCATCGCAGCATATTCACGACAGTGAGGCGATGCGTGAAAGAGGTATTCATTGTGTGATGGATCAAGACCGTGAAATGCGTCGCAAGAGTCGTTTCGCAGTCAGCGAAACATCGAAAATGACAAAATAACGAAATAACAAAATAACGAAAAAAAAAGAAAAAATGAAAAAGAATGTTTTCGGCATGATGGCTGCTGCCGCCATCGTAGCACTTGCTTCGTGCAACAATGCAAATCCCAAGATGGACGAGCAACCTTCAGCTGCTGATTCTGCCAATGGCACAGGACTGAAAATTGCTTATGTAGAGGTCGACTCTTTAATGACTCAGTATGAGTATTGCAAAGACTTCACATTGGTGCTTCAGAAGAAGAGCAATAATGCCCGTAACACCTTGAACCAGAAAGGACAGCAGTTGCAGAATGCTATGAACAACTTCCAGCAGAAGTTGAATAACAATGGATTCACAAGTCGTGAGCAGGCAGAGAGCCAGCAGGCAGCTATTCAGCGCCAGCAGAACGATCTGCAACAGTTGCAGGCTCGTTTGGAGAATGAACTTGCTAACGAGACCGCTACCTATAATGAGGGATTGCGTGACTCTCTGCAGCATTTTCTTGATGTCTACAACAAAGATAAAAAGTTTGACATGATTCTTACCAAGCAGGGTGATAACATTCTGTATGCTGCCAAGCGTTTTGATATCACCGACGATGTCATCAATGGTCTGAACAAACGCTATAAGTCTACCTTCAAGAAGACAGAAGAAAAGAAAGAAGAGAAGAAATAGTTGACAGTTTACAGAGTTCATGGTTCATAGTTAATATGGGCATTGACTTGCAACACATACTGACGAAAATAGGCATCTCAGAGTTGAATGAGATGCAGCAACACGCCGCCGAAGCGATCTTATGCTCCGACGGTGATGTTGTTTTACTCTCACCAACGGGAACAGGTAAGACGTTGGCTTACCTGCTGCCGCTGGTACAGCTACTGGATGTCTCATCCGATGCGGTGCAGGCACTGGTCGTTGTTCCTGGTCGAGAGTTAGCTTTACAGTCGGATACGGTGTTACGCGATATGGGTTCTGGTATCCGTTCTGCCAGTTGCTATGGCGGTCGGGCTGCTATGGACGAGCATCGAAAACTGAAGGAGACAAAACCCCAAATTATCTTTGGTACTCCAGGTCGTCTGAATGATCATCTCGACAAAGAGAATATTTCACCCTATGCCATTCGATGGCTGATTATTGATGAGTTCGACAAATGTCTTGAAATGGGATTCCAAAAGGAGATGTCTAAACTCATCAAGAGTCTTCCAGGCTTACAACGTCGTATTTTGCTCTCTGCAACCAATACAGAACAGATTCCTCAGTTTGTCAATATGGCCAAAAAGGGTACTCTTGTCGATTTTCTGCCAAATGAGGAGCAGACTTCAGAACGAGTGACACTCTATGAGGTTAAGAGCCCTCAGAAAGACAAGCTCGACACCTTGCGCCAGCTGTTATTAAGTTTTGAAGATGAGAGTAGTATCGTATTCCTCAATTACCGTGACTCTGTAGAACGCGTCAATAACTATCTGGCTGACCAAGGTTTTGTTACCAGTTTCTTCCATGGAGGACTGGAACAGAAACAGCGAGAGGCTGCCCTCTATCGTTTTTCCAATGGTTCGGTCAATGTGATGGTGAGTACAGATTTGGCTTCTCGTGGGCTCGACATCCCAGATATTGCCAATATCGTTCATTATCATATGCCGGAGAGTGAAGAGGGCTACATCCATCGCGTAGGACGAACAGCCCGATGGGACAAGCAGGGTAGGGCTTTCTTCATAACTGGTCCCGACGAACATATTCCTGAATATGTAGAAGGAGACGTTCAAACGTATCTCCCTTCACCACTCATTACGCTCCCTTCACTGCCCAAAATGTCAACCCTCTATATAGGTAAAGGCAAGAAAGATAAGGTGTCCAAGGGAGATATTGTGGGGTTCTTATGCAAAATAGGCGGTTTACAGGCAGATGAGATCGGACGTATTGATGTGCATGACCGTTATGCTTACGTTGCCGTTAAGCGTGAAAAACAGGAACAGGTAGTGCGTAGGACTCGGGGCGAAAAGATAAAGGGTATTAAGACGATAGTAGAGCCTGTAAGGTAGATTATTGTCATACCGACTTGTCAAAACGTAAGAAAATCAAAGAAAATGCTTAATTCTTGCTTAAATATTTGCCTAATTGAAATAAAAAGTGTAATTTCGCATCGTTTTTCATAAACAGATAATAAAATTGATAGTATAAATAATTTAATTCACAATCAAAATGAAGAAGTACAACTTTAACGCAGGTCCTTCAATGCTTCCCCGCGAAGTGATTGAGAAGACTGCTCAACAGTGTCTTGATTTCAATGGTTCAGGTCTCTCACTGATGGAGATTAGCCACCGTGCAAAGGATTTCCAGCCCGTAGTTGACGAAGCTGTAGCTCTGGTAAAGGAGCTGCTTCAGATTCCTGAAGGTTATTCCGTAATCTTCCTTGGCGGTGGTGCTTCACTTGAGTTCTGCATGATTCCTTACAACTTCCTGATTAAAAAGGCTGCTTACCTGAACACTGGTGTTTGGGCAAAGAAGGCAATGAAGGAAGCCAAGCTGTTTGGTGAGGTAGTAGAAGTAGCTTCTTCTGCTGATGCCAACTATACCTTCATTCCAAAGGGATGGAGCGTTCCTGCTGATGCCGACTATCTGCACATCACCACTAATAATACCATCTATGGTACTGAGATTCGCAAGGATTTGGACGTAAATGTTCCCTTGATTGCCGATATGTCATCAGATATCTTCAGCCGTCCTATTGATGTTAAGAAATATGATGCCATCTACGCAGGTGCTCAGAAGAACCTGGCTATGGCTGGTGTGACCATCATCATCGTGAAGGACGAGAAACTGGGCAAGGCTCCTCGTGAGATTCCTACCATGCTCGACTATCGCACACATGTTGACAAGGGTTCTATGTTCAATACTCCTCCAGTAGTTCCTATCTACAGTGCTCTTGAGACCCTCCGCTGGATCAAGAAGAACGGTGGCGTAGAGGCTATGGATAAGCTGGCTCAGCAGCGTGCCGAGATTGTCTATGGTGAGATTGACCGCAACAAGATGTTCCGTGGCACTGCCGTTGAGGAAGACCGTTCACTGATGAACATCTGTTTCGTGATGGCCGACGAGTATAAGGAGTTGGAGAAAGACTTCCTCGACTTTGCTACTTCTAAGGGTATGGTAGGTGTGAAGGGTCACCGCAGTGTTGGCGGTTTCCGTGCCAGCTGCTATAATGCCCAGACCATCGAAGGTTGCAATGCCCTCGTAGCATGTATGAAAGAATTTGAAGCTAATCATTAATAGTTATGAAAGTATTAGTTGCAACAGAGAAACCATTCGCAGCAGCAGCTGTCAATGGTATCAAAGCAGAAGTTGAAGCAGCCGGCAATGAACTGGTGCTGCTCGAGAAATATACTGAGAAGGCGCAGCTCTTGGATGCCGTGAAGGATGCCGATGCTATGATTATCCGTTCGGATAAGGTAGATGCTGAGGTATTGGATGCTGCCAAGCAGTTGAAGATTGTGGTACGTGCCGGTGCCGGTTACGACAATATCGACCTGGCTGCAGCCACAGCCCACAACGTAGTAGCCGAGAATACTCCTGGCCAGAATGCTAACGCCGTTGCCGAGTTGGTATTCGGTCTGTTGGTGATGGCTGTTCGTGGATTCTATAATGGTAAGAGCGGTTCAGAATTGCTGGGTAAGAAACTCGGTATTCTGGCTTTCGGTAATGTAGGTCGCAATGTGGCTCGCATCGCCAAAGGTTTCGGAATGGATGTCTATGCCTACGATGCTTTCTGCCCTGCAGAGGTGATCGAGAAGGCAGGTGTGCATGCCGTAGCCAATCAGGACGCTCTGTTTGAGACCTGCGATGTTGTATCGCTCCACATCCCTGCTACTCCAGAAACCAAGCAGAGCATCAACTACGCTTTGGTAGGCAAGATGAAGAAGGGTGGTATTCTGGTGAACACAGCTCGTAAGGAAGTCATCAACGAGCCTGAGCTCATCAAATTGATGCAGGAGCGCGAAGACTTAAAGTTTGTGACCGACATCATGCCCGATGCCAATGATGAGTTCAAACAGTTCGAGGGTCGTTACTTCTCAACACCTAAGAAGATGGGTGCCCAGACAGCCGAGGCCAATATCAATGCCGGTATCGCAGCTGCCAAGCAGATCAATGCCTTCTTCAAAGATGGCGATACCAAGTTCCAGGTAAACAAATAAGAAATAATAAACTCAAAAAAAGAGCCTGACATTCAGAAGTGTCAGGCTCTCTTTATTTTCGGATGATCTATTTCACGACAAATTTCTTACCGTTTTTGATGAAGATTCCCCTTTGTGGGTTTGTCACGCGCTGCCCCTTCAGATTGTAGATTGCACCGTCATTTACTGTACGTTCCACCTTGATAGGATTGATGCCGGCTATAATCTTTCCATTAAGTACGGCTTTTATGATGGTAACATTACTACCCTGAATAATTAAGCCTTTACTGCATAGTGTATTGTATGTAGTCAGATTAAAAGAAACTTTTATTGTATAGGTAGTACCTGTGGTTCCATTAGGATTATATGTCCCTCCTTTTGCTGTACCATTGATTATGACAGAACTGAACGTTGTCCAACTTCCGTCATTAAACTGAATGTTTTGTCCACTATTACTGGTTACGCGGTATGTTAACTCTAATTCAACAGTTTTGTCGAAAGAAGCAAATGCAGCATTACTGATGTTGATACCATCACCCCAGGAAATGGTTTTCTCATTCTGCAAACAATTCAATGTATTTCCTAAACTGGCAATTGTTGGGAATTTGAATCCACTCGTGCTTCCATAATAGGCACTGATGATTCGCTGAGCAAGATCTGGTTGATTGAACACAGGTGAGATACGGAAGACACCATCAGTAAGTCCCATCCAGTAGAATGTTGCCACGTTGTATTCCTTACATTTTTTAATCATGTAATCCACAAATTGGAACATCACATCTCTACGGACGTCATAGTCGGTTTTACCGTCACCTTTGTCCACATTGGCAGTTCCCCATTCTCCAAGAATCATCGGAATGCCTTTCGATATGAAATTAGTGTTCCATGCAGCAACCATATCGTCGATATCCTTTTTCACATTATTGATACCATTCTCAATGTTGGGATAGTCGTGTACCTGCACCATCAGATGCCCCGTAGCCTTGTCTTTAGGAAGAACCAATTGTGTCAAAGGTTCTTTCAAATGCGTATTCCATGTGCCACTGCCACAGCAAGCAGCATAGGTGTTGACAATCAGATTACGTTGACCATTGTTACCTCCGGAAGCTCTAACTACATCCACGAAACTCTGAGCATAGGCATTGATGGCCATGTAGGCATCAGCGGCATCGCGAGCCTTATACCTACCGGTCGTATTAAACGAAGCAAAGGACCACGAGTTGTATTTGTCAATCATTTCATTATAGCTCTCAAACAGCAGTTTCTGGTCATAATCCTTGAATTCTGTAGCTATCTGTTTCCAAAGATTCTCATATCTTGTTTTGTTGCTGGTATAATTGGAATATTGAGCCTTAATCCAGTGATAAGATGATCCATTATTGTCTGCACCCGTGTCATGATGGACATTGATAATGCAGTACATACCTTGACTGAGTACGTATCCTACAACTTCTTTTACGCGAGTCATCCATCCTCCATTCACGGTTCCATCAGAATTCATGTGGTTATACCAAGTTACAGGTACACGAATGGCTGAGAAACCTGCTTCCTTCATCATTTTCATAAGTTCTGGTGTAGCATAAACTTGTCCCCAACATGTTTCGGATTCCAAATTTTGTTGTCCCCAATAGCTGTTCTTTGTTGGGTCCAATTGATCCGTATTCTGGTTATGAGCCTCCAGTGTATTTCCCAGATTCCAACCTACGCCCATATTCTTAACGGCTTCCCGTGCTGATTCAAAACTTTGAGCTTGAAGAGTGCTGGAAGATGTAGCCAGCATGCAGATAGTTAGTAAATGTTTCCAATTCATTTTTTTATGTTATTTTAGTGGTTTTGTTTTGCAAATATACAAAATAAATCAGGGTTCATTCTCCATTTTCATATTTATTTCTTATCTTTGCAACATCATAAGAATTATTTAATACAAAACGAACTATGCAAAGTGATCCAAAGCAGTGTTTATACTGCACGAACAATCAGACATTGCACGATTTGATGATTGAGATCTGTCAGCTCTCCGTCTCTCGCGCATTCCTTTTTAAGGAGCAAACATATCGTGGCCGTTGCCTTGTGGCTTACAAAGACCATGTGAATGACCTTAACGAATTGTCGGACGAAGACCGTAATGCTTTCATGGAAGATGTGGCTCGTGTGACTCGCGCTATGCAGAAGGCTTTCAATCCCGAGAAGATCAACTATGGTGCTTATAGCGACAAGCTCTCGCACCTGCATTTCCATCTGGCTCCGAAATATGTTGACGGCCCCGACTATGGTGGCACGTTCCAGATGAATCCGGGCAAGGTGTATCTCTCGGATGCTGAATATCAGGAAATGATTGACAAAATCAAAGCAAACCTATAAACGATATGAGAATCAAACCTTTCAAAGGAATCCGTCCACCGAAGGAATTGGTGGAGCGTGTTGAGAGTCGCCCCTATGATGTGCTCGATTCTGAAGAGGCGCGTGCCGAGGCTGGTGACAATGAGATGAGTCTATATCATATCATCAAACCCGAGATAGACTTCCCTGTTGGCACTTCCGAGTACGATCCCCGCGTCTATGAGAAGGCTGCCGAGAATTTCCAGAAGTTCCAGGATAAAGGTTGGCTTGTTCAGGACTCGTGCGAACATTATTATATATATGCGCAGACCATGAACGGCAAGACACAATATGGTCTCGTCATCGGTGCCCATACTGACGACTATCAGACGGGGCGCATCAAGAAGCACGAACTGACTCGTCGCGATAAGGAGGAAGATCGCATGAAACATGTGCGTGTCAACAATGCCAACATCGAGCCCGTATTCTTTGCCTATCCCGACAATCAGGTGCTCAACGAACTCATCATGCGCTATGCCGCTACCGAGCCTGAGTACGATTTTATAGCCCCTATTGATGGTTTCCGCCATCAGTTCTGGGTGATTGACAGCGACGAGGATATGCAGACCATTACCGCTGAATTTAGCAAGATGCCGTCACTCTATATCGCCGATGGTCACCACCGTTCGGCAGCAGCTGCACTTGTGGGTGCTGAGAAACAGAAGCAGAATCCGAACCACACGGGCGACGAGGAGTATAACTATTTTATGGCAGTATGTTTCCAAGCCAGTCAGCTCACCATTCTCGACTATAATCGCGTGGTGAAAGATCTCAACGGCCTCTCGTCTGAAGAGTTTCTGGCTGCCCTGCAGGTCAACTTCATCGTTGAAGACAAGGGTATCGACATCTACAAACCCCAGCAGCTTCATGAGTTCTCGCTCTATCTCGACCAACATTGGTACAGCCTGCGCGCCAAAGAGGGTACTTACGACAATACAGACCCTATCGGCGTGTTGGATGTCGATATCAGCAGTCGTCTTATTCTCGACGAGATTCTGAACATCGGTGACCTCCGTTCCTCTAAGCGTATCGACTTTGTAGGCGGATTGCGCGGTCTGGGCGAGTTGAAGCGCCGTGTTGACAGTGGTGAGATGCGTGCCGCACTGGCTCTCTATCCCGTCACCATGCAGCAGATTATGGATATTGCCGACAGTGGCAAGATTATGCCTCCCAAGGCCACTTGGTTTGAGCCTAAACTGCGTTCAGGCTTGGTGATTCATAAACTTTCGTAAATGACAGATGAATACCAGACAATAGCGACTACAAGCGAGGGATATTACACCGAAAAGCGGAGTAAATTCCTCGCTTTTGCTCATCACGTTGAGTGTGTGGATGAGATTAAGGATATACTGGCACAGTATCGCAAGAAGTATTACGACGCCCGTCATGTCTGCTATGCTTATATGCTAGGGGCGGATAGGGCAGAGTTCCGTGCCAACGACGATGGCGAACCATCCTCAACGGCAGGTAAACCCATTCTCGGGCAAATCAATTCCAACGAACTCACGGACATCCTCATCGTGGTGGTGCGCTATTACGGTGGTGTCAATCTGGGCACTAGCGGACTCATCGTTGCCTATCGCGAGGCAGCTGCCGATGCCATTGCCCATGCCGAGATAATCACTCGTCAGGTCGAGGAAGTCATCACCTACACTTTTGCCTATCCACAGATGAACGATGTGATGCGTATCGTCAAAGAAATGAACCCGCGTATTCTCTCGCAAACCTATGATAATACATGCGAAATACGTCTGTCTATCCGTCAGAGTGAAGCCGAACAGTTGCGCAATAGGCTCAGCAAACTACTTTGACCGCAATTATTTTCCAATAAATTTGGCAGTTCGCAGAATTTGTAGTAAATTTGCAGCCGATTTCAAGGAAAAACGTTGATACTTTGTATCTAATCTGGAAGGTTGGCAGAGTGATCGATCGCGCTGGACTCGAAATCCGGTATACCCCTTTCGGGTATCGGGGGTTTGAATCCCTCACCTTCCGCAAAAAGAGCAACCTTAAGAGGGTGCTCTTTTTTTTGATATTTGGCGAACATTTACCTTGCTACAAAAATGTCATGTTTTTTATTGTAAGCAGGCGAGTCTATCGACAGTAGATTAATCACAGAGTGGAAAATATAATGTTGCTCGAGCACGGGAGGTAATGATCCGTCTGCCTGTCTGCCGCCATACGACCTATAGTCTCTGAAACCATCAGAAGTCCATACAAGTAATGGAATTTCATATTGTTCCTTAGGAGCAATCCGCATGGGCAGGCCATGCATGAACATGCCTTTTTCGCCAAGCGATTCCCCATGATCGGAAATAAATATCATAGCGCTTTTCCAATCCTCCATCGAGCGCAGTGTACTGATTAGACTGTCAAGCAGGAAGTCCGTATAAACGATGGTGTTGTCATAGGCATTTACCAGCAATGCCACATTCTTTTCACCCTCTTCCACATTCCTTGCTACGGGCTTAAATATCTCAAATTCTTTCGGATATTTATCGGAGTAGTTAGGACCGTGACTGGTGCTGGTGTGCAATATAATCAACACCTTGTCCTTCTTGCTTGTGGTGATGCGTTCGCGGAGGCCAGCAAATAGGATACCGTCATAGTCTTTATTCGTGTCAGCATATTTCTCAGCCAGTTCGCCATCGGTCAAATATTCATCAATATGAATGGGCGGTTCTCCCCAATTCGAGGTGCGCCATGAAACGTCAACCCCCATTCTGAAAGCGTAGTTAGGCAACACTTCATATAATTCGTCGGTGTTCTGAGGTTCCAAAATAGCCTTTGTGCCTGCAGTCGTGTAGGTAGCACAAGCTGTAGCCTGATACACTTTCAGCCCCTCACATCTCGAAAGTCGTGGATTAGTCTGTCGTTGATAGCCATAGAGTTGGAAATTGGCCTTCCTGGCAGATTCGCCGATGACTAGTACAACCACCGCTTTCTCATTGTCTGTTATCTTGCCGTCAGGCAGTCTGATTTCTTCTGCCTGCTCATCCATTCTGAAACTGGCCAGACGAACCGTATTAACCACGTACGACCACGGCTGCAGTAGCCCGCCCAGCTCTGTATCGTGTTGACTGATCCATAACGTCTGGTTGATGTTAAGTAGCGCCTCGACCACAACCACACCCAACGAAGCACCGCAGCAGATGCTCATCTTCCTCGCCTTGTCCATCACTACAGGTTGCAGCAGGCACCACAAGGCAGGCAGCACTCCAAAGACCGTTATACCTATCCACAGCGACCAACTGAAGAAACCCGATGCCTCTGAGTAACGTGTATTAAACACGTTGGCTATTGTCGTGGCATCCATCATCACGTTATAGGTTGTAATGAAATAAACAGCCGTAGCATTGATCAGCGCTAGGACAGCCAGCAAGAAGCGTCCTACTATTCTCAACAGGAACATCAAGAGATATGTCATCATGAAGTTGACAGCCAACATGACCACTGCCAATGAAACTATCAAGAACGCGCGTCCAGCCCAATTACCGTTCGTATTTTCCGCAACATACTGAAAGAACGGAATATTGTATAACACCAACGTTCCTATACTTACCACACATGCAAAAGTAAAAAGCGATATAGGTCGTAATTGTTTCATATTGCAAAGATAACGTTTTTTTCTAATACATAAATATATTTATCTTGAAAACGTTGCTAAAATAGATTTTTTTTGTATCTTTGCCCACGATAAATAATTACAAACATATGCAAAAGAAGATTTTCAATTGGGTGTTGACCGCCATCCTTGTTTGTGGCCTGTCATTTGTAAGTTATTCACTGACCTCATGTAAAAAGGCCCGTGTTCATGATGAAAACACAGTGTCGAAAGTTGAGAGTGTTGAACTAATACGCACCAACCAGAGTTGGGACGGAGTTGAACTGCCTGACTATCTGGAAGGTCGCCCCGAGCTGGTAGCTGTGAAATACGTGTTCCCTGCTGGTCAGAAGTTGGGTTGGCATCATCATCCCGTCATCAACTACGGCGTACTGGTACAGGGCGAACTGACCATCATCGGGCAGGATGGTAAAGAGAAGGTTGTACATGAGGGTGAGGCCGTTGTTGAGATGGTAAACACCATTCACCACGGTGAGAACCGTGGCACGAAGCCCGTCATCCTCTACATGTTCTACCTCTCGCAGAAAGATAAGCCCCTGGCCGTTCAGCATCCTGAGATACCCTTAGAATAAAGGGTCGTAGTTGGGCATCAAGAAGGAAGGTGCACCAACATGACCGAGCTTTGAGGGATAAGCCCGAATGGGGGGCTGTCACATGCAGAGGAAAGTCCTGCCAAGCACTTTGGATGCTGGGTGGGACTTTCTGTATTATATACATTAACGGCGGGAAAGAAAAAAAACAAAAAAAAGTTGGAAAGTTTTCTTTTATCCGAAATATTTTGTAACTTTGCATTCACTATTGACTAAAACAATAAAAGAAACAATTTAATATTATTACAGCTTATGTCAAAAATTAATGGACGCATTTCGCAGATTATCGGTCCTGTGATTGATGTTTATTTCAACACGGAAGGGCAGGATGCTGAGAAAGTGCTTCCCAAAATTCATGAGGCGTTGACGGTTCAGCGCCCAGACGGTTCACAGCTCGTAGTTGAGGTTCAGCAGCACATCGGTGAGGACACGGTTCGTTGTGTAGCTATGGACAATACTGACGGACTGCAGCGCGGATTGGAGGCTAAGCCAATGGGGTCACCTATTCTGATGCCTTCAGGTGAGCAAATCAAGGGTCGTATGCTGAACGTGATTGGTCAGCCTATCGACGGTATGAAACAACTCGACATGGAAGGTGCTTATCCTATCCATCGCGAGGCTCCTAAGTTCGAAGAGCTCTCTACGACCAAGGAAGTGCTGGCTACGGGTATCAAGGTCATCGACTTGCTGGAGCCTTATCTGAAAGGCGGTAAGATCGGTCTGTTCGGTGGTGCCGGTGTAGGTAAGACGGTGCTTATCATGGAGTTGATCAACAACATCGCTAAGGGTCACAACGGATTCTCTGTATTCGCTGGAGTAGGTGAGCGTACCCGTGAGGGTAACGACCTCATTCGCGAAATGATTGAATCGGGTGTTATCCGTTATGGCGAGAAATTCAAGGAGGCTATGGCTCAGGGTAAGTGGGACCTCTCGCTGGTTGATCCGGAAGAGCTGAAGAAGTCGCAGGCTACCCTTGTCTATGGTCAGATGAACGAGCCCCCCGGTGCGCGTGCTTCCGTTGCCCTGTCTGGTCTGACGGTGGCTGAAGGTTTCCGTGACGGTGGCGGTAAGGACGGCGGTGCTGCCGATATCCTGTTCTTCATCGACAATATCTTCCGTTTCACCCAGGCTGGTTCTGAGGTATCCGCCCTGCTCGGCCGTATGCCGTCAGCCGTAGGTTATCAGCCTACACTGGCTTCTGAAATGGGTGCTATGCAGGAACGTATTACTTCTACTAAGAAGGGGTCTATTACCTCTGTACAGGCTGTTTACGTACCTGCCGACGACTTGACCGACCCTGCTCCTGCCACCACGTTTACCCATCTGGATGCTACCACCGTGCTCGATCGTAAGATTGCCGAGTTAGGTATCTATCCTGCTGTGGATCCACTTGGCTCTACCTCTCGTATTCTCGACCCGTTGGTAGTAGGCAAGGATCACTACGAGTGTGCTCAGCGTGTGAAGGAGATTTTGCAGCGCTACAAGGAGTTGCAGGATATCATTGCTATTCTTGGTATGGATGAGCTCTCTGACGAGGATAAGTTGACGGTGAACCGTGCCCGTCGTGTACAGCGTTTCTTGTCACAGCCATTCTCTGTGGCAGAACAGTTTACCGGTCTGCCTGGCGTGATGGTTCCTATCGAAGAGACAATCAAGGGATTCAATGCTATTCTTGACGGCGAGGTGGATGACCTGCCCGAGCAGGCTTTCCTCAACGTGGGAACCATCGAAGATGCCAAGGCTAAGGCAAAGAAACTTCTTGAAGCAGCTAAGGGCTAATCTGAGCATTGAAGTAATGAAAAAATGAAGAATTGAAGATTATGCTAAAGTTGAAGATAGTTTCGCCCGAGAAGATAGAATTCACTGGAGAAGTGGAGCGAGTCGTCGTTCCAGGACTGCAGGGACAGTTTGAGATTCTGAACAACCACGCTCCCATCATTTCCATTTTGCAGAAAGGGGTGGTGGAGTATGACAACGAGAAACTGGATATTCTAGGAGGCTTCGTGGAAGTTCAGAAGAACGAGGTGTCGATCTGTATTGAAAAGTCAGAATGATACTCGTAATAGCGCTTTCGGCTCTATTCTACGTGGTCCTGGGCATCCTCTACGTGAAAGGCTATGACGCAGTCAAGAAGCATTCACCAGAGCATTTGCCTCATTTCTATCTGATCATGGCAACGATACGTATGTTGCTCGTTGCTACCGTCGTTGGGCTCTACGTATTCTTCACCGAGAATCGAGAAGATGCCATCCGCTTCGCTTTGTTATTTATAATAATGTACGTAGTGATGATGGTCATTACATTGAAATTAAGACATTAAATGAAAATATTGAATCACACGAAACGACTGCTTTGCATGGTGTTGTTCGCTACGGCTCTGACACCAGCGGTGAAGGCAGAAGACTTTTCAGCCAAGGAGGTAGTGCTTGAGCACATCAAGGATTCGCACGATTGGCATGTAACCGATTATGGTGAGGGAAAGTCGCTGGTTATACCTCTGCCCATCATCGTGAAGAGTTCCACTGGGTGGCATGTGTTCTGCTCTACAGAGTTTGAACATCATGCTGATGCCTCTGGGCTGCGCCAGGGACCTCACGGACTGGCTATCGCTACCGAGGGCGACCATGCAGGTAAGATTGTTGAGAACGGTGAACCTGTTCTCGACCTTTCTATCACCAAGACTGTTGCCGTGATGTTCATCAACGTAGCCATTCTGCTTTGCTGCATTCTGCTGAGTGCCCGCTGGTACAAGAATCGCAAGGCATCGGACAATGCTCCCGGTGGATTCGTCGGCTTCATCGAGATGATGGTGATGTATGTGGTGGATGAAATTATCAAGCCGGGTGTAGGTAAGGGCTACGAGAAATATGTGCCCTACCTGCTTACCTGTTTCTTCTTCATCTTCACCTGTAATGTGATGGGCTTGATACCATTCCCTCCAGGCTCTGGAAACGTGACAGGCAATATTGCCGTTACTTTCTTCTTGGCACTCTGCACTTTCATCATCGTGCAGTTCTCGGGTAATAAGCACTACTGGAAGGATATCTTCTGGCCTGAAGTGCCTACTTGGTTGAAGTTCCCATTGCCTATCATTCCTCTCATCGAGTTTGTAGGTATCTTCACCAAGCCCTTTGCCCTGATGATCCGTCTATTTGCCAACATGATGGCAGGTCATGCCATTGCTGTGGCGATAACGTGTATCGTATTCCTCGTGGCTAGTCAGGCTATTGCCGTACAGCTTTCTATGTCCGCATTGAGCGTCGTGATGAGCATTTTCATGATGTGCCTCGAGTGTTTGGTATGTTTCATTCAGGCTATGGTATTCACCATGCTCTCTGCTGTGTTCATCGGCTTGGCACGGGTGGAACCGGAACATGAACATTAAAAAAGATAATTAACAAAACAATAACAATTTAAAACTTTAAAATTATGATTACAGCATTATTAGCAGCAGAAGGTGTTGCAAAGTTAGGTGCCGCAGTAGGCGCAGGTCTCGCAGCTATTGGCGCAGGTCTTGGTATTGGTAAAATCGGTGGTCAGGCTATGGACGCTATGGCTCGTCAGCCAGAGGTAATGAACAAGCTGTTCACCAACATGATCGTAGCAGCTGCCCTGATTGAGGGTGTTGCCCTGTTCGCAGCCGTTATCGCATTCCTCTGCATCTAAGGCAGTGGCGAGAGAGATAAGTGTAAAGTGAATAAGAAATTCAGCGTATGGATTTATTGATTCCGAGTACTGGCTTACTTTTCTGGATGTCTATCACCTTTCTGGTAGTCCTGTTCATCCTGTGGAAGTTTGGTTTCCCTGTCATCACCAACATGGTGGCAGAGCGCAAGGCTTTCATTGATGACTCGCTCAAGAAGGCGCATGAGGCAAACGAGAAATTGGCCAATATACAGAAAGAAGGTGAATCCATCTTGCAAGAAGCTCGCGAGAAACAGGCACAGATTCTGAAAGAAGCTGCAGCCACCCGCGATGCTATTGTAGAGAAAGCCCAGGAGAAGGCGAGGGCAGAGGGTGCCCGTCTCCTCGACGATGCCAAAGCGGCTATCGAACAGGAGAAGAAGGCAGCCATTGCCGACATTCGCAAACAGGTGGCTACGCTCAGTGTCGAGATTGCCGAGAAGGTTCTGCGTCAGAACCTGCAGAGCGACCAGGCACAGATGGATTTAATCGACCGTATGCTGGATGATGTTTCTGCTAACTGATAAAGCATGAGCGTATGGATATCGGAGTAATATCTGTAAGATATGCAAGGGCACTGCTGAAGAGTGCTGCCGACCAGAAACTGGAGGAGCAGGTCTATCAGGAAATGATGACCATCGCCAAGAGTTATCTGGAGGTACCTCAGTTGCGCCATACGATAGACAATCCCATGCTGTCCAAAGACAAGAAGGAAGGACTGCTTCTGACTGCTGCCGGCGAAAAGCCATGTCAGCTCACCAAGAACTTCATCCAACTTGTGCTGAAGGAAGACCGCGAGAACGTGTTACAATTTATGGCGAATAGCTACATCACGCTCTATCGCAAGCAGAAGAACGTCATCCGTGGAAAACTCACCACTGCTGCCCGCGTGTCGGCTCAGACGGAGCAGAAAATGCGCCAGATGGTGGAGAGCAAGACTAATGGAACTGTGGAGTTTGAGACCGAGGTGAATCCCGATATCATCGGTGGCTTCATCCTCGAATATGACACCTTCCGTATGGATGCCAGTGTCAAGACCAAGCTCAACAATATTCTCAACACCCTTAAAAAGTAACAAACAATGTCAGATAAAATTAAACCAAGCGAAGTTTCCCAGGTACTACTCGACCAGTTGCAGGGCATTTCCAGCCAGGAGAAGTTTGACGAGGTAGGCACCGTGCTCACCGTGAGCGATGGTGTGGCTCGTATCTACGGTCTCCGCAATGCTGAAGCCAACGAGTTGCTGGAGTTCGAAAACGGCACGATGGCTATCGTGATGAACCTGGAGGAAGACAATGTCGGTTGTGTGCTCCTCGGTCCTACAGCAGGTATCAAGGAGGGACAGGTGGTGAAGCGCACCAAACGTATCGCCTCTATCCGTGTCAACGACAATATGCTCGGACGCGTTATCAACCCGCTGGGTCAGGCTGTGGATGGTAAAGGAGATATTGACCTGAAAGATTCTTTCGAAATGCCCCTTGACCGCAAGGCTCCTGGTGTGATTTACCGTCAGCCTGTGAAGGAGCCTCTCCAGACAGGTTTGAAGGCAGTCGACTCGATGATTCCTATTGGACGCGGACAGCGTGAGCTCATTATTGGTGATCGTCAGACGGGTAAGACCGCCATTGCCGTTGATACCATCATCAATCAGAAAAGTTTCTATGAGGCTGGAAAGCCCGTGTATTGTATCTATGTTGCCATCGGTCAGAAAGCCAGTACTGTGGCCACTCTCGTGCAGACACTGAAAGAGCATGGTGCTATGCCATACACCATCGTGGTTGCCGCTACAGCTGCTGATCCTGCTGCCATGCAGTACTATGCACCATTTGCAGGTGCTGCCATCGGTGAGTATTTTCGTGACCGCGGTTATGCAGCTCTCGTGGTTTATGACGACCTGTCGAAGCAGGCTGTGGCCTATCGTGAGGTGTCGTTGATTCTGCGCCGTCCGTCCGGACGCGAGGCTTATCCTGGTGATGTGTTCTACCTGCACTCTCGTCTGTTGGAGCGTGCTGCTAAGATGAACGAACAGCAGGAAGTTGCTGAACAAATGAACGACCTGCCCGAGTGCATGAAGGGACATGTGAAGGGGGGTGGTTCGCTCACCGCTCTGCCTATTATCGAGACACAGGCAGGCGATGTATCGGCTTACATTCCTACCAATGTGATTTCTATTACCGACGGTCAGATATTCTTGGAGAGCGACCTATTCAACCAGGGCTTCCGTCCTGCCATCAATGTCGGTATTTCCGTATCGCGTGTAGGTGGTTCGGCACAGATCAAGTCTATGAAGAAGGTGGCTGGTACCCTAAAAATCGACCAGGCTCAGTATCGTGAATTGGAGGCGTTCTCTAAGTTCTCTAGCGATATGGATGCTGTGACAGCCATGACGCTCGATCGTGGTCGTAAGAACAACCAGTTGCTCATCCAACCCCAGTATAGCCCCATGCCCGTAGGTGAGCAGGTAGCTATTCTTTACTGCGGCGTACACGGATTGATGCGCGAAGTACCTATCGACAAGGTTCGTGAATGTCAGAATGCATTCCTCGACAAATTGCGCACCAGCGCTCCTCAGGTAATCGAAACACTTGCTGCCGGCAAGATTGACGACGAGACCACTGACAAGATTGAGGAGATTATGTTTGACATAGCCGGAACCTATAAAGCCTGATAGCCTATGCCGAGTCTGAAGGAAATCAAAGGACGTATTGCCAGTGTTCAGAGCACACGTAAGATTACAAGTGCGATGAAGATGGTGGCTTCGTCGAAACTTCATCATGCCCAGGTAGCTATCCAAAATATGCTGCCCTACGAGACCATGCTGGAGCACATCCTGAAGTCATTTCTGGCAGCGGAGGCAGAGGCACAAACTATCTACGATCAGGAGCGCCCCGTCAAACGCGTGGCACTGGTAATTTTCTCCAGTAATTCATCACTGTGTGGAGGCTTTAACGCTAACATTATCAAGCTGATGCAGCATACTGTTGACGGATTAGCTCAAGAAATAGGACGAGAAAACATTGACATATATCCTATCGGTCGAAAGGTAGCTGAGAAGGCTCAGAAACTAGGCTATCAAGTCATGGGCAATTATGCCGACATGGTTGATCATCCGAATGTTCATCAATGCATCGAGGTAGCCATGGAGTTGGGACGTCGTTTCGCAGATGGCGAGATTGACAAAGTGGAACTCATCTATCATCACTTCAAAAGTGCTGGTTCTCAGATACTCACCACCAAGACTTTCCTGCCTATCGACATTGCGAGTGAACTGGAGCGTGACCACGAGCGCGATCTTACAACAAATGTTGTCACGAAGAAGGCACAGGACTATCTGAAGAAGAATCGTCGTAATCACGAATACCAGACAGACGAAGCCAAACCGCTGAACGACAACTTTATTGTGGAGCCTGACATGAATACGGTGCTCTCACAGTTGATGCCGAAACTGGCTCATCTGATGCTCTTCACCGCCTTGCTTGACAGTGTGGCCTCCGAGCATGCTGCCCGCATGGTGGCTATGCAGACGGCTACTGATAATGCTGACGAGTTATTGCGTCAGCTCAACTTGCAATACAACAAGAGTCGTCAGCAGGCTATCACCTCCGAACTACTCGATATTGTGGGAGGTTCGGTGAACAATTAGGCCGACAACAACTAATCTTTTTAAAAGTGAGGGAGACCCTATAGGTTTTCTCTCACTTTATTTGTTATTCTCGTCTTTTTTCTGTATTTTTGTAGCCAAAATGTATAAGAAGAATGGAGTACGCATTGTTTAAGAACCGCAGCTATCGCGGAATTATCTCGAAGGGCTTCGGATTGTATTTCTCTCATTTCCGCCTGTTTTTCAAGGCGTCATGGCTCATGGCTATTATATATGCCTTTGTTTTTGCTGCACTGGAAATGTTGCTTTCTGTAAAATTGCCAGCGCTGTCTGCAACCATTATGAAACAGGAAATTGTATTGAAAATGGAATTGTCGCAAGATGTGGCTCAGCAATATTTGATAACGATAGGATCGGTCTGTTTGCTGATAATTCTTTACGTGGTTGTCAAAGCGCTGACATCAGCTACGATACTTAACAAACTGAAAGAGCATCAGGATAGTGCCAAGATGACGATGCCCACACATTGGTTTCGCATCTGCCGCAAGTTAATGGGACGCACACTTAAAGGCACTGTCTTCACCATCGTTGTCGTTTTGATTCCACTCGTACTTATCGTAGCCCTGTTGCTGGCTATCCATTATATGATGCCGGCTGCCACTATGGCTTTACACATTACCACTGGTGTATGTTGTATCGCACTAGGACTGATGAGCGTTCCTTTGGTCTATGTATTTATGAAATATGTGATGCGTCCAGACAAGTCGTATTTCTCCATGCTGGGTTCGGCCTATGCTACTGGGCTTCGTCATTGGGGACAGATTTTCTCTTCCTGTCTGATTGTAACAATCATCGTCTGCACATTGGCAGCCGTCTTTTGTCTGCCAACCATTATATTAGCCCAGGCTCATTGGATTTCTCAGGAAGGATTCTTGAATGGTGACCCATTGGGAATGCCTGGATATATCAATATTCTGTCGGCCTGTACATTTTTTGTCACTGGATTCCTGCTGGTGTATCTTTATATACCCATCCTGATGACATGCTATTATCTGTACGGTTCGATAGAGACATATGAACAAGAGAAAAACAAACTAGATGTATGAAGAGAATATTATTTATAGATCGCGATGGAACTATCATAGAAGAACCTGCTGACGAGCAGATTGACTCCTTCGAGAAATTGAAATTCGTAGAAGGTGTGATTCGTAATCTGGTTTTTATCCGTCAGCGACTGGATTTCGAATTTGTAATGGTCAGCAATCAGGACGGACTGGGAACGGAATCTTTTCCTGAGGAAACTTTCTGGCCCGTTCATAATTTTATCCTTCAGACGCTGAAGGGAGAAGGTGTTGTTTTTGACGAAATTCTGATTGACCCGCATTTCCCAGAAGACAATGCTCTGACTCGTAAGCCCAATACCGGACTAGTAGAGAAATATATGAATAATCCGGAATATGATATAGTCAACAGCTATGTCATTGGAGATAGGGAAACTGACAGAAAGTTTGCAGAAAATATCGGATGCAAATTCTTGCAGGTGGGCAGTTGGGATCGCATAGCAGAAACACTGTTTGCAGGAGAAAGATATGCGGAAGTAAAACGCACCACGAAAGAAACAGATATAGAAATTAAAGTATGTCTTGACGGTTCTGGCAAATGTGATATAGCTACTGGATTGGGGTTCTTCGACCACATGCTGGAACAGATCGGTAAGCACGGAATGATGGATCTGACCATCCATACCAAAGGCGATCTAGAGGTTGACGAACACCATACGATAGAAGACACAGCTATTGCCTTAGGTGAATGCATCAAGAAAGCATTGGGCGACAAACGCGGTATTGAACGTTATGGATACTCGTTGCCCATGGACGACTGCCTTTGTAGTGTGGCCCTTGATTTTGGAGGGCGCCCTTGGCTAGTATGGGATGCAGATTTTCATCGTGAGAAGATAGGCGAAATGCCCACAGAGATGTTCCTGCATTTCTTTAAGAGTCTTAGCGATGCAGCAAAAATGAATCTTAATATCAAAGCCGAAGGACAGAATGAACATCATAAGATAGAAGGAATTTTCAAGGCTTTGGCAAGGGCTCTCAAGATGGCTGTGCACCGAGATATTTATCATTACGAACTACCAAGTACGAAAGGACTTTTATGAAAATACTGAAATGGGGGTTCATCGGATGTGGTGAGGTTACTGAAATCAAAAGTGGACCAGCTTTTTCTGAAGTGGAGGGATCCAGTGTTGTCGCTGTCATGAGCCGAACTGAAGAGCGTGCTCGTACTTACGCCATCAAACACCGTATTCCTAAGTGGTACACCGACGCACAGGAATTGATTTCCGATCCTGACGTAAATGCAGTTTATGTAGCCACACCTCCATCCAGCCATGCTACCTATGCCATTATGGCTATGAAGGCTGGAAAACCTGTTTATGTGGAGAAACCGCTGGCTTCTACCTATGAAGACTGTGCTAGAGTGAATCGTGTGAGCGAAGAGACGGGAATGCCTTGTTTCGTGGCTTATTATCGCAGATACTTACCATATTTCCAGAAGGTGAAGGATATCGTGAATAGCGGTCAGATTGGAAAAGTTGTAAATGTTCATGTACGTTTTGCTGTTCCTCCAAGGGAACAGGACAAGACGGATGACCTTCCTTGGCGCTTGCAACCAGAAATTGCGGGCGGTGGTTATTTTTACGATTTGGCTCCTCATCAGCTGGACTTACTGCAAGATATGTTTGGTGTTATTCTGGAGGCACGTGGAATCTGTTCAAATCGTGGAGGTTACTATAAGGCCGAGGATAGTGTGAGCGCCTGCTTCCAATTTGAAAACGGACTACCAGGAAGTGGATCGTGGTGTTTTGTCGCTCATGAGTCGGCCAAAGAAGATCGTATTGAACTGATTGGTGATCAAGGTTCGGTGAGTTTTTCCGTATTCGACTATGCCCCGATTAAGTTGCATACCAGCAACGGAACTGAGAGTATCACGGTGCCCAATCCGCCATACGTTCAGTTCCCACTTATCAAGAAAGTTATAGAACATTTACAGGGACTCGACATTTGTTCCTGCACCAGTGTTTCTGCTACTCCGGTCAACTGGGCCTTAGATCGTATTTTGGGTAAATTCTGAGTAAATGAGGACGGTTCTATTATTTGTCATGATGTTTGTGAGTATGGGAGTAAATGCTTCAGACTCGTTGAAAGTGGAGAAATCCAAGAAAGGGTGGTTCACAAGACTCATCGACAGTTTTAGCGAAATAGATACCGTCTATGTAGAACCGCAACATTATAACTGGGCATTGATGCTTCAGTCCATCAATACCTATGACTATTACAAATTGAGTACTACCGGTACTAATTCACAATCTATTTCCTTTGCCCCGACAATAAGCGTACGTATGGGACCTTACTTCGGATGGCGATGGATTTTTCTAGGATATACGATAGACCTGCGCAATATCAACTTTTTCAGTGGGCGGCGTAAGTTGGAGTTAGACGGCAGTATCTATAGTTCGCGTTTTGGTGCAGATGTTTTTTATCGTAGGTCGGTCGACGACTATAAGATACGCAAAGTAAATCTGGGAGCAGATATTGATACCGAAGCGCTTGAGGGCGTTGATTTCGATGGACTCAACGTAAGCATCACAGGTATTAACCTCTATTATATTTTTAACTACAAACGTTTCTCTTATCCTGCTGCTTTTGCCCAAAGCACCTGCCAGAAAATCAGTTGCGGTTCGTGGATGGTTGGCATGGGCTATCTTAAGAACGACATAGAGTTTGATTACAAACGATTGGAAGAATTAGCCCAAGAACGGTTGGGGCAGGAGGTCCAACTGGATAGTAGCTTGATGTTCAACAACATTAAGTATACTGATATTAGTGCATCAGTAGGGTATGCTTATAACTGGGTGTTTGCACGCAATTGTCTCTTATGTGCCAGTGCGTCGCTGGCATTAGCATATAAGACATCACGAGGTGATATAGCTCATACAGGCACAAAGAGTGAAGGCTTTGACTTTGGTAACTTCAATATCGATGGCATTGGTCGGTTCGGCATTGTGTGGAATAACACTAAATGGTATGCAGGTGCAAGTGCTATCGTCAGAGCATATAATTATCGGAAATCGCGTTTCGCTACTAATAATATTTTTGGCGACTTGAGTATCTACGTTGGACTGAATTTCGGTCCACGAGGACCCTATAGAAAGAAAAAAGTTAAATATTAAATCTTAAGTTTATGGAATTACCTGATTTTATGAGTTATGCCAATAAATTTTCTCAGTCTGACTTTGTTGAGAAAATTTCCCGTATTGCCAAACGGGCTGGCTCAAAATTGGTGTATGCAGCACTTATTCTTTATTACACTTTGCAAAGCGACAAGGTCAGTAAATCAGACAAGGCTATGATTATTGGGGCTTTGGGTTATATGATTAGTCCTTTGGACGTGCTCCCCGATGCAATTCCCATTGTAGGACTTACTGACGATTTGGCCGTTCTGCTTTATGTGCTGAAAAAGGTTTGGACGGAGGTTGATCCTGAAATTCAGGAAAAGGCTAAGTCTAAATTGTCCAGATGGTTTGATGAAGATGAGATAGAGGAGATTCATGATCTCTTCAAACAAGACTGATGATACAGGAATACGACATCAGAGTTTTACCACAAGTGGCTGTAAACGAACAGTCGCTGCGAAATTATATTGCTGAGGACAAAGGTTTCGATGTGCGCACGATTACGCATCTGCGTACACTTCGTAAGAGCATCGACGCCCGACAGCGCACTATTTTCGTCAATCTTAGGATCAGAGTCTATATCAACGAAATGCCAGAGGATGATGTTTATGAACATACGGAATATCCGGATGTTTCAGCGTGTCAGCAGGTAATTGTCGTGGGTGCAGGACCTGGAGGACTTTTTGCAGCACTTAAATTAATTGAGTTAGGTTGTCGCCCAATCGTATTAGAACGAGGGAAGGATGTGCACGAACGAAAAAAAGACCTCTCGCTGATTACCAAAGAACAGAATGTTGACCCCGAAAGCAATTATTGTTTCGGTGAAGGTGGTGCAGGCGCTTATTCTGATGGAAAACTTTTTACCCGAAGTAAGAAGCGTGGGAATATTGAAAAAATCCTGAATGTTTTCTGCCAGCATGGTGCATCGACGACTATTCTTTCAGATGCACATCCGCATATTGGAACAGACAAGTTGCCAAGAGTCATTGAAAACATGCGCAATACCATCCTGCGGTGTGGTGGAGAGGTGCATTTCCAAACAAAAATGACGCGTCTGTTGCTGGAAGGCGATACCGTTATTGGCGTCGAGGCAATCAGTCAACAGCCAATGGATAACAAACAACACCAATTTAGAGGTCCCGTTATATTGGCAACAGGACATTCGGCTCGTGATGTCTATCGCTACTTGTCAAAGGACAAAATCGAAATTGAGGCAAAGGGTATCGCCGTAGGAATTCGTCTGGAACATCCCTCGTTACTTATTGATCAAATTCAATATCATAACAAACAGGGTAGGGGAAAGTATCTTCCTGCTGCAGAATATTCCTTTGTCACTCAGGTTGATGGACGTGGCGTCTATTCGTTCTGTATGTGTCCTGGTGGATTTGTCATTCCTGCTGCAACAGATAAGCAGCAGATCGTAGTCAATGGCATGTCACCCTCTAATCGTGGAGGTCAATGGAGTAATAGTGGAATGGTGGTTGAGCTTCGTCCTGAAGACATTGAAGGGGTAAATGAACTAAAAGTCATGAATTTCCAGGAACAGATAGAGCAGAATTGTTGGCAACAAGGTAATATGAAACAGACAGCACCAGCTCAGCGTATGGCTGATTTCGTAAACAACCGATTGAGCTATGACTTGCCTAGAAGTTCTTATGCACCAGGTTTGATTTCTTCCCCCTTGCATTTCTGGATGCCAGAAATGATTACCAAACGCTTACAAGAAGGCTTTAAGTTCTTCGGTAAACACGCACATGGTTTCCTGACGAATGAGGCTATCATGATAGGAGTGGAGACACGCACATCATCGCCCGTACGCATTATTAGAAATATGAACACGCTGATGCACATCCGTATTCAAGGTCTTTTCCCCTGTGGTGAAGGTGCTGGCTATGCTGGTGGTATTGTATCGGCAGGGGTTGATGGAGAGCGTTGCGCTGAAATGTGTGCAGCTTATATAAAAAATGGAGCGTCCAAGTGAACGCTCCATTTTATCTTTCTTTTATTTCTGAACAGGCATTTTATCGATACGTTTCTGATGGCGTCCGCCCTCGAAGGTGGTCTTAAAGAATTCGTCCATAATCTTCTCAGCCATCTTATTATCGATAAAACGACCAGGCATTACCAGTACGTTAGCATCGTTGTGCTGACGAATCATGTGGGCAATTTCAGGAATCCATGCTAATCCAGCACGTATGCCTTGATGCTTGTTGAGCGTCATAGCGATACCTTCACCCGAACCACAAATACCGATACCTGGATAAACCTCTCCACTCTCTACGCCTTCAGCCAAGGCATGACCAAAGTCAGTATAGTCAACAGAGGCATCACTCCATGTGCCATAATCCTTATATGGATAGCCATGCTCCTCCAGATACTGGAGTACATATTTCTTTAAAGGGTAGCCTGCATGGTCGCAGGCTACACCAACAGTCTTAATCTCCATTAGGCAAGCAGTTTTTTAACTTGTTCGTAAACATTCTGTCCTGTGTAACCCAGTTTCTCGTCGAGCACCTTGTAAGGGGCAGAGAATCCGAAACTGTTCAATCCCCATACACAACCATCGGCTCCTACGAGGCCCTCAAGTGTGACAGGCAGACCGGCTGTGAGACCGAACTTCTTCTTGCCAGCAGGTAATACGCTCTCCTGATATTCCTTTGACTGACTGCGGAACAGACCCTCAGAAGGAACGCTCACGATACGTACCTTTACACCATCCTTGCGCAGGAGTTCTGCACCAGCTTCCAAAGTAGAAACCTCAGAACCAGAAGCCAACAGGATGACATCGTAGTCAGCATCAGAACCAGCTACTACGTAAGCACCCTTGGTAGCCTGACTGTAGTCGTTGCCGGCAGGCAGCATCTCGATATTCTGACGAGAGAAGATAAGGGCAGTAGGAGTTTCTGTATTCTCCATTGCCATGCGCCAGCAAACAGTTGTCTCTTCAGCATCAGCAGGACGTACAACGAGTACGGAGTTCTTGCCATGATGATTCTTCAGCTTCTCCATCAGACGAATCTGTGCCTCCTGCTCAACAGGCTCGTGTGTAGGACCATCCTCACCAACACGGAATGCATCGTGTGTCCAGATGAACTTCACGGGCAGTTCCATCAAGGCAGCCATACGAACGGCAGGTTTCATATAGTCAGAGAATACGAAGAAGGTACCACATGCAGGAATAACACCACCATGCAGAGCCATACCGATACAGCAGCAAGCCATTGTGAGCTCAGCTACACCAGCCTGGAAGAATGCGCCGCTGAAGTCGCCACGTACGATGTCGTGTGTCTTCTTCAAGAATCCGTCAGTCTTATCAGAGTTAGACAGGTCGGCAGAAGCGCAAATCATATTAGGAACTTGCTCAGCCAAAACGCTAAGAACAGTAGCACTTGCACCACGTGTGGCAGCACCAGCCTTCTGTTCTACCTTACTCCAGTCAATCTGAGGAGCCTTTCCGCTGAACCATTCTTCCATCAACTTGGCTTTTTCTGGATTAGCCTTTGCCCATTCTGCCTTGGCAGCATAGCGCTCGGCAACAATCTTTTTCAACTCTTCAGCACGTTTTGCATACAGTTCCTTAACTTCAGGGAAGATCTGGAAAGGATTCTCAGGATCAGCACCGAGGTTCTTCATCGTATTGATATAAGCATCCCCACCGAGAGGAGCACCATGAGTAGCACAATTGCTTTCGTAGCTACTGTTGTCAGCCTTACGGGCACCCTTACCCATCACACAATGACCAATAATCAGACTTGGACGATTCTTTTCTGCCTGAGCTTTCTTGATAGCCTCACGAATCTGATCAACATCGTTACCGTCAATTTTTTGAACATACCATCCCCAAGATTCATATTTCTTAGCTGTATCTTCTGTGGTAACCACCTCAGTCTTAGTGCTGAGCTGAATATCATTGGCGTCATAGAACATGATAAGGTTGTCGAGTCCCAGATTACCAGCAATACGACCAGCACCCTGTGAGATTTCCTCCTGTACACCACCATCAGAAATATAAGCATAGATGGTCTGATTCATGACATCGCCTAACTTAGCCTTCAAGAACTTGGCGGCAATAGCAGCACCAACTGCGAAGGTATGGCCTTGTCCGAGAGGACCGGAAGTATTCTCAATACCACGAGCAATCTCACGCTCTGGATGACCAGGAGTGACAGACCCCCACTGACGCAGGTTCTTCAGATCTTCCAAGGTGAACTTTCCAATTAAGGCCAACTGACTATAAAGCATTGGAGCCATATGACCAGGATCGAGGAAGAAACGGTCACGACCTTCCCATTCGGGGTGCTCTGGGTCATAAACGAGAAACTCACTGTAGAGGGTGTTGATGAAATCGGCTCCGCCCATAGCGCCACCTGGGTGCCCAGACTTAGCCTTTTCAACCATTGAAGCAGCCAGTATACGAATGTTGTCTGCTGCCATGTTCATTACTTTGTTGTCGTTCATAATAATAACCTTATTAATATAGTAAATAGTTATAATCTTGTTAGATTTACTAAAATGCAAATTTACTCAATATTTTTCAAATTACCACCTTTTGTTTGAAATATTTAGCAAAAAAGTGTAATATTAGCGAAAGGATTTACAAAAGATATGTTAAGCCTTGATAAAATAGTGTATTTCTAAAAGAATTTGATTACTTTTGTGCTTGCTTTATGAAGTATACCAAATTATAACTAGAATATGAATTTAAAAATTGCTGTTCTCCCTGGTGACGGAATAGGACCAGAGATTATGAAACAAGGCGTTGCCGTTATGGACGCTATTGCTGAGAAATTTGGACATGAGTTTTCATATGAGGAGGCTCTTTGCGGTGCTCATGCTATTGATGCAGTTGGCGATCCTTATCCTGATGCAACCCATGATGTATGTATGCGCGCTGATGCTGTATTGTTTGCTGCAGTAGGTGATTTGCGATTCGACAACAATCCAACGGCAAAAGTTCGTCCTGAACAAGGTTTGCTGGCTATGCGCAAAAAATTAGGCCTTTTTGCCAATGTGCGTCCTGTAGCAACTTTCGAATGTCTGCTGCATAAGTCACCGCTGAAGGATGAGTTGCTCAAGGGTGCTGATTTTGTAGTGATCCGTGAGTTGACAGGCGGTATGTATTTCGGAGAGAAATATCAAGATAACGATAAGGCTTATGATACCGATATTTACACACGTCCTGAGATTGAACGCATCCTGAAGGTAGCTTTTGAGACTGCTCAAAAGCGTAAGAAGCATCTGACGGTTGTAGATAAAGCCAACGTATTGGCCAGTTCTCGTCTGTGGCGTCAGATAGCCAAAGAAATGGAATCTCAGTATCCTGATGTGAATACCGACTATATGTTTATTGATAATGCTTCAATGCGTGTTTTGACAGAACCTCGTTTCTTCGATGTCATTGTAACAGAAAATACCTTTGGTGACATTCTGACTGACGAAACTTCCTGCATTACAGGCTCAATGGGCTTGCAGCCATCATCTTCACTTGGAGAGCATACTCCTTTGTTTGAACCCGTCCATGGCTCATGGCCCCAGGCAGCAGGTCAGAATTTAGCCAACCCTGTAGCTGAGATTTTATCAGCAGCAATGCTCTTGGAACATTTCGATTTGAAGAAAGAAGGTGCCCTGATTCGTGAAGCTGTCAATGCATCGCTCGATGCCAATGTGCGTACCCCAGAGATTCAGGTTGAAGGTGGTGCTAAGTATGGTACGAAAGAGGTTGGTGAATGGATAGTAAACTATATCAAAAACGCCTGATACTGACCTTAGGCTGTTGGCTGTTGGCTATTGGCATTCATGCGCAAACAAACCAGCAATGGCGTGACTCGCTGAATGCCATTAACCAGCAGATTGCACGTTCTCCCCGTAACTTATCTCTCCACCTGCGTAAGGCAGCTGTCAATTTAGAATTACAACAGTGGGAATTTGCAGTGGACGAATATAAGTTGGTACTTCGTCATGATGAGAAAAATCTTACTGCCTTGTTCTATCGTGCCTATGCTTATACTCATCTGCGTCGCTATGATTTAGCAAAGAATGATTACAATGACATTCTTTTAGAAAAGCCGACACATATGGAAGCTCGATTAGGTTTGTCTTATGTCTATCAGTTGATGGGTAAGCGTAACGATGCCCTGGATTTGCTGAATATTGTTGTCGAGCAGTATCCTGATTCTGTATCAGGCTATGTAGCCCGTGCCTCTCTTGAGACGGATATGCAGCGTTATGATGCAGCTCTTTATGATTGGGAACAGGCTTCTCGACTCGATTCTGAGAATTTGGATTTACAACTTTCTCGGATTGATGTCCTCATACGTATGGGACGTAAAGAAACAGCTCGTCGAGAATTGGTGAAATTATCGGGGAGGGGAGTTAACCAAAGTGTCCTCCGAGCCTATTTTGCTAGATGTAGAAACTAAGCAGTTAGAGATAAAAAAGCAGGAATCCCAAATCTCCATTAGAGGTTTGGGATTCTGTGTTTGTTTGGAATAAATTATTGTTTGTTGTTCGCTTCGGCGTTATGCTTCAGGTATTACTGATACAACGCTCTTATCACGCTTGCCTTTATGAAACTGAACAGTTCCGTCAATCAGCGCATAGAGGGTATCATCCTTACCAATACCAACATTGTTGCCTGGGTTGTGCTTAGATCCGCGCTGGCGAACAATAATGTTGCCTGCAACAACCTTCTGGCCACCGAAAATCTTAATGCCGAGTCGCTGTGATGCTGACTCACGGCCGTTCTTAGAACTACCTACACCTTTTTTATGTGCCATTTCTTGTTCCTCCTACGTTTTAAGCGATTACTGATTTAACTTCTACTTGTGTGTACTGCTGACGGTGACCGTTTTTCTTGCGATAGTCCTTACGACGCTTCATCTTGAAAACGATAACCTTCTCACCTTTAACAAGGGGATTTACAACCTCACACACTACTTTTGCACCACTTACGGTAGGTGCACCTACCTGTACTGAGCCATCTTTGTCAACAAGCAGTACCTTGTCAAATTCAACAGTCTTTCCGACTTCCACATCTTTCATGTGGTTTACAAAGAGTTTCTTGCCCTCTTCTACCTTGAACTGTTGACCGTTAATTTCTACAATTGCGTACATTGTTTTGTTATTGTTTAAACGGTTTTTTCCGCATGGCGCATGACTTCGTGTCACAACTTAACTGAGCCACCACGGACTAAATCGGGCGCAAAGTTACGATTTTTTTTTTGATTGACCAAAAAAAAAGAGAAAAAAACAAAGCGATGACCCTCACAGGCAATCGCTTCATATCTTCAATAGGTATTAGTCCTTTTAAGGTAAAAAGATTGTTTTCAGGATAACTGCTGCAAAAGTACAACATTTTTTAATAACTACAAAACTTTTTACCAAATATTTTTAAACTAAATATCCGTGCACCCACACAATTACAGTTTTTTGTTTTTGTTGTTGCGATGTTTCTTTCCACCATATCTTTTACCATTCCGATTCTTGCCACCTTTCCCTCTTGTGGACTTTCTAGGAATAGATGGTTGGTAGACAGGTGTTTCCCCAAGGCCTTCTGGTATAGAATTTTTAGTAATTTCTTTACCTAAGAAATGCTCGATTTTGGCAAAGTATCGCATATCGGTATCGGTCACAAAGGTGATAGCTACTCCATCGCGCTGTGCTCTAGCTGTGCGCCCTATTCGATGCACATAATCTTCTACATCGTGAGGCACATCGTAGTTGATGACCATCAGAATGTCGTCGATGTCAATGCCTCGTGCCACAATATCTGTTGCAACCAACACATTCAATTTTCCTGCTTTAAAGCGATACATCACGTCGTCACGCTCCTGTTGTGTAAGATCACTGTGCATTGATGCACAGTTGATGTTTTTACGTTGTAGCTCACGCGAGATGTCTTTCACTTTTTCTTTCTTCCCTGAGAATATAATGACGCGCTCCAGTTCTCCAGCATTAAAAAGATAACGAATGATACCCAGTTTCTGAGGTTCATAACATATATAAGCAGATTGCTGTATCTTATCTGCTGGTTTGCTGACAGCAATCTTGACTTCTACAGGATTATATAATAATGTTCGCGCGAGTTGTTGTATCTTGTCTGGCATTGTTGCCGAGAACATGATGGTTTGATGATTCTTAGGCAACAGTTTGGCTATCTGGAGTATATCGTCGGAAAAGCCCATGTCCAACATACGATCTGCCTCATCCAATACGAAGAACGTTAGTTTCGACAGGTCTACATGTCCCATGCGTATATGCGAGAGCAGTCGCCCTGGCGTTGCAATAATTACATCAGCACCCATCTTCAATCCTTTCATTTCCTGGTCGAAACGTGAACCGTCATTACCACCATAAATAGCTACACTAGATACACCATTCAGGTAATAGCCGAACCCTTGCATGGCTTGATCTATCTGCTGAGCTAGTTCGCGAGTAGGGGACATCACGACGCAGTTGACAGCGTCTTTGGGATAGCCACCATCATCTAGCATACTCAGAATAGGTAGCAGATAGGCAGCCGTCTTTCCTGTACCTGTTTGTGCAACACCAATTAAGTCTTTGCCGTCCAAAATTTCGGGTATACATTTTTCCTGGACAGGAGTCATCTCTTCGAAGCGCATGTCATATAGTGCATCGAGAATATTATCATTTAAATAAGTCTCTTCAAAATTCATTTAGTTGGGAGCTTGTCTATAACAGAAATAGGCGATGATAGCATACAAAATATTAGGAATCCATGCTGCCAATATCGGAGGCGTATCGGCATTGATGGCGAAAGTTGAACTGATTGTTTGCAAGAGAATATAGGAAAAAGACAATGCTAATCCAATACCCAGGTACATGCCCATACCGCCTTTGCGCTTTCGAGAAGAAAGCGAAACACCGATAATTGTCAGTATGAACGAAGCAAAAGATGTTGCAATGCGTTTATGATATTCTACCTCGTACTGCACCACGTTACTTGAGCCACGTTCTTGTTGTTTTGATATATATCGCAACAACTCTGGTGAAGTAAATGTTTCCTGTTGTCCTTTCGAGAAAATCAGGTCCATAGGCTCCATCTGTATCAAAGTGTCAATCTCAGACCCACTGGTAATCTTCTCTCTCATACCTTTCAGTTCTCGAATCTTATAACTACGAGCCTTCCAGTGATAACGTGAGTCACTGATAGTGTCGTATTGAATGACGCTAGCCGTCATATGGCTCACCAGTTTTTTCTTATCAAACTTATAAAGTGAGAATCCATAACCAGTCTTACGGATATCGTCATACTGGGAGATATAGGCTACCGTTCCCTTGTCGACCATCAACTGAATATTCGATGCCGTTGTATTCCTCCGGCTGTTCTTATAGAGTGATTCGAAATCATGACGCACCACCGTACCCTTTGGTATGATGTAAGCGCCCAGATAGAAGTTTAAAACGGCTATCAGTGCTGCAGAGATGAGGTAGGGCCGAAGCAGACGTTTGAAACTCATACCACAAGCCAGCATTGCAATAATCTCAGAATTACCAGCCAGTTTCGACGTAAAGAAAATGACAGCAATGAAAACGAATAACGGTGAAAAAAGATTGGCGAAATAGGGCACGAAGTTCATGTAGTAGTCAAAGACTATAGCTCTCAATGGCGCATGATTCGTAGTGAATTTAGCTAAATTCTCATTGATGTCGAAAACGATAGATATGGAAATAATCAGTGCAATCGAGTATATGTAAGTACCAATGAATTTCTTGATAATATACCAGTCCATCCGCTGGATATACTGAAGCGGATTATATTTTTTCAGGAATACCAATCGATTCCAAGGCAATCGTGTCCAAAATTGCCTCGCCTTGGTCCATAATGCTATCATTTTTTCTTTCATCTTCTTCGTCCTAAATCATCAATGATCGATCGTTTCCATGGTACGAAATCTCCTTGTTCTATATGCAGACGGGCATCTGTCACCAGCCGCAAATAGAATGAAAGATTATGGATGGAGGCTATCTGCATAGCCAACAGCTCTTGTGCTTTGAACAAGTGATGTAGATATGCCTTTGTATGGATACGATCTATCTCACAGCCCTCAGGATCAATAGGTGAGAAGTCTGTCTCCCATTTCTTATTGCGCATATTCATCGTACCTTGATAAGTGAACAACATAGCATTGCGTCCATTTCGTGTTGGCATCACACAGTCGAACATGTCAACCCCTCGCTCGATAGCTTCAAGTATGTTCTGTGGTGTGCCAACTCCCATCAAATATCTGGGCTTGTCTTTAGGTAATATCTCATTGACCACCTCTATCATTTCATACATCACCTCTGTAGGTTCGCCCACAGCTAATCCTCCAATGGCATTGCCATCGGCACCCTTATCGGCAACATATTTTGCAGCCTCCCGTCGCAAGTCTTTAAAGGTGCATCCCTGTACGATGGGGAACAGGCTTTGCTGATATCCATAAAGGGGAGACGTTTCATTGAATCGCTTGATGCAACGATCAAGCCACCGCTGCGTTAGTCCAAGCGATTTCTTTGCATATTGATAGTCACTCTGTCCTGGAGGACATTCGTCGAGAGCCATCATAATGTCTGCACCAATAATACGCTCTGTATCCATCACGTTCTCTGGGGTGAAGATATGTTTCGAACCGTCTATATGACTGCGAAACTCACAACCTTCTTCCCTCAGTTTCCGGATACCTGTTAAAGAGAAAACCTGAAATCCGCCAGAGTCCGTTAGTATGGGGCGGTCCCATGTGTTAAATTGATGCAGGCCACCTGCCTTACGTAAAATATCAAGGCCCGGACGTAAATAAAGGTGATAAGTATTCCCAAGTATAATCTGTGCTTTTACTTGTTCTCTCAATTCAGAGAAGTGTACACCTTTAACACTACCCGCCGTACCGACTGGCATAAAAATTGGAGTTTTGATCTGTCCGTGGTCGGTAGTGATCAATCCTATACGAGCATCACTTGCAGAGTCAGTATGTTGAAGTTCAAACTTCATATTCGTCTGTTAACTAGCAATATTCTTATTCTCCTCTTCAGAAATAGTGAAGTCAAGTGGATTCTCCACAATTTCATCAGTTAGCGCAAAGTCCCATACATCTTGAACATTCTCAACATAGTGAAATTTGACCCCCTTTAAATACATATCAGGAATTTCGTCAATATCTTTCTTGTTGTCTCGACACATCATGATGTCGGTAATGCCAGCACGCTTGGCAGCTAATATTTTTTCCTTAATACCACCTACGGGCAGCACTTTTCCACGCAATGTAATTTCACCCGTCATAGCTGTATTCTTACGCACCTTGCGCTGAGTGAGAGCCGATGCAATAGAGGTGGCAATCGTAATACCAGCCGATGGTCCGTCCTTCGGAGTAGCCCCCTCAGGAACGTGGATATGAATGTTCCAATGGTCGAAGATGCGATAGTCGATATTTAACTTATCGGCATGTGCCTTCACATATTCCAACGCCAGCACGGCACTCTCTTTCATCACATCTCCCAGATTACCTGTCAGAGTGAGTTTTGCACCTTTGCCCTTCGAGAGCGATGTCTCGATGAACAATATCTCTCCACCCACACTTGTCCATGCCAGTCCTGTAACAACGCCTGCATAGCTATTGCCCTGATAAATGTCGCGATAAAAAGGTGGTTTGCCCAATAACCCTTCAATCTCTTTAGGTGAGATTTTTAGGAATGGCAGTTCACCTACTTTGGCTTTCTGAAAGGCCATTTTGCGTAACGCTTTATTGATTTGTTTCTCCAACTGTCGTACACCACTTTCGCGTGTATACTGTTCGATAATTTTTTCAATAGCAGCTTTATGGAAAGTCAATCCTTTGTCAGTAAGCCCTGTATTCTCCTTTTCTTTTGGAATCAGGTGACGCTTAGCTATCTCGATTTTCTCTTCAGTGATATACCCACTCACCTCTATGATTTCCATACGATCAAGAAGTGGCTTGGGTATTGTACTAAGGTTATTGGCTGTAGCAATAAATAACACTTTCGATAGGTCGTAATCAACATCAAGATAGTTGTCGTGGAATGCATTGTTCTGTTCTGGGTCCAGAACCTCCAACAAGGCTGATGCTGGGTCACCATTATGCGTATTCTGAGTAACCTTGTCTATTTCATCAAGAATGAACACCGGATTGCTTGAGCCGGCCTTCTGTATATTCTTGATGATGCGTCCTGGCATTGCTCCGATATATGTACGGCGATGGCCGCGAATCTCTGCTTCATCGTGTAGACCACCCAGTGACACACGTACATATTTGCGATTCAGAGAGTCGGCAATAGATTTTCCCAGACTAGTCTTTCCAACTCCTGGAGGTCCATACAAACACAGAATGGGCGACTTTAGATCGCCTCGCAACGAGAGAACGGCGATATATTCCAAAATGCGCTCTTTCACCTTCTCCATCCCATAATGATCTCTGTCTAGTATTTTCTGAGCGCGATCCAGATTCAGGTCGTCTTCTGTATATTCGTTCCACGGTAGCGATACCAGCGTTTGCAGATAGGTCAGTTGTACGTTGAAGTCTGGACTCTGCGGATTCAGTTGGTCTAGCTTGTCCACCTCTTTATTAAAGATGCGAGCAATCTCTTCGTTCCATTTCTTGTCAGCAGCTTTTTCCAACAGTGCTTTCTTTTCAGGCGAACTCTCGTTTCCCATTTCTGCCTGCAGGTTTTTTATCTGCTGTTGCAAGAAGTAGTTACGCTGTTGTTCGTCAATATCGTCACGGGTTTTATTTCGAATGTCTATTTTCAGATTTTGCAAATCCAATTCGCGGTTCACGATTTTCATCACATTGAATAAGCGTTCCTTGACCGACGATAGCATCAGTAGCGCCATTTTCTCTTTTGTGGAAAAAGGCATATTAGAGCAGATGAAATTAAGCGCCATGATGTTATTGTCGACATTCTTGATGGCGAAAGCAGCCTCTTCTGGTATATCGTCATTCAATTTTATATATTCAGCTGTCTGCTGGCGCAGATCCTCCATAGCTGTATGAAATTCTGAATCGTGTTTGTCGGGTTGTATTTCAGGAATCACTTCCACGCTGCCTTCCATAAAAGGCTTGTATTTTTTTATTTCCAAAAGTCGGATGCGTCCCAGTCCTTGCACGATAGCAGTGATGTTACCGTTAGGCAACGTCAGCAGTTTCAGAACCTTGGCATAAACTCCCATTTCATATAAGTCTGATTTGATGGGATATTCTATATCTGGATCACGCTGACAGAAGATGCCCATATACATGTCTTTCTTCTCCACGTGACGTACCACCTTCATGCTGGCCTCACGACCGATGATAATGGGCGATACGACACCAGGAAACAACACGATGTTGCGCACCGCTAGAATGGGTATCACATCGGGCACTTCTTTTTGTGCTATAGTCAAGTTGTCGAAATCGCCTTCTACATCGGCAATCATCGAGAACGCTCTGTTATTATTATCCATAAACATTTTAAATTTCTCTTCCATATATTACTCCTTAGAATTGTATGCTTTATGTATGAATACAGTGTTTTGACCGTACATATATTTATAGTTGATGTCAGGAATAATGTTCGTCACCAGTCTGAGTCCCAAATGCTGATAGTTTTCCTTTCCGATATTCTTGTCACTCATTTTGCCTGCTTGGATGGGATCGAATGGTTTGCCAGCATCTTTCAGAGTGACATAGATACCTTCAGAATTGCAGCACAAGTGCACATCGAATGAATGATGTATAACATGACCTTCCGAAAATTGGGCGATGTTAGTCATCAATTCCTCACAACATAAGTTTATGTCGAATCGTACGTCGCTTCTCACCTGGGCTGTCTTCATGAATTGATCTATCTCGTCAAGTGCCTGGTGCACATCGTTTTCCTCGTATTTTATGGATCGGTCGAAAGTGTAATCCTTGGTACTTTCTGGAATCATCGTCAAAGGCGATATTGCGTCGTGTACTGCTTTACTGCGCATGAAAGTAAACATCAGTTGCAAAATCAGTACACCCACACAGGCCAGTACAAATCCCCACCATAGTTCAACATTTTCCAGTTCGGCAACTACCCATACGGTGACTACCATAAAAAAAGTCTGTGCAGTAGCAGTCGTAACACTTGTCTTTTCGTGCCCAACCAGCTGATAACTACTCAACAAAATCTGTGTCGTAGCAAAAGGTATAAGCATCAAGGCAAAGATGCGTAGCACACGATTAAGTTCCGTTACTAACGTTCCTTCATGCACGCCGAAAAGGTGAGCTACTAGCCCAGGAATATACATAAATACTATCAATATAGTCACCAGAGACCCCGTCAGTACCAATGCCTTCCGCACTAATATCGAAAGACCTCTCAAGTCACGTTCGCCGACAAGAACTCCTCCCACAGCAAACAGAGATTCGATGATACCATCAATAAAAACATATGAGAGAAGTAGCATTTGCAGACATACCGACCACAAGAACAATCCGTCGGCTCCCAGATAGGTTCCAACAATATAGTTTAGCAATAGAATTGTGATGGCCATCAACGAATTGCTCAGTGTTACGGGAGCACCTTCCTTGATATTGAAGATGAAGATGCGGAAAAAATTCTTGCCAGGCCATTGTAATTTATATGAACTGATTGGCTTTCGTAGATAGTTGGACAGAAGGAGGATATTAACCAGGAACATTGAAAGTGAACCAAATGCAGCACCTTCTACACCCATGCCCAATATCCAAATAAGTGTCACGTCCATAATACCGTTTATCACTGCTCCACCTACGACGGCTCTTGTCACCATACGCGGCTTACCATCGGTGGCCACAAATAAACAGAGACCATATGATAGCATCTGCAGCCATCCCCCCATTGCATAATGGTGGATATAGTCATAAGCCATCTGGTCTAATCGGGGTTGATCTGAAAGATAGTCTACAATCTCCCAACTATAGATGCTGATTACGAGCGAAACAGCCAGTCCCAGCGTCATCACAGTGATAATGGTCGTTGTGAATATTTTGGCCACCTTTTCCTTGTCGCCACTACCGATAGCCTGCGCACACATAGCATTAGCGCCGAAACAGATAAGGAATCCCATACAGTTGAGTACCTCAACAAAAGGCAATACAAGATTAATAGCCGAAACGGCATCAGGGCCTACGGTGTGACCCACAATCATCGAGTCAGCCGTATGCGCTAATTGTGTTGCCGCAGCTGTCAGAACAGCTGCAAATACGAAATTCATTAGCGCTTTTGACACAATAAATGTATTTCTCTTGTGTTCGCCCATTTCCTTTAATTTAATTTATTTATGTGTTAACGACTTGCAAAGGTACGAATAAGTAAGAAGATAACCAAATTTAATCTGCAAAAAGGCTAAATTTTATTTGTCGTTACTAAATTACTAACACTTTAGGTTGAGAGGTGGAAGAAAAATATAAGCTGAAAGTTTTGTGCTTTCGTCTTTTTTGTTTACCTTTGTCGCGTCAAAAGCGAAAACAAGATGAAAAATTTAATTCTTTTCTTTGCGATAACAACTCTGTTTATCGCTTGTTCAGAGGACAAGAAACCCTTTAACTATCGTGGACTTCCTTTGACACTTTCCACTTCTCAGTTTGTTGATTCTATGCATCAACGTGGCTTTTCAATTGACAGTGCAGCTTCCGACAGTGGCAAAACTGTGGTCTTTGCTGCTCAAAAATTCACGTACAGAGTATTGCTGGCCCATGCAGGTGAGCAAATTGCAGCCGTGCAGGAAACCTATAACATGTCTACTAACGACAGTACCCGTCAGTTGTGGCAGGAGTTGCGCGACGGATTGGAGAAGGAACTAGGTGCATGGCCTGATTGTCCGATGCTGAAGGACGATCACAAGGTGGCTAACTTTGATGCCTCTGATGGTATTGTTTCCGTGATTTTGGAGAATACCTACAAACCAACACTCACAGTTAGGTATGTACCGAAAAAATAAGAAGAAGTACACAACACTCAAATATATAACAACACAAACATTTACGAAAGGAATTAGAGAGAACGCTTATGTGTGGAATAGTAGGTTATATCGGTAAGAAAGACGCTTTCCCAATATTGATTAAAGGCCTACGCCGACTGGAATATCGTGGATACGATTCTGCAGGTGTGGCCTTGATTAATAATGATGGACTTCTAAATGTCTACAAAACAAAAGGGAAAGTTGATAATTTGGTAGATTATTGCAATGACAAGAATGTTACAGGCACTGTGGGTATAGCCCATACTCGTTGGGCTACACACGGAGAACCTTCTGCGCAGAATGCCCATCCGCATTATTCGGAATCGAAGAATTTGGCCATCATCCACAATGGTATTATTGAGAACTATGCCGACCTGAAGACCAAGTTGCAGACCAAGGGTGTGACATTCCGTTCGGAAACAGACACCGAAGTACTGGTGCAACTGGTGGAATACGTAATGGAGCGTAAGGAACTCGATTTGCTGACAGCTGTGCAGGTGGCACTCTATCAGGTGATTGGTGCCTATGCCATTGCCATCATTGACAAGCGTCATCCTGACCAAATTATCGCAGCCCGTAAGCAGAGCCCACTGGTGGTAGGTATTGGCGACGACGAGTTCTTCCTCGGTTCAGATGCCAGTCCTATTGTGGAATATACCGATAAGGTGGTGTACTTGGAAGACGGTAATATCGCTGTGATTCGCAGGGGGCACGACCTGAAGGTGGTCAGTATTCTGGGCGAAGAACAGGAACTGGCAGTCAAGAAGGTGGATATCAATCTGGGCCAATTGGAGAAGGGCGGTTTCCCACACTTCATGCTGAAAGAGATTTTTGAACAGCCCGAATGCCTGACCAATTGTATGCGTGGTCGGGTGAATGTTGATACCGACAATGTAGTGCTCTCTGCCGTCATTGACTATAAAAAACAACTGCTCGGTGCCAAACGGTTCATCATCGTGGCATGTGGAACGTCGTGGCATGCAGGACTGATAGGCAAGCAGATGATAGAGCAACTCTGTCGCATACCTGTAGAGGTGGAATACGCCTCCGAGTTCCGCTATCGCAATCCCGTGATTACCAACGAAGACGTAGTGATAGCAATTTCGCAGAGTGGTGAGACTGCCGATACTCTAGCTGCTGTGCAACTGGCAAAGGATGCCGGAGCCTTTATCTATGGTATTTGTAATGCTATCGGCTCGAGTATTCCCCGTGCAACGGATACTGGTTCGTATATCCACGTAGGACCGGAGATTGGTGTGGCTTCTACCAAAGCATTCACTGGTCAGGTTACCGTATTGACCATGCTGGCACTGGCACTGGCGAAAGAGAAGGGTACCATCTCCAGCGATGACTATATGCATATTGTGAAGGAGTTGCACGAGATACCCAATAAAATTAAGGAGGTGTTAAAGCTCAACGACCGTATTGCCGACTTAAGCCGTACCTTCACCTATGCCCGCAACTTTCTCTATCTGGGTCGTGGATTCAGTTATCCAGTGGCTTTGGAAGGTGCTTTGAAACTGAAGGAGATTTCATATATCCATGCTGAGGGCTATCCGGCAGCTGAGATGAAGCACGGACCTATTGCCTTGATAGATTCCGATATGCCTGTGGTGGTGATAGCCACGCATAATGGTATGTATGAGAAAGTCATCTCCAATATACAAGAGGTGAAAGCCCGTAAGGGTAAGGTCATTGCCGTTGTCAGTCAGGGCGACGACACCATCAGCAAGATAGCCGACGAGGTGATAGCACTGCCAGATACGATAGAATGTCTGGAACCGTTATTGGCTACGATACCTCTTCAGTTGTTGGCTTATCACGTTGCTGTTTGTAAAGGTCTCAACGTTGACCAACCAAGAAACCTTGCAAAGAGTGTTACTGTTGAATGATATAAAGGGCGATTCGTCATTGACGTTTCGCCCTTCTTTTTAAATTAAGATATAAATAGAATTATACAAGATAGAATGAAAGATGTAACTTTGGTCTTAGAAGACGGAACTAGATTTAAGGGAAAAAGTTTTGGCTATGAAGCTCCAGTAGCAGGCGAGGTAGTTTTCAACACTGCTATGATGGGTTATCCGGAATCACTGACCGACCCTTCGTATGCCGGTCAGATGATGACGCTGACCTTTCCGCTGGTAGGTAACTATGGTGTGCCTCGTTTCTCGATAGAGGACAACGGACTTCCAACGTTTATGGAGAGTGACAGAATTTATGCTACTGCTATCATTGTGAGTGACTACAGTGAGGAGTATTCACATTGGAATGCCTGTGAAAGTCTGGGCGATTGGCTGAAACGTGAGAAAGTGCCCGGGGTGACAGGTATTGACACACGCCAGTTGACTAAAGTATTACGTGAACATGGAGTGATGATGGGAAGACTGGAGTTTGAAGGAACTGAAAGCTGCGATGACATCGCAGCATACGGGACCATAAACTGGGTAGATAAGGTTTCCTGTAAGGATATTATCCGCTATAATGAAGGTGCTGGGCGCAAGGTGGTATTGGTAGATTGCGGCGTGAAGGCCAATATTATCCGTTGCCTGATTCGTCGTGGGGTGGAGGTGATTCGTGTACCCTGGAACTACGATTATACAGAGATGCAGTTCGATGGTCTTTTCCTGGCAAATGGTCCTGGCGACCCTGATATGTGCGAGGATGCTGTTAACATTCTTCGTAAGCAGATGTCGCTGAGCCGCAAACCTATTTGTGGTATCTGTATGGGTAACCAACTATTGGCAAAGGCTGGGGGGGCACAGATATACAAGCTGAAATATGGTCATCGCTCTCACAATCAGCCAGTGCGCGAAGTAGGTACCAATCGTTGCTACGTGACGAGTCAGAATCATGGATACGCCGTGGATGGTGCCACCTTGGGCAGAGAATGGCGCGAACTCTTTGTCAACATGAACGATGGCTCAAACGAAGGTATTCGTCATCAGACCAACCCTTGGTTCTCCAGCCAGTTCCACCCAGAAGCCTGTTCGGGTCCAGTAGATACAGAATTTATGTTTGACCGTTTTATTGAGACATTATAAATATGAAAGAACAAAATATCAAGAAAGTCCTGTTATTGGGTTCAGGCGCATTGAAAATAGGTGAGGCTGGTGAGTTCGACTACTCTGGTTCGCAAGCACTCAAAGCACTGCGTGAAGAAGGTGTGAAAACCGTTTTGATAAATCCGAATATTGCTACCGTTCAGACCTCAGAGGGTGTGGCTGATGAAATCTATTTCCTGCCCGTTCAGCCCTATTTCGTAGAACGTGTGATAGAGAAGGAGCGTCCTGACGGCATCCTGCTTTCGTTTGGTGGACAGACTGCCCTGAATTGTGGTGTGGAACTCTTTCAGAACGGAGTCCTAGCGAAATATGGTGTCAAGGTATTGGGAACTCCTGTTCAGGCCATTATGGATACGGAAGATCGTGAGCGCTTCGTAGAAAAACTGAACGAGATTGATGTAAAGACCATCAAGAGCGAAGCTTGCGAGACGATTGAACAGGCACGACAGGCAGCTAAAGACTTGGGGTATCCCGTTATCCTCAGAGCGGCTTACGCACTGGGGGGACTGGGCTCCGGCTTCTGCGATAATGAAGAGGAATTAAACAAGCTTGCCGAAAAAGCCTTTGCTTTCTCGCCCCAGGTGTTAGTGGAGAAATCATTGAAAGGATGGAAGGAGATAGAATACGAAGTGGTGCGCGACCGCTATGACAACTGTATCACCGTATGTAATATGGAGAATTTCGACCCTCTGGGTATTCATACGGGTGAATCGATTATTATTGCTCCTTCGCAGACACTGACTAATTCGGAATATCATAAACTGCGTGCACTAGCCATCAAGATTATCCGTCATATTGGTATTGTGGGCGAGTGTAACGTGCAGTATGCCTTCGACCCGCAGTCAGAAGACTATCGCGTGATTGAGGTGAATGCCCGTCTGAGTCGCTCATCGGCTTTGGCATCGAAAGCTACGGGTTATCCACTGGCTTTCGTAGCTGCAAAACTGGGTATGGGTTATGGATTGTTTGAACTGAACAATTCTGTGACCAAGACTACATCAGCCTTTTTTGAGCCAGCCCTCGACTATGTGGTATGTAAGATTCCTCGTTGGGACCTTTCTAAATTCCACGGTGTTGACAAGGAGCTAGGCTCATCCATGAAATCGGTAGGCGAGGTGATGGCTATCGGTCGTACCTTTGAAGAGGCTATCCAGAAAGGTCTGCGCATGATAGGGCAGGGCATGCATGGTTTTGTTGAGAACAAGGAACTGAAGATTGCCGATGTTGACGCAGCTCTTCGTGAACCTACCGATAAGCGTATCTTCGTTATTTCCAAGGCGATGCATCTTCCACAGTATGATATTGACCGTATTCATGAGTTGACAAAGATAGACAAGTGGTTCCTGTGTAAGTTGAAACATATCATCGACATTGACGAGGAACTAAAGAACTCTCAACTCTCAACGCTCAGTCCTCAACTGCTTCGCAAAGCGAAAGTATATGGCTTTACCGACTTCCAGATAGCTCGTGCCATTGGTGTAGAAGACCAGGTACCCAATATGCATCAGGCGGTTTTGGAGGTGCGAAAGGTACGTAAGCATATGGGCATCCTGCCTGTTGTCAAACAGATTGACACCCTGGCTGCAGAATATCCTGCCCAGACCAACTACCTGTATGTAACCTATAGTGGTACTGCCAGTGATATCCCATTCGAACATGATGGGAAGAGTATTATCGTGTTGGGCTCAGGTGCCTATCGCATTGGTTCGAGTGTAGAGTTCGACTGGTGTGGCGTGCAGGCGCTGAACACCATCCGCAAGGAAGGTTGGCGTAGTATCATGATTAACTATAATCCGGAAACCGTTTCTACGGATTATGATATGTGCGACCGTCTGTATTTTGATGAGCTGACCTTCGAACGCGTGATGGACATCATCGACATGGAAGCCCCTCGTGGCGTAATAGTCTCTACCGGAGGACAGATACCTAACAACCTGGCCGTCTTCCTCGATCAGGAACAAGTAAAGATATTAGGTACGTCAGCGCAGGATATTGATGGGGCAGAAGACCGTGCCAAATTCTCACAGATGTTGAACGAGATCGGTGTAAATCAACCGGAATGGCGAGCGCTTACCTCTATGCAGGATATTGACGCCTTCGTGGAAAGGGTGGGATTTCCTGTATTGGTCCGTCCTTCGTATGTGCTCAGTGGTGCGGCAATGAATGTCTGTTCCAATAAAGAAGAGTTGGAGCGTTTCCTGCAACTGGCTGCTAATGTGAGTGAAGACCACCCTGTGGTGGTGTCGAAATTCATCGAGCATGCCAAGGAGATTGAAATGGATGCAGTTGCCAAAGATGGTGAAATTTTGGCATATGCCATTTCTGAACATATAGAGTTTGCCGGTGTTCACTCAGGTGATGCTACAATCCAGTTTCCACCCCAAAAACTTTATGTAGAGACCGTTCGACGCATCAAGCGTATCAGTCGCAAGATTGCCAAGGCCCTACATATCAACGGACCCTTCAACATCCAGTTTATGGCACGTGATAATGATATCCTTGTAATAGAGTGTAATTTGCGTGCTTCCCGTTCGTTTCCATTCGTTTCTAAAGTGTTGAAACTAAATTTAATAGAACTGGCAACTAAAGTAATGCTTGGACTTTCTGTCGAGCGCCCGCATAAGAATTTGTTCGATTTGGATTATGTAGGTATTAAAGCAAGTCAGTTCTCCTTCAACCGTCTGCAGAAAGCCGACCCCGTGTTGGGAGTTGACATGGCTTCAACGGGTGAAGTGGGTTGTCTGGGTGATAATACACCGACAGCTCTTTTGAAGTCCATGCTGAGTGTAGGATATCGTATCCCCAAGAAGACGGTATTGTTGTCTACTGGTACTGCAAAACAAAAAGCCGAGATGTTGGATGCCGCTCGTATGTTGGTGGAGCATGGGTATGTACTTTATGCCACAGGAGGAACATCGAAATATCTGTCTGATAACGGCATTGACAATACTTTGGTATATTGGCCCAGCGAGGAGAGCCAACAACCTCAGGCTCTCGACTTATTGCATGAGCATCAAATAGACATGGTGGTGAATATCCCCAAGAACCTGACTTCCCATGAATTAACTAATGGTTACAAGATTCGTCGTGCAGCAATCGATTTGAATATACCTCTGATTACCAATAGTCGATTGGCATCGGCCTTCATCCAGGCATTTTGTATGGTTGGTTTGGACGAGATAGATATCAAATCGTGGAATGAATACAAATAAATAATTTAGCAAATATTTGGCGATTCGCCAATTATTTGCTAATTTTGCAGTTAAATAACTAAAGAACTGCATAAAATGGAATTGGGTAATACCTTTGAATCTAAAATAAACCGCAGCGATTATAAAATTCTTATAGTTGATGACGTTGTCAGTAATGTTTTGTTGCTCAAGATATTACTAACGAACGAGAAGTTTCAGGTATGTACTGCTAACAATGGTAACATGTGTATTGAACAAGCAAAAAAAGAGCATCCCGACCTGATTTTGCTAGATGTGATGATGCCAGATTTAAGTGGCTTCGATACTGCAGTTATCTTGAAGAAAGATCCAGAAACGCTGGATATTCCCATTATCTTCCTGACAGCATTGAATAATCCCAGTGATTTGGTACATGGGTTTCAGGTGGGTGCCAACGACTTCCTAACCAAACCTTTTAATAAAGAAGAATTAGTGATGCGTGTGATGCACCAAATCAGTTTGGTTGCAGCCAAACGTATTATTGTTCAACAGAATGAAGAGTTGAAGCGTACCATCTCGAATCGTGATAAGATGTATTCTGTTATAGCTCATGATTTGCGTTCGCCAATGGCCTCTATCCGCATGGTTCTAAATCTTGCAGTCAATGTTGTTACAAAAGATATGGTTGGCGATGAGATATGGGGATTGTTAGATAAAGCTAATCGCGAATCAGAGGAAACCCACGATCTGCTGGATAACCTGCTAAAATGGACCAAAAGTCAGACAGGCAGACTAAATGTAGTATATCAGGACATTGATCTAGACGATATCGTACCAGGCGTAGTCGATATATTCATGATGATTGCCGAGATGAAGAAAATCAAGTTGCGGTTTATTCCTAACGATGAGAAATTGATAGTGCATGCTGATAACGACATGATAAAAACCATCATTCGTAATTTTATATCCAATGCTATTAAGTTTACCCCAGAAGATAAAGGTATTGAAGTGTATTACAAACGGGATGGTGATTTCGCCAAGATTAGTGTGCAAGATCATGGCGTAGGTATTGCATCGGACCGTTTGGATAGTATTTTCCATAAAGGAGAAACCACCTACGGAACAGGTGGTGAGGAAGGTTCGGGACTCGGACTTCAACTATGTCAAGATTTTGCCCGCAAGAATGGTGGTGATGCGATGGTTGAATCGGTCTTGGGTGAAGGTTCTACATTCAGTGTGCTAATACCTTTAAAGAAATAAGAACAAAATTCTATTTAATCATGAAACAAACAATTCTAGTAACGGGAGGTACAGGCTTTATAGGTAGTCATACCACCGTAGAACTACAAAACGCCGGTTATCAAGTCATCATTGTTGACAACCTGTCTAATTCAAGTGAAAAAGTTGTAGATGGTATAGAAAAAATAACAGGAGTACGACCTGCATTTGAGAAAGCTGATTGTTGCGATATTGAGGCAATGGAGCGTATCTTCAATAAATATCCCGATATAAAAGGTATTATTCACTTTGCTGCATCTAAGGCTGTAGGAGAAAGCGTGGAGAAACCGCTGCTTTACTATCGTAATAATATATTAAGTCTGGTGAATTTATTGGAACTGATGCCTAAACATGGTGTGAAAGGCATTATTTTTTCATCGAGTTGTACGGTATACGGTCAGCCAGACCCAGAGAATCTTCCTGTGACAGAAGATGCTCCGATAAAACCTGCAGAGAGTCCTTATGGTAACACTAAGCAAATTAATGAGGAAATAATTCGTGACGATATCAATAGTGGTGCCCCTATTAAGGCAATCCTACTGCGTTACTTTAATCCTATTGGGTCGCATCCGTCTGCTATCATTGGTGAGATGCCTAATGGTGTCCCCATGAACTTGATACCTTATGTCACGCAAACGGCTATAGGGATTCGTGAACAATTGAAGGTGTTTGGTAACGATTATAATACACCTGACGGAACCTGCATTCGAGACTACATCTATGTGGTAGATCTGGCTAAGGCTCACGTGAAAGCAATGGCCCGTGTATTGGATACAGACAGCGATAAGTTGGAGGTGTTCAATGTAGGTACAGGTCATGGATGTTCAACCAAGGAAATCGTGGATGCCTTCCAGAAGGCAACAGGTGTGAAGTTAAACTGGACCTATGCGCCACGTCGTGCCGGCGATATTGAGAAGGTTTGGGCCAACCCCGATAAAGCCAATAAGGTATTGGGATGGAAAGCAGAAACTTCGCTGGAAGACACTCTGAAGAGCGCTTGGAACTGGCAGAAAAAGTTACGAGAAGAAGGAATACAGTAAGATTTATATAGTAAAACCAGTCTTCGTTGACTGTGTTTATTTTGTGTTTGTGTTGTTGTGAGCCCCCGATGTGAATCGAGGGCTCATTCATCGAAAAAATTTTTTATATGAATGAGAATCTGTTAGAACAACTGAATGAAAGTCAACGTGAAGCTGTTGTGTATTGTGATGGCCCCCAATTGGTTATTGCTGGTGCCGGTTCTGGCAAAACACGCGTGCTGACATATAAGATAGGTTACCTTTTGCAAGAGGGTATGAACCCTTGGAATATATTGGCCTTGACATTTACCAACAAGGCTGCACGTGAGATGAAGGAACGCATAGGGCGACTGGTAGGACAGGAGCGTGCCAGATATTTGCAGATGGGTACTTTTCATTCCGTTTTTGCGCGTATATTACGGGCAGAAGCAGAGACTATTGGTTTCCAACCAAATTTCACTATTTATGATCAGTCAGATTCTCGTTCGCTAGTAAAAAGCATTATCAAAGAGATGCAGTTGGATGACAAGACATACAAACCTGCATCTGTAGCTGATCGTATCTCAATGGCCAAGAATCATCTGCTGCTTCCACAGAATTACGCACAAAGTACATGGGCTATAGACGACACACATGGAAAGCGACCTTTGGTAAAAGATATTTATATCAGGTATCACGAACGATGTCGGCAAGCAAATGCGATGGATTTTGACGATTTATTGGTGTACACCTATATTTTACTGAATAATCACGATGATATTAGAAAAAAGTATATTGAGCGTTTTCAGTATGTCTTGGTTGACGAATATCAGGATACGAATTATGCACAACAATCAATAGTAGTCTTACTAACAAAAGAACGAGGACAAGTTTGTGTGGTCGGTGACGATGCTCAGAGTATTTATAGTTTCAGAGGTGCTAACATAGATAATATTCTAGATTTCCAAAATAAATTTGATGGTGCAAGACTGTTTAAACTAGAGCAGAATTACCGTTCTACACAGTTGATAGTTCAGGCGGCAAATAGCTTGATACGGCATAATGAAAGACAGATACCGAAAGATGTTTTTAGTAAGAACGAACACGGTGAGAAACTGGTGTTGAAACCTGCCTATAGCGACAAAGAAGAAGCCATTATTGTATGTAATGACATTCGGAAGATACGTCGTCAGGAACACTGCAGATATAGCGATTTTGCCATACTATATCGTACAAATTCACAAAGCCGCTCATTCGAGGAACAGATGCGCAAAGACGGTATACCATATCGTATTTACGGTGGATTGAGTTTTTACCAACGAAAGGAAATTAAAGATGTTATCGCCTATTTCCGTCTAGTTTCTAATCCTAACGATGAAGAAGCCTTGCGGCGTATTATCAATTATCCAACGCGTGGTATCGGTGAAACGACAGTAGGCAAGATTGCGGAGGTTGCAAATAATCATGGTGTCAGTTTATGGACCGTTCTTTCCCAGCCTCAAGTGTTTAGTCTTGACGTATCAAAAGCTACCTATACAAAGCTTGCAACATTCAAAAGCTTAATAAGCGGATGGGCAGACCGTCTAATATCGGAAGATGCCTATGAATTAGGACACGCTATCATTATGGAGAGTGGAATCAGTAAGGAAATATACAGCTCAAGTAATCCTGACGATCTCTCACGTCAGGAAAATCTGGAAGAATTCTTAGGTGGTATGCAGGACTTTGTTGCAGGTCGTCAGGAAGAAGACCTTGGAGATCAGATTTATCTACCAAATTTCCTTCAGGAAGTAGCTTTGTTAACGGATATTGATAGCGATAGTGGTGATGCTGATGACAAAGTTTCGCTCATGACAATACATGCAGCCAAGGGTTTGGAATTTCCAACAGTCTTTGTTGTTGGATTGGAAGAAAATATATTTCCTTCGCCCATGTGTACAAATTCGATGCGTGAGTTGGAAGAAGAACGTCGTCTGCTCTATGTCGCCATAACGAGGGCAGAGAAACATTGCTTTTTGACATGTGCACAGAACCGTTGGCGATATGGAAGGATGGAGTATGATACTCCATCACGCTTTATCAAAGATATTGATTCTTCTTTGCTGAGTGTCGAGTCATCAAAAGACGGTATGATTTCTGCTGCTTCTGTCATTAGTCGACCAGCAACACGGATGCAGAATTCTCGCCCTGTTGCTACGCAGTTTGTGGCTGATCCCAAACCGAGACTAGTGCCAGTGAGACACGAATCCCCACGTCCTCAATCAGTCATCGGTGATATAGGATTGAAGGAAGGTAATGTCATTGAACATCAGCGTTTTGGTATAGGGACAGTCATTCGTGTAGAGGGATCTGGAGAAAATACAAAAGCAACAGTAGAATTCAAAAATGCAGGAACAAAACAATTGCTGTTGAAGTTTGCAAAGTATACGATTGTGCAATGATAAAGGTTCTTCTAAAGCGCCTCGTCCTCTGGCCGCTGGGGCAGGGGACGAGGGAAAGATAGATGTTTCTTTTTACGTATATAAGCAGCTTTGCGTGCTTCGTATTCTTCGTAATGTTTCTCTAGAAAATTATCCGCCATCGCTATTTACTCTTATTATATATCACACTTATGCGTATTGGTTCGACGGCATTATCCTCACCACCTATTAGTCTAGAACTTGTAATTGACATTTCATTGTTGACAGCACTGACCGTCGTAGTTGCCGTAGAAGCTGTGGTGGTTTGCACAGGCACCAAAACTACTTTGTTCCAGTTGGGATGTTCGGTGGTATAGTTGGCTCCACCTTCTGTTTTCTTGATATAGAGATAATTAATCAGCGATGCTATATTATTAAACGTATAAGAGTTGTATCCTGTATTTAGTGTAGCTAGATAACTGGTAATGTTATTGGCCACCTCACGGTCTTCAAAGAAATTCTTTAGACTATCTTTCTCAACCATCAGCAGGGTAGTGGGGTCTTTAAGCAATTTTTCTGCAAGAACTGTCTTATCATTCATTTTTCGGAAAGAGATTTTTGCCGATGTGATTGTATCATTCTCATGATTTAGTTTAATATCATCAATAGGCAATTCTACCTCTGTATAAATCCCTGCAGGAGTCTTCAGATAAGTATATCCTTTTTCGTTTGCCAAGTCCTTAATCACTTCTTCGTCGTTGACAATGTGAGTCGTTTGTAGAACTTCTTGGGTACCGTAGAACAACGTATAGACGTTGTATTCTTCCATATCGGTATCATCATCGTCATCAACTTCTATTCTATAGAACACACTGAGACGCGTAGTTTCAATTTCAGCCATCATACCAACACCGTCTGTCGTTTTGAAATAAAAACCTGGACATACATTTTTGGTAAATGTATTCGAGTTTTTAAAATATTCTGGGTGCTCGTAGTATGTTTGCAACAGATAAGTTCCATAGTTATCATACTGTCGGCCATTCTTATCAGTGTAAGGCATATCAAGTTTTATATTTATTGAGAGCTCGTCTTTATTTGCATTTCTCACACTGTCATTTTCTGTCATGTCAGTAATACTGAATACGACATCACGTTTCAGTCCATTTTCACGGATATAGCCTTCGGCTTCTGGATCAAAGTTTGTATAGTATTTCTTGTTATCTTCAATAGGTCTATCGAGTTCATACATTGTCATCTTCATACTTGCTAAAGAGTCTCCTATGAAATTATTCAGCAAGATGGAGATATAACAAGAGTCTGCAACTTCTTTACCGTCCTTGAGACTAATCACGATATCTTTCTTAGAGAATAAACTATCCTTGGCATTCTCTAACATGGCAAACTGCGTCATATAGTCCGAGGTTATATATGCACTTGTCTCTGGGTCTTTGATACGACCAAGGTAACTATAAGTGCTATTTGAAAGCACTGCATCTACAACCAATGACTTGGACTTAACATCAAAAGTGTCAGATACGATGGTAAATAAATCAACATTACTAGTTAGTGTCTTACCTATTGTTGCGGTATCTTCATCACACGAAGAGATTGTAAACATCATTGAAGCTACAATCCCTGTCAGTACAAACTTTTTCATCGTTAATATCTACTTAAATCTTCTCGTAAAAAGCCTCATATGCTGATCTGAAATCTTCGCCAGGATAAGCGAGAGTTGGGATGTTCTTATCTTGTGCATATTTCAGCAGTTCTTTATTGATATCCTTATGGGCTGCTATTACACCATCACTATAGTCGATAGCTAACTTACCCAATTCTTCAAAATCAAATGCATCATTATATTTATTTAATAATTCTGCTGTAGCATCACGAAATTCAACGCAACGCTTGAAATTATTACCCAACTCAGAGTTTAAACTCTTGGTAAAAAGTGAAGTAACTACTTTCGTATCAGCGAAAGAAGGTTCGTCATGATAAGCTGTTTTAATATAGAGCGGTACGACAGCACCCATCCATCCTTGAATATGTATGATATCAGGTACCCAACGCAATTTCTTCACTGTCTCCAGAACACCACGAGCAAAGAAGATAGCTCGCTCTCCATTGTCTGGATAATCCTGCCCTTTTTCATCGACAGTCATCTGTCGCTTTGAAAAATAGTCATCGTTGTCGATAAAGTATACTTGAATACGTGTTTGAGCAATAGAGGCCACTTTAATAATCAACGGGTGGTCGGTATCGTCAATAATTAAATTCATGCCAGAAAGACGAATCACCTCATGCAATTGACCGCGTCGTTCGTTGATGTTTCCCCATTTGGGCATAAATGTACGAATTTCATGACCGCTTTCTTGCATTGCTTGAGGAAGCGCTTTACCCATCAGTGACAAATCACTTTCTGGTACGTAAGGTACAATCTCTTGATTGATGAACAGAATTTTCTTAGCCATATTGTATATTTTATCAGTGCAAAGGTACTAAAAATAATTCACAAAAAGGCAGTTTCGTGCATTTTTAAAGAATTTTAGCCCCTAATTTGGCATATTTTTACGATATTTTTTCCTTATTTGATAAAAAAGTTGTTATTTTGCACTCGATTTGTGTACAACTAATTAAGAAGATGAAAGTATTCTATAAAATTGTGGATCTTCAGAATCAACTTTTTGAGGATCGCAAAATGGGAAAAGAAATAGGTTTTGTACCTACTATGGGGGCACTTCACGAAGGTCATGCTTCTCTTGTAAAACGTAGTGTGAAAGAAAATGGGATAACTGTTGTTTCTGTATTCGTGAATCCGACCCAATTTAACGATAAAAATGATTTAAAAAACTATCCACGTACCTTGGATGCTGACTGCCAATTATTGGATGAGTGTGGTGCAGACTACGTTTTTGCTCCATCGGTCGAGGAGATGTATCCTACGCCTGACACTCGTCAGTTTGAATACCCCCCGGTATCAACGGTTATGGAGGGTGCTCATCGTCCAGGTCATTTCAATGGCGTATGTCAGGTGGTTAGTCGTTTGTTCTACATCGTGAAGCCAACCCGTGCTTATTTCGGTGAGAAAGACTGGCAGCAGATTGCTGTTGTCAAGGCGATGGTTCGTCACTTGGGCTTGGGGGTTCAGATAGTAGAGTGCGACATTGTACGCGACAAGGACGGACTGGCTAAGAGTTCGCGTAACACCCTGCTTTCTGCCGATGAGCGTGCTATTGCTCCTGCTATATACAAGGCTTTAAAAGATAGTGTTAAATATGCTAAGAATCATACAGTTACCGAAACTCATGATAAGGTTGTAGATGACATTAACAGTGTCGATGGACTCGATGTAGAGTACTTCTCTATCGTCGATGGTAATACCTTGCAGGATATTGCCAACTGGGAAGATTCTGATTATGTGGTAGGCTGTATCACCGTCTATTGTGGTAAGACTCCCATCCGTTTAATTGATCATATAAAGTATAAGGAATCATGATGATAGAAGTATTGAAATCCAAGCTCCATTGTGTCACTGTCACAGAGGCCAACCTCAACTACATGGGTAGTATAACCATCGATGAAGATTTGATGGATGCTGCTAATATGATAGCAGGTGAGAAGGTGCAGATAGTCGACAATAATAATGGGGAGCGTTTTGAAACCTATATCATCAAAGGTGAACGAGGCAGTGGCTGTATTTGTCTGAATGGCGCTGCAGCCCGGAAAGTGCAAGTAGGCGATGTCTGTATCATCATCTCCTATGCCATGATGGATCTCGAAGAAGCTAAGACTTTCGAACCACATGTGGTGTTCCCCAAACTAGGTAATAAATTGTAATACTGATAACATTCTAAATAAAAAGGCTACTCCGAAAAAGAGTAGCCTTTTTATGAACGTTATAATTGAAATCTTATTCAATCACTACCAGTGCGTCGTCTTCCATCACGGTCTGGCCAGGTTTCACACAGATAGCTGTAATCTTTCCGCCCTTTTCAGCCTCAATATTGTTGGCCATCTTCATAGCCTCCAATACAACAACGGTATCACCAGCTTTCACCTCATCACCCACATTTACGCAGATTTCTGTGATGACTCCAGGTAGAGGAGCTTTCACGGCATTATTGGCATTCACTGCGGCAGAACTGTTTGCACTACCTCCCTCTGAAGAGCTGGCAGCAACCTCTGCAGGTTTACGAACTACCACTTTTTTCTCCTCTACAGGTTCTGGCTCCAGTTCTACTTTGTATTCTTCACCGTTCACAGTGACAGTTGCAATGTTTTCAATAATATCCCCAATGACAACATCGTATTTATTGCCATTAATGGTATACTTATATTCCTTCTTCATAATGTTTTGTTTTATGGATGCAGCGTCATTGTTTGGGCATAGCCGTTCCACTGGGTGTTTTTCTCCTGAATCGTAATGATTCCAGGTTCCTTGTCGTGGACGTTATTCCCTTTATACTCATGAAGAGCAAGAGCTATAGCTGCATAAATTTCATTCTGTTTCATATCAATTACATAGGAATATTACCATGTTTCTTTGCAGGAAGAGCATCACGCTTAGTTGCCAGCTGTGCTAGAGCACGACAAATGCGGAAACGAGTGTTGCGTGGCTCAATGACATCGTCGATATAGCCATATTTGGCAGCTTGATAAGGATTGGCGAAGAGCTCGTTATACTCTTCCTCCTTCTCTGCGATGAATGCCTTTACATCCTCACCAGCTTCCTTCTTAGCCTTGGCTTCCTTGGCATAGAGTACAGCAGCAGCACCAGAGGCACCCATCACAGCAATCTCAGCTGAAGGCCATGCATAGTTCAAGTCGGTATGCAATTGCTTAGAACCCATCACGATGTGGCTACCGCCATAAGACTTACGCAGGGTAACGGTGATCTTGGGCACTGTAGCCTCTCCATAGGCGTACAGCAACTGGGCTCCGTGCAGAATGACGGCATTGTACTCCTGGCCAGTACCGGGCAGGAATCCAGGAACGTCAACCAACGATACAATAGGAATATTGAAGGCATCGCAGAAACGAACGAAGCGGGCACCCTTACGAGATGCATTCACGTCGAGCACACCAGCATAGCAAGAAGGCTGGTTAGCTACGATACCAACACTCTGGCCGTTGAAGCGGGCGAAACCTACGATGATGTTCTTGGCAAACTTAGGCTGTACCTCGAAGAATTCTCCATTGTCGGTTATAGCACCGATTACCTTATACATATCATAAGCCTCGTTAGGATTCTCAGGGATAATCTCGTTCAACGAATCCTCCAGACGGTCGATGGGGTCGGTACACTGCTTGCGAGGAGCCAGTTCCATGTTGTTTGAAGGAATATAGCTCAACAGGGTCTTCAGCATCTCAACGGCTTCTTCTTCTGTCTTGGCTGTAAAATGGGTTACACCACTCTTAGAAGCGTGTACACTGGCACCACCCAGATGCTCCTGGTCAATGTCCTCACCAGTAACGGTCTTTACTACTTTAGGACCGGTCAGGAACATGTATGAAGTACCTTCCATCATCAGGGTGAAGTCGGTGAGGGCAGGGCTGTAAACAGCACCACCGGCACAAGGACCGAAGATACCGGAAATCTGAGGAATCACGCCTGATGCCAGGATATTGCGCTCGAAAATCTCAGCATAACCAGCCAGCGCGTTGATACCTTCCTGAATACGGGCACCGCCTGAGTCATTGATACCAATGACAGGAGCTCCCATCTTCATAGCCATATCCATTACTTTGCAGATCTTCTGACTCATGGTCTCTGACAGCGAACCGGCATGAACGGTGAAGTCCTGTGCAAAGATGAACACCAGACGACCGTCAATCGTACCGCTACCTGCTACGACACCGTCACCCAGGAACTGCTTCTTCTCCATTCCGAAGTTATGACAGCGGTGTTCCTTGAACATGTCATATTCCTCAAATGAGCCTTTATCGAGCAACATCTCAATGCGCTCACGGGCTGTGTACTTACCTTTATCGTGCTGTTTCTGGATAGCTTTCTCACCGCCACCGAGACGAGCCTGTTCGCGCTTCTCAATAAGCTGCTTGATTTTCTCTAATTGCTTTGACATAATAATATATTCTTTTCCTGTAAATTAATGTTCACAAAGTTCTGTCAATACGCCTGCAGTTGATTTTGGATGCAGGAAGGCGATGTTCAGGTTCTCAGCGCCCTTACGAGGCTTCTCGTCAATCAGGCGAACACCCTTTTCACTGACCTCTGCCAATGCGTTGGCTACACCGTCTTCGATACAGAAAGCTACATGGTGCACACCTTTGTTGCCTTTGTCAATCCACTTTTGGATGGTGCTGTCAGGCGATGTTGGCTCCAGGAGTTCGAGCTTTACCTCACCACACTTCAAGAAAGCTGTCTTTACTTTCTGATCCTCTACTGTTTCTACAGCGTAACACTTCAATCCCAGCACATTCTCAAAGAATGGCAGGCTCTCTTCAATACTCTGGACGGCAATGCCCAGATGTTCAATGTGTGAAATCTTCATATCTAAATTATTTGAGTTTAAAATTACTAAGGTGCAAAGTTACTACAATTAATTCAGAATGAAGCAAGTAGTATGAAGAATTAAACATTATTTAAAACTCAACAATCACTTTTCCATTGATTTGTCGTCCTGTAAGGTAATTAGGAACGGCGTATTGTTGATTTGTAACGTCAGTTACCCAGTAATAACTATTCACATTCGAAATACCGAAGATGTTCAATCCTTCGGCACTGATCCATACACGGCGCACACCGAAAGTGCTTCGTTCGGTATTTTGGTAGGCCAGGAAACTCATTCCGATGTCGGCACGCTTGTAGGCTGGTGCACGGAACTGCTGGTATTCCAGTCCTCGGTGTGGTGCACCGAAAGGCAGTCCGTCCGCAAATGCCAGGCGCAACGTCATTTTCCAACGCTGTGTTCCAGGGAAGTAATCGGTAAAATGCAGGTTAACACCCCATCGCTGGTCAGTAGGCAAGGGCACACTGACACCATTTATTGTCTGCCGCGTACTCATGAGGGAGAATGTCAACCACGAATCAGTGCCAGGTACAAATTCACCAAATAGTTTCAAGTCTACACCTGCAGCATATCCTTTGGCAAGATTCTCACCGTAGTACACAACCTTCATATTCTGAACATTATAAGGCACTATGTTCCTCATGATTTTGTAATAAGCCTCAGCTGTGAAACGGAAGGGACGATTAGCCATACGGAATCGATAGTCGAAAGCACCGACAATATGGATAGACTGCTGACTTTTGATATCGTTGTTGAGCGCTACGATTGTTTTACCATTGATGGTCGTGGTATCGCGGAGTTCTTTATAGAACGGTGCCTGGTAATAGAGTCCCGTAGAGAGCCGGAAGGTCATATCCTCGTTGAAACTGGGTATCATGGCCAGAGAGACGCGTGGCGAAACGATGGTCTCTTTGTTATAGCTCCAATTTGCTAATCTGACTCCCATGTTCAGGGTCCACAAGTTCGGCTTTTCCGCGTTTCCTGTCTGGAATCGGTAGGTATCTTGCAGGAAAGCTTCTATTCTTGTACTGGATATCTTGTGTTTTGAAGCAAGGGAGTAGATTAAGTCCAACCGATTACCTGTATGTGGTATGCTATAGCCGCTTGAGTCGCGCATTTCATACTCTCTGGCATTCTCTTCAATGTCTTCCCATTTCATGACAAAACCGCCTTCAATATCATGTCGTTTTGCCTTGTGCTTGACGGTCAGTTTAGCACTTTCAACATTCGCTGTCAAATAGTTGCGGGCATGCTCCATATATGTTCCTACACCCAAATTTTCAGAAGTCTGGGTATCGTCCAACCAATATTGCCCTTGAATATCGTATGTTTCTTGCTCTTTTGTGTGGAAAGCAGATACTTGCAGTTTGATGTGTGTCTTCTCCGTGGGATGATAAGTAATGGCTGCAGTACCAAACAAGGTGCGGAAGACATCTTTCTCCTCTCCATCGAAATAAACTTTAAACGATTTCACGTTCTGCATCGTGCCAAACGATGTCTCCCTATCGCTGGGTTTGAAGTTATAATGGTTCTCGGAAATATTACCAATAACCTCAAGATCCCAACGCTTATTGGGACTCCATGTGATATAGGTCTGATAATCGAGGAAGTTTGGACGGTATTCGCCCTTTGTTTCCAGTGAGCCCAAAAGATAACGATTAGTCTTATAGCGTAAACCATGACTCATCGAAAATTTTTTATTGCCATAACCTAGGAAGATACTACCGCCAAGGAGTGAGGCCTGCAGGTTCCCCTCGAGTCGGGTGGGCTTGCGATATTGGATATCCAGCACACTCGACATCTTGTCACCGTATTTGGCTTCAAAGCCACCGGAAGAGAATCCAATTTTCTCCACCATATCGCTGTTGATGACCGAAAGACCCTCTTGCTGTCCGCTCCTGATAAGCAGAGGACGGTACACCTCTGTCCCGTTGATATAGACAGAATTCTCGTCAAATGAACCACCGCGAACATTATACTGGCTCGACAACTCATTGTGAGTCGACACACCAGCTTGTTGTTGTACCAGTTCTTCCACCGCATTACCTGTAGTCGAAGGGGTATTGCGTAGGTTTTTCGTGTCCAATTGGTCTGTTCCTGTTGTTTGCCTGCGCTTCTCTGTTACCACCACTTCGTCCAATGATTCCATCGGGTGAAGGGTAATGAGCAGACGTTGTTTACCTTTAGGATTGCGAAGCACGCGTGTACGTGTCTGGTAACCTATCATCGAGAATTTTACAACGACAGAATCTGCTGATTTCAGATTGAGCGAATATTCACCTTTCAGGTTTGCTACCGCAACGGCTCCTTGATCCAGACAACTCACTGTTGCCAGTTCAATACCATTTCCTTCTTCGTCACTTACTATTCCTGACAACGTAAAGGACTGTGCCTTGACCATAGTAACAGTCAAGAGACATAATATTGTGAGAATCAAATTTTTTCTTTTCATCACAATAATAACGCAAAAAAAATCGATTTATTATTCTCTCCACCACCAAGAAGCAATAGCATTTACCCACCGAATGTTAATACGGAACCAACGGAAACCAGTAACTTCCTTACCGCCAAAGCTGAGAATGAAGTCACGATAGGGATTACGGCGGAATGGAAGACCTACATCCACGAAACGGAAATGTTGCATTCCTTCTTCATGTGCTTTTTTGATGGCGTGCCATATGGTGACAGCGTTCGGATGGAGTGGAGCAAAGCTTTTTCTTCTGGATGCCGAATACCATAGATACATGTCACCCTCAGAATGTACACAAGCACAACAGCCTATCGTAATATCCTTGTATTTGGTAATAAACAACCTACAACGCTTACTCTCCATCATGCCTCGGAAGAAAGTATCGTCAGGTAGAAATTTTCGAGGTTTCAACCAATTATGCCGTCTAAGCAGTTTTGAGAATTCTAGAAATTCCTCTTCCGTTTCCACCTGTTTGGTCACAGCTCCGCGTTCCTGTGCTGCTTCTATGCGTTTCATCTGTCGTTCAGTGATACGCTCTTCGGGAGTGCGCGAGTGAAGCGAGTTGTGAATGTTCATCCATTTCACATGGAAATACCCCATGTGCTTTAGTTCCTTATACCCGAACATTTTTTGCGAAAGGTGGCTGAATTCGATATAGAGCGATTTATTCTGAAGTCGCTCTGTAAGTGATTCCACCATCAACCCGAAGAGTTGCTGCTTATTCAGTTTATCATCCTCCAAATGATAAACTCCTTCGCCTATCACCCTCACGTGTATATATAAATAAGGTGGAAGCCACGACCGTTTGTATCGCATAGTAGCCAGCATGTGAGCTATAACCGAACCCTCGCCATCAGTCACCACCACCATAAAAGGTTTATGGCGCGGTGTCTGTTCCGTAAGCTTCATTGCCTCCATACTGTGGAAGTAATTTCCATCAGGTATGTCAGGCACGTCGGTAGCATGCGTATAGATGGTGACTTTAAGTTCTTTCACGGCCATAAAGGTACGAATATTTAAGATAATCTCCAAATTTTTTTGCAGTTTTCAAAGAATTCATTATTTTTGCAATATCAATAATAAATCTTATTTTGCCAATGAAACGAATTTTCTTATCTTTATGCTTTATTTTAACCTGCGGTCTGATGTGGGCTCAGAAAGAATTAATAGTATGCTATGCTACTAGTGACGATGGCTTTTTGAATGTTCGCGTTGAACCGTCCAGCAAGGCAGAAATCATTACAACGTTGCCTATGGCTTTTCACGGACTAGGGCGAGGTATTCTCTTGGAAAAGGGCAGCCAGTGGAGCCAAGTTAAAATTGGAGACAAAATAGGTTGGGTTTATAGCAAATATATGGGTACGCAAGGCTGGTACACGCATAACGGGAAACCTAAACTTGTAGCCAAGAAAATTGTTACACCGCTTTGGACGGATAATTATGCCGACGATGGGCTACAGTATTTATATTATGGTAGTGTATATGAGGGCTGCATTATTGCCGATGAATATGAGTTGCTCAAGAATGGCTATTACGTTCTTAAAACGGGTCACGATTACATCTTCGTCAACGAGGATGATGTGAAAGTAGTACCCTAAACCTCATATTATGCAAAAAGTATGTTTATTCACAGGAGCGAGACCCAACTTCGTAAAGGTGGCTCCTATCATCAGAGCAATAGAGCAGACTGAAGGTATTAGTTACCAGTTGGTCTATGCTGGTAGGGAAGATGATCCTACGCTAGAATCCTCGTTGTTTGATGACTTGCAGATACCGCGCCCCGATGTTTTCCTGGGTGTGGAGTGCGAGAATCTTAACGAACTGACGGGACGCGTGATGTCTGAGTTTGAGCAGTATCTCGAACAGCATCCCACCGATACCGTCATCGTTGTCGATGATTTGGCTTCTACCATGGCGGCTGCCATCGTCACCAAGAAGCGCGGTTTGCGGTTAGCTCATCTCGTGGCAGGCACCCGTTCGTTCGACATCCGTATGCCGAAGGAAATCAACCGATTGGTGATTGACGGTCTGAGCGACTTGCTGTTCACTGCAGGTGTCAGCTCCAACAGCATAGCCACCCGCGAAGGTGCCGAGATGCATAAAATATATATGGTGGGAAATATCCTGATGGACTCATTGCGTTTCAACCATAATCGGTGGCATCGTCCTCAATGTCTTGAAGGTATCGAAGATGGTCAGTATCTCGTATTTACCATTAACCGCAAGGCATTACTCGCTGATATAGAGAATCTTCAGAAAATGCTCGATTCTATCAGCGATGTAGTAGGGGATATCCCCGTTATTGCCCCCCTGCGCCCTTCAGTCAACGCTCAACTCTCAACGCTCAACTCTCAACTCTCAATAGTCCCCTCCCTTCCATATCTTGAGTTCGGCTATCTCATGTCGCATGCTATGGGCATCATCACCGATTCGGGCAATGTGGCAGAGGAGGCAACCTTCAACCATGTTCCATGTATCACCCTGAACAGCTATACCGAGCACATCGAGACCGTGAAGCAGGGTACCAACGAACTTGTGGGCGAAGATGCCGACCGCCTGCGTGAAGCCATGCGCCGCATGATAGCAGGTCAGTGGAAGTCAGGAAACCTGCCTGATCGCTGGGATGGACGTACTGCCGAACGCATCGTTCAGATACTGCTGCGATGACACCGATGACAGTGGGGGGCATTTCAGAATCGTGGAGGGCAATAACTAAGAAACGGGCTAAAATTGTCCGTTGGAGGCACTTGTATTTCGTTTTAAGACGGCCTGAGGCAAATGATTAGCTGCCTCGGGCCGACTATTCGTCTGCCTGAAGCCGTCCAGCCGTCTGCCTCAACATCGCTTCCTTTTTTAACTAAGTCAACACCCCTATTGAGTCGAGGCACTCTCCGTTTTTTGATTACTGAGAAGATGGTTTTAATTCTGCCTCTATGGATGTTAGGTTATTATAAACGGCTCACTATTCATTAATTGTAGGTATTTTGTCTTCTTTTGTCAAATAATTGAATAAGATTTCGTACCTTTGCACGGAAATACAGTAATAAGGACGATGAGATTATCAGAATTGAAGACGGGCGAACGGGGTGTCATCGTGAAGGTGCAAGGTCACGGCGGCTTCCGTAAGCGCATTATCGAAATGGGCTTTATCCGAGGCAAGGAAGTGGAAGTGATGCTGAATGCGCCGCTGCAAGACCCTGTGAAGTATAAGCTGATGGGCTACGAGGTAAGTCTGCGCCGCCAGGAAGCTGAAATGATAGAAGTGCTGTCGGCTGACGAGATGACGACACAGGAACTGTCGTCTCACCTGACTGAGTTTCATTTTCCTGTTTCGCCTGAGAGCCATCCCGACGACTATCTGCAACACATGGCGCTGCACGAACACCGCACCTTGAATGTAGCACTCGTCGGTAATCCCAATTGTGGCAAAACGTCGCTCTTCAACTATGCCAGCGGTGCCCACGGGCATGTGGGCAACTATTCTGGTGTAACGGTAGATGCCACGGAGGCTCATGCCTCGTTTTTCGGTTATGAGTTTAATCTGACTGATCTGCCTGGCACCTATTCGCTTTCCTGTTATTCGCCCGAAGAACTCTACGTTCGCAAACATCTCACGGAGCAGATTCCCGATGTTGTGATTAATATCATTGATGCTTCCAATATTGAGCGCAATCTTTACCTGACCACTCAGTTGTTGGATATGGACCTGCCGATGGTGTGCGCGCTCAATATGTATGACGAATTTGAGCGCCGTGGCGATACGGTCAATTTGGAAGTGCTGTCAACGCTGTTTGGTACGCCGATGATACCCACGTCCTTCAAAAGCGGAATGGGGGTGGAAGAATTGTTCCGCACGGTGATACAGGTTTATGAGGGTGCCAACGCTACCGCCCGCCATATCCACATCAATTATGGTCACGAGATAGAAGACGGCATTCGGCATATTCAGAAATTCCTCAAGCCCGATCCTACCATCCATCCGCGATATTCTACGCGATACGTGGCACTGAAACTGCTGGAGCATGACACTGATATTGCGAATTTCATTCATCAACATGCGGGAGAGCGTAGCAAATTGATACTTGTGGAGCGCGATAAGGCTGCTGCCCGTGTCTATGAAGAAACGCTTTCCGATTCCGAAACGGCTATCATGGATGCCAAGTACGGATTTATCAATGGTGCGCTGACCGAAGCGGAATTCTCTACGGGAAATAAAGCGGACACCTATCGGGCTACCCACCTGATAGACAGCATTCTTTCGAATCGCTTCTTGGGCTTCCCCATCTTCTTTGCCATCCTCTTCTTGATGTTCCAAGCCACATTCGTGCTTGGTCAATATCCTATGGATTGGATTGAGACGGGCGTTGAGTGGCTGGGCAATTTCGTCAGTCATCGCATACCCGACGGACCGCTGCGCTCCATGTTGGTGGATGGCGTGATAGGTGGAGTAGGGGCTGTCATCGTTTTCCTGCCACAGATTCTGATTCTCTATTTCTTCATCTCGCTGATGGAGGATTCGGGATATATGGCTCGCGCTGCTTTCATCATGGACAAGATGATGCACGGCATGGGACTTCACGGCAAATCCTTCATCCCATTGGTGATGGGCTTTGGCTGTAACGTTCCTGCTGTAATGGCTACGCGCACCATCGAAAGCCGCCGTTCACGACTCATCACCATGCTGATTCTGCCCTTCATGTCGTGTTCGGCTCGCCTACCTATTTATATTATGATTATAGGCACGTTCTTCGCCACCCAATATCAGTCGTGGGTCATGTTGTCGCTTTATGCCATCGGTATTCTGATGGCTGTCGTCGTCAGCAAAATATTCTCCACCTTTGTTATCAAGGGCGAAGATACGCCATTTGTCATGGAGCTGCCGCCATATCGCTGGCCGACAGCGAAGGCCATCGGTCGCCATACGTGGGAGAAAGGTAAGGAATATCTGAAGAAGATGGGAGGCATCATCCTCGTGGCAAGCATCATCGTGTGGGCATTAGGCTATTTCGGACCGATGGGTGTGGCTCCTTCTATGGAGCAGTCGTACATTGGCAGAATGGGCCAGTTCATCGAACCCGTCTTCTTGCCGCAAGGCTTTACGTGGCAACTCGATGTATCGTTGATAGCCGGTGTAGGTGCTAAAGAGATTGTAGCCTCCACGATTGGCGTACTCGGTGGGTTGGAAGAGTTGTCACCATTGGTAGCTTATGGCTATCTGTTGTTTGTGTTGCTCTATTTCCCCTGCATCGCTACGATAGTAGCCATCCGCCACGAGAGTGGTTCTTGGCGTTGGGCAACCTTTGCAGCCGTCTATACCACGGTCGTAGCTTGGGTCGTATCGGCAGCCGTCTATCAGATAGGCAGTTTGTTCTGAGATTATTCGTGATGATAAGGCTCACCTTTGATGATGGTGCAGGCGCGATAGATCTGCTCCGTAAAGGTGAGGCGTATCATCTGATGTGAAAAGGTCATTTTCGAAAGACTTACCTGTTCGTTGGCTCTGGCATAGACGGCAGGAGAAAAACCGTAGGGTCCTCCGATGATGAAGACGAGACGGCGGGCCGTATTGCGCTTTTGCTCCAACCAACGGGCAAACTCGATGCTGCGGTATTCCCGTCCGTGTTCATCGAGTAGGACAACGGTATCGGAGGGTTGCAGTTGCTTGAGAATCAGTTCACCCTCGGCTTGTTTCTGCTGATCTTCCGAAAGATTCTTGGTGTTTTTCAGTTCGGGGATGGTCACCACCTCAAAGGGCATGTAATGATTGATGCGCTCAACATAATCATTAATGCCTGCCGTGAAGTGTTTGTTGACGGTTTTACCGACTTGCAGCAGTAGCGTCTTCATCTTCGCTTTCTATGGCGTAGATGCTCTTACCGTGATGTACGGGGCAGAGCGTCTCGTTCTTGTCAATAGGTGGATATTCGTCCTTACGCTTCGGATTCATCGGAAACCACCCCTTCTGTACTCGCTTTTTCTGCGAAAAAAGTTCGCCAATGCCCCAAAGTGCTGAAGCTCCGAATACGCCGATGATAGCCGAAATGATGGTGTTTTCGATAAATAGTGCGGCAACGATGCAAGTAATTCCGATAATGAGATAAATTATCCAAGGGCGCGTGCCCCAGTGATATTCGGTCTTAATGACAATAGGATGCCAAATACCGATGGTTAAAAACGTGCAAACGGCAATGATAATACCTGTGAAATACATATCTTTTTCTTATCTTGTTGAGTGAAATCCATCCAAATTCTCGTAGCGGCGCAGCATCATGCGCTTGTAGATATTGCGCATCCAGTATGGGTTGGCAATGGTGAACGCCAATCCGATGACAATCATCACGACGAATGCTACCGTATCGTTGAAGATGCCCTGCAAAACGAGCACTAACGCTACGGGTACAAAGAATACTACGAGTTCGATGATTAACTGAAGTTTGTTTTCCAATTGGTTCTTGCCCGTAATCTTGTCATTCAAGGGTAGGGTGGATTTGTTCCAAACAGCCAACTGGAAGAGCAGACAATACTCTGGTCCGGTGGTGATGAACATATATGCCAGTATCATGAGCAAGGAGAACTTGCCTGAGATGATAGTCGGCAACAGCAATAGGAACGGCAGCAATATGATGGCGCAGTAGAAGTAATACTTGGCGCGCAACAGTGTGAGGATGTTTTCCTCGTGCACCATCAGCAAGTCGATGTAGTTGCCTTCTGGTCCCATGACCTTCACCAGATTGACGGCTCCGAAGAATACGAAGCAATAGAGACACCACATATTGCGGGCAAAGCCACTGGTATAAAAATCGGTATAAGCAATCATCAGCGAGAGGAGGGTAATGATACCAACACCCTGTAGGAAACGGGTGCGGATAGCCTTGTTACGCATGGTGCTCTTGATTTCCAGTTTCAGGTATTCGCCTATCTGTCCGAAGCGGTTCAGAGCGGAGAACTCAGACACATGCTTCAGATTGGTCTTTTCCTGCTTTGATATTTCATCATAAATCAAGTGCATCTGCAGTTGGCGGTTGATGATGAAAAGGACAATGAAAAGTACCAGGAAGATAAGGAAGGTGTACCAAGTAAACCCATATTCGCCGATGAAATCGAAGACTTGATCGAACAGTTTGTCGGACGCCTTGTCAGACAGGAGGAAGAAGGGAATCACCATTGATCCGTAAACAGCGATAGGCAACGCCCACCAGAACATGCTGCGATTGACGAGTGTACGGACTAACAGATACCACTGGCTGTTGACAAGAATGAGCAGATGCAGCAACAGCAACATTGCCACGCCCTGCAACAGCGTCATACTGCCACATACGCAGATAAACGTATAGGGCAGGAATAGTGACCACCAGAGGAAATTGCCCACATCAAAAAGCTGAGACACCAGGAAACAATCGACAGCCGTATATTTGCTGATAGGCAACAGTAAGTAGGGTTTCACCATCATGACGGGTGTCTGCTGAGCCATGAAACGACCGCCAAAGTCCAATACCAAAATGAATGGCAGGACAAAGAACAGCATCTGATATTCGTCTTCCGTAGCTGCCACCCATCCGAGGAAGGTGCCGATAGCCACGAAATAGAGAACAAAGAAGCCTAAACCGATGTAACCAAAAAGTTTGCCATACTGGTTGGCCTCGAACATCACATTGCGTTCATCATTCAGTTTCTTGTGCTTACGCAGCAAGCGGAACAATTGAATCTTATTCATCTCTTTATCTCAGGTCTATGATTTCTGCGTTAGGATATTGCTTGGGGTTAAAGCGGAACGTGCTTTCAGCCAGATTCGCCTGTTTGAAGCCGTTCACATAGATGGTGGTCCACTGCTTGTTCTGCAACATGCGGATTTGTGAGGGAACGTAGGACTTCTGGCTGATGGTAATCACCATTTCCTGAATGCTTTTGCCCTTTGCCTTCAGTGTTACCACAAAGTTCTGACCGTTCTTCGTCATCGTGGCTGTATATCCCTGCTTATACATATATATAAAATTATAGGGATTGATAGCCTGAAGGTCGGCAGCAGTAGGGGTGTTGACATTCACTTCATCGTTCTGCTTCACGTAGGTCCACTGCGTCTTGCCGTCGAACCATACCTTGGCTTCTTTCGTGTCGGCATGGAACTTACGACCTTTTATGCTGATAGTTCCACTGGTTTTGCCATACTGTTGACTACTGATGTTGAACGAAGCCGTTACTCCGCTTTTATTCGAAATGATGCCGGCAGTCTTGTCGAGCACCTGCTTAGCACTCTGTCCATAGCTTGCAAGGGCTATGAGCAGCATCAAGCATATTATCCTTATCTTCTCCATTGATTTAACAGATTATCTAAACTTACTTCATCCTGTATCAATACCTCACGGGGTTTTGAACCATGAGCAGCGCCCACGACGCCAGCTTTTTCCAACTGGTCCATCAGTCGTCCGGCACGGTTGTAGCCGATGGCAAACTTACGCTGTATGAGGCTGGTAGAGCCACTTTGGTTGATAACAATCAGACGGGCAGCGTCTTCAAACATCGGGTCAAGATGCTGCATATCCACATCGGCAGCCTCGCCCATATCATCGTCGGGCATATCGGGTTCTGGCAATTCGAAGGCGGTCAGATAACCTTGCTGCTGTGCGATAAACTGATTGATGCGCTCCACTTCGGGCGTATCCACAAAGGCACACTGTACGCGGACGGGTTCGCCACCAGCCAGATAGAGCATATCACCACGACCCACCAACTGCTGAGCACCTGGACGGTCGAGAATAGTACGCGAGTCAATCATTGCACTCACCTTGAAGGCGATACGGCTGGGGAAATTAGCCTTGATAGTACCGGTAATGATATTTGTGGTAGGACGCTGGGTGGCAATAATCATGTGGATACCTACGGCACGAGCCAACTGAGCGATACGTGCAATAGGAAGTTCCACCTCTTTGCCTGCCGTCATAATCAGGTCGCCAAACTCATCAATGACAACCACAATATAGGGCATGAACTTATGACCGTGTTCAGGATTCAACTGGCGGTTGATAAACTTCTTGTTGTATTCCTTCAAATTACGTGCCTGAGCCATCTTCAACAAATCGTAACGCGTATCCATCTCCTTACAGAGAGAGTTCAGTGTGCGTACCACCTTTGTTACATCGGTAATGATGGGATCGGCATCGTCGTCAGGCACCTTGGCCAAGAAATGTTTCTCGATGCTGCTGTAGATACTGAACTCTACCTTCTTCGGGTCAACGAGTACTATCTTCAACTCAGCAGGATGTTTCTTATATAATAAAGAGGTGATGATGGCATTAAGTCCCACCGACTTACCCTGACCTGTAGCACCAGCCACCAATAGATGGGGAGCTTTGGCCAAATCGAACATAAACACCTCGTTGGTAATCGTCTTACCAACAGCACAAGGCAGTTCCATCGTCGTTTCCTGGAATTTCTTCGAATTCAATATCGATTCCATCGAGACGATGCTTGGTTTTGCATTAGGTACCTCGATACCGATGGTTCCTTTACCTGGAATTGGGGCGATGATGCGGATACCAAGAGCTGCCAACGAGAGAGCAATATCGTCTTCCAAATTGCGTATCTTGGCAATACGTACACCCGCAGCGGGAGTAATTTCATAAAGTGTAATGGTTGGGCCAACGGTGGCCTTGATGCTTGAAATCTCCACGCCGAAATTCCGCAGCACGTCTACAATACGGTTCTTGTTACGTGTCTGCTCCTCCATATCAATGTAGGGCTTGCCATCGGTCTCGTATTTTTTCAACAGGTCGAGTGTTGGATAATGGTAATTTTCCAAATCGCGTTTTGGATCATATGGAGTGGAAATGTCACCATATTCGCCCACCAGATTCTTACCCGTAGCAGTTTCTTCTTTCTCGCCCGTCTCTACCGTCATTTCCACAACGCCCCCTTCCGGTTTGATTTGATCGTCCATAACGGTTTCGGGTCTGGAATTAACAACCAGAGGTTCTTTTATATCCTCAGGATCAAATTCCACCTCCTGTGGTTCAGGATTGTCAAAAACGACAGGATCTTCTAACGTGCTAATCTTATTATCAACATCAGATTCTGCATTTCCTCTTCCAACATTGATTTCCATCGGAATCTTCTTCAGATAGTGTAGCGGATTAAATAATTTACGCAGAAAGAAAATGGTTTCTGCGCTGAGATAAACTAAGAAAGCGATTGCCGATATAGCCAACAGGAATGTCAAACCTGGAGCTCCGATGAGACCCTCTATAATTTCGCCAATAGCTAACCCGTGGTCGCCACCAGGATTGAAATGTGAATCTATAAAGAAAGGTGTCAGAAATTTAGCCAATGTGACAGACGACCATACCATGATGATGGCAAGCGACAAAAACCATTTCAGCAGGTTTATCTTATAGGCACGCATCATGTTGAGTGCTACCAGCAGCAAGAAGATTGGTATAAGGAAAGCGGGCAGTCCGAAACAACGCTTGATGAAGAACCAAGCACTATAAGCACCCAGTGAACCGCAGGAATTCATGAACTCGCCATTCTGATTCAGCATTTCGCCGTCCTTAGGTGTTTCTATCATGCTCTGATCGGCGGCACCTGTCGTGAAGTAAGAAATGAATGCCCAAACGAGATATCCAGCTATAAACATTAACAGAAAGCCAAGTACGAAATTCAGCCGCTCATTGTGGAATATCTTGTCAATACCTAACGCTTCTTTAAACGTTGGTGATGCTGTAGTTTTCTTTTTCTTTGCCATAATAATTATAAATAATGTGCAAAAGTAATTGAAAAAACTCAGAAATCGCCATAAAATCGTCTTTTTTTTGTATTTTTGCACCTTGAAAACAAAAGTTTGATGAAAAAAATAATATATAACAAGTTTGACAAGACCAAAATTCCGGCACTTCCAAGAGCTGTTTTTGAGGGTCGTATCGTGGTTATCATCTCCGAGAGTGAGGCGGAAAAGGCTGTAGATTACCTTTTGTCGCAACCCATTCTCGGGATTGACACAGAGACACGTCCGTCGTTCCGCAAAGGGAGAGCCAACCAGGTGGCGCTCCTACAGGTGTCGACTCGTGATATCTGTTTTCTTTTCCGCCTGAACATGATTGGCTTGTCGGCAACTATCAAACGGTTGTTAGAAGATAATTACGTACCCAAGATAGGACTCTCGCTTCACGATGATTTGATGATGCTGGGACGTCGAGAAGATTTTAATCACGGTTATTTCATTGACCTTCAGCACAAAGTGAAAGATGTTGGGGTGGAGGACATGAGTCTTCAGAAACTCTATGCCAACTTCTTTGGACAGCGTCTCAGTAAGCGTGAGCGCCTGAGCAATTGGGAGGCTGATATCTTGACAGACAAACAGAAGGTGTATGCGGCCACTGATGCGTGGGCATGTATTATGCTTTATGAAGAATTGCTTCGGTTGGAGCAAACGGGTGATTATGAACTCATTAAAGTAGTAGAAGATGTACAAGCAGATACAATTACGGAGGGGTAAGGAGGAGAGTCTGAAACGTTTTCATCCCTGGGTGTTCTCGGGTGCTATCCAACACATGGACGAGGATATCCAAGAGGGCGAAGTAGTGCGTGTGGTGAATAATGGTGGTGAATTTATCGCTGTCGGTCACTATCAGCAGGGCTCTATCGCCGTACGTGTGTTATCGTTCTCCGATGTTGAAATCGATGCTGAATTCTGGCATTCCCGTTTGCGATCTGCCCTCCAAATGCGTCTGGCTATAGGTATTGCTGACAATCCGCAGAACAATACTTACCGTTTAGTACACGGTGAGGGCGATAATCTGCCAGGCCTGATTATTGACGTGTATGGACAAACGGCTGTTATGCAAGCCCATTCCATCGGTATGCATTTGATGCGCAAGGAGATAGCTCACGCTTTGGTTGATGTGATGGACTCGCGAATTCAACATATTTATTATAAGAGTGAGACTACGCTTCCTTTCATGACGAAAGACGATATGAACGGCTTTCTCTATGGTGGCAGCGATGATAACATTGCTTTGGAAAATGGACTGAAATTCCGCGTTGATTGGTTGAAAGGACAGAAAACGGGATTTTTCGTTGACCAACGCGAGAATCGTTCGCTACTGGAGCAATATGCTAAGGGTAAGCGCGTGCTGAATATGTTCTGCTATACTGGCGGTTTCTCGTTCTATGCTATGCGTGGAGGTGCTGAGTTAGTGCATAGCGTCGATAGTAGCGAAAAGGCTATTGCTCTGACACGCCAGAACGTGGAACTCAATTTCCCAGACGACCCTCGTCATGAGGCTTTCTGCGAAGATGCTTTTAAGTTTTTAGAGGGTATTGGTAAGCCAAGAGCCAACAACCAACAGTCAACAGCCTATAACCTCATTATTCTCGATCCGCCAGCCTTTGCCAAGCATCGCGGAGCCTTGCACAATGCGCTGAAAGGTTATACACGACTAAATCAAAAGGCTTTTGAAAAGATAGAGAAGGGTGGTATTCTCTTTACATTCTCTTGTTCACAGGTGGTGACGAAAGACCATTTCCGCAATGCTGTCTTTACGGCAGCGGCATTGGCTAAGCGTAAGGTGCGCATCCTGCACCAGTTACATCAGCCTGCCGATCACCCCATTAATATCTATCATCCTGAAGGCGAATATTTGAAAGGATTAGTACTCTATGTTGAGTAAAGTAAAAGATTACATTAAGCAGCATAATCTATTGAACAGCAACGATTTGTATATTGTTGCACTTAGTGGTGGTGCTGACAGTGTGGCTTTACTGCTTTTCCTCGATGAAATGGGCTATCAAGTGCATGCAGCACATTGTAATTTTCATCTTCGCGGAGCGGAGTCGGATAGGGATGAAGCATTCTGCGAATCGTTATGTTTGCAGAAAAACATCCCATTTCATCGCATTCATTTTGATACCCTAACGTATGCAGAAACGCATCATGTTAGCGTTGAAATGGCAGCTCGCGAACTCAGATATGGCTATTTCGAACAGCTCCGCAAGGATATTGGAGCCGCAGGAATTTGTGTGGCTCACCATCGTGACGACTCCGTAGAAACAGTACTAATGAACCTGATACGCGGTACGGGATTGCGTGGTTTGACAGGTATTCAACCTCGAAATGGAGTCGTTTTGCGCCCGCTTTTAGGTGTGTCTAGACAGGAAATAGAGTCCTTTTTGCAAGAAAAAGAGCAAAGATATGTCATAGACAGTACTAATTTAGCAACTGATGCACTGCGTAATAAGTTGCGTTTGCAGGTAATTCCATTATTGAAAACACTCAATTCTGCTGTTGTGGATAATATTCAGCGAACAGCAGAGAACCTCGCAGAAACGCAGGCTTTTCTTGATGCATCTACGGCCCGCCTAAAAGATCTTAGTAGACTTAAATTTAGCGAGTTAACTAATTTTGGCTCAAGAGAATATGTACTCCATGAATGGGCTAAACAATACGGTTTCAACGGGAGCCAAATAAAAAAGATGCTAACCGCTGAAATCGGCAGTATTTTTTCTTCTTCGATGGAGTATGACTTACTCATTGATCGTGATAGTTATGTAGTTGAACCTACACTAAAACCATTCAAAAATGTACGTATTCCTGAGGAAGGCACGTATGTTTTGGTTGGAAATAGCAAGATAAAGGTACGGAAATGCCCTGTTTACGTGTCTAAAAATCCATTCATTGCCACCCTTGATGCCCAGAAAGTGGTGTTTCCTCTAATCGTCAGAAGGGTGGAAGAGGGCGACCGCATGCAACCCTACGGCATGCGTGGCACCAAACTCTTGAGCGACTTGATGACCGATTGCAAGTTATCTCTTTTCGATAAGCGGCGCCAACTGATAGTAGTTGATGGTAATGGAGTTATTGTGTGGGCTGTGGGGCTTAGAGTCAATCACCAAGTTGCCGTAACAACACACACTACTGATGTCATTGAATGTATTTTACAAAAATAATTTTCCTCACCTGCCAGACAAAAAAATCTTTCAATAACAAAAATTTGGTAGGTTCAAAAAATTTGTTTACCTTTGCGCATTAATTTAAGAAAATAACGGAAAAATAAATATTTATGGGAAAAAGATTCGCTGAACATAGCGGTTTGAATTTGACGCAGGTGAACAATGATATCCTGCAGATGTGGAAGGAGAAGAACGTGTTTCTTCGCTCCGTAGAGGAGCGTGAGGGCTGCCCTCAGTTCGTATTCTTTGAGGGTCCTCCCTCAGCTAACGGCCACCCTGGTATTCACCATGTGCTGGCACGTAGTATTAAAGATACTTTCAATCGTTACAAGACAATGCGCGGCTATCAGGTGCACCGCAAGGCTGGTTGGGATACCCATGGACTGCCCGTAGAGCTGGGTGTAGAAAAGGAACTGGGCATCACAAAGGCCGATATTGACAACAAAGAATCGGAACGATACATCTCAACAGAGGATTACAACTTGAAGTGTCGTGAGAATGTGATGATGTACACTGCTGAGTGGCGCGAACTAACCGAGAAGATGGGTTATTTCGTAGATTTGGATCATCCCTATATCACCTACGATAATAAATATATTGAGACGCTGTGGTGGTTGTTGAAACAGTTCTATGAGAAGGATTTGCTCTACAAAGGATATACCATCCAGCCCTATTCGCCAGCCGCAGGTACTGGACTCTCATCCCACGAGCTGAACCAGCCTGGTTGCTATCGCGACGTGAAAGATACCACCTGTACAGCAATGTTCAAGATGAAGAATCCAAAGCCAGAAATGACAGGGTGGGGAACACCTTACTTCCTGGCTTGGACGACAACTCCTTGGACTCTGGCTGCCAACTCAGCACTCTGCGTAGGTCCGAAGATAGACTATGTGGCTGTTGAGACCTATAACCCTTATACAGCCGACAAGGTAACATTGGTGTTGGCAGAAGCTCGTCTGAACGCCTATCTGCCCGCTGAGGGACACATCACCGATGGTGGTGAGATGCCTGAATACAAGAAGGGCGACAAACTGATTCCCTACCGCATCGTGGCCCGTTACAAGGGTACTGATCTCGTAGGAATGGAGTATGAGCAGCTGATGCCCGCCATCAAACCTATGGGTGATGCTTTCCGTGTAATTCCAGGTGATTACGTAACGACGGAAGACGGTGCCGGTATCGTGCATATCGCTCCTAACTTTGGTGCTGACGATGCCTTTGTAGCTAAGAAAGCCGGTATCTGCGCCATTGTACTGATTGACAAGAAAGGTGCTGAACGCCCAGTGGTCGATTTGCAGGGTAAATACTATGCGATTGACGATCTTGACGAAAAATTCGTCAAGCACTATGTAAACGTGGAGGAATGGAATAAGTTTGCAGGACGCTATGTGAAGAATGCCTACGACGAGACGCTGACCGATAAGGACGAGACGCTGGATATTTCCATCTGCATGGACCTAAAAGCTCAGAACAAGGTATTCAAGATAGAGAAGCACGTGCACAACTATCCTCACTGCTGGCGTACCGATAAACCTGTGCTTTACTATCCGCTGGATTCGTGGTTCATCAAGTCGTCGGCTTGCAAAGAGCGCATGTCGGAACTGAATAAGACCATTAATTGGCAGCCCGAATCAACGGGTACAGGACGCTTCGGCAACTGGCTCGACAACCTGAACGACTGGAACCTCTCGCGTTCACGCTTTTGGGGAACCCCACTGCCCATCTGGCGTTCAGAGGATGGTGAGGAAATTTGCATCGGTAGCGTAGAAGAACTCTACAACGAGATAGAAAAGGCTGTCAAAGCTGGTGTGATGACTTCGAACCCACTGAAGGATAAAGGTTTCGTACCTGGCGATATGTCGCAGGAGAACTATGATAAGATAGATTTGCACCGTCCGTATGTTGACTATATCTTCCTCGTATCGAAGACGGGTAAGAAAATGAAACGCGAGAGCGACCTGATTGACGTGTGGTTTGACTCCGGTTCGATGCCGTATGCCCAAATTCACTATCCGTTCGAAAATCGCGATGCTATTGACCAGAATAAGGCTTTCCCTGCCGACTTCATCAACGAGGGTGTTGACCAGACACGTGGTTGGTTCTTTACCCTGCATGCTATCGCTACGATGATTTTCGACTCTGTAGCTTTCAAGAATGTGATTTCATCAGGACTCGTGCTCGACGCCAAGGGTAACAAGATGTCGAAACACGTAGGTAATGTGGTCAATCCGTTCGATATGATTGAGAAATATGGCTCTGATGCTGTACGCCTTTATATGATGACCAATTCAGAACCTTGGGATAACCTGAAGTTCGACCCAGAGGGTGTTGACGAGATTCGTCGTAAGTTCTTTGGAACATTATATAATACTTATAGTTTCTTTGCACTTTATGCCAATGTGGATGGTTATGTTCCATCTGCAGCAAAAGTGTCAGAGAATAGCAGACCAGAGATTGACCGCTGGATTCTGTCAAGTCTTAATACATTGATAAAGAAAGTAACTGCCGAACTTGATGGTTATGACCCCACACGTGCAGGCCGACTGATTGATACTTTTGTCAATGACGACTTGTCAAACTGGTACGTACGTTTGAACCGTAAACGCTTCTGGGGCAAGGAGATGAGCGAAGACAAACGCTCGGCTTATGATACACTCTACACCTGCCTGATGACTATCTCTAAACTGCTGGCACCATTTGCCCCCTTCTATGCCGACCAACTCTATCGCGACTTGGGGGGTGAGAAGGACTCCGTGCATCTGGACAGTTTCCCTGTGGCTGACGAATCGCTGATTGATATCGATTTGGAAGCACGTATGGAGATGGCTCAGAAGATTACTTCGATGGTACTTGCCCTGCGCCGTAAGGTGAACATCAAGGTGCGCCAACCACTGCAGAGCATCATGATTCCTGCTACGGAGGAGCAAAAGCGCCACATCGAAGCTGTGAAGGACCTGATTATGAACGAGGTGAATGTTAAGGAACTGAAGTTCGTCGAGGGTGCTGGTATTCTGGTGAAGAAAGTGAAGTGCAATTTCCGCGTGATGGGTAAGAAATATGGTAAGCAGATGAAAGCCGTAGCCGCTGCCGTTGATGCCCTGAGTCAGGAACAAATTGCAGAACTGGAGCAGAACGGACGTCTAAGCTTAGGTAGACTTGAGAATTTGGACAATCTTGAAATCTTAGCCGAAGACGTCGACATCATCAGCGAGGACATTCCAGGATGGCTCGTGAGCAACGAAGGCAATCTGACAGTAGCCCTTGAAGTGGAACTGACTGAAGAGCTCAAGCAGGAAGGTATGGCGCGCGAAATTATCAATCGCGTGCAGAATATCCGTAAAGACAGCGGCTTGGAAATCACTGACCGCATCCACATTGCCATCACTCCTCATGAGGAAATAAAGAAGGCCGTTGCTGGGTATGGCGAATACATCAAGACACAGGTATTGGCTGATGATATCATCATCGCTCAGAACGACGGAGTGGAAGTTGATTTTGATGAGTTTAAACTGAATATTCAAATAACTAAAGCTAATTAATTATGGCAGAAAAAACCCGCTATTCTGACGAAGAACTCGAGGAGTTCCGCCAGATTATTAACGAGAAGTTAGCATTGGCCAAACGTGATTATGACCAAATGATGAATGTACTGATGAACAAAGATTCCAACGATGTGGACGACACGTCGCCTACATACAAGGCATTGGAGGAAGGTAGTGTTACTCAGTCGAAGGAAGAGTTGATACAGATGGCCAGCCGACAGCAGAAATTCATCCAGGGACTGAAGGCAGCCTTGGTACGTATAGAGAACAAAACCTATGGCATCGACCGCATCACGGGGAAACTGATACCGAAAGAACGTCTGCGTGCTGTTCCTCATGCCACACTCAGTGTGGAGTCGAAGATGGCAGGCAAGAAATAAATGAAAGACCGAAGTATTGCAAAAAACGGATGGATGGCTGTTGCAATTGTGGCAGTCATCCTCATTGTAGACCAGATTATCAAGATTTGGGTAAAGACGAATATGACGCTTCACGAGCAAATCGAGATATTTTCGTGGTTTAAAATCGTATTTATCGAGAACAACGGAATGGCTTATGGTATGGAGATAGGCAGCAAGTTCGTGCTCTCTCTGTTCCGGATCATCGCAGTAGGCATTCTCGGCTGGTATATTGCCGGTCAAGTGAAGAAGCAAGCGCGCCGGGGCTATATCGCCTGTCTGTCTATGGTGCTAGCTGGTGCTGCTGGTAATATCTTCGATTCAATGTTCTATGGTTTGATATTCAATGCCTCTTCAGAATTCTACACCTCCTATTTCGTACCATTCGGAACGGGTTATGCACCATTCTTGATGGGCAAGGTCGTAGATATGTTCTACTTCCCACTTATTGTGACGACATGGCCAGAATGGGTGCCTCTAGTGGGTGGCAATGATTTTGTATTCTTCAGTCCTATTTTCAACTTTGCAGACTCTTCTATCTCGGTAGGAGTAGCATTGTTGTTGATCTTCTATCGGCAGGAAATCAGTAAAATAACATTAAGTAAAGAACAGAAAAAGGATGAAAAATAGTCTTGCCATCGTTTTGCTCGTAATATTTATGATAGGATGCAAACCTAGCGTGCCCTCGCAATTCATCCAACCTGGAGAATTGGAAGACATCCTATATGACTATCACGTAGCTCAGGCTATGGCCCTTGAGGACGGTTCCAAAAGTGGCGAAACACACAATATCAACAGAAATACCTATTTTCTTGCTGTTCTGAAGAAATATGGCATTACTGAGGCCGAATTCGATTCGTCGCTGGTGTACTATTATTCGCATGCAGAACGCTTGAAGACCATCTACCAGAAGGTTAGAGAACGACTGAACGACGATGCCAAAGCACTTGGTGCATCCGTAGGCGATTTAAATAAATATTCGGTTTACAGTGCCACAGGCGATACGGCCAATGTTTGGCAAAATGAAACGGACGTATTGCTGACACCTCTGCCCACAAATAATCGCTTTGATATCTACGTGAAGGCAGACACTTCTTATTATAAAGGTGACACCTTCCTCTTCCAATTCATGTCTGATTTCATCAGTCAGGGTGGTTCCAAAGATGCTATAGTTTGCCTTGTAGCTAAATATGACGGCGACAGTATCACTCAGACCACCAATCATATTTCTATCACTGGACAAGCACAAGTGCGTATTCCTCAGAATCGTGAAGGAACATTAAAGGAACTGCGCGGATATATATATCTGAACAATAATGAGCGTGATGCTGAGATTAGAAGAATGCTGTTTATCAGTCAGATACAGTTAATACGTTTCCACCAAAAAGAACAAGCGAATGAACCAAAATCCAACGAAGAACTTAAGAAGGATAGCATGTCCCGAACTCCTGACACCCCAGGGAACCATATTGACACAACAGGTCATAGAACTATCAAACGGATTGGTGGTAAGGTATTACCCGCTGACACGAGAACTCCCATTCACCAAGTGGGTCAGAAACCGCTTAAGCTTAAGAAGCAACCCTAATGGGGATTTGACACTTTGGAACAACGAAGAACCGATAATATAAGAATCAAAAGCAATGAATTTGAAAGTACGATTAGCAGTGATGAACTTCCTACAGTTCGCTGTATGGGGAACTTATCTCACTTGCATGGGTATCTATTTCAGCAAGGTTGGGCTGGGTAGTCATATCGGTGCTTTCTATGCAATGCAGGGCTTTGTGTCTATTTTCATGCCACCTGTCATGGGATTCATTGCCGACCGTTGGATTCCTGCCCAACGGCTATACGGTTACTGCCACTTGTTGGCTGGTATGTTCATGTTATTATTAGGTTGGTATGGCCTCCTGTATGGTGAGCAGGTAGAGTTCCCCATTCTCTTTGGATGCTATACGCTGAGCATAGCTTTTTATATGCCCACACTGGCGCTATCGTACTCTTCTGCCTATAGTGCCTTGGCTAAGGCAGGAATGGATACAGTCGGGAATTTCCCTACTATTCGCATGTTTGGAACTATCGGATTCATTGTTACAATGTGGGTTGTTGATATACTGGATTACGAACAGAATCAGAATCAGTTCCTGCTGAGCGGATTATTAAGCATCATCCTGTTTGCTTATTCCTTTTTGCTACCAGACTGTCCTGTCAATAAGTCGAATAGAAAGTCGATATCGAACATCTTTGGCCTACAGGCTTTCTCGTTGTTTAAGAATCATATGACGGCTATCTTCTTCGTCTTCTCCGTATTCCTCGGTGTATGTATGCAAATAACCAATGGCTTTGCCACACCGTTCATCAACCACTTCCAGTCAATACCAGAATACGCTGATTCCTTTGGCGTGAAATATCCTGTCGTATTGTATTCTATATCACAAATCAGTGAAACTTGCTGTATTTTGCTGATACCATTCTTCATGCGTCGTTATGGCATTAAGAATGTTATGCTGATAGCAATGCTTGCATGGGTGCTACGCTTCGCCTTGTTGGGAGTAGGTAATCCGGGAAGTGGTATTTGGCTATTTGTCTTGTCAATGCTGATATATGGAGTTGCTTTCGACTTCTTCAACATCAGTGGCTCTCTCTTTGTCAACAACTCTGCACCAGCGCATCTACGTTCGAGTGCTCAGGGCTTGTTTATGCTGATGACTAACGGTCTAGGAGCAACATTTGGATCTTTGGCAGCTCAAGGTCTGGTGAATAGTTATACGTCTGCAGATGGATATATCGAATGGTCTACATGCTGGTACCTTTTTGCAACCTATGCCCTTGTGCTAGCTATCGTCTTTGCGCTGATATTCCGTCCGAAAAAGAAAGAAGAAGAAGTAACGATATAAGAGATGAAAGAAACGAGATATTTCTATGTGCCTGAAGCAGCTTCTGTTCGTGAATTGCCTGCTGACGAAACCTCACACGCAGTGAGGGTACTCCGGCTGGCGGTCGGTGACGACATGATGCTGATGGACGGTGCCGGATGTTTCTATAGGGCTACTGTCACGATGGCATCCAATCACCATTGCATGTATGAAATACAGGAAACGCTGCCACAGGCTAAAACATGGCTAGGGCGTATCCATCTGGCAATAGCTCCTACGAAGCTAATTGAACGTATGGAGTGGATGATAGAAAAAGCTGTGGAGATTGGCGTCGACGAGATATCGTTTCTCAACTGCCGTTTTTCTGAGCGTCAGGTCGTGAAGATACCACGATTGGAGAAAATAGTTGTCTCAGCTATGAAACAAAGCAGGAAAGCTTGGAAGACGTCACTTCACGATATGCATTCGTTCAATGATTTTATATCTGCCGACAGACAAGGAGGAAAATTTATTGCACATTGTTACGAAGAGATTCCTCGCGATGGACTGTTCGAACTTTTGAAGCAACAACCTGTTACTGGCGACGTCACGATACTCATCGGACCAGAGGGCGACTTCTCAATCGAAGAAGTGCGTGAGGCTGTCAGTCGCGGCTGGCAATCAGTACACTTGGGCACCAGCAGGTTACGCACAGAGACGGCAGGCCTCTCAGCTGTCATGATGGCACAATTGAATAAACAATTATAATCTATATTATATGCAACAGATTACACTTCATCAGGTTATGCCACAAGTCTTTGCTCTACGCCAAGACTTGGTTTCTGATGTATGGAATTCGGACGTGCGTTTTGCGAAAGGCAACACCTATCTCATCGAAGCCGACAGCGGGATGGGGAAGAGTACGTTCTGCAGTTATCTGTTGGGCTATCGTCACGACTATAGCGGAACCATTCGTTTTGATGATGACGACATCCGTCAATATCAGGTAGTGAAATGGGTGGATATCCGCCAACGCCACATCAGCATGCTCTTTCAGGAGATGCGACTATTCCCAGAACTGACGGCATGGGAAAATGTAATGATTAAGAACCAGCTGACTCACCATATTACTGACATAGACATTGAAAAGTGTTTTTCGGTATTGGGAATTGCCGATAAAAAGAATACGAAGGCAGGTTTGCTCTCACAAGGACAGCAACAGCGCGTAGCCTTTATACGGACACTGGTTCAACCTTTTGACTTCCTGGTCATCGACGAACCCATCTCCCACCTTGACGACCGTAACGCTCTTCTGATGGCTAATATGATACAACAAGTGAAGCATCAGACCGAGTGTGGCATCATAGCCACCAGTATAGGTAAACAATTGCCTTTAGAATATGATATAACATTGAAATTATAATAGAAAACTAAACAATATGAACAACAAGTATTGGCAACCAGAATTAGAGACAATGCCACGCAAAGAACTAGAAGCTTTGCAAGTGAAAAAACTTCGTCAGTCGATAGAAGTAGCCCTAAAATCTCCCTTTTATAAGAAACGTCTGGGCGATCTCGGTATTACCCCTGATAGTATTCAGTCTGTTGCGGACATCCGTAAGATTCCCTTTACTACCAAACAGGATTTGCGGGATAACTATCCTTTCGGTTTGGTTGGCGGCGATATGAAGGACGCCATCCGTATTCATTCTACGAGTGGTACTACGGGGCATCCAACAGTTGTCACTTATTCTCGTCATGATATTGACTCATGGGCAAACATGATAGCTCGCGACATGTATATGGTGGGTTGCCGTGATACGGATGTTTTCCAGAACTCCAGCGGTTATGGTATGTTTACCGGAGGATTAGGTTTCCAGTATGGAGCTGAAAAACTGGGTGCAACCACAGTACCCGCTGCTGCTGGTAACTCTAAGCGCCAAATCATGTTTATCAAGGATTTCGGTACTACTTGTCTGCACGCTATTCCTTCATACGCCATTCGTCTGGCTGAGGTATTCCAAGAGGAAGGTGTTGACCCACGTTCTACCAAACTGCGTACACTTTTCATTGGAGCCGAACCACATACCGAAGAGCAGCGTCGACGTATTGAACGTCTGTTGGATGTCAAAGCTTACAACTCTTTCGGAATGACAGAAATGAACGGTCCTGGTGTAGCCTTCGAGTGTTTGGAACAGAATGGTATGCACCTGTGGGAAGATAACTATATATTAGAAATTGTCGATCCCGACACATTGGAGCCTGTGCCCGACGGCGAGATTGGCGAGATGATTCTGACAACGCTCGACCGTACCATGATGCCTATCTTGCGATACCGCACTCGTGACCTGACGCGCATCATTCCTGGCGAATGTCCCTGCGGACGTACGCATCGACGTATTGACCGTATCAAGGGGCGTACTGATGATATGTTTATCATTAAAGGTGTCAACGTATTTCCTATGCAAGTTGAGAAGATTCTGGTACAGTACCCAGGCTTGGGCAGCAACTATCTCATCACCCTTGATACCGAGGACGATAATGACATCATGACCGTAGAAGTAGAACTTGACGGACTGAATACAGATGTTTATCCCGAACTACAGAAAATGACGCGAGATATCCAGCGTGCTCTGAAAGACGAGATACTGTTGACTCCTCGTGTAAAACTGGTGAAGAAGGGCTCACTGCCTCAAAGCGAAGGTAAGGCCGTTCGCGTGAAAGATTTACGTCCTGGTCGCGGATAATATATAATAATGTGTATATGAGTAAACGAATAGTGATATGCATTTTCTTATCTTCGCTGTTGCTCCATTTGGAAGCACAGCCGAAGATGAGAGAAGTGTTCTTACAGATGCCCGATAGCTTAATGCCATATTTGACAGAGAATAACCGTCTTGATTTCATTGACTTTATCGATTCCAACATGAAAGCTGGAGTGATGAACAGTTTAGGCGGTAAGAGCGAAATGTTGGCATTAACTGATGACCATCTGCTGCTGAAGGTCAGTCATTCGATGAATGTATTGATGCGATTAATGCCAGTTCAAGAAATGGTCGACAGCTGCAACCGCGTGGTATGCATGATTACCACGTATGGCAACGATATCATCGAGAGCAAAATCGACATTTATTCTGTCAAATGGCGCCCTCTGGAAGCGACTAAGTATTTGGACCTACCTCGCGAAGCATATCAGGCTTCTTTGGCCGACGATGACCCTTTGTGTTTTGTATTCAAGAGCGTTGGTGATCTGACAGTTTTAACCAATGTAGCAGAAGGAGATATGCCAAAGGATGTTTCAAATTGGTTAAGAAAAGTATACTGGAAACAATAAATAGTAAAAATACGTTAATTTATGTATTAGATATTATAACAAAACTTGCGAATAAAGGATAGATTTCCTATCTTTGCAAAGTGTTTTTCATGGTATTAGATTATTAAGGTTAATGGAAGATTGATTGTCGTGAGACAATCATTCTTTTTTTGTTTTTATAGTTTGAGGCACGAAGTAAACATCCCGTCAAATTGCGCTTTTAAATCAATTGCTTGGTGGAATAATCCAAACAACGCACTTCCGCTTCCACTCATAGCCGCATAGACAGCCCCCAACTCGTACAATTTCTCCTTGATATCAGCCAGTTCAGGATGCAAAGCAAAAACACTCGCTTCGAAATCGTTTACTAATTCTTCCTTCCATGTATCCAATGGTTGCATCACGATGTCACGACAACATTTGTCAGGCATATGCGGAGTGATACGTGAAAAAGCCTCTTTCGTGGGCACCGGTATATCAGGACGAACCACACCCATATACCATCCAGAGAGATTGACATCGATGGGTGACAGTTTTTCGCCAATTCCCTCAGCATAAGCAGGACGATTGATAACGAAGAAAGGACAATCGGCTCCCAAGCGGGCAGCATATTCGATCAGTTGTTGCTCGGTAAGGTTTAAACGGAATTTGTCGTTCAATAAAAGGAGCATAGCCGAGGCATCACTCGAACCGCCACCCATACCCGCCTGCGTGGGTATTCCTTTATACAGATGAGCATGCAAACGCGGCATCGTAGGGAAATCTTGCTTTAAAAGCTGATAGGCTCTCACCACAAGATTACGCTGTTCGTCTCCTTCCACATGAATGTTCGTAACTTTGATATCGCAGTCAACAGATGAAGGAAAGTCTTCATCCATTTGAAAAACTTCCAGCGCATCCTTGATTCCTACGGGATAGAACACAGTTTGCAGATTATGATAGCCATCTGGACGACGTTCTACTACGTTCAATCCGAGGTTTACTTTGGCAATAGGGAAAATCATCATATATCTATTTTTTTTGTAGTTTCTTGATTCTGCGCTTTGCTTCCATTGCATCAGGATAAAGTTCTATAGCCTTCTCGTAATTGCGGATAGCTGCTTCGGGCATGTGCTCACGCTCACACTCCTTACCCATCAACACATATTCGGTTGCCAACCGCTTCAGTGTTTCTTCTTTCTGAAGAATTAATTGCTGTAGGTCATCGCATTGCTGCTGCAATTTGTTAATAATTCCCAGCTTGCGACGAATCAGCCGTTTAGCAGCAGGCTTTTCTATATCGTATCTGCTATGTATTGCCAAGAAGAAATTTTGTAGGAATGTATCGAAATCCCGTCGGTCGAAGGCTTCCATTGCATCATGATATTCCTTATCGGCTTTACTTTCGTAAATAGCTTTCTGTATCAGTTGCCCATTATTATATCGCTGAGCAAAAGCTACGACCTCAGCTCTAACAAAGATGTCACTCTTATGGATAGGAGCTTCCAGGGATATACCTTCCAGCGACGTACAGCGGCTCAGTGCTACATACGTTTGTCCTCCAGCAAATGCACCACCGCCTGAGAAATCAATTTTCACCTGTCGGAAGGTCAGTCCCTGACTCTTGTGAACGGTAATAGCCCAAGCCAGTCGTAGTGGGAACTGTACAAAGGCGCCCAGTTGCTCTTCTTCGATTTTCTGTTCTTTCTCGTTGAAGGTGTAGCGCATATTTTCCCAAACCTCGCGTTCTACGTCGTGTTCATGTCCGTCTTCATCTACCACCGTGATAATACCCTCTTCTTCGTCGATGTATATCACCACTCCTATTGTACCGTTCACCCATCGCTTTTCCTTGTCGTTGCGCACGAAAATGACTTGAGCACCAGGCTTTATTTCCAATTCAATAGGAGCGGGTAGGGACGACTCCGGGAATTCACCTGTAATCCTGCCTTTGAAGATAGTGGGGCTACTTTCCAGTTCCGCGAGATGCTGTTCGTTGATATAGTCAACAGTGTCGCGTCTTGTTGCAAGTGTTATTTCAAAACTTCTTCCGTTCGACTGAATTTCCTGGTTTACGCGGGCATTGATGGCTTGTAAATCGCTGTCGGTAGCTTGGTTTTGGCGGATGCGATCGAGCAAACCAATAAACTGCGAATCACTCTGCCGATACACTTTACGGAGTTCAATACTTACCAGTTGCATCTCCTGCCATACTTTAGCTGCAAAAAAATAAGCAGAAGAGTAAAAAGGTTGCATGAGTCGCCATTCATCTTCTTTGATAACGGGTTCCAACTGAAAGATGTCGCCCACCAGAAGCAACTGCTTCCCGCCAAAAGGTTCGCGCATATTGCGACAGTAGATGCGCAATACCTTATCAATAAAATCAATGATGTCAGCACGAACCATCGAGATTTCATCGATAATGATGAGTTCCAGTTCACGCAGCAGTTTGGTGGTGTCACCATTATATTTCAGTGTCTTACGGATGTTGCGTATGTTATATCGAGAGTCGTTAGGCAACAACGGATGAAAAGGTAGTTTGAAGAACGAGTGAAGTGTCTGTCCACCAGCATTGATGGCTGCAATTCCCGTTGGCGCCAGAATGACATATTTCTTCTTGGTCGTTGCAGCTATATGGCGCAAGAAAGTAGACTTACCCGTTCCTGCTTTACCCGTCAGGAAGAGTGAGCGTCGTGTGTACTGAATAATCTGCAGGGCTTGCTGCCATTCACGATTGTCCGTATCCAATGTCTGTACTTCAAGTTTTGCCATTTCGTCTGCGAAGTTACAAAATCCTGCTGAATTGGCAAAATATATTTCACGGAGAATGGTTTATTCAGAAAATATGCGTAATTTTGCACCCGATTATGAGGTACTTTATCTGGTTTAGCTACGACGGAACGAATTATCATGGGTGGCAGTTACAACCCAATGGCAATACTGTTCAGGCAGAACTGCAACGAGGCTTATCGTTGTTGCTCCGCGAAAATATCTCAGTCACAGGAGCTGGACGTACAGACACAGGAGTGCACGCCCGGCAAATGGCTGCCCATTTCGATACGGAGGTGAGTTTTGATTATGATGAGCTGACCAGGAAAATGAATGGTGTATTGCCCCAAGACATCAGTGTAAACAAAGTGGAAAAGGTCAGTGCCGACATGCATGCACGATTCTCTGCCGTTTCACGCACCTATCATTATTATATTCATACCAAGAAAAATCCCTTCCTCCGTCATTTTTCACTGGAGATACACTATCAGTTGGACTTCCTGTTGATGAACGAAGCTGCTCGCATACTTCAGGAATATGACGATTTTGGTGCATTCTGCAAAGCAGGAAGCGACGTGAAGACCACCATCTGTCACATCACTGAAGCCAAGTGGCATCAGACAGCTGAAGATGCTTGGTATTTCGAGATTACGGCAAACCGTTTTTTGCGTAATATGGTGAGAGCCATAGTAGGAACATTGATTGAGGTGGGCAGGCATCGCATGTCGCTCGATGAATTCAGAAAAGTTATAGAAGGCGGACGCCGTACACAGGCAGGTGAATCCATGCCTGCGCTAGCGTTGAGCTTAGAAAAGATTGTATATTGATCATGACTTGGTTAGTATTAGCATTTTTATCGGCAGCATTGTTAGGCTGCTATGATACGTTGAAGAAGGTGGCACTGAAGGACAACGCAGTTATTCCAGTGCTTTTTTTCAACACCTTTTTTTCTTCGTTGATATTCCTTCCGCTGATTATTTTGAGCGGGGCAACGGATATACTTGATGACAGTATTTTCCATGTTGGAAGGGGTGGATGGGAGATGCATAAATACATCGTATTGAAAGCAATTCTGGTGTTGTCAAGTTGGATTCTCGGTTATTTTGGCATGAAAAATCTTCCGTTGACCATCGTAGGTCCTATCAATGCCACCAGACCTGTGTTGGTGCTCGTGGGTGCACTATTGGTTTTCGGCGAACGGTTGAACGGTTGGCAATGGGCAGGTGTCATGATGGCTATCCTCTCGTATTTCCTGTTGAGGAAAAGCGGAAAGAAGGAAGGCATCGACTTCCGTCATGACAAATGGATATATATGACTATCGGTGCGGCCATGTTAGGTGCCGTCAGTGGATTGTATGACAAATTTCTGATGGCACCGGAAGACCAAGGTGGTGTAGGGCTCGACCGCATGATGGTACAGTCTTGGTTCACGTTATATCAATGTGTAATGATGGTCATTCTGTTACTTGTCTTATGGTGGCCCAAGCATCATTCAACAACACCCTTCCATTGGTCTTGGGCAATCATCGGCGTCAGCGTATTCCTGTCGGCAGCCGACTTCATGTATTTCTATTCGCTCTCCATCCCCGATGCGATGATCAGTGTCGTGTCTATGGTAAGACGTGGTAGTGTCATCGTCAGTTTTATGTTCGGTGTCATACTGTTTCATGAGAAGAATCTTCGAGCCAAGGCACTTGACCTTGCTTTGATGTTGCTTGGTTTATTATTCCTGTATATCGGTTCAGAATAATTAAGTGAAGACTTGAAATTCCGAGTGCAGAGGTAAAAGTATTCACTAGGTTAACTGTTTGTTTGACATGATAGTAGCAAAAAATCGAATAAAATTTGGTTATCTAAGCACTTATTCGTAATTTTGCACCCTGAAATGGAACAGGTAAAAGCAGCATTGTTTGATTTGGATGGCGTGGTGTTCGATACAGAACCGCAATATACGGTGTTCTGGGGAACACAATGTAGGGAGTTTCATCCTGAACATCCAGGACTGGAACATGAAATCAAAGGACAGACCCTTGACCAGATTTACGATACTTGGTTTAATGGTGAATTGAAGGCTATTCGCCCATTGCTGACAGAACGTCTGAATGCTTTCGAACAACAGATGGACTATTCATATATTGTAGGTTTTGAATCATTTATTCATGATTTGCATCAACGTGGTGTGAAAACAGCTGTGGTGACCAGTTCCAACCAAATAAAAATGCAGAGCGTCTATCTATCGCATCCAGAGTTCAAGTCACTGTTTGATGCTATTCTGACCTCAGAAGACTTTGAATACTCCAAGCCTCATCCCGACTGTTATCTGAAGGCTGCAGCCCGTTTCGATGCTGCTCCCAAAGAGTGTGTAGTGTTCGAGGACTCATTTAACGGACTGAAGTCGGGTAGGGCAGCAGGCATGACAGTCATAGGGCTGGCTACAACGAATGCAGCCGAGACGATAGCGCCACTGTGTGATAAAGTGATTACAAATTATAAAAGTGAAATATGGCAGGATATTTAGTTAGTGACTCACGTAAAGTGACGACACACCGTTTTATTGAAATGAAACAAAAAGGAGAGAAAATCTCCATGTTGACATCTTATGATTTTACCACAGCAGGTATTGTTGACAGTGCTGGAATTGACGGAATTTTGATTGGCGACTCTGCATCAAACGTGATGGCTGGTAATCAGACAACCCTGCCAATGACGGTCGACCAGATGATTTATCATGCGCGTTCGGTTGTTAAAGCAGTAAAGCGTGCTTTGGTTGTTTGTGATATGCCTTTTGGCAGTTATCAGGTTAATGCAGCCGAAGGTGTTTCTAATGCCATTCGCATCATGAAGGAGAGTGGTTGCGATGCACTGAAGCTGGAAGGTGGTGTTGAGATTGTTGATACTGTAAAACGTATTCTCGATGCCGGTATTCCTGTGATGGCCCATCTCGGATTGACCCCTCAGAGTATCAATAAATTCGGAACCTATGCTGTGCGTGCCAAAGAACAAGAGGAAGCCGACAAGTTGATATCAGATGCCAAGTTGATGGCTGAAGTAGGATGCTTCGCCGTAACATTAGAGAAGGTTCCTGCCAAACTCGCCGCTGAAGTATCAAAGGCAATCAGCGTGCCCACCATTGGTATCGGTGCGGGTAACGGTACTGACGGACAGATTCTTGTTGTTGCCGACATGCTTGGAATGACTAAGGGATTTTCTCCCCGTTTCCTTCGCCGTTATGCTGATTTGAATACGGTAATGACTGATGCAATTGGTAATTACGTGGCAGACGTGAAGAACGGTGACTTCCCCAACGAGAGCGAATCATATTAAATGAACAGTCAAAACACACCCGTACATATCAAGCTCTGGCACAGAGAGTTTTGGCAATTAGCTTTAGCTAATTTACTGCTTTCAATGTCAGTCTATAGCCTCATTCCTGTCTTGCCTAAATGGCTGATATGTGAAGAGAATTTCTCAATGCTTGAAGTTGGTTGTTCGATGGGTGTTTTTGCTTTGGGGCTTTTTCTGACCGGTCCGTTTGTCTCGTACTTGGTACAACATTATCGCCGGAATAATGTATGCCTTTGGGCTATTACTGGCCTCATCGTGTGTCTGGCTCTACTAAAATATGTCGACACGCTTAAAAGCGAATTTGTCGAATGGTGGCTGATTATGATTCAGCGGTTTGTTCTCGGAGCATTGTTTGGTCTTGCGCAGATGGTGCTGGCCAGTACACTCATCATTGACACGTGTGAATCTTTTCAGCGCACCGAGGCCAATCACAGTGCTTCGTGGTTTGGCCGATTCGCATTGTCGCTAGGTCCGTTAGCGGGTGTCGTAGTTGACCAATTGTGGGGAACGGGAATGGTGATACAGGTTGCAATGGGATTAGCATTAGCTGCAATGATGCTGATTAAAATGGTTGATTTCCCTTTCCGTGCACCAGAAGATCATGTACACGTATTCAGCTATGATCGTTTTTGGTTGGGGCAGGGTGGTGTCTTGTTTTTGAATTTAATAATAATTACTGTAGCACTCGGAATTACCATCGGCCAAATGGAGCAAGTAACGGATTTTGCAATGATGATGACCGGCTTTCTGCTAGCACTTCTGGCACAGCGTTTTATGTTTCGTGATGCTGAACTGAAGAGCGAAGTAGTGACAGCATTGATACTGCTATTGGCAGCCCAAATCATACATCAGACACAGCGTACGGAAGTGGCTTGCTATATTTCATCCGTCTTCGTGGGTATGTCAACGGGCATTGCAGGTACACGCTTTTTACTTTTCTTTATCAAGTTGAGCCGTCACTGTCAGCGTGGTACGTCACAAAGCACCTTTATGCTTGCTTGGGAGTCAGGTTTGGCATTAGGCGTCGGTTTGAATTACATCATGCACGACATACTTCCCGGCCAGAACACTTTAGTGGCCATAGGACTATCTGTTGTGGCTCTACTGATGTATCATCTTCACACGCACAGATGGTTTATGATTCATAAGAATCGCTAAACCTTTCCACACAGTTGAGCATAGGGACATCCACTGCATGTCTTAGGATCAGTAGCAGGCTGGAATGGAAGCTCTGGGTTGAACATTTCGTCAACGCACGTTTGCAATTTTTCAATGAAATCAGTGATGAACGGTTGAACATCCACAATTTTATCTTTCCCAAAACAAAGCGTCGGATCATAGTTTTCCTCTGCAGAATGCTGTATGAAGAGTAGGGCAGGACTGACGGGCAAATGATGAGGATTATACTTACTGCTCTCACTGACGATGGTACTGTATAATAATGTCTGGAGATAATATCCATGATGCGACTTGTTGTCCGTAAAGATGCTCTCAACGTCAGCCAGAGGCGTAAGTTTTCCTCCACCAGTCTTATAGTCAATAACACGAATGTGCTCTTGTCCGCCAGTCATCACGGCATCCAGTCGGTCAATGCTTCCTCCGATGGTCGTTGTCCATGAGGAATCGGCATGGTGTACGGTGAAGTCTTTAACGACTTCGTATTCCAGTTTATAAATATCAAACGGTGCCAGCTGTAAGTCGAGTTGCATAAGTTGTCTTACATAATGAATGATTACCTCGCGGTTGATGAGTTGTAATCCATTGTAGTCTTTCTGATGCGGGAACTGCTCATGAAAGGCTTTATCGACAGCCAATTCGATAGCAACTTTTGAGTCGAGCACCTGTTTCAGTTGTTGACGCTCAATCCGATGACTCTGTTGTGTTAGTTGTTGATAGATATACTGGGCAGCTGCATGAAAAACGATACCGAAGATACGGTCGTCCATCAATACATCCTCCTCGTCGGGGTCTTTTAAACCACATGCATAGCGATAGAAGAAACGCAATTGACAACGACGATAGGAATTGATGGCTGTAGGTGTGAGTAATGCATGAAACGTGTCGGTTTGTTTTTCAAACCGTTCTTTAAGCAGTTGCATGACGTGAGGTGACTTTTCTATTGCCTTAGCTTTTCTCGGCAGTGACAATTGTCCTGCTTTCAATGTATACTGCTGTATGGGATGTCCACTTTCAACCATCAGCTGAAGCATGAAGCGACTCATTTCTCCCGTATGCCCGTCATTCGTAGAATTGTTATAGAGTAGCGTTACGTCTGATGCTCGTTGCAATATTCGATGAAAATAGTATGAATAGATAGCCGTCTTGTGGTCAACCGTTGTCAGTTCATATGCTTTGCGTAAACTATGGGGAATGAAAGAACTGTCGTTGACTCCCTTAGGCATATTGCCATCGTTGCAAGAAAGCATCAATACATGATCGAAATCCAGGTTTCGCGATTCAAGAATACCCATTATCTGTACACCTTCGGCAGGTTCGCCATGAAAAGGGATTGCGGTCGACTGAACCAGTTGATTCAGCAACCGTTGAAGTGTAGTCATGTCCACAGATAAATCACCGCTGGAGACAAGTCCCAGAATGCGATTGACGAGCGTATAGGTGCGAAACAAGGCTTCGTCGCGCAAAGAGTCGTTTGCATGATCTTGATGGGCTTGCTGGGCAATTTGCTGCAAGAGCCTTGCTATCCATTGCAACACTGTTTCGGTCTGGAAAAGACCTGTCGGCTGGCAGCTATACAGCATTTCGTCTGTCAGGTATTTGGCATAGGGATGACGATGTACACTGGCCATCATGCGAGGACTACGTCCTCCCGTGTGCAGATTCATCAGAATATTTATTAACGATGCTGCAGGTGTCTGAGAGAGTGGGTAACCCGTTGTGATGTTTGCTTTTTCCACCTCAGGTGGAATACTATGAATCACTACAGGCAAAAGATTTTCGTCACACAATAGTACTGCTGTTCGCCTTCCGTCAGCATATCGCCGATGTTCTTTGAGCCACGTACTGACATAATGTGCCTGAATGTTTTCAGTTGGTGCTGATATAAAACTGATTTGTTTGGGTTGTTGGAATTGTCGATAGATGTCGTCATTCTGTATATCCAGTTCATTGGGGAACTCATCGAGATATTGCGAGATATAGTGGCCTGCTTCATGCTGTCGCATATAGTAATGGTCAAAATCCCAATAGAAAAAAGCTTTGCCATCCTGTTTCAGTCGGCGGAAAATCCGTTTCTCAACCTGATGAAGCAGATTAAATCCTACGAACAGATATCGGTCGTAGTCGAAAGTGAGGCTTGGATTTTCTGCTACCTGACGATAGAGAGCGCCTTCATATGTTAATTGCTGTTTCTCCAAATGGGAATTAAAATGATGATAGATATCGGCAAAACGACTCCAGAGTTTCAAGAAGCGTTCTTTTAGTTCACTGTTATGACTGTCGGAGAAATTGCTGAAGAACTGACGAATGATGGCTCTCTGTTCATCGGTCAGATAACTGATATCGTCCAATTCGTGAATGTCGCGCAGATTGGCAAACACCTTGTCGGCATCGGCCATATTTTTATCGATATCATCAAAATCAGCCAGTAGAAGTTGTCCCCACCCATAGAAACGATCAAGTGTTTCGTCAGACTCAGTGCATGAACAGAAAGACTGATGGAGATCGCATATTAACTTGATAGGGTCGGCAACTGTAAACGATGATTGCGAACGGAACAGATCGCTAATCGTGATGTAAGCCGGACTCCATAATGGGCACCCAGCTTCACGCGCTAGATACTCATTAATGAATAATAAGGCACGTTTATTGGGAAATACAATGGCTGTATTAGACAGGTCGTGTCCATACTTGCGGATGATATCCTCTGCTACATATTCTAAAAAACTTTTGGTCATCGTTTCACTCTGGCTTTACTTCTTCAATCTTATTGCTATAAACATACCACAGATAGCCTTCTACATGCTGATGTCCCATTTGGTGCACCAATTGCATGTATTCCCTTACTTGTTGTTGGTATTCTGGACGCGAGTGTCCAAATTTGAAGTCGACAATGATCGTTCGCTCTCCATCACTCATCACCCTGTCGGGGCGGCGCTCAACGAGTTTTCCGTCATCATCCGTAAAAAGAATCTTGCACTCATTATAGAGTGTCCATTTGTCAGAAAACCAATTGCTGACACGAGGATCCTCCAAACGTTTACGAAGCAGAGAGGTTACCTTGGCTGCAGTAATGTCCTCGTCATAAAGAACACCTTCTTGCTCCAATTGTAAAAGGGCAGAACTGATGTCTGCTGTTGTCCGAATGGTGGAAAAGACATGATGCAGAATACTGCCCATTTTAATATATCCTTGCTGCGCAGTCTCTTCTTCGTCATCAGCGATAAACTCCATACTCTTGTTGCTCTGTCGGAATTCCGTATTGCTACGATAAGATTCCAATTCGATTGGTAGCAAAAGAGGAGTTTGAAGGAAAATATTGTCTGAGTTTGTATTCGTCTGTTTGACTTCAGTATCAAGTTTGCCGTACGAGAAGAATAAGTCAGTGCTCTCGTCATCTATTCCTTCCAGTAGCGAATGTTCTAATGACAACTCAGGCAGCACACTTTCTATCAAGTAAGATCGGCTTGACTTTGCCTTACGTTTACCGGTGACGAAAAGGTTTTTGCAGGCTCTTGTGAAAGCAACGTATAGCAAATTGAGATTATCAACCGTTAGTTGCAGGTGTTCATTCTGGTAATCATTTTCGTAGATGGACCCTATCATTTTACTACTATAGTCAACGGGGACAATTGGAAGTTCGTTGTAGGGTGACTCTTGCGGTTCACACCAAATAGTTTCACCACGTTCCAATCGCCAGTCGCAGAAAGGCAGCAATACATGGTCATACTCCAACCCCTTACTTTTATGAATCGTCAGGATGCGTATACCGTTCAGTTCATCACTTTGGATGGTTTTCTTGTATAATTCGAGCTCCCATGCATCAATAAAAGCTTCTATTCCTGTACTATTGTCAATAGTAAATGCAGTCAGATAATCGTAGAAAGCACAAATGTATGCACTTTGTTCTTTTAATCGTTGCAGGTCAAAGATGGCATAGAGACGTTCGGTCAGTTCATAAAGAGGTAGCATCAGCAAATCGTCAAAATGCTGAATATATGCTTCTGGCAACAGTTCGTCGTAATTGATGTCCTTCAACAAGAGTGCTGTGTCTGTCGCATCTTCACCCAAGATGTCCAAGTGATAGGATTTTACCAGACGTGCCTTTGTCAGTATATCAGTGGGGTGAATGAGCAGCCGCAGAGCGTCAATCAGCAGCTGAACAGAGGCAGAGACTCCCAGTTGGAAAGCTTCATCGCTCACAATATTGACATCAGGCATCTCTTCAGCAAAATAGTTGGCTATCAGGGCTATGATATCATTAGTGCGAACCAAGATTGCTATGTCATTCTGAGAAACACCTTGCGCCAATAGCATTTCGACAGTTTCCTTTATATATAATAAGGTATGCTCTTGATAATCCTCAGCCGTCAAGAGTCTGATTTCCACATATCCTTTCTCTTCACGTCGTTCAGGCACCTCCTGCTTGACATCTGCATATGCATTCCTTAACTGCTTTGCACCCGTTTCGTTTTGCTCGCTCAGAGTTTGGCATTCTATTTGTGCTGCCTTCTCGAAGAAAGCATTATTGAATGCAATGATATGGCGTTCCGAGCGATAGTTGGTTTGCAGCGTTTTCACATCCATCATGTCATTAGAGAACTGCTGCTCTATATTATTGAGTAAGCGCCAGTCACCCGAACGCCAGCGATACACACTTTGCTTCACATCACCCACAATCAGATTCTCTGATTCAGCATGACTCATGCATTCTTGCATCAGGATTTTGAAATTCTGCCACTGCACTGTGCTGGTGTCTTGAAACTCATCAATCATGATGTATTGGAGTTGAGCTCCTATTTTCTCAAAGATAAATGGTGTATCGCTCTCTTGAATAAGCGCATGCAACAGATGTTGGGTATTGCTTAACAGAAAGACATTAGCATCATCGTTGATTTCTTTCACCTTCTGCTCAATGCTTCCGAGCAGGCGTAGGTTGTTGAGATGATTCAATGTCAGTTGGGCTGACTGATAGAGCTTCCATTGTTTTTCACGTTCCTCCATAGCAAAGCGGAGCATGGGCATCAATACCTGGTCAGCCAACATATACAGTTCTTCTGCACGTGGATGAGTTTTGGTATACCAGTTTTCTGGAGCATCAAGGGCTTTCAGCGCTGTGGCATTCACGATGGCAGGACTAAAATCACCATTTTTGATTTTCTGAAAGAAACTGGACACGCCACGAGTGGTATTCTTGATGTCGGCAACAGAAAAGCCCTCTTGCTCCAGTGTGTCGAAATAACTGGAAGCAATGGTTAACATTCGTTCCTTGGCTTGATCGCGAAGATTCCGAAGGGTTTTGGTGTAATTATCAAAAAAATCTTCTTCTCCCATCTTTGCATTGAGTGCCTGCCGATGATCCTTATAATAATCGCGGAAGATAGTCTTTCCGAAATTTTTAATTTGGCGAATAAAACTCGTTTTCTTTTCGTCACTACTGCTCCAACTTTTGTCTTCGCTCAAATTAGTCATGATGTAGTGCAACAGCCATTGCAGAATTGCATCCGTATGTTTGAGTTGGTCAACCAACTGGTCGACAGCCATTTCCTCGACCTGATCACCGCTCAATCCAACGCGCAGATTAGCTGTGAGTTCTAATTCGCGAGCCAGATTGCGTAGTACGCTTTGGAAGAACGAGTCGATGGTTTGAACTCGGAAGCTATTGTAATTGTGGAGTAATAGATGTAACGCTTCACCTGCACGTTGCCGAATACATTCTCGAGACAGTCCCGTATCTGTTTCTATTTTATTCACATAACTCTCAGAATCAGCCAATTGCTTCCATATCCCATACAGTTGGCTGAGAATACGCATCTTCATCTCTTCTGTAGCCTTATTGGTAAAGGTTACAGCCAGAATAGCGCGATAGTTTTGTGGATTCTGTACTAACAGCTTGATATATTCTGTCGCCAGTGTAAAAGTCTTACCGCTTCCTGCACTGGCTTTATATACGATCAAAGATTTTCTGGCACCTACCATTTTCTGAACAACTCAAAAGTGAATTTTGTACCCAAGTTCTTATATTCTAGATTCAGGAAACTTGCAAATATACCAATTGACACGAATCGTGTGGAAATGCTATATCCTATTTCAGAGTAAGGACGTGTGTGTTGTATGGAAAGCAGACTTAAATAGATGCGTTCTTTCTCAATATGTTTTCCGACAAAAGGCAGGAATGAACATAAGAGTAGGGGAGACTCATACGAAGAATTGATACGCAGATAATAGTTGGACATGTTGTACCACTGGCTGTTAAGCAATTGGAAATTACCAGTCCACTCGTCTTCCCATCCGCCTGGCAGATTTTCATCGCGGAAGTTGGCATAGTCAAGGAAGTAGCTGGTCATTTGATTCGTATACAGACCGAAACCTCCCTTTAAGTTTATTCTACGTAATCCATTTAACTTGAACTTATGACTTGCGTCAAACTCATATCTTTCATACTCCAACGTAGAACCAAGTATACCTTTAAAACTTCGTTCGTAGTTGAGTGTAAAGTACGGACCACGGCGCCAAGGACTGACGTGAATCGTGAATGAAGGAGCAAAACTTCGGTAAGTGATGGGTTGTTTATACTGCTTCATTCCTTCTTCGTTTTTGGCTTTTCTAATATGGTAGACTATACCGGCCTTGACTTCCAACCAGTCATAAGCCACAACATTATTAATGACTTTAAAATAATTATCGTCAAAATAGTCAAGTCCCTTGTTTTGATACACTTGGGCACTATCATTGCCATATCGTTCTCGTATTACCTCAATGACACTTGCGTTTGAAATACGGTTACCATTAGCAACAACGATTTCAGCATACCCGCGACGTTTAGGATTATATGTCATCCGAATGGGTGTATAATGATAGAATTGCTTGATTCCGAAATTGTAACCAATCTGCGGTTCAATTGTCAGATAGCGCTTTGCGTTCCAATTGTAACGAAGTCCAAGTTGAATTTTGTAGGACAGGCCTTTACTCTTTGTATAGCTGACGTACTGAGGATTAAGAATAGGAGAGAGACTCAATGAAGCACCTCCAGCATGTGTGTGTGAACTGGTAACCAACTTATCACCAAAATCTATCAGGAAGTCTTCAAAAGTACGTTTTCTTACTATCGTTGTATCTTTATGGGCTTCAGCTTCAAGTTTTTCCTTTCTTTTTCGTTCATCATATTCATTGTAGATTTCTTTCTCAAAATCTCTCAACTGAATAGGTCGCAGAGAATCCATCATTTCTCGATTTTCCACATAGTGCAAAGAGTCGGGCAGGGTGGTCTGGTTATTGAAATTAGCAAGGAAATGCGATGTGATGCGATTCCCCATGAATTTGAAGGTGATGTCTGTCATACATCTTTGCGGAAGCATGGAAGTACCATCTTCCGTCCCCTGAACTAAATCGACATGAAAATCCACCATATTGAATTCTCCTTCAAATGTGGCATAAATCACTCGTCCCGTATTGGTTTCAACAATAGCATATCCTTTCACCAGCTGCGTGTTTTTCAATTTAGGGCGGAATGAAATCTTTGACAGATTAGTCCCGTCCTGTTCTACTGTATAACGATAATAAATACGATTGAAACGGTGGAATGGTGACAATATTTTTTCATCGTATATAGTAATGTCGTAGATGTTTGGTGTCAGATATTCCGTAAAAGCATCGCTAATCTGCCTATTGCTTTGTATGGTGTTACTGATGATTTGCGGATGAAAAGGAAATTCATGCTCTCCTTGTTTTACCATCGTTCCATACATTTCTGAAATGTTTTTGCGATCTCCCTGAGCTATTGAATATAGAGTAGGGACCAGAAACATGGTGAAATTACGACGATTGGTTTCGACCGTATAGCGCATATATGAATTCAGGCTTCCGCCTTCTATTTTATGAGCGAAATTACGTCTGAAATTCCATACCTTATTCAGTAGTACGGAATCAGTCTTCGCCTTGGAAAAATTAATGGTGGGCATGAAAATCAACATGCTCACCACCATAATAATGATATGCGTTATTATCTTCACACCCCAAAATTACTCAATAATTTTGAAGTGACAAAGAATTTAACCTAAATATTTCATCAAAATACGCGCATTTCCTGATTCACGAAGCTTAGCTATGCTTTTTTCACGAATCTGGCGTACACGCTCACGAGTAAGTCCCAGTCGGTCACCAATTTCTTCTAATCCTTTCTCATGACAACCGATACCGAAACATTCGCGGATAATTGTAATCTCACGATCTTTCAAAACTTTCTGAAGCACAGTGTTCAATTCCTGTGCCATCGACTCATGGTCAACCTGACGGTCCGTACGTGAATCATCGCCACTTGCCATAACATCAAGCATACAATTGTCTTCACCATCCTGGAAAGGTGCATCAATCGAAACATGGTGACCGTCAGCCATCAGACTCTGACCAATTTTCTCTTCATCCAGGTTGGTTGCTTCACTTAACTCCGATACGGAGGGATGACGCTGATTTTCCTGTTCGAATTTATTGATTTCGTGATTTATCTTGTTTAGGCTGCCCACCTGGTTCAATGGTAATCGCACGATACGACTTTGTTCTGCGATAGCCTGCAGAATACTCTGACGAATCCACCATACTGCATAGCTGATAAACTTAAACCCACGGGTTTCGTCAAATTTTTGTGCGGCCTTAATCAGACCGATGTTACCCTCGTCAATCAAGTCAGTAAGCGTCAGTCCCTGATGCTGATACTGTTTGGCAACGGATACCACAAATCGCAGATTGGCTGTTACTAATTTGTCTTTGGCGCGCTCGCCTTCAGGACCGCCTTTACGAATTTTCTGCGCAAGCTCAATTTCCTCGTCAATACTGATCAGCGGTGCGCGTCCAATTTCTACCAGGTACTTGTCCAGTGCCTCACTTGAGCGATTCGTGATACTCTTTTGAATTTTTAATTGTCTCATTCTTAATTACCTCTTTTTTCCTTAAATACCTGAAAATCAGGGATGTGTATTATATAATACCGTAAAACGATGCAAAATTACAAAAAATATCAATACGTTGTTCTCTTGATACCTATATTTTTCTATTAAATATTGTTAAACAAAATACCTTCATAGCCTGTCCTGACAATATTTTATCGATTTATTGTTATCTTTGTAGCCTAGTGCTGAGAATTCGCTCTGTTATTTTAAATTCATAATCGTCATTATGATAAATAGGAAGCAAAAGGATAAGGTACAAAGGGATAAATATTTAAGGAATAAATAAAGAAAAAAAATAGTTATGATTAAGGATTTTAATTTCTATGCCCCGACTCGTGTAGTGTTTGGAAAAGATTCTGAAAATCAGATTGGGCATTTATTAAAGAACAACGGTGCAAGTCGTGTACTTTTGCATTATGGTGGAGGTTCGGCTGAGCGGTCTGGATTATTGGATGTCATCAGGAAGCAACTTAGAGACGCGGGACTCCATTTCGTAGAACTGGACGGAGTTGTTCCAAATCCTCTGCTGAGCAAAGTTTATGAAGGTATTCGTCTTTGTAAACAGGAACAAGTAGATTTTATTTTAGCAGTTGGTGGCGGCAGCGTGATTGATTCAGCCAAAGCTATTGGTTATGGCGTTCCCTATGCCGGCGACGTATGGGATTTCTGGGATGGTAAAGCAAAGCCGACAGCCTGTCTTCCTATTGGCGTAGTTTTAACTATTCCTGCTGCAGGAAGCGAAATGTCTTCCAGTTGTGTGATTACCAAGGACGAAGAACTGCTCAAGCGAGGCGTAAACAGCGATCTGTGCCGTTGTCGCTTTGCCGTGATGAATCCTGAGCGAACCTATACTTTACCAGCTTATCAGACTGCAGCCGGAGCTACTGATATCATGATGCATACGATGGAACGCTATTTCTCTAATTATGAAGACATGACACTCACCGATGCTATCTCCGAGGCACTACTCCGAACGGTCATGGATGCAGCCCGCATCGTGCTCAAAGAGCCCGAAAACTATCGCTATCGTGCCCAAATTATGTGGGCAGGATCATTAGCTCACAACGATTTGACAGAATGCGGAACGGAGAAAGATTTTGCAACTCATCGCTTGGAACATGAACTCAGTGCACTGTTCGGAGTGACTCACGGTGCCGGTCTTGCTGCACTGTGGCCTTCATGGGCACGATATGTTAAAGACAAGCATTTGAGCCGTTTTGTACAGTTTGCCGTCAATGTGATGGGAGTTACGAACGATTTCACTCATCCAGAAGAAACAGCAGAACAAGGTATCCAGGCTATCGAACGCTTTTATCATGAAATCGGCATGCCTACAAACCTTACAGAATTGCTTGGAAGAAAAATTACAGACGAAGAAATCGACATATTGGTTGACAAATGTTCACGTGGTGGCACCATCACCGTTGGAGCGATGGAAGTCCTTGGTCAAAAGGAAATGCGTGACATTTATGAAATGGCGAAGTAGGGGGCAACACTCCCCTACTCGTTTTTCAGTATTGGCAGTGAAAGATGATACCTGACTGCCAGAAATCTCATCAAGCAAGTGATAACGAAAGCCGATATAACCGTTACTTCAATAGGCATTCCGAAAACATCTAGAATCCAGTATGTTATTCCCCCAAGTATAGCAGCCATTGCATAAATCTCCTTATGGAATATCACGGGTTCATTGTTGAGCAGTATGTCACGAATCACACCACCTGCAGCACCTGTAATACATCCCATAATGATAGCCACCCAATATGGTTGCCCAAACAGAATCGACTTCTGAATACCGGCAATATTAAAGAGCGCCAAACCTAATGTGTCAAACACAAACCACGTATTATGCAACCCCTCCATATGCTTTGCAAAAACTATGACAAAACACAAGGCTGCAGCCGTACAGATTAGATAGAAAGGATTGGTCATCCAGAAGGGCGTTGTCCCAAGCATAACGTCACGAATAGTACCACCTCCGATGGCAACCGCCACGCCACAGACATATCCCCCAAACCAGTCGAAATGTTTAGCGGCAGCATGTCGAATTCCCGAGATTGCAAAGGCAAAAGTCCCAAGAAATTCTATCAATTGTTGAATGAGTGCATCGTATTCCATTTATTTCTTATACCTTTCTCCCCAATAGTTGATCATACGCTCATACAGTTTTTCTTCAGCGGGCGAATGCTGGGCATGCCATAATCGCTCATTGATAAGAGCATCTGGCAAATACTGTTGAGGTGTGAAATGACCGGGATAGTCATGCGGATACAGATAGCCATCATGATATCCCAAATCTTTCATCAGTTGTGTTGGTGCATTGCGAATAGGCAAAGGAACAGGCTGGTTACCGGTACGCTTCACCAGTTCCAGCGCAGAGTCAATGCCAAGATAGGCTGAATTGCTCTTAGGTGAAGTGGCCAAATAGACCGTTGCTTCAGCTAAGGGTATTCTGCCCTCTGGCCATCCTATTTTCTGAACGGCATCAAAGGCTGCATTGGCCAGCAACAGGGCATTGGGATTAGCCAGTCCAATATCTTCAGAAGCCGATATGACCAATCTGCGGGCAATAAATTTCGGGTCTTCCCCACCCTCTATCATTCGTGCCAACCAATACAGAGCTGCGTCTGGATCAGACCCTCTGATACTCTTGATGAAGGCCGAGATGATGTCGTAGTGCATTTCTCCGTCTTTATCGTATGCCAACGGATTCTGTTGCAATCGTTCGGCTACCATTTGGTCAGTGATGATAATGTCATCCTTTTCGCCCGCAGCTTCCACCACCAGTTCCAGGATATTCAGCAGTTTACGCGCATCCCCCCCACTATACCTCAGCATAGCCCCCGTTTCTTTCAGTTCTATATGACGTTCTTTCAGAATAACATCCTGTGTAACTGCTCTGTTCAGCAGGTTCATCAGATCGTCTTTCTCCAGCGATTTCAGTACATATATCTGGCATCTTGACAACAGCGGCCGTATCACTTCAAATGACGGATTCTCGGTTGTCGCTCCAATCAGTGTAACGATACCTTTCTCGACAGCCCCCAACAGAGAGTCCTGCTGTGATTTCGAGAACCGGTGTATCTCGTCGATAAACAAAATAGGAGATGCCTCATTAAAGAAGCGCCCCTTTTGAGCCTTCTCGATTACGTCACGCACGTCCTTCACACCGCTAGTCACAGCAGAAAGCGTGTAGAAAGGCGTTTCCAGACGATGCGCAATAATCTGTGCCAACGTCGTCTTCCCCACCCCTGGAGGTCCCCATAGGATAAACGAAGAAATACGCCCTGCGTCAATCATTTTACGCAAGACGGCACCTTCGCCCACCAAATGTTGCTGTCCGATGTAATCGTCAAGTGTGCGGGGTCTCAACCTTTCTGCTAACGGTTCTGACATATTTTCGACGCCAAAGGTAGCACTTTTTAGGAAATTAACAAAAAAAATGTGGCAGAAATACTTGTATTTCGCTTGTTTTACATTATCTTTGCAGTCATAAATATCAATAAAGCTTTAAAAGACATGAAAGAATCAAAAACAAAGCAATCAAAATCGCAAACGAAATCACAAACAAAGTTGCAGGCAAATTCAGAATTACAACCACAGGCCATAGCCCTGAAGAACCTGACCAAGAGCTCGGTTTGGGATATTCAGGAGAATGATGTTTTCAGAATGCTGAACACAGGGCTAAAAGACTCTGAGGTAAAAGAGAATTTCCGTCATTACATTGACATCATCCGTTCGGCTTTCACGATTGAGGAATTGAAGGGCGAAGTTGCCCAGCTCAAGAAGTCGTACGAGAAACAAGGATATAAAGTCGGTTTTGTCACCCTTGACGAGAACACCAAACAACAGTGGGCTATCCGTAAGCGCCCTATCATGCGCGTCACCGATCTCACTTACGAAAATATCCGTCATATCTCCGCCTCCAAACTGGTTGAGGTGTTGGAACGTAATTTCGGTGGAGGTTGGGATTCGCTGTCCCAGTCTATTCAGGACATCATTGAAAGCGGTTTCGACATTTCTACAACCACGTTGCCCAAGGATCGCCTTCACAAGAAAGGTGGTATGTACGAGAAAAAGTTAGCCGATGGATATGAAGTACTTGAAGTAGCCAAGGGTTCCTGGGTGGAAGCCATTTTTGCCAAGCTCAAGCCCGAGACCATCAAGCCACGCCTAAAGCTAGACGATGACAAGAATGACAGCGATGCCGAAGATGAGGATGCAGACGTAGTTGTGGAGGATAACTATGTAAGTCATGATGAAGTCGATGAAATTGATGAAGATGACATGAATGAAGACAACTACCGCACTACATTCGATTTAGGTATCGATCCCGACGACGAAGCTGTCGAGCTGTCCGATTACGGTAGCGATGACGAATAAATTAGAGAGAAAAACTTATTTATCAATTAGTTAGTATGAATATTCCAAGTGTGTTTTGGCTAGTCCCCATAGCCTCTGTAGTTGCTTTGGGTATGGCCTGGTACTTCTTCAAGAGAATGTTGAAGTCCGATGAGGGAACTCCTCGTATGCGTGAGATTGCCGAGTATGTACGTAAGGGCGCCATGGCTTATCTATGGCAGCAATACAAGGTGGTGGGTATAGTTTTTGCCGCCTTGGTTGTTGTCTTTGCCATCATGGCATACGTTCTGCATGTCCAGAATCCCTGGGTACCATTCGCCTTCCTGACGGGTGGTCTCTTCTCTGGTCTGGCAGGCTTTTTTGGTATGAAGACAGCCACCTATGCATCTGCCCGTACAGCCAATGCAGCCCGCCAGAGTCTGGATGCAGGATTGAAAATAGCTTTCCGTTCGGGCGCTGTGATGGGTCTGACGGTAGTAGGCCTCGGTCTGCTTGACATAGCCATCTGGTTTGTTGTGCTCAATCACTTCGACCCCGACGGACTCATCTCTATCACCACCACGATGCTCACCTTCGGTATGGGTGCTTCTACCCAGGCTTTGTTTGCACGTGTGGGTGGTGGCATATACACCAAAGCTGCCGATGTGGGTGCCGATATCGTGGGGAAGGTCGAAGCTGACATTCCCGAGGACGATCCTCGCAATCCTGCCACCATTGCCGACAATGTGGGCGACAATGTGGGCGACGTAGCCGGTATGGGGGCTGACCTCTATGAGAGCTACTGCGGTTCTGTCCTGTCAACGGCTGCTCTCGGTGCTGCCGCTTTTGCTGTGGCTGGTGTCGACATTCAGTTGAAAGCCGTCATTGCACCCATGTTGATAGCTGCCGTCGGTGTGTTCCTTTCGCTGTTAGGCATCTTCTTAGTTCGCACCAAGGAGGGCGCCACGATGAAGGATCTACTCCACTCTCTGTCCCTGGGCACCAATGTCAGTGCTGTCCTGATTGCCATTGCCACTTTTGCTATATTATATTTATTAGGTGTTGAAAATTGGCTCGGCCTTTCTTTCTCCGTGATTTCAGGATTGGCTGCCGGTGTGATTATCGGTCAAGCCACTGAGTATTACACATCTCACAGTTACAAACCCACTCAGAAGATTTCCGAGGCCGGTCTTACCGGATCTGCCACCGTTATAATAAAAGGTATAGGAACAGGCATGATTTCCACCTGCATCCCTGTGCTCACCATCGGTGTGGCCATCATGCTAAGTTATCTATGTGCCAACGGTTTCGACTTGAGTATGTCGTCCAGCAGTTTGGCCCATGGACTCTATGGCATAGGTATTGCAGCCGTTGGCATGCTTTCCACTCTTGGCATCACGCTGGCGACTGACGCCTACGGACCTATTGCCGACAATGCCGGCGGAAATGCCGAGATGAGCGAACTGGGTGAAGACGTGCGCCATCGCACTGATGCCCTCGATGCCCTTGGCAACACCACCGCTGCCACAGGTAAAGGCTTTGCCATCGGTTCTGCCGCACTCACTGCCCTAGCCCTGCTGGCCTCTTACATCGAAGAAATCAAGATTGCCATGGCTCGTGCCGGTGTGACAATTGAGAATGTGCAGGGTGAAATCATTAAGGCCACCGATGCCACCATCCCCGACTTCATGAACTTCTTCCAGGTTAACCTGATGAACCCCAAAGTCATTGTCGGAGCATTCATTGGTGCCATGGCAGCCTTCTTATTCTGCGGACTCACTATGGAGGCCGTAGGTCGCGCTGCTCAGAAGATGGTCGTAGAGGTTCGCCGGCAGTTCAAGGAGATAGCCGGCATTCTCGAAGGCACTGGTACTCCTGATTACGGCCGCTGTGTCGAAATTTCCACCCGTGCTGCTCAGCACGAAATGATATTCCCATCCATCCTTGCCATCATCATCCCCATCGTCGTTGGCTGCATCCTCGGTGTAGCTGGCGTGCTTGGTTTGCTGGTTGGCGGTTTGGCTAGCGGCTTCACGCTTGCCATCTTCATGGCCAATGCTGGAGGTGCATGGGACAATGCTAAGAAGAATGTAGAAGAAGGCAATTTCGGCGGAAAGGGTTCTTTTGCCCATAAGGCCACTATTGTGGGTGACACCGTTGGCGATCCTTTCAAGGACACCAGTGGTCCTTCACTTAATATTCTCATCAAACTGATGTCCATGGTCAGTATTGTCATGGCAGGTCTTACAGTTGCTTTTATGTAGATTTCTGACTGAAAATACCCCAAAACAGAGCTCCAGCATACCGGTTGGAGCTTTTTTTTATCTTTTTTCGAAAAAAATCAAGAAAAAGTTTGTTGGATTCAAAAATAGTTAGTACCTTTGCAACCGCAAAACCAAAAGGATGCGCTTGTAGCTCAGTTGGTAGAGCACCTGACTCTTAATCAGGGTGTCCAGGGTTCGACCCCCTGCAGGCGTACAAAGGTAGAGAAAGCGACGAACTGAAAAGTTTGTCGCTTTTGCTTTTATAGAATAGAATCCAAACACCAATCACCTTATAGGATCAATACCAAATTCACTGAATTTACCGACCAAATACACTGAATTTACTAACCAAATTCACTGAATTTGGTCTATGACGAGTTGAGCCATATGAGAATTGGCTCTACAAGAATGACAGAGTTTCTCAAAAGAATTTTCGATCTGCCATAATATATTTGCGAAAAATCAAAGAAAAATTTGGCATTCTAATTATTTCTTTGTGCTTTTGCACCACGTTGCATTGTAACACAATTGTAACATAGCCGTTATCGTACGGCAAACAGCTTTTGAGCTCCCACTATGAAACCTAAATGAATTCAAACAATAACATTACATTTTATAACAATCTAAAAATCAAATCAATTTATGAAAAAACTATTTACTTTATTGACGCTTGCGCTGATTTCTATTGGAAGAGCAGCAACCGTAAGTACTGGCGATAACTTGTACTATGCTTTTCGTATAAAGGGTATATCCAACGTTAAAGCGTATGCAAAATCCAATGCAAATAGTCAAACTGTCACTCTAGCTGCTTTTGAGCTCACAGGTTCTACTCCTGCTACATCAACCATCAACTATACTACTTGTGGAAATGCTGCAACCGTTATTGAAGTAGTTCTTGATGAAAGTAAAGAATATGTTATTACTTTAACCAATGATGGTACATCAAACTCTCGTCTTTATGAAATGGCATTCTTCTATAATGTTGCTGTGACTCCATACGAAGCAGTAACTCCTACAAAAGAATACTCAACATACGTAACCAAATATGCAGTTGACTTCACAGGTCTTGATATTAAAGCATATGTTGCAACTGCGGCTACAGCCTCTTCTGTATCTTTGGAGGAAGTTACAAAGGTACCAGCAAAGACTCCTCTTGTATTGAAAGGTACAGCAAGCACAGAATATAAGATTCCCCTATGTACTTATGTTGATGCTCCCGCTTCTAATCTGCTGAAAGCAGGTGATGGTTCAACTAACGTTGGTGGTGATGGTGTTTACGACTACATCCTTGTTGATGGATTATTCTATCACGTAAGTCCTGCAGGACCTGTGGCTGCTGGTAAGGCTTATCTGCACCTCACGGATGCACCTGCTACCGCCCGTGGCTATCTCGATATTGTATTCGGAGACGACGCTACAGCTATCAAGAACATCAAGGTTGGAAAAGAGGACAACATTTACTATGACCTTCAGGGTCGTCGCGTCCTCTACCCTACCAAAGGCCTCTACATCGTGAATGGCAAGAAAGTTATTCTGAAGTAATATCGATGAGGTAAGAAGTAAGACGTTTAACTTTTAAAATGAAACAAATTATGAAAAAGAAATATAGCAATCCAGAAATGGTAATCATAACATTGGAGACACAGCAAATTATCGCTGCATCTCTGGGTATGGGAAGTGGAAATAAAAATTCATCAGAAGCGCAAAGCCGATTCTTTGGTGATATAGATGAAGAAGTATTTGAATAAACATATAAATTCCCTGCTGTTCCCTTCGTGAGAATTGACAGCATATAAAAGTTGATAATAAAATTGGAAATCCACCGCTCTGTGATAGAGCGGTGGATTTTTTTGATAGAAGGAGATAGAAAAACATCACAAAATAATGAGAGAATAATTTGGTCGTAAATATTTTTTTATCTATCTTTGCAGGGTCAGTATTAATAACTATTTCTAAAACTATGAGTTTATTAATGATATTGCAACTCCTTATCGTATTGGGAGCATTATGGGTTGGATCACGCTATGGCAGTCTTGCCCTGGGAGCTATTTCGGGTATCGGACTGGCTATTCTAGTGTTTGGCTTCGGATTAAAACCTGGTTCGCCTCCTACTGATGTTATTTATATCATAATAGCTGCAGTCACCTGCGCCGGCATCATGCAGGCCTCTGGGGGTATGGACTGGCTGATACAGATGGCTGAGAAAATGCTGCGCAAACATCCCGATCGCATCACGTTCCTGGCTCCGATGTCCACTTTCTTCCTCACCGTACTGGTGGGAACGGGGCATGTAGTCTACACGCTGATGCCCATTATCTGCGACATATCATTAAAACAAGGCATACGTCCAGAACGGCCATGCGGAGTGGCTTCGATAGCTTCCCAGGTTGGCATTACCTGTTCACCCATAGCTGCTGCAGTGGTGGCTTTCGTCAGCATTTCAAACGCAAATGGGTTCGATGTCACTATTCCTGGTGTATTAATGATTTCTATTCCCGCCTGTCTCTGTGGTTTGTTAGCTGCCGCTGCAGCCAGTTATCACCGTGGCTTGGATCTCGACAAAGACCCTGAGTTCCAAGCTAAGCTACAGGATCCCGTACAACGCGACTATATCTACGGCGGTGGTGCCACCACGCTTGATAAGGTTATTCCGCCCGAGGCCAAGCGTGCCGTCTACGTGTTCTTGCTGGCACTATGCGTCATCGTATTCTTTGCAGCAGTGCCCTCTCTCCTACCCTCATGGGATAGCAAACCGCTGAAGATGAACATCGTCATCCAGATTGTGATGATTGCCGCTGCAGCGCTGATGATCATTTTCTGCAAGGCACAACCCAAGAAGGCTGTTGCCGGTCCTGTGTGGCAGTCGGGTATGGTAGCTGTGGTTGCCATCTACGGCATTGCCTGGCTGGCCGACACCTATTTCTCCAACTATCTAACAGAGATGGAAACGATGCTGGCGGACATTGTGAAAGAATATCCCTGGTCCATAGCCTTGGTGTTCTTCCTCGTCTCGGTGCTCATCAATTCCCAGGGAGCTGTCGTTGTGGCCATGTTGCCGCTGGCCTATTCGCTGGGCATCGACGGCCCTGTGTTGCTGGGTGTATTCCCCAGTGTCTATGGATATTTCTTCATCCCGAACTATCCTTCGGACATCGCAACGGTGAATTTCGACCGTTCTGGTACTACTGTTATCGGTAAATACCTGCTCAACCACTCGTTCATGATGCCTGGTTTGATCAGCACATCTATCGCTACCATCGTAGCATATATACTTACTAGCATAATTTACTAATCCAAAAACAAAAAAGGACAAAAGACACATCTTTTTTAAAATTTTGAATAAGTTAGTTTATGAAGAGAGGGCTCTCTGTGACAGATCGCCCTCTCTGTTTTTTGGGGGAAAAAGAATTAGTTTGGATAGTAGTTTTCGTTATATATGCTTGTTTTATTTAATTATTATTTGTATCTTTGCGACCAAGAAAACATCGAAAATGAATAACCATATGAAAAGACTAACATTAACAATCTTATTCGCATGTTGCATGCTGAGTATGTCGGCACAGGACACATTCAAAGTAAGCTATGAGGGTTCTCGTCCTACAATCAAAGACTTTGTGAAGGCCTATCTCATTTTTCTCGACTTCGACAACGTAGAGGAGTGCGATGCTGAGGGAATGACACTCTACAAAAATCTACAACGCGCTATCAATTTACAGGAAAAAGGGCAGCCTCTCGATAAGGACGAAACACTGACCATCGACACGAAAAATGGTTTCCTTGTATATGAATGGACCTATGAAGAATCTTCCTCTAAGATAGAGATGTGCTTCTGGAATGAAGCTGACGGCAAACATAAACTCTTTGCAGATAGCCGTTGGAGCTTTGTAAACGGCAAACCAAGTGCGGGACAATATGACGGACTTACGTTTTACCGATATACCAATGCCACTAAGAAGATGACAAGATGTGAAACGCCCGGCTTTAACGTTGAATACTTTGACAAGAGCTATGCACTGCCCCGAGTTGGCAAGGATATTATCGTTACCACCTGGCATGCCAACGGCACAAAAACACAGAAGCCTCTAAAGTGGAACGGACATAGATTCAACTATTAACAGTTTTTGGGTGAAAACACAAGGGAATAAAGGTAACTGCCAAATGATATAAGCAGCCAGATAAGAAGTCCGATGAGGATTAACAATAAAACGAGGACAACAGCAGACTGCCAGGCTCGTTTGTTGACTTCTTTGATGATTGTTTCATCACCATCAACAAACCCTTGAATCATGGCCATGTTCTTGGTGTTGGAACGGTGGAAAATATCGATGACATCGCCAACGAAAAAAGGTATCATACCAAGCAGGACATCACGCAGGGCATTATTGATAATGGCCAGTGTCAGCGGAATACTCTTGATGACACGCATAGAGAAATAGACAAAAGGAATGGCAGAAAGCACTGCAAGGACATCACCCCAACCTGGAATAATGCCAAGTAGCGCATCCAAATAGTAACGATCCATATATTTAGTCAAACCTTTCATCGTCTGATAGGCTTTGTTGTCCATCAGCCGTTTACGCTGCTGTTCTCGTTTCTCTTCTTTATTCATCGCAAAAAAGAACTTAAATTCCCGAAACAAAGAAAGGTGAAAGACTTTCTGAGCCTATCACCTTTAACCTCTTTGTGACTCCCGCGGGATTCAAACCCACAACCTTCTGATCCGTAGTCAGATGCTCTATTCAGTTGAGCTAGGGAGCCTCCTTATCGCCTCATTTCTGATTTGCGGTTGCAAAGGTACGGACTTTTTATGGAACTGCCAAACTTTTTTCCAACTTTTTTCGAATAAATTTGAAAATTGGGTCAGAAAGGCAGTGGGCCATCCTCATTATTGATGCGACTGCCAATGATTTCGCCTCCTCCGTCACCACTACCCGACTCCTTCCTGCTGCGCAACTGACTGTCCTCAGGATTCTCAAAACGGGTAAATTCGCCACGGAAAGTAAGCAACACGTCGCCTGTCGCACCCTTACGGTGCTTGGCTATGATAATCTGCGCCATACCATGCAGGTCGTGACCACTGTCGTCCTGATAGATATGGTAATACTCTGGGCGGTGTACAAAGAGCACCATATCAGCATCCTGCTCGATGGCTCCCGACTCACGCAGGTCGCTCAACTGAGGTCGTTTGCCTTCTAATCCCTCACGGCTCTCGACACCACGGTTCAACTGCGACAGGGCAATGATGGGAATTTCCAGTTCCTTAGCCAGTCCCTTGAGCGATCGGCTGATGGTAGATACCTCTTCCTGACGGGAGGAGAAACGCATGCCGTTGGCATTCATCAGCTGCAGATAGTCTATCATGATGATTTTGACCCCATGTTCACGCACCAGACGACGTGCCTTGGTGCGGAGCTCGAAAACAGAAAGACCAGGAGTATCGTCAACATAGAGCGGTGCTCCAAGCAAATTGTTGACGTGCTTATCCAATCGCTCCCACTCGTCGGGACGTAACTGTCCGTTAAGAATCTTTGAACCCTGAATCTCACACACATTGGAAATCAAACGATTGACCAACTGTGTATTGCTCATTTCAAGAGAAAAGAAAGCCATCGGCACTTCATAGTCGGCAGCAATATTCTTAGCCATAGAGAGGGCAAACGAGGTCTTACCCATAGCTGGACGTCCGGCTATGATGATCAGATCGGAAGGTTGCCATCCGCTGGTGATGTCATCGAGCTTATGATAACCTGTCGCAACCCCCGTCAGTCCGTCCTTGTTGGCGGCAGCTTTCTGTATGACATCGATGGCATTCTTGATGACGGGGTCTATCTGGGTGTAGTCCTTCTTCATATTCTTCTGCGAGAGTTCGAAGAGGGACCCTTCAGCCTCCTGCATCAAGTCATCGATGTCGACTGTCTCGTCGAAAGCTTTGGTCTCAATGAAACTGGCATAGCTGATGAGTTGTCGAGCCAAGAATTTCTGGGCTACGATACGGGCGTGGTATTCAATATTAGCTGATGAAGCCACCATTGACGACAGCTCTGTGACGTAGGTTGGTCCACCCACATCCTCCAAGTCGCCTTGTTTGGCCAACTGTTCAGTAACGGTCCATACGTCAACAGGCTGCTCGCGCAACTCCAAGTCTCGTATGGCTTCATAAATCTTCTGATTGCGAGGCTCGTAAAAACTCTCAGGACGGAGCATCTCACAAACTACGGTATAGGCATCCTTATCAATCATCAGTGCACCCAGCACGGCACGTTCTATCTCACGAGCCTGAGGCTGCACATGTGCATAGGTATTGTCAGTCTGCTGACTCGCTCTACGCGTTCTGCGTTGGTTATTCTGTTCTGCCATCTTTCACTTTCAACTTTCACTTTCAACTTTCACTTTCAATTTTTCTACAATGCTTCACACTCCTTGACCCACAGAGCATTGGAGGCATCACTGGGCATGCGCCAGTCGCCTCGTGGCGAGAGGCTAACACTGCCGACCTTAGGTCCGTCTGGCAGACACGAGCGCTTGAACTGCTGATTGAAGAATCGACGGCAGAATGTTGTAAGCCAATGCTTTATGGTTTCCCTCTCGTATTTACCTTTAAAGGCATGGCAAGCCAGGAAGAATAGCTTCGTAGGACGAAATCCGAAACGGAGGAAATAGTAGAGGAAGAAGTCATGCAATTCGTACGGACCGACGAGGTCTTCCGTTTTCTGCTGGATATTACCTTGGGCATCAGCAGGCGTCAGTTCTGGCGAAATCGGGGTATCGACGATGTCGAGCAAGGTAGCCTGCTGAGCATTGAACTGAGGCAGTTGAGCCATATAACGAATAAGATACTGGATGAGCGTTTTGGGCACGCCAGCATTGACTCCATACATTGACATATGGTCGCCGTTATAGGTGGCCCATCCTAAAGCCAGTTCAGAAAGATCGCCAGTTCCTACTACCATCGCATTGAGTTTATTAGCCAAATCCATCAGAATCTGTGTACGCTCGCGAGCCTGCGCATTCTCATAGGTGACATCGTGCTTGCTCATATCATGGCCGATGTCCTCGAAATGTTGTGTGACGGCTTTGGCAATAGATATCTCCATCTGCGAGATATTCAGCGTCTGCATCAGCGATGTAGCATTGTCGTGGGTACGGTCTGTAGTGCCGAATCCAGGCATCGTCACACCAACGATACCCTTGCGGTCGAGCCCTAATTTATCAAATGTACGCACGCACACAAGGAGTGCCAGTGTGGAGTCTAGACCTCCACTGATGCCCACTACAACATGTTGACAGTTGGTATGCAGCAGTCGCTTGGCCAAACCGGCGGTCTGTATATTGAGAATCTCTTCGCAACTAGCTGCCATGTCAGCATCGGCAGGGATGAAGGGATGAGGATTTACGGACCGCAGCATTTTAAATTCAGCCAGTTCCACCGCACGACACTCTACCACCTCTGCCTTGGCCTCGCGTTGGGCATTGATAAAGGTAGAATTGGTGGCGCGCTCTGTACGTAAGCGCTCTATGTCAATCTGCGTCACTTGTATCTGAGGCTGGAATGAAAAGCGTTCGCCCTCCACCAACAGACGACCATTCTCGAAAATCATGGCATTACCGCCATAGACCACATCCTGAGTAGACTCACCGAAACCACAAGAAGCATAGACATAGCCACTAATGGTGCGTGCACTCTGCTGAGCAACCAACGATCGCAGATAGGAGTGTTTGCCGATTAGATCATCGCTAGCCGAACAGTTCAAAATGATATCGGCACCTGCCATCGTCAGATTATTGCTGGGTGGAAGAGGAGCCCACACATCTTCGCAGATTTCAACACCGAACTTCACACCACCAGCCGTCTGGAATATCTTGGGCATGGCCGAAATCGCGATATGAGAGCCTGCCAGATAAAGATCGGTAGGATTCAAATCTTGAGCAGAAGCAAACCAGCGCTTCTCGTAGAATTCATTATAGTTGGGCAGATAGGTCTTCGGTACGATGCCTAGCAACTGACCACTCTGAACCACAACAGCGCAATTGAGCAACAACCCACCTGCCTGAATAGGCATGCCTACCACACAGATGATATTCAGCTTGCGCGTAAAATTCATCAGCATCATCAGTCCTTCTTCGGCCTTCTGCAGTAATAATTGTTCTTTGAATAGATCTTGGCAACTATAGCCCGTGATGGCCAACTCGGGGAAACAGATAATCTCTACCCCCTGCCCTTCGGCGTTGGCTACCAGTTTTTCGATTTCAAGCACGTTATGCTCTACGTCGGCCACTTTCACGGCAGGCACTGCTGCTGCCACAGTAATCAGTCCATGTTTCATATTAATAATTTTATTTATGGTATCAATAATGAGGAGTCACCATAACTCAGAAAACGGAATTCGTGACTCAAAGCATAGTCATAGATGCGACGCCAATCGCCCTTGACGAAGGCACTCACTAAGAGGAGTAGCGTAGACTGTGGTTGGTGGAAATTAGTGATTAGCATCTTTACAATTTTATAGTCGTAGCCTGGGGCTATGATAATCTGAGTGGAGGAATGAAGCACTGTCAGCCCGTGCTGAATCATCCAATCAAGTAAGGCCTGGAGCACAGCTATTGGCTGCTGACTATTGGGTGTCGGCTGATTATAAGGCTCCCATTGCTCAACATGTAGTTCACCCTCTGTGACTTTGGGATTGGCCATCACCTTAAGCCCCATGTAGTAGAGACTCTCAAGCGTGCGTACACTGGTGGTACCCACAGCTATGGCTTCGCCATGATGGGCTATCAACCGCTCAATGGTATGACGGCGTACAGCAATGTACTCAGTATGCATTGGATGCTCGCCGATGGTTTCGCTCTTCACAGGTTTGAAAGTTCCAGCTCCCACATGAAGCGTCAGTTCTTCGCGCTCAATACCCATCGCATCGATATTGGCCAGCACTTTGTCTGTGAAGTGCAGACCTGCCGTCGGTGCAGCCACACTGCCCTTAATTTTCGAATAAACGGTCTGATAGGTGGTCTTGTCGCTTTCCTGCGTTTCTCGATTTAAATAAGGTGGAATAGGCAATTCGCCGATAGTATCGATGACCTCAGCGAAACTCATATCGTCGGACCATTCGAACTCTATGAGTTGGCTGGTACCTTGCTCGCAAAGCCGATGGGCAGTAATAGTAAAACGGTCGTGCAGAAGTGTGAGCACGCCTTCCTTCCATTTCTTCAAATTGCCCACAAGACAAAGCCACTGGCAGCGACCACGGGTCTGAAACATCTGTTCGTAATCGGCAGGTTTTGCAGGCTCGAGCAGAAAAATCTCGATGAGTGCACCTGTTTCCTTACGGAAGTGTAGACGAGCCTGAATCACCTTCGTATTATTGAACACCATCAAAGCATCACCCGGTAAATGTTTCGGCAGGTTATAGAATATGTCTTCACCTACTACACCTTTATTGTATATAAGCAGTTTAGAGTGGTCGCGCTCAGCCATTGGGAATTTCGCAATGCGCTCGTCGGCCAACTCGTAGTTGTAATCACTGATATGTATTTCCTTCGTTTTCATAAAGCCAATAACGATGCAAAATTAGCAAAAGATTAGGAATCTGCCAAATTAATGTATGAAAATAACGAAGTTTAAGAATCAAAGCCGACAAAAAAAATGCCTGCTCAACCATGAAGAGCAGGCACTCTGTAAATAGTTTATTTGATTTAATCTTAGTAGAACTTGAAGTAACGACGGGCGTTGTTGTAGCTGATGTCTTCAACCATCTTGCCCAACAGTTCGCGATCATCGGGAAGCAGACCTTTCTCAACATCGTTGCCGAGAATGTTGCAGAGGATGCGGCGGAAGTACTCATGGCGGGGATAGCTGAGGAACGAACGGCTGTCGGTGAGCATACCAACAAAACGAGAGAGCAGACCGAGCACGCTGAGTGCGTTCATCTGACGCTCCATACCATCCTTCTGGTCATTGAACCACCAGCCTGAACCGAACTGAATCTTGCCAGGCTCACCACCCTGGAAATTGCCGAGCATGGTGGCAATCACCTCATTGGCACAAGGATTGAGGGTGTAGAGAATAGTGCGGGTGAGTTTGCCCTCCATATTGAGCTTGTTAAGGAACTTAGACATAGCCTTGGCGGTATTGAACTCACCGATAGAATCGAAACCTGTGTCTGGTCCCAACGCATTATACATCTTGGTGTTGTTGTCACGGATAGCACCATAATGGAACTGCTGTGTCCAATCTGAATCAGCATCCATCTCGGCCATCACAGTGAGGAAGCAGTTCTTGTACTGACGAATCTCGAGGTTAGAGAGCTGCTGGCCACGCATTGCCTTCTCGAAGATAGTTTCAATCTGTGAATCAGTGTAGTCCTCATCGTAGAACTCCTCAATACCATGGTCTGAGAGTTTGCAGCCCTGCTGCTGGAAAAAGTCGTGACGCTTCTGGAGGGCATCAACCATATCAGCAAACTTGGTGATGGTAACACCGCTAACCTGCTCAAGCTGATGGACGTAAGCCGGGAACTCTGGTTTCTCAATATTCATGGCCTTGTCGGGACGCCATGCTGGAATCATCATAGGATCGTCGGAAGCCTTATGTTTGGCATACTCGATATGATTGTGAAGATCGTCAACAGGATCATCGGTAGTGCAGACACACTCAACATTGTAGTGTTTCATCAGACCACGTGCAGAGAATTCGGGTTGCTTCAATTTCTCATTACACTCGTCAAAAATCTCGCGAGCTGTCTTTGGAGAGAGCAACTTTTCGATGCCGAATGCAGTCTTCAACTCGAGGTGTGTCCAGTGATAGAGAGGGTTACGCAAAGTGTAGGGAACCGTCTCAGCCCACTTCTCGAATTTCTCCCAATCTGAGGTATCCTTACCTGTGCAGTAACGCTCGTCGACACCGTTGGTTCGCATAGCGCGCCACTTATAATGGTCGCCACCCAGCCAAAGCTCTGTAATACTCTTGAAGCGATGGTCGTTGGCCACCATCTCTGGGATGAGGTGACAGTGATAGTCGATGATTGGCATTTTGGCCGCATGGTTGTGGAACAGGTCCTGTGCTACTTCGTTATCAAGTACGAAGTTCTTGTCATTAAATTGTTTCATAGCTATTTATTGTTTTAGTACTTGTTTGCTTTGAACTTTGCAAAGATAATGATTATTTTTGGCTTTAAGAAAAAATCGCGCTACTTTTGAAGAAAAATTAACGTAAACGATGACGGATTCTCATTTGTTATGCTTAATTTTGCACAAGAAATTAATCGTTATAATTATCAACAAAAACAATAAAAATGAACAGAAGACTATTCTTTGGAGTTGCCCTTCTTGCTGTAAGTATTGGAGCTAATGCCCAAAAAAGCATGTCTGCACCAGCAGGCGGAAAGGCTATCAGTGACGAATTAATCGGTATTTTCTTTGAAGACATCAGCAGTTCGGCTGATGGTGGACTGTACGCAGAACTGACACAGAACGGTTCGTTCGAATACAATCCAACGGAGCGCGACGGATGGGGGCCAGGTACAGCATGGCAAATGTTGCGCCCAGGTCATTCGTTGGGATACATGCAGCCACGCATGGACCAACCTATTCATCCTAATAATCCTACCTACATGAGACTGTACATTGAGCGTACGAAGGAATTCTATGACTATAAAGGATGGAAAGGTTTTGGTTTACAAAACAATGGTTTTGATGGCATATCCGTCAAGGCGGGTGCAAAATATGATTTCTCGGTTTTCATGCGCAACGTGAAAGGCGACAACAAGCAAGTGCGTATAGCTCTGACCGTTCCTCAGCAAGGTTTTATGCGCGACCCAAAACTACTGGCTGATGCCACGATAACCACGGACAGTAAAGACTGGAAGAAATATGCCTGCACGCTAACTCCTAAGGAGGATGCCCCCAATGCCCAGTTGCAGATTCTGGTACTGACGACTGGTGAAGTGGATATAGATATGGTATCGCTGATGCCACAGGACACCTACAAGGGACATGGATTGCGAAAGGATCTGGCTCAGGCGCTGGCCGACCTACACCCTAGATTTATGCGATTCCCCGGCGGATGTGTTATTCACGGTGGTGGTGACGGCTTCTGGAACACCTATCGCTGGAAAACGACAGTAGGTCCGAAAGAACAGCGTCGCGGACTGAAGAACACCTGGGGGTATCATCAGTCTATGGGTCTTGGATATTTCGAATATTTCCAATTCTGTGAAGACTTGAACATGGAGCCCGTACCCATTCTGCCTTGTGGTGTAAGTTGCCAGGGGACCAACGGGGGTTGGGGCATGAAAGACCAGGCACAGGAAGTGGTGCCGATGTCGGAGATGGACGAATGGGTGCAGGACGCACTTGACCTCATAGAATGGGCCAATGGCGATGCCTCGACCAAATGGGGACGTGTGCGTGCTGAAGCCGGACATCCGGAACCCTTCAACCTGAAATATCTTGGCATTGGTAATGAGGAACGCATATCGCCGGAGTTTATCGAACGTTTTAAGTATATATATAAAAAGGTACGTGAAGCTCATCCGGAAATCGTCATCGTCGGTACTGCCGGACCCGGGTCACACGCTGGTAACCCAGACTATGACAATGCCTGGAAACTGGCAGAAGAACTGGACATGCCAATTATTGATGAACACTACTACGAACCACGAGAGTATTTCTTGAAGACACGTCAGTATGACAACTATCCCCGCGACCGCAAAACAAAGGTATATCTGGGTGAATATGCAGCTAAAGACAAGAAACTTATTGATGCACTGGCTGAAGCGCTGTATCTTTTGCATGTGGAGCGCAACGGTGATGTGGTATGCATGACTAGCTATGCCCCACTCTTCGCTCGCAAGAATGCTACTAATTGGAATCCCGACATGATATACTTCGACAACGAGCGTCCGTACCTGACTTGCAGCTACTATGTGCAACAGATGTTCGGACAATCGGCAGGTCAATACTACTATGGAGACTGTGTGAGTATCAAAGAGAAAACCAATCTTCAGGAACAGTCGGTCGTACTGAACACTAAAACACGCCAGCTGTTTGTCAAAATATGTAATGCAGACAGCCAGAAGAAGTATGCAGACTTGAATCTTTCACGCTTCAAAGGCGTAAAGACGGCCGTGAAGACCACACTCAAAGGGAAACCCGAAGAAGAGAACAACTATGAGACACAGCCCATCGCTCCTAAGACGGAGACCATTAAGATGACGACCAAGATGACGGTGGACCTGGAACCCTATTCTTTCATGATGCTGACTATTCAATTATGAACAAAGTATTGTTGATCTATACAGGTGGAACGATTGGTATGAACCGTAACCCACGCACAGGTGCTCTGGAGCCTTTTGACTTCGAGCACCTGCTGCTCAACGTTCCAGAACTGAAGGATTTTAACTGCCTGATTGATACCCATCAGTTTGACCCACCTATAGACTCTAGCGATATGACTCCAGCCAAATGGACGGAGCTGAGTCACGTCATTGCTGATAACTATAACGACTATGACGGCTTTGTCGTACTGCATGGTACTGACACAATGGCATATACAGCATCTGCTCTGTCATACATGCTTGAAAATTTGACGAAGCCTGTCATATTCACAGGCTCGCAGTTGCCCATCGGACAGTTGAGAACCGACGGCAAAGAGAATCTCATCACCTCGATAGAAATAGCTGCTGCCAAAGACGTTGAGGGACATGCACGTGTGCCTGAAGTGGGTATCTACTTTAATGGACATCTGCTCAGAGGCAATCGCACAACAAAGCAGAGTGCAGAAGAGTTCAATGCCTTCGAATCATTTAACTATCCACATCTTGTAGATGCCGGAGTGAATATCACCTATCATACCAACCGAATGCTGAAACCACAATGGGACAAAGCGATGAAGCCCCATTTCCGACTGGACAACAACGTCATCATCTTCTCGCTCTTCCCAGGAATACGCGAAGACTTGGTACGCCATATCATTGCTACTCCCAATCTGAAGAGTATTGTAATGCGAACCTTTGGCAGTGGGAACGCTCCACAGCGCCCTTGGGTGATGCAGGCTCTGCGAGAGGCCACCAGAAACGGCAAAGTAGTGATTAATATCAGTCAATGCATGCAAGGCATGGTGGAAATGGGCCGTTACGACACGGGATTTCAACTAAAGGAGGCCGGCGTCATCAGCGGTTATGACTCGACCGTGGAAAGTGCTGTGACAAAACTGATGTTTTTACAGTCGCATTTCGACGATCCAGAACAAGTCAGACAACTTATGCGACAAAGTATTCGAGGAGAAATCAGTCTTAGTTAAGAATACGGAACTATCCAAAGGTAGTTCCGTTAATTTTATCAGTATTTCAACTTTTAACCGTTAAATTCAAATAGCCGTTAAGTAAAAGGTTGGAATTGTTAAATTGCGACAAAAGAATACGACAAAGTGTCAGTTTCCCAATTTTTGCACCTATATTTGCACTCGATTTCGAGAATACGAATACAAACAATTAAATAGAATAGACAAATGAAAAAGATTGTAAAGAACATTTTCCCTGCGATTTACTTGATGGTAATCGCTTTTTCTGCGGCATCATGCAACAAGACTCAAGCAGCCCCTGCTGCCGCTCCAGGACAACCCGTCGATTTGACCTATGCTGCTGAGAAGTCATTGCCTTCAGTAGTATACATCAAGTCGGTCACCAATTCGAAGACACAAACCGTCGAATACAGTGACCCATTCGAGGATTTCTTCTCTGACCCATTTGGAGGTTTCTTCGGACGTGGACAGGGTAATAATGGTACTCGCAAACGTCAGGTTCAGACCCCAAAGCGTGCCGCTGCCGGTTCAGGTGTAATCATTTCTGCTGACGGTTACATCGTCACTAACAACCACGTCGTAGACGGTGCCGATGAACTGACTGTTACCCTCAACGAGAATTCGAAAGAGTATTCAGCTCGCATCATTGGTTCCGACAAGACGACCGACCTTGCGCTCATCAAGATTGATGCCAAGAATCTGCCTGCCATCGTCATTGCCAACTCAGACAATGTGAAAGTCGGTGAATGGGTGCTGGCTGTAGGCAACCCTCTGGGATTGAATAACACCGTCACAGCCGGTATTGTTAGTGCCAAGGCTCGTCAGATGGGTGAAGGCGTGGCTTCAATGATTCAGACCGATGCTGCTATCAACCAGGGAAACTCTGGTGGTGCACTGGTGAACACCCGTGGTGAACTGATTGGTATCAATGCCATGATTTACTCACAGACAGGTTCGAACATCGGTTACGGATTCGCCATTCCTACCGCTATTATGAACAAGGTGGTTGAGGACATCAAAAAATATGGTGCCGTACAGCGTGCTATGATTGGTATCAAGGGCAGTGACGTAAGTCTCTATGTAGATGCAGAGAAAGAGAAGGGCAACGAGATTGACCTGGGTACTATGGAAGGAATCTATGTGGCAGAGATTGTTGAGGAAGGTGCTGCTGCAGCAGCTGGTATTCAGAAGGGGGATGTCATCACATCGATTGACGGCCAGAAGGTGAAGAAGTTCGGTGAACTTCAAGGCATCATGGCTCAGAAGCGTCCAGGCGACAAGGTGACGGTAACTTATCTGCGCAACAAGAAGGAGAAGACTGCTACACTCACCCTAAAGAACGAACAGGGTACGACTAAAGTTGTGAAAAATGCTGACGTTGACATCCTAGGCATAGACGTACGTCCTATCACCGAATCACAGAAGAAACAACTCGAAATATCATACGGTCTTGAAGTTCTGAAGGTTGCTGGTGGCAAAATGAAGGAAGCTGGAGTACCTAAGGGATTCATTATTCAGGTTGTGAACGACCAGCCGATGCGTTCGTTCGACGATTTGCAGCAGGCTGTCAAAGATGCCAGAGACCAGATGCTAGTCATCAAGGGTATGTTCCCAACAGGTAAGCGAGGTGGATTCGTGGTTTATCTGCAGAACGAATAAAAGACAATAGCTGACGGCTAACGGCTAAAAGCAAAAAAAGTAAGGTATTCTTTTGGTAATTCCGAAAAAATACCTTACTTTTGCATTCGGCTTATAAAGAAATGACTAAATGAGACAACTAAAAATCACGAAATCAATTACTAATCGAGAGAGCGAATCTCTTGATAAGTATTTACAGGAAATTGGTAAAGAGGAACTACTCTCTACCGACGAGGAAGTAGAATTGGCTCAGCGTATCCGCAAAGGAGATCGACAGGCTTTGGAACGGCTGACAAAAGCTAATCTGCGATTCGTTGTTTCTGTAGCCAAGCAGTATCAGAATCAGGGACTTTCCCTCTCTGACCTGATTAACGAGGGCAATCTTGGACTTATCAAAGCTGCAGAGAAATTCGACGAGACTCGTGGTTTCAAGTTTATCTCATACGCTGTATGGTGGATCAGACAAAGTATACTGCAAGCAATTGCGGAACAGAGTCGTATCGTACGTCTGCCTCTCAATCAGGTAGGAGCTGTCAATAAGATCAATAGAGAGGCCAACCGTTTCGAACAGGAACATGAACGCAGGCCGTCGGCAGAGGAGCTCTCTGAGAAAGTGGATTTGCCGGAAGACAAGATTGATGATGCCCTGCACATCAATGGACACCATGTGTCGGTTGATGCTCCCTTTGTGGATGGCGAGGATAATTCGTTGCTCGATGTACTGGTGAATGACGACGCGCCACAAGCCGACAAGCAGTTGGTTATGGAGTCATTGAGGGCAGAGATTAAGAATGCCCTGCTCATGCTCAACGATCGTGAACGTAAAGTAATAGAGGCCTTCTTCGGTATCAATCAGCCTGAAATGACATTGGAGGAAATTGGTTCGAAATATGGACTCACCCGTGAGCGCGTGCGCCAAATCAAGGAGAAAGCCATTCGCCGACTGCGTGGAAATACAAAAAATAAAATGTTAAAAGCATATTTAGGACAATGAAAGTAATTAAGTATATTCTATTCGCCCTGCTATTGAGTGTGGCCATGCCTCAGCAGATGCAGGCAAAGCGTATGAAAGTGCCCAAAATGTTTATGTTTGGATTTTCAGCTTCGTTTCAGGATTCCATTATCTACATGACCGATGTACAGGAAGTAGAAGGCGCGTGGTATGACTCCAAAACAAAATTTCTGTTAGGACGTCAGCATTATTCCTATCAACTAAAAGACTATTTGGCCAATGATAAGCAAGCGCCCAATCGTGTATGTATAGTGATGTTTGCGCTGAGCCGGAAGGATGCTGAAAAAAAATTCATCAAACTTCGCAAGGAATACACCGTCAAGGCGAAAGGCAAATATGACGTGAGATATCTGACTACTACCGACTTTAAATTCAGAGCAGTCGAAATAGACGAACAATAAAAAAACTCAAAATTGAAATGAACCCCGAAAGTTTTATGTCTAACTTTCGGGGTTCATTTCAAAATGGTTCCTTTTTTTCCTTCTAACACTGATGATTTTGTTCCCAAATCTTCATTCGTTCTTCGAGTTGTGCATACTGATGATTTTCTATAAACGATGTACATACACGAAGACCTTCCTGATGTGAACCAGTAGTGATTAAGCAAATGGCCGACACACCATAGTACATCAATTCCAGTGCCAACTGACCACTCGTCATTCCCTTGTAGCCTATCGTGAAATAAAAACCATCAGCCACAGGTTCATCCAAATCCCTATCGTAGACAATGTGGAAACCATATCGGCAGAAGATGTCCTTCAGCTTGCGGGCACGCTCACCATAGACACTCACTTCCTTGCGGAAATTATAAGTACCGTCACTGGACGCCTTCAACATAGCTGCCATGGCATACTGGGCCGAATGACTCGTACCAGACGACAGGGCATATAACATACGCGTAGAGAATACCAATCCAAAGGGCAAACCCTCATAGCGCTTTGCCAAATCATCATAGTGCCGATGGAACAACTTGTCGGAGATGCAAGTAACGCCAATGCGCTCGCCTGCATAACTGAAAGCCTTAGAACCAGAAATAAGAAGGATGTAATTATCCGTATAACGACCAACAGAAGGCTGATAAGGCGGATGGAAGGGAACACTCAAATCCTTACGGAAATCCATAGCGAAGTAGGCCAAGTCTTCCATAACAATTGTATCATATTTCGTGGCCAACTCACCTATTGTCTTCAATTCGTCCTCGTTCAGACAAATCCATGCTGGGTTATTGGGATTCGAATAGACAATGGCACAGATGTTATGGTATTTAAGATAGCCTTCCAATTTAGGTCCCAACTTCTCACCTCGATAGTCGTACACATCGAATGTTTCGTACTTCACACCTTGTACTTGCAATTGCATCTTCTGAACAGGAAAGCCTGGGTCGATGAAGAGTACAGTATCTTTATGGCTGTCAGCTTGTGAACAAGTTAGGAACGATGCAAAAGTGCCTTGCATCGAACCACTCACGGGTACGCAACATTCGGGCGACACATCCAACCCTATAAAGGCTTTTACGAAGCGGGAAGCTTCTTGTTTCAACACCGGAGCACCTTGGATATCGGGATAAGAATGGGCTATCCCCTCCTCCAAAGCCTTGATCTGCGCTTTCACACCCACTTCAGCAGCTGGTAATCCAGGAATACCCATTTCCATCTTGATATATTCCACACCACTGATTTTCTCAGCCTTTGCAGCTACCTGCTTCACCTCGCGGATGGTAGCCTTTGCAAAGTCCTTGATTCCCAACTCCTTGACCAGTCCGTCAACGATATCTTTCTTAATCGGAGTCTCTATCATTTCTCTATGACGTCTCTTTATTTCTTAATCAGTGAAGCCACCCACAGAATGGCAACAGCACCGACGATAGCAGTACCAAGCTGTCCCAGCACTCCACCCCACTCGATTCCGAGTTGGTCGAACAACCAGCCGCCCAGCAGACCACCAAACAGTCCAAGCACCAGATTCATGATGAATCCCATGCCGCCACCTTTCATCAACTTGCCAGCTACAAAGCCAGCCAAACATCCTAATATAATTGAACCTATCAATCCCATAATTATTATTTATTGTATTTGTTAAACATTCAAATTCAACTGCAAATATAAACAAATCCGTCCACTCCTTTAGATACTGAGTTCGTCAAGAACTTTGATTAGTTTCTTGTTAAAAGGTTTGTCGGTGCGGATGCACTCTGAGAAGGGGACGTAAACCACTTCGTTGTTACGCACACCAACCATTACGTTGCGCTGACCTTGCTTGATAGCCTCAATGGCACCAACGCCCGTACGAGAGGCCAGGATGCGGTCGTGAGCTGAAGGAGTGCCACCACGCTGCAGATGACCAAGAATTGACACACGCACATCGAACTCAGGGAATTCTTTCTTTACACGTTCAGCATAATAGAGAGCGCCACATTTGGGACTCTCAGAAACTATAACGATACACGATTTCTTTGATTTACGGATACCGCGCCCCATGAATTGTGCCAACTGGTCGACCTCGGTCATCTCCTCAGGAATAATTGCTGCTTCTGCACCACAGGCGATAGCTGAATTCTGTGCCAGGAATCCGGCATCGCGCCCCATTACCTCGACGAAGAATATTCGTTCGTGTGAATTGGCCGTGTCACGAATACGGTCAACACACTCCATAATAGTATTCAGCGTAGTATCGTAACCGATGGTAGAATCTGTGCCATACAGGTCATTATCAATGGTGCCAGGAAGACCGATACAAGGGAAATCAAACTCCATACCGAAATTACGGGCACCCGTGAGCGAACCGTTACCACCGATGACCACCAGTGCATCAATCTTCTCGTTCTTACAGGTCTCGTAAGCCTTCTTCATACCGTCCATGGTCATGAACTCCTTGGAACGAGCCGTCTTCAGTATGGTACCGCCGCGCGTGATGATGCCCGATACGTCCTCGGTGGTGAACTTCTTCACCTCGCCCTTGATGAGTCCGTCGTAACCACGATAGATTCCCTTGATATGAAAACCGTTATAAATACCTGCACGTGTGACGGCACGAATAGCAGCATTCATACCTGGTGCATCTCCTCCTGAAGTCAGGATGCCTATTGTTTTGATTTTAGTCATAATTATTTAGATTAGGTTTATTTCTATCCAGAGTGCCACCAACCCTACGAGCCATCCAATGGCTACCTTCGGAGTCAGATTCTTTATATACCACCACAGGCGAACATGCTCCATCTTCATCAGTGCCAATCCACTGGTGGAACCTACACAGAGCAGACAGCCTCCAACTGCAGTACAGTAAGCAATAATTTCCCAATAGGTACCATTAATAGCCATATCTCCAACATCGGCTACACGGTATAGCATGATGTCACTCACAGCAACAGTGAAAGTGTCGATTAAAGAACTGAGCAAACCGGAAGCTATGCCAATTAGCCATATGTTATGGATGTTATCGTCAAACCATGTGGCAATATCACTAAAGACACCTGTTTCGGCTACTACGCCTAAGCCCAGCATAATACCCATCACAAAGAGCATCTGCTGTATAGCCCCATACTGCAAAGCACGGGGAATACGGCGCTGTGCCATCTGGTCGGCATTCATCAGTCGATGATTAAATGCCTCGTTGACCACCCATAACACACTTAACGTACAGAGGGCACCAAGGAAGGGGGCCAATTTGGTGATATTATGGAAAGTAGGAATAAACCACAGACCACCAATACCTACAATGAGCATCACCAGACGTTGCCAACGATTCAAACGCGTGTCATCGCCACGATAAGGAGAAGTGCTCCATTCGCAATCAAGACGATCGGGCAACTGATAATTAATCAAAATGGTAGGAACAATCCAAGCCAACAGCGCTGGAACAGCCAGATAGGCAGAGAAATGGGTGGCTGTTACAGCCCCGTCGCCCCATAGAATGAGTCCCGTAGGATCGCCTATCACCGTAAAGCATCCACCGCATGTTGCAGCCAGCACAATGGCCGAACCGACCAACATACGCTGACGCCCACTCTGCACGATGTTATGCATAATGACCAGCATCATGGTAGTCGTGGTCAGATTGTCGAGATTGGCTGAAATGATGAAAGTAGCAATCGTTATTGTCCAAAGGAGACGTTTGGAATTACGTGTACGAATCCATTCTGTAATGAAATCGAAGCAACCATTATTATTAAGCAATTCAATAATTGACATCGTAGCCAACAAGAACATAACAATTGCTGCAGCCTTGCCTACGTATTTTAAAAATATATTCTCGTAAATGAAATATTTGACCGTGTCACTGGTAGACTGACCTCCAGACAAGTATTCCAAATAATCGTCGGGATGCTGCTGCATGACAAAATCAGTACCATAGCAAACATAAACCACCCACCCTGCCGTGCCCAGAAACATGGCGATAGCAGCTTTGTTAACACCTGTCAGATGACCTGTTGCTATGAGCAGGTATGAGGCTATTAGTAATAATACTATGATGAGTGTCATGACACGTATAATTTGGTTTGCGAGTACAAAGATAAATAAAATCCCTCAAACGACAAGGGCTTGTCTAGGTATTTTTTCAATCCCTGTCATCGAGAACGCGGAATTTCTGTCGTCGGCGCTTGAGTTCTGACAAAGATATATCTACAGAGCGTGCTTCCATGCAATCGTGTTGACATTGCAACATACATCTGCCAATAGGGTCGATCACGCAACTTGCTCCTATGTAGTGAGAATATTCATCATCACCCACACGATTGACACCTAATAAATAAGCTTGATTCTCGATAGCTCGAGCTCGCGTAAGAATCTGCCACGCTGATTGACGAGATTGGGGCCAATTGGCCACGATAATTATCCCATCGAAATTAAGTTCATCAGAATAGCGGCTCCAACAAGGAAACCGCAGATCATAACAAGTTAATAGCAGCAGACGGAAACCTTCATATTCCACCACCGTATGTTCATGACCAGACGTATAATAGCGGTTTTCACCTCCGTAAGTAAAAAGATGGTGCTTGTCGTAAAAAGACTCGCGATGATGACGACCATCTATAAAATAATGTCTGTTTCGATAGGTTCCATCAGGAAGGTGGATAGCTAAACTGCCACAGATGGCACACTTCTTGTCAAATGCCACTTTCCTCATCCACTCTAGCGCCCCGTTCCTATTGGCTTCATGGGCTATACCTTCTGGTTGAGTTGCAAATCCTGTACTCCACATCTCTGGAAGTACAAACAAGTCACTCTCTCCGACATTCTCAATGAGGCCTTCTGCCCTTTGAATATTCTCATCGGCATTACCCCATACGATATCTGTCTGTAAGAGAGTAACTTTCATTTATTTACTTAAGATAATTATTTTCCTATGCAATGATACTCGAACTCGTTTTCTTCCAGTTCCTCAACATCAAAGATGTTACGTCCATCAATGACTAACGGACGCTTCATGGCTTTCTTAATAACACCCCAGGTTGGCAAACGGAATTCTTTCCATTCTGTCAGCAACAGCAAGGCATCTGCATCCAACACAGCATCATACATGTCACGACAATAGGTTATGCTGTCGCCAATACGACGCTTACACTCGTCCATAGCTACAGGATCGTATGCACGAATGGTACATCCTGCATCCAACAGAAGTTTAATCATCACCAAGGCTGTAGATTCGCGCATATCATCGGTTTCCGGCTTGAAAGAAAGGCCCCACATGGCAATTGTCTTTCCTTTGAGAGATTCACCGTTAAAAGCTTTCTGCAGCTTCTCAAACAAGACAGTCTTCTGTTTCTCATTAACACGCTCAACAGCTTTCAGGACTTCCATCGAATAGCCATTCTGGTCGGCAGTCTTAATCAACGCCTTCACGTCTTTAGGGAAGCAGCTGCCACCGTATCCGCAACCAGCATACAGGAACTTACGACCGATACGCGTATCTGCACCTATACCTGCACGTACCATATTTACATCAGCACCAACCCGTTCACAAAGATTGGCTATATCGTTCATAAAAGAAATACGTGTTGCCAACATGGAGTTAGCTGCATATTTTGTCATTTCTGCAGAAGGAATATCCATAAAGATAACACGGAAGTTGTTGATAAGGAAAGGTTTGTAAAGTTTTGTCAGAACTTTTTTAGCATGTTCACTCTCCACACCAACAACAACGCGGTCAGGCGACATAAAATCTTTGATGGCATTACCCTCTTTCAAGAATTCCGGGTTTGAAGCTACATCGAACTCAATGTCTACACATCGCTTTTGCAGTTCTTCTTCTATAGCCTGACGCACCTTCTTTGCAGTTCCTACAGGAACGGTAGATTTAGTAACCACCACCACATAATGATTTAAATTTTGCCCGATAGTGCGTGCAACCTGTAACACATATTTCAAATCTGCAGAACCATCCTCATCAGGAGGGGTACCTACCGCTGAGAATACAATTTGTACATCGTCCAAAATGGATGCCAAATCAGTGGTAAACTTCAAACGACCTGCAGCAAAATTCTTTTTTACCAATTCATCGAGACCCGGTTCATAGATGGGAATATCACCATTCTTCAAACGCTCGATTTTATCGGCATCAACATCAACACATGTCACATTTGCACCCGTATCAGCGAAACAAGTACCTGATACCAAACCTACATATCCGGTTCCTACAATTGCTATATTCATCTTTGTTTAAAATTTTAATGCCTGCAAAAGTACTAATTTTATATTTTAAAACAAAATGTTTTTTTATTTTTATAACTTTAACTATAAAATTATTTGCTCATATCATAAAAAATACCTATTTTTGCACTGTGATTGGATTAGCTAGACATCTGGAAGTACTTCTTCTCAATAATGATTGTGTGGCAGTGCCTGACTTTGGAGGCTTTGTCGCTCATTATGTTTCAGCTCGTTTTGACGAGACTGATAGTATGTTTTTGCCACCTATGCGTACCATAGGATTCAATCCACAACTCAAAATGAACGATTCCCTGTTAGCCCAATCTTATGTCGAATCTTTTGACATCAGTTATCCCGAAGCCCTTCGTAGAATTGAACAGGATGTAGACGCTATCAGAAATATAATTTTACACGAAGGGCAATATCTGCTAGAGGGAATAGGAACACTTACTTTGAATGACGAAGGAAATTACAGTTTCCAACCATATGAGGCTGGATTGCTGACACCGTCACTTTACGGCTTGAGTTCGTATGAATTCAATTTGCTGAAAACCTCTTCTGCTACTATGCTAAAGCCTGCGGTCATAAAAGAACAGGATGATTATAACATAGCAACAGAAGAAAAGACAGATGTGCAGCCATCGCTGATAGAATTGATTGACGACGACGATACCGATCGCGCAATACACATTAAATTGTCATGGGTACGTAATGCGGTGGCATTCGCGGCTGCTATTGTTTTGTTTTTCCTTATGACCACCCCTGTGGCGAATAGTAATTTAGGATCGCAGGCGATGAGTGCTTTGCATAATAGCATTGTGAAAAAACTCATGCCCAAGGATACTAATATAGCACCTGTGACCCATGTCGTCAGCATGAAAAAAGTGAAAGACAAGCCTGTAGCAAAACAAGATACATCAAAGACTGCTTCAACAAAGAAGTCCGAACCTGTTATTGCCAAGAGTTATGAGCATCCATATTGTATTGTACTCGCCAGTCAGGTCAAGCAATCCAATGCAGAATTGTTTGCCAACAAAATGCGTAACAGGGGGTTCAAAGACACGGAAGTTTTCGTCTATAATGGTGTGGTACGCGTAGTTTACGGCCACTTTGATTCAGAAAATGCTGCCTACATAGAATTGCATAAGCTACGCTTTGAAGAAGACTTTGAAGAAGCGTGGGTCTATAAACGGAGAATAGAAGGATGAAACGCGTACGATGCCCTAAATGCGATACTTATATTACATTTGATGATACCAAGTATGAACCTGGCCAATCACTTGTTTTCCAATGTAACGAATGCGGCAAGCAATTTGGAATCCGCATGGGTGTTTCTAAATTGAAAGATACTCAGAAAGAAGAAAATCAAAAAATGCAATCTTCCAACTTTGTGTCTGAATTTGGTTGTATTGTAGTTATTGAAAATGTTTTCCATTTTAAACAGGAAATACTCCTTAAGATGGGCGACAATGTGATAGGGCGTTATCAGAAAGGAAATCCTATCAACACCCCCTTCGAAACGGTTGATCCCAGTGTCGACCTGAACCACTGCACACTCAATGTAAGTCGTAATAAACGAGGTGAATTGATTTACACCCTTAGCGACAACAACAGCAACACCGGAACATTTGTTGATAACGTTGAGTTGCAGCCCCGTGAACGTCGTAGAATAGAAGATGGAACTCTTTTTACATTAGGGGCCACTAGTATTATCCTTAAACTGACACCTGAAAGTTGACTTTTGATTTTTCTTTTTACGTTTTTTCTTGATTACCTTTGGTAATCTGAGAATTATTGTGTAATTTTGCACGTTAAATAATAACAAAGACAAAAACGGAAATGAAGAAACCAACAGCAATATTGCTTCTGCACTGTCCAGACCAACAGGGCATTATTTCAGAAGTAACCCGCTTTATTACTGACAATCAGGGAAATATCGTTTACCTTGACCAATATGTAGACAAACAAGATGGTATGTTTTTCATGCGTATAGAATGGGAATTGGAGAATTTCCTGATTCCGCGTGAAAAAATACAGGAATATATCAACACACTCTATGCTCAGCGCTATCAAATGACTTGCAGACTGTATTTCAGCGACAAGCGTCCCAGAATGGCCATCTTTGTATCGAAGATGAGTCACTGCCTGTATGACTTGCTGGCACGGTGGAAGGCTGGAGAATGGGAGATTGACATTCCCTGCATCATTTCAAACCACGAGGATCTGCGCTACGTAGCTGACCAGTTCAATATCCCCTACTACGTCTACAGCATAAAAAAAGACCATTCAAACAAAGCCGAGGTTGAGGCTGCCGAAATGGAACTCTTGAAGAAGAACGAAGTGACTTTCATAGTATTGGCCCGTTATATGCAGATTATCAGCGACGAAATGATTGCTGCGTATCCAAATCACATTATCAACATACACCACTCTTTCCTACCCGCTTTCGTAGGAGCGAAGCCCTATCATCAGGCTTGGGAACGCGGTGTGAAGATTATCGGTGCTACAAGCCACTACGTGACGGCTGAGTTGGATGCGGGTCCGATTATCGAACAGGATGTGACACGTATCACGCACAAAGACACTCCAGAAAGTCTCGTGTTGAAAGGCAAGGACTTGGAAAAGATTGTACTCTCTCACGCTGTTTCAAAACATATTCAGCGTAAGATTCTCACGTATAAGAACAAGACTATCATCTTTAGCTAAAATGAACGTAGCCATTGTAAAATATAATGCAGGCAACATCTACTCGGTTGTGAATGCGCTGAAGCGATTGGGCGTTGAGCCTCTATTGACGGACAATGCGGAACAGCTTCAGCAGGCAGATCGGGTACTCTTCCCAGGACAGGGCGAGGCACGCGGTGCTATGGAGTATCTGAAAGCCCACCGATTGGACGAGGTGATTCGCAACTTGCGACAGCCTGTATTGGGTATCTGCGTGGGACAACAACTGCTTTGTCGCCATTCGGAAGAGGGCGATGTGGATTGTATTGGTGTTTTCGATGCGGAAGTGAAGCGTTTCCAACCTATACGCCACGAGGATAAAGTGCCCTGCATGGGATGGAACAGACTGACGAATGTAAAGAGCTCGTTATTTGAAGATGATTCATATGTCTACTTCGTGCACTCCTACTACGTTCCGCTTTGTGAAGACACAGCAGCAACAGCAGACTACATACTGCCCTACTCTGCAGCCATGCACAAAGGAAATTTCTACGCTTGCCAGTTTCACCCGGAGAAGAGTGGAAAAGTGGGCGAACGTATCATTCAAAACTTCTTGGAACTATGATTGAACTGATTCCCGCTATTGATATCATCAACGGACAGTGCGTTCGTTTAACGAAAGGTGATTACGACCAGAAAACGGTTTATCGCGACTCGCCTGCTGAAGTGGCTCGCGAGTTTGAGGAACTTGGGTTCAAACGCCTTCATGTGGTAGACCTCGATGGGGCGAAGTCAAAGCATATTGTCAATACGGAAGTGCTGCAAGCTATTACCAAGACGACTCATCTGTGTGTGGATTTCGGTGGAGGTATCAAGACCGACAAAGACATTGAGACCGCCTTTGAGAACGGGGCTGAAATGGTGACGGTAGGTTCTATAGCCGTCACCAACCCAGAACTCTTTATAGCATGGTTGCAGAAATACAGTGCCGAGAGACTGATATTGGGCGCTGATGTGCGTAACGGAAAAATCAGTATTAACGGATGGAAGGAAGATTCTACTGAAAACTTGCTGCCTTTTCTCAAGAAGTATATAGAAGCTGGCGTGAAGAACGTGCTATGCACAGAGATTTCCAAAGACGGCACCCTGCAAGGTCCGGCTATCGAACTCTATCGGAGTGTGATGAAGGAATATCCAGATTTGCATCTGATAGCCAGTGGCGGTGTGTCGAGCATCGAGGATATTCAAGCCTTGAACGAAGCAGGCATACCTGCGGTAGTCTTCGGTAAGGCTATTTATGAAGAAAAAATCAATTTGAAAGAACTATGGGACTGGCTAAACGCATAATACCCTGTTTGGATGTGAAAGACGGTGAGACAGTAAAGGGCACCAACTTTGTGAACCTCCGTTCTGCAGGTGATCCCGTAGAACTGGGGAAGGCCTATTCTGACCAAGGAGCCGACGAGCTGGTGTTCCTGGATATCACTGCATCGTTCGAAGGTCGTAAGACTTTTACGGATATGGTGACAAAAGTGGCTGAAACCCTTAACATCCCCTTCACCGTAGGAGGAGGTATCAATGAATTGAAAGACGTGGAGCGCCTGCTCTATGCCGGAGCCGACAAGGTAAGCGTGAACAGCGCTGCTATCCGTCGCCCGGAACTCATTGATGAGATTACGACTCGTTTCGGCAGTCAGGTGTGTGTATGTGCCATTGATGCCCGATTGGACGAAGACGGTTGGCACTGCTACCTGAAAGGTGGGCGCGAACGCACAGAACGCAGACTCTTCGAATGGGCTCACGAAGTACAGGAGCGCGGAGCCGGTGAAATTCTGTTTACTTCGATGAATCATGACGGTACAAAGAACGGATATGCTAATGAAGCACTACACGAGCTGGCCGACCATCTTTCCATTCCCGTTATCGCCAGCGGAGGTGCTGGGTGTAAGGAACATTTCCGTGATGTCTTTGTGGAAGGTCATGCTGATGCAGCTTTGGCTGCTTCGGTATTCCACTTTGGCGAGATACCTGTGCCTGAATTAAAACAATATTTAGCAAACGAAGGAATTAACGTACGACTATGAAGATAGATTTCGAAAAAATGGGTGGATTGGTACCTGCCATCGTCCAAGATGCAAGAACAAAGAATGTACTGATGCTGGGCTTTATGAATAAGGAGGCCTATCAGAAGACTATCGATACCAAGCATGTGACCTTCTGGAGCCGCACCCGTCAGACGCTCTGGACCAAAGGAGAGACAAGCGGTCACTTCTTGGACTTGGTAAGTATGCAAATAGACTGTGACAACGATACACTTCTGGTCAAAGCTATTCCCAATGGACCGACCTGTCACACTGGAACAGATACGTGCTGGGGTGAAGATAACGACATGAACCCCCTACTCTTTCTTACAGAATTGCAAGACTTCATCAACAAACGCAAAGTAGAGATGCCAGAGGGATCTTACACCACTAAGTTGTTTACAAAAGGGGTAAACAAAATAGCACAAAAGGTTGGCGAGGAAGCTTTGGAAACCATTATTGAGGCTACCAACGGAACCAGCGAAAACCTAATTTACGAAGCCAGTGACCTTTTGTACCATCTGCTCGTGTTACTGACAGAAAAAGGCCTGCGCATTGAGGATATAGCAACAGAACTTCAGAAACGACACGACCCAGATTGGGATAAGAAACGTCGTGAAGCAAAGGCCAAAGGCGAGATAAAAGTTTAGAATTGATAACGTTAAGAGATAAAATAGTTATGCTTGTAGATTATCAGAAAGTAAATATCTACCAAAAAGACGGAATCCTCGTACTGAAGGATGTGGATTTCCATGTCAACGAGGGTGAGTTTATTTATATTATTGGTCGGGTGGGAGCTGGTAAAAGTACACTGTTGAAGACACTCTATTTCGAATTAGATGTCAAAGAAGCTGAAAATGCTTTTGTGCTGAATCACGATCTCAGAGGCTTGAAGCGTAAATATGTGCCCGCACTGCGTCGTCAGATGGGTATTATTTTCCAGGACTTCCAGTTGTTAAGTGACCGGACGGTTCATGACAACCTTGCTTTCGTCTTGAAGGCTACAGGATGGAAAGACCGTGACGAGATAGAAGAACGTATCAACGATGTGTTGGAAGATGTAGAGATGCAAGACTTCTCAGATCGTTTCCCACACGAGCTTTCTGGTGGTGAGCAGCAACGTATAGCCATAGCCCGTGCTATCCTGAATAAGCCAAAGATTATCATTGCCGATGAGCCTACAGGTAATCTCGACACTGAGACAGCATCCAATATCATCAATCTGTTGCGCCAGATAACACAAATGGGTACTGCTGTTGTTATGACGACACATAATATTTCTCTGCTGAAAGACTATCCTGGTATCGTATATCGTTGTATAGATGGTCATTTGGAGGAAATCACTAACGATTACAACAAGATAGCAGCCTACGAACAGGAGAACGAACCTGAAGAGATTCGTAAGGTTGACTATTCTACGAGAGAAGACATCTAAAAAGTAAAAAGGTAAAAAAGATAAAGACTATGAAAGTAATGAAGTTTGGCGGTACGTCGGTAGGAAGCCCAGACCGCATGAAAGAAGTAACAAAGCTGGTCACCAAGTCTGGTGAGCCTGTTTTCGTTGTATTGTCAGCCATGTCGGGAACCACTAATTCGCTGGTGGAGATCTCAGACTATCTCTACAAGAAGAATCCTGAGGGAGCTAATGAAGTTATCAATACTTTAGAGCGTAAATACCTGAAACATATCGACGAGCTCTACTCTACTGATGAAATGAAAGAAGTTACACGTGATTTTATCATCAACGAGATGAATTACCTTCGTTCCTTCACTAAAGAGCTGTTTACTTCTTTTGAAGAGAAGAGTATCGTTGCCCAGGGTGAGATGATGTCGACCAATATGGTTGTTAACTATATGAAGGAACAAGGCATACAGGCTGTACTGCTTAATGCTCTCGACTTTATGCGTACCGACAAGAATTCCGAACCAGACCCCACCTATATCCGTGAGAAACTATCGGCAATCATTCAGAGCAACGAAGGTCAGCAAGTGTATATTACTCAGGGATTTATCTGCCGTAACGCCTATGGAGAAATAGACAATTTGCAGCGCGGAGGCAGTGATTACACAGCTTCGCTCGTTGGAGCTGCTTTAAATGCTGAAGAGATTCAGATATGGACCGATATTGACGGTATGCATAATAACGATCCCCGCGTGGTTGATAAGACTGCACCCGTACATCAGTTGCATTTTGAGGAAGCTGCAGAGTTAGCCTATTTCGGAGCCAAGATTTTGCACCCAACCTGTGTTCAGCCTGCTAAGTATGCTGGTATTCCAGTACGTCTGTTGAATACCATGGATCCCGATGCCGAAGGAACTACGATTTCTAATCAGACGGAATATGGTAAAATCAAAGCTGTTGCTGCCAAGGATAATATCATAGCCATCAAGATTAAATCCAGCCGCATGTTGTTGGCTACTGGTTTCCTGCGTAAAGTATTTGAGATTTTCGAAAGTTACCAGACTCCTATTGACATGGTATGTACATCAGAGGTCGGTGTTTCTATGTCCATTGATAACTCAGCCCATCTGGGCGAGATAGTTGACGAGCTGAAGAAGTATGGAACTGTAACAGTAGATACGGGCATGTGTATCATCTGTGTAGTTGGTGACCTAGACTGGTCGAACATTGGTTTCGAAACATTGGTTATGGACGCTATGAAGAACATTCCCGTCCGTATGGTAAGCTACGGTGGTTCCAACTATAACATTTCCTTCCTGATTCGCGAGGAAGACAAGAAACGTGCCCTCCAGAGCTTGAGCGACACTTTGTTCAACAAATAATATAACAGCAACACAACACAATGGCAAAAGGACAATTCCCTGTAGACAAGTTTCAGCAACAGCAGACACCTTTCTACTATTATGATATAGAACTGCTGCGCCAGACTTTGCAAACAATAAATACCGAGGCCAGTAAGCATAAAGGATTCGTGGTTCACTATGCCGTAAAGGCAAATGCTAATCCCCAAATACTGCGCATCATACGCCAGGCAGGACTGGGTGCAGACTGTGTCAGCGGAGGTGAAATAGAAGCTTCGCTGAAGGCTGGTTTTCCTGCTTCAAAGATTGTATATGCAGGTGTGGGTAAGAGTGATTGGGAGATTAATCTCGGACTAGACAACGACATTTTCTGTTTTAACGTTGAGAGCATTCCAGAACTGGAGGTTATCAACGAATTGGCATCTCGACGGGGAAAGACAGCGCGAGTAGCCTTCCGTTTGAACCCCAATGTCGGCGCACATACACATGCTAACATCACAACAGGTTTGGCAGAGAACAAGTTTGGTATTGCTATGCGCGACATGATGAGCGTAATAGAAAAAGCTCAGGTTATGCCGAATATCAAGGTGGTGGGCCTCCATTTCCACATCGGCAGTCAGATCATGGACATGGGCGACTTTGTAGCCCTTTGTAACCGCGTAAACGAATTACAAGCGGAGTTGATGAACCACCGAATCATCGTGGAACATATCAACGTCGGTGGAGGACTTGGCATTGACTATCAGCACCCCAACCGTGTACCCATTCCAGACTTTAAAGCATACTTCGATACCTATGCTAAGAAAATGAAACTGCACCCTGGGCAGACACTTCACTTTGAACTTGGACGTGCTGTAGTAGCTCAATGTGGCAGTCTGATTACCAAGACACTTTACGTTAAGAAAGGTGCCACGAAGCAGTTCTGTATTGTCGATGCAGGCTTTACGGACTTGATACGCCCTGCCCTTTACCAAGCATACCATAAAATAGAAAACATCAGCAGTAACGGGGCTCCAGAGTCCTATGACGTGGTAGGGCCTATTTGTGAGTCGACCGATGTCTTTGCAAAGCAAATTGACTTGAATGCCTGTCGCCGTGGCGACTTATTGGCCATACGTTCTGCAGGTGCATATGGTGAGATTATGGCCTCACAATATAATTGCCGCCACTTGCCTCAAGGCATAATGAGTGATGAGATATAAACAATAATAATGACCGAACAAACAACAAAAAATCCAGATTTACAATTGTCTGTCGTGATGGTGGTTCACGATGATGATATTGCCTTAGAACAGCATCTTCCTTTGTTCTTAGAGCAGGAGTGCGACACCCACTACGAGGTCATTGTGGTAGATGATTCTTCCAGTGACGACACTCCAAATATCTTGAAAAACATGAAGGAGAAGCATCCGCTCCTGCATACAACATTCTTCCCCAAGTCAGTAGTCAACCCCAGCCGTATTCAGCTGGCTCTCTATGTAGGCATCAAGGCAGCCAAGAGCAACCATATCATGATAGCCGACATCAACCGTCCCCCTACGTCGCCAAACTATATAGATGGTTTGGCTGAAGCCCTAAACGGTCAGGAGGTAGCGATGGTGTATACAGATCGTAAACGCCAGGAGGAGACTGTCTTCCAGTCGTTTTACAGTCTAGAAGACGCTGCCCCTATTATCCGTAAAGTTGAGCGCCGTTCAGGAAAGGGACATAATTCTCAAAGGATGAAAAAGAAACGTGGCGTCTACGATGCCATAGCCTTCCGCCAAGAACGAGTCTTCGAAGCTATTCGCTTTTACGACCAGTCAGTAAAAGGTATAGAATTGCTAAGACTGCGCCTACAGGTATTCTTTCGTAACATGACACTATGAAACGGTAATGCCCATGAAAATACTGCACTATTTCCCTGATAACGACAGCATGATTGCGAAATATGTAAGCATGCTCGTTGGATGTATGGGACTAGAGGCTGATAATACCATCGTCAGCACCGAGGCTGTAGCTAAAGAGAAAATGGAGTCTACTACCTTCGACATTCTCCACCTTCACGGATGCTGGAGCCGTTCCGCTGCCCGCATCTATCACATCACGCGCAAGAAAGGGACACGTCTTGTATTATCGCCTTATGGACAACTGGAGCCTTGGGTGGTTGATGAGCGCTACTGGAAAGAGAAACTTCCCAAAACGATGCTTTTCCAAAGGTCACTAGTAGAACAAGCATACGTGGTCGTCATCCAAGGAAGAATGGAAGAAGAGTGCATAAAAAAACTGGGATGGAATCCTCGTATGGAAATTATTCGGAACCCAATCATCACCCATTCCATCTCCTTCAACGAACTGGCACAGAAGATATACTACCTTTATCGTAAAGTACTTGACAGCAATACCATAGAACTGATGAATCCACAAACCCGCATCCTGTTGCGCTGTTTTATCAAGGCTGGTATCTCAGGCGACTCTCGTTGGGTGACTGATGATATGACAGAGTTGTCAGACCCAGAACAGTGGCGCCATCTCCTTTGCTATGCTCATCAAGAGGGAATTAGCAATATCGTGAAAAGCGGAGCACATATCATGAACTACCGTGTGCCCGACATCGATGTTTACAAAATACCCTATTTCCTGCCCCAGCAGTATGTCATGCCGAAGTCAATACAGGAGAGCATTGGCATGCAATATGCCTCTGAGAAAGACCGTCTTGTGGCTACCTTTAAACAAGTGCGCCGTTTGATACAACACCAGCAACTCAGCATCAGCCATCTGTGTGAAATCGACAAGGAGTTGCGTGAGCACGATGTAGAAGAAGATCATCTCTGCGAAGCACTTCGCGACAAGAAACTCTATAGCACCGCTAGTCGCACTATGCAGTTGCTGGCGGACTATACAGGCTTCGATGAAGGGTTTATGCCAATGCTCCCTCTAAATGACCGAACAACGAAGAATATTCATCAACAAATATACAATCACCTAAAGATATGAGCACTCAGACTACTGACCAAAACACGCTGACACGCGATATGCAATATCTGCAACTGCTATCGAATACTTTTCCTACCATAGCAGCTGCTTCCACTGAGATTATCAATCTCGAAGCCATCATGAATTTGCCTAAGGGCACTGAGCACTTTCTGGCTGACCTGCACGGTGAGAGTGAAGCCTTTCTGCATGTGCTGAAGAATGCCTCAGGAAACATCAAGCGTAAAGTGACCGAACTCTTTGCCGGTGATATTCGTGACAAGGAACGAAGAGAACTTTGTACCCTCATCTACTATCCCGAGCAGAAGATAGAGCTTATCAAAGCCGCAGAAACAGACATCGAAGACTGGTATCACATCACCATCCACCGTCTGGTAGCCGTATGCCGTGATGTCAGCAGTAAATATACCCGTTCCAAGGTACGTAAAGCATTGCCAGAGGATTTTGGATACATCATCGAGGAGCTATTACATGAACATACCGATGATAATGACAAGGCTGCCTACGTAAGTGTCATTGTCGATACTATTATCTCGACTGGGCGTGCCGACGATTTCATCATAGCCCTATGTAATGTGATACAGCGTCTGGCTATAGACCAGTTGCATATTCTGGGCGACATATACGACCGCGGCCCTGGAGCCCACATCATACTCGACACCATGAGGCAATACCACTCCTGGGACATCCAATGGGGTAACCACGACATTCTATGGATGGGCGCATGTGCCGGCAACGACGCTTGTATTTGCAACGTACTACGACTTTCATTGCGATATGCTAATCTAGTTACGCTGGAGGAAGGCTACGGCATCAACCTCGTACCCCTGGCCACCTTTGCTATGGACATTTATGGAGATGACCCATGCGAAGAATTTATCCCCATTCTGTTGAAAGGTAATACACTTGACGATAAAACTATACGCCTCACAGCACAAATGCACAAGGCCATCACCGTCATACAATTCAAGACTGAGGCTCAAATACTTAAACGCCGTCCTGAATGGCAGATGCAAGACCGTTGCCTGCTTGATGCTATAGACTATGAAAAAGGAATCTGCCACATTGGTGGTAAAGATTATCAGATGTCATCTTGCCATTTCCCCACAATCGACGCCCATGATCCGTGCCGTCTGACACTCGAGGAAGAACAGCTCATGCAGAAACTGCACCATAGCTTCCGCGTATGTGAAAAACTGCGTAAGCACATCAAGATGCTGCTATCTCATGGCTGCATGTATCAAGTCAGCAACCACAACCTGCTTTTCCACGCCTCATGCCCACTCAATGCTGACGGCAGTCTGAAGGACGTAGAACTATATCATGGCCAGAAATATCACGGGATGGAGCTGATGCACAATATCGGCATGATGATACGTGCAGCTTTCAACACAGACTCCGAAGCCAAGCTACGCCAATTTGCCAAGGACTACTTCCTTTACCTTTGGTGTGGCAAAGACTCCCCACTCTTCGATAAATCTAAAATGGCGACCTTCGAACGCTATTTCCTGCTGGACCGCGAAACTTATAAAGAAGAAAAAGGCTACTACTTCCAACTTCGCAATGACGAGGCTGTCTGCGACCGCATTCTGGATGCCTTTGGCGTAGAGGGTCCCAACCGCCATATCATCAACGGTCACGTACCAGTACATGCCTCAAAGGGCGAAAATCCCATAAAAGCCAATGGTAAACTGATGGTGATTGACGGAGGTTTCTCCCAAGCTTATCATCACGAAACAGGTATTGCAGGCTATACACTGGTCTATCATAGCCGCGGTTTCCAACTCGTACAACACGAACCTTTTACCAGCACAACGGATGCCATACAAAAAGGTACTGACATTAAGTCAACCACTCAACTTGTAGAACTCTCTGCCCATCGCATGCTTGTGGCCGATACCGACCGTGGTGTTGAGCTCCGTTCACAGGTGCAAGACCTACGCGAATTACTCTACTGCTATCGTCACGGTATCTTGAAAGAAAAAGACAAGAAATGACAATGCACCACACACTGATAGCCCTAGGTTCCAACTATTTACCAGCCCCTCATATTCAGTGGGCTTGCGAACGAATAGCCACATTTTTGCACGATGTCACCATGAGTCGCAGATTATGGACGAAAGACACCAAAGGTACGGGCATTTGGTATCAGAACTGCCTCATCACTGGATATACCGACATTACAGCAGACGAATTGCAAACACTATTGAAAGAAATAGAGACCGAAACAGGGCGCACAAAACTTTGTGTCACTCTTGATCTTGACCTCATGCTTTACGATGACAAGCGTTACCACCTACGCGACTGGGAGCGTCCTTACTTTACAACGCTCTTTGCCGAACTGCCTCATATAGCAGAATAGCAGCCGAAACACTAACATTCAGCGAGTCTAGACGCCCCAGCATCGGAATGCGGATATGAGCCGTTGCCGCTTGACGCCACCGCTCAGTAAGTCCTGTAGACTCGGTGCCCATCACAATGGCTGTAGCTTTGCGCATATCCTGATTATAATAAAGGCATGAGTCCTGCAACTGTGCTGTTAGTATCTGAATATCTTTAGCCTTCAAAAACGCAATACATTCCTCCGAAGAACAAGCCACCGTTGGCACAGTAAAAATAGCCCCGATGCTACTGCGTATCAGGTTCGGGTTGTAAAGGTCAGTCAGCGGATCACATATAATCACGGCATCTGCCTTTGCAGCATCAGCCGAACGCAGGATAGCTCCAAGATTGCCAGGTTTTTCAACCCTTTCAAGCACCATCAGCAATGGATTTTGAGGCAAGTGCAAATCAGCGAGGCCCAAAGCGCGAGCCTTTACTACGGCCACAACACCTTCAGTCGTACCCCGATAAGCCATTTTCTCATATACGGTGCGCGATACCGTCACATCGCCAATCTTCACTAATCCTTGAAAGAGTTCAGGACAGACATAACGCACGACCACTTCATAGCCCGCTGCCATGCAGTGTTCCAATTCACGCTGACCTTCTACCACGAACATCCCTTGTTGACGCCTTTCTTGCGACTTCTGTTGCAGCGCCACCAGTTGTTTCACCTTCGGGTTCTGCATACTCGTTATCATCCATTCATCCATCATGCTGCAAAGGTACAAAAAAATCAGGCAAAGCAATCAGTCTTTAGACATAATTTTATTAAAAACAGAAAAAGAAAATTGCGACAGAAAACACAAAATATTTGTTAAAATTACATATCTGTCATAACCCTTACCCTCACAATATGGAGAGGCTTTTTTATAGGGAAATATTTGGTGTTGTGGGCAAAAATGAGTAACTTTGCACCCGTTTTAATATAATAAGGTATAAAGAGATATGATAACAGTAACAAATCTGGCTATCCAATTTGGTAAGAAAACGCTTTACAAGGACGTTAATCTGAAATTTACCAGTGGAAACATATACGGTATTATTGGTGCCAATGGTGCCGGTAAATCAACACTGCTACGCGCTATCAGTGGCGAACTGGAGCCTAATAAAGGTACTATAGAAATGGCTCCCGGCGAGCGTCTATCTGTGTTGGAACAGGACCACTTTAAATATGACGAATATTCGGTGATGGATACTGTACTTATGGGTCACCAGCCTCTATGGCAGAACATGAAGGAACGCGAGGTGCTGTATGCCAAAGACGAAATGACAGAGGATGACGGTAACCGCGCTGCAGAACTGGAAATGGCCTTTGCCGAAATGAACGGTTGGGAGGCTGAGAGCGAAGCTGCTCAACTATTGCAGAACTTGGGTGTACCTGAAGGACAACACTATAAGCAAATGGCAGAGATTTCGAATAATGAGAAGGTGCGCGTAATGTTGGCCAAGGCTTTGTTCGGACATCCAGACAATTTATTGTTAGACGAGCCTACCAACGACCTCGACCTGGATACAGTACAATGGCTGGAGGAATATCTGTCAAATCTGGAGCAGTGTGTACTCGTGGTGAGTCACGACCGCCATTTCCTCGATGCAGTATCGACACAGACGGTGGATATCGACTTTGGCAAGGTGACACTTTTCTCTGGCAACTATTCGTTCTGGTACGAGTCATCACAATTGGCATTGCGCCAACAGCAGAACCAAAAGTTGAAAGCCGAAGAGAAACGCAAACAGTTGGAGGAGTTTATACGCCGTTTCTCTGCCAATGTGGCAAAGTCGAAGCAGACCACTTCGCGAAAGAAGATGTTGGAAAAACTGAACGTTGAAGAGATTACCCCTTCAACCCGCAAATACCCAGGCATCATTTTCTCTATGGAACGAGAACCTGGCACGCAAATACTCGAGGTGGAAGGACTGAAGGCTACAGATGCCGATGGTACTATTCTCTTTGACAATGTGAATTTTACCATAGAGAAGGGGCAGAAGACGGTATTCCTCTCACACAACCCGAAGGCTATGACGGCCCTCTTCGAAATTATCAACGGCAATCGTGAGGCGCAGTCAGGCACCTATAAATGGGGCGTAACTATTACCACCGCCTATCTGCCACTGGACAACACCGAGTTTTTCCAGTCGGAACTGAACCTAGTCGACTGGCTGTCACAATACGGCACGGGCAATGAGGTGATGATGAAGTCGTTCTTGGGACGCATGCTGTTTAAGGAGGAAGACATTTTGAAACATGTTAACGTGTTGTCAGGTGGCGAAAAGATGCGCTGCATGATAGCTCGGATGCAATTAAAGAATGCCAACTGCCTTATATTGGACACCCCCACTAACCACTTGGATCTGGAGTCGATTCAAGCTTTCAACAACAATCTGATATCGTTCAAAGGCAACATTCTCTTTGCATCCCACGACCATGAGTTCATCAACACCGTGGCTGATCGCATCATAGAGTTGACACCCAAAGGCACCATTGACAAGTTGATGTCCTACGACGACTACATTTATGACGAAGCCATTAAAGCGAAGAAAGCTGAAATGTATGCTTAAAACACAAGAGTGGCACGAAATTTGCTGTTGACCTCATAAAATAATGATCGCTATGAAAGAAGAAAAAAACAATTTGGAAGAAAAAGAAACTCTAATAGAGGAAGAACCGACAGTAGAAGACAATCAGAACGATGCTGATAAAACAGACGATACTGACAAATCAGAGAGCACAGATTCCGCAGACCCTCTGGAGGTAGCCAAGGCAGAAATAGAGCAGCTGAAAACCCAAATACTCTACAAGACTGCTGAGTTCGATAACTATCGTAAGCGCACACTGAAGGAGAAGGCTGAACTGATATTGAATGGTGGCGAAAAAACTGTCAGCGCCATATTACCCGTTATCGACGACATGGAGCGCGCCATGGAGAACGGTGAGAAAACTGATGATCCACAGGTGTTGCGCGAAGGTATGGAACTGATTTACCATAAGTTCATGAAGGCCTTGGAGAGTCTGGGCGTAAAAAAAATTGACACTGAAAATGCCGACTTCGATACCGACTTGCACGAAGCTGTTGCAATGGTTCCAGGCATGGGCGACGACAAGAAAGGCAAGGTGATTGACTGTCTGCAGGCTGGTTATCAACTCAACGACAAAGTAATTCGTCACGCAAAAGTGGCAGTAGGACAATAATATGGCACAAAAAAGAGACTACTATGAGGTGCTTGGCGTCAGTAAGAACGCCACAGAAGATGAAATAAAGAAGGCGTATCGCACCATCGCCATTAAATATCACCCTGACCGCAACCCGGGTGACAAAGAAGCCGAGGAAAAATTCAAGGAGGCTGCTGAGGCTTACGATGTGCTGCACGATGCCAAGAAGCGTCAGCAATACGACCAGTTTGGGTTTAACAGTCCTGGCGCAGGAGGTTTCGACTTCAGCGGTTTCAGTGGCACATCAATGAATATGGACGACATTTTCTCGATGTTCGGTGACATATTCGGTGGCCGAGGAGGTTTCGGTGGCTTCAATGGAAGTACGCGTCGCGGTCCACAGCAACATCGTGGCAGTGACCTGAGACTGAAGGTACGACTGTCATTAGAAGAAATAGCAACGGGTGTCACTAAAAAATTCAAGGTACGTAAGGACGTGCCTTGTTCCCACTGTAAAGGTACAGGGGCCGAGGATGGTAGTGGCACGGAGAATTGTCCCACGTGTCATGGAAGCGGCGTGATCACGCATACCACTCAGAGTATTTTCGGCATGATGCAGACTCAGGGTACATGCCCTACCTGTAATGGTTCGGGGCGTGTTATCAAGAATAAGTGTCACCAATGTGGTGGAACAGGCGTAGAGAAAGGCGAAGAGGTTGTTGAGATTAAAATACCTGCCGGTGTAGCAGAAGGTATGATTGTCAACGTGCCTGGAAAAGGTAACGCTGGTCATAACAAGGGTGTCAACGGTGACATACAGGTATTTGTTGAAGAAGAGGAGAACGAGCGTTTCATCCGCGATGACAACGACCTTATATATAACTTGCTGCTTGACTTCCCTACGGCAGCGCTAGGAGGCGACGTGGAAATACCCACTATTCAAGGCACGAAATTGCGTGTAAAAATGGAACCAGGAACTCAACCTGGCAAGACTATCCGTCTGCGTGGCAAGGGGCTACCCGCTGTGCAGGGTTACGGACGTGGTAACGGCGACCTTGTGGTGAATATCAGTGTCTATGTACCCAAAGTTCTCAGTCGTGACGAGAAAGAAGCAATTGAGCGCTTCAAACATAGTGACAACTTTCAGGGTGATGCTGCAACCAAGCGTTCCATCTTCCAGCGATTCAAGAACTATTTCAGTTAACAGAAGATGAATTACCAAGAGACCTGCGAATATCTGTATCATCAGATTCCCATGTTCGAGCGTCAAGGGGCTTCCGGCTATAAGGAAGGTTTGAGTAATACCTTAGCCCTAGACGAGCATTTCGGTCATCCACACCAACAATTTGCCACTATCCACATTGGAGGCACCAATGGCAAAGGGTCAGTGTCACACACACTGGCTGCTATACTACAGCAGTGTGGCTATAAAGTAGGTCTTTATACATCACCCCACCTTGTTGATTTCCGCGAGCGCATACGTATCAATGGTGAAATGATTCCAGAAGACTTTGTGGTAGATTTTGTGGAACATGAACGTGCATTCTTTGAACCGCTGAGTCCGTCGTTCTTCGAGGTCACTACGGCTATGGCTTTCAAGTATTTTTCCGAGAACAAGGTTGACATTGCTGTCATAGAAGTAGGACTGGGCGGTCGTTTGGATTGCACAAACATTATTACCCCACTCGTCTCCGTCATTACCAACATCAGTTTCGACCATACCCAATTCCTCGGAGATACTCTGGCTAAGATAGCCTCGGAAAAGGCTGGCATCATCAAACCAGATGTACCATGTGTCATCGGTGAAAGTCATGAAGAGACACGACCCGTATTCGAAGCTAAAGCCAAAGAGGTGGGCAGTAGAATCATCTTTGCTGACGACCAACCAGAGATTCGTGAAGCGATGCCAACAGAAGGTGGTCGTATGCACTATACCACCTGTCACTGGGGAGAACTAGAAGGCGACCTAGGCGGCATCTATCAGAAAAAAAACATGAATACGGTGATGGCCACGCTGAAAGTTTTACAAAACATCGGATATCTATCGAGATGCAGCACACGAGAAGCATACGAGCATTTCCAACAAGAGTTAACCGAAGCCCTCAGTCGTGTATGCCAGCTCACAGGACTCGCAGGACGATGGCAGGTTATCAAACAAAAGCCCTATACCATCTGCGATACGGGGCATAATGTGGGCGGATGGAAATATTTGGCACAACAGATAGCGCAAATTAAATGCGAGAAAAAACACATCATATTCGGAATGGTCGATGATAAAGACATCAATCAAGTGCTCAATATGCTGCCTAAAGACGCTATCTACTATTTTACACAGGCCTCGACGAAAAGAGCCATTCAGGCTGGCGTTGTCAAGACTATGGCATTACAACACGGACTCACGGGCGAAAGCTATCCTTCTGTAATAGAAGCATATAAAGCAGCATCTCAATCTGCATCCACATATGATTTTTTGTTTATAGGAGGTAGCAGTTACCTCGTCGGCGATTTCCTAAAAAGCTGTCTTTAGGTGTTTTTAACACTCCCATAAACGTTTTTTTCCACGTTTCATTCGTTAAATTCGATTTTTTTAGGTTACTTTGCAGTGCAAATTTTGTAACTAAAAACAATCAATTATGGCGAATACATCAGAAAATGCGAACTTGTGTGGTCTGGATCGTAAAGATTTTCAGGCCACTGTAAATGGTAAGAAAACAGATTTATACATCCTGCGCAACCGCAAAGGTTACGAAGTTGCTATCTCAAATTATGGTGGTGCCATTTGTGCCATCATGGTTCCAGACAAGGATGGAAAAGTAGCTAATGTCATTCAGGGCCATGCGAGCATCAAACAGCTCACCAGTGGTGAGGAGCCTTACCTCTCGACTCTTATCGGCCGCTGGGGCAACCGTATCTGCAAAGGTCAATTCACGCTGAACGGCAAAGAATACCAACTGGCACTTAACGACGGTCCTAACCACTTGCATGGTGGTAGTGTAGGTTTTAATGCCAAGGTTTGGGATGCACGTCAGATGGGGCCCCGTTCACTGGCCCTGCATCGTGTTTCATCTTACGGTGAGGAAGGTTTCACTGGCGAATTGGATGTTACCGTAGAATTTACTTTCAGCGACAACAACGAACTGATTATCGAATATCTGGCTACTACCAACAAGAAGACGATTGTCAATCTGACTCATCATGCCTTCTTCAGTCTGGCAGGCACTGCCGACCCCACCCCAACCATTGAAGACCAGATTTGCGAAATCAATGCAGATTTCTATCTGCCAACCGACGCAACGGCAATCCCAACGGGTGAGATTCTGAAGGTGGAAGGCACTCCCTTCGACTTCCGTACACCTAAGACCTTTGGCAAGGACATCAATGCCGACGACCAACAGATCAAGTTCGGTAAGGGTTACGACCACAACTACGTGCTCAACAAACAGGAAGAGGGCGAGCTGAGCTTTGCAGCCCGTATCACCGAACCTAAGAGTGGACGCACTTTAGAGTGCTACACAACAGAGCCAGGAATGCAACTCTATACAGCCAACTATGCCAGCGGCTATAAGGGTGCCAACGGAGCAACGTTCCCATACCGCTCAGCAGTATGTCTGGAGGCTCAACACTTCCCCGACACACCAAACCGTCCTTACTTCCCCAGCGTCATTCTGAACCCAGGTGAGCGCTATAAGCAGAAGACTGTTTACAAGTTTGGGGTCATTGAATAAGCAACTAAAAACATACTGCAGCAATGACGAGTAATCAAAAACAGAATGGTAGCATTATCGCCATTATAACGATGATGTTCCTGTATGCCATGATTTCGTTTGTAACGAATCTTGGTGCACCCATTGGTGTCATCTGGAAAAACCAACCCGAAATAGGCGGTTCTAACGTGTTGGGCATCTTGGGTAACTTCATGAACTTCTTTGCTTACCTGTTCATGGGCATTCCCGCAGGTAAGATGTTGACTAAGGTGGGATATAAACGCACTGCCCTGATTGGTATTGCCGTAGGTTTCATTGGCGTGCTGATACAGTTCCTGTCAGGATTTTCCGGTGGTATTCCTGGCTTCTGCATCTATCTGTTTGGAGCCTTTATCAGCGGTTTCTCCGTGTGCATCCTGAATACAGTGGTTAACCCCATGCTGAACTTGTTGGGCGGAGGTGGTAACCGAGGCAACCAGTTGAACCTGATTGGAGGAACATTGAATTCGCTGTCAGGAACAATGACCCCCATGTTGGTGGGTGCATTGATTGGTACAGTAACTGCATCCACACAAATGGCTGACGTCAATCTGGTGATGTATATTGCTATGACTGTATTCGCAGGAGCCTTCATAGCTCTGCTGTTCATCCCGATTCAAGACCCAGAAATGGGTAAGGTAACAGCCGAGACCAAGTTTGAGCATTCACCTTGGTCGTTCCGCCACTGTCTGTTGGGTGTGATTGCCATCTTTGTCTATGTAGGTGTCGAAGTGGGTATTCCTGGCGGTCTGAACTTCTACTTGTCTGACACATCGGCTAATGGTGCCTGGGTGAATCCAGATGCTGTGCTGAACGCAGCCACTATCGGTGGTGCCGTTGCTGCCATGTACTGGTTGCTGATGCTTGTAGGACGTATGATAGCCAGTGCAATCGGCGGAAAGGTTTCTTCACGCCAGATGATGCTCTGCACCACATTTATTGGCATGATTCTTATCCTTGCAGCCATTTTGACTCCTAAGAGCGTAACTGCTACCATGCCACTGGTCAAGATACTGGAAGGCAGCGTCGAAATGACCACTGTCCCTATGAGTGCCCTTTTACTTGTCATCTGCGGACTCTGTACGTCGGTGATGTGGGCATCGATCTTCAACCTTGCCACTGAGGGCTTGGGTAAATATACTGCACAGGCTTCTGGTATCTTTATGATGATGGTTGTCGGTGGTGGCGTATTGCCAGTCGTTCAAAATTTCTTTGCCGACATCATGGGCTATATGCCAAGTTATTTCGTGTATTTCGTGGGCATGGCATATATGTTCTATTATGCTTTAATCGGATGCAAGAACGTGAACAAGGATATTCCTGTAGATTAATAAAAAAAAACTAATAGTAAGATAACTATGGATATTGAATATGTAAGAAGTCGCTTTATTAAGCACTTTGATGGAAAGACGGGTCATGTGTATGCCTCTCCTGGTCGTATTAATTTAATCGGTGAGCATACAGACTATAATGGGGGGTTTGTATTCCCAGGCGCCGTCGATAAAGGTATTGTAGCAGAAATACGTGATAATGGCACAGAGGATACAGTGATGGCTTATGCCATTGACCGTAAGGATCGTGTAGATTTTAAGCTTTCTGATCCGCAAGGTCCGAAGACACACTGGGCTCGCTATGTATATGGTATTTCTTTGGAACTGAGAAAATTAGGCGTTCCCATCAAAGGTTTTAATATCGCATTTGCTGGCGACGTACCTTTGGGAGCAGGCATGTCTTCTTCAGCAGCAATGACCAGTTGTTTCGGCTATGGTCTGAACGATATATTCGGAGGTAACGCCTCGCAGTGGGACATTGTGTTAGCTGGTCAGGCAACAGAACATAAATATATTGGTGTGAATTGTGGCATCATGGACGAATTTGCATCCGTCTTTGGTAAGTCAGGTTGCCTAATGCGTCTTGATTGCCGTTCTCGTGAATTTGAGTATTTCCCATTCAAGCCAGATGGCTATCGACTGGTATTACTGAACAGCGTTGTGGAACACCAACTAAGTGGTTCGCCATACAACGATCGACGCAACTCCTGTGAGAACGTGGTGAAGCATATCGCAGCAAAACATCCCGACCAGCAGATAGAGACTCTGCGTGATTGCACGTGGGAACAACTTGACGAAGTTCGCGCAGAAGTAGGTGAAGAAGACTACAAGCGTGCAAAGTATGTGCTTGGTGAAAAAGACCGTGTACTCGCAGTCTGTGATGCCCTGAATGAAGGCGACTATGAAAAAGTGGGTGAAATGATGTATAAGACTCATGAAGGACTTTCCAAAGAATATGAAGTGTCCTGCGAAGAACTTGACTTCCTAAACGATATCGCCAAGGAAAACGGTGTCACAGGTTCTCGTATCATGGGTGGTGGTTTTGGTGGTTGCACGATCAACCTCGTTCGCAATGACCTTTACAATAAATTCATTGCAGATGCCAAGAAGCGTTTCAACGAAAAATACGGCCACGAGCCTATCGTCATTGACGTTGTCATTGGTGATGGTTCACGTAAACTTTGCTGATTATTATGATCTAATTTAATTTATGAGACGTTTCCTTTTCAACAAAGGGAACGTCTCTTTAAAATAATCAAATATGAAAAATCAACCACTCATCAGCGTTATTGTACCAGTATATGGAATAGAACGATACATCGGTATTTGTATCGAAAGTATTATTAATCAAACATATCGAAATCTGGAAATTATCCTGGTTGACGACGGATCGCCCGACATGAGTCCTCGGATTTGCGACCTTTATGCATCGAAGGACCCGAGAATAAAAGTAATTCATAAAGAAAACGGCGGTTTGGTCTCAGCCCGGAAAGCAGGTATTCAAGTAGCTCAAGGAGAATATGTAGGATATGTGGACGGTGACGATTGGATAGGTCCTGGTTTTTATCAAGCTCTTGCCAACGCCATCATTGCTCAAAATGCAGATGTCGTCGTAGCAGGATTCAGTCACGATTTATATAACAGCTCTGAGCCCGTTCTGAATGCGATGCCAGTAGGCGTCTATGAAGGGAATGCCCTTCAGAAATTCTTCCGACATTTCATGTCGTATGACCATTTCTTCAGATATGGTGTAACGACATATTTATGGAATAAGCTGTTCAGAAGAGAATTAGTTAGAGACTATCAGTTAGCAGCACCGAACAGTATCAATATCTTGGAAGATGCGGCTGTGGTTTATCCTGCCATGCTAAAAGCCAAGAAGATTGTCATCACTGACAATTGCGCTTATCATTATCGCCAGCGCGACGACTCCATGCTGAAAACGGTTCCAAATATCAAAGTGGAGGCAGAGCGCTTGAAAACAGCCAACCATTTCATGTTGGATTCCTTTAAGGACTATCCTGAAGAATACCATTTAAAGCAACAGTTAGACGACGTTATGTTGGCTGTATTTATCATCCGTTGTGGTGGTATCACACAGATTACCAACGAGCAAGTCCTGAACACTATCTTCAATCAGGATATAGAAAATAAAAAGGTGATCATCTACGGCGCAGGTTCCTTTGGTCAACAGATGTACAATCGATTAGCTGCAACCAACAAAATAAAAATTAATGGATGGGTTGACCCTTTCTATTGGGCTTACAGAAGATGTGGGCTGGACGTTGATCCCGTATTTTCTATTGCAAGTCTTGATTATGACTATATTCTTTTAGCAGGCTTAGATGACGGTTTTAAGACTAAGGTTTCATCAATATTCACTGATTTGGGCGTCAGTTCCTCAAAAATTCTTAAGGTAGAAATGGACGAGGACACCCGATTAAAAATGCTGTTACAATATTTACAATATAAAAAAAATTAACCCCGAAACAGCCTTCTATTTCCCTAATAAAGGTTAAACATTTAGCATAAAGTGTTATTTCTACACTTTAAACATTCTTTTTCTATTGTCATATCAAAAAATAATTGTATATTTACACCCAAAATCTAGAATATAATTATTATAACTTAAAATTTCTAATGATGAAACACCTAAAGAAAGTTTTTATGGGATGTGGTATTACATTAGCCATATTCTCAGCTTGTACCTCTGGCGAACAAGCACAACTAACAGTTTCTGGTCTTGACCCTGCCAAGTTTGACACTATCATTAATGAAAAACCAGTTAAGTTGTACACACTGAAAAACGCGAATGGAATGGAAGTATGTATCACGAACTATGGTGGACGTATTGTCAGTTTGGTAGTTCCAGACAGAAATGGCAATCCAACAGACGTAGTATTAGGATTCGATAACATTGCCCAGTACGCTGATACGCTGAACTCTCCTTCTGATTATGGTTCTTCTGTAGGGCGATATGCAAATCGCATTAAAGAGGGTAAGTTTACCCTGAACGATTCTACATACCAGCTGAAAAAAAACGATGGACCTAACTGTTTGCATGGAGGAGGCAACACTGGATGGATGCATAAGGTTTATGAAGCAGAACAGATTGGTGACTCTATCCTTAAACTTACAATTGTTGCAGAGGATGGTGAGAATGGTTTTCCTGGCAAGGTAACAGCCGTAACCACTTACAAATTAACAAATAACAATTGTTTAGATATGGTATGGGAAGCTGAGACCGACAAACCCACAATTATTAATCAGACTAATCACAACTACTATAACTTGAGTGGAGACTTTACTCAGGCTGCTTACGATCAGGTGCTCTATGTGAATGCTGACAAATTCACTCCAAGTGACAAACTCTATATACCCACAGGTGAGATAAAACCTGTAGAAGGAACACCCATGGACTTCCGCAAGCCACATGCTGTAGGCGACAGTATCCAATCAAGTTTCGACCAAATTCAAAACGCTACAGGTTACGATCATAACTTCTGCCTAAATACTTATAAGGATGGTAAGGGGGATGACACACAAGTATGTGCAAGTCTCTATTCTCCCAAGACCGGTATTTTCATGGAAATGTATACGAATGAACCTGGTGTACAGGTATACTCAGGTAACTTCCAAGGTGTTGGCGCCGATGCCAAAATCATCAGAAAACATGGTATCAAATATCCTAAACATGTCAGTGTTTGTCTGGAGAGCCAGAAGTATCCTGACAGTCCTAACCATATGGATTGGATGCAGCCTGTTCTGAATCCTGGCGAAAAATATTATAGTCATGCAGCTTACAAGTTTTCAATAAAATAATAAAATAAAACATTATGGAATTATTAGACTGGATTGTCATTGGCGCATTTTGCCTCGCGCTGATTGGCATTGTAGTATGGGTTGTTTCACAGAAGAACAACAACTCGGCAGACTATTTCTTAGGTGGTAAGGATGCCACATGGATAGCCATCGGTGCTAGTATCTTTGCTTCTAACATTGGATCAGAACACTTGATCGGCCTTGCAGGTGCTGGCGCTTCATCTGGTATGGCTATGGCTCACTGGGAAATTCAGGGATGGATGATTCTGATTCTTGGTTGGGTATTTGTTCCTTTCTATACCCGTTCGATGGTTTATACTATGCCAGAATTTCTTGAGCGTAGATTTAATAAGGAGAGCCGAACCATTTTGTCGGTTATCTCATTAATTTCCTACGTACTAACAAAGGTTGCTGTGACAGTTTATGCAGGTGGCCTAGTATTTCAGCAGGTGTTCGGTATCAAAGAGCTATGGGGTATCGATTTCTTCTGGATTGCTGCCATCGGACTTGTTGCTATTACTGCTCTTTACACCATTTTGGGAGGAATGAAATCTGTTCTGTACACTTCAGTGCTGCAAACCCCTATTCTTCTTCTCGGTTCACTCATTATTCTAGTTCTGGGCCTTCGCGCTCTCGGTGGATGGGATGAGATGATGTCTATCTGTTCTATTCAGACTGTCAATGAATATGGCGACCACATGACAAATTTGATGCGTGACCTGCGCGATCCACAGTATCCATGGCTGGGAGCCTTGGTTGGATCTGCAGTCATTGGTTTCTGGTACTGGTGTACTGATCAGTTTATCGTACAACGCGTCCTATCAGGTAAAGATGAGAAAGAGAGCCGCCGAGGTACTATTTTCGGAGCATATCTAAAATTGACACCCGTATTTCTTTTCCTCATACCTGGTATGATTGCCTATGCTATGAGCACAAAAGGGATTACACTTCCCAATGGAGAGGTATTTGTTCTTTCGACCCCAGATGCAGCATTCCCAACTCTTGTGGCAAAAATTCTGCCTGCAGGTATGAAAGGTTTGGTTGTCTGCGGTATTCTAGCTGCTCTGATGTCGTCGCTCGCTTCTTTGTTTAACTCTTCAGCCATGCTTTTCACCATTGATTTCTGGAAGCGACTGAAACCTGCCACTCCAGAAAAAGATCTTGTGCGCATAGGCCAGATGGCAACTGTTGTCATTGTAATTCTTGGCATTCTTTGGATTCCTATCATGCGCTCTGTAGGTGATGTGCTTTACAATTATCTTCAGGACGTACAGTCTGTACTGGCTCCCGGTATTGCATCAGCATTCCTGCTGGGTATCTGCTGGAAACGCGCTTCTGCCAAAGGTGGTATGTGGGGTCTGTTATCTGGTATTATTATTGGTATGACACGTTTGGGAGCAAAGGTATACTACAGCAATGTGCCCGATGCAGCCAACTCATGGTTCAAAGCCGTGTTCTACGACTTCAATTGGCTCTATTTCTGCGGAGTCATGCTAGTGTTCTGCTGTCTGGTAGTCATTATCGTTTCGCTTTGCACAGAAGCTCCCGAAGAAAAGCAAATTCAAGGACTTGTCTTTGGTACATCTACCCCAGAGCAACGCGCTGCTACTCGTGCTAGTTGGAACAAATGGGATATTATTCACTCGATTATTATACTCTCTATCACTGTAGCTTTCTATATTTATTTCTGGTAAAAAATGACTTCGTTCTATTTTGAACATCAGAAAATCTTCCTATCTGTCGACTGTATCATCTTTGGTTTTGATGAGAATAAGTTGAAAGTTTTGATAGGTAAGCGACAAATGGACCCTGGTCGTGGCGAATGGAGTCTCTATGGAGGCTTCGTACGCACCGATGAGAGTGTAGATGATGCTGCCCTTCGTACGCTCTATGAATTGACGGGTATGAAAAATGTCTATATGCGTCAAGTCGGTGCTTTCGGCAGTGTTGACCGCGACCCTGGTGAACGTGTGGTCTCTATTGCATATTATGCCTTGATTAATGTAAAAGACTACGATAGTCGCTTATTAGAAGAACATGGTGTAGAATGGGTTGATATCGAAGCGATACCACCACTCTATTCGGATCACCAAGAAATGGTCAACAAAGCTCGAAAAATGATGCGGGAAAAAATCAAGTCCAATCCTGTTGGATTCCGTCTACTACCCCAGTTGTTTACGCTCACTCAACTGCAACGCCTTTATGAAGCAGTAAACGGAGAAGAACTTGATAAGCGCAATTTCCGTAAACGCGTTAAGGAGATGGACTTCATCGAGAAGACCAATCTCATTGATAAGATTAGTTCCAAACGAGGTGCTTATTTATATCGTTTTAACAATAAGGCATACAACGAAGATTCAAACTTTAAATTATAATATTATGTTAGAAGAACTTAAAGAAAAAGTATTCCGTGCAAACCTCGATTTGGTGAAGCACAATCTTGTGATTTTCACGTGGGGTAATGTATCAGGTATCGACCGCGATAAAGGACTTGTGGTTATCAAACCTTCAGGTGTTGATTACGACGTTATGAAAGCATCTGATATGGTTGTTGTTGATTTGCAAACAGGCCAAGTAGTAGAAGGAGATTTAAATCCTTCTTCAGACACACCAACTCATCTTGTATTGTATAGAGCTTTCCCTGAAATTGGCGGTGTTGTCCATACCCATTCTACTTATGCTACAGCATGGGCTCAGGCTGGTATGGATATCCCCAATATTGGAACAACTCATGCAGACTATTTCCACGATGAAATTCCCTGCACAGGTGATATGACTGAAGAACAAATGGCTGAATACGAATATAACACAGGTGTCGTCATTGTAAATCGAATCGAGAGTGGCAATATTAATCCAGTACATACCCCGGGGGTATTGGTTAAGAACCATGGCCCATTCTCTTGGGGCAAGGATCCTGATAACGCAGTCTATAATGCAGTAGTCATGGAGCAAGTAGCTAAGATGGCTTTCGTTAGCTTCTCTGTTAATCCTAATACTACTATGAATCCACTTCTCGTTGAGAAGCATTTTAGTCGTAAGCATGGGCCTAATGCTTATTATGGACAAAAGAAGAAGTAACTTACATTAATTAATAAAAGCACAAATAATGAAAGCATTTGATAATTTAGAAATATGGTGGGTAACAGGTGCCCAATTGTTGTATGGAGGGGACGCAGTAATTGCAGTTGACGGACACTCTAAGGAAATGGTTGACGGACTGAACAACAATGGTAACATACCTGTCAAAGTAGTATATAAAGGAACGGTTAACAGCTCAAAAGAAGTAGAAGCTGTGATGAAGGCAGCTAATAACGACGAGAAGTGTATTGGTATTATGACATGGATGCACACATTCTCTCCTGCCAAAATGTGGATCAAGGGATTGCAAGATTTGCAAAAGCCATTACTTCATTTTCACACGCAATATAATGCAGAAATTCCATGGGAAACTATGGATATGGATTTCATGAACCTCAATCAGAGTGCTCACGGTGACATCGAATTTGGACATATCTGTACTCGTATGCGTATTCCTCGCAAGGTTGTTTGCGGCTATTGGAAGGACGAACAGGTTCAAAAACAAATTGCTGTATGGGCCCGTGTAGCTGCAGGTGTCGCTGATGCTAAAAACGTTCGCTGTTTAATGTTCGGAATGAATATGAACAATGTTGCCGTTACTGATGGTGACCGTGTTGAGTTCGAACAGCGTCTTGGTTATCATGTTGACTACTATCCCGTCAGTTCTTTGATGGAATATTTCAAGAAGGTTACCGATACTGAGGTTTCTGAATTGGTAGAGGAGTACAAGAAGTTTTACACTATCAAGATTGATGAGAGTGGTGAAGAAGTTTACTGGGAGAAAGTTAAAAATGCAGCTAAAGCAGAAATTGCTCTCCGACAAGTTTTAAAAGATGAAGGTGCAACTGCTTTCACTACCAACTTTGATGATTTAGGCGATGCAGATATTAATGATCCAAACTTTGTTGGTTTTGACCAGATACCTGGACTCGCCTCTCAACGTTTGATGGCAGAAGGAATCGGCTTTGGTGCTGAAGGTGACTGGAAGACTGCTTGTCTTTATCGTACACTATGGGTTATCCAACAGGGCATGCCTACAGGATGTTCATTCCTTGAAGACTATACTCTAAACTTTGCTGGCGACCGCTCTTCTTGCTTACAAAGCCACATGCTCGAAGTATGTCCTTTAATAGCTATGGATAAACCGAAACTTGAAGTTCATTTCTTAGGTATTGGTGTTCGCAAGCAACAGACTGCACGTCTTGTATTTACCTCTAAAGTTGGACGTGGAATCAAGGCAACAGTAGTCGATCTCGGCAACCGATTCCGCCTTATTTCTCAGGAAGTAGAATGCATTGAGCCAAAGCCCATGCCCAATCTTCCTGTCGCTTCTGCACTCTGGGTTCCACAACCCACTTTTGAAATTGGTGCTGGTGCATGGATTTTGGCTGGCGGCACCCATCATAGCGCTTTCTCTTATGACATTACTGAAGAATATTGGGAAGACTTTGCTGAGATTTTGGGCCTAGAGTATGTTAAGATTAACAAAAACACTACAACAGCAAATTTAAAGCAAGAACTTCGTAATAATGAGATTTACTATATGTTAAACAAAGCACTCTGTTAAACTATGGACATCAAACAAGCAAAACAAACAATTGAAGCTGGGAAGGCGATTCTTGGTATTGAATTTGGCTCTACCCGCATCAAGGCTGTACTCATCGACGAACAGAACAAGCCTATAGCACAAGGTTCTTACGAATGGGAAAATCAACTAGTTGATGGACTGTGGACCTATTCTGTAGATGATATTTGGAAGGGGCTGCAAGATTGTTATATAGATCTTCGTTCTAGTGTTCGCAACCAATATGGCTGTGAGATTGAAACTTTGTCTGGTATCGGATTTTCTGCCATGATGCATGGCTATATGGCATTCGATGAGAACGAAAAAATTCTAGTTCCATTCCGTACTTGGCGCAACACAAATACTGGAAAAGCAGCAGCCGAACTTAGCAAATTATTCAACTACAACATCCCTCTACGTTGGAGTATCAGTCATCTCTATCAATGTATACTTGACAACGAGGAACACGTAAAGGATATCAAATATCTAACCACACTTGCAGGTTATATCCATTGGCAAGTGACAAATAAGTTTGTTCTTGGAGTTGGTGATGCATCGGGTATGATTCCTGTAGATCCTAAGACAAAGAGCTATGACGCAGAGATGGTTGCCAAATTTGACAATCTTGTTGCCTCTAAGGGCTATCCATGGAAACTGATTGATATCTTACCAAAATCTTTAAGTGCTGGTGAAGATGCAGGAATCTTAACTCCCAAAGGTGCAAAGATGATTGATATCAGTGGTCATCTGAAAGCAGGTATTCCGATTTGCCCTCCAGAAGGTGATGCTGGCACAGGTATGGTAGCTACCAATGCTGTTAAGCAGCGTACTGGTAATGTCAGTGCAGGCACATCTTCTTTCTCAATGATTGTGTTAGAGAAACCACTCTCAAAACCATATGATATGATTGACATGGTGACGACACCAGATGGATCACTTGTAGCTATGGTACATTGTAACAATTGTACCAGCGAACTAAACAATTGGGTAAAAATGTTCCGTGATTATGAACAACTAATTGATAAGGTGCAAGAAAAACACTTGGTTTACAAAGTTCTCTATACCCATGCTTTACTTGGTGACCCCGATTGTGGTGGTTTGATTGCCTACAACTATATCTCTGGTGAGCCTGTTACTGGATTGGCAGAAGGACGTCCTATGATCTTGCGCAGTCCTGATGACAACTTCACATTAGCTAATGTCATACGCGCTGAACTATATTCATCAATCGTTGTATTGAAAATTGGTAATGACATTTTGCTCAAGGAAGAAAAAATCAACGTTGACCGCATCACCGGTCACGGTGGTCTTTTCAAGACGAAAGGTGTTGGTCAACGTTTCCTCGCTGCTGCGCTCAATACTCCAATTTCAGTTATGGAAACAGCTGGTGAAGGTGGTGCCTGGGGCATTGCTTTACTCTCTGCTTTCCAAGTAAGGAACCAAAAGCATCTGTCACTCGAAGATTATCTTGATCAGGTAGTTTTTGCCGGTAACAAGGGGACTTCTGTTGATCCTATTGCTGAAGATGTTGCTGGATTCGAAAAATATACAGACAACTATAAGCGATGCTTGCCAGTAGAACAAAGTGCCGTTGACTGCAAGCGCTAACTGAATCTCCATGGACTTTCATTTAGATAGTCCGTGGAGTTATAGCTAAACGTTCTCGGAGTTCCGACTATAAGTCGAATTCTAATCATTTACAACAACAACTTAATACAATAATGAGAAAATTACTATCAACATTATTCATTGCCATTGCAATGACATTCTCCGCATCAGCAACCGACGCTGTAAAAGCAACTCTCCATGCAGATAAGCCTGGAGCTAAAATCAATCGCGAAATCTATGGCCAGTTCTCAGAGCATCTAGGCTCTTGCATCTATGGTGGTCTTTGGGTTGGCGAGGCTTCTCCTATTCCGAACATCAAAGGCTATCGCAAGGATGTTTTCGAGGCATTGCAAAAATTACATATACCCGTACTACGTTGGCCTGGTGGATGCTTTGCTGACGACTATCACTGGATGGACGGAATCGGTCCGAAGAGTCAACGTCCTTCACTTCGGAACAACAACTGGGGCGGAACTATTGAAGATAACTCATTTGGTACACACGAATTCCTGAACCTATGCGAGATGTTGGATTGTGAACCATATATCAGTGGAAATGTTGGATCAGGAACCGTAAAGGAAATGGCTCAATGGGTTGAATATATGACTAGTGACGGTGACACTCCAATGGCTCGTTTACGCCGACAAAATGGACGTGAAAAGGCATGGAAAGTTAAATATTTTGGAATTGGAAATGAGGCCTGGGGATGTGGTGGAAACATGACCCCCGAATATTATAGCAATGAATACCGCAAATATAATACCTATCTGCGCGACCAAGGACAGAACAAGCTCTATCGTATAGCCAGCGGTGCTTCGGATTATGACTACAACTGGACAAAAGTGTTGATGGAGAACATTGGAAGGCAGATGCAGGGTATCAGTCTGCATTACTACACCTGCTCTGGCTGGGATGGTTCAAAAGGCTCTGCCATCAAATTTAATAATGACCAATATTATTGGGCCTTAGGGAAATGTCTTGAGATAGAGGATGTTATCAAGAAACATAAAGCCATCATGGACGAGAAAGACCCCCAAAACACCATCGGACTGTTGGTTGATGAATGGGGCACATGGTGGGACGAAGAACCAGGTACTATTTCCGGACACTTATATCAGCAGAATGCTCTTCGAGATGCCTTTGTTGCCGCTCTTTCTCTTAACGTTTTCCATCGTCATGCCGATCGTGTAAAGATGGCAAATATTGCTCAAATAGTCAATGTTCTCCAGTCAATGATACTTACCGATCAAGAAGATACGGGCCACATGGTCCTGACCCCAACATATCATGTTTTCGAAATGTATACCCCTTTCCAAGATGCAACCTATCTTCCCGTTGATATTGAAACTGAAATCATACAGGTAAGCAAGTCCTATTTCAAGGAAAAAGATGGTGCAAAAGATGCAGGCTATCGTCCTCTCCCACTCCTTTCTGCTTCAGCTGCTAAAACTAAGGAAGGAAATATTGTTCTCTCACTCACAAATGTCAGTCTCGATACAGACAAAACCGTCGAGTTAAAACTAGCAGGAATTAAGGCCAAAACTGTGAGTGGGCGAATCCTAACATCTCGGAAGGTTGATGATTACAACGACTTTCAGTATCCAAACAAAGTCGCTCCAACAACATTTAAAGATGCTAAACTTAAAGATGATGTCCTTTTGATAAAAGTTCCTGCCAAGAGCATCATTGTACTGACAATGAAATAAAAAGATAGAAATAAAACAGATTTTCATTTGGTTTTCTTCTCACTTATTCGTACCTTTGCAACCAATTTATAAAAAGGGTTATGGAATTAGCAAGTAAATACGACCCCAAAGAGGTCGAATCAAAATGGTATCAGTATTGGTTGGACAATAAATTGTTCTCGTCAAAACCTGATGGACGTGAACCTTATACGATTGTCATCCCACCGCCCAACGTGACTGGTGTATTGCATATGGGGCATATGTTGAATAATACAATTCAAGATATCTTGGTGCGCCGGGCTCGTATGGAAGGAAAAAATGCCTGCTGGGTACCTGGTACTGACCATGCTTCTATAGCTACAGAGGCAAAGGTTGTTAAGAAACTGGCCGAACAAGGCATCAAAAAGCACGACTTGACTCGTGAAGAATTCCTGAAACACGCTTGGGACTGGACTGACGAACACGGAGGTATCATTCTGAAACAGTTACGTCGTCTGGGAGCTTCGTGCGACTGGGATCGCACAGCTTTCACGATGGACGAGAAGCGTTCACAGAGTGTGATTAAGGTGTTTGTTGACCTCTATAACAAGGGACTTATCTATCGCGGACTGCGCATGGTAAACTGGGATCCCAAGGCACTAACTGCACTCTCAACGGAGGAGGTTATCTATAAGGAGGAGAAAAGCCACCTGTTCCATCTGAAATATTATGTAGCAAATCTGGACAAACTAGATAATCAAGAAGATTTAGAGAGTCAGGGCAATATTATCCATAAGGACGCGAATGGTTATTATGCTGTAGTAGCTACAACACGTCCTGAGACTATCATGGGTGATACAGCTATGTGTATCAACCCCAAAGATCCAAAGAACCAGTGGCTGAAAGGTCGTAAGGTGATTGTACCTCTGGTTGGTCGTGTAATTCCTGTTATCGAAGACCGCTATGTTGACATCGAATTTGGTACGGGATGTCTGAAGGTTACTCCCGCCCACGATACTAACGACTACATGCTGGGGAAGACTCACAATTTGGAAACTATCGATATTTTCAATGCTGATGGTACCATTTCTGAGCAGTCTCCTCTCTATGTGGGTATGGACCGCATGGATTGTCGTAAACAGATAGCAAAGGACCTGCAGGAAGCCGGACTGATGGAGCGTATTGAGGACTATACCAATAAGGTTGGCTATTCGGAGCGCAATCCTGATACGGCTATCGAGCCACGTCTCTCTTTACAATGGTTCCTGAAAATGAAACACTTTGCAGATATTGCACTGCCACCTGTTCTTAATGGTGAAATACATTTCTATCCACAGAAATATGTGAACACCTATAAGAACTGGCTGGAGAATATTCAAGACTGGTGTATCTCCCGACAGCTTTGGTGGGGACACCGTATTCCTGCATATTATTATAATGAGGAAAGTGATTTCGTGGTAGCCGAAACACGTGAGCAGGCACTAAAACTGGCTCAGGAGAAGAATCCGAAGATTACCGATGCCGACCTTCGCCAGGACGAGGACGCCCTTGACACGTGGTTCTCGAGCTGGCTGTGGCCCGTCTCGCTCTTCGACGGCATACGCAACCCAGGCAACGAGGAGATCAACTACTATTATCCCACGTCCGACCTGGTGACAGCCCCCGACATCATCTTCTTCTGGGTGGCACGCATGATCATGGCCGGCGAGGAATACATGGGCAAATTCCCCTTCAAGAACGTCTACTTCACAGGTATCGTTCGCGACAAGCTCGGTCGCAAGATGTCGAAGTCGCTCGGCAACAGCCCCGACCCCATCGAGCTCATCGAGAAGTTCGGTGCCGACGGTGTGCGTATGGGTATGATGCTCTCAGCACCTGCAGGTAACGACATTCTGTTTGATGAGAGTCTTTGTGAACAGGGCCGTAACTTCAACAATAAGATATGGAATGCCTTCCGACTGGTAAAGAGTTGGAAGGTGACTGACGTCCCACAGGAGGGTGCGAGCAAGTTGGCTGTTACTTGGTTTGATGCTAAGTTGAAGGCTGCCAACGAGGAACTGCAGGATCTCTTTTCGAAATATCGTATCTCAGAAGCTTTGATGGTTGTCTATAAACTTTTCTGGGACGAGTTCTCAAGTTGGTATCTTGAAATGGTGAAACCTGCATATATCAATGGTGAAGCTCAACCCATTGACAAGACTACCTATGATGCGACTCTACGCTTCTTTGACATTCTACTGAAGATGTTGCATCCTTTCATGCCATTTATCACGGAGGAACTGTGGCAGGCTCTCTACGAGCGCAAGGCTGGTGACAGCATCATGCGTGAAAGTCTGAAACTGGAGATTCCCAATGACGATGAAAAAAATTTGCTTGATAATGTCGAGATCATCAAACAAGTGATTAGCGGTGTCCGCATGGTACGCAGTCAGAAGAATATTGCTCCGAAAGAGAAACTCACATTACAAGTGGTAGGAGGTACACTAAACGGAACCTATGCTGATGTTGTCATTAAAATGGCTAATTTGGAGGAAATCGTTGAGGTCAACGAAAAGGACAATATGGCCAGTGCCTTTATGGTTGGTACACGCGAATATGCCGTACCTCTTGGTAACATGATAGACATCGATGCCGAAATTGAGAAGCAGGAAGCACAGTTGAAACACTTAGAAGGTTTTCTGGCTGGTGTAATGAAGAAACTTTCGAACGAGCGTTTTGTGCAGAATGCGCCAGAGCAGGTGGTTGCACTTGAGCGCAAGAAGCAGAGTGACTCAGAAGAAAAGATTGCAGCCCTGAAGGAATCGCTTGCAGCCCTGAAAGCTCAGAAGTAAGTCCAAGAGATTATAAAACAAAAAGTAATGGATGCTCTAGTGTATTGGAACATCCATTATTTTTATTTTTATGGGAATTGATTATCGAATTCTGTCTGCAGCCCTAACTAACCGTTCGTCGGAAATAATTCCTTTGCGAGCCATAAAAAGCAAAATAGCTATGACAGCAGGAAAGGAAGATGCAATCTCCAATTGGAAATTAGCAGCATCCGGAGCCAACTGTTTACTGACTACTATCATCGCAATATACCACATCACCATAATAAAGATGTTCACCATACAAAGCTTAGCTTGTAAAGGACGACGTCTATAGAGGAATATGTTGCATATACTCAATGTTGTTGAAATCAACATAAGTATAAATAACGGACACGGTATAAAGGAAAGTGTATCACCCTGTCCTATTGCCCAAAGACTAAAAATTCTATAGATAGTCAATCCTTCTTGAGATACTGATGCCAACTGAAGGAACATTGCCAATATCCCCAAGAATGATGCTAGAAACAGGAATACAGATTGTTTACGTTGTATCATACCATCCTAGAAATGATCCTCCTGCGCAAGAGCCTGTTCGCGAGCTGGGTCACGCCAATAAACTTTATCTTCTATGAATTCCTGAGTAGCTAAAAGTGAGGGCTTGGGGAGTTTCTCATAGTAGCGCGAAATCTCTATTTGCTCCCGATTTTCAAAGACCTCTTCCAAAGAATCATTATAAGATGCAAACTCTGCCAACTTTTTACTCAAGTCTTCCTTTATTTGAATACTAATTTGGTTGGCTCGTTTAGAAATGATAGCAACACTTTCATAGATATTTCCAGTTTCCTCACAGAGATCCATAATGTTGCGTGTCACAGTATTAACTGGTGCTTTTGATTTCTTGTAATCCATTGTCTATATATTTATTATTTTAATTCAAAATTTATAAATGATAATTGTTTTAGTCGCCTGTCACCCTCTTGCATTTAGCAATAAACTTTTCTGCTGTCACGATATCCTTTGATTCTGGATATTCATTCATAAAACCATAGCATTCATCTTCTGCATCGCGATAACGTTCTAAACGACGTTCTTCAGAACTGTTTTCTGCCAGATAAAACTTACTTTTCATTATCAGTAAAGAGAATTTCTCACGAATTTTAGAATATGGATAAGTTTTTAACGCATTCTGAGATGTGATAATACATGCCTCATAGTTACTTTCAGTATTGGCATTAATATTTCCAAAATATCCTCCCAGGTTATAATACAACTCCGCAGAAAGATATTCTTTCTGTACCAGATTATCCTGAAGTTCGAAAAGACGTTGTTGAGCTATTGGTCTTAATTCTGAATCTGGAAAAATATCTAAGAACTGCTGATAAGCGTTAATAGCCCCTATTGTAGGAGTTTGATCCAAACGCGGCTCTGGGGCGCCACGATATAGAGACTGACCAATATAGAAACAAGCTTGTTCTGCAAAAAGCCCTTTAGGATAACTAGAATAATATTTCTTAAAAGTAGCACTAGCTGACTCATAGTCACGGTTACCATACTCAGCCATACCCAGTAAATAGAGACATTCCTGTGCATTATCCCTACCCTTTGAAACCATAACTAAATCCTGAAGTAACGAACTAGCCTGCTGGTATTTGCCCATAGCGAAACACTGCTTAGCATATTCGTACTTATATTCGTTATCCGCAGTCTTATAAACTTTATTGAACTCTGAAGCGCAACTACTGAAAAGAGCAGCTATACAGAGTAATAACAGATTGCCTTTTTTCATTCTTTTATCAAATTTGACATGCAAAATTAGTTATTTTTCCGTTAATTACAAAGGAAAAAGAATTATTTTTAGCAAATATCCTACTATTATAACGTTTATTATCAAGAAAATTTGTAATTTTGCGTCTTATGAACTTTCAATTAATATCCAAGTACAAACCTACGGGTGATCAGCCTGAGGCTATTCGTCAATTAACAGACGGTGTGCAGCGTGGCGATAAAGCGCAAGTGCTTTTAGGTGTCACAGGCTCAGGTAAAACATTCACCATGGCAAATGTGATAGCCAACATTAACCGTCCAACCCTTATTTTATCTCACAATAAGACATTAGCTGCACAGTTATACGAAGAGATGAGAGGTTTCTTTCCGGAAAACGCTGTTGAATATTATGTCAGCTACTACGATTATTACCAACCTGAAGCATATCTACCTACTACAGATACCTATATTGAGAAAGATTTAGCTATCAACGAAGAAATAGACCGTCTAAGATTACGCACTGTAAGTGCCTTATTATCTGGAAGGAAAGACGTTGTCGTTGTATCTTCTATTAGTTGTATTTATGGAATGGGAAGTCCTATAGCTCTCCATGAGAATGTCATCGAATTACATAAAGGACAGATACTTGACAGAAATGCGCTATTAAGAAAATTAGTAGCTGCATTATATTCTAGAAATGATATAGAATTGAAACGCGGCTGTTTCCGTGTCAAGGGGGATACTGTTGACATTGCCATGGCCTATAATGAATCTATCCTGCGTATATCCTTTTGGGATGACGAAATTGATGCCATTGAAGAATTAGAATCGATGACGATGGATCGCATAGCATCATTTGAAGAGTACAAACTTTATCCCGCCAATCTTTTTATGACTTCACAAGAACAGACCAATATTGCTATACATCATATACAAGACGACTTAGTGAAACAGGTCGCTTTTTTTGAAGAATTAGGCGATTCCATCAAAGCTCAACGTATTAAAGAACGCGTTGAATATGACATGGAAATGATCAAGGAATTAGGGCACTGTTCTGGTATTGAGAATTACTCACGCTATTTTGATGGCCGAAAAGCAGGAGAGAGACCTTATTGCTTACTTGATTTTTTTCCAGAAAATTATCTAATGATAATTGACGAAAGCCATGTCAGTGTTCCACAGATTGGTGCAATGTATGGTGGCGACAGAGCAAGAAAGACTAATCTGGTGGAGTTCGGCTTCCGTCTCCCCGCAGCCTTTGACAATCGTCCATTGACCTTCGATGAGTTTCAGCAGATGACCAATCAAGTTATTTATGTAAGTGCCACCCCAGCCGACTTTGAACTAAATGAGGCTGAAGGTGTAGTTGTCGAACAGTTAATTCGTCCTACCGGACTCTTAGACCCAGAAATAGAAGTGCGTCCTACCGAGAACCAAATTGACGATTTGATGGAGGAAATACAGATGCGCATAAACCTCAAAGAACGTGTATTAGTAACGACACTTACAAAGCGTATGGCAGAAGAACTTAGCGAATATTTATTAAATAATGGTATACAAACAGCCTATATTCATAGTGAGGTAACAACGTTGGATCGTGTTAAGATTTTAGAGAATCTTAGAAACGGAACTTATGATGTGTTAGTGGGTGTCAATCTATTACGCGAAGGGCTTGACTTACCAGAGGTTTCACTAGTGGCAATATTAGATGCAGATAAGGAAGGTTTCCTCCGTTCTCATCGTTCATTGACTCAGACTGCAGGCCGAGCTGCCCGAAATGTTAATGGCAAAGTGATTATGTATGCTGATAATATAACTGCCTCCATGCAGCTTACCATTGATGAGACCGCACGACGTAGAATGAAACAGATGAAGTATAACGAGGAACACGGTATCACACCTAAGCAAATAGAAAAAGCTTTGAAACAGAGCAATCTCCGTCAGTATACAGAAGGAGAAAATGTTACTAAACAAGCACAAATCTCCTATGTCAGTCCATTAGAACAAGGAGCTTTCGCTGCCGACCCCATCATTCAGCGTATGACACGTCCACAACTGGAAAAAAGTATTGCCGAGACTACTCGACTGATGAAAGAAGCTGCAAAAAAACTCGATTTCCTTCAGGCTGCACAGTATCGTGATGAGATTCTCCGGCTACAGAAAGAACTCGAATTAAAATAAATTATCATAATTTTTTAGGCAGTTATGACGATAATTCGTATTTTTGCAACGGAAATATTTAAATATTGACAAATAACTATGAATAAAATTGTGTGTTTCGTGCTTCTCGTAAGCATACCTGTGATTGGTTTCGCCCAGAATACTTGGGAGAAAAAAGAAAAAAAAGAAAATCAAATTGAGGTTGCTAAACCCAATCCTGATGCCAAATATTTAAAGGGGGCTGTTCCCTTGGAAAACGGTAAGGTAGTGTTCAGAAAGACAATTGAGGCTCCAGGTAAGACTGCCTTCCAAATTTACAATATCATCGGACAATTTTTACAGGACGAAACAAAAGAGGATAATCAGTTGAATAGTCATTTCGTTAAAGCTGATACCACAGACTATGAATTAGGAGCTAGTTACGAAGAATGGCTTGTTTTCCGCAGTAATGCTATTACATTAGATCGTACCCGTTTCTACTATATTCTAAAAGCACAATGTTTTAACGGTAAAGCTGAAGTAGAAATGTCTCATATCAAGTATCTGTATGAAGAGGAACGTGACCCTCAACGAATGAAAGCAGAAGAATGGATTACCGACGAAGAAGCTGTTAATAAGAAAAACACCAAGTTACAACCCATCTCTGGCAAATTCCGTCGTAAGACAATTGACCGCAAGGATTACTTGTTCAATCAAATTGAGGAAAGGCTGAAATGAAACTTCTGCGTAACATCCTCAACACCATATTCATCATCGGAGCCTTAGCAGGTATGGCCACCTATTATTGGGGGAATAAGGATACAGGCACCTATATCATTTTAGCAGCGATGACCTTCAAATTTATTGAGGTCACCGTTCGCTTGTTAAAATTAGAAGAACGAAATTGAAGAAATCTCTCTACATACTTACCCTACTTTTCTGTATGGCACCTGTCGTACGAGCACAAGTATACAATCAAATTGACGAGTTTGGCAATATCACCCAGCGTGACGAAAGTAATGGCAACTTCAACCCTAATCGTCGTGATACCGTCAAAAACAAAGAAATACCACGTAGCGTTCATGTTTGGACTGTGGATCGCCATTTTGGCGATATCCGTCCAGCACAGGTAGATACGATGCCTCACCTTTATCAGAATAAGATATTCAATACGGGCATCTATGGAGAATACAACTCAACTGGCAACAACTATTCTCCCCGCCAAAGTCGTATCTTTATTGACCGTCCGTTGACGAGTGATTTCTTTTTCACTCAGCCCTATGACTTTACTGTCAAAGAACCCGACAACTTTCTATTTGTAAATACGCTGTCACCTTATACCAATATCAGCTATGAAACATGTGGCAATAAGCAAAATGGTGAAGATCACATTGATGCGAAATTTGCCATCAACGCCAATAAAAGACTAGGTATGGGATTTGACCTTGACTATCACTATGCCAGAGGATATTACCAGAATCAGAACAACTCCAATTTCAGAGCATCCTTCTTTGCTTCCTATATAGGAAACCGTTATCAGATGCATGCCCTTTTCTCCACATACCATCGCAAGGTGACTGAGAATGGCGGTATTCAGAACGACAATTACATCACACATCCTGAGAGCATGGAAACGGAATTCAGTGAAGAGGAAATTCCTACCGTATTGTCTAAAAACTGGAATCGCAATAATTCTATTAATTTCTTCCTTACCCATCGTTACAATCTTGGTTTCTATAGAAAAGTGAAGATGACTGACGACGAGATTAAAGCACGCCAGTTTGCAGCAGCCTCGGCTAGAGAAAAAGCGGCCAGAGAAAACAAAGAAATTACAGGAGATCACAAAATTGGACGGAAAAACACCGAAAAAGTGGCAAGCGACATACCTGCAGGACGGCCTGAGAATGCCCGTATTGCCGGTAATTTACCTAAAGCAGGAGAAAAAACTTCAACCATAGATTCCACCAGAATCCAAGTTGACTCCCAAGAAAAAATGGACAGTATGCTGGCAGCCCAAGCACAACAGGATTCTATCGACGCTACAATGAAGACGGTGTATGTGCCTGTCACCAGTTTTATCCATACACTTGAACTCAATAGTCATAGCCGTATCTATCAAGCATATGAATCTCCGACAGACTATTATAAAGACACTTTCTATAAATATAATGATGAAGGGAAGTATGGTAATGACTCTATTTACGACAAGAATAAGTATCTTTCTATTAAGAACACCTTTGCAGTTGCTTTGCTTGAAGGATTTAACAAATGGGCAAAAGCAGGTTTAAAAGGTTTTGTCAGTTACGAGTATCGACGTTTTAAGATGCCAGCATTGCTCGAAGAAGATGATGATACCTATTATCTAAATTCCTGGACAGGACATTGCGTCAGTGTCGGTGGACAATTATCCAAGACACAAGGAAAAACTCTTCATTATAATCTGTTAGCAGAAACCTGTCTGACGGGAATGGATGCAGGTAAAGTAAATATTGACTTCCATGCTGATGTGAATTTCCCACTGTTTGGCGATACTATTCAATTGGCAGCCAGAGCTTTTTTCGTTCGCAATACACCTCGGTTCTTTCAAAAGAATTATCATTCAAAACATCTCTGGTGGGATCAGGATTTGTCATCTGAAACTCGAACCCACATCGAAGGCATATTCTCATACCCCAAGACCCGTACAAAGTTACGCATAGCTATAGAAGAAATCCAAAACTACACTTATTTCGGCATGAATTATGACGTGACCGATAAGAACCTTCGTTCTGGTATGACTGCTGGTGTTTACCAAGAGAGCGGAAATATCAATGTAATGACAGCCCAATTGAAACAAGATTTCCGCTTAGGTATTCTCAACTGGGAAAATGTGGTGACCTATCAACACTCCAGCAACAAGGATGTACTTCCCCTTCCTGCACTCAACATCTTTAGCAATCTTTATCTAAAGTTCAAGATTGCCCGCGTACTTAGCGTAGAAATGGGAGGTGATGTTACTTTCTTTACAAAATACTATGCACCCGACTATATTCCACAGATAAGCCAGTTTGCTATTCAGCGAACAGAAGATAGCAAAATAGAATTGGGAAATTATCCTTTTGTAGATGTTTATGTCAATTTTCACTTGAAACGTGCCCGTTTCTTCGTGATGATGAGCCATGTCAATAATGCTTCAGGAAATAAGATGATGTTCTTAGCCCCCCACTATCCCACCAATGGAAATATACTCCGCTTTGGAGTATCTTGGAACTTCTATAACTAAGTTTCAGATTCTTCCTGGAAAATTTGGTAAAAGATTTTTCGCATTTTTTGCGGATTTACAAGAAGTAAACGTAACTCCTTCAAGTTGCGTTCGTTTGTTGATCCTAAAATCCACAAACGAATATAACCGTTCACCGAATATTTCTCGTTCATATGCTTGCAGAAACGTTTCCAGTGTCCTTCCATATCCAGTTCTGGATAGTTTGCCAACCCATACTGGATAGTTCGGCGAATCACATGTTCCGGTGCCAAGTCGCGATCGGCTTCTGCCACTATCTTACCATAGATACTGCGAGGAGAATGAGAAGCCGAAGCACGATGGTCTTCTACGGCCTCTTTCATGATTTTTAATTGTTCTGGCGAAAACCATTTTTTCAGCCGTGCGTCTTGCATCAGTATCTTTCCACTTGTCTGATGATGAATGGCACGCGGACCAGATAGTCCTAGGTCGTGATAAGCAGCAATAACGTATACCATATTCATATCAGCACCTGTTTGCTTGGCCAATTCAATAGAATTACGTATCACTTGAGTGACATGACTTAAATTGTGAGCCTTGTCAAATGCTGCATATCGAGGAAGTATCTGCGTCTCTACAAATTCTACGATATCAAGACTAGCTGTATTATTTATCATCAGAAAAATCCTAAAATTTTTGCAAATATACACATTATTCCTTACTTTTGCAAGAAGAATCAAGATAAAAGTGGAAAAATGAGTAATCAAACTATCAAGCAAAATTCTATCAGAGCATGGATATTAGCAGCTCGTCCCAAAACTTTGTCAGGTGCTGCTGTTCCCGTTTTGATTGGTTTGTCTTTAGCCTATACTGACGCTTCCTTTTACGAAGCTGATGTGTTCAGTTGGCCAGCGGCAATACTCTGTATGCTCTTTGCCCTCATCATGCAGATTGACGCTAATTTCATCAACGATTTCTTCGACTATGCCCGTGGTAATGATGATGCTTCCACTCGTTTGGGACCATTACGCGCTTGCACCCAAGGATGGGTCAGCACATACGCCATGAAAAGGGCCATAGCATCTACCACCTGCATAGCATGTATAGTAGGGCTACCACTTATCTTTTATGGCGGACTCGAAATGATTTTGATAGGTCTGGTTTGTGTATTATTTTGCTTCCTCTACACCACCCATCTTTCCTATATCGGTCTTGGCGATGTGTTAGTATTGTTATTTTTTGGTATTATCCCTGTATGCATCACCTACTATATACAGTTGCATACAGTTACTTGGCAAGTATTTATAGCTTCTCTTGCCTGTGGGCTAGTAATTGACACCCTCCTGATAGTCAACAACTATCGCGATCGTGAGAATGACCAACGTGACGGCAAAAACACACTAGTCGTAAAAATTGGCGAGAAGGGCACAGAACACCTTTATCTTTTAATCGGCATCGTGGCATGTCTACTTGGTATTACGTTTTGGGCAAACCATCACATTCTAGCCTTCATTCTGCCACTCATCTACCTCCTACTCCACTTCTTTACCTGGCTGAAAATGAAACGTATCCATTATGGTCTTCAACTTAACGAATGTCTAGGAGAAACAGCCCGCAATATTCTGATTTACGGACTTACAGTTTCGGTGGGGTTGCTCCTTCTCTAAGAAAGAAATACCATATAGCCACCATAAGCACAATCAGAATAATAGTCAATATGCTCTTGAACAGACATCCTGCTACTTTCTTGACGACGAAAAAGCCGATGATTACCATCAGCAACAGGGCAATATAATAGGTTAAATTTTCCATTGTTATTGTTTATTTAAAAATTTGTCGGAAAGCTATAGGAATGGGTGTTTCAAACTCCATTCGCTCGTGGGTAACAGGATGCTCCATGCAGAGCAGAAAAGCATGCAGACATAGTCGGTGCAGCGGATCGTTTCCGTCTCCGTATTTAATATCGCCACATACGGGATGTCCCATATCAGCAGCATGCACACGAATCTGGTTTTTGCGCCCTGTTTCCAGTTTAAATTCCACCAATGAGTGTTCTGTTGTGCGATTCAGTACACGGAAATGCGTCACAGCATATTTTCCGCCATTATCGACTGGCGATGAATAGGTGACGTAGGCTTTATTATCCTTCAGCCAATTAGCTATAGTTCCCTCGTCTTGTTCCATCTCGCCACTTAATACAGCTACATAACGGCGGTCGTACACGATGTCGTGCCAATAACGTTCAAGTACCTGTTCTGTTTCTATGTCTTTTGCATATACCATCAGACCTGATGTATCTCTGTCAAGACGATGTACCACATGTGCAGTACATTTCTGACGCGACTTTTTGAAATAATCGTCAAGCACTATCTTTACATTGAGCGACGAATGCCCCGCTGCCATCGACAGAATGCCAGCCTGCTTTTCAACAACTATCAGCCAGCGATCCTCGTAGACTATTTTTAACCAACGGCTCTTAAATTGGGTTTGGTTGCGCTTCGTTTTGCTGACCGCCACCTTCATACCAGGCTTCAGTGGGAAATCGAACTGACTTACCGTCTTGCCATTCACACGGATACCGTGCCCTTGCAGTGTCAGCTTGATTTTGTTGCGACTCTGCTTCACATTTTCCAGGAGAAACTCCAACAGCGGTTGTTCTTGTGTCACCTTCAGATGTTCGTATTCTCCTTGCTGATTATATGGATTATATCTCATAACTGGGTGCAAAATTACGAAAATATTGAGACATATCACCATATGCTAAGAAAAACTTTTTCGAGTGCAAGGAAAATAACAACTCTCCATCTCTGACACTCGACATCTGCCGGTTAATCATCTCAAAGTCGATGGCGATAAAGTTTCTAATCATGACCCTTAATATCCTAATTCTTCACCGACAAGCACTACAACGTGCCGTCCCTTCCCTCTGCTGTTTCTAAGGAAGTGGACGTAACTACAGATGCTTTCTGGGGAGTTACAGTTATGACAAGTGCCATCAATCCTACAGGGCGTTTTGATATCGAACCGTTGGGCGTTGATGGGGGATGCTGTGCTTCGAGCTCTGGCCAGTGCTGCCTCTACTGTCTGAGCTACCTTGTTGAGACCGATGACGAAGATGACCTTTTTAGGTCCCCACGTGATAGCAGCTACGCGATTGCCGTTACCGTCAATATTCACAATGACGCCATCTTCCGATATGGCGTTGGCACTTGTCAGATACACATCTGCCGTGAACGCCTTAAGATAGACAGCTTCCTTTTCTTCAGGTGTTTCTGCCATGTCACGGTCTAGTACTTCGAGTGTTCCTCTGTTTTTCAAAACCTCAGGGATACCCAAATCACGGATGGTAGCCGTTCCGCCCCATGTCACAGTACTACCGTCGGCTATGAGTTCCGAAACTTTCTTCACGGCTTCTTTGCCCATAGGGCAGTAGAAGGCTTCCATGTTGCGGCGGTTCAGATTCTTTATCATCCGCTCTGCCAGTTTTTGATTTCTTTCTTCTTGTGGTGTCATCTTGTCGTATATATGTATTAGTTCGTTTATGTCGTAAAATGGCATATCATCGGTAATAATAGGCAACCTGTGCCACTCTGTTAAGTATCAAAATAAAAAACATATAAATATATCTGCAAATATAGTAAAAATCGCTGAATTATAACTAATTTTGCACCGTATATTAGGAAAGTTTATGAAGAAGATTCTATTCCTACATGGGTTCTTTGCTAGCGGACAGTGCCAGCCAGCACTGGCACTGAGAGAAGCTTTTGAAGGAAAGGCTGAGGTTATTTCGCCAGACCTGCCTACACATCCGAAAGAGGCTTTAGCACTGATTCGTGATGTAATTGACAGCGAACGACCTGATGTTTTGGTAGGTAACAGTTGCGGCTCGTTCTATGCGCAGATAGTGGCTCCTGTCGTCGGGATTCCAGCCTTGCTAGGCAATCCACATTTCCACATGACGGAGTTTCTGTGTGCGCGGGTTGGACGGCACGAATACAAGTCGAAGCGTTTGGATGGCAAACAGGATTTCACTATCGACGAACTGTTAATTGCAGAGTTTGCTGAAATGGAGGACCACCAGTACGATTGCTGCAACCCCTATTATACAGATAAGGTATGGGGTATCTTCGGTGAACAGGACACATTGGCGAAATTTGAGCCGTTGTTTTTGGAACACTACAACCGTTCGTTTCATTTCCCCGGTGCACATACACCGTCGACAGAAGAAGTAAAGATATGGTATGCTCCATTAGTAGAAAAATTGATGATGGAATACCCGGTTTCAAAGGATGGATACCGCTATTTCCGGCATTTCAAGGGCGGACTCTACCGTTATATTCATTCTGCATTCAATTCTGAGACACAGGAGCGGATGGTGGTATATCAAGCTCTCTATGGTGACGGGCGATATTGGGTGCGACCAGAAAGAATGTTCTTTGAGACCGTGGAACGTGACGGTCTCCGGTGTGCAAGGTTCTCCGAGATTGACAAGGACTTTCACAACGTGTCAACTATCTAAGACCAGAAAAGGTGACCATTGCTATCAAGAGCAACAGCCACCTCATCTAACTTGATTACAGATTGTCCACAGGATACTTTATTTCTGAGCTTGGCGACCAATGGCTAGTGCTTTGATGTTGGCCTCAACGATGGCCTCGCCTTTACGGTCGAACACACGGCGGATAGCATCTTCCAACTTCTCGTACTCAATACCCAGGGCCTTCTGAGCGGCTCCCAGCAGAATCACGTTAGCCGATCGAGGAACACCATTGTCTTTAGCTGCCTGTTCAATGTCGAGCATAATAACATTTTTCAATGCGCCAAGATCTTCCTTAATCTTTTCAATATCAGGATAATTCGGTATATTAACGAAAGGAGTACTCGAGGTAATGATCCAGCCTTCAGGAGCCAAGAATGGCAAATAGCGCAAAGCCTCCATTGGTTCCATCGAAATGATGACATCAGCGCCACCCTTTGGAATCAGGTCGCTAGCAATTGGATTGCTCGAAATACGGAGGTTCGACTGAACGTCGCCTCCACGCTGACTCATACCATGTACTTCTGCCTGTTTGATATACAGATTCTCGTTCATGGCAGCCTCGCCGATAATGGTTGCGATAGAGAGGATACCCTGTCCTCCTACTCCGCAAAGTATAATGTCTGTTTTCATTTTGCTGCTTTCTTTTGTTTCAAATGTCTCTGTAATGTCTGCATACACTCACGACGTGGAATAATGACGCTCACACCATGATAATTGATTTCCTCACGGATAGTCTTCGTTATCTCGTCCATGTTCTTTGGCAGAGGAACGACCACTTTCAGATGTTCGTCGCTTAAGCCCAAACCGCGACAGATTGCTTCAAACTTATTGGTACCTGCCGAATCCTGTCCGCCCGTCATAGCCGTAGTCAGATTGTCACTGATAATCACCGTAATATCGGCATTCTCGTTGATGGCATCCAGTAAACCAGTCATACCGGAATGAGTAAAGGTTGAATCACCGATAACAGCTACAGCAGGCCACTGACCTGCATCAGCAGCGCCCTTGGCCATGGTGATAGAAGCACCCATATCAACACATGAATGAATGGCCTTATATGGAGGCAAGAAACCGAGAGTATAACAGCCTATATCACCAAACACACGGGCATTAGGATAGTCAAGTAATACCTGATTAAGAGCTGCATAGACGTCACGATGGCCACAGCCCTGACACAGTGCAGGTGGGCGGGGAGCAACATCCTCACAGGGTGCATAATTTTCACCGATCTCCATACCTAATGCCTTTTTAATAAGGTCTGGATTCAACTCTCCTGTCCGAGGCAATTCACCCGTGAGACGACCTTTGATAACAGCATTGCCAGGCATCACGCCACGAACCTGATCCTCAATAAAGGGCTGCCCCTCTTCGGCAATCAATACATATTCGCAATCGTCGGTCATGCGACGTATCAGTTTCTTAGGAATAGGATACTGAGAAATCTTCAGCACAGGGAAAGGACAACCATTGGGAAAACTCTCCATCAAATAGTTGAAGGCGATACCACTGGCAATGACACCCAGTTCACGATTCTCGGCGTCTATATATTGATTATATTTACTCTCAACGGCCATCTGCTCCAACAGAGGTTGTTGAGCCGTCACAATATCATTGCGCTTACGGGCAAAAGCGGGCAACAACACCCAACTGGAGGCTTGAGCATCGTAGTTAAGATTATTTTGCTGACGGGGAACATCGGCACACACAACTACTGCACGGCTATGAGCCATACGCGTAGTGACACGCATCAGAATGGGCAGATGCAACTGTTCCGACATGTCAAAAGCTTCTTGAATCATGTCGTAGGCTTCCTGCTGGCTGGAAGGTTCCAACGTTGGAACCATTGCGAACTTACCATAAAAACGAGAGTCTTGCTCGTCCTGGGAAGAGTGCATTGAAGGGTCGTCAGCCACCAGAACAACAAGTCCTCCATTGGTTCCTGTCATACCTGAATTAACAAACGGGTCTGCGCAAACATTCAGTCCGACATGTTTCATACATACTAAAGCACGCTTTCCCATATACGACATTCCTAAGGCTGCCTCCATAGCCGTCTTTTCGTTGGTCGACCAGCGACTGTGCACGCCACGTTCCTTAGCCAAAGGCGACAACTGGATGTACTCCGTAATTTCTGTGGAGGGAGTTCCCGGATAAGCATAAACACCACTCAGACCAGCATCAAGGGCTCCCTGAGCAATAGCTTCGTCTCCCAATAAAAGTTTTTTCATATCTTCGTTTGGTTTAAGTTTCTGGCTTGCAAAGGTAATGAATTTTGTTGTAAAAACAAAAAGTATTCAAATATATTCACTTTCTCTTCGCTAAATCGAAATTTTACACTACCTTTGCAGACTGTATGGAGAAGGTGATTTTGGGCATCGACCCTGGAACGAACATCATGGGCTATGGCGTACTGAAAGTAAAGGACGGCAAGGCCGATATGGTGACAATGGGGGTCATAGACCTTCGTAAGTTTGGCGATGCATATCTGAAACTGGGCCATATCTTTGAGCGAGTGACAGGAATCATTGATGCATATCTGCCCGACGAGATGGCTATTGAGGCTCCATTCTTTGGCAAAAACGTGCAGTCAATGTTAAAACTAGGACGCGCACAGGGTACGGCAATTGCGGCAGCTATCCATCATGGGGTACCCATCCATGAATATGCGCCATTGAAGATTAAGATGGCCATAACGGGTAATGGTGCTGCCTCTAAAGAACAGGTTGCAGGCATGTTACAGCGCCTTTTGAAGTTTGATGAAGACGCCATGGTGAAATTTATGGATGCTACAGATGCACTAGGTGCTGCCTATTGTCACTACATGCAGATGAACCGTCCGGAATCGCAGGCCCACTACCGAGGATGGAAAGATTTCGTAAACAAAAACCAAGAAAAAGTTAGTAAAGTATGCAAAAAATAACAGCAGTTGTAGGACGGAATGGTAGCGGGAAGACGCTATACATCGAAAAGTTACGCAAGGATATGGCCACAGACCGACTGCGCTACATTGCCTTCAGCGACTCATACGGACCTGCTGTTGACAAAACCTACTACCTGCAACTTAGATGGAACCAACACGACATTGATCCCGAGACGCCCAATGTGGGCGAACTACTGGAGAGAGCCTATAAGATGGCAGGTGAAGATTCTGATGAACGCCGACAATTGCAAAGCCACCTTTATGAATTATTCCACATGGAACCACTGCTCGACAAATTCATTATCACCTTGTCGAGTGGAGAACTGCGTAAATTTCAATTGACCAAGACGCTCTTTGCCAATCCGAAACTGCTCATCATGGAGAATCCGTTTATCGGACTGGATGCCGAAACGCGTGACCAGCTGAAAGAATTGCTGAAACTGTTGGTCAAGGAACAGGAGATAGACATCATACTGGTACTTTCGAAAACAGACGACATCCCAGATTCTGTTTCAGAAGTAATTGAGATTTGCGACACCCACGTGATGCCACCATGTACAAAAGAAGAATATGAATTCAGGCAGATGGACATCCCCAAACACGTATTATCGGAACACGAAATGGACGATATTCTCAATCTGCCCTATAAGGACAATGACTACCAGTGCGATGAGGTTATAAACATGCGCAATGTTACCATCCGCTATGGTAATCGCACCATTCTGAAAGACCTTAACTGGACGGTACACAATGGTGACCGTTGGGCTCTATCAGGACAGAACGGAAGCGGCAAGTCTACCCTACTCTCGCTGGCTTGTGCCGACAATCCTCAAAGCTATGCTTGCGACATCACCCTGTTTGACCATCAGCGGGGAACGGGCGAAAGTATCTGGGACATCAAGCGCCACATCGGTTATGTTTCGCCGGAGATGCACCGTTCTTATCAGCGCGACCTGCCTGCCATCAGAATTGTGGCCAGTGGGTTGAAAGATTCAGTGGGACTCTATGCCAAACCAAACGAAGAGGAATATGCTATATGCAAATGGTGGCTCGACATGTTTGGCATGGAGGGAAAATACAACCGTCCATTCCTGTCATTATCCAGTGGTGAACAAAGATTGGTACTGTTGGCACGGGCTTTCGTCAAAGATCCACAACTATTGATTCTCGACGAACCTTTGCACGGACTGGACCTATGGAACAGACGAAGGGTGAAGGATATCATCGAAACCTTCTGTCAGAGACGCAACAAGACGATGGTGATGGTCACTCATTATGAAGAGGAATTGCCAAACGTCATTACTCACAGGAAATATTTAACAAAACAACTATAGAACAATGAAAAAGATTTTAGTAGTTCTCATGCTATTTATAGGCATGAATGCGCAGGCACAGGAAGTGTTTAACGAACTTCGTAAGACTAACAAAGCTATTGTTGAGAACAAGGAGATTCACACCACGATTCGTCATATCAGCCAGTTTAAACTGGATGCGCTCAACTATCTTGCCATTAAGATGCAGGAGGAGATGCCCGACTCTTCTGTCAATTTCCTTGACCGCCAGGCTATGGCTATGGACAATTATGTGCAACTCTATATCAAGAAATTGGTAGCATACAATGAAATGCCTCAATCTTTGCAGCAGGAGATGACCAAGATTTTTATGGAAACAACGAAAAACAATCCCCTCTTTAAAGACAAGGACAAGGAGATGGTGCTTAACTACTATAGCAGCGGTGAAAGTCTGATTAGATTCTCACTCGACACGAATTGGGAGAAAGCGTATGACATCATCCGCAAGAAAATGGAAGCTAACAAATAACACTAAATAAAAATATCAGCTATTATGGAAAGAACATGGAGATGGTTTGGCAAGAAGGATAAAATTACCCTTGCCCAACTCAGACAAATCGGCGTAGAGGGTATTGTTACAGCCCTGCATGACGTACCTCTTGGCGAGGTATGGACAAGAGAAAAAATTCGTGACCTGCGCGAATACATTGAATCGTATGGTATGCGCTGGAGCGTGGTTGAGAGTCTACCAGTAGTAGAGACTATCAAGTATGGCGGTCCTGACAGAGACCAACAGATAGAGGTTTACAAGCAATCACTTCGTAATCTCTCGGCAGAAGGTATCCATTGCATTTGCTACAACTTCATGCCCGTTCTCGACTGGGCACGTACTGACTTATTACACAACAATCCCAATGGTTCGACTAACCTCTATTTCAACTATGCCGAATTTGCTTACTTCGATATCTATATCCTGAAGCGCGAAGGAGCACGCGAGGAATGGAGCCAGTTTGAATTCCCTGCAGGCGTAGGACAAGGACGTAATGTGCTGGCTGAATGTGATGAGCTGGCCAAGACAATGACACCAGAGAAAGACCACAAGTTAGTTGAGAACATTATTATTAAGACTCAGGGCTTCGTATCGGGTAATTTCTCAGAGAACGACAAGGCTCCTATTGAAAAGTTCCGTCAGTTCCTGAATTTATATAAAGGTATTGATAAGGCTCAACTCCGCGCCAATATGAAGTACTTCCTGGAGGCTATTATGCCCGTTTGCGAGGAGTGCGACATGAATATGTGTGTTCATCCCGACGATCCTCCCATCGAAATTCTGGGTCTGCCCCGTATCGTCCGAACAGCAGAAGATATCCAGTGGTTCCTCGATGCTGTTCCCAACAAGCACAATGGTTTGACATTCTGTGCAGGCAGTCTCTCTGCAGGTGCTTATAACAATGTAGTGGAGATGGCTAAGAAGTTTGCATCACGTACACACTTTGTACATCTGCGTTCTTGTCATATCTTCCCCAATGGTGACTTTACTGAAGCATCACATCTGGGCGGACGCGCAGATTTGATAGAGCTCTGTAGAATTTTCGAAAAGGAAAATCCACAGCTACCAATGCGTGTCGATCACGGTATGACATTTACCGATGAAAAGGGCGGTATTATGGACGAGTCAAGCCACGGACATAATGCAGGCTACACCCTGCTGGGTCGTATGTTTGCCTTGGGACAAGTGCAGGGTATCCTCGCCACCGTTGACCGTGAATTAGGAATAGAATACAAACAACCAGGATTCTTTGATTAGAATTGAAGGATTGAAGAATTGAAGAATTGAAGAATTGAAGTTATGAAACTGAATGATATTTATAGTGGCAATTATAACGCCGCTGAATGGGAGCAGAAAGGTTATCAACTCCCAAAATTCGACATAAAGGCAGTACGCGAGAAAACGGCAAAGGAGCCTACATGGGTTCACTTCGGAGGCGGTAACATTTTCCGTGCATTCCCTGCTGCTATCCTCAACGATGCTTTGAATACAGGAAAGTATGATCGTGGTGTCATCGTGGCAGAGACATTCGATTTTGAAGTCATCGACAAGGCATACACTCCCTATAACAATCTCTCGCTGTTAGTATCGCTGAAAGGCGACGGAACGGTGGAGAAGAAAGTGATAGCCAGTGTGACGGAGGCTCTGAAGGCCGACCCACAGTTCGAAGACTGGAATCGACTTGTAGAGATATTCCGCAAGCCCAGTCTGCAGATGATTTCATTCACCATCACTGAGAAAGGCTACAGCTATAACGAGGCAGACCTGCAACGTGGGTTGCAGCCTGTGTTTGCTCTGGGCAAGGTGACAGCACTACTTTATGAACGCTATAAAGCAGGAAAACTGCCTCTCACTGTACAGTCGATGGACAACTGTTCGCACAATGGCGGTCGTGTAAAGGCCGGTGTACTGGCCTACGCCGAGCGATGGGCTAACAACGGACTGGTGCCCGAGGACTTTGCCGAATACGTGCGCGACAAAACGAAGGTGACATTCCCCTGGTCGATGATTGACAAGATAACTCCACGCCCCCACGAGAAAGTGAAGGAAATGCTAGCAGAAGACGGATTTGAAGACAATAACTATATTGAGACAGAGAAGCACACTTTTACAGCTCCCTTCGTGAATGCTGAGGAAACGCAGTATTTGGTCATAGAAGACAGCTATACCAACGGACGTCCCCCACTCGATTTGGGCGGTGCGCTCTACACTACTCGTGAGACAGTGGATAAAGTAGAGACGATGAAGGTGACAACTTGTCTGAATCCCCTGCATACGGCTATGTCCATCTACGGCTGTATGTTAGGTTATACACTTATCTCAGCCGAGATGAAAGACGAAGACCTACGTGCCTTCATCCAGAAGATTGGCTATATGGAGGCCATGCCTGTAGTGACCGACCCAGGAGTGCTGAATCCCTACGAGTTTATCGGTGCCGTCATCAATCGTCGTCTGCCCAACCCATTCATGCCTGATGCCCCACAGCGTATTGCATCCGACACTTCCCAGAAGTTGCCCATCCGTTTTGGCGAGACTATTAAGAAGTATATTGCCCGCGGTCTCGACAAGCAGAACTTAGTGCTCATTCCACTGACGCTAGCAGGCTACGCCCGCTATCTGAAGGGCATCAAGGACGACGGTACTCCCTTTGAGCCATCACCCGACCCACTGTTGGAGGAACTGCAGGCTATCGTGGCACCGTTGGAAATTGGCAAACAAGATCAGGATTACAGTTGTCTCAAACAACTGTACTCACGACAGGACGTGTTCGGTTTGAATCTGTATGAGGCAGGCTTGGGCGAACAGATTGAAGGCATGGTGAAAGAACTCTATGCCGGAAAGGGTGCTGTGCGTGCTACCCTGCATAAATACGTAGTAGCAAGATAAATCATATAAATGACAAGAAAGAAGAAACCACTGCCCCTGTTGGAGAATATCACCATCACCGACTTCGCTGCTGAGGGAAAAGCCTTGGCGCGAGTCGATGATATGGTGGTCTTCGTTCCTTGGGCTGTTCCAGGCGACGTTTGCGACCTGCAGGTTCGCAGAAAGAAACATAGCTTCATGGAGGCAGAGATAGCTACTCTGCATCAGCCGAGTCCATTACGCATAGCACCTTTCTGCCAACACTTCGGCGTGTGTGGCGGATGTAAATGGCAACAGCTTCCCTACGAAGAGCAATTGAAAATGAAGCAGCAGCAGGTATATGACCAGCTGACGCGCATCGGAAAAGTGGCGTTGCCTGAGTTCCGCCCTATTCTGGGTAGCGTGAAGACGAAAGAGTATCGTAACAAGCTCGACTTTGGTTGTGCCAACAAGCGCTATCTGACGAAAGAGGAAATTGAACAGCTGCCGCATGACGAAAGTCAAAGTTTGAAAGACCTCCCTGCTATCGGATTCCATATCACAGGAGCCTTCGACAAGATATTGCCGATAGAGAAGTGTTGGTTGATGGACGATGTGCAGAATCAGATTCGCAACGAGATACGCGACTTTGCCATTTCGCAACAGATGAGTTTCTTTGATCTGCGCCAGCAAGTAGGGTTGCTGCGCGACGTCATCATCCGCAATTCAAATACGGGCGAACTGATGGTTATCATCCAGTTCCATTACGACGAAGAGGGCGACGAACAGAAGGCGCACAATTTGTTGCAGCACATTGCCGACAAATTCCCACAAATCACCTCGCTGATGTATCTGAACAACCAGAAGTGTAACGACACCATCGGCGATCAGGAGATACTCACCTTCAAGGGCAACGACCATATCTACGAGACCATGGAAGGCTTGCGTTTCAAGGTAGGGCCGAAATCATTCTATCAGACGAATACTGAACAGGCGTATCACCTTTATTGTGTGGCAAGGGAATTTGCAGGACTTACTGGCAAGGAGATGGTTTACGACTTATATACTGGTACGGGCACCATTGCCAACTTTGTAGCAAAACAGGCTTGCAAGGTCGTTGGTATCGAATATGTGCCTGAAGCCATCGAGGATGCCAAGATTAACTCCCAGGAAAACCACATCGAGAACACCCTATTCTATGCTGGTGACATGAAGGATATCCTGACGGACGATTTTATTGCAGAACACGGGCGCCCTGATGTCATCATCACCGACCCTCCCCGTGCAGGGATGCATCCTGATGTCGTGAAAACTATTCTCAGAGCTGCCCCTAAGCGTATCGTCTATGTGAGTTGTAACCCTGCTACTCAGGCTCGTGACTTGCAGGACTTGGATGCCGACTATCGTGTAGAGGCCGTACAACCGGTGGATATGTTTCCACATACTCCACATGTAGAAAATGTAGTATTATTAATGAAAAGATAGACAGAAATGAAACGACTCATCATCCTCGCACTCTTGACAACAGGTATTGCATGCACGATGCAGGCTCAAGAGAATGAAAAGGAAAAGAAAAAAACAGTGATAGAATTGCCACAATGGGTAAAGAACATCAAACTGAGTGGATATGGTATGTTGCAATATCAGGCACAGAATCCTGACGGGAAATCAGACAACTCATTTAATCTCCGATTGATGCGCCTGATTATGGACGGTAAGATAAGCGACTTCGCTTGGCGGGTTCAGATGCAAGGCAGTTCTAATGCAGGCCCAGGCAATCCTACTGTCATGCTTGTCGACCTCTATGCAGAATGGCAGAAATACGAATTTTTCAAAGTGAAGGCTGGACAGTTCAAGCGTGCCTTTACCTTCGAGAATCCTACCCACCCCATCACACAGGGATGGTATGCCTATGCCAACGTCATCAACAGTCTGTCAGGTTTTGGCGACCGTTCTGGCGAGAAGGCTTCTGGTGGTCGTGATATCGGTGTGCAGATTCAGGGTGATTTCCTGAAGAATTCCGAAGGCCGCAATCTGCTGCATTATCAGATTGGTGTCTATAACGGTGAAGGTATCAACCAGAAAGATAAAGACAATAAGAAGGATATCATCGGAGGCATTTGGTTTATGCCCGTCAAGGGGGTGCGTATAGGTGCCTTCGGATGGACAGGAACGCGTGGTGATATGTATTGGATAGCCGATGATGGCACGCGTCACGACATCGGCAGTATGCGCAAAAATCGCTATGCCCTCTCAGCAGAGTACGATCTGAACGAATATACCTTCCGTGCAGAGTACATTCACAGTCAGGGATGGGGAGCTACGAAGGTTGACAGCCGTGAGGTCGATTTTTCGAAAGGTGACAAAGCTGATGGTTTCTATGCTTTTGGCATTGTACCAGTAATCAAGAAAAAGCTACATGCTAAAGCCCGTTACAACATGTATCGCCCTACGAAGGAATGGAGCATGATGAAGACGATGTATGAAGTTGGTTTGAACTTTTACATCACGAAGAATATTCAGATCAATGCGGAGTATGCGTTTGTAAATGACCGTAGTCTCACGAAGCATAACTACAACTTTGCTGATATCCAACTCGACTTTAAGTTCTAAGTTTATTTAGTACATAGAAGGAGTAACAGGCGGCTGTTAGCGAAACAAGTAATCCTATCAGCCAATATGTTGCTCCTTTTGTTATTTGAGTAATCATATAGGTGATGAAACCAAAAAGGATGTGAATAAACAGGTGTTTGATAAGTGAAGACTGAATACTGACCTGATACTTCACATGCATATAGTTTAATACCATAACAAAATTCAATACGACTAATACAAGAAATGCCCAACCTGCTCCACTCAAACCTATATATTGGTATCCCCCAAAAACTAATATCACCAAAGCTACGTTATAAGCAAACTCTAAAAATAGATAAGATTTCGAATCTCCCTTTGCCAACGACAGGTATTCAATGCAAAGATTGACTGAACGGAAATAAAGGGATAAGGCCATTAGACGCATCATATCTATAACTGGAAGAAATTCACTACTGGTTAAAAGCGGGATAATAATCGGCAACAGAATGATCACCATAGGGATAACTGCACCGATAAGCAACAAAGAGACTACTGCTTGTTTGTTAATCAAATCGTTATATAACTCCCGTTGATTATTGACTGAAGATAAACGAGGAAAGAAATCAACCTCCATAGCTGAGAAAATCACACCAGAATAGAGCATTGTCATTGTGAAACCAGTATTATACAATCCAACTTCCTCTAGACCACCTAGATGATTTAGAATGGCACGTATGGAGAAATCTGCACCACTGCCGAGAATTCCAGCAATAGTAAACGATACTCCTAGCCTAATCATATCCATACCTTCACCTAAGACTCCAAATGCGCCTTTCAAACGAATCGGATAAAGACGATTAGAATATCGAATGATAAGACACATGGATACTAAACCCAAGATGACAAGCACTGGTACAATACCACGTATTCCCATGAAATAATACATTGGTACAGCTATCAATAATGCCGCAATCGCATTATACATCTGAATATAAGCCAAAGGCTTCAGCTGCCGCACTCCTTTTAAAATAGCAGTCTCACCACCAGATATTGCTAACATGAACACGAGTGGCGACAATAGAATTGTCTGCCACAAGTAATTGCCTTCCGTAAATACATAACGATTGAACAATGGAATGGCTATCAAACAAAACATCACACCTATCAGACCCGTTATCAACGACCAGGCTCTGACTACTTTGATAAAATGTAAAATACGTCTTTCATCGCCAGATTCAAAGAGTTCTGATATATGTTGTACAGCACTAAACGAAACCCCCAGACTTGTAGTTTGCTGCACTAAGCCAATCATTGTCTGAAAAAGTGATGCCAACCCCATTCCTGAAGGTCCAAGCAACAAAGCAACACATTTATTACGCACAAGACCTATTAGAATATTCAGACCTTGCACACTACCAAAAAGACTAGTATACTTTAGGATATGGCTATACGTATTCTCAGGCAGTTCTTTCATTGCTTTTATTTTTTAAACGATGCTTTCACTTGATTTTTTTGAACACTTTAGCAATCAATCTCCTGAGTCTTAAAGAGGGAATCTGCAGGAATAGTTGTTTCTTCCACCCCATCCAATATCTCCTCTCTTTGATCTCATGCATCAATTGAAGATAGAAATGACTGCTCCCCCATACTTTCCTGGATTGACAAACTGCAGTAGCAAACAAGTTAACAAGTCCATCACAAATTACATCATCAGCATACTCATCGTACATTTCAGCAGGAATGGATTCTACTCGCAACTGATGGAGTCGCTGACAATAATCTGCCGTCCATACAAATGTATTACTGGTGTGATCAGCTCCTTTGTTGTACACCGCTTTATATACTACATGTACAGCCTTTTGAGTTTGGAATACTAAACGAACCCAAAACAAATAATCTTCTCCATTAATAATCTCACGAGGGATATCAAACAAATTATCAGAAAGTACGATGCGACGATATAAACTCCCCCAAGGAACACCTATAGTTCCTTCCGACCTTACCGTAAGATGTCGGAAATCTTGAATCGGGATCCTTGTACGATGTTCTAAAGCAATACTTCCTCCGTTGCCAAATACAATATCCGTTTCGTCATTAACCTGCTGGTATAAGTCCCATAATGCGGTTGCCGGTAAGCTATCATCGGAGTCAACATATGCTATCCATACTCCATGAGCAAACTGCGTTCCTCGTTTTCTTGCCATAGTCCTACCACTATTCGGCTGGTGTATGACATTAATTCGCGCATCTTTGATTGCAAACTCGTCACATATCCTTCCACTACCGTCTGTACTGCCATCATCCACCAAAATAATTTCAATGTCAGTCAACTGTTGTTGCTGAATACTGGCTATACATGTTGCTATGGTATCTATCGAATTATAGATAGGTACTACTACTGAAACAGCAACTGTCGCTGGAACATTCATATACTTCTTTGTATTTTGTGACAAAGGTACACATTTTATCTGACAAAACGATGGTTTTTTATTTAATAATGATTAACTTTGCAACATGAAATTATCGGTAGTCATTCCTGTCTATAAAGTAGAAAACTCTCTCGACCGTTGTTTGGACAGTGTTGTCCAACAGCCTATTGCAGATATGGAAATAATCTTAGTGGATGACGGATCTCCAGATTCCTGTCCACAAATGTGTGATGATTGGGCAGCAAAAGACTCTCGTATACAGGTGATTCACCAAAACAATCGTGGCTTGAGTTATGCTCGTAATGCAGGTATAGCCATGGCTACAGGTGAAATTATTACCTTTGTAGATAGTGATGATATGATAGATGCAAATCTATATCCCGATTTACTAAATATGATGGGCAATGCAGACATTCTGGAGTACTCCATTGCCAACAGGACACTACCAGATTGCGTTTACACAGATTTGACATCTTATTGGCTAGGCACACAAGCTTATCTGCATACATATTCTTGGAATAAGCTTTACAAGCGAAGCCTGTTTACCGGAATACACTTCCCTGTTGATAAGGTTTTCGAGGATGTATATACTACCCCTAAACTGCTTCAAAAGGCCACAAAGATAGTAACCACGAGTAAAGGCTTCTACCATTATAGTAACAATCCTCAGGGGATTACACTACAAGCTGGAGGTAAAGAACTCTCGATGCTGCTCGAAGGTAACCTGCAGAATGGCATGCCGATGGACGATGCCTATTACCTTTATCTGGTTAATATCCAGATGGATGTTGTTGAGCAAACCAATGACTCTATCACATTACCCAAAAGACACCTCAATATATGGAATTTTACAGGTAAGAAAAAAATAAAAGTTATTTTACTTAATTTATTAGGAATTAGCATATTATGCAAATTAAGCAAGATTCTACATCTCGTCAAGAAACCAAGCCGTTGGTGAGTTTCGTTATTACCTATTATAATCTGCCTGTGCAGATGTTGGTGGAGTGTATCGAGAGCATTCTTCAACTCTCGTTGCGCCCCTTCGAACGAGAGATCATCGTAATAGACGATGGCTCCAATGAGAGTCCCGTCAACCAACTTATGCAGTATGAAGACGAAATCATCTATCTCCGTCAAAAAAACAGTGGTGTGAGTATGGCTCGAAACAAGGGGTTGGACATAGCTACAGGACATTATATACAATTGGTTGATGCAGACGACAAATTACTACAGGCTCCCTATGAACAATGTCTTGATATCATCCGCTATCAGGAGCAGGTTGATATGGTACTTTTCCTTTTTACCACACATCCTGATGTTGAGGTTATTCCTGAAGTCATACAACCTATAAGCGGGGCCGAATACATGCGCAATAACAATATACACGGAGCTGCTTGGGGCTACCTTTTCAGCAGGGCTATTCTCGGTGAATTGCGTTTTACACAAGGTATCTCCTATGGTGAGGACGAGGAGTTCTCTGCTTTGCTTTTATTACGAGCAGAAAAGATTTATCCTACCCGATACATATCATATTACTATCGCAAGCATCGAATGTCTGTTACACACCAGCAGGACAATGCCCATATTCAAAAAAGGCTCGATGATACAGCGTATGTCATACAGAGATTGAAACAAGATATAGATCGTTTGTCTCATCAAGACCGTCTAGCTATGCAACGGCGTATTGCCCAACTCACAATGGACTATCTATATCAGACAATTATGCTAACGCACTCAGCTAAAGAACTCAACTCACGCATAAAACTACTGCATGACAAGGGACTCTTTCCGCTTCCTAACGCCCATTATAGCAAGAAGTACACATGGTTTAGGCACCTCATAAACAGTCATATAGGGCGATCCATATTGCTTTATACACTACCTCTTATGAAATAAATGCGATGAAAATACTGCTCATAGGCGAATATAGCAATGTGCATAACACCTTAGCCAAAGGGCTACGGCAGTTGGGACATGAGGTGTGCGTGATATCCAATGGTGACTTCTGGAAAGACTATCCGCGAGATATTGATGTCTGCCGCAAGGAAGGACGGCTGGGAGGAATGCGCCTCTTGCTGAGACTATGGACATTGCTACCCCGTATGCGAGGCTATGATGTGGTGCAACTCATCAACCCTATGTTCTTCGAACTGAAGGCCGAACGACTCTTTTACTTTTATGACTACCTTCGTAAGCACAACAAACGCGTGTTCCTGGGTGCCTACGGTATGGATTGGTATTGGGTGAACACCTGTTCCCAACTAAAACCGCTTCGCTATAGTGATTTCAATTTCGGTGCAGAACTGCGCACCGATCCTGAAGCCGTCAAAGAGCGGCACGACTGGTTAGGCACCACGAAAGAGCGTCTTAACAAGATGATTGCCCAAGATTGCGACGGCATCATCACTGGTCTTTATGAATACCACGTATGCTACAACCCTGTCTTCCCTGAAAAAACATGCTATATCCCCTTTCCCATTCATTCATCAACATTCACTATCCACTATCAGCCACCACTAAAAATATTCATCGGCATCAGCAAGAATCGTAGCGCTTACAAAGGTACAGATATCATGCTGAAGGCTGCACAGGCTATTCTGAAGAAATATCCACAGCAAGCAGAACTGAAAGTGGCTGAGGGGGTTCCCTTTGCCCAATATCAGCAGATGATAAACGAGAGTGATGTGTTGCTCGACCAGCTTTATAGCTATACGCCAGCTATGAATGCACTGATGGCCATGTCGAAGGGAATTGTTGTCGTGGGCGGTGGAGAACCGGAGAACTACGAAATACTGGACGAAACGGAGTTGCGACCCATCATTAACGTTGAGCCTAACTATGAGAGTGTATATCACGAACTGGAGCAACTCATATTACACCCAGAACGTATTCCAGAACTGAAACGGCAGAGCATAGCATATATAAAAAAGCATCACGACTATGTGAAAGTCGCGATGCAATACGTTGATTTCTGGAATCGATGATTACTCAGCAGCGGGAGCCTCAGCCTCAGCAGCAGGAGCCTCTTCTGCGGGAGCCTCAGCAGCAGCCTCAGCAGCCTTTGCAGCCTCTTCCTCAGCCTTAGCAGCCTCGGCAGCAGCCTTCTTCTCAGCTACCTTCTTAGCAATCTCTTCATTCATTTTCTTCTCCTGTGCCAATTCCTTAGCAGCAGCATCCTTCTTAGCCTTAGCCTCTTCAGCAGCTACCTTCTCCAGACCCTTCTGCTTGTCTGCTTTCCATGCGTCGAACTTCTTCTGGCATGTAGCCTCATCGAAAGCGCCCTTCTTCACGCCACCCTTCAGGTGCTTCATCAGGTAAACGCCCTCACGGCTCAGGATGTTACGTACGGTGTCTGTAGGCTGGGCACCTGTCTCAACCCAATAAAGTGCACGATCGAAATTCAAACTTACTGTGGCAGGATTGGTGTTAGGATTGTAAGTACCAATCTTCTCAGTAAATTTACCATCACGTGGTGCTCTTGCGTCAGCGATAACAATGCTGTAGAAAGCATAACCTTTACGTCCGCCGCGCTGCAATCTGATCTTAGTTGCCATTTCTTTTTAATGTTTTAATTGTTAATCTTTATTTGAATTCCATGCTACTATCTCGTAATAGCGGCTGCAAAGGTACAAATAATTGTGCAAAAATACAAAATAATTCAGTATTATTTTCTCTTTCACATTTTTTTTGCTTACTTTTGCATTAGTATGGAAGGTTTATCGATACTTATTCCCACGTACAACTACGTTTGCGTTGCTTTGGCACGTGTGCTGCACGAACAAGCCATAGCCTGTGCTGTGACCTTTGAATTAATTGTGGCCGACGATGGTTCCTCCGATAAGTCGACAGTAGCTCAAAACGAGGCTATCAACTCTTTGGAGTTTGGACGTTTCTTGCGCCGTTCACAGAATTGCGGACGCGCAGCCATTCGCAATTTCCTGGCCTCGCAAGCCCATTACAGACGTCTGCTTTTCCTTGACAGTGATATGGTAGTGCGCAGTGCTGATTTCCTGTCGAAATATTTGGCAACAGATGCACCTGTGGTGGTTGGCGGTGTCATCATAGGTGGAACATTTACCGGCAATTTACGTTATGCTTATGAAAAAGCTTCAGAAGCCGAACATACAGTATCGAAGCGCCAACAGCATCCCTATCATGATTTCCACACTGCCAATTTCATGATAGACAGTCAGCTGATGAGACAATATCCCTTTGACGAGCATTACAGCCGATACGGATATGAAGATGTGGCTTTTGGTAAGAATCTGGAGACTAATCATATCCAGATACAACACATAAACAATCCGGTAAGTTTCGAGGAATTTGAGTCCAACTATGATTTTCTAAAGAAGACGGAAGAAGGATTACGCACCCTCTATCAATTCCGCGAGGAATTAGGCGACTATTCGCGCCTGCTCCAGTATGTCGATTCCCTCCCCCAGCCTCTTTTATCCTTGCTACGGATACTTTACCGCTGCTTTGGAAAATCCATTCGCTCTCAGCTCGCAGGCACTCATCCATCCTTATTCCTATTCAAAATCTACAAGTTAGGTTACTACCTCAACTATAAACACACGGGGACAGACACGGTGTGATTCTAAGTTCTGCGAAAAGAAATCCGCATAATCTTAAAAACAATCAAGCCTCCCCTGTGTGAGGAGAGGCTTGAAAGAGTTATAAGCTTAAACACCTTAATTGCCAGAATTCTGCTTAGCGTAAGGATTACGCTGAATCTCTATCGCTGGAATAGGCATGGTGAGCTTTTGCGGATCAAACTGCCAGTTGCGATAGGTATGCCACTCTGTAGCCGATGGTTGAGCAGAGCCTACCCCTGTGGGATAGTTACAATCCATATGTGCATTCATGAAGTCAGAGCGTTGGAGGTCTGCCTTGAGGGTAAACTCAGAATTGAACTCCTTACGACGCTCCTGCCCCAAAGCAACCTGCCAAGGTTCTGCCTTTCCTTTGAATGGCTTACACAGTTGCTCGGAAGTACCTGTGGCATTCACTGTCAGTCCATTGTTAGTCATCTCTTCATAGTAGGTCTTTGCATCAGTGAAGGTGGTCGTCTCAGTGTTGTATGGGATAGGATAAGCACCCAGACTACTAATACCTAAAGTTGTTGAATACCTATTATAATAGTTCGTACAGTAATCTGGTATATTCTGATAAGCGACCTCTATATTACCGAAGGCACGATTGCGAACCTCATCAACAAGTTTCCATGCCTTCGATTCATCAATACCAAGACGGAACAGACATTCAGCATAGTCAAGCATCACACCTGAATAACGCTTGAAGTAGATATGGACAGGAGCGTAGGAGGTGTTCCAATTGGCTTTTACGAGACGCCATATCTTGGTAGACCATATACCAGGTGCATGGTCTTCCTCTCCCATGTAATAGAAGAAGCCTTCTTTATCATAATTAACGATTTTTTCCTGTAGGAAGATATTGCGACCATAGCCATAAGCGGATTTGTATCCATCTGACAATGCAGAAACAGGAAGTGTACAGAGAGAGGCATCACGACGTTTGTCGCCATCCTCAAAGAGGAAATAAAGCTCCCAAGAAAGATACTCGCTTCCCCATCCGCCATTTGCAGGACAGGCAGCATGGAAATGGTAAAAACTCCAATCCTTCGGTTGCCGTGACCAACCACTTGTTGTAGGATTCATTTCGTTTACAAACTGCCATACGCACTCTTTAGACCATACCACATCGCCATCCCAAAGATTGGAATAACATGGCTCTAAGTGATAAATACCACTATCAATGACTTGTCCTAAAGCTTCTCTTGCCTTGTTGACAAAAGTCTTGTCGTCTTCGCCTTTCTGGCGAGCTAAATATGCTCTCCATAAGTATGCTTCACCAAGATATGAAAGAGCCATACCTTTCGTTGGACGTCCATTGATGCCCTCACGCGGTTGCCAGTCAAGGACATCAGCAGCACTACTTAAGTTATCAATGATATATGCCCAGACCTCTTCTTCATCAGCAGGATATTCTTTCTGCACGATGTTGATGAGGGTCTCGCCAGTAACGCGAAGGGGTACTTTACCCCATGTCTGTGCGAGATACATATAACAGAAGGCACGTAGCGCATGAGCTTCGGCTATCAAGGTTTTGAACTGTCCTTCGTTCCCAGTAGCCAAGACCTCCTCCTCAAATTCATTGACAGCACCTATGATTTGGTAGACTGCATCGTAGGAAAGTCCATATTCTACTGATGCACTCACTTGCTGGCGACAGAAATCAGCATCCCATCCTGAAGTTTGTGTGTCAAGGGTAGGATGTGAACCGACAAGCATTCGGCTTTTATAGAAGAAATCTTCATTTCCTTTCTCGATAAAAATGTTATAGACTTTATCCATGAATGAGTATATCTCTTCTGAGGTTGCTATGGGCTTCTGTATGTCAAGTCCTTCAACATCAATGCTTGAGCAGTCTTCCTCAAGGCCTAAAGATCCCATTGTATTATCTCCATAGGCCTCTGCCAGTCTACGATAGAAATCCCTGTTCTGAAGTACCTTTTCTGCTGCGGGGGTATTCATCTGTGTAAGAAGAGCCTTTACCTCTTTACTTTCCACACTCTCACCGCCTTGTTTGATAAAGATGCCAAGCAAGTTATAATTAACATCAAAGATTTTCAGCAGTTTCTCGGACAGCGTTAAATCTTCTTTATCCATGACTTCCTGGACATATTGATTATAGGAATAGGATGAATTGTTCTCTTCGATTTCTTGATACCATATGAAATTGACAAAATCGAGATAGAACTGATCCTGAACCTTTGCACCACCATTTTTCAGGATATTGACCAGATCAGGAACAACGACAGACATCGTTGTACGCGCTATGTTGTATACCATCATGAACTGATTATCCTTAGGACCTTCCACCAATAGGACATCATTGCTATTACCAAATTCCAGTTCGACACCGGAAACGCAACTTTCGTCATAGGAGCTTGAACTCTTGGAACTGCCACTCGTGATGAAACTCTTAATATCTGCCCATGTCGTCTTAGAGTTCACAAACTGGTTCATACGGACAGGAGGTAAGATAGCCTTCCAGAGACCGTCAACAGGCAATGTTCTACCGTCAAGCATCTTGCGGCCCGTCATCACGCCACTATATCCCAAACGGCTCTTGTTAGTGACGTCGAATACACCTTTATAACCTTGTACTGTATATTGATTCCTCAGAATCTGTAGGTTATCGGTGACTTTGACTTCTGCCTTTACCAGACTCTTTTTCATTGCAGCAATATCTGTAGCAGCAGCACGCAATCCTGCGGCACGGCGAGCTGCTTGAACGGAAGCTCCGTTAAGACCACTCAATTCTGCCACCTTATTGACTGTTGCAGTGAACTCAGCATCAATGTCTGTGAGGTCAAGATATTTCTTCTTGGCAATGCTGGCATCAATAGCCTTTGCCATTTTTTCTATCTCTGGCAGGTCTCCAATAAGACTTTTCATCTTGGCCAATGCCTCATCGGACATACCTTGTGAGAAGGAAGAGAACATAGGCATGATCAGCGAGATAGCCGTCTCTTTGGCATTCAAGTCGGCCTGACGCATCTGTTCACCTTCTTCCATTGACACGATAGTGCGATAAACAACCTGCCCCTCAGGGTTCATGGCTACAAGGTTGTTAGCTGTTGTCTGGAAGTTACCGTTATCGTCGACCTTCGTTTCTTCCGTATCACCAACAACCGTAATATCCTTGGCTTTCAGTTCAGAATCATCCGGTAGTGTCACCTTACCCTCATTAGTATCTACACTGAAGAATGGTGCAATATAATTAATCTTACTGATGTCAATCAGACTGTTAATCAGGAAGTTGATACCATCCTTTACCACATTAAGCGTGTTCACCTCTTTAGTTTGTGGAACGCCTTCATCATCATTATAGTTAATCACAAACTTTGACTGAGCTTGGACATTGTGAGCAACAGCTGTTAACATGAAAACAGCAAGCAATAGTGTTTTGTAGAGATGTTTCATAGTGTCCGATTATTTTTTGATGAACTTAAACGACTGATTTCCAGAACGAACAAGATAAACGCCCTGTGACAGATGAGAGACATCAATGACGGTAGTGCCTTCTTTTGACTTACCTGAGGCAACCAACACGCCCGAGGCTGTATAAACCTGCGTGTCCCCCAAAGGACCAACAATAGTCAGCTGCTTGTCTACTGTAAAGCTCAGCTGAGAGGTCTTATTTGTTCCCTTTGCAACCTGAATCCCTGTAGGATCGAAATACTCAAAGGTAACTTTCTTTACACTTGGAGCCATTACAACTCCCAATTTGTCCAGAATGTCAAAAACATCTGTACCCAATACAAAGCTTCCCACATTCTCCATCTCCAGTTTTGTGCCACTATCAGTCACCAACAGCCATTTTTTTTCGTCAGCCTGGACAGTGGCCGTAGCAAGGAGGCACAATCCAACAAGCATAGCACGGATTTTTCCATGCATTCTACCCCATAACATCCAATGCATATTCATTTCTCAAATGTTTTATCCTACAAACACCCTAGGCAGGAATTAATAATAGTTAGTAGTCTCTCTACATATGATAGGAGGAAGTCGCAGGTGTTTGTTCTTCAGTCCGTCCCAGCGTCAATATTCTTAAGACACAACTACAGACGTTCAAAAACGCCTTTCTCACTATATATGACCGCTCGCATTACCCTGAGAGGATTATCAAACGATGTTGCAAATATATAGGAAAGTTTTGAACTCACAAAGAAAATCGAAGGAAATTTGCATACTAGTGTATATTAATTTATGTTAATCGTATTTGAAGTCAATTTCAAGCTGCCCATCATCAGGCTTCTCCTCATCTTCGGACGAGGTGAAGAGCTCCATGATTTCATCTTTGGTGAGCAGGGAACTGCCCAGGATCCGCATGACCTGCGCCTATTTCAAATTCGTCATTCTGTCGGTTTGATGATGACTCTGCGATAAGCGGGCAAGGCGTACTTGCTTTGGTCGTGTACCTCGCAGATGATGTGAATCTCATCGTTTGCAAAAGTTGTTGGCATGTCCACTTTAACTGTCGAAGAAGTGGCATTGCTGACAGTTGCCTTTGCCTGACTGATACCATCCTGTTGCCACCATTTGAAGGTAAGCTCATCACCATCGGGGTCGAATGACGCAGAAGCGTCGAGACTGATGGTCTGCCCAGCCTTTGCCATGATGACGATAGCATCAGTTCCGTTCTCACCATTGACGACAGCTACCGGATTGCGGTTACCCTGTCCCTTCTCAGCCCATTCGATGCGGGCGATGAAGTCGTTAAGTTGTGAAGGATAGAACTGTCTGTAATACGTTTCCGAGATGCTCTTCACAGGCTCCTGCCAACTGGTCCACGCACAGGTTGTCGAGTCCTTGGTCATTGTCCAAATATGATAACCGCCCCAACCCACCTGCATCGGTTCTTCAGGATTGTGCAGACCATTGGGAATTACGTTCAGAAACGAAGGTGTATCACCCTCCACACCATATTTATAATCAGGATACTGTCTGCCCAAAGTGGCATGTCCCTGAATCTGCGTTCTGATCAGCTGCCAGTAATCCTGTCCGAGACTGCATTGCAACTGCCATGTGCCTTCATCCCACACAAACAGAAGATCTCTGGCAAACTCCCTGCGCATCCACTGATGAGAGCTGTATGCCAGATCCATGCGCATTGCATACACCATATCCTGATCAGTGATGGTGTATAGACGGAGCTTATGCAGAAACGCCTTCAGCTGTTCGGGCGTGCGCGTCTGCTTCACCTTCCAGATCGCCTGAGCCAATGTGTTGGCACCACCCCACGCACAAACCCAGATGGGGCGCTCATCCTTCTCGTCAGCCAGACGGATAATCAGTTCGCTACCCTCGCTGTCGTTGTCACTGCCAATCACCTTGATGCCAGCCCGTTGACTACCCATCACACTCCGGCTACGAATGTACTCCACACTTGGCCAGTAGCCCATCTCCTGACAACCGTTCTCTTTCTCTAAGCTGAGAAAAGCCATTTGGTCAGATCGTTTCATCAGGTTATGCACATCCGCCCCGTAAGCCTCTACCACCGAATCACGATAGGCAGCGCTCTTCGTGGGATAAGGGTCGCAGTTCCAGCCCGTCGAGGTGATGATACCCTCAATCTCCAGTTGGTCGGCATAGCAAAGCAGATGCACCAGCGACTCCGTATCATCAGGTTCAAGATCCGGTTGTCCGATGTCAGTCAAGATCACCACACGAGGTTTCAGTTGTGCCTGCGCTCCCATTGTCAGAAGGCAGAGTAGCAGGGAAATAAGCAAATTCTTCATATCATCTAAAAGTCTGCTGATTATTTTATACCACAAAAGCATCTTACATATCCTCCATGGATAAGCCTGCTTTTTGACTTCGTTGCCACGGAATATGCGGTGCTTCATTTCTGTGATTTTCTCTTCCAGCCGGGCAGGAGAATACTTCTATCGAAACAGGGACCCGTCCCTATGTCTCGTTTTCTGTAAAAAATCATGCACTATACAATTGTCGTTGCAATTCAAAGTAATGTTTTCGGATATCGGCAACAGACATCTGTAGCTTCTCTTTTGCATCACTCATCGAATTGAATTTGATGGTGATGAAAGTCTTTAGCTTGTCCGTTCCGAGTTCCTTGAATCCATTGCTGGCATAGTATTCCAAAATCAGGTTGTCGAATTCTCGCTGCTCCTTATTCAGAGAATCTACATATTGTTTCTTCACAAGCTCCACTCTCTTGATTCTCTCGATAGGAGTAGAGTCATAGGCTATGTATTCCAGCACATCGAGCAAGTCGCACTTCTGCATCTTCAGCATGTTCTTCAGGAGGTTCAGTTTTTCCTCGGCAAAACCTGCTTCATCCAGCGTCCTCAACAGCTGTTCGCGAGTTTCAGGGTTAGACCATTTTTCTCTCAAATCGTCGGCTCCTGAGAAGAAATCGGGAATCCTACCGAATAGCTTATCAACATACTCTTTGAGCGAGATAAATTCATCACCGAAGAATATCTTCTGCTCCCAGGTCGTTTCGAGCGACAGCCTTCTGCCATTAGACAGCTTGATGTCTATCAGATTGGTCTTTGGTCCTTCACAGGTACAGGGCAGATTGCCGCATACCGGGCACACTAAGGGTTCGCTTACTATAAAGGAGCCGTCCTTCTCACCTTCTGATGGGCGAGACCTCTTCTTGCAGGTACAAGGCCAGTTGCCGCATACAGGGCAGTAAGTATCACCATCCCATTCCGGGTCTTTGAACATTTCGGTTGCTCCTACGAAGTCGTAGATAGTGAAATAATACTTCTTGTCAAACAAGCGCGTGCCACGACCTATTATCTGTTTGAACTCCACAATATTCTGAACGGGACGCATCAATACGATGTTACGCACGTTACGGGCATCCACACCAGTACTCAACTTATAGGATGTGGTCAGTATGGTAGGCAACAGCTTCTCGTTGTCTTGGAAAGTTCGCAACGTTGCTTCGCCCACTTCCCCATCATCAGCAGTCACTCGCTCACAATAGTTACTGGCAGGACGCCGCTTGTGCTTATTCACCATATCACGGACAATCATAGCATGTTTCTGTGTGGCACAGAAGATGATGGTCTTTTCGTCTGGGTCAATCTTGCCGAGCAGTTCCTCGACACGATGTTCGTCACGCTCCTTAATCTGTATTCTGCCGTTATAGAAGTCCGATTCCGTATATATTTTCTCTGGGTCAACTTCTCCACTTCTCACCTTATCACCCTCTTTGTACTGATAGTCGTCGATATTGCTTGTAGAGATTTCAACACGGAAGGGGACAAGGAAACCATCCTCTATGCCCTGTTTCAAAGAGTATGTATATACCGGATTGCCAAAGTAAGCATAGGTATTGGCATTGTCCTTTCTTCTTGGTGTGGCAGTCATCCCCAATTGATAAGCGCTGTCAAAGTACTCCATCAACTTTCGCCACTCACTTTCGTCATTGGCTCCACCTCTATGACATTCGTCTATAATAATGAAGTCAAAGAAATCCCGCTCATACTGCATGTAGTATGGCTGGTCTTGCGAGCCTGCTGGCAGTGTGATGCCCTGCTCCTCCGCCTTCTGTGCATTGGGCGAAGTCATCATTGTCTGGAAAATGGTGAAGTACAGGTTGCGGGCTGTTGGCACCTTGTAGTTGTTCTTCTTCAACTCCTTGGGAGTGACACGACACATGGCATCTTCTGGGAACTGGTCGAAATCGTTGATAGCTTGATTGGCAAGAATATTTCGGTCGGCAATAAACAGAATTCTTGGCGCACGTTCTACGCCCTTGGTGTTCCATTTCGTTTGCGTCAGCTTCCAACAGATTTGGAAAGCCGTATAGGTCTTACCCGTTCCTGTTGCCATCGTCAGCAGGATGCGGTTGCGCTGCTTGGCTACAGCCTCTAGCACATTCTTGATGGCTATCTCCTGATAGTAGCGAGGCTGGCGGCCTTCCGTACGTTTAAATGGGCAAAGATTGAATTTATCACGCCACGGATTCTCTTCTGGGAAGGTCATCTGCCACAGGTCTTGTGGCGTTGGGAAATCGTCTATATCATATTCCTTGCTGGGTATGATATATTCTCCCTTGCTATCCTTCACGCCCATGTCGATGAACCATATTTCATTGCCATTGGTGCTATAGGTATAGCGAATCTTCAGTGCATCGGCATACTCCTTGGCTTGCCCCACACCTTCCGACACATCCTTCTCGTCGCTCTTGGCCTCTATCACCGCCAGTTTGATACCCTTGTATTCCAGAATATAATCTGCCTTTTTCGGATTCTTATGGCCTGTGGTAGTGATACGTCCTGGTGCAATATAGGCACTCTGCTCCACGAGTATCTTGCTGCCTGGAACAATGCTCCAGCCAGCATCCCTCAGCTTGGGGTCTATCTTATTCAGTCGGGTCTGCGCTTCGTTCATGATGCTATTCGTTATCTTTATTATCTTCTTGTTCCACGATTCTTTTTTCCAAATCCTCCAGCATCTTCAGATCATCGGCATCAGCAGCTTGCGCCTCCATCTGTTTGCGCTTGGTGTTGAAAACATCATAGACCTGCTTGGCTTTTTCCTCAGCTTCATAGTTCGTAATACTACCAGCACCTTGCAAGATGTCTTTTTCCTGAAATGTCAGCAGACTGTCCACATTCTTGCGCCAATAGTCAAGCGTGAGATCACGGCGCCCCTTTACCCGTTCTTCGGCACTTGTCAGAAAGATATCTACCAAGCGGTTCAATGAGTCGATTTCCTCAGTCTGCAGGTAGTTCTTGGCGATGATTACATCACCCTTTCGCACTATACTGCCTTTCCATGTGGTGAGCCCCATATTGGGCTGTGTGGCATCTGCGCGACTGACAATCAATTCTGCCGCCGTCTGATGAGTGACGGCATAGAGCAGTTTGTTTTGTGTCTCTGCAAAGAACATCTGAGTTGCCTTGTCGCTCTTGTCATAGTCGCTGCTGAGCGCAAACAGATCTCGTATCTTCTGATAGAATCGCTTCTCTGAAGCCCGGATATCACGGATGCGAAGCAGTAACTCTTCGAAGTAGTCAGGTCGTCCGTCAGGATTCTTCAGCCTTTCATCATCCATCGTAAACCCTTTCACCAGATATTCCGTCAGATGCTCTGTGGCCCACTGTCTGAACTGAGTGCCGCGAACACCTCGCACACGATATCCTACGGCTATAATCATCTCCAATGAGTAGAATACCACATTGTAATTCTTGCCATCAGCGGCAGTAGTCAAATATTGTTTGACAACTGAAATTTCGCTTAACTCCCTATCTTTCAATATATTAGCTATGTGATGACTAATTAATTGCTTCGAGGTGGCAAAAAGTTCAGCCATCTGTTGCTGATTCAGCCAAATCTTGCCATCCTTAGCATAGAGGGTTACTGATGCACGTCCGTCAGCTGTGCGATAGATGATGATATTCTGTTGTTCGTCCATACTTTATTTATTCAAATACTTGTCTTAATATTGCTTGTTTCAATGCGTCGCACTCTTGAGAAATCTTCTCGAAGTTCGCTTGCAGACGGTCAACCTTCGATTTGAGGGTGTCGAGAGTGGCGACGATGCGTTGCTGCTCGACTATTGGAGGATATGCAATAATTATGTCAGCGAGCCTTGTTAAAGCTAACTTTGGCTGTGCAGAAATCTTAGTACTTTCTGTTTCTTGGCGAATAAAGTCAGGAGATATTGTTGCGTAATACATGAATCTTTGGTTAATTTCTTTAGAAAGAATCAAGCGACATGCATTTTCTGTAAGATTTGCACCATCTAACTCCTCTGGTATAATACCTGACTTTCCTATAGTACCTGCTATACTAATATAAATATCTTCTTTATTGATAATGTACCTTTTTATTTGCTCATATACCTCATCCGAAATATATTGAATATTACCTAGGTCAACAGTTCCATATTCATTGAAATCAGCAACCCTAATATACTTATGACCTGTTGGCTCTGATAGCAATTTCTCACCTTTAGGAAGGCGCTTTCCACCTTTTATTTCTGCTATATCTCCTAATTTCTTCTCCTCCCACCCTTCTTTTGGTTCAAGCATTTCTTTGAGTGATGTTTGGAAGAGGGCATTGGCTTCATTGAGGGATTTTTCTGCATTCGCCTTCATCGCATCTATCTTCGCAAAAGCAGAGTCAAGATAATCAACAATGGATTGCTGCTCGGAGAGAGAAGGGATAGGAATTTCTATCGTTTGAAATTTCTTAGCACTTACACCACCAATAAGACCAGTAAGTAGAGAGAAAAATTGCCCTCTAAAATTATCCGATTGAACAAAGTGGTAAATGAACTTGCCTTTTATGGCTTTATCTTTAGGTGTAATACAGAATAGTTTATTACCAAAGCACACATCTTTTTCTACGTAAGCAAATTTCTTTCCTGCACTACCACCTTCTGCACAAATAAACACAGAATTGGCTGGAGCAACTTTAAATTCTTCGTAGTTTGGAATTCGTACTCCATTATTATAATCTATTGTTCCTAAAGGTGAAACGTCTTTTGTGGCAATAAATGGTAACCCTCCAGTAGCACCTAAAAAGTGTTTCTTTTTGTAATCTGCATTAATACTATTACCATTGTATATCTTACAGATCTCACCTAAGGTTTTATATTCCCACCCCTCTTTCATTTCACCATCTCCATGATTTCGTTGATAAGTGTCTGATTCTCCTGACCGAGTGCAAAGATGTTTTCGGCAATCTCGCTGGGTGTGCGCTCGTCAACCTCTTCTACCTTATTGGGATTCTTTACGCTGAGGTCGCAAGCATCGTCAAGGGTGCTCACATCGAGCGTCCATGAGTGTTCGCTCTCTGCCTTTGTCTTCTGCAAAGTGAGGAACTCCTGCATATCAGCCTCAGTCAGCGGTTGCGTCTTGGTGAAGTGCTTATCCACCTGATAGTACCAAATCCGGGTCGTTGGCTCGCCCTTGGTAAAGAACAGCACAACGGTCTTCACGCCAGCACCTGTGAACACACCCGAAGGCAGGTCGAGGATGGTATGCAGATTGCAGTTCTCCAATAGCATTTTTCTTATTGCACTGGCATCGCCATTGCTCAGGAATGTATTCTTTATCACAATGCCCGCACGACCACCAGCCTTCAGCATCTTAATGAAGTGCTGCATAAACATATAAGCCGTTTCTGAAGTGCGAATCTCAAAGTTCTGCAATACCTCGCCACGCTCATTGCCGCCAAAGGGAGGATTGGCAAGGATGACATCCTTGCGGTCGCTCTCTTGAATAGTTGCAAGATTGATGGCAAGGGTGTTACCATGCGTGATGTTGGGGGCAGAAACCCCGTGGAATATCATGTTCATCGTGGCAATGATATAGGGCAAGCCTTTCTTCTCTTTGCCATAGAAGGTGCTTTTCTGCAATATTTCGTGATCCTTCACGCTCTTAATCTTGTCCTTCATATAGAGGAAAGCCTCACAAAGGAAACCTGCCGAGCCACAGGCTGGGTCATACACCGTTTCGCCTATCTTCGGGTCAACCACACGGATAATGCTGCGAATCAGAGGACGTGGTGTGTAATACTCGCCACCATTGCGCCCTGCATTCCCCATACGTTGGATGTTGCTCTCGTAGAGCACCGTCATTTCGTGCTTGTCCTCGGCACTTTGGAAGTGGAGTTCATCAATCATATTGATAATCTCTCGCATATTGAATCCAGAACGTATCTTGTTGTGCAGTTCGCCAAAGATTTCTCCTATCTTGTATTCAAGGCTGTCTGTCTGCGTAGCTGTATTTTGGAAGTCTTTGAGGTATGGAAAAAGTTTCTGGTCAACAAATTCCACCAGGTCGTCGCCACTCATGGCATTGACGGTATCCAGCACCATCTTACCCGTCTGAGGGTCACGCTTCTTAGGCGTTGCCCATTGGCTCCAGCGGTAGAAACCAGACACCAGTCGTTTATAGGTTTTTCCGTCCAGTTCGGCTTCTTCCTCGCGTTCTGTTTCAAGGTCGTCGAGATATTTCAGAAACAGCATCCATGACTTCTGTTCCAGATAGTCAAGCTCGCTACCACATCCCTGCTCCTTCCAAAGAATCTGGTCGATAGCCTTAAAAGTATTTTCGTATTTCATATATCTATAGTTGCATTGTAACTCAATTAGTGCATATTTCGTGGTCTTTAGAATCTGACTACAAAGATAACACTTCTTTTTCAGAAAGGGAAGGATTTGAGAGAAAAATCTTATGGCGGTCAACGTTTTTTAGGAAAAGGGACAACCACCTCAGGGGAAGCAGACAACTATACCTGATGAAAAAGTCAACCTTTTCAGAATGTTTTGCGTGCGAACAGCGAACAGATAACAGATAACAGTTTTTTAATTTCGCAAAAAATACTGGTATTATTATTTTTATTATATATATATTATATATAATATATATATAATAAAATATAAATACACCTATTGTTAGGCTGTGAATCTCAGAATTAGAAACTGTTATCTGTTCGCATTCGTGCAATTTGCAAATTTGGGTGCTCAAAAGTGTAAATTCTGACCCTTCTAAATTTGGTGGGGTCATGAAATTTTCGTACCTTTGCATTGTCAATCGGAAGTGGTAGTGACCACGGGGATTAAGGAGAAAAATTGCGGGCATTGAGTCTTGAAATAACGTGCATTAATGGTAGCAAAATTTTCTTCGGATATCCGCCAGCCGCGCGACAGAATCTAACTTATTATTAACTATCAAAAAACATTACAAACAATGGCAATTAAAGTTATCGCCCAACGCCGTGAGGTTAAAATCGGCAAGAATCCTGGTAAGAAATTCGTGATGCGTCCCGACCTCTACACGCCCATGCAGGAGAAGAAGGTGTTCGCTGAGGCTGCCACGCATTCGGGTATCTCCGCAGGTGTTATCAAGGCTGCCTGGGATGCAGCAGGTGAAGTGCTCCGCACGTGGGCAACAGAAGGTCACTCAGTACCTCTGCCGGGTCTCGGCACCATGCGCTTCAGTGTGCGTTCGAAGGCTGTGGAGAGCTTGGAGGACGTGAAGGCTGGACTGATTACCACCCGTCGCATCGTGTTCACTCCCAGTGTGGAGGTGAAGGACGAGCTGAAGAACACCGCCATTCAGATT
>DEJG01000023.1:0-102775 GCA_002353295.1 Prevotella sp. UBA2754
GAGAAAATTATCAGCGCTCTTGATATAAATCAAGAAGAAAAAAGGCTATACATTATTATATTATATAGCATGCCAAGCCTGTCTGACTTAAACTACATTGTAAATCTTGGGGGGACTCAATTTGGCTCGAGTCAAATCCACTTCTGACTCGAGCCAAATCACGATTTGACTCGAGGCCCCCCTTTTATGAGGTCACGTTGCTACACAAATTGATAATCACTTATTTCTTAAAATATTTGGAAATATCAAAGAAAATTACGATATTTGTAGCGTTCATGGCGAAACTCGGAGTCTTCGAACAGGAGTGAAGGGCTAGGACGCATATTTGTGGAAAGACGTTCACAAGGCTTTTTGTCTTTAGCTACATAGAAAGTAGCAGGACGAGTAACCAAGTACAGACTCTCACGTTTTTTCATATCTATGGACACCAATAACTAAAAATAGCGACCAAGTTCTGTGAGTTTACTTGGATGAGATTGATATGAAAATGATAGATATTCTGAAGCAAGCTGAGAACTTAGCAAATGACGAAGAAAAGCTTTCGTTTCTGGCAAAGTTCATTGGCGATAACTACGATGAATTGGAGACAAGAGATTTTATCCAGTTGCTGACACCCTTAGTAGATATTACAAAACGGATGTATGAGCATGAACAAAACCAAGATACTTTATCAGACTATTCAACGGCACTGACAAAGTTGGCCGAGTATTATATCAAGGACGAGCAAACATGGAAGGCGACCCCTTTACTTGAAAAGGCCGAGGAACTTGTGCGTGAGTGTGCCGATTCAGAGGAGAATGCGCCATGGAAATTCAATACTTATAGTCAGATTGCCGAATGCTATACTACCAATCAGCGCCGCCCGATGGCAAAGAAAGCTTACCAGCAGGCGCTCCTATATGCCACCTCTGAGGAAGACAAGGAGGATTGCGAGTACAGTTTGAATCGGCTGGAGAATCCAACACTGCGGTACGACCCTATAGAGGACAGCGAGGTTTATCTGTCCGTGATTGACGAAGTAGAGTGCCGACTCCATGAAGAACTTAAAGGTGAGCCACGACACATGGGTTTCTGTTTCCGCTATTGGTCTGCTAAACGAGCTTTATTAGCAGAATACGGCATAGAATGGCGTTCGCCTGGAGTTATGAATCCAAGAGTAATATTTGACTAAAACGATGTAACGATGGCTAGCGAGAAGTTTTCCATCAAATCTGGTGAGAAAGTGATGCTGAGTGAAGGGACACACGGCATTGATATGAAACTGACGCCATCTGACGATGCACTACAACCATGCAGTAGTTATTTTTGGGATGCCCCGCAACTACCGTCTGAGGATATGTATCCCTTCACAACAGATGAAAACAACAACAAATTCCCCATGCAGTTCATCTGCCAGATTAACTGCGAGGATCTTCCCGATAATGACAGACTGCCCAAACGAGGGATGCTCTGGTTCTTCGGTGAGATAGACTACTTTCTCGGCTACGATGTAAAGCAGCCTTACGGACTGGGCAAATGGCCTGAACATGCTGTCAGAGTCATCTATGCCGATGTGGCTTTGTCCAATTTAAAACGCGTAAATCCTTTCCAAGAGGATGATATGATACCGCCTCATGCCATCACCTTCTCTGAAGGACCAGAGCGTAGGGAGGGTTTCCGACTTCTAGGCAACCCCTACGAGGAAGATGTAGACAACGAGTTTGGAACCGGGTGGGTACAGCTGTTGCAGTTGGATACTGATGCTAACGACTATTTCGACCTGCGTTTCTATGACATGGGATTGCTCTATCTGATGATTAATGTCGATCAATTGCAGGAGGGTATATTCTCTCGCATACAACCTTATATGACATCTCTATGAAACAGGACCTAAAAACTATATTACCATGCAGAAAGGAAAGAACTGGGAATACCAGAAGATGCATCAGATGTTGAGCCAGATACACTATGCTGGTTTTATGTTCTTTACAAGATGCGATGATTTCATGTGCGACCTGCTCTCTAATCAGTCTGCAGTCGATATGGATCTGCTGAATGCATCAGAATCTGATAATGAAGATAAGGCCCAGGTTATCAAGGCAGTGGATATGTATCTTAATTTATGGTCGGGAGGAGATGACGAACTGGAGGAAATAGACACATCAGACTTTTCGCCTGAAGAGTTGATCGACTATGCCGAGAGCCTGCTATTTGTAAGATTTGCCCCTAAGCACTCAGGATATATTCTTGACGAGTACGAATCGCGGAAAGGTGACCTTCAGCCAGCAGACTCGCTGGAAATTCGTGCCAACACCCTGCGCTGTATGTTGGGACTTCCTGATGATGTGCAAACAGTGATGGACTACTATGAGCTGCTACAGCCACATTTGAAGAATCTTCCAGATCAGGCTGCCATATGGGCTGCATGTAAATTCCTGTTGCTTTGGAATCTGGTACGAAAGAATTATTCAAATGACACGACCTCGATGTCATCCCGCGCTAAAGAGGCTTTCAGTACTTTCAATTCGATATTGAAGTCTTATGATGCTGATGATTATGGAAGTGTTCTTTTGCTCCAACTCTGTTTCTACAATCTCTGCAGTACCACCGAATATTGTGTGCAGGATATGCTCTACAGAGGCCAACACGAACAGGTTGAAGAGGCTATGAAGGCATTGAGATATGCAATGGACTCCATGAAGCAAACCCATCAGAACACTCCTGTGACCTTTATTGCTTATTCACTAGGCTATGCCGTGTTAAGTTTCTTCTATGAACAGCATGGCGATACGTTCCGCGCCTTTTATTTCACTAAGCAGCATGAGTATGCCATCTACATGGTCCATCAGCGTTTCCCGGAACATTTCAATGAGTTGTCGCGTCGCTATGCTGTCGCACTCAGTAATACGGGCTGGCTCCTAATGACCATGTATCATCAAAACGAGGAAGCCGAGAAAGAGTTTGATAAAGCGATGGTGATATTCAAGAAGATCTTTAAAACTGCCCCTTCGGATTTATACGCAGACGACCTTCTCAAATGTGCCTACCGCCAGATGTCCATCTTGCGACAGAAAGGACTTCAGGCAGAAAGCATTGACTTAGGAAAGGAGAGCCTCAAATTGGTAGAAGAACATCCAGAGGTAAGGCCAAGTCTTCAGGCAACCAGTAATATTCATGACGAATTAGGCGATGCTTATGCTTCGCTGGGCCAGACAGAAGAAGCCTATGAGGAGATGCGACATGCCGGCATGGGCTATAAACGTCTGCATGATGCTGACCCGGAGAATGAGAATCTGATGCGCGATGTGATTATCAATGGTATCCGAAAGGCCCAGTTGCAGCTCTTCAATGCCAATCAACCTGCTGAGGCACTGAACGTATTGGATGGGATCGAGTCTCTTATGAACGAAGCACTGACGCAACAGCCCGATTCCACGAAGGTACGTGATTTGGCGATGAACTATTTTGTATGCTTGTCCCAGACCTATATGGCTTTGGGTGATGTGAAGATGGCATCCATGTTGCGCGATGCTGTCGTCAAACGTTTGTATGGTGACCTGATGGATCATCCCAACCAAAATGACTTTCATCTGTTAATGGATTGTCTTAACAGACTTCGCAATATGGCCCTCCGTACCAACTGCACCCAATTGGCAGAAGAGTGTGACGGGTATATCCAAGGTATTAAACAGCAACTCATTGAAAAAAGATTGATAAGATATGAATAGTCCCATTAATCTTCTTGACTTCGCTCCTGCTGCTTTCAAGGAGCATAGAGAATATTTAAGGCGTGTCGTTGCCTATAATTATGCTCGCATGGAGGAAGAATACCCCATGCTCGACAATGTGATAGTAGGCCATCACTATGTCATCACTGGTAATGTGGGGGTGGGGAAAAACGATGCAGCCCATGCCCTCTTCCACGAGATAAGGCGTATGGAGCAAGTGAGGACGTTTGTGGAAAGGGATGCGCTGAAGCTCTTCGACCCTAACGATGGATTCTCTTCCAGTTTACAAGAACTGACGGATAGCAGTAGTAATACGATGGTTTTCATCAGCAATGCACACATGCTTGGTATGAAAGGGGCTGTCAATTCACAGAGTGGAATTGATATCCTTTGCAATGCTGTCAAGGAACTCAAGGAATGTATCATCGTCTTGGCAGGTCAGCGAAGCAGGCTGATGGAACTCATCAATTCCAACGAACAGGCAAAACAGGCTTTCTCCCGCATCTTCCATTTCAGCGATCTCCCTGTTAAGGCACTATATGACTATGCCATATCAACACTCAAAACGTATCAAATCAAGATCTCTGATAAAGCATGCCGGAAATTGGAGCATTACTTAAAATATGCCTATTCCATGCGTGGTAACCAATTTACCAATAGTCTTTTTGTTGAGCAGTTGATAGAGAGTACCATTTTGCCTCGTATGATGGACAGGACGGTAGGTGAACATGTAGAAGGTTTTACAGGAGCTGATTTGAAGAATACCCAAGTTGAAGCTGCTGATATCCCAGAAGTGATCTTGCCAGACCCCACCCCTGCTATTCAGAAACTGAACTCGCTGGTAGGTCTCGACAACATCAAGAAGCGCATATTAGACCACACCTCATTGGTAAGACTGAATAAAATACGCTCAGAACATGGCCTGTATAATAAAATGCCTCCTATGCATATGGTATTTACCGGTAATCCAGGAACCGGCAAGACCACCATTGCCAAATATCTTGGAGAGATATATCATGGCATCGGGGTGCTCTCCAGTGGCCATGTGGTAGAGACAGAACGTTCGAAACTTATTGGACGTTTCTTCGGTGATGCAGAGACGTTTACACTTGAGGCTCTGCGAAAGGCTTCGGGTGGCATTCTTTTTATAGATGAGGCATATACGCTGTTCGTCAAGGCCGATGATACGAAAGACTATGGCTTGCGTGTCATTGAGACGCTGCTTACTTTCCTGTCCCAAGATGAACCAGACGTCATGGTGATATTGGCAGGATATACTAAGGAGATGAACGAGATGCTGGAGTCGAACCCTGGACTGAAGAGCCGTTTCCCGTATGTCTTCGAGTTTGAAGACTATACACCGGCCCAACTGTTTCAAATTGGGAAGATGGTGTTGGAGCACGAGAACTACCAACTGACTCCTGAGGCGGAAAAGAAACTCTCCGACTATATCATTGACGAGTACAATCATAAGGACGAGCACTTTGGCAACGGACGCTTCATCACCCGTCTGATTACTACGCAAATCATACCCTCGTTGAGTCGTAGACTGATGACAGTACCTGCCGACCAACTGACGAATGACATTTTGGTGCGGATAGAGGCTTGTGATGTGCCATCTGTTAGACGACACGGCTTACACCTAGAGGCCTTTGACGAGTTGATGCTACGGTCAGCTCTTGAGAAACTCGACTCGTTGGTTGGACTAGACACAGTCAAGAAAGCGCTCCACGACTATGTCACAATCTCTTGTCTTCAACACAAGCAAGATACATTGGTACTCAAGCCTGCCAACCTGTGTTGGGAGTTCATTGGGAGCACTGGTACCGGCAAGAGCACGGTAGCTGAGATATTGGCTGAGATTCTGCAGGGATTGGGTATTCTCAAACAAGGTCATGTTGTGAGTGTCAATGCCGAAGAATTGGCAGGCAACGACAACTACCAGGTATTGGAACGTGCCATCAAGAAAGCTGACGACGGTCTGCTCTTTCTCGACATGGATGCCCCCAATTACCAAAAAGACCAGTTTGCGAGTCTTCGCATGTGGGTACTTTCCAAGATTATAGAGCGCCATCAAACTACCGCACTGGTCGTTGCCCAAGTAACCAGTGGCGAGGAAGCCATTGCCAAGAGTCTGGCTGCCGGTGGTGTGGCCTCCTATCACAACTCCATTATCTTCGATGATTTTACGACCGATCAGTTATCTGCAATTTTGCGTTATCTGCTTCGTCATGATTATCAACTCGAAGTCTCTGCCGATGCCAATAAGAAGCTGACAGCTTTTGTTCGGAATATCAAAAACGATGATTCGAAGTCGGCTCCCGTATCAGCCCGCACCATGCAGCATCTGTCACAGGCGATTGCAATGACAGCCCAATTGAGAATTGCATCGGATGACAGCTCTGCCTCAGAGGTCATTGCGGAGGATGTGGATCACTTTGAGTGGACGCGTCAGTCGTCAGGAAGAATAGGTTTCTAGTTTATTACTTTAAACCCCTATAGCTATGAATCCAGAAAATACGCAATATCAAGAGCAAGGACAGAAGCAGACTCTCAAGAAAATCCGTTACGTGGGAGGCATGAGTATGGAGTGCCCTCATTGTGGTGAGTCTGTTGACTCTCATTTGGAACTTTGCCCGGCATGTGGCAGGCCGCTCCATGCTGACCATTGTACCTTCTGTGGTGCCCGAATGGAGCCAGGCGAGAAGTTCTGCTCAGAGTGTGGCAATGGTATTGGTGGCATCAAATGTCCCAAGTGTGGCACATTGAACTATCGCAGCTTCTGCAAGAAGTGTAACGAGCCTCTTGACGACTTGGCTCAGGAAGCCATGCAGCAGGCGGAGGCCGATCCGGCCTATCAGGAAGTGAAACAGCAGGTCAAGGAGTTGGAAGAGATAGCAGAGAAGATGGAGAGCGAACCTGCTGCAGAAAAAGAATTCTCGTTGAAACTGGCGCAACTCAGTGATGCCGTTCAGCGGATGCAACCGCCTCCTAATATGACGCCTCAGATGCAGCGCACTTTCTACTGTGCCCGTGACGTTAAACGCCTGACGAAGACAAAGGTGGTTAAGGAGATTCGTAATGGTTGGGTGTGCAATTACTGTGGCTGCACTCACATTTGTCCAAACGATTGTGTAAAACCTCAGCTCGGTGGCAAGTGGATTATCGAGAGAGTGGAGGAAGAACAGATAGTGGAAACATGGACCAAAGAATAAAGCATATAGATTATGGCAAATAACAACGATAATAATGACCTGCAGGATCTGGAGCATCTGATGGATGCCCCTACCCCAATGGATGATGATACAGATGAGGCGACCTATCAGACGAGTATTGATTGTGGATTGCCTGAGGAAAACGATGAAGAGGGCGACCTGACTTTCGAGTTGGATCATTATACATGTATTAACGGGAAATTGATACGCAAAGGCGAGAACGGCCATGCGGACATCTATTATGTAAATGAGGATACTACTTATGAAGAGATAGTTCTAAAACTCTATCAGCCAGGCAAAGAGCCTAAGGATATGAGCGCCTTTGTAAGATTGCATGAAAACTATAGGTTTAGTGCAGATCCCAAATCATTCCATCTGCTCCCGCTGATGGATTACGGCTATTATCAGGATCCTGAGACGGGTAAGGAAAGATTCTATGAACTGACCCCCTATATGCAAGGTGGCTCACTCAACGGTATTCCTGCGAATACTTCTGCTGAAACGCTGAAGGATATCATCTTTTCCATTGCCAAGGCTTTATATATCTTGCATCAGACATGGGATATGGCGCATGGGGATGTGAAGCTGAGCAATCTTTTCCTGACGAAGAAGGAGGACGGTCAGATTCTGCTTGGTGACTATGATAGTTTAACAGGAGAGGAAAACCATAAATGTGATTATGTTCAACTTGCGGAAATGCTGAGTCGTTTCAAGGTTGCCCAGACACCCGAGTTTCAGAAACTGATCAATCGTCTGAAAACGGCCGATGGAAGTGAGTGGACCTCGACGTTGATTGGCGAATGGTTTGAAGAGACGGAAGGTGAGGACTCGGTACATGGAACAAAGGCTATCTGTCAGATGCCTTACGAAGATATCGTCTATTTAGCCGAAATAGATGTCTCACGTCAGAACCATATGACTTTCCCGAATTGGACTACTGACATCTGCACCTATGCAGAACTATTGAGCCAAAGTGGCTATGAAGAACAGGGTGATTGGGTAGAGGATTGCAATGCGGGCGAAGGATGTGCACCATATACGACATATATTCACAATTGGAAACAAGTGTATGGGCTTAAGGAAGAGGCCAAGCCTCCCCGCTTTTCTTTTCTCATAAAAGATTTAGAGAGCTTAGAATCTCTTTATACTGACGATGCCATCAAGACCATGCTTCGTGAAAAAACGCTGAAAGACTGGATTACTATTTTCTTCCATGAGAATCCCTGGAAGCCGTTTACCGAAGAGTATGAATATGAGCATGAGGTGGAAAGGTATCTTGAGTATATCCGCAAACTGGACCCTGATGATGAGAACGTCAGACGCTTGGACGAGGCCAGGGCGACCATCATGTCGGATGTGAGTGCGTTGGGAAACCAGAACACCTGGAAATGGGACATCAGGTTCACGCAGGCGGTCTGTGGTCTGCTCTTTGTCATCCCCGCGCTGATATTTACCTGGTGGATGATTTTCAAAGGACTGCCTTTCGAGGGTAATCCGTACTCACCTACGATAGGAGGCGGTGTCGTTATCGCAGGCTGCATCGTAGGCATCATCCTGTATTATAGCTTAAGGGACAATGACGACAGCAATGGTTGCGGATGTCTGCTGGCAGGCCTTGGAGGAGCCATCATCTTCGGCGTGATATTATACTTGACATTGAAGTTTATGTCGGTCATTCTGGCCGTCTTGCCTTGGTTGTGCGTGATTTTGATGCTGGGACTTGGTGTCTGGGTCTATTTTATCATATTTAACGAAGACCTTGAAACAATAGATGTGGATCCCCTGAATGATCCCGATATGTGGACTGTGCAACCACTCTATTATGCCTTTGATACGAGCAAACAAGGGTATGAGTATCGTCAACAGGACTTATACAGAGGTCTTCCTTCTCAGTATCGGGATGGATTGAAGAAAATGGTCTTGATGATGATCGTTCCCATCCTTCTGGCTTGGGGAGCATTCTGGGGTTACAAAGCCATCTCACCTGAGTTTGGCGGAAAGAAAATCGTAACAATTGAGGAACGTCTTGACAAATACGCAGGAGAATGGAGTGGTACTTTCGACGAGAAACCTGCCACCATGCAGATCTTAAGTACACGTCCTGACAGTTTCAGTCTGTCAATCACGGTGACCTACCAGAAAGCCGTAACCCAGACCTTTACGGGTAAGTTGGATGGTTTGATTGATCTTAACCTTGAAAACGATACGCCCGATGATAATGTCTTGGATGGCAGTTTGGATATAACAATCAATTATGATCATCCGGACTCTTTCCATGGTAAATATAAAAATTATACTACAGAGAAGACATGTCTTTTCAGTTTCAAAAAAATAAAAGCAGAAAATGATTCAGTGCAATAAATGTTATGCCGACAATCGCGACGATGCACTCTACTGTCGTCGTTGTGGCGAGAAGTTCCCCGACCTGGCCGATCAGATACTGCAGCGCATCATCGGGCAGGACAGAGCTGTCAAAGTCATTCGTCAGCTGGCCGAGTATTATCTGATGCTTAAACGCAACAGCAGCCATGGTCAGCGTCCTGACATGGACATACTGTTGAAGGGCAGCAGTGGTACGGGTAAGGATTTTATTGCCAATATCATTCAGGAATATTTCTTCAAGAAAGGTATTGTTCAGAAACAGATGGTCATGGTTGACGCTGCCGATTTTGAGGTATGGATGGACAAGAAAACCACCGATGACTTCAAGGCACTTGGTGGTGGCATTCTGTTTATCAACAACATTCATATGCTCATCCACGACAACAATAACATCTCGCCTATCGACGTGCTCTTTAGCCGAATGGAGAGTTGGGAGACTGATTCGACGGCAGGTTGGGACACTTATCCAATAGTCATCATGGCAGGTCATCCCATCAATATCGATAAGTTCTTCAAGGAGAAACCTTCAGGTCTGAATCGCTTTGCCGAGGTATTAGACTTGCAGGATATGAATGCTGACACGTTGAGCCACATCTGTAAGAACTGTTTGGAGAAAGATCTTCCAGTCAGTGAAAAGGCCTCACAACGCATCTTTGGCTTCTTCCGCAATATGATTCGCAATCGCAAAGTGGACTTCCGCAATGCGTGGGAAGCCATTGATAAGTGTAACGACATCCATTATCATGCCATGATACATCAGCACAGCAGCGTTGAACCCGACGACATCACAGGCGAAGTTTATGAACCTCGTTCGCTTGAGGACATCTTGGCTGAAATCGACAGTTATGTGGGCATCGAAGAGGTAAAGGAAGAGGTGCATAGCATTGTCAGGATGGTACAGAAGGCCAAGGCCGAAAACCCCAATGCCGATGTCAGACTGAAACACCACTATCTGTTTCTCGGCAATCCTGGTACTGGCAAGACCACCATTGCCCGTCTCTTCGGAGATATTCTCTACCAGCTCGGCGTATTGCCCAATGGTCAGTTTGTTGAAGTTCGTCGCGAGTCGCTCGTTGGCGAATACATCGGACAGACAGCCCCCAAGACCATGCGGGCCGTTGAGAGCGCAATGGGTGGTGTGCTGTTTATTGATGAGGCATATATGCTGGGGACAGGCTCTTCATCTTCAAGTAGTTCAGGGGGGAAAGCTGATTTCGGCTCAGAGGCCATTGATACCTTATTAGGTCCTTTGGAGAATCAGAAGGGTGACTTTGTCTGTATAGCTGCTGGTTACACCAAAGAGATGATGGAACGCTTCGTTCCTGCCAATCCAGGTATAGACAGACGATTCGATAAAAAGATCACGTTCCACGACTACACTGCCCCTCAGTTGCACGACATCTTTATGGGCATGTTGAAGAAGCAGGGATACACGCTGTCCGATGAGGCAGCCCATCGACTACCGCAGTTCTTCCAGAGTATGTATAATCGCCGGACTGCCAACTTCGGTAATGCAGGCGTGGTTCGTAACACCTTGCAGGATGCTATTGATAACTATTCCAAACGCATCATAGAGCAACAACAGCCTGACGACCACGTCCTAACACCTTCCGATATTGAAGGTGAGGAAGCCACCAAAAAGGTCGACATCAACGAGATGATGGCTTCACTCGACAAGGATTTTATTGGTATGAGCAATGTCAAACAGCTCATGAAGGGAATAGCTGACGACAAGAACTTCATAGAATTACAACTGAGCATGGGCATTGATCCCAATAATTCGGTGATAGGATTGAACATTGTGCTCGAAGGTAATCCTGGTACAGGTAAGACGACGGTAGCTCGGACAATTGGCAAAATGCTCTATGCTATGAAAGTGTTACCATCCGACCGTTTCGTCGAGCGTCAGCGCGACGACATTATCGGAGCCTTGATTGATTCTGGTGCTGAGAATATGAACAAAGCATTTGATTTAGCGATGGGAGGTACCCTCTTCATTGACGAAGCATATCGACTGGCACCAAGGGGCGCTGCTGATGCAGAAGGTCGTAAGGCCATTGATACACTCATGCGTCGCATGCATGACGACCGTGGTAAGCTCTGCGTCATCTTAGCAGGATACAAAAAAGATATGGACTATCTGATGAATATCAACGAGGGGTTCAAAAGCCGCATCAATTATACATTGGTTCTGAAAGACTACTCGCTCGAAGAATTGGCCGATATTTTCTGTCTGAAAGCCACTAACCAGAAAAACCCCTATCGCTTTGGCGAAGGTGCCAGACAAGCTTTGCTCGGCAAGATAGAAGATATGCTGGAAAAGAGGACTGAAAACTGGGGAAATGCCCGTGAGATGGAAAACCTTTTTAAAGCTGTTACCAAGCGAACTGCAGCCCGTCTGCAACGGATGCAGCGTGAGGGTACGCTGACAAAGGAGGATTTCTTCACCTTCGTGCCAGACGATTTTTATTTTTAAAGATTGAAAAGATATGAAACAGTGCCCACATTGTAAATCCGAGATACTCGACGACAGTCTCTACTGCGACCGCTGCGGTCAGCACCTGATGATCTGTGCCGACTGTGGAACCTATGCACGTGGGAAATTCTGTCCCAACTGCGGTGGAAAACATATTATCGACCCGTTAGAGTATGAACAACAACATAAGCATGAGCAGTCTGTAGAAAACGCCACTGACATTGAAAAGCGGATGGCAGAGCTACGTTCTACTGATGGCAGTATCACACTCCTGCTCAATGATGCTGAGGAATACATCATCGGGCGCAAGTCGCCTCAGTTTGGCAAGCAATTGGCAGGATGTGCCCGTATGTCGCGCAAACATGCCAAGATGTGGTGTGGTAAGGATGACGGCAAATGGCGAGTATGTGATTTTGCTTCCACCCACGGCACCAAAATCAACGGTTATCCACTTGAGACCGAGACCACCTATTACATCAATGACGGCAACACAATTAGTTTTGCCGGTTATGAGTTTAGTTTCACGGAAAAAATCGAATAAGAATATGAAAAATCTAATTACAATTATCGTACTGTTACTGCTCGGCATAGAGGGTTATGCGGCAGAGGCTTATGTAGTGACATCAAAAAGTCTGAATATGCGGGCAAAGCCCCAAAATGGAGCCAAGAATCTAGGCTCGCTTCAACAAGGCGAAGTCGTCAGCGTGGATACCATCATCAACGGATGGGCCACTTGTCTGAATGAGGCAGGAGAGACGTTCTATGTGTCTTCAAAGTATCTAGAGAAAGGAAAGTCACTGCCAGCGGCTGAAGAAAATAAGAAACCCGCAGTAGACGAGAAAGATCCTGCTGTGATTGTTCAGAAACAAGTATTGGAAGCTTTGTCATCCGTTGGCATTCATATTGAGCAAAGCAAATCTACGCGCTACTTTGAGTATATGCTTTTTATGCCGCTCATCGTGGCAGGTGCCTGTTGGTTGTTAAGCTTGATTATGGACAAGCTCGGTTTAGGACAATATGCCATTCTGATAGGATTGGCCTTTTTAGGCTATCTTGAGTTGAAATGCATGCTGGGCTATAGCGGAAGCCCAGGGTTCTTCGTTCACGATGAAATGATGTCTATCTTGTTCTGGATGTTTGCGCTGTCCATCTTATTTATTTTCCAATCCATCTTTTTTGGATATGTAGGTATAGATGATGTGAGAACGGCAGAATGCCATGTTGGCTCTGTCACTGTATTCGGCTGCGCCACCCTGTATCTTATCACCTTTTTGATTTTCTCGGCCCTACAACCGTGGATTCTCCTGCTTTTCTTCTTTGGAATAGCACTCCATCTTGTCTTGATGTTTTTATGGGGCGATAAGAGTGTGAAGGGAGTGCTATGCTTTGCTATTTATGCGGTGCTCTATGCGGTGAGTGCATTGGCCATATTCCTGTTTATGGTGATGTTCATTGGACATATGGTCTATTTGATGGGATGGTTTGGAAGTATTCTATTCATTCTCTTCCTCCTTGCCTGTGGCGGTGGAGGCGGACTTCAGATTATTGGAATTATCGTTAAAGCTTGAAGACATGAAAAAACTTATATCAATAATCGTACTATTACTGCTCTGCATAGCGGGCAGTGCGGCAGAGGCGTATTTGGTGAATACCAAGACCCTGAATATGCGGGCAAAACCCCAAAGCGGAGCCAAGAAACTAGGTTCGCTCAGACAAGATGAAGTCCTGCAGGTGGATACCATCATCAATGGATGGGCCACTTGTCTGAATGAGGCTGGAGAGACGTTCTATGTGTCTTCGAAACATCTGATAAAAAAGGAGGAAGCCAAGGCCAAGAAGAAAGCAGAGGATGAAAAAGAGTATGGAATCCCGCCCACATGGACACTACAGCAGAAAATCAGAAAGGCACTGGCCGCTATAGGTTTCGAGGTGAAGCCTAATCCGTCAACGACGCCGTTCTCCTGGGTCTTCTATCTGTGCTTCGGCGGTGCAATCTTCTTATTGCTTCTATATCTTATCCTCAATCGGTTTGATGAAGATGTGGCACTTCTTGCTTGTACGATATTAGGGACGCTTGTAGGGACAGTGATGAATGCACTTGAGATCTGGTGTGTCGTCAAGTATGATGGCGATCCGGCATGGTTCTGCAGTATTGACTGTGGTGTGCTGACAATTATCTTCTGGCTGGTGATAGCACTTGTCATCCTGTGTGCGCAGATATTCCTTCTTTTAGGTATGAATGCTAGTGTGACAGGCATTTTGGGTGCCAAGGTGGATGACTTTGATTTCCTTGGACCCGCCAGTACTTGTATCTTTGCTGGCATCTACCTGGTGCTTTACCTGTTTCTGACATCCCTGCAGCCATGGGTGGTGGGGCTTTTCATCTTGGCTCAGATCGTCCATCTTGTCTTGCAACTCATTGATCTGGAAGACAAGAGTGTGAAGGGACTTATCATCTTTGGATTGTATGCCGTCAGTTATCTCATCATAGCTATGGCAACCTTCCTCATGATTGTCATGGTCATTTCCCACCTGTTTTATCTCGCGTCAAACGTCAGTTTCTGGTGGTATGTTGGCATCATCGTTGCTATCATATTTGTTGCAAGTATCATCGCGGATAGCGATCATAATTATTGGTACGACAAATGGGATATTTACGACAAATATGGTAATTACAAGGGAACGATAAAAAGAAGGTATTAAGACTGTAGCATATAGGAACTTTGTATAGAGATTAATTAAAATACATTATTATGGTAATAGAAGAACTTATCAAAACAAAAGAACTGAGGGACATTGACCTTGGAGGCCAAACACTGGAGTCTGTGAACTTCAGTGGATGTACTCTCGTTAACGTGAACTTTAAAGATGCCATACTAAGGCATTGTAGTTTTGAAGAGGCAACACTGGAAAACTGTGATTTCGACCATAGCGGCAAGACAGGAGAACCAACGCTTCAGAGTGTCTCGTTTCGTAAAGCGACGCTCACGAGTTGCCGCTTCCGTTATGCTAACATCTCATGGAGCGACTTCCGTTATTCTCGCATCGACAGCGCGACATTCGAGGACTCTATCGTAGATTTTTGCGACTTCTACAGAGCCTTCTTTGAGGGCGTCGTACTCTTTAAGCACTCTGCTTTCAGCAACTGTAGCTTTTTCAATGCCTATTTTGGCGACGGTGCCAATATCCGCAGGGAAAACCTTTACAAGGGACGTATCCTCCAGCAGGACAAAGACGACTATACAAAATTCCTTGTTGATTGGCATAGCTTCGGCACTGGTGTCCGTACCAACGACCAGAGTAAGGTCTCCGACTGGAGTCCTGCAGAAGCAGTGAAGGCCCGTTGGGCAGATGCGGAAGACATCTACAAGACGCTCAATGGATTATGGGCAGGCAAAGGCTATATCGCTGATGCCAACTGGGCCTATGTACAAGGTCGTCGCATGGAACGTCATAAGATGGTTGCCGATTACGATAATCCTGAACTAACGTTCTGGACCAAAGTTAAGAACACATGGAGCATCTGCACGAACTATCTCTCCGACCTCCTCTTTGGCTATGGCGAGAGTATGACCAAGATGATTCTTACCTATATCTTTACCGTGTTCCTCTTTGCGTTGTTCTTTAAAGCCCAAGTATCACCCTTAGAATATCTGGAGGCTCTTGGAATAAGTCTGAAGAACATGGCAGGAATGGACTCTGATATACTGAGGGAGGTCTCGCCTATTGTGGATATGCTCAACCTGATGCAGACCACTATCGGTATCCTTCTCACCGGTATCTTCGGTTTCATTCTCGGCAATAAAATCAGAAATCAATAGTTAGTCTTTCAATTGAGATATAGGTATGAAAAGAAAGTATAAGTATCTGTTAAAGTTAAGCTTTTATTTCTTAGTCTTGGTGGCTATCTATATTAGCTCACTATGCTATTCAAATCGTTCAGTTTCGGACGACCCGCCACAAATAGTATTGAAAAAGAATACCGACATGTTCTTTAGGTGGGATAAAGACTCTGTGACTAAGATTACCCTGAAAGCAGGCGACAGTATAAGTGTGTTGGCTCATGCCTCAAGTACAAGTGTTGATGGCAAGCTGTATTGGGCGCAGACCAGTGACGGACAGCGCGGCCTTGTCTCTCAAGAAGACACAGACGATGGGATAGCGGTCATCAACACCGATGCTGGAGCCATGGTTGGCGACACTGTGAAGATGGTCAGAATGGAAACACCGTTGAAGGCTGTCGTCAAGGCAAAAGACGGCGAGGAATATGTTTTCAACTATACCTCCTATAATTTCTTGACGGCAGACAAGATGCCTGATTTCAATCGTAAACATAATCTGGGTACGATAAAAATGTCGCAGAAACATTTTGAGGAGATGTGTACCACTAAGACTCCTGCCGAACTGGACGAGCTATGGGACCTTGCGGAGTTTGTGTGTCACACTGATTCCGGCCTGACTGCACGTTATCAGGTAGCAGTGATGAAGAAGGATAATGGCAAAATCTATCGTCCTGTTGTCACTTTCCGTAACGACTCTCTGGCGAATATCTCCTGGGAGCAGCCACTTGTCTCGATTAACGGATGGTTGTTACGCATTCTCCCAGGTTCGAGTATAATTGTTGACGGGTGGCATCATGCTATCGACAGTTTCTATTATCCCATCCAATTCTTAGACCAATATCCTTGGTATATTTATTTCCCAGGATGGGCTGCTCTCATCGTTATATGGCTGATATGGCTGCTTCTCACATTCCTCGCCATTCCTTTCTTGGTGCTTATATTGATAGTCACGCGCATACCGTTCTCCTTTATGTCAAACCGGGTACTAAAGTGGTTCTCCTATGGAGTGTTGTATGTCTGTGCCTATATATGGATGGTACTCTTACTGGTCAGTGACCATTGGTGGTTTATCGTCATTCCGTGCTTGGGGGTTGTAGTGTGGATATTCCAGCTGTATATCGAAGGTTATATAGATTCGCGCTGTCCTCATTGTGGTGAGATAAATGATTATCATGTCAAAGACGATGTCATCACGGATGTGACAACAAGTAAACACCGGTCCAGTAAATTTATACAGACTGTTGAACGAACAATAACAACACATACAAGAGGAAAGAAAATTGAATCCAGGGATATTGAAGATAAGAATCTGTATCAAGACTTCATAGATATTTACCGCGTATATCATCATAAAAAAACAATAAAATGTAATCGCTGTGGTGGTGAGTGGGAACACTATTATAAATCATCTGACTTGATAGATAGAGAGGATGCTGGAATGCACACAGAAAATAGCAAAGAATATAACGTGGAAGACTGGAAACTAAGAAACTGAAATTGACATGATATGTAAAGAGCCATGGATCACCAGACCCCATGATTCGTAGGTCAAAACAGGCCTACACCTTATTATATTATATAGAAAGGCGGAGGACTAAGGACTTCCGCAATCGGCGAAACAGAGTTGCTTTCTAATGCAACTTTCCGTTTTCAGACGACCTGAGGCAGATGACTGGATGCCCCAGGCCGTCTGGCCGTCCGCCCCGGGCCGTCCAACCGTCCGGCTCCAGGGCGCACCCCGATTATACTAGGTCCTTTTACCTTCTGACCCAGCTCAAATCCCCTTTCTACTTGACTTCGCTAACGGATGCTCTTATCTTTCCTCCAAATTCATTACATGGTTTCAAACCTTACGCCAGACTTTTTGCCACAGACATAGGCGAATGGTGGAGCACTACCCTGCCTCAGGTTATCCAAATAAAGAGGTTCACCTTCTATCACCAGGCTACACTGGAACGTGGCACCTTCGCGCAAGCGCGTCTTCTCAGACGAGACAACTCTGAATGAAGGAAAGGAACGATTGAAACGGAGTTATATTGAAAAGAATTATCCTACTCCCAACATTGACCACAACAGGGTTAATTCTGTAGACTAACGAACAGGAAATGTATGCTGATTAAATAAACGATTTTTCTGTAAAATCGCTTAGAGTAATAACCTTTTTTGCCTAAAGTTTGGTTATTACAATAAGTTTTTTACCTTTGTACCCATCAAAGATATATAAATATATGATAAGGTATGGAAACCCTATTTAAGAAACATCGGGCACTAATATCCCAAGTCAGCATGAAGATTGTTCGCCAATTGATGAACACCATCTGCTGGGAGAAACAATTAGTATCGATACGTGGCTCTCGTGGTGTTGGAAAGACTACGTTAGTGCGTCAATATATCAAACGGAAGTACGGTATAAATGCAGGCGAAGCGCTTTACTTGGTAATGGACAGTATGTATTTCACCAATCATACATTGCTCGAAGTTGCAGAACGTTTCCATCTGATGGGCGGCAAGCCTCTTTTCCTAGATGAGGTGCATAAGTATCCCACTTGGAGCAAGGAGATCAAAGAAATCATTGACTTATGGCCTGACTTGAAAATAACATTTACCGGCTCATCGCTGTTGCAGATACTGAATGCGGACGCAGACTTGTCGAGACGGGTGCTTAGTTACGATATGGCAGGACTCTCGTTCCGTGAATTTTTGCAATTTTACAAAGGCATAGAATTACCTTCTTATACCTTGGAGAGATGCTGAGCGATGCAGATAAGATTTGCCAAAATGTTTGTGAGGTTTGTCAACCCCAAGCACTCTTTGAAGAGTATCTGCGCGTGGGCTACTATCCTTTCCACGATGGAAACGAGCAGGAGTACTATAGTCGAATAGAGAATGTGGTCAGTTTCATTATCGATCAGGAAATGACACAGTTTTGTGGCGTAGATCCTGCGTATACACGCAAGCTCAAAGCTATGATCTTGTTCTTGGCTAATAACGTACCCTACGACGTAAGCATTGCAAAACTCGCTTCTTATCTGGAGATCAATAAAACTACCGTTCTGAGTTATCTTTCCAGCATGAAGAAGGCAGAGTTGCTGAATCTACTTTATACCGACAATAAATCGGTGACAAAAATGCAGAAACCCGATAAGATATACCTTCACAACCCCAACATGCACTACGCCCTAAGCACAGAGCAAAAGATAGGTACTATACGCGAATGCTATGTTGTAAATCAATTGTCGAATAACCATACAGTGGAATACGGAAAGGCTCTGGGGGATTTCAAGATTGACGGAAAGATTACAATTGAAGTCGGAGGAAAACCTTCGACCAAATTGCCGATATTCCCAACTCGTATATTCTGGCAGGCTCTATGGAATTCCCCATCGGTAAGAAGCTTCCTTTATGGTTAGTGGGGTTCATTTATTAGAATTCCGTGAAATCCACCACTTCCACATTGATAGACAAAGGGTTGCTCACTCAGGATAAGGGCACCTACAAGGTTTACGATCTGTTCTTCGCCATATGGCTGGTTAAGAATTTCTAAACCAACAAGAACTCCCGTCACACGGTGCATTGATAATACGATACGTGCAGTCTTGTCGTTGGGATCAATTTCATAGACTTTTCGCCAATATGGATGGCGAGAAAAATATATACAGGAAAGAACGCTATTTCTTCAATTGTGACAAAAACACGCTATCTTTTGAAACTCTCATTGAGACATCAGCTATTATGTGTTGTGCACATAAAACATATTATAGCATTAGCTGTTCTTTGAGAAACACAAAATCAATGCAAGAATCACACTATTTATGTTAAATGTTCAATATGCAGAACAAATAGTTTAATAAAAAGTTTTGCTGAGTGAACACTTTTGCTTATCATTTGCGGAATGAATAAAGAATTAAAGGAATTCTTTGCCAATAAAGAGGCTATCGGAGAGATGATTCGGTTCGCCATTGTGGGTACACTGGTGACGGCTATCCATTATGGGGTGTATTGGTTGCTGCAACTGGTGATGAACATGAATATAGCATGGACTGCAGGCTATATTGCCGGATTCATCTTCAACTATTATATGAGCGCCTACTATATCTTCCGCAAGAAGACGTCGGCTAAGAACGGAGCCGGCTTCAGTTTGGCACACATTGTGAACTACCTGTTGCAGATGGTTTTGCTGAATTTCTTCATCTGGATAGGCATGAGTGCCGAGCTGGCACCAGTGGGTGTTTATGCTGTCTCGATTCCTGTAAATTTCCTGCTGGTTAGGTTTGTATTTAAAAAGATGTAAGCAGCTAACAGGAAAAATTATGCAAAAAAGTAGAGAAAATGTTTGTTCATATGCAGAAAAATGTATAATTTTGCACCGCCGATTGAATAAATATACCATATATGAAAATTAAGAACGACAGATTAGAGGCACTGCGAATGATTATTTCCAGCCATGAATTAGGCAGTCAAGAAGAATTATTGCAGGCTCTGAAAAATGAAGGTTTCAGTTTGACACAGGCTACGCTGAGTCGCGATTTAAAGCAATTAAAAGTAGCCAAGGCTGCCTCGATGCGAGGTAATTACGTATACGTTTTACCCAATGACACCATGTACAAAAGGGTCAGTACGCCGCATCGTGTGAAAGAGATGATGCAGGTGCCTGGTTTTCTCAGCATCAACTTTTCCGGCAATATGGGTGTCATCAAGACACGCCCTGGTTATGCCAGCAGTATTGCCTATAACATTGACAATAATCATATCGAAGAGATCATAGGCACGATTGCAGGCGACGACACCATCTTTATCGTTATAAAACAAGGTGTAACGAAGGAAGAGGTCATTTCTGCATTGAGCGAAGTGGTACCGAACTTGAGATAGTTGAGAGTTGAGAGTTAATTGTTCACATATATTATAATGGAAAAAGATAATATAAAAGTTTTTGTGGCAGGCCCTGAACATGAGGTATACGTAGACACCATTCTTCAAACGATTGCTGATGCTGCCAAGGTTCGTGGTACTGGAATCGCCAAGCGTACTCATGAATATCTCGCCACAAAGATGAAAGAAGCGAAAGCAGTGATTGCCCTCTGTGGTAATCGTTTTGCTGGTTTCAGTTATATCGAAACATGGGGTAATAAACAATATGTGACCACAAGTGGTCTGATTGTGCATCCTGATTTCCGCGGTCTGGGTGTAGCCAAAAAGATCAAGGATATGACATTTTCGTTGGCCCGCACCCGTTGGCCTCATGCTAAGATTTTCTCGTTGACCAGTGGTGCCGCCGTGATGAAGATGAATACGGAACTGGGGTATCAGCCCGTGACCTTCGCCGACCTGACTGACGACGAGGCTTTCTGGCGTGGTTGTGAGGGTTGTGTGAATGTGGATGTGTTGCATCGTACCGGGCGCAAATACTGTATCTGTACGGCTATGCTGTACGACCCCGAGGAACATCTGCCCGCTAAGATTCCTGAAGAAGTGATAGAACGCATCAAGAAACTTGATGCCTAAAAAGGAAAAAAGTAAAAAACAATAAAAGATATGGCAAACAAGAAAGTAGTTGTAGCATTCAGTGGTGGATTGGACACCAGCTACACCGTGATGAAGTTGACCCAGGATGGCTGGGATGTTTATGCAGCATGTGCCAATACAGGCGGTTTCAGTGCTGAACAGTTGAAAACCAACGAGGAGAACGCCTACAAGTTGGGCGCCAAGGCCTACGTGACGCTCGACGTGACACAGGAATATTACGAGAAATCGCTGAAATATATGATCTTCGGTAACGTGCTCCGTAATAACTGTTATCCTATCTCCGTATCGTCAGAACGTATCTTTCAGGCCATTGCCATTGCCCGTTATGCCAAGGAGATCGGTGCTGATGCCATCGCTCACGGTTCAACAGGTGCAGGTAACGACCAGATTCGTTTCGACATGACCTTCTTGGTGATGGCTCCCGGCGTAGAGATCATTACTTTGACCCGCGATAAGAAGTTGACACGTAAGGAGGAGGTTGATTATCTGAACGAGCACGGATTCTTTGCCGATTTCACCAAGTTGAAGTATTCCTATAACGTAGGTATCTGGGGCACCAGTATCTGTGGCGGTGAGTTACTCGACCCCACACAAGGTCTGCCCGAAGAAGCCTATTTGAAGCATGTGACCAATCCAGAGCAAGAATCACTATTGAAAATTGAGTTCGAGAAGGGTGAGATTGTCGGTGTGAACGGGGAGAAATTCACCGACCGTGTAAAAGCCATTCAGAAGATTGAGGAGATTGGTGCTTCCTATGCTATCGGCCGTGATGCTAACGTAGGCGATACCATTATCGGCATCAAGGGCCGTGTAGGTTTTGAGGCAGCAGCTCCCAAACTGATTATCGAGGCTCACCGCCTGTTGGAGAAGTCGACTTTGAGCAAATGGCAGCAGTATTGGAAGGACCAAGTAGCCAACTGGTACGGTATGTTCCTGCATGAGAGTCAGTATTTGGAGCCCGTGATGCCAGACATCGAGGCCATGTTGACCAGCAGTCAGCGTAACGTTACAGGTACTGCCATCCTAAAGCTCCGTCCCTACGGATTCGAAACTGTAGGAATTGATTCTGCCAACGACTTGACGAAGTCGAAACTGGGTGAGTATGGTGAAACACAAACGGGCTGGACTGCCGATGAAGCCAAGGGATTCATCAAGGTATCGAGTACCCCTCTCCGTGTATATTACGGAATTCATAAAGACGAAAAGAGATGATCAAAATTGGGATTTTAGGTGCAGCAGGCTACACGGGTGGAGAACTCATACGCCTGCTGATTAACCACCCGGAAGCAGAAATTGTGTTTGCTAATTCAGAGAGCAACGCAGGCAATCTGGTATCGGATGTTCATGAGGGATTGATTGGTGAAACTGATTTGCGTTTTACCTCTGAAATGCCTTTCGACTTGGTAGATGTTGTTTTCTTCTGCTTCGGGCACGGGAAGAGCGAACAGTTTCTCAAAGAGCACACTATTCCTGCCAATGTAAAGATTATAGACCTGGCACAGGACTTCCGCATTCAAGGTGACCATGATTATGTGTATGGTTTGCCTGAGATTAACAAAGAAGAAATCTGCAAGGCACAGCATCTTGCCAACCCAGGCTGTTTTGCCACCTGCATTCAGTTAGCACTGTTGCCTGCCGCCAATCTGAACCTGCTAAAAGAAGATGTGGCTGTGAATGCCATCACTGGTTCTACAGGAGCTGGACAGAAACCTGGTGCTACCACCCATTTCTCATGGCGCAACAACAATTTGAGCATCTATAAAGCTTTTCAGCATCAACACATTGCCGAGATTCGCCAGAGCCTGGCACAGGTGCAGGGCTATCTAGATGCCTCTATCGACTTCATCCCCTATCGTGGTGACTTTGCCCGTGGAATTTTCTGTACTGCCGTGATTAAGACCAAGGCTCCAGCCGAAGATATCGTCACTGCATACAAGGAATTCTATCAAGATGCAGCCTTCACCCACTATAGCGACAAGTCCATCGACTTGAAACAGGTGGTGAATACCAACAAGGCTCTTGTTCATGTGGACTGTTTTGAGGGCAAAGTATTGGTCACCTCAGCTATCGATAACCTGCTGAAGGGTGCCGTTGGTCAGGCTGTACAGAACATGAACCTCATGTTTGGCATCGACGAGACCACAGGATTGAGACTGAAAGCATCCGCTTTCTAAAATAACCGTACGCCGACTGACAATTTTCGCATTGTCAGTCGGTTTGTAAAAAATGTTAGTCAGTTTCTCGTTGTTTTTTACTATTTTTGCGACATGGAAACAACGAAAGTCCACTTCATCAGGCTCTTACTCATGGAGAGCCTCCTTCTCACCACACCGCTGACCACATTGGCAGACAACACCCAGCGACCTGCCTGTCCGATGGTTAAGATAGAGCCTGAGCGGCTCGCCGACCTGAACATACCCCGCTCAGGGCATAGCATATTCCGTACCGCCAATAACGAATGGGTGGTGGCAGGCGGTCATACCGCAGGATTTGTGCCCACGCCTACCGCAGAATACTATGCCGACGGACGGTGGCACCTGATAAATACCGTCTACACCCATGACGCAGGCACCGCCATTCCCTTGCGGTCAGGTGAGGTCCTACTGGCTGGCGGTTTCGAGAAGCACTTAGGCATCGGACAGACATTCACTGCTGAGATGTACGACCCGAGTCAGCACGCTTTCAACGGTTTCGGCTGCCTTTACAAGAAACGAGCCATCACCGGCGGTATCCAGTTGGGGGACGGGCGTGTCATCATCACCGGCAACTGGTATCACGATGATGGTATAGAGTGCTATGACGGACACAGCCAGTTTTCCTACATCAAGGATGTGACCGTATCACGCAGCAAACCCTACATTTTCCGATTGGCGCCCAACGATGTCCTCATCCTCGGCAACCGTGGCATTCACGACGAGCCCGTCAGCAGTGCCGTAGTAGACCGTCTGCAAGGAGATCCGCTCCACGTCCCTTTATTAGAAGCATGGCAGCCAATGCATTTCGACACAGGCTTCCAAAGGGACGACTGCTTTATCGGCGATGAGGAGAAAAATGTCTATGCCAACCTCTTTGCCGTACAGGACACCCACGGGCAGATAGCCGTATGCCTCGTCCAGGACACCACGTTCACCCTGTTGCCAACCACCTGTCCGATCCCGATGAGGAGCCGATGGGGAAAGATAGAGTACATTAGTCCGATTGTTGCCGACCGCCAGTCACACCGGGGTTATATGATAGGCAAGGACAATACAAACCGACTCTATACCATATGTATCGAGTATGACAAGACACCCGCCGCCGTAACTCTCTATTATACAGACCCACTACCAGACATCGGCTTTTGGTGTCCGATGCTGACCGCCAATGGTGACCTGCTGATCGCAGGTGGTACCAATGGAAATGCACATAGCAACTATACACCGTCCGCCACTGTCTGGCTGTTACATTTCGGCACACCCACTGCTGCCCAAACCGACAGGAACGGCTGGTTCTGGGCTGCAGGACTGGTGATACTTGCCATTCTTGCCGTCCTCTCCTACCGACTTTACCGCCACCGGCAACAGGATACGGTTGACAAGCAAAAGACAGAGGATGTACATCCCAACGAACTGCGATTCCAACGCATCTGCTTGTTGATGGAAAATCAAAAACTCTTCTTGAACAGCGAGTTGAAAGTTTCCGATGTGGCTGCCGCATTGAATACCAATCAGCGTAATATCTCAGGGTGTGTGAAGTCGATGCGTGACTGTTCTTTCGCGCAGTTTGTCAACAACTACCGCATCGATTATGCCAAACAATTACTGCGTACCCGTCCGGACATCAAATTGACTGAGGTCTATCTCAAGTCTGGCTTTGCCAACGAGACTTCCTTCTTCCGCACTTTCAAGGCAATAACAGGACAGACTCCCAAGGAATGGATGACAAGCACTGATAGCCTAAAAGGGGGGGAGTGCCTACCTAACAGGGAGGAAGGGGCATCCTAACAGTCGTTCGGCTCCAGCCAAACAACTGAACGCCTATAGCCGAAATAGAAGACAACAAAAAGTGCTTGGGGTCAAAAAAAGTGATGAAAATCCTACAAATGACTAATAATTTTTGCATGTTAGTCGATTTTCAAAAATTGTTAGTGGCAAAATGGCGAAGAATGGTTATATTTGCAAAAATTAAGGCGTGTAACAAGTTAAACTAAAACCTATATATTATGAAGAAAACTATTTTTACCTTAGCAATGCTGTGTTGCACCATCATGGGCAACGCACAAGTGACTGACGAACAGAGTGCCATCCTGCAGGTTGACGACAACGCGCAAATCTTCTACGGCGCAGATGCTCTGAAGGAAGCGATGGAGGCTGCACCCGACCGTGGTGCCACCATTACACTCTCTTCAGGTACGTTCAACGCGTGCGAAATCACCAAGTGTGTGAATATCTATGGAGCAGGGTGGGTGACAGAGAATCCCCCACTGAACAACGAATCGTCTATCCAGAACAGTATCCTGCCCACTAATATCGTAAATCAAATGGTTATTAATCTGCCAGAGGGGTTGGCGGCTCCACACAACATCCATATTGAAGGAGTTAGATTCCCAGATAACTCATATCATTGGATAAAAGTTTCCTCTACCATCGACGGTTTGGAGTTTATGAAATGCTGGATGCCTCAGGCCATTAGGTTCGAGCAACAGAATGACCATGTAACGATTACACAATGCTTTATAGCAGGTGGATGTACAGGTGGCCATGATCTGCTAATTCAAAACAGTTATACAAGGCTCTCACAGCTTACTGTTTTAAAAGCGGAGAGTAACATCGTTGTTAATCATTGCATTGTTACTAATGGATACAACTTTAATTATACTGAAAACAGGTTTCTTTGCCTAAATAGCATGTTCAGCTGTAGTTGGTTATGCAAAGCTCAAACTTTCAGATATTGTACGCTGAATAGAGCCGATCTGGATGGATATGTAGGCAGTACAAACAACATTTTTAATGTAGATTATGCTACAATCTTCAAAGACCAAGCCAGCATGGATTACTCTGACGCCCGCACTTTTGAACTGAAGGATGACCTAAAAGCCACCTACATTGGCGATGACGGTACAGAAATCGGTATCAATGGCGGCAACTACCCCTGGAACAAGGCACCTCATACTCCTATCGTGAAGGATTTGCAGTTGACCATCAGTGGCACGAACCTGAAGGTGACCTACAATGCTGAGACACGATAAGCAAGACATCACTCCATAAATACGCTAACAGATGATGAAAGCAATCAAAGGAATGCTGTTAGCCGTGGTGATGTTTATCAGCACTGCTGCTGCAGCACAAACAACCATCGCAGGAGGCGAGTACTGGATAGACGGTACGATAGATGCACGTCAGGCGTTATCGTCGGGTGCTTCTATTGACATCAGTACCCTCCAGCCCGGTCTGCACACACTCACCGTGCGTGTGAAAGACAGTAACGGGCTGTGGAGCAATCAGGTGGCGCGCATCTTCTTCGTGTCACCTCCGGGACGTACCGATGCCACCAGCGTGACAGCCTGCGAATACTGGCTTGACGGTGTGAAGAAGCCGGCGTACACCACGCTCAACTTACAGGTCATCGATATCAGCGACCTCACGCCAGGTCTGCACAAGATACTCGTGAGGGTGAAGGACGATCTTGGTATCTGGAGCAATCAGATGAGTCGTATCTTCTTCGTGTCGCATCCTGGACGTACCGACGCCACCAGCGTGACAGTCTGTGAATACTGGCTGGACGGTGTGAAGAAGTCGGAGTACACCACGCTCAACTCACAGGTCATCGACATCAGCGACCTAGCACCGGGTCTGCATAAGGTACTCGTGAGGGTGAAGGACGATCTCGGTATCTGGAGCAACCAGATGAGCCGTACGTTCTTTGTGACTCCAGGTGCTCAGACCGATGCGACAACCATCACGAAACGGGAGTTCTGGCTGGACGGTGATATCGTTCACCGACAGACCATTGACGACACGCCTGCTGTCATCGACATCAGTGCGCTGGATGCCGGTCTACACATGATGACCATGCGTGTACAGGACGACAAGGGCATCTGGAGCAACCAGATGGCTCGTTCCTTCTATGTGGCACCGCTGCCTGCGCCTACCGCCACGCTCGCCAAGTACATGTACTGGATTGACAATGACAAAGAACATGCCGTCACAGGTGACATCACGGACGACAGCGGACAGCTCGTCATCGACCTGGAGCCGCTGGCACTGGAGGATGGAGACCATACACTGACATGGCTGGTCGGTGACTCGAAAGGTGCGTGGAGCGAGAAAGTGATAGAGACCTTCACGGTTGTTACCACTGGCATCAACAATACCCGTATGCCGACTAACCTGCGGAATGACAACTGGTACGACCTCTCCGGTCGTAAACTCAACGGAATGCCCACCCGTCCTGGCATCTATATCAACAACGGACGGAAGATTGTTGTTAAATAAAAATACCCCGAGGAAGATTACTGGCGGCAGGAGCAAGAGGCTTCTGCCGTCATTTTTATATAAAAAGATGACAAAAACATGAGGATATCTGAGAATTTTACCGTACCTTTGCATCGTTATTTATAAATAAGGTATTAGACATGAAACTATTTGACGTATATCCCCTGTTCGACGTAAACATTGTAAGAGGACAGGGATGTAGCGTTTGGGATGACAAAGGCCAGGCATATCTGGACCTCTATGGCGGACATGCAGTGATCTCGATAGGTCACTCACACCCCCATTATATCCAGAAAGTAACGGAGCAGTTGAACAAAATCGGCTTCTACTCCAACTCCGTTATTAATAAGTTGCGACAGGAACTGGCTGAGCGCCTGGGGCACATCAGCGGTTATGATGACTATCAGCTATTCCTCATCAACAGCGGTGCCGAGGCCAATGAGAATGCACTGAAACTGCCGTGATTAAGACCAAGGCTCCAGCCGAAGATATCGTCACTGCATACAAGGAATTCTATCAAGATGCAGCCTTCACCCACTATAGTGACAAGCCGATAGACCTGAAACAAGTGGTGAATACCAACAAGGCTCTTGTTCATGTGGACTGTTTTGAGGGCAAAGTATTGGTCACCTCAGCTATCGATAACCTGCTGAAGGGTGCCGTTGGTCAGGCTGTACAGAACATGAACCTCATGTTTGGCATCGACGAGACAGCAGGATTACGTCTGAAAGCCTCAGCATTCTAAAGACGACAAGAAGATACAGGGAAAATGATGACTCATGCTAGCGATAGGGTTCTATTGTACCCTGACGGTAAATACCGTTGGGTATATGAAGTGAATATGCTGACCAATTACACCACACTCCTTGACGTATGGAAAGTATTGGGAATCAGCATATTCGTTCTTATGCTGCTGTTTGTTGCCATTGCCATAGCCGATGGCAATTGGAATGCTGATTCGTTATTAGGCATGGCCTCTGTATTAGGCATTATAGCAGTTGTGATGTTGGTGTTAGGGTTAGTAGGCTATTTGGTGTATGCGGCTATATCCGGATGGAAATATGCAGTACTCTTCATCATGGACGAGAAAGAAGTGACACACCAACAGATGCCCAGCACCGTAAAGAAAGGGCAGCTCATCGGAGCACTTGCTATCTTGGCAGGTTTGGCTTCTGGGAGCCCAGTAACTTTGGGTACTGGCATATTGGCACAATCACGCATGTCCATGACCTCGGTTCTCGCTGATGTAGAGCGTCTGATTCCCTCCAGAAGAATGAACTTGATAAAAGTTAACCAGTTGTTTGCCAAGAATCGCATCTATGTACACAACGAAGACTTTGACTTCGTTTACCATTTCCTTCTCACACATTGTACAAAAGTGAAAACCAAAATATAATACTTTCGTTCAAGAAAATTCTAAATTCTTTTGGTTTTCTCCTCACTAGTTCGTATCTTTGCAAAGGTTATATTAAAAGGGGAGAATGAAAAGAATCATACCACAAACCATTTGCCTGCTGTCAATGCTTTTGACATTGCAGGCAGCAGGGGCGAAGCCAGAAAGAGACTCCGTCAATGCATGTCCCATGGTGAAGATAGAGGCGAAACAAATGCCCGATCTGAACATTGCACGAGCCGGACATGTATTATTCTATGCCAATGACGAACTGACTGTGGCTGGCGGACATACAGATGGATTTGTACCTACCCCAACAGCAGAATACCTGAAGGATGGGGAGTGGCATCCGCTGCAGATGGTATATAACCATGATAACGCTCTCGCAATTGTGCTTCGTAACGGAAACGTGCTGTTAGCAGGAGGCAGTTCTGAGCCCATCGGCATCGGACAGACCTTCCTGTCAGAACTCTACGACCCTAAATCGCATACTTTCGACGGTTTCAACAGTATGCAACATAAGCGCACCTTGGCCTCTGCATTGGAATTGGACAGCGGACAGGTAGTCATTGCGGGCAACTGGTATCATCAGGACGGTATTGAAGTATTTGACAGTCGTCTGCGACGTTTCCATTATCTTCGCAATGTCAACACGTCACGCGCCACTCCGATTATTCTGCAAACTGCTCCAGACGACGCACTCATCTTCGGCAACAACAGTTACCGAGGTGACACACTACACACAGCATACGCTTACCAACTGAAGGGCGACAGCATCCACATCCCCCTGTTCGACACGTGGCATCCATTACATACCTGTCGCAATGTATCTGCTATCGGCAAGCAAGGCGATTACACCTATCTCTTTCCTGTATACAACCAAGAAGGACAGGTTGCTATTGCAACATATCAGAAAGGTGACTTCTCGCTCCTTTCCACCTCCATCCCTATCCCCATGAAGGCCTTGAACCACGTGATAGAATACAACTTCAATATTCTGGTCGACCAACAATCACAACGGGCCTATCTCTTTGGGTGCAATCAAGATTTTCACAAATCACCGAACAACCCCATACAATACTACATCTTAGCTATCGACTATGCACAAGCACTAAAAGGAAAGCCTGCTCCACTGACACTCTACTATACACAACCCATTACCGGAGCGATAGACGCCCCACCTCTTCTGACTCCAGAAGGCGATATCGTAATGGCAGGCGGTTTTTTGAATGGCAGCAATTTCACACCGTCGAAGTCCGTCTGGCTAATCCCCTTTGGTACATACGAAGAAAAGGCAGAGGCGACCAAGATTCCATGGGTTTGGCTAATCCCATTGGTTTTGCTTTTTGTTGGCTGGCTCTTCTTCCTATTCATATATAGGGAAAAAGAATCAAAGCAGCCCGCTGTCAACCAGGATTCTGATTGTAACACGCTGCTGATAGAGCGTATCAGGGAACTGATAGAGAATGAAAAACTATTCTTGAACAGCGAACTGAAAATTACTGATATTGCCGATGCGCTAGGCATCCATCGTAACATTGTCTCTGATGCTATCAATTCGCAGACAGGCTCCAGTTTCAACCAGTATGTCAGCAACTACCGTGTAGAACATGCCAAATCACTGCTTCGCCAAGACCCCAACAAGAAGCTTTCCTCCATTTCTGCAGAATCAGGTTTTGCCAACGAGCAATCGTTCTTCCGCACATTCAAGGCCATTACAGGCAAAACACCTAAGGAATGGATATTATCAATAAACTCCAAGTAATACTGCCAATCGACTAACATTTTGCAAAATGTTAGTCGATTTTGCAAATTGTTAGTCCCTTTCTCAGGACTTTCTCCTATATTTGCGGAAAATCCAATCACAAATCTACCCTTGAGGATAATTAATTTATAGATTAAAAAACTAAATGTGTATGAAAAAATTACTATTAACTTTGTTGGCACTTGTAGTCATGAGCATGAGTGTCAGTGCACAGGAAGGGCCTAAGCTTTGGCAAGGTGGGCCAGGTAAGAAATATGTTGATCGCAGCACACTGAAGCAGCGCGCTTTGAACTACCACTTCATCATTAACGACAAATCTTCTGACGTTTATCTTGCCAAATATAAGGGCAAGAAGTGCTGGTTCGGTGGAGCTACGGGCAAGGACAATATGGGTTACTTCGATGAGAGCATCACCTATTCAGAGAAGGAAATCATTAAAAAGGAAAAAATCCCTACCCGTTCATCGGACAATCCCTTCAATGTAGATACCAAAAAGAAGATAAAGAAAAAAGCAAAGTAAACTTTCTGTGACACAAAACAATCGGCTAACTATTTGCAGGTTTTGCAAAATGTTAGTCGATTTTGCAAATTGTTAGTCCTATTCTCAGGACTTTCTTCTATATTTGCAGAAATAATCAACATAGTTTAACATTAAAAACCAAATTAATTATGAAAAAACTATTCCTATTAGTTGTGAGCACGCTATTAGCTGCTACAAGTTTCGCACAGAACACTGTTGTGGCTTCGTTGAGCCACGGTACTGATGTCACGTATTTCTACGGAGCAGATGCACTCAAGCAGGCTTTACCTGTCGCAGAGAGCGGCGACATCATCAGCCTCTCTGGCGGTACCTTTAACGGCACCGACATCACTAAAGCAATAACGCTTCGTGGAGCTGGCATAGATAGTGCTGAGCCTACCTATATCATTGGCAACTTCAACATCTGGATTCCTACAGAAGACGCAAACCGCTTTACAATGGAGGGCATCAGGTGTACCGGCACTATGTTTACAAAAGGGACGTTTGCAAATCCGTATTTCGTCAAGTGCCAATTCATTGCTCTTCAGAATGCAACAGAATCAGATGCTGTAACCAATCAGATGTTTGTCAATTGTAAGATAACAGATCACGTCAACGTTGGAGGAAACAATACTGTTACTTTCCTCAATAGTTACGTGACAGCAATAGGCAAGTATCAGAACGGACTAATAACGGTTGTCAACTGTATTGTAAATCAAAGAGGTTTAAGAGGACTTACCCAATCCATTTGGAACAACTGCGTTATTTTCTGCACCGGGTATTCTGAGGACTACCTTCCTGCCGACGCTCAGGTTACAAACTGTATTACACCCAAGTACAACGGAGGAAACCATGCGTATGACATTTACAGGGCATTGACTTCACATCCGGGCACTGCTGAATTTGATTACGAAGGAACGTTCAAGACGTTCAAAGGTAATTATTCTGACTCGGAAACCTTTGAGATGACTGATGAAGGTAAGGCTAAATACTTAGGTACAGACGGAACAGAAATTGGTCTTTATGGCGGCGTAAAGCCTTACAGCTCCAAGCCTTCTTATCCTCTTATTACCACAATGACTGTTGGCAAAGAGACGGATGCCGAAGGACAACTGAGCGTAACAATCGGAATCAATGAATAAGCTATAGTTTGCATGTATAACAAAAATAGATTTTATGGCTTATGCGTAAAACTGTAATTCTATTCTTTGCGCTTTGCGGACTAATCATGGAGGCACGTGGACAGACGATAGACCTTTCTGGATTCCCACAGGAAACTACCGCCTCACAGCTACGTTATTGGTTCAACGATGACGTCAACATCCAAACAACGAACACATTAAGTGGTTCTTCCACGATTGATGCTTCCACACTCGCAGAGGGTATCCATATTGTCCACTATCAGATAGTAGACAATATGGGTGTAGCAAGTATCCCCGTATCAAAGATATTCATCAAGACTGGAGGTACACCTACAACAGCGGCATCGCTGCGCTACTGGTTTAATAGCGATGCAAAGAGTGTAAAGACCACTGACATTACCAGTGGTGTTACTACCATCGATGCCTCTGCCCTTGTAGCAGGTATCCATACCATTCACTACCAAGTGATAGACAATCAGGGCGTGGCAGGTATTACAGCTTCAAAAATGTTCTTCAAGACTGGAGCATCGACTACGACAGCTGCATCGTTGCACTACTGGTTTGATAGTGACTCAAAGAATGTTAAGTCCACTGATATTGCCAGTGGTGTTACTACCATCGACGCCTCTGCCCTTGCGGAGGGTCTTCATACGGTGCACTACCAAGTGGCAGACAATCAGGGCGTAGCAGGCATTACCGCCTCAAAGATGTTTGTCAAGACAGGAGGCACAGCTACAACAGCTGCATCGTTGCGCTACTGGTTTGACGAGGATGCCAAGAGCATGAAGACCACGGAAATTGGCAGTGGTGCCACCATCATCGATGCCAGTGCACTGATGGAGGGAGAGCACGTGATTCATTATCAAGTGGTAGACAATCAGGGTGTTGCTGGAGTCACGGTATCTAAGGCATTCATCAAGAACGGACCCATGAAACTGACACTGACAGCCATCCAAGACCCTAACTCGCCTACAGACTACTGGCTGACATTCTACAGCGATTTGGGCAACTTTGTGCCTGACGCTTCAACAACGGTCTATAAAGCGACACTCAGCGACGACAACACCAAACTGCTGATGACAGAGGTGGAAGACCATATCGTGAACACCTCGACAGCCGTCATCCTGAAGTCGACGTCGCCTCAGATTGTATTGCTCATGACAACAGACGTCAGTGGCGATACCAACAACAACGACCTGTTAGGAGGCATCACGGTGGCCTCCGGCTACGAGGCCTATACCCTACTACCCGGCTCAGGCGGCACGGATCCTATAGGTTTCCACAAGTCAGACGGTACGACACTCGATGGCAACACAGCCCACGTGGAACTTCCCTCAGCATCCAGTGGCGACATTGAGGTGATAGTACTCGTCATAGACGACGGTACCGGAATTAATACGCTTCACGCCAATCCTGACCTCCTGCAAGGCGATGGCGCATGGTACACGTTGGACGGAAGGAAACTCGACGGTGCACCCACCAAGAAAGGCATTTATATTTACAAAGGCAAGAAAGTCTTGATAAAGAGATAACCACCCGAGAGAATTTTTATACACAAGGCGCGAACGGTCGTTCTTAGATAGAGAACGGCCGTTCTTAAACTACTTATCTACGTTTGCAAGCTGCAAATAGAATCATTGTAGGAAGGAAAACAACGTTTCGAAGGCTGGCTGAATCTCGGAACCAAAGGTCGCTGTTCGCGAAGCGAGGTAAGGCAAATAAAAATAAATCGTATTTTATTTTGTATTTCACTCGATTTACACTACCTTTGCAACGTTTTAACGTTAAGACTTAGCAAAATGAAATTATTCGATGTGTATCCCCTGTTCGACGTAAACATTGTAAGAGGACAAGGATGTAGCGTTTGGGATGACAAAGGCCAGGAATATCTGGACCTCTATGGCGGACATGCAGTGATCTCGATAGGTCACTCCCACCCCCATTATATCAAGAAAGTAACGGAGCAGTTGAACAAAATTGGTTTCTATTCGAACTCCGTGATTAATAAGTTACAACAGGAACTGGCTGAACGTCTGGGCCGTATCAGCGGTTATAACGACTATCAGTTGTTTCTCATCAACAGCGGTGCTGAGGCTAACGAGAACGCACTGAAGCTCGCCTCGTTCACCAACGGTCGCACTCGTGTGCTCTCAGCTGAAAAAGCTTTCCATGGACGTACCTCACTGGCTGTTGAGGTGACCAACAACCCCAAAATTATCGCCCCTATCAACAATAACGGGCATGTAACCTATTTGCCTTTGAACGACCTGCAAGCATGGGAGCAGGAGTTGCAGAAAGGTGATGTGTGTGCCGTCATCCTGGAATGCATTCAGGGTGTGGGCGGCATCAAACTAGCTACCCCTGAGTTTGCACAGGGACTGCAAAAACTCTGTAAGCAACACAACACCATATTGATTTGTGACGAGATACAGTGCGGCTATGGCCGAAGCGGACGGTTCTTTGCCCACCAATGGTTAGGTATTAAGCCCGATATGATAACGGTGGCGAAAGGCATTGCCAACGGCTTCCCAATGGCTGCTGTACTGATTGCACCTGAGTTCGAACCTGTCTACGGACAGCTGGGTACCACCTTCGGAGGTAATCATCTGGCATGTGCCGCAGCACTGGCAGTGCTCGATGTCTTTGAGGAAGAAGGACTGGTGGAGAATGCCCGTGAGGTGGGTGAATACCTGATGGAAGGCATCCGTTCTCTTCGTCGCGATAACATCGCGACATACGGGACACATATCACTGATGTGAGAGGGCGAGGCCTGATGATTGGCATCGACCTAGATGTGCCTCATAAGGATGTTAGACAACCATTGATTTATCAGGAGCACTGTTTTACAGGCTGTGCCGGTCAGAACACCCTGAGACTGTTACCCCCGTTGTGTTTGACAAAAACTGAAGTAGACATATTTATAGAGAAATTAAAGAAAGTATTAGCAACATTATGAAAATAGCAATGATTGGAGCCGGCGCTATGGGTGGCGCTACGGTAGAAGGACTCATCAAGGCTGCCTACGTCAAGACAGAAGACATCACAGTGGCTGATCCGTCAGAGCTGGTGGTAGAGAAATTTGCCCAGCAGGGTGTATCAGTGACCACCGACAATCAGGCAGCAGCACAGGACGCCGACATCGTCTGTGTCTGTGTGAAACCTTGGTTAGTGGAGCAAGTGCTGAAAGGTATCAAGGATGTACTGAATCCTCAGAAGCAAATACTCATTGTGATTGCTGCAGGTGTACCATCTGCCAAAATCAAGGAGTGGTTGCCCGATTGCCCACCGTTGTTCCTGGTGATTCCTAATATCGCTATCGCCCAGTTGGCTTCGATGACGTTTGTGGCTCCTGCTGTTGCGACGGAATCGCAACACACAGGACGAGTGAAGGAACTGTTCGACACGATGGGGCAGACCATCATCACGGACGAACAGCACCTGGCAGCAGGCACTACCCTCGCCTCCTGTGGCATAGCCTATGCCATGCGTTATATCCGCGCAGCCGCTGAAGGTGGTGTGGAACTCGGCTTTAAGGCTGATGATGCCAAGAAGATCGTGATGCAGACCATGAAGGGAGCTGTAGAACTGCTGGAGGCCAGCGGCTTACACCCGGAAGCTGCTATCGACTTGGTAACAACTCCTGGCGGTGTGACCATCAAAGGGTTAAACGAGATGGAACATGCCGGATTTACCTCAGCCGTAATTAGGGGACTGAAAGCGGGAGCGAAAAATTGAAAAATTGAAGAATTGAAGAATTGAAGTATATGGACGAACAATTGAAACAGATAGGCGAGAGACTAAGAGGTCTGCGCGACGTGTTGGACATCCCAGTGAGCGAGATGGCTGAGACTATCGGCATCTCCAACGAGAAGTATGAGAAGATTGAGGCCGGCGAGTTGGATATCACCATCTCAAACCTGATGAAGATTGCCCGTAAATATGGGGTCTCAACAGAAGAGCTAATCTTCGCCGAAGCACCACACATGAAGTCATACTATGTGACGCGCAAAGGACAAGGCATGTCGATAGAGCGTACCAAGGCCTACAAATATCAGTCGCTGGTGGGTGGTTTCATGAATCATAAGGCCGACGTTTTCATCGTAACCGTAGAACCTAAGCCAGGAGCTCGCACTATCTATAAGAACACCCATGCAGGTCAGGAGTTCAACATGGTGCTGGAGGGCTCTATGGAATTGTACATCGGTGGTAAGACCATTGTGCTGGAAGAAGGTGACTCGATATACTTCGACTCCACCAAGCCTCACGGCATGCTGGCTATCGGCAATAAAGCAGTAAAGTTCCTGGCATTTACAGTGGAGTAGAATAAAAGGGAAAAGGTAAAAAGGTAAAAAAAGGAAAAAGATGATAGAGAGATTCTTAAAACAGACAACCTTCACATCGGTGGAGGATTATAATAAAAACCTGAAGTTCATCATCCCAGAGAACTTCAATTTCGCTTACGACGTGATGGACGAGTGGGCAAAGGAAAAACCTGAAGGACTGGCTCTGCTATGGACCAATGACCAGGGAGAGGAAATTCGCACCACCTTTGCAGAATTAAAAGAGCAGACCGACCAAGCTGCCTCGTATCTACAGACACTGGGCATCGGTAAGAACGACCCCGTGATGCTGATACTGAAGCGCCGTTATGAGTGGTGGGTGGTGATGCTGGCCCTGCATAAGATTGGTGCCATTGTGATTCCTGCTACCCACATGCTGACCAAGCACGACATTGTATATCGCAATACCCGTGCCAGTGTAAAGGCCATCATCTGTGTGGACGATGCCTACGTAGTGAGCCAGATACAGGCTGCTATGGCGGAGAGTCCTACGGTGAAGCAATATATCACTATCACGGACCATGGGAAACCCATCCCTGATGGATTCCACGACTGGCAGACGGAATGGAAGCAGGCTCCTAAGTTCCAGCGCCCTGGGTTTGTCAATAACAATGATGACACCATGCTGATGTACTTTACCTCAGGTACCAGTGGCGAACCTAAGATGGTCGCTCATGACTACCTCTATGCAATGGGGCACCTGACAACAGGTGTTTTCTGGCACAATCTGCACGAAGGGTCGCTACACCTGACGGTGGCTGATACAGGATGGGGCAAGGCTGTATGGGGCAAGTTCTACGGGCAATGGTTTGCCGGTGCTACCGTTTTCGTATTTGACCACGAGAAATTCAATGCCGACACGCTGTTGCGCCAAATAGAGAAATACAAGGTGACTTCGTTCTGTGCACCTCCTACCATCTATCGCTTCATGATTCGTGAAGACCTATCGAAATACGACCTCTCCTCATTAGAATACTGTACCACTGCCGGTGAGGCTTTGAACCCTGCCGTCTTCGATAAGTTCAAAGAAAAAACCGGTATCCAGATGATGGAAGGTTTCGGCCAGACAGAGACCACCATGACGCTGGGCACCTTCCCATGGATGCAACCCAAGCCAGGCAGTATGGGTATCCCCAATGCCCAATACAACATCGATCTGGTGCGTGCCGACGGAACATCGTGCGAGGATGGTGAGAAAGGCGAGATTGTAGTACGAGTAGGTGACAAGAAACCCATCGGACTCTTCAAGGAATACTATCGTGACGCCGAACTCACCAAGGAGGCTTGGCACGATGGTATTTATCATACAGGAGACATGGCTTGGCGCGATGAAGACGGCTACTACTGGTTTGAAGGCCGTATTGATGATGTAATTAAGAGTTCGGGTTACCGCATTGGTCCGTTTGAAGTGGAAAGTGCCCTGATGACCCATCCTGCTGTCGTGGAATGCGCCATCACCGGTGTACCCGATGATATCCGAGGCATGGTGGTAAAAGCAACTGTTGTACTGGGTAAGGAATGGAAAGACAAGGCAGGTGACGACCTCGTAAAGGAACTCCAGCAGCATGTCAAGAAAGAAACCGCCCCCTACAAGTATCCGCGTATCGTGGAGTTTGTAGATGAATTGCCTAAGACCATCTCAGGCAAGATTCGCCGAGTGGAGATTCGCCAAAAGGATGCCAAATGAAACAAAGAATTGTAGTAAAAGTCGGTTCAAATGTACTGACCCGAGACGACGGAAAACTGGATGTGACCCGCATGTCGGCATTGGTTGACCAAATAGCCTGGCTGAAGCGTAATGACTACGAAGTCATTCTTGTTTCATCGGGTGCTGTTGCCTGTGGCAGACGCGAGTTGAAAGTTGATCATTCACTCGACTCTGTAGAACAACGCCAGCTTTATTCTGCCTTGGGGCAGGTCAAACTCATCGGACTCTATTACGACCTGTTCCGTGAGTTCCATATCCATGTGGGACAAGTACTCACCATGAAGGAGAACTTCCAACCAGGCGAACAGTATGAGAACCAGCGTGCCTGCATGAAGGTGATGTTGGAAAACGGTGTACTCCCCATTGTCAATGAGAACGATACCGTCAGCGTTACTGAGCTGATGTTTACGGATAACGATGAGCTCTCTGGGCTCATCGCCCAGATGATGAAAGCCGATACGCTCATCCTGCTCTCCAATATCGACGGCATCTATACCGGCCATCCAGACGATCCACAGTCGCAACTCATCAAAACCGTTGAAAAAGGAGCCGACCTGAGCCAATATATCCAAGCAGAGAAAAGTGCCTTCGGGCGTGGCGGTATGCACTCGAAATACACCACTGCCAACAAACTATCACAGGAGGGTATTCGTGTGATAATTGCCAACGGTAAACGCGACAATATTCTCATCGACCTATTGGAGCATCCGCAGGAAACACCACATACAGAATTTATACCGAAATAATATGAACCTGACTGAGACCTTTAAAAAAGTAAAGACCGCCAGCAAAAGTCTAGCCCTGCTGACTGACGAAAAACGGAATGAAATCCTAATGGCGGTAGCTGAAGCCATCGTGGATTACAAAGAACGCATCCTTGCTGCCAACGAGAAAGATTTGGCAAAGATGGATATCAAAAACCCACTTTATGACCGTCTGCAATTAACAGTAAAACGGTTGGATGACATCGCTGCTGACATGCGGAATGTAGCTTCACTGCCTACCCCCTTAGGTCACATCACTAAACAAAAGACGCTACCTAACGGTTTGCGTCTCTGTAGGGTGTCAGTACCTTTTGGTGTGATTGGTATGATTTATGAAGCTCGCCCCAACGTGACATTCGATGTCTTTTCCCTCTGTTTTAAAAGTGGTAATGCCTGTGTGCTGAAAGGCGGTTCTGATGCTGATTTGTCTAATCAGGAGTCTGTAGAACTGATTCATGAAGTTCTAGAGCGTTATGGTGTCAACCCCGATGTGGTTACTCTACTGCCTGCCACCCACGAGGCTACAGGTGAGATGTTGAATGCCGTTGGTTATATTGACCTCTGCATTCCCCGTGGAGGCCGCCGACTGATTGACTTCGTGCGCACCACAGCCCGCATCCCCGTAATTGAAACAGGAGCCGGTGTCGTCAATACCTATTTCGACCAGGATGCCGACCTGAATATGGGTAAGGCTATTATCTGCAATGCAAAAACTCGTAGAGTAAGCGTTTGCAATGCTCTTGACTGTCTAATTCTGCACGAGAAGAGATTGGGAGACCTGATAGAATTGGTACAGCCTCTGCTGAAACATAAAGTTACTATCTATGCTGATGCGCCAGCGTATCAGATACTGACGGGCCACTATCCAGAGATACTTTTGCAGGCAGCCACCTACGATTCTTTCGGTACGGAATTTATGGATTATAAGATGGCCATCAAGACGGTATCCTCACTGGAAGAGGCTCTGCAACACATCGACCAATACGGTTCCGGACATAGCGAGGCCATCATCACCCAGAACGAAGCAACTGCCCGTAAGTTCCAGCAGCATGTAGATGCTGCCTGCGTCTATTGGAATGCGCCCACTTCGTTTACAGACGGTGCCCAATTCGGTTTGGGCGCCGAAATTGGCATCTCCACCCAGAAACTCGGTCCTCGCGGTCCGATGGCTTTAGAGGAAATCACCACTTATAAATGGTTGATTGAAGGAGAAGGACAGGTGAGGAGTTAAGAGGTAAGAAGTAAGAAGTAAAAGGTAAGAATTACGAAATAAGAGGTACATCATGCAAACATTTATCAATGTAGAAGATATCGGCCCACTGGAGAAAGCACTGGCTGAGGCCCAAGAAATTAAGAACGACCGTTTCAAATATCAGCATCTGGGTAAGAACAAGACCCTGATGATGATTTTCTTCAATAATTCACTACGTACGCGCCTTTCTACTCAGAAAGCCGCCATGAACCTCGGCATGAATGTCATCGTATTGGATGTGAATGCCGGTGCCTGGAAGTTAGAGACAGAACGGGGCGTGATAATGGATGGCGACAAGAGTGAACACCTGTTGGAAGCCATCCCTGTGATGGGGTGCTATTGTGATATGATCGGCGTCCGTAGCTTTGCCGGACTCACTGACCGTGAGTACGACTATGCCGAAACGGTGCTCAACCAGTTTATCAAGTATAGCGGAAAACCTGTCTTCGCCATGGAGACAGCCACCGTACACCCCCTGCAGGCCTTTGCCGACTTGATTACTATTGAGGAATATTGGCAAAGCCAGAAGAACCAAAAGCCCAAAGTAGTACTCAGTTGGGCACCTCACTGCCGTGCCTTGCCACAGGCAGTGCCTAACTCGTTTGCCCAATGGATGAATGCTGCTGACGTGGACTTCGTAATTACTCACCCTGAAGGTTACGAACTGGATCCGAAATTCGTGGGTAATGCCCACGTGGAGTACGATCAGAAGAAAGCTTTCGAGGGGGCTGATTTCATTTATGCCAAAAACTGGAGTAATCCCGGTGTAACGAATCCTGCCGACTATGGCAAGATTACTTCGAAGGATATGTCGTGGACAGTAGATACCGAACACATGTCGTGGACTAATAATGGTAAATTCATGCACTGTCTGCCCGTGCGCCGTGGATTAATCGTAACCGACGATGTCATTGAGAGTCCTAATAGCATCGTAATTCCAGAAGCTGCCAATCGTGAAATCAGTTGTTCTGTCGTTATCAAACGTATGCTTGAAGCCCTATGATTTCTTTTGAATGCGACTATAATAACGGAGCACATCCTAAAGTGCTTAACAACTTAGTAAAATACAACAACGTCAAGACTACCCCCTATGGTTCTGACGAATTCAGTGAACGCGCCAAAGAGCGCATCCGTGAAGCTTGCGGCATGCCTAATGCGCAGATTTTTTTCCTAACGGGAGGAACACAGACCAATGCCACGACAATCGACTCCATGCTCTATCAGTATGAAGGTGTGATTTGTGTAGAGTCCGGACATATCAATGTACACGAATGCGGTGCTGTAGAGTTTACGGAACATAAGATTATCACCCTACAGGGCAAAAATGGCAAAATGGATTCCAAGGTTCTAGACAAGTATTTGGATGATTTCATGCACGATGGGAATAATGCCCATGCTGTCTATCCAGGATTGGTGTATATCACTTTCCCCACGGAACTCGGTACTATCTATACTGCTAAGGAACTGGATGAAATCTATCAAGTGTGCCAACGCTATGAAATACCCCTCTACATCGACGGAGCCCGACTAGGTTATGGATTGATGGCTGCAGACAATGATATCTCCCTACCTTATTTGGCCCGTCACTGCGATGTGTTCTATATTGGAGGAACCAAGATTGGTGCCCTCTGTGGCGAAGCTGTAGTGTTTACCAACCGACAGGCACATAAGCATTTCTTCTCTATCCAGAAACAACATGGAGCTGTCATTGCCAAAGGAGCGTTGATTGGTTTGCAGTTCGAAGCCCTTTTTACAGACAATCTGTATTTTGATCTCTCACGCCATGCCATCGACATGGCATTGAAGATGAAAAAGATATTCCAACAGAAAGGTTTCGAGTTCTACATTGATTCTCCAACCAATCAGCAATTCGTGATATTGCCAGATGCGCTGGTGGAAAAACTTTCAAAACAGATTATATTCACCCACTGGGGTCAAGCCCCTGGGCATCGTACCATTTGTCGTTTCGTAACCAGCTGGGCAACGACGGAGGAAGAACTCGAGGAGTTGGAGCAGATTATCTCCTAACCCCTACCATTTCGTGAAAGGATGCTGGCGAAGTTGACTATTATAATAGCGACGGTCGCCAGTTACTTCTTTTCCGATAAAACTGGGATTGACGACGGAATCGTCAATCGCACTAAGTTCTACTTCCGCCATGACGAGGCCTGCATTTTCACCGAAGAACTCGTCGACCTCAAAAATATGATTACCACTGCGAACAAGCCAACGTGTCTTATCAATGATGCCTGGTTCACAGAGCGTCAATAACTGACGAGCATCTTCAAGGGGTATTTCCTGTTCGAATTCGTAACGCGAAAGTCCTCCATCCAGACTAGGTCCTTTGATGGTGATATAGCCCTTATCATCACGAATACGTATCCTAACGGTACGACCGCGTTCACTGGTGATATACCCCTGCTGTATATGACTATGACTGAATGACTCCTTTTTGTAGGAGTCATTCAGTACCAAGAATTTACGTTCTATCTCCTGTGCCATTAGGCCATCGACAGACTAGTTGAAATGGCAAAAATCAGTCCTAATGCAATTAATATACCGATAATCCACATAATCAGATTCTTACCTTTACTCTCTTGTTTCTTTGCGTAAGCTTCACGCTTTGCTTGTCCTTTTTTACTCATAATATTGACTTTTTAGTTAAATTACTCATTGTCTGTTACGGGAAATTCCATCAGATAGGCCTTGATGAAATCATCAATTTTTCCATCCATCACGCCATCAACATCCGATGTCTGGTAGTTGGTACGGTGGTCTTTTACACGACGGTCGTCGAAGACGTAGGAACGGATCTGCGAGCCCCACTCTATCTTCTTCTTGCCTGCCTCTATCTTCGCCTGCGCCTCTAACCGTTTCTTCATGGCACGGTCGTAGAGTTGTGAACGCAGCAAAGCCATAGCGCGCTCCTTATTCTTAGGCTGGTCGCGCGTCTCGGTGTTTTCGATGAGGATTTCCTCCTCCTCGCCAGTATCGGGGTCGGTGTACCAATAACGCAGACGGACACCCGACTCAACCTTGTTTACATTCTGACCACCAGCACCACTGGAACGGAAGGTGTCCCATGAGAGTTTGGCAGGATCGACATACACTTCAATAGTATCGTCAACAAGCGGTGAGACAAAGACCGAAGCAAACGAAGTCATGCGCTTGCCTTGTGCATTATATGGGCTGACGCGCACTAGACGATGCACACCATTCTCTGATTTCAGATAGCCATAGGCAAACTCACCGCCTTCTATCTGCATCGTAACGCTTTTGATGCCCGCTTCATCGCCATCCTGCAGGTTGGAGATACTGACCTTATAACCATGAGCCTCAGCCCAGCGTTGATACATACGCATGAGCATCTCAGCCCAGTCCTGTGCCTCGGTGCCGCCAGCACCAGAGTTAATCTTCAGCACACACTCCATCGGGTCTTCCTTCTGGCGGAGCATATTCTTGAGTTCCAAGTCTTCAATGAGCTGGATAGCACGCTGATAGTCGGCATCCACCTCATCCTCAGTCACCATTTCCTCTTTATAGAAGTCGAAGGCCAACTGAAGCTCATCGGCAGCAGCGCGAACTTCATGATAGCCATCAATCCACTTCTTGATACTTTTCACCTTCTTCATCTGCTCCTCAGCACGTTTCTGGTCTTCCCAAAAGTCAGGAGCCTGAGTACGAAGTTCTTCCTCTTCGTATTCCATCTTCTTTTCGTCAATCTTGAGATAGAGTTTCAACTTCTCAGTCCTATCCAAGACATCCTTTAACTGATCTTGTGTTATCATTCTTTTTTAATTACTCTTCGTACATCGCATCGATTTGTTCCTTATAGTTCGCGTAGAGCACACGACGGCGGACTTTGAGTGTGTTAGTGAGTTCTCCCTTCTCCATCGACAGATGGTGAGGCAGGAGCGCGAAGCGCTTTACTTGTTCGTAGTGAGCCAACTGCTGCTGCAGCGTGTCGATTCGCTCTTTCATCATGTCGAGTATCTGCTGATTGGTGCAAAGCTCTTCGCGGTTCTCAAACGGAATGTTGTGGGCACGCGCATATTCCTCCAACAGCGGATAAACGGGTACGATAAGGGCTGAGACGAACTTACGCTGGTCTGCCACGATGCATATCTGGTCAATATACTTATCCACCAGCAGTTTCGACTCTATCATCTGCGGAGCGATATACTTACCATTAGACGTCTTGAAAAGGTCCTTGATACGTTCTTTCAGGAACAGCTCGCCATCCTTCAGATAGCCAGCATCACCCGTCTTGAAATAACCGTCTTCGGTAAAGGCCTGCTTGGTAAGGTCTTCACGGTTATAATATCCCGGGGTAATTGTCGGACCCTTCAGCAGAATCTCACCCTCATCGCTGATTTTGATGTCTATCCCTTCGATAGGCTGGCCCACAGAACCGACGGTATAGGGTTCACCCAGATGGTCGCATGAGACGGTGGCCAACGACTCCGTGAGTCCGTAACCCACGATCATGTTGATGCCGATGGAATGAACAAACTCTTCGACATGGGCACTGACTGCCGCACCTGCCGTGGGGAAGAAATGGGCATTCTCAAGACCCAGTTCTTTGCGGACAAGCGAAAAAACGGTGCGGTTGAGCACCTCGTATTCCAGATGGAGAGCCATAGGCGGTTTCTTGCCAAGACTCAGATATTCGATATTATGCTTGCGACCCACAGCCAGCGCGTGCATGAAGAGTTTGCGCTGCATGGTGCTGGAGTGCTCAATCTTGTCCATTACACCCATATACACCTTCTCCCAGAAACGGGGAACAGCCGACATACAGGTGGGATGCGTCTCGCGCATAGCCTGCTGCACCTCCTGCGGATGCGTGTTCACAATCATCGTGGCACCCTTTGTCAGTGCCAGGAGAGCCCATCCGCGCTCGAAGATATGCGTATAGGGCAGGAAATTCATGACGCGGTCCTTGTCATTGACCGGTACACATTTATTGTTAGCCTCGAAAGCAGCATGGAACTGGGAGTGAGGCAGAATGACACCCTTCGAATCGCCCGTTGTTCCACTGGTGTAAAGGATATTGGCTATATCATCGAAACTGGCCTCCTTCTGACGAGCCTCCACCTCAGTCTGGCGGGGCAAGTTCTCGCCCAACTTCAGGAAATCGCTGAAGTAAAGGGCATTGGGGTCATGGCTGGAAATACGAACCAAGGGGTCGAAAACAATGATACGCTCCAGTGTAGGACAAAGCGACACCACACGGCGGGCACGGTCGTACTGTTCCTGTTCGCCCACAAACAGATAGCGAATCTTGGCATCGTTAATCATGAACTGTATCTGCTGTTCACTGCTGGTGGCATAGAACGGTATCGTTACTGCCCGCACGCCCCATGCGCCGAAATCCGTTTCCAGATACTGCACCGAGTTTTGCGAGAAGATACCGATGTTCTCCTGCACCTTAACACCGAGATTCAGCAAGGCATTGCTGACCTCTTTGACGGTATTCGACACCTGATTCCACGACAGAGATTTCCACTCCTTGCCTCCGAAATCCTGATAGATCAACATCTCGCGATCGCCATAGTGGACGGCTAAGTCGTGTATCAACACAGACATATGACTATTTATCTGCATAAGCTATATTTATTAATTAGGTGCAAAGGTAGTGCAAATTGAGTGAAATACCAAATTTATTTGGATATTTCCGAAATGCAGCCTACTTTCGAGACGTAGTCTCAAAGGTACGAATAAGTGAGAACAAAACAAAGAGTTTTACTCTTTTTTTGTCGAACGAGAGTACTTTCGGCATCACGAGAAAACCTGAATATTATTTGGTTTTCTTCTCACTTATTCGTACATTTGCACGATGTATCTAAGTATGAAGAGACTTGTATTTATATATATTGGAATTGTGATTGCTGTCTTGTCTGGCTGCAATGGCAGGAAGATGACAAACCAATTAGAGGCCATTAGCCAGATGGCAGATGTCAATCCAGACTCTGCACTCACAGCTTTGGCTAAATATGAAGGCGAGAAGCAGGAATGGAGTAAAGGCGACAGGATGTATTTTGAACTCGTCAAGATGAAATCGCAGAACAAGTCTGGGGTGAAAATCAAATCTGATTCGATTCTTCATGATGTTGTTACTTACTTTGATGGCAATGGGACTCCCAATGAGAAAATGCTCGCCTACTACCTTTTGGGAAGGTTTTACACGAACACAGAAGAAGCACCACAGGCTTTACAAACATATTACGATGCCATTGACAAGGCAGACACATTGGATTCCAAATGTGACTACGGGACTTTGGCTGCTATTTATGGACAGATGGCGACTATTTTTCACCAACAAGATTTACCTAATGATGAAATTAATGCCGTAAGACATTATATAAAATATATAGAAAAACTTGGAAATGAGACAGAATCTATTGTTGCAAGAAGCCAATTGATACGCCCCTATTACCTGTTAGGAGAAAAAGATATCGTTCTGCAGATAATACAAAATACGTATCAAAGACTAACAGAACTTGGAGAAATTAAAAGAGCTGCAGGACTACTACTTCCATCTATTTATATATATATTGAACGTAATGAGCAACAAAAGGCAAAACAAATGATTGATGTCGCTGAGAAGGAATCCGGCTTATTTGATAATCAAGGAAATATTGCTCGGGGACGCGAGCACTACTATGTTACAAAAGGCTTCTACGAGTTGGCTGTCAACCGATTAGACTCTGCTGAATATAATTTCCGTAAAGCCATTAAGTATGGATATCTTTCAGACGGATATAAAGGTCTGCTTTCTATTTATAGAGAAAAGCAAAATATTGATTCTGTTAACTACTTTTCCAGACAATACGAGACAGCCCAAGACTCTTTACATAACAAAATGCAGACAAACGCCATCCATCAGATGTCGGCGCTCTATAACTATAGTCGCAGTCAAAAAGTAGCAGAACAAGAAAGAGAAAAGGCTCAAGACAGATTATATCTGCTTAGTATCATTTCTTTTGCAACAATAATTTTATTAATGGCTGTTATTGTTGTTGCTTGGCTTTACAGAAAGAATCAGAAAGAAAAAAAGGCAAGAATTGCAGAACTGGAAGAAACGCTAAATAGCGCAAGACTTCAAAGAAATACTATTCTGGAGGAATTAAGGATTCTGAAAGAAAAAGACTATGAGAGCATTATTGCGATTAAGGAAAAACAAGAGCAAGAACTAACTAAAAGAATCGAAATTTTAGAGGCAGAAAACACGAAAAACAAGAATACAGATGCTATAAACCGCATTGATCATCTTGATAATTTTCTCGATAGCGCCATCGCTCAACAATTCGTAAAGAAAGCTACTGACAAATCGGAGAGGATTAAGCCTACAGAGTCAGAATGGAACTTATTGACATCTCAATTCAGCAAAGACATCCCTGTTACGTATAAGTCTTTTGGCCAAGGGAAACCTTTGTCACAATTAGAGCAGCGAATATGTATTCTGCTTATTCTTGACATCCCAGAAAAGGTCATATCGCTTATGACAGATTCTTATGCCTCAACGATATCGAATGCCAAAGCACGTGCCAATGACAAGCTTTACGGAAAGAAAGATGCTCATTCGCTTAGAAACAACCTGATAAACGGGCTTAAACGCTTTTGACGAATTTTGACGAATAATTTACGTAACCCGTTGTGCTATAACAGGTTTGTGGGCTAATCATTTATTTCCCAACGAATTTTGACGAACTAAAATCGCTTCTGTTTTTTTGCAGGATACTATTGCTAAAATACCTTTGCATGAAAAACAGACAGGAAATATGCTCAGAATTTCTCTTTTATTATGCTTTGCACTGCACATAGGCATAAATTATGGCCAAACTGTTAAATCTAATGTAGAACTAACAATCCGTGTAAGTCCATTTATCAACACAACAGAACAAATGCTCTATGTGTATCAGTTAAATGGCAACATATATTCTATTGATGATTCTATAAGGATTGAGCCTGGCTGTGACAAGTATGTTGTACATGCCAATGTTCCCTATGAAACAGCAATTCGGCTACTTTTCTCTAAACGTGGACCTCTCCACATGCAAGTTTTGGCGCGTCCTAAGGACAAAATAACATTAGAAATTACCGAAGAGGACCAAAAGGTTGGAATATCCAATAAACGACTACTTAAAGGCACACCACATCACGATGCCTTTGTTGACTTTTGGAAAACCATCTATTCCATTGGTGATAAGAGGCGAAAAGCAGAAAAAGCATTAACAGTTTATGGCATACCGGCAGAAGAAAAAAAGCAATTGCAAGCTATTGTAGATTCATGCAATAAGACTGAAACTGACTTCGAGCGGAGTATTATCACATCTTCATTATCACCGTATGTAATCTGTACAGCACTGAACCTGATTAATAAAAACATCCCATCGGAGGAGTATATCAACCTTGTAAAGACCGCCTACCATCGCTTTCCAACTTACTATCCTTTACAGATGGAACATAGTGGTGGAAAATGGCCTTCTGCCGATGAGAACTCTGCAAAAGTAAGGCAGATTATCAGAAGTGTAGAACGAACTCGGATTATGCAGAGTCAGATTAATGTAGCTAAGGGAGATACTTTGGCAATTGGGCAGAAGTTGGATTTGACATTAATTGACAGTATTGGTAACAAGCACCATCTTACGTCCTTTGCAGGAAAGTATGTGTTATTGGAGTTGTGGGCTTCATGGTGTCTGCCCTGCATTCAGGCAATGCCAAATATCATTTATGCTCAAAAGGTGTTTGCTAATGATTTTGTGTGCTGTGCAATTACTATTGACAAAGATGTTTATGCTTGGAAGCGCGCTATCAAGAGAGAAGGTTTACAGACGCTGCACCATTTCAAAGGTACAGATGAGAATGGAGAGATTTTCACAGAACTAAAACGTCTGATAGCAAAAGGGACTATCCCTCAAAATTATCTTCTTGATCGTGAAGGCAAGATTATTGCCATCAACATCTATGGCGAGGAACTTATCAAGAAATTCGAAGAATTAACAAAGGAAACCGCAGGAAAAAGTGAAAAATGAAAATAACAAGAATAATTTTTATCATTGCAGGAATATCTTTGTTTAGGATATCTTTTGCCTTTTTCTCAAGCAGTCAGTTTTATGATTTCTTTATAAGGCACACTTCATTTTGTGCTGCCCTAATAAGTGTATTATTACTATTATTATATACATGTATTGTGGGTATAATAGGATTCTCAAATGAACTTAGAAAACGAAGGAGTTGATGTCAGGGAACTGGTCCGTGTACTTTTCGTTTTAAGACGACCCGAGGGAAACGGTTAGCTGCCTCGGGCCGTCTATTCGTACGCCTGGAGCCGTCCAACCGTCCGACTCAACGACTCTTCCTTTTTTAACTAAGCCAACTTCCCTATTGAGTCGATTCATTCTCCGTTTTGATTAGTGAAAGTTGCCGGCATCCTATCTGTGTTGTCAAGTAGGCATGCAAGCTTTTCCGTTAATTATTTAGAATTGGGGACTTCAGAAATTCTGCCGCACGAGAAAACCTGAATATTATTTGGTTTTCTTCTCACTTATTCGTACTTTTGCACGATGTATCCCAATAAGATAAAGCTATGAACATTAAATTGCATACACCTAAAAGTCTGAAAGCAGGTAGCGGCCTTTCAACTGTCAAACAATTCGTGCTGTCGCTGGTGGCTACCACCATCTCCATCATCCTCACCTTCGGTACCGCTGCATGGGTGGACAACATGAAAAAAGAGAAGGAAAGACATGAGATGGTGATGATGATTCTCTACGACATTTCCGGCTCTATCAAGGATATAGAGAAAGCCGACTCTGTGTATCGTGAAGGATTCGAGAAACAAATTCAGGTAGCTGCACAACCTGAACTGCTAACTGAAAATCCCTTTATGTTCACTATGCATTTCCCTCAACTGCATTATACGGAGACCGTCGAAAATATATTCTCTTCTAATATTGAAACCATCAATACGTTGGGCAACGTACTCTTTGCGGAGAATGTATCGACCATCTATCAGGAACGGAGGGATCTGAAGGTAAACACGGTTGAGAAATTCAGAGAAGACTTTGCTGCTAATGGTGTTCCGTCGAAATATGATGATGTGGCGAGTCTTAACTTTCTAAGCTGCATCAGTGCGTGCACCATGAGCCTGCACGTCATGAAGGAGAAGTTTGAGCAATGCAAACAGATGATGGGCGTGAGTGACGAAGAATTGGAAGTGTATCGCCAGAAACGCATCAATATGGAACAAACTGCTAAGCGTGACAGTATCAATAATGCACAAGTGGAGGAAGTGCTTCAGAATGCAAAACGACTGAAAGCCGCAGAAGAGAAAGGACGCGAACTATTAAGGAAACCTGGAATATGAGCTACAAACGATATACCAAAGAGGCAGTAGAACTGCTGAAGGAACTAATCAGCACGCCCTCCATCAGCCGCGACGAAAAGGCTGCTGCTGACTTGCTGCAACGGAAGATAAAGGAATGGGGACTGCCCTGCAAGCGCATCGGCAACAACCTGATAGTGGCAAAACGACTGAGTAAGCGGAAACCTACACTGCTGCTGAATGCTCATATCGACACGGTGAAACCTGTAGCTACATGGACACGCGACCCCTTTACGCCTACCATTGAGGATGGGAAACTCTATGGATTAGGCGCTAACGACTGCGGAGGCGGATTGGTGAGCCTGTTGCAGGCATATCGTATTCTGACGGAGAAGAAAGAATCACCTTATAATATCATATACGTGGCTTCGTGCGAGGAGGAGGTCAGCGGACAGAACGGTTTTTCACTGGTGCTGCCAGAGCTGCCCCCCATCGATTATGCTATTGTGGGCGAGCCTACAGGCATGAATCCGGCTATTGCCGAAAAGGGACTGATGGTGATTGACGGTGTGGCGCACGGCAAGAGTGGACATGCCGCACGCAACGAGGGTGTGAATGCCATCTACGAGGCTTTGGACGATTTCAACTGGCTGAAAAACTACCAATTTCGCAAGGTAAGCCCGCTGTTGGGCGAGACGAGAGCCACCATTACCGTAGTACATGCCGGTACGCAGCATAACGTGATACCCGACAAGCTGGAATTTGTCATTGACGTGCGCACCAACGAATACTATCAGAACGAATACCTTTTTGCCTTCCTGCAGAAACACATGAAGAGCGAACTGAAGGCTCGCTCCTTCCGTCTGCACTCCTCGTCATTCCCGGAGGACCATCCGCTGATTAAGAAGTGTAAGCGAATGAGGATGAAACCCTATGGTTCGCCTACCCTTTCCGACCAAGCGCTGATGCCCTTCCCTTCGTTCAAATTAGGTCCAGGAGAGTCCTGTCGCAGCCATACTGCCGACGAATTCATAGGTATTGATGAAATAGAAAAGGCTATCAATACGTATGTAAAACTAATTAATGAGAAATGATATTCCTCATTTGGCGCGTAGCGCCTTTATCTTCCCAGCCATGATTCTGGATTGAGCTTAGCTGTCTCACGGCGAAGCTGGAACTGGAGGATATCATCCTGTCCGATGCGGCCTAAGGACTGACGTGTAGAGACCTTCTGTCCACGATGCACGTTGACGGAAGCCAGATTGCAATAGACAGAAATATAGCTACCATGACGAACCATCACCACCATGGTGCCTCCAAAACTGAAGACTGCACTCACCTCGCCATCGAAGATGGAACGAGCCTGAGCTCCTGACTGTCCTTTGATATTGATACCCTTATTGTCGAGTGTTACGTTATGCAATCCCTCAACATTATACTGCCCGAAATGGCTGACAATGCGATAAGGACCAGTGATAGGCATAGGAAGACGACCGCGATTGCTCTCGAAATTACCACTCAAACGGCGGTCTTCAGAACTCATAGAATAATCCAAACTCTCAACATTCTTCTTTGCCGCAGCAATCTCCTTGGCATGTTCGCGAGCTTCTGATTCGGCACGGCGCTCTGCTGCCAGACGGGCTGCCTCTGCCTCACGAGCCTGTCGCTCAGCCTCCTCACGGGCTTTCTTGTTACGAGCAGCACGGGCTTCAGCCTTTGCCTTCTCTTCCCTTGCCTTTGCCTCGGCAATTCGACGAGCATTTTCTTTGGCTATCCGTTCAGCCTCAGCCTTCTTGCGAGCTAACTCTGCTGCACGTTTTTTAGCTGCCTCTGCCTCAGCCTTGCGCTTGGCTTCAGCAGCAGCACGAGCCTTCTGGCGTGCCACTTCCTCGGCTATCAAACGGTCAATCTGGGCATTGAGGGCTGCGTCTTTCTTCTTCTGCTGAGCAATGACATTCTGGATTTCCTTCTGTTTCTTCTGCAATCCAGAAACCACGTTCTTCTGCTCGGTCTGTTTGCCCTCCAAAGAACGGCGCTCGCTCTCGCCTCTAGCCAAGAGCTGTTTCTTATTGTCACGCGCTGCCAGAAGTTCTACTTGCTTAGCATTCACTTCTGCCTGCTTCACTTTTACATCCTCACCTTGGGAACGCTGGTAAGAGGCATATTCCCGCATGAAACGCATACGACGGATCATTTGAGAGAAACTGGTAGCACTGAAAATAAACATCAGTTTGCTCTGCATCGACTGGTTGCGATGCATGTAACGCATGGACTTAACATATCTCTGTTTGCACTCTTCGAGTTCGCTTTTTAGCTGTGCAATCTCCGTATTAAGCACCTCAACTTCAACATCGAGTGAAGAGATATCTTTACGAATAGTATCTATCGTACGTCGCTTTTGTGCAATCTCCGTATTGAGCATCATCAGATTTTGCAAACGTTTCTTCACATCCAACTCGTTGGAGCGTAGCCGTTGTTCTTGCTCTTTTATCTTCTGCTGGATTTTCTGTCGTTGGTTTTGTAAACTCTGTACAGAGACTGGCTGTGCTGTCGACTTCTTTCTAGAATTGGTCGACTTCTTTGTTGTTTGTCTTTTGGGGGTTGTCTTTTTCTTAGCGACAACAGCGGTCTTCCCCTTTCCCCTAGTCGCCGTACGTTTTTGTTGTGCGTACGGTGTAAGGACAAAGGAGAATAGCAATAATATAATACCTATTCGCTTCATTCAAATATTACAGAGCCATAAAACGACGAAGGATCTCATCGACAGAAACTTCACGATACTTACCAGAAATCTCTGTACGAGTCTCCCATTCTTCATCATTTCCGAGATAATTAAAATTCATTCCCATCTTGACTGACTTATCTGGGGTATTGAACAGGATGCGGTGTGTATGTGGGAATTGACGTTTACCGTTCTGTCGAAAATCCTCATAGTCCCAATTCAACTGATAATTACCACGGATTTTGTCTTCGTACATAATATTAGCCATCTTTATCAAGGCACCATCCTTGTCGGCTAACCAACGATAGGAAAGTTTTCCATTCTCCATGGAGATGATGGCATCCTCACCAACAAGATCTGTTTCATAGGCATTGAGCAATTCGTCAGTCACCTTGGATTTGCCTGGCTGGAAAAGTTCGTTCCAGAACAAAGACTGGAGTGAATAGAAATTCAAGCCGCTGTTGCGCATAAAGTCCAACTGATTATAATTTGCCTTGATGAACTGCTTGTTGATACGATCCATGATCAAAACGTAGTCCTTGGTGAATTCCAATCGACCAGCTTCAACGAAACCAAAAGCCATCAACTGGAGACGGATTACATCGTCACGCTTCATCTTCAGATTTCCCGTAAGAGTCAGCTGCTGATTACCCACCTCAACAGAGAACTTCACCTTAGAGGTAATGAACTTAGCATACTGTGCATTGTCATTCACTTTCTGCAAGAACTGCTGTGCCTTCAGGGTCGTAGGCGATGGAGCCTTAGTTTCCTGCACTGCTTTTTTCTTTGTGCCGCATGCCGCCAACATCAGAGGCAGAACCAAAACGGCAAGTTTCATAATACTTGATGGTTTCATTCTTTTAGGTATTTTTTGAGTTTTATCTTTCTTGTTAATATCTGTCGTCTGTCTTCAACCGGCTGGCCAGGCTGAGGGATGGCCTCTTCAGCTCTTATCAATGCCTGTTTCCAAAAATCAAGTGCTTTCTCCTTCTCACCAGCGCAATAATAGATGTCGCCGGCATGTTCCAGGAGAACCGCTGAAGTGTCAGAATCGCATTGTAATGTCTGGTCTATATAAATCTTAGCTTCTGCAAAGCGCTCTTCCTTAAACAGAATCCATGCATAAGTATCGAGATAAGTTGCATTTTTAGGCTCAGCCTTGATGGTCCGATATGACATTTGTTCTGCTTTTTCAAGTTGTATTCCTTTCTCACTGAGATAATAGGCATAATTATTGAGGCATCCATAATTATTGTCTTTCCAAACCAAACAAGAATCATAAGCTGCAAAGGCTTCTTTATCTTTCCCTTTTTGGTGAAGGATATCACCCATGACCGCATAGAAATCGCTGACGATATCAGGGTCGCTCTGCTGATTGATAACACCTATTCCGTTTTGGAAAGCATTGAGTGCCTGATCTAATTGTTCTTCACGATAATAGGCAATGCCCTGATAGTAATAAAATGCCATTTCATCGGGGTTATACTGCCGAGCCGCCTGACATAAGGAGATAATACGAGACATGTCATTGGCTTGCCATGCATAGCTTACCAACTGCAAACGAGCAGCAGCATTGTCTGGTGTTACCTGGAGGACTTTTTCCAAAACGTCGCTGATGGTATCGTTAGGCATCTTCTTCAGATTCATATAAGTTGCGCAGAGTATAGCTACATCGGCATCCATCTGGGGCTGTTCCAACATCTTGCGGAATAGGTAAAGAACTCTGGTGGAATCGCCACCTTCCTGTTCGCTCTGTCCGATTTCCTGTCTCATGAGCAAAATACGGTCTTGTGACGTGATGTTCTTACTTAACAAAACCTTCTCCGTCAGTGCATCAGCCTTATCGGGATCCCCTTCGTCTTTCTCATAGGCAAGAATAGCCATCAAGGCATTACGGTTGTCTGGTTCTATCCGGAGAATATCATCGTAAATCTCCAGTGCCTTCTTCTTCTGTCCATTCACAAACAGTGTATTGGCATAAAGCCCGCGATAATTCTGGTCATTAGGATACTGATCGGCTAGTTTTTTCATTTCCGCAATAGCAGCTTTCTTATCTCCCAATTGTGTATAAAAATTACTCTTGGCATAAGAAAGTCGTTCACTTTTGCCTTCAACTGTTTCCAGCTTAGCGAGCGTTTTAATGGCTGATTCATATTCATGCTGCTCTTCATAAAGCTGCACCAGGACACCCAGCACATCATCTCTGTCACGATGCTTGTCGTAGAGATTTTCCAACACTTGAGCAGCCTTGTCGTACTGACGCATATTGATATAAGTGTTAGCCAAAGTCTCCTGATAAGTAGAATTAGTGGGTTCTAACGCAACAGCTTTCTCAATACAGGCTATGGCACGTTCTTTCTGCTTAAGGGCTCCATAATATTGAGCAAGATAGAAATATGCCTCTGATTTAGTAGAATCAATGGTTACACAATGGCGTAACAAATCGAATGCTGCATCATTATTCCCTTTGGCCCGTTCACAGATGGCTTCCAAGAAAAATGCATCATAGCGACGATCCTTGTCTACTATTTGAGCGCTCACAGAAAGCCCCATGAACGCCATCAATAGAAAAATAAAAACTCTACGTCTACTCACTGATTTTATGTTATTTTACACCAGTATGTCCATAACCACCCTCGCCACGCTCTGTCTGATCGAGCTCTTCAACAACGACAAAATCGGCTTGTTCATGACGGGCTATCACCATTTGAGCAATGCGCTCACCATCATTAATCACAAAATCCTCTTGCGACAAGTTGATGAGTAATACTCCTATCTCGCCACGATAGTCTGCATCGATGGTTCCAGGAGAGTTCAATACCGTCAAACCATGTTTTAAGGCCAAACCACTACGAGGACGCACTTGAGCCTCATAGCCCTCAGGCAAAGCGATATGCAAACCTGTAGGAATAAGACGACGCTCCATGGGATGGAGCATGATTGGAGACTCAATGTTAGCACGGAGATCCATGCCAGCACTCTGAGGTGTTGCATAAACGGGCAACTGCTGATGCCCACGATTGACCACTTTTATCTGAATCATGCTTGAAACTATACTATTTATAATGTGCAAAATTAGTCATTTCTCTCCAAATAGCCATATTTTTCTGAAGAAAAAGTAGGATTTTCTATAAAAAAACACTACTTTTGCATCATGATGGATTGGAAAAGACTTATTTCTAACAAGCGACTGGGTCAAGAATCGCACCATTCTGAGCGTCACGACGATCGTACGGAATTCAAGCGTGACTATGATCGTCTGATATTCTCGGCACCCTTTCGTAGATTGCAAAACAAAACACAAGTATTCCCTTTGCCTGGGAGTATTTTCGTACATAACCGACTGACCCACTCGCTCGAAGTGGCTAGCGTAGGTATGTCGCTTGGTAATGATATCGCCCAACGCATTATCAACGAGAGAAATCCAGAATTGAAGGATACCCTGTTTGAACAAATCGGACAAATAGTCAGTACGGCTTGTTTAGCTCATGATTTGGGGAATCCTCCTTTTGGTCACAGTGGGGAAAAAGCCATTCAGACATTTTTTACAGAGGGGGCTGGTAGCTCGTTGGAATCGGAGGTTTCTCCTGCTTTCTGGGATGACATCACCCATTTCGAAGGTAATGCCAACGCCTTTCGCCTACTCACCCACCAATTCAAAGGACGCCGTTCGGGCGGTTTTGTGATGACTTACTCCACTTTAGCCAGTATTGTGAAATATCCCTACGCTTCTTCTGCTGCCGGTAAAAAGGGGAAGTTCGGCTTCTTCCAAAGTGAGCAAAGTTATTTCCAACGAATTGCCGATGAAATGGGACTTTTACGCTTATCCCAGGACTCCGAGCCCTTACGATACGTGCGCCATCCTTTAGTCTACTTGGTAGAAGCAGCCGACGATATTTGTTATGAGATTATGGACATAGAAGATGCCCACAAACTGAAAATACTCTCCTACCCCGAAACCCAAGAATTACTACTTAGCTTCTTTGACGAAGAAAATCAACATAAGATTCTTAACCGCATCAAAGAAGAGGAGTTAGAAGACCCCAACGAGAAAGTAGTATATATGAGAGCTTGTGTCATCGGGAAATTGGAAAACGAATGTGTCAACACCTTCATGGAGCATGAAGAAGAAATCATGAATGGTACTTTCGAAGGGTCGCTGATTAAGAATATAAAACCGCTGCAAAGGGAAGCATACGAACGGTGTGCAAGGTTGTCCGTAGAACGCATATACAGAAGTCGCCCCGTGCTGGACGTAGAACTGTCGGGTTATAAAATTATGGCAACACTGATGGAACAAATGATAGAGGCTGTGATGCATCCTAAGCGTTTCTATTCCAAGCAACTGATTGACCGCGTTTCCAGTCAATACGATATTGATGCCTTGGATTTGGAAACACGTCTGATGGCTGTCATTGACTATATAGCAGGAATGACTGACGTATATGCCCTAGACGTTTATCAGAAAATTAACGGTATCTCGCTACCAATCGTATAACGCACTATTTCTTATCCTTATAGATAATCTTGTTGGCTCCAGACGTAATCTGCAGTTCATCACGATGTTCACGGATAAAGGAATCGATATGCCGTTTCTTCTTTTCTTCAAAAATCTCGTCAATAGAAATCAGGATGCCCGTTTCTTCAACATCGCCAAAGCCATAATTGATGGCAGTTCCAAAAAGCTTCATCGTGGGAGAGAGACCCATATAGGCATTAACCAACGGAGGAATGTTGTAACCCAATTTTCGTATTTCACGATTCAGAATACGATAGTCTTCCTTGAAAGAATTTTCTGAGAAAAGTTCCTCGAATTCCTTTTCATCACTATCGATTTTCAACGGTTTCATCGGAATAATAAGTTTCTCCTTATCATCAAAATACTTTTTCAGGAAATAGAGAATCATATCACGTCCTTTGCGAATATACGAAGGATACATGGTCATCTTACCAAAATAATAGCGGATATTGGGACGAATCACGGTGATAGCGCCCAAGCCATCCCACAAATTATCAAGAGCGAAAAGGCTCTTTGCCCCCATACGAGAAGACTGATAAGGCAAAGACACAAAAGAGCGCCCAAGTTCTACGGTCTTTGGAGCATACTCTTTGATGAACTTTTCAGAGAAATGGAACATGTGACTGGTAGCAAGAATAGGCTGTCCTTTTTCGTCGTACTCCCAGTCCGTCCCCAACAAATAGCGATAACCACCGATAATTTCTTCGGCTTCAGGATTCCAAACAATCAACTGTTTGTAACAATTGTCACAAACATCGAATTCATCTAGATCCAAATCCTTGCCCGTACCACCACCGGCTTCACGGAAGACTATCTCGCGCAAACGTCCAATTTCCCTCAGCACATTGGGGGCATTATGCGCTGTAACCACATATATTTCATTATTGCTCTTGTTGGTGAGTCGCAACTGTTTATCAGGAGTCAGTTCGCTTTTGAGCAATTCTTTGTCGATTGGTTGGATGATTTCCTGTTCCATTTTTGAAGTTGGTTGTTTTATAGTTCGTAGACTTTATCTTGCACAAATTGAGCCCATTCCAACGGGGTTTTACTCTTGTCGAAGGTTTGCCAGGGGATAGGCTTCCCTATCTTAATCTCGAACGTCTTTCCTACATTCTTATACATCTCGTCGACCAGAAACAGCATGGCCAAATTGAAAGGTAGGAAACGATCGGAGAAATTGGCCAGTCGATAGAAGAACTTGGAATTATGCCCGCTGAAGTGAATGGGCACTATATCCCGATGATACTCCACACTCTTGACTATAAAAGTCTTCGACCAAGGGATATCACGTATCACCCCGTTTCGCTTACGAGAACAGATTCCAGCCGGATACATCAGCATGTGGTTATCACTCTCAAAACCAGCTTTCACCATGGCGGGGAAATTACGTCCCTGATGTCCTGTCTTGTTAATCGGAATACAAAGTGGTGCTAATCCTGGAAGATTCATGAGCAAGTCGTTGACCAGATAGCGGAAATGACTGTCGTAATGACGTCCTATGATAGCACCCAACGCAACTCCATCTTCTCCACCCAAGGGATGGTTCGACACGAAGGTGTATAATTTACCATCGTTTTTGTCAGGCAGATTTTCCTTTCCTTCAATCTTTAGCGTCATCTGCAAGTACTCCACACAAGCTTCCAGCCACTCCGTACCCGTCTTGTCACGACTTTCCCAAAGAAAAGCATTCACTTTATCTTGATGAACAATACGTTTAAGCCATGAAACTAGAAAGCCAGGAACCAAATTCGCCTTGGCTCCCATCTTGCTTTTCAGAATCTCATCAATGTCTATTGTTTTCTCTATAGCTTGCTCCATCGTTCTCTAAAACTACTAACTGCGTGCAAAAATAACAAATAAGTTTGAGATAAATGCACTTCTACCCCAAAAATGTGCAAAAAATTACCTTTTTTTCATTTGGAGCCCCAATATGCCGTTTTTACTAACCACTTAGAGTAGAAAACAACACAAAATTTACTCCACCAAAGTTCAAAAACACAAACTACACATTATCAGACAATTACACAAAGAATTAATAATTTTAAAGAATATTCACTAAAATATTGTGGGGAATTGTGGGGGATTGTGGCGGAAAATGTTTAATTTTGCATCCGATATCATTATAAAAGAAGTACGCATGCGATTTTTAGGTAACATAGAAGCCAAAATAGACGCCAAGGGGCGCGCTTTCCTACCAGCCACTTTCCGCAAGGTTTTGCAGACTGAAAAGGAAGAACGCCTCGTGCTCCGCAAGGATGTGTTCCAGGACTGTCTGGTACTCTATCCCGAGTCTGTATGGAACGAGCAAATGGATGCAATGCGTCAGCGACTGAACAGATGGAACAAACAACATCAACAAGTGTTCCGTCAATTCGTCAGTGAAGTAGAGCTTATCAGCCTTGATGGCAACGGACGTTTCCTCATCCCCAAACGTTATCAGCGAATGGCTGCCATCGAACAAGACATCAAATTTGTGGGTATGGACGACACGATTGAAATTTGGGGTATTCAGAAAGCAGAAGAACAGCAAATGACACCAGAAGACTTCAGCAATGCACTTGAAGAACTGATGTCGGGAGAAGAATAAAAAGAAGAATGATCACAACGGCAGAGACATATCACGTACCCGTACTCTTGCAAGAGAGTGTCGACGGACTTGACATCAAGCCCGATGGCATCTATGTGGATGTCACTTTCGGTGGCGGTGGTCACAGCAAAGAAATTCTATCCAGACTGAGCAGAAAAGGCCATTTGTATAGTTTTGACCAAGATGCAGATGCCGAACAGAACATCGTAGATGACGAGCGATTCACTTTCGTTCGCAGTAACTTCAGATACCTTGTCAACTGGATGCGTTACTATCACGTTGACGAAATTGACGGACTGTTGGCCGACTTAGGTGTTTCTTCGCACCATTTTGATGACGAGACAAGAGGTTTCTCCTTCCGATTCGACGCCCCACTGGACATGCGTATGAATAAAAGAGCAGGCAAAACGGCTGCTGACATCCTCAATGAATACGAAGAAGAACGCCTTGCGGATATTTTCTACCTTTATGGAGAACTAAAGAACGCCCGCCGCATAGCGTCAGCTATTGCCAACTATCGGCAACAGAAAAACATGGAGACCACAGGAGATCTGGTAGCGGCAACAGAAAAAATGATGCGATCGGAAAAAGAGAAAAAGGACCTTGCCAGACTCTTCCAAGCTCTTCGTATAGAAGTCAATCACGAAATGGACGCCCTGAGGGACATGCTCAAAGGATGTTGTTCCATCTTAAAAAAAGGAGGCCGCCTCAGTGTCATCACCTATCACTCCCTCGAAGACCGCATAGTGAAAAATGTGATGAAAGCAGGTAACCCAGAAGGAAAGATTGAGCAGGACTTCTTTGGACGTATTTCCAGTCCGCTCCGCCTTGTCAACAACAAGGTGATTACCCCTGGTGACAAAGAAATAGAAAACAACCCACGAAGCAGGAGTGCAAAACTTCGCATAGCAGAAAAAACAATATAGGCATGAAGGAAAAGGATTCACCAATCATCAGCGATGCCGAAGAGACTGTCAAGTTGGAGGAAGAAATCCAGACAGAAACCCAGGAAGACAACAAAGAAAAGGCATTGCAAGACACCATCAAGAAAATAAAGGAGACTGCAAGGGAAGAAGACCCACGACCTTCACAGCAGTTGAATCTCCGGTCTATTCTTGGTGGCGACATCCTCACTGCCCAGATGGTTCGTTCACAGATCTGGCTTTTTGTCCTCATTGTTGCATTTACGATTGTCTATGTAGCTTTCCGCTACCAGTGTCAACAAGACATGCAGGCCATCGACAGACTGGAAACACAACTCAAGGATGCCAAGAACAAGGCACTTGCTGCTTCCAGTACCCTAACAGAGAAATGCCGTGAGAGCCATGTGCTGGACATATTACAACAAAACAAGGACTCGTTGCTGCATATATCCGACCAGCCTCCTTACATTATACAAATACCCGAATAAAAGACCGTCATGAGTAAATTTGACAATGATAAAGTAATACCGCGCTATATGGTGATTGCCGTAGTGCTCACTCTGATAGGAGTTGCCGTTATTGGCAAGGCCTTCTATATCATGACGGCAAAGAAGCAGTACTGGACAGATGTGGCAGACCGACTGAAACGTGACAGTGTCAGTGTAAAACCGAAACGAGGCAACATTCTCAGTTGCGACGGACAATTGATGGCCACCTCCATCCCTGAATACAAAATCTTCATGGACTTCAAAGCCGGCGGTGAAGAGAAGGATTCTATCTGGAAAGTCAAGGTAGACTCCATCTGCATGGGATTACACGAAATATTTCCACAAAAAAGTGCGGAAGAATTCAAGAAACATCTGGAGGAAGGCCACCAAAAGCAGTCACAGCACTGGCCCATTTGGCCTCGTCGTATCGACTATAACACCTATACAGAAGTGAAACAACTTCCTCTATTTAGGATGTCTAAGTACAAGAGTGGTTTCCACGAAGAAGAATTTAATGCACGCCGGCGTCCGTTCGGTTCGCTGGGTGAACGCACTATCGGCTCACTGTTTGGCGCAAAAGACAGTGCACGCTTAGGATTGGAACTGTCATACGACTCCTTACTTCGCGGAACTCCGGGTCTAACAAACCGCAGAAAAGTCTTGAATAAATACATGAACATCCCTGTCACATTACCTGTTGACGGTTGCGATATCGTAACAACGATTGACGTCAACATGCAAGATCTGGCAGAACGCGCTGTCATTGAGGAATTAAAACTGATAGGCGGTGACCTCGGTGTGGCAATCCTGATGGAAGTTGAAACTGGTGATATCAAAGCTATTGTCAACATGACACGTTGTCCAGACGGAGAATACCGAGAAATCAAGAATAATGCTGTGGCCGACTTGCGCGAACCAGGTTCTGTGTTCAAGACTGCTTCTATGCTCGTGGCTTTAGACGACGGAGTAGTAGACACCACTTATACTGTCAATACAGGTGGGGGCGTCTATCCCATGCACGGACGAGAAATGAAAGATCACAACTGGCGCCGTGGTGGCTATGGAACCATCTCACTGCCACGCATTCTGGAAGTCAGTTCAAATATTGGCGTCAGCCGCATCATTGACGACAAATACGGGAACAGGCCAGAACGATTTATTGAAGGTATCTATCGTACGGGGTTGGCTGCCGACCTGAAACTACCCATTAAAGGATATGCACGTCCACACATCCGCATGCCGGAAAAAGACAAATACGGACACTGGACCAACTGGAGCAAGACTGCTCTCCCCTGGATGTCAATTGGCTATGAAACTCAAATTCCACCGATTTCAACGGTAACTTTCTATAATGCCATAGCAAATGACGGAATCATGATGCGTCCACGTTTTGTGAAGTGTGTGATGAAAGATGGAAAAGTTATCGCAGAATTTCCACCAGAAAAGGTGATGGAGCGTAGAATAGCCAAGCCACAAACGATCAAGACCATGCAAACCATTTTGGAACATGTGGTCAGTCAAGGACTGGGCAAAAAAGCCGGTTCACGCATGTTTAAGGTTGCAGGAAAGACGGGAACTGCCCAAATAGCAGAAGGTGGAGGTTATAAAACAGGTATCGTGAAATACTGGTTATCGTTTGCAGGATATTTTCCTGCCAACAATCCACGCTACAGTTGTATCGTCTGTTTGAAGAAATCGGGTCTTCCTGCATCTGGTGGCGGTATGAGCGGTGTCGTTTTCCACCATATCGCAGAGGGTGTGATGGCTCGCAACCTCAAGTTGGATGTCAAAGATGCACATGATACGACCTCTATATGCATACCTGATGTCAAGGACGGCAACATCCTTGACGCCAGCTACGCTTTGAGGAAGTTGGGAATCCAAACAAACCAATCATGGGGTGGTTCTTATGCAAATGGTAATCCTATCTGGGGGTATGCAGAACGTCAGTCCTCCAGTGTTGCACTACGCCAAGTAGAACTGAAAAAAGGCATTACTCCCAGTGTAATCGGCATGGGTGCCAAAGATGCTGTCTACCTACTTGAAAGTCATGGACTAAAAGTAAAATTGCATGGCCGTGGCAAGGTTAAAAGTCAAAGCTATACCGCCGGCAAACCCATTATTCAGGGCAGCGAATGTATCTTAAGTCTAGAATGAACATAACAATATAACAAGGTATGAAATTAAGTGAACTACTGAAACGCGTCAAGCCTCTCTATATTATCGGTGACTGCAACATAGAAGTCACGGGGGTTAACATCGATTCTCGCAGAGTAGAGAAAGGGCATCTGTTTGTTGCGATGAAAGGCACACAGACTGATGGTCATAAATTCATTCCGAAGGCTCTGGAGTTAGGTGCTACAGCCATTCTTTGTGAGGATATGCCCGAAGAAAAGGCTGCTGGAGTAACTTATGTACAAGTTACATCAACAGAGGACGCCGTAGGACCTGTTGCTACTCTTTTTTATGGCGAGCCATCTAAAAAACTGAAGTTGGTAGGAGTAACAGGAACAAATGGAAAAACGACTATCGCCACCTTATTATATAATATGTTCCGCAAATTCGGACACCGCTGTGGACTTCTCTCAACGGTTTGCAACTATATAGAAGGCGAAGCCATTCCAGCCGACCACACCACACCCGACCCTATTGAACTAAACCATCTACTCAGCAAAATGGTTGATGCTGGCTGCGAATATGCCTTTATGGAATGCTCCAGCCATGCCATAGCCCAAAAGCGGATTGGCGGCCTAACTTTTGCTGGAGGTCTGTTTACTAATCTGACACGCGACCATCTGGATTACCATAAGACTTTCGAGAACTACCGTGATGCCAAGAAGGCCTTTTTCGACAGTCTTCCGAAAGACGCTTTTGCAATTACCAATGCTGACGACAAGAACGGTAGCGTGATGGTGCAGAACTGCAAAGCAAACATCAAAACCTACTCTACACGCTCGATGGCAGATTTCCGTGCTCGCATCATCGAATGTCATTTTGAGGGAATGTATCTTGAAATCAATGGCAAAGAAGTTGGTGTACAATTTATCGGGAAATTCAATGTCAGCAATCTTCTTGCTGTATATGGAGCAGCCGTCATGCTGGGTAAAAAGCCTGAAGATATTCTAGTGATATTAAGTACGCTGAAAAGCGTTGCCGGACGCTTGGAGCCTATCCGTTCGAAAGAAGGAGTTACTGCTATCGTTGACTATGCCCATACCCCCGATGCATTGGAAAATGTCCTGAATGCCATCCATGAGGTTCTAGATGGAAAAGGAGGACAGGTCATCACGGTCTGTGGAGCAGGAGGCAACAGAGATAAAGGGAAGCGCCCCTTGATGGCACAAGAAGCGGCCAAACAGAGCGACCGTGTAATTATTACCAGTGATAATCCACGTTTCGAGGAGCCACAAGACATTATCAACGACATGCTGGCCGGTCTAAATGCGCAACAGAAGAAGAAAACCATCAGTATCACTGATCGCAAGGAAGCCATCCGTACCGCATGTATGATGGCTCAAAAAGGCGATGTCATCTTGATTGCAGGAAAAGGTCATGAAGACTATCAAGAAGTCAAAGGAGTGAAACATCACTTTGACGACAGAGAAGTAGTAAGGGAAATATTTGAATCGATATAACGAAATAACTCGACATTATGCTGTACTATCTGTTTAGATTCTTAGAGCAATTCAACATACCAGGTGCACATATCTGGGCGTATATCTCCTTCCGTGCTTTGTTGGCACTGATTCTTTCGCTGCTGATTTCTGCGTGGTTTGGCGAACACTTCATTAAATGGATGAAGCGACGCAACATCTCAGAAACAGCACGTGATCCGAATATCGACCCATTTGGTGTCGAGAAGAAAGGAGTTCCTACCATGGGAGGCATCATCATCATTGTGGCTATCCTTGTACCTGTATTGCTGTTAGGACGCATGCGTAACATCTATCTGTTGCTGATGATTATCACAACTGTTTGGTTGGGATTCCTCGGTTTTATGGACGACTACATCAAAATTTTCAGAAAGAACAAAGAAGGTCTGAAGGGTAAATACAAAATCATCGGACAGGTCTCTATCGGTTTTATTGTTGGAATCACCCTATGGCTCAGTCCTGATGCTGTAGTCCGCGAATACATAGCCAACCCCCAACAGCATCAACAACAAAAGGAAATGGTGGTCAAGCATAAAGCAGAGAATGTCAAATCGCTGCAGACTACTATCCCGTTCTACAAAAACCACAATCTGAGCTATTCTGACATCATGTCGTTTTGTGGAGAATATAAAGTTGCCGCAGGATGGATTCTGTTTGTACTGATGACCATCTTTGTAGTGACAGCTGTCAGCAACGGAGCCAATCTTAATGACGGTATGGACGGCATGTGCGCAGGGAACTCCGCCATCATCGGAGTAGCGCTGCTAATATTTGCCTATGTCAGCAGTCACATTGTCTATGCCGCCTATTTCGACATCATGTATATTCCTGGCTCACAAGAACTGGTAGTATTTCTAAGCGCCTTTGTAGGTGCCATGATTGGTTTCCTGTGGTATAACGCCTATCCTGCCCAAGTATTCATGGGCGACACTGGTTCGCTTACTATTGGAGGCATTATAGGAGTCTGTGCTGTCATTGTGCACAAGGAGTTATTACTCCCCATCCTCTGTGGTATTTTCTTTGTAGAAAGTCTGAGCGTTATTATTCAGACGCAATGGTTTAAGATTCAGAAACGGAAAGGCAAGCGCGTACGCGTTTTCCGTGCCACACCTATCCATGACACATTCCGAAAGTTGGATTCCCAGTTGGATGCCACAAGCACCTATATCTTAAAGGGATGGCCTCATCGCCCATTCCATGAGTCAAAGATCACGGTACGTTTTTGGATTACCACCATTATATTAGTTGCAATCACCATTATAACATTGAAGATAAGATGAGCAGAATCGTCATATTAGGAGCAGGAGAAAGCGGTGCTGGAGCTGCTGTTCTCGCCAAGAAAGAGGGGTTCGATGTGTTTGTCAGTGACATGTCGAAGATTAACGAGAAGTATAAGAAACTGATGGACAACCACCAGATAGAATGGGAGGAGGGACATCATACAGAAGAAAAAATCTTAAATGCTGACGAGATTATCAAGAGTCCGGGTATTCCTGATACAGCCCCTATGATTGTTAAAATCAAGGAGAAAGGTATTCATATCATCAGCGAAATAGAATTTGCCGGTCGCTATACCAACTCCAAAATGATCTGTATCACAGGTTCTAATGGAAAGACCACGACAACCAGTCTGATTTACCATATTTTCAAGGAAGCAGGCTACGATGCAGGATTAGCTGGTAATATCGGTAATTCTTTGGCTTTACAGGTAGCAGAAGACCCACATGAATACTATATTATCGAGTTGAGCTCATTTCAGTTGGATAACATGTATGACTTCCGTGCCAACATAGCCATCCTCCTGAATATCACCCCCGATCACCTGGATCGTTATGACTTCTGCATGCAGAATTACGTAGACGCGAAAATGCGCATTATCCAGAATCAGACACCCAAAGATGCCTTCATCTATTGGAACGATGACCCCATCATCAAGAAAGAATTGGAAAAATACAACATCCAATCTATCCAATATCCTTTCTCAGAGCTCAAAGAAAAAGGAAGTATTGGATATATAGAAGAAGGAATGTATAAAATTGAGAGTCCCGAACCATTCAATATGGAACAGGAGAACCTCAGCTTGACGGGCAAACACAATATCTACAACTCATTGGCAGCAGGTATCGCCTCCGATATTGCAGGTATCAAGAAAGACGTCATCCGCCAGTCTTTGAGTGATTTCCCTGGTGTTGAGCACCGCTTAGAAAAAGTTTGTTCGGTTCGTGGTGTTCAATACGTTAACGACTCCAAGGCTACGAACGTGGACGCTTGCTGGTATGCTCTGGAATCCATGAAGACCAAAACGATTCTCATTATTGGTGGAAAAGACAAGGGCAACGACTACGATCCCATCAAACCGCTTGTAAAAGAAAAGTGTGCAGGACTTGTTTACCTAGGTGCAGACAACCAGAAATTACATGACAATTTCGACAACCTTGGCATTCCTGTTCGCGACACTCATTCCATGAAAGAATGTGTTGAGGCATGTTACGAAATGGCCGAACCAGGTATGACAGTTTTGCTATCACCTTGTTGTGCCAGCTTTGACCTCTTTAAGAATATGGAAGACCGAGGTGAACAATTCAAGGAACTGGTTAGAAATCTGTAAGATATATGAATAAAAAGATAGGTAATATTTTCAAAGGCGACAAGGTCATTTGGATGGTATTCTTCTTCCTCTGTATGATCAGTATTGTGGAAGTCTTTTCGGCATCCAGTAATCTGACATACAAGAGCCAGAACTATATTGGGCCTATCGTCTATCATACAGGTACAATTATCATGGGTGTCATCGTGGCACTCATCACCCTTAATATCCCTTGTCGCTACTTCAAGCTCATGACACCCTTCCTCATGCTATTATCGGCTGTGACGCTGCTATGGGTTCTCTTTGCCGGAACAAAAGTTGGTGATGCAGGCCGATGGATAAACTTCTTTGGTTTCACGTTCCAGCCATCAGAAATAGCCAAAGGAACGATTGTCTTGGCCGTAGCACAGATACTAGCCGCCATGCAACGCGAAAATGGAGCAGACAAGAAAGCCTTCAAGTGGATTCTATGGATTACCATTATTACCTGTCTTCTTATTGGTTTAGAAAACCTCTCTACAGCAGCTATGCTGTTCCTTGTTGTTTTCCTGATGATGTTTATCGGCCAAGTTCCTTTAAAACAATTAGGCAAACTGGCTGCTATCATTATTTTTATAGGGTTGTTTGCTCTGTCTATGGTCATGCTGGTTGGTCACGAGATGAACGACCAAGAACCGCAAGTGGCCAAAACCGAGAAAGTACAGCAGCCCCAAAAAGAAAAGAACTTCATTGAAAAGATGTTCCACCGCGCAGACACCTGGAAGAGCCGTATTATGAAATTCGGAAGACCCACTCCGACACCCCAGGAATACGACCTTGACAAAGATGCACAGGTGGCTCATGCAAATATCGCCATCGTCTCCAGCAATGTCATAGGAAAGGGACCTGGCCAGTCTGTAGAGCGCGACTTCCTGTCGCAAGCTTTCTCCGACTTCATCTTTGCCATCATCATTGAAGAATTAGGATTACTGGGAGCGTCTTTTGTGGTATTCCTTTACATCATCCTGCTCTACAGAGCAGCTCGAATTGCAAGCCGTTGTGAAAACAATTTCCCTGCCTTCCTGGTGATGGGACTGGCACTGCTCTTGGTAATACAGGCTACTTTCAACATGATGGTGGCAGTAGGACTGGCTCCTGTAACAGGCCAGCCTCTCCCACTCATCTCGAAAGGTGGCACATCAACTATCATCAATTGCGCGTATGTAGGAGCTATTTTAAGCATCAGCCGTTCGGCAAAGATGAAGAAAGAACCTGAACGCGTAAAAAATGTCGAGTAACTTTCGCTAAAAAGAAATTAAATTCGTACTTTTGCACAATCTATATAAATAATGTATATGAACAACGATTTGAGGGTTATCATTAGTGGAGGTGGAACGGGAGGACATATCTTCCCGGCAGTTTCTATTGCCAATGCTATCAAAGCCCTACATCCAGATGCCCAAATATTGTTTGTGGGGGCATTAGGACGTATGGAAATGCAACGCGTGCCAGCTGCAGGCTATGAGATTAAGGGACTGCCGATATGTGGTTTTGACCGTAAGAACCTGCTCAAAAACATCAAAGTTCTATTCAAGATATGGAAAAGTCAGCAGATGGCAAAGAAGATTATCAAAGACTTCAAGCCACAGGTTGCCGTCGGCGTAGGTGGTTACGCCAGTGGTCCTACCCTGAATAAGGCTGCTGCAATGGGCATCCCCTGCTTAATCCAGGAGCAGAACTCATATGCAGGAGTGACCAATAAACTGCTGGCCAAGAAAGCTGAGAAAATATGTGTTGCGTATGATGGGATGGAACGTTTCTTTCCTGCCGATAAGATTATCAAGACAGGCAACCCCGTACGTCAGTCCCTTCTAGGCACTACCATTTCACGTGAGGATGCTATCCGTACTTTCGGTCTGGACCCCAAAAAGAAGACCATTCTCTTGGTTGGAGGCAGTCTGGGGGCAAGAACCATCAACGAAAGTGTTATGCAACACCTGGACTTGGTGCATAGCAGTGATGTCCAGTTTATCTGGCAAACCGGTAAATACTACTACGGAGATATTAAAGCCCAGCTGTCCAGTCTCGGTTCGCAGATTACCAATCTCGTTGTGACTGATTTCATCGGCGATATGGGTATTGCCTACAAAGCAGCAGACTTGGTCATCAGCCGTGCTGGTGCCAGCAGTATCTCGGAGTTCTGTCTGATTGGCAAACCCGTGATTTTAGTGCCCAGCCCCAATGTGGCAGAAGATCATCAGACGAAGAATGCGATGGCACTTGTGAATGTTGACGCTGCACTCTACGTGAAAGACAGCGAGGCCCCAGACCAGCTACTCCCCCTCGCCATCAAGACCGTTAATGACGAAGCAAAATTAGAGTCACTTAAACAAAATATCCTCAAATTGGCTTTGCCCGACTCAGCTGAAATTATTGCCAAAGAGGTGATTAAATTAGCAAACAATGGAGATTAAAGATATCAAAGCTGTATATTTTGTAGGAGCTGGTGGCATCGGGATGAGTGCCATTGCCCGCTATTTTATCAGTCGTGGACTGGTAGTAGCTGGTTATGACAAAACCCCAAGTGACCTCACTCGGCAATTGGAGAAAGAGGGCATGCTCATTCATTATGAAGAAAACATTGATGAAATTCCTATTGCATGCAAACAGCCAGCCTCCTGCCTGATTATCTATACGCCTGCTATCCCCGCCGAGCACCAAGAGTTGCAGTATTTCCGCGAACATGGCTTTGAGATTCAAAAGCGTGCACAAGTCTTAGGCACCCTGACTCGCCAACATAAAGGACTCTGCGTGGCTGGTACACATGGCAAGACGACGACATCGACCATGTGCGCTCACATCATGCACCAAAGTCAGCAAGATTGCAATGCCTTCCTGGGAGGTATCTCAAAGAACTACGGCACCAACTACATTTTATCAGATTCTGACTATGTGGTCATCGAAGCGGACGAGTTCGACCGTTCCTTCCACTGGCTGCGCCCTTGGATGACGGTAATCACCTCAACCGATCCCGACCACTTAGATATCTATGGGACGAAAGAGGCTTATCTTGAAAGTTTCCGTCATTATACCGAACTCATCCAACCTGAAGGAGCTTTAATTATCCACCGCGGACTGGAAATGAAAGAGCATCTGCAAGAGGGTGTACGCCGATACGACTATTCACTCCTTGAGGGCGACTTCCATGCAGAGAATATTCAGATTGAGAATGGCGAAATCACATTTGATTTCATATCACCTTTCGAGTGCGTCAAGGGTATACAACTCGGACAACCCATACCTATCAACATAGAAAACGGTATTGCAGCCATGGCAATGGCCCAACTGGCAGGATGTACTGCCGATGAACTTCGACTGGGAATGAAAACCTTTAAGGGAGTTGACCGTCGCTTCGACTTCAAGATTAAGAACGAACGACTGGTATTCCTCAGTGACTACGCTCACCACCCCAAGGAAATCTATCAGAGCGCCAAGAGCATACGAGAACTCTACCGCGACAGAAAGATAACAGCCATCTTCCAGCCACACCTGTACACTCGCACCCGCGATTTCTACAAAGATTTTGCTGACGCACTGAGTCTGCTCGACGAAGTCATCCTGACGGAAATATATCCCGCACGAGAACAACCCATCGAGGGGGTAACGTCAGCGCTGATTTACGACAACCTGCGCCCTGGTATAGAAAAGCAAATGATCCGGAAGGATGATGTGCTCAATCTGGTGAAAAGTCGTAACTTCGATGTGCTTATCGTACTGGGTGCAGGCGATTTGGACAATCAGGTGCCACAGATAACGAAGATATTACAAAACAAGCAATGACATATAACTGGAAGAAATCAGCTATCATCGCAGCAGCCACCGTCATGGCATGCTACCTGTTTCTAGCCGTCACCGCTTTCAACAAGCCCGACGACCAGCAGGCTGTATGTACCCTGGTGGATATCAATATCGAAGATGGTAAGATTGATGGATTCCTAGGTGCCAACGAGATCAAGGATCAGCTGAAACGTGCCAAGATTTATCCGCAAGGACAACCCATGAAACAAATTGAGGTTCGCAAGATAGAGGAAACTATCCGCAAAAACCCCTTCGTCGAGACAGCCGAATGCTACAAGACACAGGGAGGTCACGTGAAGATTGACTTGACACAGCGCCTTCCCGTTGTTCGCATCAAAGCTCAAAACGGCGACGACTATTACGTGGACGCTCATGGAGAGATTATGCCTAACTCCCGATATGTCAGCGACTTGGTGGTTGCAACAGGCAACATCAGCCGAACCTATGCCCAGAAGAAACTGTCAAGAGTAGGAAATTATATCCTGCACCATTCGCTATGGCAGAACCAAATTGAACAGCTCAACATCCTAGATGACGGAACGATAGAGATGGTGCCTCGCATCGGTGACCATATCGTCTATCTTGGCAGCACTTCAAATTTACAGCAGAAACTAGACCGCCTGGAAAAGTTTTACCGCTACGGACTGAGTGAAGCAGGATGGAACAAATACGACTATATCAATCTGGAATTTGACAACCAGATTATTTGCAAGAAGAGGAAAAAAAGAAAATAAAAATACATAGACAAAGATGCCAAAAGAATTTATCGTTGCTATCGAACTGGGGTCATCCAAGATGACCGGTATCGCAGGAAAGAAGAACCTTGACGGCAGTATCCAGGTACTGGCCGTAGTGAAGGAGGAGTCGTCCTCTTTCATCCGCAAGGGTTATGTGTACAACATCGACAAGACCGCACAATGTCTGGCAACCATTGTCAGTAAACTGGAAAAACAACTCAAGACCACTATCACGCAAGTATATGTCGGAGTAGGAGGTCAGTCGATTCGCTCAATCCGCAATGTCATTTCAAAGGAACTGCCCTCCGACACGGTGGTTACCCAGGATATGGTCATTGAACTGATGGATGCCAATCGCAATATGAAATATCCCGATCAGGAAATTCTGGACGCTGCAGTACAAGAATATAAGGTTGACTCACAGTACCAACTCGACCCCGTCGGCATCCAATGTAACCATATTGAAGGAAACTTCCTTAATATCCTGCAGAGAAAGGCTTTCTACAAGAACCTTAACCTCTGTTTCGAGGCTGCAAGCATCAATGTTGCCGAGATGTATCTGGCACCTCTGGCTTTGGCAGACAGCGTGCTGACAGAGACGGAAAAACGCTCAGGCTGCGCATTGGTTGATCTGGGTGCAGACACCACTACTGTCAGCGTTTATTCAAAGAATGTGCTTCGTCACCTGGCCGTTATTCCTCTGGGTGGTAATAACATAACAAAGGACATAGCATCGCTCCAAATGGAAGAACACGATGCTGAGAAGATGAAGCTGAAATATGCCAATGCCCTGACCGACAATAATGACATTGACAACAATCTGAAATACTCGATTGACCAGGACCGTCAGGTGGAAAGCCGTAAGTTTGTCGAGATTGTCGAAGGTCGTCTGGAGGAAATCATTGCCAACGTTTGGTGTCAAGTGCCTGAAGAACTATGCGATAAGCTGTTAGGCGGCATTATCCTCACAGGTGGCGGTTCGAATATGAAGAATATCGAGAAAGCTTTCACATCCTACACCCACATCGACAAAATCCGCACGGCTAAGTTTGTCACACATTCCGTCATCTCCAATATTCCCGAGATTAATGCAAAAGACGGTATGATGAATACTGTTCTGGGACTTTTGGCAAAGGGTGACATCAACTGTGCAGGTGAGGAAATTGATCCGAACCAGGATCTGTTTAAAGTGAAGCAGCCACAGGCAGCCACCCCACTCGACCAGCGCAAGGCTCGCCAAGCAGGTGAAACGCCCGCTGGCGTCGTTCGCACGCAAGAGGAGATTCGCCGTGCTGAGGAAGAGGCTCGCATCAAGCGCGAAGAAGAAGAACGCATCGCTCGTGAGGAGGCAGAAGAAAAAGCCCGTGAAGAAGCCCGTATCAAGAAAGAGAACAGCTTCTGGAACAAAGCTTTCAAGGGCCTGAAAGAGTTTGGTAAGAAAATGGTTGAAGAAGAAGAATAAAAAGGGAGGATTATAATATGGATAATGTATTACTGGATTTCGGTGCACCCGAAAAAGAAAATAGCATCATCAAAGTGATCGGTGTTGGAGGTGGAGGCGGCAACGCGGTGAACCACATGTATCGTGAGGGTATCCACGACGTGACCTTCGTGCTCTGCAATACCGATAATCAAGCACTCAACGATTCGCCTGTTCCCGTTCATCTGCAACTGGGTAAGGAAGGACTGGGAGCCGGCAATAAGCCCGAAAAAGCTCGCGCTGCTGCAGAAGAAAGTATCGAAGACATCAAGAATATGCTGAGTGATGGTACTCGCATGACGTTTATAACAGCCGGTATGGGCGGTGGAACGGGAACTGGTGCTGCCCCCGTGATTGCCCGCGTTTCCAAAGAAATGGGTATTCTGACAGTAGGTATCGTTACCATTCCATTCCGCTTCGAGGGTGATCGCAAGATTGACCAGGCTCTTGATGGAGTAGAAGAGATGTCGAAGCATGTAGATGCACTGCTAGTTATAAATAATGAACGCCTGCGCGAGATTTATCCGGAGCTGTCTGTGCTTGATGCCTTCGGCAAGGCCGACGACACATTGTCGGTAGCAGCTAAGTCAATAGCTGAAATCATTACCGTTCATGGACTGATTAACCTCGACTTCAACGATGTGAAGACGGTGTTGAAAGATGGTGGCGTGGCCATCATGTCAACAGGCTATGGTGAGGGCGAAGGACGTGTGCGTAAGGCTATCGACGACGCACTGAACTCTCCGCTGCTCAACGATAATGATGTCTTCAACTCCAAGAAGATTCTGTTGAGCATTTCGTTTGCAGGTACAAAGGACGGTAAGGACTCCCTGATGATGGAGGAAATGAACGACGTGAATGAGTTCATGGCCAAATTTGGCGACTTCGAGATTAAGTGGGGATTGGCAACCGACCCCGAACTGGGCAAGAAAGTGAAGGTGACGATTCTGGCTACAGGCTTCGGCATCGAGAATGTTGACGGCATGAACGGCCACCTGAAGCGCCACACACAAGAAGAGGCTACCCGACTGGCTGAACAGCAGGAGCGCGAGGCCGAGAAACAAGACCGCCGCAACCGCTACTACGGTTCCGAGGGTTCTACGAAACGCTATAAGCGCCGCCCGCACATCTATCTGTTCCGTCCTGACGAACTCGATAACGACGACGTGATATCTGCCGTAGAACAGACACCTACTTATAAACGTACACGAGAGATCCTGGACAGCATCTACAGTCAGGCTAACGGTGAAGAGCCTGCACAACAGAACGAAGCTCCCCAGGAGCCCATTCAAGGAACAATTGTCTTCTCATAAACTGATAGTTTAAGTCCACAATTGCTGGAGCACTGCCAGACTTTTCATCTCAGGGAAGTCTGGCAGATGCAGTTTATAATACTGCAACAATACGTCTAGGATGCGCTGCCGTTCCTGACGGGAGAAACGGAACAGGTGCATCGTAGGAAAATCCATGCGCATCAACAGACGAATCATCTGCGCTTCCACAGGACTCAAAATGCCACTCGTTAACGGCACTTGCTCACAGAATCGACCCTCTCGCATATTGAAATAGTCACCATCGGTATCCAGATTGGGGTAAAAACCTAAAAAACGCGACAGACGCATCAGGAAGGTAAGGTGAAAATTAGCAATACCCTCGGTGGCGACATCAAGCCATTGTATAGAGTCTGCTATATAGCTGAACAGAGGGTCGTCCTGCTGTTGGGAGCGCAGGCTGTGGTAGAGAAATTCGGCCAGAAACATACTAATAGCCAATTTCTCGGGCGATACAGAGATAGAGACAAAGGGTGTAAGCAAATGCGCATCAGACAGTTTCTGAAGCGACATCCTTTGGCGCACCTCACACTCAATCTCCAATAACGTCATCGGCTGGAAATACTGCTTCTTCAGGCGCGATTTATTAGACTTGGGTATAGGGACGATGAACGAAAGGCGACCCCATCTCCTCGTGAACATATCCACGATGATTTTGGACTCACCATACTTCAACGCATGTAGCACAATTGCCTCCGATTTCTCTAACATGAGGGCGAAATTACATAAAAAACATTGAAAATCATCATTTTTCCTCAAGAAAATTTTGTCAGATAGAAAAAATCACGTACCTTTGCACCCGCAAAAAGAGCAACCGGTCCCTTCGTCTATCGGTTAGGACGAGAGATTTTCATTCTCTAAAGAGGAGTTCGACTCTCCTAGGGACTACAACTTTTAAATCCGTCATCTGCACAGCCAAGTGCTACTCGTAAGGGGAACGGTGGCGGAGGGTGTAACAACCCGCCCAGGGCAGCCCTTCGGGAGACGTAAGACCCATAAGCTTTAATATTAACAACAAAAAAAAAGAAAAAAATGGCAAACCACAAATCATCCCTGAAGAGAATTCGTCAGGAGAAATCAAGAGCAGAGCATAATCACTATTATGCAAAGACCATGCGTAACGCTGTTCGCAAGTTGCGCGCAATGACTAACAAAGAAGAGGCTGCTGCCCTGTACCCCAAAGTACAGAAGATGCTGGATAAGCTGGCTAAGACCAACATCATCCACAAGAACAAGGCTGCCAACATTAAGTCTAGTCTGTCAGCTCACATCAATTCGCTTGCATAATTAATATAAGACAAGCATATAAAGGTTGTATTTCGAAAGGAATGCAACCTTTAATATTTTTATACACTATTCCTTCGTTTAAATGCTATTTTTTTTGTAACTTTGCACGATAATAAGGACTTTTTTTAAAATGGCAGAAGAACTTAACAAAGAAAACAATTATTCCGCGAGTAATATCCAGGTACTCGAGGGACTAGAGGCTGTGCGCAAACGCCCCGCAATGTATATTGGCGACATCAGTGAGAAGGGTTTGCACCACTTGGTGAACGAGACTGTTGACAACTCTATCGACGAGGCAATGGCTGGCTATTGCACGCATATCGAAGTAACGATCAACGAAGATAATAGCATTACCGTTCAGGACAACGGACGTGGTATCCCTGTCGACGAGCACGAGAAGATGCACAAGTCAGCCCTTGAGGTGGTCATGACGGTGCTGCATGCCGGCGGTAAGTTCGACAAGGGCAGCTACAAAGTTTCCGGTGGTCTCCACGGTGTGGGTGTATCATGTGTAAATGCACTTTCAACACACATGATGTCACAGGTGTTCCGCAACGGACACATCTACCAGCAGGAATACGAAAAGGGTAAGCCACTGTACGATGTCAAGATTGTGGGCGACACCGACAAGACGGGTACGCGTCAGCAGTTCTGGCCTGACGGAACCATCTTCACGACAACGGAATATAAATATGATATCATTGCCCGCCGTATGCGCGAATTGGCATACCTGAACGCAGGCATCACCATCACACTGACCGACTTGCGCCCAGACGAGGAGGGCAAGTTGAAGGAACCTGAGGTATTCCATGCCAAGGACGGACTGAAAGAGTTCGTGCGCTACGTGGATAGACACCGCACACATCTGTTCGATGATGTCATCTATCTGAAGACGGAGAAACAGGGCATCCCCATCGAGGTGGCTGTGATGTATAACACCGATTATACCGAGAACATCCACTCGTACGTGAATAATATCAACACCATCGAGGGTGGTACACACTTAGTGGGATTCCGTATGGCACTGACTCGTACGCTGAAGAAATATGCCGATGCCGACCCACAGATCAGCAAGCAGATAGAGAAAGCTAAGATAGAGATTGCCGGTGAAGACTTCCGCGAGGGTCTGTCGGCAGTAATCAGCATCAAGGTGGCTGAACCTCAGTTCGAGGGTCAGACAAAGACCAAACTGGGTAACTCAGAGGTAGCTGGTGCCGTTCAACAGGCTGTTGGTGAAGCACTTGCAAACTACTTGGAGGAACACCCCAAAGAAGCAAAACTCATCTGCGACAAGGTGGTGCTGGCTGCCACGGCACGTATCGCTGCCCGCAAGGCGCGCGAGAGCGTACAGCGTAAGAACCCCATGACGGGTGGCGGTCTGCCTGGTAAACTGGCTGACTGCTCGAATAAAGACCCGAAAGAGTGCGAGATATTCCTCGTCGAGGGTGACTCCGCCGGTGGTTCTGCCAAACAGGGTCGCGACCGCCATTTCCAGGCTATCCTGCCTCTGCGCGGTAAGATTCTGAACGTAGAGAAAGTACAGTGGCACCGTGTTTTCGAGGCTGAATCAGTAATGAATATCATTCAGTCAATTGGTGTACGCTTCGGTGTTGACGGTGAAGGCGACCGCGAGGCGAATATTGACAAGCTGCGCTACGACAAGATCATCATCATGACCGATGCCGACGTCGATGGTTCACACATCGACACACTGATCATGACACTGTTCTATCGCTTTATGCCACAGGTGATTCAGGGCGGCCACCTCTACATCGCTACCCCACCGCTTTATAAGTGTACCTACAAGAAATTCTCGGAATACTGCTATACAGAGCAGCAGCGTCAGGCGTTCATCGACAAGTATGTGGAAGGGCGCGACGATGATAAGGCGCTGCACACACAGCGTTACAAAGGTCTTGGTGAGATGAACCCCGAACAGCTTTGGGAGACCACCATGAACCCCGAAAACCGTCTGTTGAAGCAGGTTTCTATTGAGAATGCAGCAGAGGCTGACGAGATTTTCTCCATGTTGATGGGTGACGATGTAGAACCACGTCGCGAATTCATCGAGAAAAACGCCACCTATGCTAATATTGATGCGTAGAAATACATTTAACAATCTTTATTTTATACTCACTCCCTGTTTGATTGGACATCAAACAGGGTTTTTTATGTCTCGATTTCCCGATGAAATGGGCAAAAAACTACACATTTCATGCGACACAATATCTCTAAAGTGTAAATTCTGAGGCTTGAAATTTGGTATACCCATGAAATTTTCGTACCTTTGCACTAATATGGAAAGAAAAATACTGACATTCATCACCATCATACTAAATAGTCTGATGGCCATGGCACAGCAGCAAGCACCCATGAAACTGTGGTACGAGCAGCCTGCCCGCTACTTCGAAGAGTCGTTGCCCATCGGCAACGGGAAACTCGGTGCGCTGGTATACGGAGGCATGGATACATGTCTGGTACAGCTGAACGACATCACGCTATGGACGGGTAAGCCCGTAGACCGCATGATGGATAAGGACGCACACAAGTGGATACCACGCATTCGCGAGGCGCTCTTCAACGAGGATTACAAGTTGGCAGATTCGCTGCAACTGCATGTGCAAGGCCCCAATTCGCAGTTCTACCAGCCACTGGGCAATGTCTATATCATCGACGACAATCAGGGCGCAACGGGCGACTACCACAGGGAACTGGACATCGACCAGGCACTGGCTACGGATAGGTACACCCGCGCAGGGAGCACGATGACCCGCGAATACTTTGCGTCGCATCCCGACAAGCTGATAGCCATCCGTCTGACGGGCAGCATCAACTGTCGCATCGTGATGAACGCACAGGTGCCCCACCAGGTGAAAGCCAGCGGCAACCAACTGACACAGACTGGACATGCCGTCGGTGACCCGCAGGAGAGCATCCACTTCTGCACCATCCTGCAGGTGAAGACCGACGGACAGGTGACAGCAGCCGACTCGACACTGACCATCCGCGGAGGTAAGGAGGCCGTGGTCTATATTGTCAACGAGACCAGTTTCAACGGATTCGACAAGCATCCCGTCCGCGAGATGGCACCCTATCTGGAGCGTGCTACCGACGACATCTGGCACACCCAGAACTTCAGCTACGCGCAGTTCCGCCAACGCCACATCGAAGATTACCAGCACCTCTACAACCGTGTGAAACTGCAGTTAGGTATGTCGTCATATCATGACGACGTACGGGACTGTCCCACCAACCGTCTGCTGAAAGAAGGGCTGCACCCGCAATACCTGGAAACCCTCTATTTCCAATACGGACGCTACCTGCTGATCAGCTGTAGCCGAACCCCTAGTGTACCCGCCAACCTGCAAGGATTGTGGACCCCTTACCTCTGGTCGCCTTGGCGAGGCAATTACACCGTGAACATCAACCTGGAAGAGAACTACTGGCCTGCCTTCGTAGCCAACCTGCAGGAGATGGCGATGCCACTCGACGGATTCACCCAAGCACTGGCAAAGAACGGCAAATATACCGCCCAGAACTACTACGGCATTAACCGCGGATGGTGCTCGAGCCACAATAGCGACCTGTGGGCGATGACCAATCCTACGGGTGAGAAACGCGAATGGCCGGAATGGGCTAACTTCAATCTGGGCGGAGCATGGCTGGTGACCACCCTGTGGGAGCGCTACCTGTTCACACAAGACAAGAAATACCTGCGCACAACCGCCTATCCGCTGATGAAGGGCGCTGCCGACTTCTGTCTCGGATGGCTTATTCCCAATCCAAAGAACCCCAAGGAACTCATCACCGCCCCCAGTACTTCGCCCGAAAACGAATACATCACCGACAAGGGTTACCATGGCATGACCTGCTATGGCGGAACGGCTGACCTCGCCATCATCCGCGAACTGCTGGAGGCAGTCATCAAGGCAGGTCCCCTGTGCGGTGATAATGTCACCGCCTACAAAACTGCCCTGAAGCGGCTGCACCCCTACACTATAGGCAAGGAGGGCGACCTCAATGAATGGTACTACGACTGGCAGGACAAGGACCCACGCCATCGACACCAGTCGCACCTCATCGGACTCTATCCCGGTCATCATCTGCAGGATGCCCGCCTGCGTGAAGCCGCTAAACAGACCCTGATTCAGAAAGGCGACGAGACAACGGGATGGAGCACAGGATGGCGCATCAACCTATGGGCACGACTGCACAATGGTGAGAAGGCCTACCAGACATACCGCAAACTGCTGACCTTCACCGATGCACAGGACGACCAACGACCCGGCACTCGCCATGCAGGCGGCACGTATGCCAATCTGATGGATGCTCACCCACCCTTCCAAATCGACGGCAACTTCGGTGGTACCGCTGGTGTTTGCGAAATGCTGATGCAGTCGCACGCCGAAGAGAAGAATCACTGGGTCATCGAACTATTGCCCGCCCTGCCCAAGGAGTGGAGCGAAGGCAGCGTCAGCGGACTCTGTGCCCGAGGCGGTTTCGAAGTGAGTTTCCAATGGAAAGGCGGTCATGTGCGACAAGCTGAAATCAAAGCCCGACAAGCAGGCACCGTCACCTTATTATATAATAAACAGCGTAAGACGCTCAAACTGAAGGCAGGACAGAGACTGCCCGTTAAGACATGGTAAAGAAAACTATTACAGACACCCACCTCAGAGACGTTCAGCGGTGGGGCAATGCGAAATCCATGGATGATGGACTTGTATTGACAGACAGGATTTCAGATGCCCCAATCCCCTATTTTCCCACCCGCATGAACTTTATCCTCATGGCGCTCTGCAAAAAAGGGAAAGCACTGTTCAGCATCGACACCCAGGAACAACAAGTGAAACCTGGCGACCTGTTCTTTATCTCCGAACGCCACATCGTCGACAATTACATGGCATCGCCCGATTTTGAATGTCAGTGCATCATGCTCACCACAAGTTACTATCATGGCTTTGTGCAGAACGTGCAGAACGTGTCATCACTATTGCTCTTTTCAATGAACAATCCCGTTGTACCACTCACCCCAAGAGAAATGCAGGTCTACAGCAACTATTTCCACACCATCCGCGAGAAGATGAGTGACAAAGATAATCACTTCCGCAAAGAACTGGTGAAGGCGCTACTGCTGGCCATGTTCTATGACATGAGTAACGTCATCTGGCGAGTGGAACAGCAAGAGGCCAAGGCTATCACTCGCCTCGACATCATTTTTTCAAAATTCATCCGCCTACTGGAACAAAACTTCCGAAAGGAACGACGCGTCAACTGGTATGCCCAACAGCTCGGCATCACTCCTAAATACCTTTCTGAAGCCGTCAAACAGATCAGCAAGCGGACTCCCAACGAATGGATTGACAAGTATGTGACACTCGAGATCAGAGTGCTGCTCAAGAACTCGACAAAAAGCATTCGCGAGATAGTTGAGGAAATGAACTTCCCCAACACGTCGTTCTTCGGAAAATACTTTAAGGAACAAACAGGAATTACCCCTGGCGAATACAGAAGAAGTTAGCACCCCAGTTGCTGGGCTACATCGCAGAGTTCCTGATACCACGTCTCGCCAAAGCGGCGAATGAGCGGCTCTTTCAGAAACCGGTAAACGGGTAGTTGTAACTCCTTACCCTTCTTGACAGCATCGGCACACACCACCCATCGGTTGTAGTTCAGGCCGACAAGTCCCTGGCCGAAGTTTTTCTCACGAATAGGGTACAGCGCACAACTGATAGGTTTGCAAAACTTCGTCTTCCCCTCGCGAAAAACTTTCTCCAGTGCACAAAGACAATTGTCGCCGTCGTAACACGTAAACACACAATCCTTGCCCCGCACGATACTCGTCACCAAGTCGCCATCTTTGTCGGCATAGGCCACCCCTTGACGGTCTATGACACTCTGAGCCGAAGCTGACAGCATAGGCCACACGTCATCCAACACATCTTCCATAGCCGTTATCTCATCCATCGTGACAGGTGCACCGGCATCGCCTTCTACACAGCAGATGCCCTTACACTTCTCGTAGTCACAACAGAAGAATTCCGTCAGTATCTCAGAGGATATCAAGATACCTCCGACTTCCAAAATAGGGGGAATGTCATTTACCATACGATAGGATCTATGCCGTTTTGTTTCAAGTACTCATTACAACGCGAGAACTGATGCAGACCGAACCAACCGCCACGATTGGCACTCAAAGGAGAAGGGTGCACCGACTCCAGCACAAGGTTTTTATGTTTGTCTATCATATAGGATTTCGAACGCGCATAGCCGCCCCAGAGCATATACACCAAGTGTTCACGCTCGTTGGCCAATGCCTGGATAGCTGCATCGGTAAATTTCTGCCACCCCAGCGCTGAATGGCTGTTAGCCTGATGCGCCCTAACGGTCAGCGTAGCATTGAGTAACAGCACACCCTGTTCAGCCCACCGCGTCAGATTACCCGTTGGCGGAATCGCCGTACCGAGGTCGTTCTGTATCTCCTTGAAGATGTTTTGCAGTGAAGGCGGAAATTGTACCCCGTCCTGCACCGAGAAGCTCAATCCGTGCGCCTGTCCTGGCTCGTGGTAAGGGTCTTGCCCGATAATCACCACCTTTACCTGGTCGAACGGGCAGAGGTTGAAGGCATTGAAAATCAAGTTCCCTGGTGGATAGCATGTTGTCTGCATATATTCCTGTCTGACAGCAGCAGTCAGTTGCTGGAAGTAAGGCTTCTCAAATTCGCCCTGCAACTGCGCTTTCCACGATTCCTCAATTTGTACCTGTGCCATTTCTTTCTGATTTTGTTTGCAAAGTTATAACTTTTTTTGTACTTTTGCAAGCAAACTGATAGCTTATGAAATCTATTACTCGTTTTTTCCACATACACTCCTTTGCCAACAAACTTTCTTGGCGGCTGGTTCTCACGCTTTCCATCGTTATGGGTGGAGCTATTTATTTGATTTACCAGGTGTCATGGGCAGTGCTCAACACCGAGTCGGTGATGCGCCATAGCACTTTCTGTGTCAGAACCAGCAAGGAGATTAGCGAAATCGTGTCCAACGTCCGTCTGGCTACTATTAATAATGTGAGCAACCTGGAGGATCATCTCGACCGTCCCGACCGATTTCACGACATACTGAAACGAGTGGTGGAAATCAACCCCCACCTGCAGTGCATCGGCATCTCCTTTGTTGCCGACTATTATCCGCAGAAGGGACGCTGGTATGCACCCTATGCCCGACGCGACAGTGTGGGCAACGTCATTACGGGCTATGCAGGCGATTCGCAACACGACTACCTGCAAGAAGCCGACATACAGAAAGCACTAGCCAGCGAAGAAGGCTTTTGGACAAAACCTTATGTTGATTGTGTCGATAGGGAAACACCGCTGGTGTCCTACATGCAGCCCGTCCACGACCGCTCTGGCAAGGTGGTGGCTGTCATCACGTCCGACCTCTCGCTTACTTTCCTGAAAGAAGCGATGTCGGGGATAGAAATGCGCCTCAACTGGTGGACAGGTGGTGCCGGTGTCGATTTCAAGGGAGCCTATTCCTACACCTTCATCATCGATAACGACGGTGTCTATGTCAGCCACCCTGATACAGCGAGAATCCTCAAGGAAAACTATTTCGACTATGCCAGAAAACAATCCGACACACTGGCCGTTCATGCCGGACACCTGATGCTCTCGGGCAATCAGGGCAGCTATTATGGCAGCGACGACGACCATGTATTGCAAATTGAAGGCATCAACTCATACCTGTTCTATGCTCCTATCACCGAAACCGGATGGGGCTTGGGTGTCTCCGTACCCGAACTCTCCTTCAAGGTCGTTGGCTATGGTTTCGTCAGCATCCTGCTCTTCCTCATCATCATAGCCCTGATAGTGGTCTTTTTTGCCAGTTTCTTTGGCATTCGTCGTGCTGTCAAACCCCTCAAGACGCTGGCACAGGCCACTGAAGAGGTGGCACAGGGAAAATTCGACACTCCGCTGCCCAAAATCAAGAGCCACGATGAGATACGACTGCTTCGAGATTCGTTCGAGGAGATGCAGCACTCACTCACAAAGTATATCGACCAGCTTCAGACGACGACAGCCCAGAAAGCGACGATGGAGAGTGAACTGAAGATTGCGCACAACATCCAGATGTCGATGCTGCCCAAGACATTTCCGCCTTATCCGCAACGCCAGGATGTAGATATCTATGGTATGCTGACACCTGCAAAGGCTGTCGGTGGCGACCTATTCGACTTCTATATCCGCGACGAGCAGCTGTTCTTCTGCATTGGCGACGTTTCGGGTAAGGGTGTTCCTGCCTCGTTAGTGATGGCCGTCAGCCGTTCTCTATTCCGTAATATCTCAGCCCACACTTCTTCTACCAGTGCCATTGTCGGTTCTATCAACGACGCGATGGTAGAGGGCAACGAGACTGGTATGTTTGTCACCCTGTTTGTGGGTGTACTCGACCTCCAATCGGGCAGTCTGCGCTATTGCAACGGCGGTCATAATGCGCCATTGGTCATTAGCAATGACGTACAGCTGCTGCCTTGCAAATCAAATCTGGTGGTGGGCATTATTCCCAACCACGACTACGAAGAGCAGCAGACCACCATCCAGCATGGCACTACACTCTTCCTCTTCACCGACGGCCTCAACGAGGCAGAAGATGCCCATCAAGCCCAATTCGGTGATGAGCGTGTCAACGAAGTGGCTGAAGCGCTCATCCAGGATCAGGTCACCGCCCCCAACGACGTTATTGAAAGAATGCAAAAAGCCGTCCACCAGTTTGTGGGGACGGCTGAGCAAAGCGATGACCTAACGATGATGGCCATCCGATATAATTAGTCCTGTATCAGACACTCACCGGTCATGTCGGCAGGCTGTTCCAGTCCCATGATATGGAGGATGGAAGGAGCTACGTCGGCCAGACGACCGTCCTTTACCGTGGCCGAATTGTTGTTGGTCACGTAGATGAAAGGTACGGGGTTCAGCGAGTGAGCCGTGTTAGGCGTGCCGTCGGGATTGATAGCGTTATCGGCATTACCGTGGTCGGCAATGATGATAGCCTCATAATCATTGGCCTTGGCTGCCTCGATCACTTCCTGTACACAGTGGTCAACAGCCCATACAGCCTTGGCAATGGCGTTATAGACACCCGTATGACCCACCATATCGCCATTGGCGAAGTTAACCACGATGAAGTCATACTTATTCTCGTTGATGGCTGCCACCAACTTGTCTTTCACCTCATAGGCCGACATCTCAGGCTTCAGGTCGTAGGTAGCCACCTTGGGAGATGGTACCAAGATGCGGTCCTCACCCTCGAAAGGTTGTTCACGACCACCGTTGAAGAAGAAGGTGACGTGCGCATATTTCTCTGTCTCAGCAGTGTGCAACTGCTTCTTGCCCTGACGGGAGAGATATTCGCCCAACGTATCCTCTACATTCTCTTTGGGGAAGAGGATATGAACACCAGTGAACGAAGCATCGTATGGGGTCATGCAGTAATACTGCAATCCAGGAATCGTCTTCATGCCCTGTTCCTCCATATCCTGCTGTGTCAGCACGATGGTCAGCTCCTTGGCGCGGTCGTTACGGAAGTTGATGAAGATAACTACATCACCCTCTTCAATCAGACCGTTCACACTGGCATTGTGGATAGGCTTGATGAATTCGTCGGTCACACCCTCGTCATAGCTTTCCTGCATAGCCTGCACCATATCGGTAGCCTGCTTGCCAACACCTTTCACGATGAGGTCGTAACCTTCCTTCACGCGCTCCCAACGTTTGTCACGGTCCATGGCATAGAAACGACCCACGATAGAAGCAATGGCAGCATCGTTCTTCTCGCACTCAGCCTGTACTTGTTCGATGAAGCCCTTACCGGAGTGGGGGTCGGTATCACGACCGTCCATGAAACAGTGAACGAAGGTTTGGTTCTTCAGTCCATAGTGCTTACCTACCTCGATGAGTTTAAAGAGATGTTCGAGTGAAGAGTGTACGCCACCGTCAGAAGTCAGACCCATCAGGTGCAACTTCTTATTGTTCTCCTTGGCATAAGTATATGCTGCTTTCACCTGAGGATTCTCCACAATAGAGCCGTCCTTGCAGGCACGATTGATTTTCACCAGATCCTGATACACGATGCGACCGGCACCGATGTTCAAGTGACCTACCTCCGAGTTACCCATCTGGCCTTCGGGCAGACCTACATCCTCGCCAGAAGCCTGCAACTGAGAGTGAGCCGAAACTGCTGTCAGATAATCCAAATAGGGAGTAGGTGTGTTATAAATCACGTCACCCTTTCCATGCTTACCGATTCCCCATCCATCGAGAATCATGAGTAATGCTTTCTTTGCCATAATACTATATTGTTTTTATACCTTATTTATAATATCGGCTGCAAAGGTACGAAAAAAATGAGAAATGAGAAATGAGAAATGAGAAATTTATTCAAATCCGTTCAAAAGAAAAAAATAAATGAATTTATTTTGTTCATTCATCACTATTTCGTACCTTTGCAGAATAACTAACAAATTTTCAATACAATGACTAAAAGATTTTTACTACTTCCCGCATTGGCTATGATGTTTTTGGCATCCATAGCCCAAGAAACCATTCGTTTGAATACTGGTGACATCACTTCCCCTATACTGAATACCGACGGTACAGCCACCTTCTCCATCCTCGCCCCTGAAGCAAAGAAGGTTGAGATTGAAGGCGATTTCACCGAGAAAACGACTATGACCAAAGACGAAAAAGGACTATGGTCGTTCACCTCCAAGGCATTGGCCCCCGAACTGCACACCTATTGGCTGTATGTTGACGGTGTACGCATCAGCGACCCCAACAACGTCTATATGCTGCGCGACATTGCATCCTATATGAATTATTTCTTGATTGACGGTGAACTGTCGGCCAACTATTATGTCCGTAATGTCAAGCACGGCACTGTTGCCAAGGTCTGGTATCCTGCTCCAAAACTAGGGATGGAAGAGCGCCGCGCCACCGTCTATACGCCAGCTGGTTATGCCGACCTTCCGCAGAAGAGATATCCTGTGCTCTACCTGTTGCATGGTGCCGGTGGCGATGAGAATGCATGGACAGAATTAGGACGTGCTGCCCAGATTCTTGACAATCTGATAGCTCAAGGCAAGGCAGAGCCCATGATTGTGGTGATGCCCAATGGCAACGGTGCACAGAAGGCTGCACCTGGCGAATACGAGAATGCGATGTATAAACCGTCATTCATGAACAAGAAGACGATGGAGGGTTCTATTGAAGTAGCTTTCCCCGATTTGGTAAAATGGGTCGATAGTCATTACCGTGCCATTGCTGACAAGCAGCACCGCGCCATAGCAGGGCTCTCCATGGGAGGATTCCACTCCCTTTATATTTCTGCCAACAATCCCCAGACATTCGGCTACGTAGGACTTTTCTCTGCTGCCGTTGGCCGCATGGGTAAGGGCGGCAACGACCATATCTATCAGAACCTGGATGCCAAACTGGCTAAGCAGTTCTCGCCTGCCCCACTGCTCTACTACATCGCCATCGGCAAGGACGACTTCCTATACAAGGATAATGTCAATTTCCGTCAGCGGCTGGATGAGAAGGGCTACAAATATGAATATGTAGAGACTGACGGCGGACATATCTGGCGCAACTGGCGCATCTACCTCAATAACTTTGTACCCAAACTATTCAAAAAATAAATGATGAGAAAACGTTTTTTTATACTAGGCATCATTGCCTGTTTATCAGCAACTAATATGAGTGCACAACCCAAACTGAGAGCCGACAATATCGATGAGGTATTGAAAGCCATGACCCTTGAAGAGAAAGCACAACTATTGGTAGGTGGAGGCAACGACTCTTTCACAGGGTCGGGAGCCATGTTAGGACACCAGAAGAGGTTGGTGGCTGGTGCGGCAGGTGTCACGGTGGCTATTGAGCGGCTGGGTATTCCTGCCACCGTATTAAGTGACGGACCCGCCGGAGTACATATTGACGCCAAGCGTGAGAACGACCCCCACTCCTATGCCGCCACAGGATTTCCTATCGGGACCTGTCTTGCTTCCACATGGAACACTGATCTGGTGCGACAGGTGGGTGAGGCGATAGGTAATGAGACATTGGAGTATGGATGTGATGTCATCCTTGGTCCAGGCATGAACCTGCATCGTTCTCCCTTATGCGGTCGTAATTTCGAGTATTACTCTGAGGACCCGATATTGACAGGACTGATCGGTACGGCAATGACCATCGGTATCCAGAGTCAGGGTGTTGGTGTTTCTGCCAAGCATTATGCCGTCAACTCACAGGAGTCAGACCGTACCCTGGTCGATGAGCGTGTCAGTCAGCGGGCGGCACGTGAACTTTACCTTCGTGGTTTTGAGATCATGGTGCGCAGGAGTAATCCCTGGACACTGATGTCCGCTTATAATAAGGTGAACGGGGAGTTTGCCCAAGGCAACAAAGACCTGTTGACTGGTATCTTACGTGATGACTGGGGATTCAAAGGAATCGTCATGACGGACTGGATTGGTAAGCGTAACGGGCTACTCACCACGAGTGAGGTGGCAGCAGGCAACGACCTGATGATGCCTGGTTATGCGGAACAGGCAGAGGATATTGTCAAAGGTGTGAAGGACGGCACCCTGAAGATAGAGGATGTCGACCGTAATGTGCGCCGTATGCTGGAGTATATTGTCAAGACTCCGCGTTTCCGTGGCTATAAGTTCTCTAATCGTCCTGACCTGAAAGCGCATGCTCAGATTACCCGTCAAAGTTCAACAGAAGGTATGGTACTTTTGAAGAACGACGGTGTCCTTCCCATCCGCAACCTCAAGACGGTGGCATTGTTTGGTGTCAATAGTTACGATTTCATGTCCGGCGGTCTGGGATCTGGTGCCGTGAATGTTCCCTATGTGGTAGATATGGTGGAAGGTTTGAGGAACGTAGGTGTTAAGACGACTCCTCTGCTGACCGATATCTATCAAAGTTATGTGAAATATGCCAGTCTGAAACTGAAAGCCGACAAGAACCCTATCATGTGGTTCTTGGATACCGGCAAACCCAAACTCGACGAGATAGAGATCTCCACCCGTTGTGTCACCCATGAGGTGAAGGAGGCTGATGCCGCTATTATCACCATTGGTCGTCAGGCAGGTGAGGGCTTGGACCGTGAGATAGAGGGAGAGTTCAACCTCACTGCCACGGAAAAGGATATGATAGCACGTGTCAGCGACCAGTTCCGTCCTCTGGGCAAACCGGTCATCGTCATTATCAACAGTGGCTCTGTGATGGAAACAGCATCATGGCGTGACCGTGTGGATGCTATTCTCTGTGCCTGGCAGCCAGGTGAGGAGGGGGGTAACTCCGTGGCTGACATCCTGACGGGTAAGGTCAATCCTTCAGGAAAACTGACCATGACATGGCCGATCTCTGCTACTGACCATCCGTCCACGAAGAATTTCCCGCAGGAGATGGACAACTACACCTTCCGTGAGTCGTTGGGATGGGGTGCCCAGATTCCTGGTCACGACTATACCAACCACGACGAGGATATCTATGTCGGCTACCGGTATTTCGACTCGTTCAACAAGAATGTGGCTTATCCCTTCGGTTACGGTCTCAGCTATACCACTTTTGAATATAGTGATGCTGCCGTTAAGGTGAACGGTGATGTGGTCACCGTTTCCATCACCGTCAAGAATACGGGTAAGGTAGCTGGTAAGGAGATTGCTCAGGTCTATGTTGCTGCTCCTGCTGGCAAGATCGAAAAACCCAGTCATGAGTTGAAGGGCTTCGCCAAGACGCGCGAACTGAAACCCGGTGAGAAGCAGACACTGACCATCCAGATACAGAAGCGCGAACTGGCTTCGTTCGACGAGGCTAACAGCCAGTGGGTTACCGAGGCTGGTCAGTATGCCTTCCAAATCGGAGCTTCCAGCCGTGACATACGCGCCACCGTCAATGCCAAACTCACGGAATATACCGAGAAGGTAAGCAATGTCTTGGCACCTAAGCACAAACTGAATATTCTAACCGCTTCGAAAAAATAAGCAAACGTACTGGAGATGTACCGCTTATATCGACAATGTTTAACGGCAATGTTTTGCCTCGTGTCTGTCTTCGTAATGGCAGACACGGGGCATCTCTATACACCCGACAAGCTGTCGAGCGGCATGATTACCTGCATCAGCCAAGACAAATACGGATACATCTGGATAGGAACAGAGTTCGGACTGAACAAGTTCGACGGCTATCGCTATACCGCCTATTTCCATAGTCACACCGACTCGCTGACTATTTCTGACAATGAAGTGTCGGTCATCTTTGTCGATAGCAAAAGCCGGCTTTGGGTAGGCGGAGCCAGAGGTTTGGCTCGTTATGACTACGAGAATGACCGATTCCAGAAATACCCTTTCCCTGATAACCTCTTGCCTCGTGTGACTGTAATGACGGAGTCGCCTGAGGGTGACCTACTCATCGGTACTGCTGGCTATGGTCTTTTCTCCATCCGGAAAGGAACCGACCATATCCGCTATGAAAGTGCGTTCATCCAACGGCAGGTTGACGATTTTTGCAGTCGCATACACATTGACAAAGATGGTAACCTGTGGCGAAGCAGTCACCTGCGCGACATCACCCGCTATACGGTTAAAAACAAAAAACCTGTTACGCTTCGCGACTACCCCTCGGAATATGGTATTACACGTAATTTCATCGAATATTCCAAGGAGGAAATGCTGCTGGTGGGTATGAGTGGTATCATGAGCTATAACTACCAGACAGGTGAGATGCAGCAAAGCAATTTCGACCTGTCGCTACTGGATCGTAGCGTCAGTATCAAGAAAGCCTTCATGGATAGTCAGGGTGATATCATTATCGCCACCACCGGTGAAGGACTGATGGTCATACCCAAGGGTAAGCGCACCCTGCAACGCATTGAAAATGCCAGTGCCAGCATCGATCTCTCGTCGGCTAATGTCGTCGACGTCATAGAGGATAAGGACCATAACCTATGGGTGGCCTGTTATAATAAAGGACTGATTCTGATTACCAAACAGAAGGCTGCGTTCAACACCATGAGTTTCTCCAGTCAGCGCTTCGTGACGGGAGGTAACGTGGCTTCAATTGTCAGCGGCGATAACGACGACATCCTGTGTTCAGTGATGAACAACGGCATCTACCGTATCAACCATGAGGGTCGTATCGTGCAGCATCTTACATCGCCTGACCGTACCCGTTACATCTATCGCGACAAAAGCGGTCAGTACTGGCTGGCCACGGAGAACACACTCTATCGCTACAACCTGCAAAGCGGAACGGCTACACTGGCGAAGGTTTTCGACAGCGGACGAAATTTGAACTGCATGACTGACGACGGCAAGGGACGCCTCTATATCAGTGTCTTCGGCTTAGGTCTCTGTATCTACGACACCAAGACAGAGAAGAGTGAGATGCTGAGTATGATGCAGACCCAGCGCAGTGAAGGATACCTCACCAACGACTGGGTAAAAGCCTTGATGTTCGATTCACGTGGGATGCTGTGGATATGTACTACCGACGGAGTCTCGATGATGAACCCCAACGGCAATGTCTTCAATGCACGCGGATGGAACGCCTTGCTAAAGAGCAAGCAGTGTTACAGCATCTGCGAAACGCCTAGTGGGGATATGCTCATTGGCACCGAATCAGGACTTTACCGGTATTACTGGAAACAGAACAAGACAAAAGAAGACCCCAAGGGGCAAGCTCTTACCGACAAGTTGATTTGCTCGATGGTCAGGGACCGTCAGGGTGAAATATGGATATCGACGACTAACGGCATCTGGCAGTATTCAGATAAGCGAAAGGAGATGATCGGTCATGTCGGTGGCAATGGACTTCTTTATAAGGAATATGTGATGGGCTCGGCATTTCATAGTGCCGACGACCGTATTTTCTTCGGTGCTGCCGATGGTATCACCTCGTTCCGCCCTCAAGACATCAACAACCGTCAGAGTCAGTTGGGCAATGTCCATCTCACTCGTTTCTTCTGTAATGGTCGCACCATCGATCCGATGAAGGAGGAATACGAAGTCCGGTATGCTGAAAACACCTTCACGCTTGAATTTTCGTTGCTCGATTATCAGAATACCGACAACATCTCCTTCCAATATCGCATCAATGGCAGCGACACATGGATGCAAACCAATGAAGGTGTCAACCAAATCACCTTCACCGAAGTACAACCTGGCCATTATTTCATAGAGGTCAGGGCCACCAGCAATGGAATTTTCAGCAAGGACGTCAAGACCCTACATATCAATGTTCTGAAACCTTGGTACAAATCGTGGTGGGCTTATCTGCTCTATACATTGATTTTCTTTGGATTCGTCGGACTCCTGCTCTATAATTTCGAACGCCAGCGTCGTCGCGATTTGGAGGAAACCAAGATGCGCTTCCTCATCAATGCCACTCATGATATCCGCTCACCGCTGACCCTCATCATGGGACCGTTGGAGAAACTGAAACAACGACTGACAGACCAAGAGAACCTGACTGACATCAATACCATCGACAAGAATGCCAAGCGTCTGATGCTCCTCGTCAATCAGATTCTCGACGAACGGAAGATTGACAAAAAACAGATGAAACTCAAGTGCTCCAAGACGAATCTTGTAGAGTTCATCCAGGGCATCTTCAAACTCTATGAGTATAATGCAAAACAGCGCAATATCACGTTTCTCTTCGAACACCCTGATGAGCCTGTCAACGTATGGATTGACCGCATCCAGTTCGATAAGGTGATTTCCAACCTCCTGTCGAATGCTTTCAAATATACCTACGACAATGGTGAAATCATGATTCGCCTTAGCCAACCTACCGAATCGTCTGTTGCCAAGATTGAGGTAATTGACAATGGTATAGGTTTCGAAAACGATCACACAGAACCCTTCTTCGACCTTTTCTATCAAGGTAAGCATTCCAAAGATCTTCATATTAACGGAACCGGTATCGGACTGAACCTTTGTCGAGCACTCACCGAAATGCACGGCGGAAAGATTACAGCTGCTAATCGGAAGGACGGCAGCTCTGGAGCCATCCTCACCATACAATTGCCGTTAGGTAACAGACACCTGAAACCTGACCAAATAGAAGAAGACGAAAAAACCGTTCGGGTGAAGGGACAGCGAAATCCGAAGAAACAAGCTTCACGTGACTTCCATATACTCATTGTTGACGATGACCCGGAAATCGGTTCTTATATCAAGCACGAATTAGGCGACTGGTATCGCTTCGATATAACACTCAATGGGCGCGAGGCTTTGAAGATGTTGTTAACAAAACCCTTCGACCTCGTCATCACAGATGTGATGATGCCGGAAATGGATGGCATCACCCTGTTGCGAAGCATCAAGTCAAACCATCGCATCAGTGATATTCCCGTCATCTTGCTGACGTCAAAGTCTGAAGTGTCGTTCCGCCTGGAAGGTCTCAAGAAAGGTGCTGATGCCTTCCTGGCCAAACCGTTCTCCATGGAGGAACTGCATATCCAGATTGATAATCTCGTTGATAATGTAAGACGCTTGAAAGGGAAGTTCTCTGGGGCTCAGATACAAGAAGACAAAGTGGAAGACATTGAGGTGAAAGGTAATGACGATTATCTCATGGAACGCATCCTCAAGTGCATCAATGAGAATCTGTCGAATCCCGATTTCGACGTAGAGGAGTTAACCAAAATGATTGGTATCAGCCGCACACACCTACACCGTAAAATGAAGAAAATAACGGGTATTACCGCCAGTGAGTTCATCCGCAACATCCGACTCGAACAGGCAGCTCGACTCATCAAAGAGAAAAAGATTAATATTTCACAGGTGGCCTATTCCGTCGGCTTCAATAATCAGACGCATTTCTCTACCGTCTTCAAGCGCCATTTCGGAATGACACCCAAAACCTATCTGGAACATATTACCGAAGAAAACAAAAATACCGATGAAATATGAAAAAACTGATTTTTACTATCCTTACTATTCTGAATGCATTATGTGCACAAGCAGAAGACGGTCATCGCCTTTGGTTGAGATATGATATTGCCAAGACGGCACAAGTAGAAGCACCCGCTGGTTCACCAACAATCAGTATTGCCAAGGGCGAACTGGAAAATTATTTTCAGGGTTCTCATGTCATGCTTCGACTCGACCCGTCAATGGCTGATGACGAAGGGTATACTATTACGGGAAATGACGACCAGTTGACGATAACAGCACGACGTGATATCGGATTACTCTATGGGGCATATGAGGTTCTGCGCCTACAGGCTACCGATGCTCCTATCAAGGACGAAGCACAACATCCACAATTCAAACTCCGTCTCCTCAATCATTGGGATAATCTCGACGGTTCCATAGAGCGCGGTTATGCGGGTAATAGTATTTTCGAATGGTTCCACCTCGACGAGAGTCTCATTCGTGAATATGCCCGCGCCAACGCATCCATCGGTATCAATGGGTCGGTACTCAATAACGTCAATGCTTCCCCGAAGATTCTTACCAAGGAATATCTGCGCGAGGTCAAGAAAATTGCAGACATTCTGCGCCCTTATGGCATCCGTGTTTTCCTCTCTATCAATTTTGCCACACCGATGGCATTAGGCCATACCACAACAGCCGACCCCAAGGATGGCAAAGTGGCACGCTGGTGGAAAAGTAAGGCTCGTGAGATCTATAAACTGATTCCTGACTTTGGCGGTTTCTTGGTGAAAGCAAACAGCGAGGGACAACCTGGCCCTGGCGACTACCAGCGCTCACATGCCGATGGTGCCAATATGTTGGCAGAGGCGTTAGAACCCTACGGCGGTATCGTCATGTGGCGTTGCTTCGTCTATGGGGCTAACCACAAAGGGGAAGATCGGGTAAAACAAGCGGTATCGGAATTCCAACCACTTGACGGTCAATTCCATAAGAATGTGATTCTCCAAACCAAGAACGGACCTTTGGACTTCCAACCGCGTGAACCTTATAGCCCCGTATTTGACCAGATCCGTGAGACTCCCAATATGGTGGAACTGCAAATCACTCAAGAATACCTCGGTCAGTCGCTCCATCTGGTCTACCTGGCCCCGATGTGGAAGGAATTCTTCCAGTACATTGAACCGCAATGGCTCAATGGTATTGCAGGAGTGGCTAATATCGGTAAGGATCGCAACTGGTGCGGTCATCATTTCTCACAGGCCAACTGGTATGCCTTCGGGCGTCTGGCATGGAATCCAGAGCTCTCGTCTGAAGCCATAGCCCGCGAATGGCTCGAACAGACTTTTTCGACAGACGAGAACTTTGTTTTTCTCATGTCCACAGTGATGGAAGAGAGCCGCGAAGCATGTGTTGACTACATGATGCCACTCGGACTGCACCATATTTTTAAATTCGACCATCATTACGGACCGGAACCTGATGGCTTCAAGGCAGAATATCCCATTGAGTGGTGTCCCGTCTACTATCACAAAGCTGATAAGCAAGGCATCGGCTTCGACCGTTCATCGCGTGGTACGAATGCTGTCAGCCAATACCGTGAGCCATACGCCTCGATGTATGATAAGTTGGAGACATGCCCTGAGAATCTTCTCCTGTGGTTCCACCATCTGCCCTGGGATTATAAGATGAAGGATGGTTCCACCCTGTGGGAGTCGCTGCAATATCACTATAACCAGGGAGTTATCATGACGGAAACCTATCAGAACCTCTGGCATAATAAAATGCGGGCTTACGTGGATGAACAGCGTTGGCGCGAAGTCGATGAACGCCTGAACATCCAGATTGCTAACGCCAAAGAGTGGCGTGACGTCTGTCTGAAATACTTTGGCCAATTTGCAAAACCATGAAGCATTCACTACTACTGATCATGTTATGCCTCTCCGTCAGCGGATTGAAGGCTCAGGAGTTTCCATTGATTCTAGGCGGTGAACTCAGCAATTCTGCTGTTACCTCGGTGGAGGATATTGATAACGTCATACCGCGCATGAAGTCATTAGGGCTCAATACGGTATTAGTGCCCGCCTATTGGGAGTTTATCGAACCGACTGAAGGACAGTTTGATTTCACTCTTGTCGACCGTACCATCCAACGGGCACGTGAAAACAATCTGAAACTGGTGTTTCTATGGTTTGGAGCATGGAAAAACTCCATGTCATGCTATGCACCTCTTTGGTTCAAAAAGGACACCAAACGATTTCCACGTGCCTGTCGCAAAGATGGTAAACAGCTCGAGATTGCATCATGCTTCTCTGAGAATGTGTTCCAAGCCGACAATCGTGCTTTCGGAACTTTCGTCCGTCATATCGTTGAGGTAGGTAGTGATGTGGTCATCATGCTGCAAGTGGAAAATGAGATTGGTATGTTGGAAGCAGCACGCGACCATTCTCCTCTGGCAGAAAAGGCCTACGACACCCAAATCCCACAAACACTTTACCGGACACTGCACATAAACAAGGCAACCACATGGCGCCAACACTTCGGCAGTGACCCATACGGTGAAGAAAAGTTCATGGCATATCACTATGCCCTATATGTCGGACGCCTCTGTGAGACAGCAAGAAAATACACACAAATGCCTCTCTATGTCAATGCTGCCATGAATAGCCGAGGAAGACAACCTGGCCAATATCCTTCGGCCGGCCCATTGGCACATCTCATAGATTTCTGGCATGCAGGGGCACCCCAACTGGCCATGCTGGCTCCTGATATCTACGACGAGGGGTTTAAAGGATGGGCCGACCAGTATGCACTTCCCAACAACCGCCTGTTCATCCCGGAAACGCGCTGCTGCACGAATAGTGGTGTTCGAGCCCTCTATGCCTTTGGTGAGCATCATGCCTTAGGGTTTTCTCCCTTTGCCATCGATCAAGCTTCCGCTGACGACACCCATCGTCTTCAAAAGGCCTACGACCTCATCCGCCAACTGTCACAATTCACTGCCCACCACTCACCCCTCACCACTTACGGCATCTTATTTGACCAACAAGACCGTGAGCGCATCATCCAAGATGGCGACACAAAGATTACCTGCCGGCATTACTATACCCTCCCCTGGGATGCTCGTGCCACTGACGGCTCTGTATGGCCTGAGGGGGGAGCCATCCTTGTAAGACTTGCCGATGATGAGTATCTTTTAGCAGGAAATGGAGTGGTCGTCAGTTTTGCCACTGCCTATGAGAATTCCTATGAAAAGGAACGAATTTTAGGTGAAGACGGCTTTGTTGTTTCAAATACAAAAGAAAATGTTACAAAGGAAAAAGCTGCCTCTTTTAAAGGCAAACGCCTAGGCATCGGCTTTGTGGACGAGGTTCACCTTATTAATAATAAAATAGAATTTGTGCGTCGCCATAACGGAGATCAGGACCATCAGGGGCGTCATGCCCGTATTTCATGCGATGATTTTAAGATTTTACATATAAAATTATACGCTTTTTAAGGGCTGAAACATATTGAAAGGCATTTGGAACAAATTGAAATGAGTGTTTAAAAATTAGTTCCTACCTTTGCGGCATAGTTCCGAAAACTTATTAACAACTCTAATTAAGGTTTAACTATGCTAAAAAGTAAAACAACTCTCATGGTGGGACTTTTAGCCCTTGCTGGCCTAATTTGCCCCTCCCAAGTACAAGCCGACAATGCCCTGAAGGGTACGGCTGTACAGCAGTCTCAGGAGATTACTGGTAGTGTCAGTGACTCTGAAGGACCTCTAATTGGTGCTACTGTAATGGTTAAAGGCAGTAGTACAGGTGCTGTTACCGATATCAACGGTAATTTCTTTATTCAAGCCAATCCTGGCGCTACCCTCGTTATTTCATACGTAGGATATATCACCCAGGAGGTTCCCGCGCGCAATCATATTAATATAATACTGGAACAGGAAGGTCGCAGCCTCAACGAGGTAGTGGTCATCGGTTACGGTACACAGCGTCGCGAGGCCGTTACAGGTTCTGTTGCTAACATCGGTGGTGAAAAACTGAATCAGATTGCCGCCTCCAATGCTGCCCAGGCGCTGCAAGGTCGTGTTGCCGGTGTCTTGATGACCCAGACGTCTTCTAAGCCAGGTGCCGAAATGCAGATCCGCATCCGTGGACAGCGCTCACTGAGTGGTAACAACGACCCGCTGATCGTGCTCGACGGTATCCCCTTCATGGGTCAGCTTTCTGATATCAACCCCACCGACATCAAGTCGATGGACATTCTGAAAGATGCCTCTGCCACCGCTATCTACGGTTCTCGTGGTGCCAATGGTGTGATCATGATTACAACGACTAAAGGTGCAATGGGTACTCCTGCCAAAGTAACGTACAACGGCTATGTCAGCTTCAAGAAGATTTTCAAGAAGTATCCTATGATGGATGGTCCTACGTTCTCCAAGATGCGTCAGTATGCTGGTAAATATCAGAACTCCCTCGACGAGAGCGACGATATCAATACCGACTGGCAGGACAGTTATTATAAGACGGGTGTAGGTACCAGCCACGACATCTCTGTTGCCGGTGGTACCAATGGGGGCAGCTACAGCTTCGGCATCGGTTACTATCACGACGAGTCAGTACTTCCTACCGAGGGTTACGACCGCGTGAGCATCCGTGGTAACTTCGACCAGATGGTGGGCAAGTGGTTCCGCTTCGGTCTGAGCACCAATACCAGCTATCGCAAGACACAGGGTGTCAACAATATCTATGCGGTATTGGCAGCATCCCCACTGTCAAGTCCATATGATGCCGATGGCAACCTGAAGCGTTACAATACTCTTCCTGCCGACGACCAGGTCGTTATTACCAGGGAAGTAGTCGAAAACAATAAGGACCAGTGGTTGAGCGAGAACAAGGGTATCGGAACTTACAATACCTTCTTCGCAGAACTGAAATGTCCTTGGATTGAGGGTCTGAAATATCGAATCAACGTCGGTTTGAACTATCGCACTTCTAAGGGTGGCGGTTTCACCGGTACTGGTGTTAACAACAAGGATGCCAATGCTGTCAACAGCGGCTGGGTTACCAATGACATCACCCGCAACTGGACTGTTGAGAACGTGCTCTCTTATGATCGCATCTTTGCCGAGAAGCACAACCTGAACGTAGTAGCCATGTATTCTGCTGAACAGACACGCTATGAGTCTTCTGGCGCCAATGCACAAAACATGCCTGCTAACTACATGCAGTACTACAATCTCGCATCAGCCATCGGTGAGGTCACCCTCAACAACTTTAACTACTGGCAGAGCGGTCTGTCTTCTTGGATGGGTCGTGTGATGTATTCTTACGACAATAAGTACATGCTTTCTGTTGCTCTCCGTTCCGACGGTTCTTCTCGCCTTGCTCCTGGCCACAAGTGGCATACCTATCCCGCCATCAGCGCTGGTTGGAACATCAATCGCGAACAGTTCATGGAGAATCTCAAATGGATTGATAAACTGAAGTTACGCATTGGTTATGGTGAAACCTCTAACCAGGCCATCAACCCCTACTCTACACTCGGTACACTGGCTGTCCGCAACTATAACTTCGGCGACACTCAGAGCGCAGGTCTATATGTAACCAGACTGCCTAATGCCGAACTCGGATGGGAGTATTCCAAGACTTGGAACTTCGGTCTCGACTTCTCTTTGTTCGCAGGTCGCCTCTATGGTTCGTTCGAATACTATATCCAGAAGACCAGCGACGTGCTGCTCGACATCTCTCTGCCTAACACCTCTGGTGTAGGAAGCTATACCGGTAACATCGGTAAGACACAGAATAAGGGTTGGGAATTCACTTTGAACGGTATCATCATCGACAATAAGAACGGATGGAACTGGGAGGCTGGCATCAACCTCTATCAGAACCGCAACAAACTGACTGAACTGGCTTCCGGTGCTGATCGTGACGAGGGCAACCGCTGGTTCGTGGGTCATCCTATCGACGTCATCTACGACTACGAATACCAGGGACTCTACCAGAAGGGTGAAGAGGACGCTATGAATATCCTCGAGCCAGGTGGTAACATCGGTATGATTAAGGTGAAATATACTGGTGACTATGATGAAAATGGACTTCCCACTCGTAAGATTGGACCAGAAGACCGTCAGATCATGAGTATGGAACCTGACCTCGTCGGTGGTTTCAACACAACCGTTGGCTACAAGGGCTTTGACCTGAATATCATTGGTGCCTTCCAGATTGGTGGTAAGCTCATCAGTGCCATCCACTCTTCAAATGGTTACCTCAACATGCTGACCGGTCGCCGCGGCAACCTCGATGTCAACTACTGGACAGAAGAGAATACTGGTGCCAAATACCCGAAACCAGGCGGTATCCTGAGCGGTGATAACCCCAAGTATGGTTCTACCCTTGGTTACTTCAATGCCGGCTACCTGAAGATCCGCGCCATCACGCTGGGTTACAACTTCGACCATCTGAAGTGCATCAAAGACTTCGGCATCAGCCGTCTGCGCCTCTATGCTACCATTCAGAACCCCTTCGTGCTCTTCTCGCCATTCAACAACGAGAGCGGACTCGACCCCGAGACCAACTCTTGGGCTAACGAGAACACAGCTGTAGGTGTCGAAGGTTACACGGGCAAGCACAAAATGCCTATCGTTGGTTACAACACGCCTGTTACCCGCAACTTCATCTTCGGTCTGAATGTAACTTTCTAATTGAAAACTGAAAACTGAAAATTGAAAATTATGAAAACGAAAAGTTTAAAATATATTTTAGCTGCGGGTCTCCTGTGCTGTGGTATTTCTACCACAATGACCTCTTGTAGCAGTGTTCTCGACGAAGAACCACGCAGCAGTTTCGACCCTTCGTTCTTCAACACGGACAAGGGTATTGAGGGTGGACTTACTGCTCTTTACGCTCACCTGCGCTATTTCTATGGCAATGGTTACTACCTGAACTCACTCGAGACGGGTACTGATGAATACACCTATGCCCAGTCTGCCGATGGCAACTTCAAGGATGCCGACCTCTCTGGTGTTGGTGCCGTCACTCCTACAAGTACTGTAGCCGGTGGAGCATGGGGCGAATTGTTTTCTAACATCAATACTTGTAACGGTATTATCGAAAACGGTACCGCTGCCGGCATGTCGGATGCACTCTTAGCTGAGGCTTATTTCTTCCGTGCCTTCGACTACTTCATCCTCGTGCAGACCTACGGTGGCGTAGCCCTCGACCTCGGTGCCGGTGAATTGAAATTCAACACCACCACTGTTCGCACATCCGTACGTAACACGGTACCTGAGGTGTACACTAAGTGTATCTTCCCTGATTTGGAAAAGGCTGTCAACGACCTGCCTGACAATCCTCGTCTAAAGGGTACTGCTGCTAAGAACCTTGCCCGTCTGTATCTGGCTAAGGCTTATCTCACCTATGGTTGGTGGCTGCAGAATCCTAACAACATCCCTACCTATCCTGAGTGCTCTCGCGATGCTTCACAGGCTAACAGCTACTTCCAGAAGGCTTACGATGTGGCTATGGAGGCTATCAACAATCCTGGTCCTTACGGACTGATGCCTACTTTCTACGAGGTCAACGTGGCTTCCAACGACCGCAATAAGGAAGTAATGCTCTATGCCGACCATAATGAGAACGAGAAGTTTGGTAATGGCGGTGCTGGTTACGGTTGGGGTAACGGCGGTTCTCCTGAGAACTTCGCTTACTGGATGACCACCTGGAACTACACCGAGATCACAGCCCTTGCTTCTTCGGGCGACAAGAAAATCAACCCTATTCAGCGTGAGGCTGTTCAGGCACTGGGTCGTCCTTGGACTCGTATGGCTCCTATTGCCGACAACTTCAT
>DEJG01000023.1:102870-117796 GCA_002353295.1 Prevotella sp. UBA2754
GGTGCCGACAAGTTTGTCTATGGTGCCAATGGCATGCAGGTAGGTCCTGGTGAGGTTTACTTCAGCTTCGTCGATGAGGCAACAGAAGCAAATATCGACTGGACACCTACAAAGGCTAATATCAAGAGTGGCGATAAGACGGAGGAGCAGGAGGTTACCCGCTTCAACTTCGGTAAACTCCCAGGTCGTGCCGACTTCGTGCGCAGTGTCAAGAACATCAGCCGCAAGTGCTACCCCATCAACTGGAAGATCGGTATTGCCCGTTCTGACAATAACGGTGGCTTAGGTTCTAAGGTAAACGGTGGTTCTCCACGTCCTTGGAATGTTGCCAAGTTCTCTGAGTTCTATCTCATCGCAGCCGAGGCTGCTGTCAAGGGCGCTACTGGTTCCAAGTCTGCTCGCGAACTCGTTAACGTATTGCGTGACCGTGCTGGTAAGATGACATTCAATCAGAATAACAACGAGGCTTGCGACATCGACAACAGCACAGCTATGACCAATGCTACTCCTGCTACTATCGACATCGACTACATTCTCGACGAGCGTAGCCGTGAGTTCTGGGGCGAGGGTTATCGTTGGTTCGACCTCGTGCGCACCCAGAAGTGGGCTGAGCGTGCTGGCACCTATCGCATTGCTGGCAGCGATTATCTTGACACTGAGTTGCAAACCGTTACACGTACTATTCCTAAGGACTACTATATCCGTCCTATCCCACAGGGTCAGCTCGACGGTATGGAAATGTCCGAAGATGAGAAGATTGCTTATCAGAATCCTGCTTATAGAACCAAATAAGGTGTCTGAACTAATATCTTAGTGAATTTATAAGCTTAAGTATATTTTGTTCATTTGTGTATTTTAGAGAAGAAGGCTGCGCAGCGATTGCGCAGCCTTCTTTCTTTTCAACTCTCAACTATGAACTATGAACTATCTTAGTACTCAAACGAACTTCCTCCCAGGAACTCACGCAACAGCGAAGTGGGTGGTATCTGTGTTTCAGGAATAGGTTTGATGTACCTCAGAAACTTCAACAAACGGTAAGCCTCTGCATGCTCCACACAGTTTTCCGGCACTTGCTCCAATACAGGTATTGCCTGTCCACGAATCACGGCCAGCTCGAACATCATGGCGGTATTAAACATGGCATCAGCATACTCCTGATAGGGGAAAATCCATCGGTCCTCACCACGTCTGACAGATGGCCATCTACGGATAGTCTCTTCAGCCGACACACCACGATACTTATAGTCTCGGATAATACGACGCAACAAGCGGTTGTCTGTCGTAGGGATATAGTTGTGGTTATCCAACAGGATGGTGGTCAGTGCCGATGCATACACGCGGAACTTTTGCTCTTCAGGAATCTGGGCAGTCAGTTCGGGATTCAAGGCATGGATACCTTCCACCACCAGTATTTCGTTGCCCTTCAACCGCAGTTTCCGCCCGCTTGACTCACTCTGTCCTGTATGGAAATTATAGCGAGGCAATTCTACTTCCTCACCTTTCAGCAGGGCATTCATCTGTTCGTTCAATAGGGGGATGTTCAGCGCGTGCAGGTGTTCAAAATCATAGTCACCGCTCTCGTCGCGTGGCGTTTGCTCACGACTAAGGAAATAGTCGTCCAGAGAGATACCGATGGGACGGATGCCATTCACGGCTAGATGGACCGACAGACGCTTGCAGGTGGTGGTCTTGCCGGATGACGACGGACCTGCTATAAGCACCATCTTCACACCACGCTGCTGTACAATCTGATCGGCAATCTGTCCTAATTTTTTCTCTTGCAGGGCTTCCGATACCTGAATCAAAGCGTTGGCATGACCATCCTTGATTGCTGTGTTCAGATCGCCCACCGTACGCATACCCAATATTCCCTGCCAGCGATGGTGCTCGTTAAATATCTCAAACATCTTCTGCTGGCGCACAAAGGCACCCAGTTTCGAGGGGTCTTTACGCGAGGGAATACGCAGCAGCAGTCCGTCGTAATACGGCTCCAGTCCGAAAAGCTTCAATTGCGACGTGTTGGTCAGCATAGCTCCGTAATAGTAGTCGGCATACCCATCTAACGTATAATAAGTAGTATATAGCGACCCAAGGCTCTCCAGCAGTTTTACCTTCGACTTCGAGCCTGCCTCCCTGAACATCTTAATGGCTTCCTCCGTCGTCGTCTCATGACGATGGATAGGCAGGGCTGCATCAATGATTTCCTGCATCCGCGCCCGCAGCTCATGCACGTCGTCAGGCGTTATCACATCGTCCGTCTTACATCCATCATCCTTCACCCTTCTGATGTCCACATAATAGCCGTTCGACACGGGTATGTCAATCACTACCGTACATTTGGGCCACAGGTCGTGAGCAGCCTTGTTCAGCACGAAGAACAGCGATCTTGTATAGGTCCGCTGCGCCGATGCGTTGGTTAAATCGAGAAATTCTACATCCTTGTCTTTAAAAGCCTGAAAATGCATCCCTTCCACCTTGTTGTTCACTCGGGCACAGATGGGACCATACTCCATTTCCAGTCCACTCTCAGAAAAAATTTCAGAAAGATTGCTTCCGATGTTGCATTCTAAGATTTTTTTATTATTTTTGCAACGAATTAGGATTTTTTGCTCCATAGATATCATGAAAATTGATTACTTTGGTGCAAATATAATAAATAAAATTGAAACCACCATGTCAATCTGGATTATTTTCAAACTACTTGGGTCACTGGCACTCCTCATGTTCGGTATGAAGTCGATGAGCGAAGCGTTGCAGAAAATGGCGGGACCGCAATTACGACATGTTCTCGGAGCTATGACCACTAATCGTTTCATGGGGATGCTGACAGGTATGCTTGTCACCGCTTCGGTACAATCGAGCACGGCTACGACGGTCATGACCGTATCGTTCGTCAATGCGGGACTGCTCACCTTGGCACAGGCTATCTCGGTCATCATGGGTGCCAACATCGGTACCACGCTCACTGCATGGATTATGTCGGCAGGATTCTCGTTCAACATCACCGATTTCGTCTATCCGGCATTCTTCATCGCCATCATCCTGATTTACTATAAGCAACGACGTTTCATCGGCGATTTCCTTTTTGGTATTTCGTTTATGTTCCTCGGATTGGGAACGCTGCGTCAGACAGGCATCGATATGCATCTGGGCGAAAATCAGGCTGTACTCGATTTCTTTGCCTCGTTCGACCCGAACTCCTTCGGCACCACGCTCATCTTCCTGCTTCTTGGTGGCATCCTCACCTTCTGCGTGCAGTCATCAGCAGCAGTTATGGCGATCACGATGATTCTTTGTTCTTCGGGTGTCCTGCCCATTTATCAAGGCATCGCACTCGTCATGGGTGAGAACATCGGTACCACGGTGACGTCAAACCTGGCTGCTATGTCGGCCAATACACAGGCACGGCGAGCAGCATTAGCCCACATGTTCTTCAATGTATTCGGCGTCATCTGGATTCTCTTTATCTTCCGCCCCTTTGTCGATATGGTCTGCGGCTTCGTAGGCTATGATGTCGATATGACGAAGGAGTCTGCCGGTGCTGCTGCATTCCTGGCTAATTCTGCCAAACTGAGTTTCGTGCTGGCAGCCTTCCATACCTGTTTCAACGTGGTCAACACCTTTATCCTTATTTGGTTCATCCCGCAGATTGAGCGTTTCGTATGCTGGGTCATCAAACCCAAGAAGGTGGACGAGGAAGAGGACTTCCGTCTGCATTTCATTACGGCTGGCTTCATGAAGACTCCTGAACTCTCCGTTCTCGAAGCTCAGAAGGAGATTCAGCAGTTCTCTGAACGCATGCAGCGGATGTTCCACATGGTCCGCGACCTTCTCGAACTTTCCAGCTCTGCAACGGCTAAGAAAAACAGCGCCCAGGTGGGCGATTTCAATAAACTCTTTACACGCATAGAAAAATACGAGGGTATTTCTGATAATATGGAACTCGAGATTGCGAAATATCTCGACCAGGTGGGCGATGCTCACCTCTCTGACGACACAAAAGCCAAGATTCGCGCCATGCTGCGTGAGATCTCTGAACTCGAAAGTATCGGTGATGCTAACTACAACATCGCACGCACCATCGCACGCAAGTATCAGGGTAAGCAGGATCACTTCAGCGACAGGCAGTACGACCACATCCACCAGATGATGGAACTCACCGACGAGGCATTGTCACAGATGAACCGCTTGCTGTCTGGACGTAAGGAGAACTACGATGTTAACCGCACGTTCAACATCGAGAACGAGATCAACAACTATCGCAACCAGCTCAAGTCGCAAAACATCAACGATGTCAACAACCATGAGTACACCTATGCCGTTGGTACCATCTATATGGACATCGTCAACGAGTGCGAGAAGCTGGGTGACTACGTAGTCAATGTGGTAGAAGCACGTATGGGAAAAAGGTAAGTTGAAACCTGAAACCTGAAACCAAAAAATAATAATTCAGCATAAATGAAGCAAATAGTTAGAATATCATTAGTATTGTTTTTGGCGATTCTGTCGCCAAAAACAATCAACGCTCAGGTAACTACCGCAGGTATCAGCGGCCTCGTGAAGGCAGGAGGCGAAGAAGCCATCGGAGCCACCATCACCGCCAAACACGTACCTTCAGGTACCATCTATCGCGCCATAACCAATGTCGATGGCCACTACTCTGTAGCTGGTATGCGCGCTGGCGGACCTTACGAGGTAGAAATTTCCTACATCGGGTTCCAAAGCGAGAAACTTACTGACATCCAGTTGCAACTGGGGGAAATCAGTGTTGTCAATGCCGAGCTCCACGAGGCCGGCGAACTGCTGCAGGAAGTAATGGTGGTGGGCAAGCAGAACAACACCATGCGGTCCGACCGCTCGGGCGCCGTCACCAACCTCAATGCCGAAGCCATAGCAGTCATTCCTACCGTTGGACGTTCCATGACCGACCTCATGAAGATGACACCCCAGTCATCATCGGCATCGGGCTTGGCTATCGGTGGTGGCAACTATCGCCAGTCATCGGTTACCGTCGATGGAGCATCGTTCAATAATGCTTTCGGTTTGGGCGCATCGCTCCTACCGGGTGGCGGCACACCTATCTCGCTTGATGCGTTGGAACAGATGACGATCAGCATCACGCCCTATGATGTGCGCCAGAGTGGTTTCACGGGTGGCGGCATCAATGCAGTTACCAAGAGCGGTACCAACGAGTTCAAGGGCTCTGTCTATTCATATATCACCTCCACATCGCTGCGCGGCTCGCGTGTGGGCGATGCCACACTGACGGTCGATAATGGTCATAACGATACCTACGGTCTGACCTTCGGCGGACCCATCCTCAAGGATAAGCTCTTCTTCTTTGTCAATGCCGAAATCGAGGATAATGTCACCACGGGTCCTAACGCCCTTGCCGGCAACGGCACACCGCCCTACACCAATATCAACCGCCGTCCTACCCTCCATCAGCTGGAGTCGCTCTCCGACTATATGCAGTCGCAGTACGGAATCACCACAGGACCGTGGCAGGGCTATAACATCAAGACACCAGCCTACCGCATCCTTGCACGTATCGACTGGAACATCAACGATAAGCATAAGTTCAACGTGCGCTTCACCAAGTCGAATCGCAAGGTCAGCAACCATGCCTCCGCCTCGCGGTCCATCGGCAGCAATCAGTCGACTGCTATCTACGGCGGCAACCAGAACAGCTACGGCTCTCTTACCAACTACAGCATGTCGTCACTCTCCAGCCGCTATTACACCGAATACCGCTTTACATCGGTAGCTGCCGAATTGAACAGCACCTTCGGGAAATTCCATAACACGCTGCGCGGCACCTATTCGTTCCAGGATCAGCCACGCTCTACCGAATACGGCGACAGCAATCCCGTCGTCGAGATCGTCATGAGTGATGGTGCAGGCCACTTCCCCTCATGGGCGATGATGGGCGACATCTTTACCTATGGCAACATAGCACAGACCAAGAATACCATCATCACCGACGAGCTCGATGTCACCCTTGGCAAGCATAACCTCTTTGCCGGCATCCAGTACGAGCATTTCTTCGCCGCCAACGGCTATGCACAGGGTGGTGCAGGTTACTATGCTTTCGAGGCTACCCCCGATGAGGTCAACGCCGGCAACTGGACAGCCGTCTTCTCGCGCCAGCCGCGCGTCTTCGGTATTACCTATGGCAACAACGAGACCCATTCCATGTTCACCTCTGAGATAAAGACCAACCAGTGGTCGTTCTATCTGCAGGACAATATAACATGGTCCGACCGCCTGCGCACCTCCATTGGTGTACGATTCGAACTGCCTTCCTATCCCTCTTTGCAGAATAAATTCAATCAGGACTATTACGACATCGACTTCGGAGGTCGTCATTTCCGTACCGATGCCGTGCCCTCTACCAGCCTCAGTTTCTCGCCCCGTGTGGGTTTCAACTGGGACATCACGGGCGACCGCCGTTACATTCTGCGTGGCGGTACGGGACTCTTTGTGGGCCGCATGCCTTTCGTGTGGCTCATCTCAGCCGTAAGCAACAGCGGCATGGGGCAGACGTCGTATGTGGCAACCGAGGCCAACGGGCGAACACGCCCCACCCTCGTCACCAGTCAGGCCGATATGTTGCAGCAGATAGCGGCTACCTCCAGCACCACCGTGCCCAGCTCGCCCACCATCCTCGACACCGACCTCCGTATGCCAAAGACGTGGAAGGCTTCTCTAGCATTCGACGCCCGTCTGCCATGGAACATCGACTTCACACTCGAAGGCATCTATAACCGCGACCTCAACCCCGTTGTCGTCCATAATGCCGACATCTATTGGGACGGCACCTCCACCCTCGACCTTGGCCATGGCGATGTACGCCATCAGATGTCCTACTACGACCCTGCACACTCCGCCTACATCCTTCAGAACGCAGGTTCCAAGGCATATTACGCTTCGCTTACCGCCCAGCTCCGCAAGAAGTTCGACTTCGGCCTCACCCTCGCAGGTTCCTACACCCTCTCGTGGGCTAAGAGCTATTCCGAAGGCATAGGCGACCAGATATCAGCCGTCTACAACAACTATCGCAACTCCGTGCATGCCGTCAACGACGACGAACTGGGCTATGCCACCTACGTAGCCCCCAACCGCCTGCTGCTCTCAGCCAGCTATCAGTTGCACGAGTCGAAATACACTACCAGCACCTTCTCACTCGTCTATGACGGTTATCAGTACGGCTATCTCGGCAACTATGCCTACAGCCGCTACTCCTATATTTTCCCCAGCAATATCAATGGCGACCCCACTGCCCCTGGCAACCTTATCTATGTACCCGCCTCCCGTGAGGAACTCAACAGCTGGGACTTCGCCGACAACGGCACTGTCGACGGTGAAACCTATACTGCCGACATGCAGCGTGACGATTTCTGGACATTCATCAATCAGGACGACTACCTCAAGACGCGCAAGGGTCAGTATACCGAACGTGGCGGTGCTAAGATGCCGTGGCACCATCAGCTCGACTTCAAATACACCCGCAATATGTCCATTAAATGGGGCAAGACACGCCACTCCCTCCAGTTAGGGCTCGATATCCTGAACCTCCCTAACTTTCTCTGTAAGGACTGGGGCGTCTTCAAGCAGATCACCGGTAACACCCTCCTCACCTATCGTAATGGCAAATACACATACAATACCGTTGACGGTGCTCGACATCTGAGCACCTCACAGAACTTCCTAAACCTCCAATCTACTTATCAGATTATGTTTACGATTAAGTATTTGTTCAATTAAGTGAGAATTATCATTCTTTTTATAATCACATCCTTTTCCTCCATGGTCTATTCACAGACTATGGAGGATTGGGAAAGTGCCTTCCACCAATGGATTGAAGGGGAAGAGATGGAGGCTTCTGCCATAGAAAATGCCTATAACGTCCTATCAGAAATTGCGGACAATCCCATCAATCTTAATCAGACCACCAAAGAAGAACTTGAACAACTACCTTTTCTCACCTCTCAACAGATAGAAGAAATTCTGGCTTATGTTAATCGTTATGGGGTCATGCGCTCAACAGGAGAGCTGCAAATGCTGACAACATTTGATACCGAACAGCGCCATCTGCTACAGCATTTTGTTTATATAGGTCAACCGAAAATCAAAAAAGACAAATTCCGGCTTGACTCAGTGTTCCACCATAGTAAACACCAACTCATGATGACGGGGAAAATCCCCCTTTATGAAAGGAAAGGTGACAAGAATGGATATTTAGGCCCTAAATACCAGCACTCCCTACGTTACCAAATGAAGTATCATGAGAAATGGAAATTAGGATTCACTGCGGCACAAGATGCCGGGGAACCTTTTTTTAAAAACAAAAACAGTTGGGGCTACGATCACTACTCATATTATCTACAAATCAAGAACCTGGGCCTCATCGATAACTTATGTCTGGGGATGTATCGCGTCCAATTGGGAATGGGCCTGATCATGAATGGCGGCTTTTATCTCGGAAAACTGGCAACCTTACAGTCTATGGGACGCTCTGCAGCAACACTACGTCCCCATTCCTCCCGTTCTTCACAAGGCTTTCTGCAAGGTGCAGCAGCTACCGTTCATCTGACAAAGAATTGGACCATGACTTCCTTTGCCTCCTATCGCTCACTGGATGCGACCTTGAATGACGACGGTACTGCACGAACCCTGCTGACAAGCAGTTATCACCGCACACCCTCTGAGATGAACAAAAAGAACAACACACATGAAACTGACTTAGGAGGAAGTATCGGCTTCCGTAAAGGTACTCTTTTCGTCAATGCCAATTTCCTCTATACCAGATTCAGCAGAAGTCTTTCTCCTCTAAAAACAAATACGCCCTATCGCCGATATGCTGCCGAAGGGAACAATTTCTTCAATACCAGTATCGACTATGGATATAATAATGCCCGCCTGTCGTTTTCCGGAGAGATAGCACTGAACAAAGCGGGAGCCTTTGCGGTAATCAACAAACTGAGCTATCGTATGAACGCCTGTTTAGACATCATGGCACTTCACCGGTTATACGACAAAAAATACACAGCACACCACGCTCGAAGCTTCAGTGAAAATGCTGCAATCCAAAACGAGCATGGCATTTACGTTGGCGTCAATTGGCAACCTTCACAGAAACTGGCAATCAAATGGTATGCCGACTATGCACATTTCCCATATTTACGATACCAAGTCAGCATGCCCAGCGATGCTTTCGACACCATGATTTTACTCCGCACATTATTAAATAAAACATGGAGTATAGAAGGACGCTATAGACTGCATATCCGCCAAAAGGATAACGAGAACAAAACATTTCTGCTCAATCAGACAGAGCATCGTGCCCGTTTACGACTTACAGGCAACTGGCCCATCGGCCTCACCTCACAGACACAGGCAGAGGCCATATCTGTTAACTATAAAGAAAAAAGTAAAGGCTGGATTCTTTCACAGTTATTCTCATACAATTGGCGTATGCTGAAGTTTGCAGGCTGTTTTTCCTATTACCATACCGACAATTATGCCAGCAGACTTTATCTGTATGAACAACCTATGCTTTACGAGTATACCTCACTGATGCTGTATGGTCACGGCATCAGATATTCCTTCAAAGCACATGCTAATATAGGCAATCATCTCATACTGTCTGCAAAAATAGGAGTAACAAACTATTTCGACCGCAGCAGTATTTCAAGCAGTCTTCAAGAAGTTTTTGCTTCCTCTATGACCGATTTGTTTATCCAGCTCCAATACAAATTTTAGGACTAAAGGAGCGAACGGTAGATGTCAAGAACCTGACTGGCGACATCAAGGCCACGGAAACGCTGGATATACTGCTGGCTCTTCTGTATGCGCACTGTCCGACCAGCAGCATCACGCAACATACACCGTATAGCTTCGGCAAAACCGCCGACATCATCGGGATTGACATAGAGATTAGCAGGACCACCTGCTTCCTCCAGACAACTGCCAGTACAGGCGACAACAGGGAGCCCTGCTGCGATGGCTTCTATAATGGGAATGCCAAAACCTTCGTAACGCGAAGGATAGACAAAGACTTCTGCAAGATTATAGATGGCGGCAAGATCGGCATCAGGGACACCACTGAGGATGTGGAAACGGGGATTCTGCGGAAGCGTCTTAGCATACTTGGTAGGCCGGCCTACGGCAACAAGATGGATGTCGGGCGGCAGCAGGGAGAGGGCTTCGACAGCAAGGCGCAGGTTCTTACGACGCTCGATAGTGCCGACATTCAGGATGAAACGTTCAGGCAACTGGTAGCGCTGACGAACAGCAGCAAGGGCATCGGCTGTGCTGGTGAGTGAGAAACGAGGGTTATAACTCTGATAGACTACGCTGATACGTTCGGGTGTCACATCGCCAAACTCCATGATATCGACTTTGGTGCGCTGGCTGATGGCAATGATGCGATCGGCTTCCTGCAGGGTACGATGAAATTTCCACGCATAAAGCTTGGCATCAATCCAAGGGTAATACTCAGGATGACGCAGGAAGATGAGGTCGTGGATAGTAACGACACCGCGAATACCAGCGTTGCGCAGTCCGATGGGCAGTTCACCGGAAAGCCCATGATAGAGCTGCACCCCATCACGCTGGAGGTCGCTGACGATGCCATGTGTGCGCCAGTAAGAGGTGAGACCTGAAACCGGAAACCTGAAACCTAAGTTATAAGGATACACGAAGCGTGAGCGCTGGTCGAGTTGTATCTGTTGGCGCATGTCGTCTCGTCCCTCGTTGGGTGCATAAAGCAGGAAGTCGACATCGTTGTCGGCGCGTCGGATAAGGTCGTTGACTAATGTTCGGCCATAGCTTCCCAGTCCTGTGGTATTGCTCACGATGCGTTTCGCATCAAAGCCTATCGTCTGTTTCATATTGCAAAGATACGAATAATTTTCATTCCAAGAAAATTTTCGAGTGAAAACAATAAAACGAGGCATCTATTCACATAGGTGCCCCGCCGTTCAACTAAATTTATGTATTAAGTATTTGATGTCGAGATTATTGTGCTGACGAAGTGCTGTTCGTCATCGTCTTACCTGCCAATGGATAGTTGTACCATCCGTTTCTTACACCTACACGATCAGCAGCAGCCGATGTTGCCCATGCAGCGAACGAATTCTCTTTGAACTTCATAGTGAATGAGCCCTCTACCAACTCGTTCGTTTCCTTATTAGTATAGGTAGCTGTGTATGAGTTTTCTATATCATTTGCATCAGCTGTGCCAGGATAAGCATCCTTAATATTCGTACGCTCTGTAGGCCAAGCCCAGTCAACAGGAATCATCACTACGTGAGGATAAATATCATTGTTGGGGAATGCATAAGTCTTATTGGTGGTGCTAACCTCAATAGAAACAGGCAGTTCCTCGAACTTACCATTCCAGCCTGTAGGAACAGCAACCGTGCACTCAGCAGGAGTAACACCGCTTATAGAATTACCACCAGTACCACCAGTGTTAATCATCACGCCCTTATTCTGACCCATTGCCTGATGAATCTCCTGACCATCAAACAGGTAAGCATTACCGATCTTAGCCTTAATCTCGTAAGTAGCACCGGCAGCTACGAGCTGAACCTTCAGCTGTGTCTTGTCGTAGATTACCTTACCTGCATTCTCGCCAGTTCCCTCTTCCTTCACTACATAAGAAACCTTCAATACTACGTCATTCATATCGTAGTCAGTATTCAGCGTCTGGTCCTCGAAAGCGTAGGTATAAACTGCGGGATCACCATAGATCTTACCGCCGCCACCGCCAGGATTGTAACCCATACCCGTGCAGCCACCCTTTGGGATAATCAGAGTAGAAGAATTTTCGGATGTCCAATGAATACTTGCTTTATTTTTTATTATACTCAATGGTGTATGCCCATTATCAACAGTTGCATTATAACTTCTATCCCAATTATGATCATATAAACCACTCATAATATTAAAATCGAAATATACATTGCCTGCTGCATCAAGATCTCCACCCTGATTCACTGCCATTTTCTCTGTCTTTACAATTGCGTAAGTTCCAGTACCAGTCGGACCTGTAAACTTACTTCCATTCAAGTAGAGAGAGCCCGTATTAATTTCACTCTTATCATAAAGAATTGCTCCCTGACCAGAATAAACACCACCAGGGATGTATGCAATACCATCAACATCAAGACGACTATTATCAAGCAATGTAAGAGTTCCAATACCTGCATTCTCTGTAAAGTGCATGTAACAGCCATTGATGATAGTACAATTGTGAGCATTGGCAGCACCACTATTATTCTTAGCCAAAACCTTACCAAAATTAGTGATTTTACCGCCCGACTGGTTATTGAGTACATCAACGGTTACCATTCCTCTATTGTAGAAATCCGAACCATTAACATTTAATTCGCCTTTGATATTAATAGTACCTGCATTGTAACAAGCCGCACCGTTATTTACAAATAAATCTGCTGACTTTCCTTCGGGAGTTACTAATGATCCACCTTCCATTACTACGATACGGCCAGCATTACTCATATCGGTCTTACCATCGAGAATAATTTTACCACCAGGAGCAACAACAAGTGTTGGGCCATTCAAAGTATTTCCATTTAAATGAAGAATTCCTTCAACATAAATAACAGCATCATTGATAACATATTGAGTTCCGCTGATCTTGAACACTTCTTTTACTTCTGTACCCGCAGCCACGCGATAATGTTTGCCATCGCTATGAGCAGGAAAATCTGCTGGATCATAGAACCAACTCTTATCACTCAAGTTGTGATTTTTATTAGAAGTTTCATTAGCAATAATATCATCGGTTATTGCAGGATAAGCCTTCATGGCATCCAAAGTAGGTGCAGTTCCAAGTGACATTTTATTTTGTTCAACCATCCATTTTGTCTGGTTACTTTGAGACAAAATAGCATTAATATCATCAAGCGTCGGATTCAAATAATTATCCAATGTTCTTACATAGTCGGGATAAACACTAGCATCCTCAACAGCACGCATAGAACGACTACCTGCAGCTGTACCACCAATGTTAGCAACAATCTGTCCATTCTCAACATCAACGGTGTTGACAACACTACGGTTCTTACTATCGTACGTGGCCACATAAACCTGATCTAAAGAGGTTGGAAGCGAGAAAGAAGTAGAAAGTGCCTCACCCTCTTTAACAGTTTCCATAACAAAGAATTTTGCACTGCTGTCATGAAGAGGATTCTTGTCGTAAATACCAACAGTATATTCTTGGTCAAGACCCAAGTTTACCGAAATGTCTGCAGTCACCTGCGAAGCCATGTTCCAAGTCTGTCCGTCAGGAATCATAAAGCCAAGCTGAAGCTCAGCATTCTCTTTGGCCTTCTGCTCTTCATTGATAGAACTTGAAGAACCATCAACGTCCTTTACACAACTGCTGAAACCAGCCAGAAGTGCTAAAGCGGCCATACCTTTCATCAAATACTTTTTGTTCATTGTTATTTTGTTTTTAAGTTAAATATATAATATTTGGCAAAGATAAGGATTTAATTTGTTTCTACAAAATAAAATTAAAAATATCTATCGATTTTAACATTTTTCTTATATGGCTCAACCCGCTATAGACCAAATTCAGTGAAATTGATCAGTAAATTCAGTGAATTTGGTCGGTAAATTCAGTGAATTTGGTTTGCGATGTCGTCAGCCAACTTTAGTTTAGGTTTTGCTGCTCCAGCCACTTGCCAACGCTGATGCCCGTGCAAGAGAGGAATGCACGGGAGAAGGTATTATAACTGATAAAGCCACTGTCCAACGACAACTGCTGCAACGTAGTGGGGGGGGTATTTTTCTCTTTCAGAGCTTGACGATAGAGTGACTGGAAGTGTTCTATGCGCAGCTTATTAATATAGGTATAGTAGGTAAGACCCTGCGAGGCGAAATAACGACCCAGGTAGGTGCGATTGGTATTGCACACCTGGGCCACTATTTTGAGTGACAGGTCGTGTTGCAGGTAGAGCTGTGTCTCCTCGCAGTGCTTACGCAGCAGCGCACCCGTCCTGGCGATAATGATGTCCTCCTTGGTGGTTTGGTCTGTCAGAGTGTGGGCTATTTCGTCAGTCTCTGCTTCCTGTTCCTTTGAAAGTTTCTCCACCCCGGTCTCCGCCGTCAACGGCTCCAGTACTTGCTGATGGTCAATGTACCAGACAATGATACCGATGAACAGGATGTCAGCAAGGTGGAAAATGTATGATAAGTCTACGCATATCTGCATGTCGCTTTGGAACAGTATCAGCAGATAGTTGATGAGGGAGAAGAACATGGAGCCTAGAATTATCCAGCTCCAGGTGACCTCCTTATGCTCCAGGTCTGCGTAGTTGTCGGCCAGAAAGCGGCGATAGGCTATTGCAGCTCTGATGTACCAGCCGATGAAGAAGGTCACTTCTGCCAGGTACATACCATATACAGCCCATTTCCACCATGTGTACCCAGTGAGCAGCCACCCCGTCAGGGGCATCACTGCCAGCACGCTGAACAGCAACAGCCGGTTGTCCCAGTGCCGGCGGTCTTGCAGCAAATCGAGCAAGAAATGCAGTACCACGGGACACCATATTGTCATGTCGACTGTGACAGATGCCATCTGCAGGAGCTGCAGGTCATCAGCAAGCCATAGCACCATCGGGATATTAGCCAGATAGATGAGTGTGTAGATAAAAATCAGCCTGCCCGCCTTGCGCCGCAGGCGCTGGTCGGTGACAAGCTCGCTGCCGAAAGCGTTACGCCTTGATGTCAGCAGATACGCAGCCATCATTATCAGGATGGTCAGCATCACTGCGAAGTGAATGAGGTATTGGTAAAAAACTATAGCTGTCATGTCGGTTTCTCTGATTAAGAAGATTAGAAGTATCTTCCTGCAAAGGTATTAAAAAACGTCCGAATAACAAAAGAAAAC
>DEJG01000019.1:0-96426 GCA_002353295.1 Prevotella sp. UBA2754
AGCACCTTAGCCAACTGGAACAGCATGTCGAAGTTCTCCTTCGAGCCCATACCGTAACCACCGGCAACAACGATGGGCGCGCCCTTCAGGTTATGCTTGGCAGCCTCTACATGGTGGTCGAGTACTTTCACAACGAAAGACTCAGGGCTTACATATTTGCTAACCTCAGGAAAAACAACCTCCTTCTTGCAGGCACCATCATAGATAGCCTTCTGCATCACGCCAGAGCGTACGGTAGCCATCTGAGGACGGTGCTCAGGATTCACGATCGTAGCCACGATGTTACCACCGAAGGCAGGACGAATCTGATAGAGCAAATTGCTGAACAATTTGCCACTTTTCTTGTCCTCGAAGTCACCAATCTCCAGCTCGGTGCAGTCGGCAGTCAGACCAGAGGTCAGTGATGAAGACACACGAGGACCGAGGTCGCGACCAATCACGGTAGCACCCATCAGACAAATCTGCGGCTGCTCCTCCTTGAAGAGGTTTACCAGGATGTCGGTGTGGGGAGCAGAGGTATAAGGGAACAAGTCCTTAGCGTCGAAGACAAACAGCTTGTCAACACCATAGGGGAGAATCTGGTCCTCCACCTTGCCCTTGATGCCTGTACCGGCAACAACAGCGTGGAGCTCTACTTTCAATTCATTGGCGAGCTTACGACCCTTGGTCAGCAGCTCCTGAGATACTTCCTGTACTTGAGTACCTTCAATTTCGCAATATACAAATACGTTGTTCATATCTCTATTATCCAATGATTTTTTCGTCCAACAATTCTTTGATCATTCCCTCGATATCAGCATCAGAAGCCGTCAAAGTCTTCGACTCCTTNNCCTGGAACACGATGTTCTTGATGGCCTTCACCTTCGTGGGTGAGCCACTCAGACCACACTGGTTAGCATCGCCATCCACATCAGCCACACTCCACTGGTTGAGCGTCAGGTAAGGACGCTCCTCATAGAGGTTGTCGTAAGGTGTGCCTTCGGCAGGACGCTCCATTGGGCAGGTAGCACGCTTGTACTTCATTACCAGCTTGGCGTTCTGGGGACGACAGGGAGCAGCACTACCGTTGACGGTGATCACTACAGGCAGCGGAGCCTCTACGGTCTCCACACCACCGTCGATCACACGCTTGATAGTAGCCTTGCCATCTTTCACACTGAGCACTTCCTCTGCGTATGTCACCTGGTTAAGGCCCAGCTTCTGAGCCACCTGAGGACCTACCTGAGCGGTATCACCATCAATAGCCTGACGACCACCGATTACGATGTCGACATCACCAATCTTCTTGATGGCAGTAGCCAAAGCGTAAGAAGTAGCGAGGGTGTCGGCACCTGCGAACAGACGGTCAGTCAAGAGCCAGCCTGTATCAGCACCACGATAGAGTCCCTGACGAATGATTTCACCTGCACGTGGAGGACCCATCGTGAGGATTCCTACTGTAGAGCCAGGATTCTGCTCTTTCAAACGAAGAGCCTGTTCCAAGGCATTCAAATCTTCTGGATTGAAGATAGCGGGTAGGGCAGCACGGTTGACGGTGCCTTCGGCAGTCATAGCATCCTTACCCACATTTCGGGTGTCTGGCACTTGTTTGGCCAGCACAACAATCTTTAAAGCCATATTATTTAATAATGTATAATATTGAAATTTCAAAATCGGGTGCAAAGGTACTAATATTTTACTTTATGGCAAAGCAAAAAGACTAAAAATTGCACAAAACGAGGCAGTTCGTGCACATTTCTTTAGTTTTGTGCAAATTAAATTTGGTTCTTTTCTTACTTATTATTAATTTTGCAGACATGATTGACAGAGCTACCATAGATAAGATCATGGATGCCACCAACATCGTGGATGTGGTGGGCGAGTTTGTGAACCTTCGCAAAGCGGGGGTGAACTATAAAGGACTATGTCCTTTCCATGATGACAAGACGCCATCTTTTATGGTGTCACCATCGAAGCAGATTTGTCATTGCTTTGCCTGTGGCGAAGGAGGCAATGCTGTCAATTTCCTGATGAAGCACGAACAAATCACCTATCCCGAGGCACTGCGCTGGTTGGCGAAGAAGTATAATATCGAGATAGAAGAACGTGAACTGAGTGATGAGGAAAAGAAGGAACAAAGCGACCGTGAGTCGATGTTCATTGTCAACGAGTGGGCTTGTCAGTATTTCCATGAGATACTGAAAAACGATGTGGACGGACAAGCCATCGGTAAACAGTATTTCCGCAGTCGTGGCATCCGAGATGATATTATCGAGATATTCCAGTTAGGCTTTGCCCTCACCAAGCGCGATGCTTTGGTCAACGAGGCACATAGAAAAGGTTATAAGGATGAATTCTTAATCAAGACAGGCTTGTGTATTGAAAACGAACGCGGCATCTATGACCGTTTTGCAGGCCGTGCCATCTTCCCCTGGTTGAATGTGAGTGGTAAGATAGTGGCGTTTGGAGGCAGAAAACTGGATGCAGCCACGAAAGGCGTTCAACAGAAATACGTCAATTCGCCCGATTCGGAAATCTATCATAAAGAGCGTGAGCTCTATGGTATCTATCAGGCTAAGAAAGCCATTGTGAAGGAGGATAATGTCTATATGGTAGAAGGCTATACCGACGTGATAGCCATGCATCAGTGTGGACTGGAGAATGTGGTGGCCAACTCAGGAACGGCACTTTCTGTGTATCAGATTCGACTATTGCATCGCTTTACTCCCAACATCACACTGCTCTATGACGGGGATGAGGCTGGTATTCATGCAGCTATGCGCGGTACCGACATGCTGTTGCAGGAAGGCATGAAGGTGAAGGTACTGCTGTTGCCTGACGGCGATGACCCCGACTCATTCTCGCGTAAACATACAGCCACGGAATTCCGTACGTATATAGAGGAGCATCAGACAGACTTCATACAGTTTAAGACGGACTTGCTGTTGAAGGGAGTCAAAGATCCTATCAAGCGTGCTGAAGCCATCAACGGCATTGTACGTTCTGTAAGTGTTATCCCTGATTCCGTAGAGCGTACTATTTATATCACAGACTGTGCTCGCCGGTTAGAGGTCGATGAGAAAACGCTCATTTCTCAGATGAATAAATTTATTGCCGGTGATCAGGAGGAACAGCAGAAGGAGGTAGAACGGGAAGCACGTCAGCAGCCAGAGACCAGCACTGCACTGGCAACGGTCGGGCTACATACGCTACAAGAGCAAGCAACAACCGTGGAACGGCTTATCATTCAGCAAATCATTCGTCATGGCGAAATGGTGGTCGTTGATGAATATACAGAGAATGAAGGAGATATCAAACTGAATGTTGCCCAATATGTTCACTTTGATTTTGGCAACGATGGGTTGACATTCAGTAATGAATTATATAACCGTATTCTGCAGGAAGCGGTGGAACATTCTGAGGATAGCGGGTTTGTTGCAGAGACCTACTTTACTCAGCATCCTGATCTGGAGATGAGTCAACTGGCCCATAACTTGGCAGTAGACAAATACCAGTTGGGGAAAAACTTCCAGAAAGAAATGACCATGAAAGATATGCGCCAGATGATAGATCATCTTATTCTCGATTTTCGCTACAACTACCTGAAAGGTCGTTTGAAAGAGGTGAAAGAGGAGTTGAAAGGTGAGAAGGATATGGCCCGTATCAGGGAACTTATGGACGAATATAAGTCTGTTTCGGAACTCTTCCAGCAAATAGGAAAGATGTTGGGACGCTAATTTTTGCTTATGTACTCGCTGCTGTATATAATAGGTATGACCCTCCTATGGATTATTATCGCCATTGCGGTAATCCATGTGGTGATGGACAATCGCCAGCCCGCCAAGACGATGGCATGGGCGTTGGTGATTATCTTCGTACCTGTAGTGGGACTCGTGTTCTATCTCTTTTTTGGTGTTAACCAACGTAAAGAGCGAATGGTCAGTCAACGCTCGGTTGACCAGTTGACCAAGCGTTCTATGCTTGGATTTGTGGAACAGCAGAATCTTCGCATACCAGAGCGACAGAAACAATTGGTTGACCTTTTTGTCAACCAGTCGTTCTCATTGCCTTTTAAAGACAACCAGATAGACATCATGACGGATGGTTATGCTTTCTTCCCTGAATTGCTGAGGGATATATCCAATGCCCGGCATCACATCCATATTCTCATGTATATCTTCGAGGATGATTCCTTGGGTAGATTGGTGCGAGATGCACTCATCGACAAATCACGGCAGGGGGTGATGGTCAGAGTCATCATTGATGATGTAGGATGTTGGAAAGTGGATCATCAGTTCTTTGAGCAAATGCGGGAAGAAGGCATAGAAGTGGCATCTTACCTGCCCGTTCGCTTTCCTTCCTTTACCAGTAAGGTGAACTATCGTAATCACCGCAAACTCATCGTTATTGACGGACAGGTGGGATATATCGGTGGAATGAATATAGCACTGCGCTATGTGCAAGGAACGGGTGATCAGCCCTGGCGTGATACGATGTTGCGTATATGCGGTGGTGCCGTCTATGGTCTGCAGCGTGCCTTCCTGATAGACTGGTACTTTATTGACCGAACACTCATCACGGATCGTGTTTACTATCCGCCACTCTCCACTCTCAACTCTCCACTCTCCACTAACAACTGTCTGGCACAAATCGTGACCAGCGGCCCTACCAATCCCTATCCGGAAATTATGCAGGGCTTCGTGCGTGCGATATTGGCGGCTCGACGCTATGTCTATATCGAAACACCTTATTTCCTGCCCAATGAGCCTGTGTTATTTGCTATCAAGACAGCAGCAAAGGCTGGTGTGGACGTGCGTATCGTGTGTCCGCTCCGTTCTGATGCACATTTTACGGATTGGGCATCCCGTTCTTATCAGCGTGAAGCTTATGAGGCAGGTGTGAAGGTCTATCTGTATCAGTCAGGATTCTTGCATTCCAAACTGATGGTGTGCGATGATTCCTTGACGACCTGTGGATCTACCAATGTGGATTTCCGTTCGTTTGAGAATAATTTCGAAGCCAATGTCTTTATCTATGATGAGGGTATGGCCATCCGTATGCGCAATGTGTTCTTGCGTGATCAAGAGAACTCGATACTGCTGACAGATTTGCCACGTCGCCTGTATCCGTCTTTCAAGAAACGTCTTTGGGAAAGTCTTACTCGCCTGTTGTCACCTCTGCTTTGAACAGGGAGAAGTTGACACTGCCGTATTGGCGGTGTTCAACGAAATGAGGATGATGGGAGAAATCATGGTCCTTGCCATGTTCAAAAACAAAGACTCCTTCCTCTTTTAGTAGATTTCTCTCAAAGATAAGGTCTGGAATTTGAGGGAGTTCCTTCATGGCATAGGGAGGATCTGCAAAAATGAAGTTGAACTGCTGTTTACAAGATTTTATGAATCGGAAAACATCGCCTCTGATGGGAATGGCGGGTGGCTGTTGACCGTTGGCAGTTAACTTCTTGAGACATTCTTGAATAAAGCGGTGATGGTCACGGTCGAGTTCTATGCTTACAACCTGACTGCAACCACGGGAGAGGAGTTCGAGTGTGATGCTGCCTGTTCCAGAAAATAGGTCAAGGGCTGTTGCATCTTCAAAATCAATATAGCCTGTGAGTACGTTGAAGATATTCTCCTTGGCAAAGTCGGTTGTAGGTCGGGCTTTGAAAGAACGGGGAATCTCGAAGTGGCGTCCTTTGTATTTTCCTGTGATAATTCTCATCTTCCTTTTACAAATAAGGTCATCAGGTCGTAGGGCATTCCTTCTATCTGGGTTACCATGGCACGGTTGAAGTCTCCTGCAGGATTAATGGTGTAAACTCGCTTGATGTATTTCTTGAGTTCATCTGTTAACCACTGGCTTTCAGGAATGTCACCAACCAGGTGAATCTCATCGCGATCGGCTTGCAATCCCGTCTGTTTCCATGTGTAGAGTAGGTAGTAGAGAGCATCATGAGCATCGTGGGAATCAAAACAGTTACAGAACTTAAAGCGGTTTTGTCCATAACTGAACAACTCCATGTGCCGATGATGGAAGTAGGCGTAAAGTTTTTCTCTTGTACCCATGTAACTGCGTTGATGAAGATAACGCCAGACAGGAGCTATTGCTGCAATGAAAGTTGGCTGACTGAAATGGTCGTCAATGACCATTTTCATATCTTTATTGACGCTGAAGACAGCTACGCAACTCAAGTCTGGCAAAACTGTATGCAGTATCTCCTCTTTCTCGTGTCCTTGGTAGGCATGCAGATAGAGAGTCCGCTGGTCTTCCTCACGGAACAGTTCGAGTGGTACCATCAGTGTCGGACTGTCTATCATGACGAGCACGCGTCCATAATCCTCTTGAAGAATCATTTCAGAACGGAACGCTTCACGTAAGTTAGCTGCCATGGAAATACCGCTATTCAATGAATATGGTTGAAAGAGGATGTCGCCGTCTTGCTCATGGCTGATAGAAGCAAAAACCAGATTGTTGCGACTGACGCGGATAATCAGTCGTTTCTTATGGATGATTTGGTTATTCCCCTGCATAACTTGTCAGTCTTTTAATGTTGTGTGATACTTAGTACGCACAATACAGCCAAGATGCCTGCTACGATAGCAAGTATAATGTTGATGGTGCGGTTGGTGATCGTTTTTCCAAAACGCTTTGTTTCCAAAGAAATCTTCATATCGCCGACAAAATTACTAATAAGTGAGAGAAAATCCAAATAATTTCGTAATTTTGTCGCCAATATGATCACTGACGAACTGAAATATCGCATCCGATCGGCCTTGGTTCATATACCTACTCAAGAGCAGGAACATGCTATTGACGTGTTCTCCATGTTTATGACAGACAGGAATGAACAGTCAGTGATGATACTGCGTGGCTCTGCAGGTACGGGTAAGACGACACTGGCTGCTTCTATAGTAAAAGCACTTGCATCGTTAAAACAGAAAATGGTGTTGCTGGCTCCTACAGGCCGGGCTGCAAAAGTGTTTTCATTGTACGCAGGACAGTCAGCCTATACCATCCATCGTCGCATCTATCGTCAAAAATCATTAGAGGGGGCTTTCGATTTGAATTATAACTCAGCGCAAGACACCTTGTATATTATTGATGAGGCTTCCATGATTGCCAATGCATCTAATTATGGGGATACCCCTTTCTCCAAAGGACAATTATTGGATGATCTTATCCAGTTCGTGTATAACGGGCGTAATTGCAGGATGCTACTCATTGGCGATGAGGCTCAGTTGCCTCCTGTGGGAGAAAAAGAGAGCCCGGCCTTGATGGCCCATGTCCTGCAGGGATATGGGTTGCATGTTTATGAATGTAATCTTCATGAGGTGTTGCGCCAAAGTCAGGAATCAGGCATCCTCTTTAATGCCACACAGATTCGTGAGGGCGGTATAGTGCTTCCCAAAATTCATCTGCGTGGTTTCAGCGATATAAAAGTGGTTCCAGGCGATGAACTCATAGAATCGTTAGCCGGCAGCTATTCCAAGGTGGGTCTTGATGAGACAATGATTATTACGCGTAGCAACAAACGGGCGAATATCTATAATCAGGGCATTCGTAATATGGTGTTAGGACGTGAGGAACAGCTGACCGGTGGTGACCAGTTGATGGTGGTGAAGAATAACTATAGCTTCACCCCCAACCCCTCTCCAAGTAGAGAGGGAAGTCCTGAAACGGCGATGGGATTTATCGCTAATGGTGACAGGTGTGTGGTGAGGAGGGTGCGCAACGTGCATGAACTTTATGGCTTCCACTTCGCAGAGGTGACGATGACCTTTCCCGACTATGATGACTATGAACTCACGGCTATGGTGATACTTGATACACTGACTTCTGAGGCTCCTGCCCTGACTCGCGAGCAGCAGGAACAACTCTATCAGGCTGTGATGGAGGATTATGCAGATATCCCTCTGAAGCAAGACAGAATCAAGAAAGTGAAAGAGGACAAGTATTATAATGCCCTTCAAGTGAAATTTGCCTATGCCGCTACTTGTCATAAAGCCCAAGGTGGGCAATGGGCTCACGTCTATGTGGATCAAGGCTATATGACGGACGATATGCTTACTTCCGACTATCTGCATTGGCTATATACAGCTTTTACTCGTGCTACAGAACAACTTTACCTTGTGAATTGGCCTAAGACACAGACGGAAATAAATAATGATGAATGATTGATAATTGAAATTTTATTTGTACTTTTGCACATATGATAGCATTGTATATAATAATAGGAATAGGTATTGGAGCTACGATTCTTTATGTACTGATGGATCGCAAGATGGATGTACTTCGTATAGAAGGCGCAAAAAAGGATGTGCAGCTGGAACACTTGCGTCAACAGGTAGCAGATGCCCAGGGAGAAAAACAGGAAGAGCAGCAGAAACGCGATGCTCAGTTTATGAATATGGCTCAGCAGATATTAGAGCAGAGTGCTTCAAAACTGAAAGAGTCGAACAAAGAGACGATGGCTGGAGTAACTCAACCTCTGAAAGATGCTATCAGTGAGATGCGTAAGGCTATCAACGAGAATACCAAAGACCATACAGCCCAAAATGCTTCGCTGAAAGAACAGCTGAGACTGATGATGGAGTCGAACAAGGAAATTGGCGAGAAAGCGGAATCGCTGGCCAATGTCCTACGTCGCGACAATAAGGTGAGTGGTAATATGGGTGAGATTATCTTAGGTGATTTACTCGCTTCTCAGGGACTGACGGAAGGAATCCATTATGAGGTACAGGCCCGGCTGAGAGACGAACAGGGTAGACCTCTGAAAAATGACGATACAGGCAGGGAAATGCAGCCCGATGTCATTCTGCACTATCCTCAGGGACAGGATGCCGTCATCGACTCAAAAGTATCGCTGGTTGCCTATCAGCGATATGTCAATGCCGAAGATCCTGCAGAGAAGGAGCGTGCTTTGCAGGAACATATCAAATCTATTCGCAGTCATGTGACAGAACTGGCTCGCAAAGATTATTCGAAATATATCAAAGCCCCTCGCGAAGCGGTAGATTTCGTGATTATGTTTGTCCCCTTCGAAAGTTCCTTGCAGCTGGCATTGGCTAACGATCCCACACTGTGGCGGGAAGCGTTCGAACGGAAGGTTTTTATTACGGGAGAACAGAACCTGTTGGGTATTCTCCACATGATACACATTGCCTGGGTACAGAATCAGCAGGCAGAGAATCAGGAGAAAGTGTTTGGAGTTGCCGAACAACTGTTGGACCGTCTGGGCGACTTTGTCCAAAGATATAATAAGGTCGGCGAACAATTGGAACAGGCTCGCAAAGCCTTTGATTTCTCGAAAAACAAACTGGAAGAAGGGCGGCAGAGCGTGGTGCAGAAGGGTCGTGAACTCATTGACTTGGGTGCCAAGGAGAATCCTAACCGTCGTATCCCCAAGGCAGATAATGGTTTACCTGAATGATGATATAGTCAACTTTGATTTCGAAGCTGCTTTACCTTTATTATCAGAACAAAGAAGAGAGCAGGCTTTGAAGTTTAAGCACGAACAGGGACGTAAAACCTGTGCGGCGGCTTATCTGTTGCTATGTGAAGGCTTACGGAAAGAGTATGGCATCACGGAAAAACCTGTATTCCGATATGGTGAACATGGCAAACCTTTCATTCTGGGACATCCTGAGATCCATTTCAATATGAGTCATTGTCGCGAGGCAGCCATCTGTGCCATCAGCGAAACGCCAGTCGGAATAGATGTCGAAAGCATCAGGGAGTATCGGGAATCACTTGTTCACTACACCATGAACGATGACGAGATAGCGGAAATCACGCAATCTCCGAACCCCGCCTTAGCCTTTATCCGCTATTGGACGATGAAGGAAGCCGTGCTGAAACTTTCGGGTGAGGGCATCCGTAACGACCTGAAAACCGTGCTGATTGGTTTTGCCAATCAGATACAAACCATTGTCAACGAGCCGCGAGGCTACGTTTACTCTGTTGTCTATTAATTTTTTTCAATCTTATGCTGTGTAAATGCAAAATATTTTTGTATCTTTGCGACAAAAGTCGCGAAGTTACTCTGTCTCGGCAAAAAAAGAAAAGTTTTTCTTTGTTATGCTCTCGACTTTTCGTAACTTTGCAGCGGAAGTGTTTTGAATCATAACTGAAATATAAGATAAAACTATGAATTTAAAAGAGAAATTTGTCATTGCCATCAACCGTGAACTAGGTTCTGGCGGACGTACTGTCGGTGAGAAATTGGCAGCTAAGTTGGGTGTGGATTTCTATGATAAGGCATTGATAAAGGCTTTAGAGGAGAAATATCATCTGACCGTTGAAGAGATTGAAAACCTAAAAGGAAGAAAAAATAATTGGTGGTCGGATTTCACCCGTGTCGTGTCTGTAGGTGAAACGATGCGTCATCAGTATTATAGTGTTGCCGTTGGTGATGAACCAAAACTGGTGACAACCCAACAAATCTTCAAGGTTGAGAAAGAAATGTTGCAGGCTATGGCAGAAAACGGTTCTTGTGTTATCACAGGTCGTAGCGGATTCTTTGTGTTCCGCAATCATCCCAACCACATCAACGTTCTTATTCAGGCTCCTATGGAGAAACGTATCCAGCGTCTGATGAAGAAACAGAACATGTCGGCTGAGGAGGCAGAGAAGACCATCCGTCGGATTGACAAGATGCGTGATAACTATGTGACCAAATATACAGGTGAATCTCGTTACGACACTCGCAATTACGACTTGGTGATTAATATGGACTCTATCAATGAGGACGATGCTGCAGCACTCATCATGCAATATATTGAAGATTCTCAGAAACAATAATAACTAGATAAGATTATGAGATTAGACGGAAGACGAGAAAGCTCGAACGTTGAAGACCGCCGTGGTATGGGCGGTGGCGCTAAGGCTGGTTTAGGAATCGGGGGCATCATTATGGTGGCACTTTTCGCATGGCTCTCTGGTGGTGATCCTGTAACAGCTGTGATGCAGCAGGTTCAGCAGAATAACTTTGGCGGTAATACGGAGGTGACGGAAGGTCAGCCCCAGTTTACCGAGGAGGAACAGGCTCTGGCTAAGTTTTCTACCCAGATACTGGCAGGAACAGAGGATGTGTGGACAGAGATCTTCCGCCAGAACGGGGCTCAGTATGTATTGCCTAAGATGGTACTTTATACAGACGGAACAGCTACTGCATGCGGACAGGGCTCTGCAGCTATGGGACCTTTCTATTGTCCTGGCGATCAGAAACTCTATATCGACCTGTCCTTCTTTACCACGATGAAGCAGCAGTTGGGTGCCAGTGGCGACTTTGCCTATGCTTATGTGATTGCTCACGAGGTGGGACACCATGTGGAGAACCTGACAGGTATTCTTGCTAAAGTACACGAGCAGATGTCAAGACTGCCAGAGGCAGAAGCAAATAAACTGAGTGTTCGCCTCGAACTGTTGGCTGACTTCTATGCAGGTGTATGGGCACATCACGACAACAAACGCTTCGGTTCACTCGAAGACGGTGATATCGAAGAGGCTATCCAGTGTGCACAAGTGATAGGCGACGACTATCTGCAGAAGAAGGCACGTGGCTATGCCGTTCCGGAGTCGTTCAACCACGGCACCAGCAAGCAGCGCATGAAGTGGTTCAAACTCGGACTGGAAACGGGCGATATGTCGAAAGGCACCACATTCCAGTGCTCTGATGCTGAGCTTTAATCAGTGCGTAAAGATAGAAAAAGAACACAGAAGGATTTCCTCTGTGTTCTTTTTTTCTATCTGTAAATTCAGCGCCTATTCGATAAGCTCAAAATGCTGAAAGTCCTTGCAGGAAGTCCATGTACCGCCCCACTCAAATCCAGCCTCGGTGAAAAGACGCAGGCAGAGGTCCCTCTCATCTATCTTGTAGGGGAAGTTGCCCGTGCGGTCACAGTATTTGGCGGCTGTGGCAGGTTGGATGAAGCGGGTACCATCCTTGCGGTCTTTGTAGTAAGGGTTATAGAGCGTATTGATGTCTATAGCCAACCCTCTGGCATGTTTTGAGAGCTTGGTGCTACCGGCAATGGCACGATAGCAAAAGCACGAAGAGTTGTTGTCGCGCATCTGTTTCTCGTCGTCAGCATCATAGACATCGGGCAGCAGCATTCGCTGAATAGGATACTTGGCATCGTAGAGCTGTCGGAAAATGCGCACCACTACATCAGCTATCTGCTTGTTGACTATCATCTCGCCGACGTGGATCTTTTTGTCATAGTCCCAGTGCAAGGCACGGATATGGCGCAGGTCGTTGCGCCCTATATGTGGATTCTCCTTGTAGGTCTTTCCTTGCATCCGCTGCCACACCCCGTCGGGAATGGGTTCTGCGGCAAAGCACTTGTCCAGTCCTCCGTAAGCCTTGATTTCTGCTTCGGTTACCGTGTTGCCAGCCTTCCACTCACTGAGTGAGGTCGGTATAGTAGTCGCATTGCTATTGGTGGCGCAGCCACTCATCGAAAGACCGCTTAACAGGATGGCGGTCAGCATCCAAATCATACCTTTCTTCATATCATTCCTAATTTTTGTGTGCAAAGTTAGCTAAAAATGGGAGAAAAACCAAAAGATAGCTTGCAAAAGCGGTGTAAGTGTTGGCATTTCTCAGAAAAAAACACTAATTTTGTGGCAAAATTATTCAAAAGAAAATATGAAGACAAGAAGACTATTATGGAGTGTAGCACTGTTGCTAAGTGCTACTATCGGCAGGGCACAGTTCGCTCCTGAGCCGGACTTTGACAGCAAGTATGCTACTGAACTGGTGAAGGCTGGAGTGCAGGCTCCCGACTTCAAGATGAAAACCATTGACGGTAAGACTTTTAAGCTGTCGCAGTTGAAAGGTAAGACGGTTGTGCTCGACTTCTGGGCATCGTGGTGTCCCGACTGTCGCAAGGATGCGCCCGAGGTGGTGCGTTTGCATGATGCCTATAAACAGTTTGGCGTGGAGTTCGTGGGTGTCTCGATGGATACCGATGTGGAGGCATGGCGCAAAGCCTGTCAGCAGTTCGGCATCAGCTACACCCAGGTGAGCGAACTGAAGAAATTCAAGGAAACGGACATTGCCAAGGCTTATGGCGTGAAGTGGATTCCCTCGATGGTGGTGGTTGACAAGGAAGGGAAGGTAGCCCTTTCCACGGTGCTGACCTACAAGGTGGATAAATATCTGAAGGAGCTGACCACAGGGACTTATCAGCCCGGTGCCAAAGGGGAGCGCATCAGTATTGACGGTGACCACGGCAAACTGACGGCTCTCATCCAGAAACCTCAGTTGAAAGCCGGTGAACAGTGTCCGATGGTCGTATTCTGTCACGGGTTCGGCGGCAGTAAGGATGGTCCCCTGTTTGAACTGATCTGCGACACGCTTCAGGCGCATGGCATTGCTTCCATCCGCTTCGACTTCAACGGACATGGCGAGAGTGAGGGGCGGTTTGAGGACATGACTGTGCCCAACGAGATAGAAGATGCCAAGAAGGTTGTGGAGTATGTGCGCGACTTACGCTATGTCTCCAAAGTAGCCTTGGTGGGCCACTCACAGGGTGGCGTGGTGGCAGCCATGACAGCCGGCAAGTTGGCTGAAGATATTGCTGCAGTGGCGCTGATGGCTCCTGCCGGCGTGCTGCGTGACGATGCCATCCGCGGCTCTACGTTCGGCAAGACCTATAATCCGCTGGATCCGCCTGAGTTTGTGCAGCTGTGGGGTCCTAATCAGCGCTTAGGCCGCAACTATATCAAGACCGCCTTCACGTTGCCTATCTATGAGACGGCAGCCCGCTACCAGGGACCAGCCTTGATTGTTCACGGCAATGGCGACCGCGTGGTGCCTTATACCTACGGCGAACGTTTCCATCAGCAGTGGAAGGGCAGCGAATTTGTCATGCAGGAATATTTTGACCATGGCTTTTCGCAGAATATCTATCGGACGACAGACATCGTCAGCGATTTCCTGATACGGACATTGAAATAGAAAAAGAAAAGCGGTTGAAAATGTCAACCGCTTTTTAGTTTTCCTTATTTAATCAAATTTCCAAGAATGTCGCGGGTGAGTTCCTTGGTGACGGAACGGGTGGCGGCACTGGTGGCATTCTTCACCACACGGCCTGTAGCCGAAGTTCTCGACTTGGTCTTCTTGCCCGTCACCTTGTCGCTGACATACGTGCCCAAAATGGTAGCCAAAGTGGAAGTGATGGCAGTCAGCACTGCTTTCCATACCTTGCTCATGATGCCAGGCTTCTGCTTCTCTTCCTTCTTGTTTTCTGTCTCAGCAGCCGCTGTTTCCTCAGCTTCGGCAAGCGCCTGTTGCTCGGCTTCGGCAAGCAGTACCTCAAAGGCACTCTCACGGTCAACGGGTGTATCGTATTTACCATAGATACGACTCTGTTTGATGATGTCTAAACGCTGTCCTTCGGTGACGGCTCCAATCTGTGAGAGAGGGAACAGAATCTTGGCACGCTCCACCATCGATGGGGCACCCTTCTCGTCCAGGAAGCTGACCAGTGCTTCGCCCGTCTCCAGATTCATGATGGCCTCGTCGGTCTTGAAGGCAGGATTGGCACGGAAGGTGTCGGCAGCCGTCTTCACCGCCTTCTGGTCTTTCGGTGTATAGGCACGCAGGGCATGCTGCACGCGGTTACCCAACTGTCCGAGAATGTTCTCAGGAATGTCGGCAGGGCTCTGTGTGATGAAATAGATGCCCACGCCCTTCGAACGAATCAGACGAATCACCTGTTCAATCTTGTCGAGCAGTGCCTTCGAGGTGTCTGTAAACAGCATGTGTGCCTCATCGAAGAAGAACACGAGTTTGGGCAGAGGCAAATCGCCCACTTCAGGCAGGGTAGAGTAGAGCTCGGAGAGCAACCACAGCAGATAGGTGCTGTAGAGCTTGGGCTGCAACATGAGTTTGTCGGCAGCCAGTACGTTCATCACACCCTTGCCGCCCTCAGTCTGCATCAGGTCGTAAATGTCGAACGACGGTTCGCCGAAGAACTTATCGGCGCCCTGTGCCTCCAACTGCAACAGTGCACGCTGAATGGCACCGATGGTGACAGATGATATGTTACCATACTTGGTGGTGTATTCCTTGGCATGCTTTGAAACCCAGTCGAGCATCGAACGCAGGTCTTTCACATCAATGAGCAACAATCCGCGCTCGTCGGCAATACGGAATACGATGTTCAGCACACCGTCCTGTGTCTCGTTGAGACTCATCAGGCGTGAGAGCAGTTGCGGTCCCATCTGCGAAATAGTGGCACGCATGGGATGACCCTGTTCGCCGAATACGTCAAAGAAGCGGACGGGACACGCCTGAAACTCAGGGTTCTCAATGCCGAACTCGGGCAGACGCTTCTCGATAAAACCACTCATCTTACCGACCTGAGAGATGCCACTTAGGTCGCCCTTCATGTCAGCCATAAAACAGGGTACACCTGCCTGACAGAAAGTTTCTGCCATCACTTGCAGCGTGACGGTTTTACCTGTACCTGTAGCTCCTGCAATGAGTCCATGACGGTTAGCCATCTTACCAGTAATCGAAAGCGCTCCGTTGGCGCAATGGGCGATGTAAAGCCCTCGTTCTTTGTCGTACATAGTTTATGGGTTTTTATGGGTTATTTCTTCCTTTTACAAATTAGCCAGTTCTACGACCTTGTCGACAGCGGCACTGAGTCCTTCGGAGTTCTTACCTCCAGCCTGAGCATAGTGGGGCTGTCCGCCTCCGCCACCCTGAATCAGTTTGGCAGCCTCGCGAATCATCTGTCCTGCATTCAGTCCGTGGTCTTTCACCAAATCGTCGCTGATCATCACTGTCAGCAAAGGTTTTTCTTGAGCAATTGAACCAATGATGCAGAGCATATGGGCAGGTAAAGCCTCACGTATCTTGAAGGCCAGATCCTTGGCAGCCTGTGGAGTAATAGGCAGTTGTGCCTTGATTACCTTCACGCCGTTGACATCCTTCGCTTTACCGATGAGTTGGTCTTTCAGTCGTTCTACAGCCTGAGCTTGGAACGATTCTATCTCCTTCTTCATCGTGTCGTGCTCGTCGATGTATTTCTGAATGACACCCTGTAGGTCCTTGGCATTATTGAAGAATGCACGGACAGCCTTTAGCGTGTCTTCAATGTCATAGAGCAAGTCCTCGCATTCCTTACCCGTCTTGGCTTCGATACGGCGGATACCGGCTGCAACGCTGCTCTCCGAGATAATTTTGAAGAAACCGATACGACCTGTCGAAGAGGCATGAATACCACCGCAGAACTCACAGGAAGGTCCGAAGCGTACCACGCGCACCTTATCGCCGTATTTCTCGCCGAACAGGGCGATGGCACCCAGTTTCTTGGCTTCATCGAAAGGAACGTCACGGTGCTCGTCCAATGCGATGTCCTGACGAATCATGTCGTTCACCATACGCTCTACCTGGCGCAGTTCCTCGTCGGTCACCTTCTGGAAGTGAGAGAAGTCAAAGCGCAGCGTGTCGGGGCTGACGTAAGAACCCTTCTGCTCCACGTGGTCGCCCAGTACCTGTTTCAACGCATAGTCGAGCAGGTGCGTAGCGGTATGGTTGGCGGCAGAAGCATCACGCTTGTCGGTATCCACACATGCCATGAATTCAGCCGTGGGGTCTTTGGGCAGTTGCTTCACGATGTGTATCGACTGGTTGTTCTCGCGCTTGGTGTCGATGATGTCAATGGTCTCGTTCTCGTTGCAGAGCACGCCGCAGTCGCCGACCTGACCACCCATCTCGCCATAGAAAGGAGTGGCATCCAGTACCAGCTCATAGAATTCTGCCTTCTTCTGGGTTACCTTGCGGTAGCGCAGGATGTGGCAGTTGTATTCTGTATAGTCGTAACCTACGAACTGCTGTTCGGTGCCGGCGGCGGCATCACCAGCCACAGTTACCCAGTCGCTGTTCTCCACTTGGGCGGCATTACGGGCACGCTCCTTCTGCTTCTGCATCTCTACGTTAAACTGCTCCTCGTCCACCGTAAAGCCGTTCTCACGACAGATCAGTTCAGTCAGGTCGAGGGGGAATCCGTATGTATCGAACAAACGGAAAGCCTGAGTACCGTCGAGCACATTCTTGCCCTCAGCCTTCAACTTATCCATGGCATCGTTCAGCATGGAGATACCTTTATCCAGGGTGCGCAGGAATGAATCTTCCTCCTCCTTCATTACCTTGGTAATCAGTGTCTGCTGAGCCTTCAGTTCTGGGAAGGCATCGCCCATCTCGTGTACCAGTGTGGGAACCAGTTTGTAGAGGAAACCGTCTTTCTGTCCGAGGAAGGTGTAGGCATAGCGTACGGCACGGCGCAGGATACGGCGAATCACGTAACCAGCCTTGGCGTTCGAAGGCAACTGTCCGTCGGCAATCGAGAAAGCCACGGCACGCAGGTGGTCGGCACAAACGCGCATCGCCACGTTGATATCATTCTGAGTATTCGGATTATTCTGAGTAATCTGACTTTCTTCCTCGGAAGTAATATATTTCAGACCAGTGATCTGCTCTTCAGCCTTGATGATAGGCTGGAACACGTCGGTATCGTAGTTTGAGTGCTTGCCCTGCATCATGCGTACCAGTCGCTCGAAGCCCATACCCGTATCGATGACGTTCATGGAGAGCTTCTCCAGTGAGCCGTCAGCCTTGCGGTTATACTGCATGAACACGAGGTTCCATATCTCAATTACCTGTGGGTGGTCTTTGTTCACCAGTTCACGACCCGTAGGACCGTTCTTCTTCTCCTCCTCCGTACGAGAATCGACGTGAATCTCAGAGCAGGGACCACAAGGACCTGTATCGCCCATTTCCCAGAAGTTGTCGTGCTTGTTGCCGTTGATGATGTGGTCGGCAGGTACGTGCTTCAACCAGTAGCCGGCAGCCTCGTCGTCGCGCTCCAGTCCTTCGGCGGCATCGCCTTCGAAGACGGTGACGTAAAGGTCTGCTGGGTTCAGTTTCAACACATCCACCAGATATTCCCAAGCCATATCAATGGCGCCCTCCTTGAAGTAGTCACCAAACGACCAGTTGCCTAACATTTCAAACATGGTGTGGTGGTAGGTGTCATGACCTACTTCCTCCAAGTCGTTGTGCTTGCCACTGACGCGCAGACACTTCTGCGTGTCGGCACGGCGACGTGGTTCGGGGTCGCGTGTCCCCAATATAATATCCTTCCACTGGTTCATACCTGCATTGGTGAACATCAGTGTGGGGTCATCCTTGATTACCATCGGAGCAGAGGGCACGATAGCATGCTGCTTCTGCTCGAAAAATTTCTTAAACGATTCACGAATCTCGTTAGCTGTCATCATTTCTTATCTGTATTTTATAAATTTTGTGTGCAAAATTAAGAAAAATCGGGCAAAGCACAAAGCGTTTACCCGATTTTTATCATTCTTCATTCTTCACTCTTCACTTTTCACTTTTCACTTTTCACTTCTATATTCCCCGTTTTCAGTCCGTCGCCGCTACACTGTAATTGGATATCACCAGCCTCCTTGCTGCTTTGGATAATCACTTGTGCATAACCGTTGAAGACTGAAACTGTGAATTGCCGGCAGTCTTTGTCTTTCGGATGGTCAGGCTCCGTGTAGGCTGGATCACCATTGCCCACTCCGATGATACGACCGTTTCCCGTCAGTCGGAACCTCACATTCTGGCAGGCGTCAGGCACCAAGCGTCCTTTCGCGTCTTGCAGTTCGATGCTCACTACAGCCACGTCTCTACCATCAGCCTTGATATGCTGGCGGTCAGCCTTCATCACAATCTTGTCGGCTGGTTTTGTCGTTTCCAAGGTCTGGGTCAGTATGCGCTTTCCATTTTTATAGCCGTAGGCCACCACCTTACCGGGCTTGTAAGTAGCCTTCCATTTCAGGTGCCCGTTCTTTGGCATCTGCTGTCGTCCCAGTTTCTTGCCGTTCACGATGAGTTCCACCTCGTCGCAGTTGCTATATGCCCATACGTCAATCTCTTCGCCCTCATGACCTGTCAGATTCCAATGGGGGAAGATGTGGAGCACGGGCTCGTCAGTCCACCACGACTTTAGATACCACGCCTCGTCTTTCCAGAAGCCGCAGTAGTCCAATATACCGAATTCTGAATCGTGAGCTGGATAGCTCAGCGGGTTAGGTTCTCCGCGATAGTCGAAACCCGTCCAATAGAACAGTCCTGCAGCCCAGTCGCGGTCGGCATAGAATTTCCAGCCGCGCTCGATGCGGTTCACCGTTCCGTCCTTGTCGGCTTTCAGGTTCATGCTTGCCATGTGACCTTTATCGTCGGGGTTGTTGAAGTAGAATCCGCGTGTTCCGCAACCCGTTGTCTCTTCTGTTCCAACGATTTTCCATGAAGGATTATTCTTCTTGCGGTTATCTACGTCGTTCTGTAGGATATAGTTGAAGCCTACCACGTCGAGACCCTTGATCATTTCGCCACCACCCGCATTGGCAATCGTCGAGTGGCGCGTGGGGTCGAGTAGTTTGGTGTATTCCCGCATGGCAGCAGCGATGCGCGTACCTTGGACGGTATTCTCGATGCCCCATTCCTCGTTGCCGTCGCTCCACAGGATGACGGAGGGGTGATCGCGGTCGCGTTTGATCATCCGTTCCAGTAGTCTGAGGTGCTCTTGGTTGATACCAGACAGTCGGTTCTCGTCAATCACCAGTATTCCCTCTCTGTCACAGATGTCGAGCAGGGCTGGTGTCATGGGGTTATGTGAAGCACGGTAGGCATTGCATCCGAAAGCCTTCAACTGGCGGATGCGCCATGCCTGTAGCGCATCGGGGATAGCGGCACCCACACCAGCATGGTCTTGGTGCATGTTCACACCCTTCAGTTTTATCTGTTTTCCATTCAACAGAAATCCTTTGTCGGCATCGAACGCCACTTCACGCAGTCCCGTTGATGTGTAATAGACGTCCGTTACCTGTTCGCCTACCTTCACCGTTGTCTCTACCTGATAGAGATAGGGGTTGTTGATGTCCCATAGGTGTGGGTTGTTGAGTGTCAGTTGCTGTTTGCAGGGCAGCGTCTGCTTACCCTTCAGTTCCACGGTAGCAGGTTCGGCCTTGCCCACCTCCTTGCCGTCGGCATCCAACAGCCGCTGTGCTATCTGGCATGTCTGGTTGTCAAGTGTTGTGTTGTGTACTTCTGTCTCGATATTGATGGTGGCTGAACTGTAAGGTGCCTTTAGGTCGGCATAGACAAATGTACCGAAGGGAGCCACGCTCACCTTGCCTGTCTTGACGAGCCAGGCGTCGCGATAGATACCGCCACCCTCGTAGAACCATCCTTCTTCCAGTGAGGCATCGGCTCTGACGCATATCAGATTGTCGCCTCCGAAGTTCACGTATTCCGTCACGTCATACACCTGTGTGGCATATCCGCTAGGCTCTGTACCTAACCAGAAACCATTGAACCACACATTGGCATTGCGGAAGATGCCGTCGAAGCGCAGACAGATTTGTTTGCCTTCGTCTTCCTTGCCTATCTGAACGGTCTTGCGATACCAGCCCACACTGGTTTCTGGGAATTTGTATCCCACCGTCTTGTAGCCGTGCGAATGGCTGGCATTAGGGGCATAGGGCAGGGTAGATACCCAGTCGTGAGGCACACGTACCTCCTGCCATTTCGAATCGTCAAACTTCGTGCTGTATGGTCCCTCGTTGTGAATGGAGTTGGCTTTGGTCAGGTAGTTAAAATACTCCGTACCGCAACCGAAGTCTTTCTGCGGGTCGGCAGCATTCCCAAAGGCAAACTTCCACCCCTCGTCCAACAGAACATTCTCTCTTGCGTTTTGTGCATTTACGGTCAGTACTGCCATCCAGACAGTCACCACCGTCAACCATCTTTTTATATTCATAATTATTTATCTGATTAATTAATTCCCCATGAACACCATACCTCCGCTAATGAAGAGCCCCTTCGACGGTTTTTTCTGCCTCTATTTTCGTACCAGCCTGTGCCCATGCAGGAATGGTTGTCATAGCCAGCAGGCATCCTGTGAATAAAAGTTTCTTCATTTTTGTCATGTCTATAATTTTAGGTTTTGAAATTTCATGCAAAGATAATGAAAAAAGCTGAAAGAGCAAATGTGATTGACAAATATTTTGAGTATCTTTGCAAAGAGAAGACCTAAAACAGCATATGAGTATGAAAAAATTTACGGTATTACTTTCTTGTTTCTTAATGAGTCTGTCGGTGCTGGCCGACCGTCTGAATGGCTTCCCCCAGATTGTGGAAACAGCCCAAGACTATTTCCCCTTGGCTACAGCCACCGCTGCAGCTAATATCTGTGTGGATGCTACTGACTACCGCGTGGTGGATATCGTCGCACAGATGTTGGTGGACGATGTCGGGCGAGTGACAGGTAAGACTGCAAAGGTGGTGAAGGCTAAGAACTTGAAGGGTATATCCCGACCAACCGTGGTGGCTGGCACGTTGGGACATAGCAAACTGATTGACCAGTTGGTGAGTCAAGGCATCGTAAAAGTCGATGGACTTCGGGGCAAATGGGAGTCGTATGTGATAGCTACGGCAGAGCATCCGAAGACGCACATACCATTGTTGTTAGTGGTAGGCAGTGACCGTCGAGGAACGGCGTTCGGACTGACTTCACTATCTGAGGCCATCGGTGTGTCACCTTGGTATTGGTGGGGTGATGTGACTCCACAGAAGAAAATAGCCCTTTATGTAGAGCCTGGCATGTTCTGCCAAAAGGAGCCTGACGTGCAGTATCGAGGCATTTTTATCAATGACGAACGCTTCGGCGGATGGGCACGATGGGCAGAGAAACGACATGGTGTGGTAGGGCCGGAGACCTACAAAAAGGTGTTTGAACTCCTGTTACGTCTGAAGGCCAATTATCTATGGCCTGCCATGCATCCGGGTACGCAGGCTTTCAATGCCGATCTGGAGAATGCCCGACTCGCTGATGAATATGCCATCGTGATGGGTTCGTCGCACTGTGAACAGATGTTGCGTAACAATGAAGGAGAGTGGAAAGCCATCGAACAGAAACATCCCGGCACCTTTGGTGATTTCAACTATATGACCAACCGCAAGACGATGCAGAAATACTGGGAAGACCGTGTAAAGACCAACGGACAATACGAGAATACTTATACGCTCGGTCTGCGAGGCATTCACGACTATCCCATGGAAGGTGCCAATACAACGCAGGAGCGTGTGGCACTGATGCAACAGGCCATCAATGACCAGCGTGATATGTTGCGACGTAATATCCGGAAACCTATTGAGGAGATTCCGCAAGTACTATGCACTTACGAAGAGGTGTTGGATGCCTATCATAACGGACTGCAAGTGCCTGAGGATGTTACGCTGCTGTGGAGTGACGACAAACATGGTTATTGCCGTAACCTGTGCAATCCCGAGGAGATGAAACGCAAGGGGGGAGCAGGTGTCTATTACCATCTGTCGTATCACGGTGATCCAGCCAGTTGGATATGGCTGAGTCCTTTGTCTCCTGCATTCCTCTCCGCAGAGCTGACGAAGGCATATACCTATGGGGCTCGTAAGATATGGGTGTTCAATGTGGGGGATATCAAACCGGCTGAGAAGGAAATATCGTTCGTCATGGACTTGGCTTGGGATATGGACCGATGGAAACCTACGCGTGCTCATGACTATATCCGCTATTGGGCGACCAAGACTTTCGGCAAAGATGTGGCATCGCAGATAGCCGACATCCAGCAGGGCTACTATCAGTTGCAGGCAGGTGGCAAGGATGCCCATGTGTGGTTCGTCAACTATACCGAGCCTCAGATAGCTCAGCGCATCCAGCAGTGGCGTACATTGGCAGACAGGGCACAGGTGCTGGAGAAGCAGATTCCGCAGTCGTTGAAGGATGCTTATTTCGAACTGGTGAGCTATCCCGTCCGTGGTGCCGCCATGCTGAACGAATACCAGTTGTTGGCACGCCGTAGTATGGTGGAGGCAACGCGTCTTGACGAGACTGCTGCTTTAGCGGATGGTCAACGTGTGCAGCAGATGTTCCGTGAACTGAACGCATGGACGCACCGTTATAATGAGGAAATACAGGGCGGTAAATGGAGTGAATACTTCAATTGGCAACCCTACCATTGGTTCCGTTCTGAGAAGATTGATCCGCCCTACTGTACTCCCGAGGTGCTTGCCCGCATCAAACAGGCTCCCCAATCTGGTTTCCTGGCAGTCAGCAAAGCATTGGCCGAGGGCGTGGAAATTACTGCCGACCGCGATGCTGATATTCCCCTGTGGATAGAAGCCTTAACGCCCATCCAAAACTTCTCGAAGGAATCCAAGGACAATGAGTTCTGTCAGATAACTCTTACTTCGGACCTCAGACCTCAGACCTCTTTCACTGCTTCCGCAACTCCTATTAATAATGTCTGGCATGCGCCCTATGTCGGTCCGATGTGGAGCAAGGTGGGAACGTTGCATCTGAAGAAGGGCAAGAATGTGCTTCGTATTTCAGATATGAAGTCGGATGCCCGTATAGACCGTCTCTTTATCGGAGAGTGGCCTCCTTTCAATGCCGAGCCACGTTTGCGAATACCGGCTGATGCCTACGACGATCGCAGGGATAGTCAGGAAGGTAAGGTGATGCGTATCGCAGGGTTAGGTTATACCAATGGCGTCATGGTTCAACCTTTCCATACCCCATCTTACGCAGTCAAGGCCGCCCCATACGTGGAGTATGATGTCGACTTGCAGGAGGATGACCGTCAAATAGAGATACGCACCCTGCCCACGCTTCATGTCTATGAGGGGCGTGGCGTGCGCTATGCCGTTCAGTTAGGCGATGCTGAGCCCCAGCTGTTTGACATTCATGCCCAAGACTTCACCGCTGAGTGGCGTTGGAACGTGCTCCGGGGCTATGCCTCACGCAGCATCCCTATACCTGCTGGACTAAAAGGCAGTCAGTGCCTCCGTATCTACCTGCTTGACCCAGGCATCGTCTTACAGGAAGTGCTGGTCCAGTAATTTTTCTGTAAAAACTTGGAAAAATGAAAAATATGCTTTATCTTTGCAAAAAATCTAGACGTTTATGGCATTGAATCTGAATAAGAACTTGAAACTCTACTACTCCATCAAGGAGGTGGCGGAGATGTTTGATGTGAACGAGAGTACACTGCGTTATTGGGAGACGGAGTTTCCCTATCTGAAGCCAAAGACCAGTGGGCCTGCCAAGATACGTCAGTATCAGCAGAAGGATATTGACCAGATTAAACTGATTCATAATCTGGTGAAGGTTCGTGGTTTTAAACTTGCTGCCGCCAAGCGTATCATCAATGCCAATCGTGATGGTGCCGATAAACGTGCACTGGTGCTCACGAAACTGATAGACGTTCGTGAGCAGTTGCAGGCTTTGAAGAAACAGATGGATTATCTTCAATAAAACCCTACCCCTTCCCTATCAAGGGGAGGGGTGGTTTATTTGTTGGGATTCCACGTATCGTTAACGCTAAACACTTCGTTGAGCGTTATTTTTTCGGCTTCTTTTTTGGTCAGCTGACGGCTCCAGCCAACACGCTGACTGGTGTTGGCTCCCTCACCTCGGTTGTTGTATTCAAGATAGCGGGCAGTCTTCTCACGCTCTTTCTGCCAGTGGTGCCATCCCTCAGGACGAATCTGGCGAGGCAGATCACAATTCATGAAGAGCGTATAGCCGTAATCGCGCCAAGGACGTCCAAGATAGACCTTCGATACGTTTTCTGCAGCTGTGATGCGACAATTGTTGAATACATAACCATAAGGGATATCCTGTGGCGTGGAAGCTGCAGTGATGTAGGAATTAGCCTTACAGAAGATATCGCAGTGCTCAAACCATGCAGTAGCTGGACCGAAGATGAAGTCAGTGGTACCCTCGATATAGCAATCCTTGAAATACTGACGTGAACGTGCATTACCCGTATAAATGGTGTCCTGATGACCAAGGAACCGGCAGTTGAGGAAGGTCAGCATGTCGCCTTCGGTATGCAGGGCTACAGCCTGTCCGAGACGGGCAGCATTGTTTTCGATGGTGATATTTTTCAGGGTAATACGCGACCCCTGTATCTTTAGGGTATAGGTACGGAAGGTGCCCATCTTGTTGATATTGGCATGATCGTCCCACGTGATGATGGTCTGGTCGCGATCTTCACCGCAGATCTCAATATTGGTAAGCCACTGCGGTATGATGAGCTTTTCCTTGTAGGTGCCTTTCTTGACAAAAATAACCTTATGATATTCCATAAAGGCTCGGCATACCTCAATGGCATCGTCAATGTTGCGAAATTCTCCTGTTCCGTCGCGAGCTACAACGAGTGTGTCAGGATTATCATACTTACTGGCTGCCTGTATGTTGACAGCAGCGAACAGGGTGAAGATTAGTACTAGTAGTTGTTTCATATTGTTACATTGTTTGTGTGACTTCTTGGAGTCCGTCAATCTTTTTGAGTTGGTCGATAATGATTTTCACATCCTCTCGATCGTGAACACGTATCTCGATATCGCCTTCGAACACACCTTCTTCGCTGGTGATGGAGAACTTATGGATGTTGACGTTCATCTGAGAAGAGATGACACTTGAAATATCCATCACCATCCCCATGCGGTCAATGCCTTCGATATGGATGGTAGCATCGAAGAGCAGACGCTTGTGCATATCCCATTTTGCATCCAGAATGCGGTTGCCATAGCTGGTCTTGAGCTTGTTGGCTACAGGACAGTCGCGCTTGTGAATCTCGATGCGGTGTTTATTGTCGATGAATCCCAGAATGTCGTCGCCAGGGATGGGGTGACAACAATGACGAAACTTGTACTGGCTGATATTGTCATCGTTGATGAAGATGGGCTTCTTGCGATTAAACTTTTCGGGGACCACGAAGAATTCCTGGCCGTCGGCATCCTCCTTTTTCTGTTTGCTCTTACCAAGGAATGGTACAAGGCGGCGCCAACCTTTCTTGCCTTCGGTAGAATTCTTGCCATGCAGTTCGTCGATGTCTTTCTCACCAAGCAGAATCGTCTTTTCGCCTAAAGCTTGGAAGAAATCTTCTCTGCTTTGTGACTCATGGAAGGTAGCCAACTGGTCGGCAACAGTTGCTGTGTTCTCAATGTCGTTCTGTTTGAGGAAGTTGTCAAGGATGTCCTCTCCCAATTTCTGTATTTCGCGGCCATTACGACGCAGGATGGCCTGAATCTTCGCTTTGGCCTTGGCTGTGGACACGAAATTAATCCATGATGCTTGTACATGCTGCGACTTAGAAGTGAGAATCTCCACCTGGTCACCGCTTTGCAGTTTATGACTGAGTGGTACGAGCTTATGGTTCACCTTGGCACCAATACAATGGGAACCCAGGAAGGTGTGAATGGTGAAGGCGAAGTCGAGTGCCGTACATCCTGTAGGCATTGTTTTGATCTCGCCTTTTGGCGTAAACACAAAAATTTCGGAAGCAAAGAGATTCAGTTTGATGGCGTCCAGAAAATCCATCGCATCGGGCTGTGGGTCGTCGAGAATCTCCTTGATGGTGCGTAACCACTCATTGAGCTCGGTTTCGTCCTCGGTAAACTCCTTCTCCATGCCGTCCTTGTATTTCCAATGCGCAGCAAAACCTTGTTCGGCTATCTCGTCCATGCGGTCGGAACGAATCTGTACCTCAATCCATCGTCCTTGCTTCGACATCAGGGTGACGTGAAGAGCTTGGTAGCCATTGGCTTTCGGATGACTCAGCCAGTCGCGCAGACGGTCGGGATGACTCTTATATATTTTCGATATAGCCACATAGATATTGAAGCACTCATTGATTTCCTCTTCTCGCTTATCAGGAGTAAAAATGATGCGCACAGCCAGTATGTCGTAAACCTCATCGAAGGTCACATGCTTGTTCTGCATCTTGTTCCAGATGGAGTAGGGTGTCTTGACGCGCTCCTTGATTTGATACTTCACTCCCATTTGTTTCAGAGCTTCCTCAATAGGAGCCGTGAACTGATCGAAGAGTTCGTGGCGCGATGCCTCTGTAGAAGCCAGTTTTGCCTTAATGCTGTTATATTCGTCAGGATGTTCATAGCGGAAACTCAGATTTTCCAGTTCCGACTTAATCTTGTTGAGACCCAGACGATTAGCGAGAGGAGCGTAAATATAAAGCGTCTCGCCTGCAATCTTGTATTGTTTGTTGGCTGGTTGCGACTCTAAGGTGCGCATATTATGCAGACGGTCGCATATCTTGATGAGAATGACACGGATGTCGTCACTCATCGTGAGTAGCAGCTTCTTGAAGTTCTCGGCTTGAGCAGAAGCCTGTTCGCCGAAGATACCACCGCTAATCTTTGTAAGTCCATCAACAATTTGGGCAATTTTGGGGCCAAAGATGTTTTCTATGTCCTCGGTAGTATAGTCCGTATCCTCTACCACATCATGGAGTAGTGCTGCACAGATACTGGTGGACCCCAGTCCTACCTCTTCACAGGCTATCTGGGCAACAGCAATGGGGTGCAGGATATATGGCTCGCCAGACAGTCGGCGAACACCCTTGTGAGCTTGACGGGCAAAATTGAATGCCTTGGTGATGATATCAACCTTTTTGCGGTGACGTGAAGCCAGATATGTGTCAAGCAGATGTTGGAACGCATCGTCAACCATCTGTTCATCATTATCTTCGCGCAATTTCTCTTTTTCTTCTTCCATAGTCCCTACACCTTAATTATATTATCTCCTTCTTCTTCTCTTAGAAGACTTTTTCTTTCCGCCACGTGCCTTGCTACGCCAACGAGCCTTTGACTTGCTGCCGCGACGAGCTTTGCTATGGCGACCAATACGGCCCTTGCGGCCCTTCTTCCATGAACGTTTGCTCTTATGGTAATAGGTGGGGGTATAATCGTTTACCTCTACCTGTATGCGGTTGGTTAACAGTTCGCTAGCTCTATAGTTGGCGATTGCATCCTCTTGTTCAATGAACTTGTTGACATCGGTCAAGGGCAAGCGGAGCGCATACTGTTCATCTGGATTGGCAGGGATGATATCGCGACGATACATCGGATTGAGGGCACGAATCATCTCTATGTCCAGATGCAACACACTGGCAATCTGTTCGAAGTGGATTTTCTTGCTTACCATCACCGTATCTGTCTGAGCCGGCAGACGACTGGCCATCGGACAGATGTTATGTAGTGAATAGTAGGTCATCATATAGTTGGCAGCGATGAAGGCAGGCACATAACCACGAGTCTCTCTGGGCAGATAAGGATAGATTTGCCAATAATCCTTTGAACCGCCTGAGCGTTGGATGGCCTTGCTAACATTACCTGGACCACAGTTGTAGGCTGCAATCACCAAATTCCAATCACCAAACACCTTATAGAGATCACTCAGCAGATGGGCAGCTGCATACGAAGCCTTGATAGGATCGCGACGCTCATCGACCAGTGAGTTGATTTTGAGGTCGTATTGCTTACCTGTAGCCAGCATAAACTGCCAAAGACCAGTAGCTCCCACACGCGATACAGCACGAGGATTCAGTGCCGACTCGATGACGGGAAGATATTTCAGTTCGAGAGGCACTTGATAGGTTTCGAGTGCTTCCTCAAAGATAGGCATGTAGAAATTGCCTGCACCAAGACAATAGGAGACAGTGCCACGCAGGCGTTGCGCATAGCGGTCGATAAAGTTCTGGACAACATTATTGTGAGCCATTTCCATCACAGTAGGCATGCGTGACAGACGCTCGATATAGGTCTCGACAGGATAGTAAGGATTCTCATTCTTCAGGTTGCAGTCTTCCTCAGTAAGATAGGTCTTGGCCATATACTCATTAAGCAGACTGTCGAGGTCGTAAGTCATAGCTTCAGGAAAGTCTATCACCTCCTCATGGCCACTTTTATCAGTGACGATGAGTTCATCCTCTTCATCAGTTTCGTTGTTTTCATCTACGATAATCTGTGCTTGCACAGAAATGGATATGCCAAACAGGATGGCGAGCAGCATCAGTAATTTCTTGCTTATCATTCTTAATTTGGTTTTGTTTTTTAAAAATTCAACTTGCAATTGACTCCAAGTGACTGAGCCTGTAGCGGATTTCCCCCAGAATGGTTGGGAATCACGGCAGGTTCGACTTTCAAACTGAGGTCTTTGGATATGTCGAAGGCCGATAGTTCGGCGTCTACGTAAGCATCGATGACGGACAGGGCATATACGCCAATCATCACAAAGATACTTAAGTCACGCCAACGACGATATTTATCCTTACGGTTCTTGAAAATTTCCTTATATCGGGCTTCGTTCGAACTGTTAATAGTTACGCCCAAGTGCAGGAATTTGTTGTAGCTGGCTGTACCTGGGTCACTATCCATCAAATCCAGATAAGCCTGCGAATAGTCTTTGTACATCATATTGTTCCATGAAAGTGCATAGATACAACCAATGAAACCTCCATAGATAATGGGTAACTTCCAGTACTTGCGATTGTATATCTGTCCGCCACCGGGTATTACCAAAGCCAGCCAGAGAGCCCGTTTGGGATCAGGACGCCATGTGCTCCAGTCGCGTTTGGGCTTGACCATCTTGGTTGAGTCGATCAGCACTGATTGGACAGGCTCTTCCTGAACGGTGATAATAGTATCTTCACGTGTTAGCGAGTCGATGCGAGCCATCATGATGGCGATGCTGTCCGGAGGTGTCACACGATGTTGCGTCTGGGCCGTCACATGTAGTCCAGTCATCATCATCATCGTGATAGTCAGTGCTCGAAACAGGAATATGATTCTTAGATGTCTCAAATCGGATATGCTTTATTTGTTGTTGACACTATCAAGGGCGTTCATGATACGCTCCAATTCCTCTTCATTGTTAAAGGCAATGCTTATTTTCCCTTTTCCTTTGGGTGAACAAGTCATCTGTACCTTGGTTTGGAAGAATTGGGCAAGTCGCTGTCTCAGGATAGAGAATTCTTCGGGCAGTTGCCTTTTTGCAGGTACTTTTCCCTTAGAAGTATTGATATCCTCACCATTCTTCAATGCCTGAACCATTTCCTCTACCTTGCGTACGGAGTACTGTTGTTTCTGGATTTCCTTGAAGAGTTTGATCTGTGTAGAAGGACTGTCAATAGCCAGTAGTGCACGGGCATGCCCCATATCGATTTCATGGTTTTTCAACGCCATCTGTACTTGAGCAGGTAGTTTCAACAGACGCAAGTAGTTGGTGACTGCAGCACGACTTTTACCAACGCGCTTTGAAATTTTATCCTGTGTCATACCAGTCGACTCAGCCAAATGCTGATAAGCCAGTGCCACCTCGATGGCATTCAGGTCTTCACGCTGGATATTCTCCACCAAGGCCATTTCCATCACGCCTTCATCCTCTACGGTACGGATATATGCTGGAATGCTTGTCAGACCTGCCAACTGAGATGCACGCCAGCGGCGCTCTCCGGCAATAATCTGATACTTGCCGTTATTCATTTGGCGGAGCGTGATAGGTTGGATAATACCCACCTCTTTTATACTGTTGGCCAAATCCTGAAGAGCCTCTTGGTCGAACTCGCGACGGGGCTGGTTAGGATTGGGCTCAATCTGAGATATTTCTATTTCGTTGAGATTCGAACTCCCTTGTGTACGAACATCTCCTGTATCAATCAGTGCATCCAGTCCACGGCCTCCACCGATGTCATCGAGTCCGCGTCCTAGCACACTTCTGTCGTATTTCTTTCTTACTGCCATAATTCTGCTATTTGCTAAAAGCTATTTGCCATTAGCTGTTTTTGTTAATAATCTCCTTTGCCAATGCCAGATGAGTCTTGGCACCAGAGGAATCAGCATCATAGAGAATGACAGGTAGTCCGTGACTGGGGCTCTCGGACAATTTGACATTACGCTGGATAACGGTTTTGAATACCAGTTCCTGGAAGTGGCGCTTCACCTCGTCGTAAATCTGGTTGGCCAGACGCAGGCGAGAGTCGTACATGGTCAGTAGGAAACCTTCAATTTCCAGCTTCGGATTGAGTTTGCTCTTGATAATACGGATGGTATTGAGCAATTTGCTGATACCCTCCAGTGCAAAATATTCACATTGCACAGGGATTATCACCGAATTAGCTGCAGTCAGAGCATTGACGGTAATCAAACCCAGTGATGGTGAACAGTCAATCAGAATATAGTCATAGTCATCGCGAATGGGTTCCAATACCTTTCCGATGATATTCTCTCTGTCTTTTAGATTCAACATTTCTATCTCGGCACCCACCAAATCAATATGGCTTGGAATGATGTCAAGACCTTCAATATCAGTGGTGTAGATAGCATCACGAACATCGGCTTTGTCAATGATGCATTCGTATAAAGAACATTCCACTTCTTGAATATTCACACCAAGTCCACTGGAGGCATTGGCCTGAGGATCGGCATCAACCACGAGTACGGTCTTCTCCAGTGTGGCGAGTGAGGCGGCAAGGTTGATGGTCGTAGTTGTCTTACCAACACCGCCTTTTTGATTTGCTAAAGCTATAATCTTTCCCATATTCAATCTTACACTTTTGTGTATATTAGGTTGCAAAGGTACTAATTTTTATGGTAGAATCAGACATTTCTCCCACTTTTTTATTAATTTTGCAGCCAAATAGGATTTTTTAATGAAAAACGGGAAGCCTTTTATTTTGATTTCCAATGATGATGGCTATAAGGCAAAGGGTATTCATTGCCTTGTAGAGATGATTCGAGATATGGCCGATATATTGGTGTGTGCACCAGATGGTGGGCGCAGCGGGTATGCCTGCGCTTTTACAGCAGGCACTCCGCTAACACTGACCAAACGTAGTAAAGAGAAAGGTGTTGAGGTTTGGTCGTGCAGTGGCACACCTGTGGACAGTGTAAAATTAGCACTGGACGAACTATGTCGCAATCGCTACCCACAGATGGTGATTGGAGGTATCAATCATGGCGACAATGCCTCAGTCAATACACATTATAGTGGAACGATGGGGGTCACTCTGGAAGGTTGTATGAAATATATACCTTCGGTGGCTTTCTCGTTGTGTTCGCATGATCCTGATGCCGATTTCACGCCGTTGCGTACCTATATCCGCAAAATAGTACGTAAAGTGCTTGACGATGGTCTGCCCAAAGGTGTCTGCCTGAATGTCAATTTTCCCGTGGTTGACGCTTTTAAAGGTGTTAGAATTTGTCGTATGGCCCCAGGTACCTGGTATGATGAAACAGAAAAGCACCATCATGCCCGTGGTTATGACTATTGGTGGATGGTCGGAAAATATAGGAATGATGATCCTGAGGCTGAAGATACAGACAATTGGGCACTGACGCATGGCTATGTGGCAATCACGCCTACGAAGATTGACGTGACATCCTACGAGATGATTGAACAGATGAAAGATTGGGATTTATGAAATATTATCTGATAGTAGGCGAAGCGAGTGGCGACCTTCATGCATCCCATCTGATGCAGTCACTTAAGCAACAAGATTCAGAAGCGGAATTCCGCTTTTTCGGAGGAGACCTAATGACTGCAGTGGGAGGCACTCGTGTGAAACACTATAGCGAACTGGCTTATATGGGTTTCGTCCCTGTTCTGCTTCATCTTCCCGCCATCCTTCGCAATATGAAGATGTGTCAAGAGGATATCCTTCAATGGCAGCCAGATGCTGTCATCCTCGTGGACTATCCAGGCTTTAATCTCAAGATAGCCGAATATCTCAAAAAGCAACGGCTGATATCCAATAGTCAAAAGCCTCAAATCTATTATTACATTTCCCCCAAGATATGGGCATGGAAGGAGTATCGTATTAAAAATATCAAACGCGATGTGGACGAACTTTTCTCCATCCTGCCCTTTGAGGTCGATTTCTTCGAGAAGAAACATCATTACCCTATCCACTATGTGGGAAATCCGACAGCTCAAGAAGTACGTGACTACCTTAAAGTCCAAAGCCAAGAGCCAAGAGCCAATGGCAAAAAGCCTGTCATAGCGCTTCTTGCAGGCTCTCGCAAACAGGAAATCAAGGATAATCTGCCTGCCATGATTGATGCTACACGTCATCTGGCAGGACAGTATGACATCGTGCTGGCTGGTGCTCCCAGCATCGCCCCCGATTATTATGAGCAGTTCTTGGACGGCAGCAGTGTACGGCTTGTTGTCAACGAAACATACCCATTGCTAGCGCAAGCCACTGCGGCTCTTGTTACAAGTGGTACAGCCACTTTGGAAACCTGTATGTTCCGAGTGCCTCAGGTGGTGTGCTATGAGACACCCATCCCTCAGGTGATAGCTTTCTTGAAGAAGCATTTTATCAAGGTGAAGTATATTTCATTGGTCAATCTGATAGCCGATCGTGAAGTAGTGCCTGAACTGGTTGCTGATACTTTCAGTGTGGAGAATATACGTCATCATTTGGAAGCCATACTGCCTGGTGGTGAGGCTCGTCAGCAGATGTTGGAAGGTTACGAAGAGGTGCATCATCGCTTGGGCGACAGTCATGCACCAGATGTGGCAGCTCGGAAAATCTATGAAATACTAAATCACAATAATAATTAATAATCGTATGAAAGCATTTTTATCTTGGTTGGGGTTTGATTCCCAAAAACATTCCATTAAAGTGGAGATGATGGCTGGCCTGACAACGTTCCTCACGATGTCTTACATCTTGGCTGTCAATCCGATTATCCTGGGTGACGCAGGAATGGAAAAAGGTGCTGTTTTTTCAGCAACGGTGATAGCGGCTGTCGTAGCCACTTGTGTGATGGCTTTTTATGCTAAGATGCCTTTTGCCTTGGCATCGGGTATGGGTCTGAATGCCTTCTTTGCCTATACGTTGGTCATCGTGATGGGCTACTCATGGCAGGAGGCTTTGGCTGCTGTGTTGATTGAGGGTATTTTCTTTATTATCCTGACAGTATTGAAAATCCGTGAGGCCATCATCAACGCTATCCCCCTTAATATCCGTTATTCTATCTCGGTGGGTATCGGTCTGTTCATCGCCTTTATCGGACTAAAGAATGGTGGTATCGTAGTTGTTAATGAGGCTACAGTCACTGGCTTGGGTCCTTGGACACCAACCTCTGTGGTCGCTGTCTGTGGCATTCTTCTGGGAGCCATTCTGCTGACGTTAAAGGTACGTGGTGCACTGTTCTATACGATTCTCATCATGACCGTTGTGGGTATTCCTTTCGGCGTGACACAGATTCCTGATAACTTCACCATTCTGAGTATGCCTCATTCCATCGAACCAGTGGCTCTGCAGATGGATTTTTCGCGTTTCATCTCATTGGATATCGAATATTATATCGTTGTAGCCACCCTATTGTTCATGGACCTTTTCGATACCATCGGTACATTGATTGGTGCTTCTACAGGTGCTGGGATGGCGGATAAGGAAACTGGAAAAATTCACAACCTCAACAAAGCATTGATGGCCGATGCCGTTGGTACTACTGTTGGTGCCCTTTGCGGTACGTCTACTGTTACCACTTATGTGGAAAGTACTACTGGTATTGTTGAAGGTGGTCGTACGGGACTCACAGCGCTCACAGTAGCAGGTCTTTTCTTCTTGGCCCTCTTCTTCTCACCAATCTTCCTCATTATTCCTTCTGCAGCTACTACCAGTGCGCTGTTCTTGGTGGGTGTCATGATGTTGCGCCAGATTATACATATCGATTTCGTGGATTTCTCCGAGGCAATGCCTTGTTTCATGACCATGCTGATGATGCCCTTCACAGCCAGTATCTCTGAGGGTATTGTTCTCGGTATGCTCTCATACGTATTGGTGAAGGTATGCGCGGGTCGTTACCGTGAGATTTCTGCTACGATGTATATCCTTGCGGCTTTCTTCATATTAAAATATGTCGCTCCATTGATTTGATAAAACATATTATATATAACATTATGAAAAAAATTTTTTTAGCATTCGCGTTGCTCGTATCATGCATGACGGTTAGCGCACAGAACATTCAGATTCACTATGATTTTGGTCGTAACATTTACACAGGCGAGGAGTCTGATCGCCAGAAAGTCACTGTCACTCTCGAACAGTTCAAGGCCGACAAGTTGGGTTCTTGGTATTATTTTGTCGATGTTGATTTGACCAAGAATTTCTTCCGTAGTGCTTACACCGAGATTTCTCGTGAGTTTAATTTAGGTAAGAACTCTCCTTTTGCTGCTCATATCGAATACAACGGAGGTGTGCATCATAAGAGTGGTTCGTTCCAGCAGGCAGGTCTGATAGGTGCTGCCTACAATGGTCATTCTGCCGATTTCTCTAAGACTTGGTCTGTGCAGTTGCTCTATAAGCAGTTCTTTAAGAGTTATGAGAATACCCATTCTTACGCCAGTGCACAGCTGACTGGTGTGTGGGGACTGACTTTTGCTAACAAGAAATGTACATTCTCAGGATTCATTGACTTTTGGCGTGGTGAGAAAGCTAACAGACATGGTTGTCTGGTCATCCTGACCGAGCCCCAGTTCTGGTACAATGTTACTGACCATTTCAGTGTTGGTACAGAAATGGAGTTCTCTAACAATTTCGTCTATAACTCTGATCCAGAAAGCAGCAAGACTTTCTTCTGGAACCCAACTTTGGCTGTTAAGTTCAATTTCTAAAAATGATAATCGCTCAGTATTCAATATTACTGAGCGATTATTTTTTCTTATTTACTCATTTTCTCGATACAGAAGAGTATGGTTTCTACAGCATCATCTTCTGTTAGGTTGTCCATTGAGATGACCAAGTCGTAATTGCGGGTATCATAACGTGTGCGATCACTATATTTTCTCAAATACTCTTCGCGTCCTTCGTCCACGATATCAATAGTGTCGAGTGCTTCCTGATATGTTTTTCCTTTGCTGATCAGTCGCTCGATGCGGTGTTCGGTTGAAGCTTGGATAAAGATGTTGAGCCGGTTCTTCCATTCGCGGAAGATGAGAAAGCCTGTACGACCGGCCACCACACACGATTCTTCCTTGGCAATACTTTCCAGAATCTGCCGTTCAGTCTCAAACATAGAGGCTGTAGTGGGCTTGGCAGGTTCGTCGCTGTGGGTTCCGAGCAAGCTATCTTTCATCTCGCTCCACCATGACTTCTTCTCAGCCTTGTATTGTTCTATCTGTTCAGCACTGAGTCCATATTTCTCAGTGAGTCCTTCTATAATAGCATTATCGTAAAAGTTTACCCCCAGCTTTTCTGCCAGTTTTCGGCCAATGGTACGTCCACCGCTGCCTAACTCGCGATTGATGGTGATAACAAATTTCTCGTTTTTATTCATTTTTCAGTTATTTAAAAGAGTGATAAGGTGTAGAGGTATACCACAGCAGCTGGAATAGCCAACAGAGAGGAGTCGAAACGGTCGAGCATGCCTCCATGTCCAGGCAGAATATTTCCAGAATCCTTTACACCCAGGGTGCGTTTGAACAGGCTCTCCACCAAATCGCCCCATGTACCGAAAACCACTACTACCAGGCCCAGTCCGAGCCATTGGGGGATGCTAAGTATTCCGCGGAATAGGGTGTGGTGGCCGTCATAGTCCAGGATTTGGATATTATCGAGATAACCTATACCCCATGCTGCCAATAGCACGAAGATGGCTCCGCCGATGCTTCCTTCCCATGATTTTCCAGGACTGATGCGGGGGAATAGTTTATGACGCCCCAACAGTGATCCTACGCAGTAAGCACCAGTGTCGTTTACCCATAGGAAGATAAATACGGAGAGGGGTAGGAGGGTGTTGAACACTACCAAATCTCCCGTGTTATTAAATGCCAATACATTAATTAGCGAGAAAGGTAGGGCGATATACATCTGTGAGAGCATGGTGTATGCCCAGTTGTTGATGGGGTCTTCCTGCTTCAGGTAGAGCTCTGCTACGAGCAGATAGACGATGGTCACTAAGTAGGGGATGAATACAACAGATTTTGCTGCTCCTCCATAGATATCGCTACAATAGTAGGTCATCGCGAAAAAGAAATAGCCCCCAGCTACAGTACAGATAAATCTGTTGACGGTCACTTCTGGTCGTTCATTGACTAGTCCGGTAAACTCCCAGACAGTGAGTCCTGTGACCAGTGCAAACAGTGCTACCATCCCTTCCGGTGTGAGGAAGCTAGCAACGACAGCAGCCACAAAAATAATCCCCGTAATGGTTCTGACAATGAAATTTTTCATAGGCTAATTGGTAGGTTCTGTAGGTTCAGAAGGGGTGGTAGGTTCGGTAGGGATGTTTGCTGCGTTTGCGGCAGCCTCCAATTCCTTGGCTCGTTCTTCGGCCATGCGTTCTGCTTCAGCACGCTGCTGAGCCTCTAGCAGTTCTTCTGCACGACTGGTCCACGGACGCTTGCCGAAGATGGCCTCCACGTCGTCGGCAAAAATCACCTCACGATCTATCAGTAACTGAGCTAACTTGGCATGTCCCTCCTTGTGTTCTGTCAGTATCTGCTTTGCACGCTCATACTGTTCGTTGATCATCTTCAGCACCTCTTCGTCCATCAGTTTCGCTGTAGTCTCTGAATAAGGTTTTTGGAACGAGTACTCATTATTATTATAGTAGCAGATGTTGGGCAACTTATCGCTCATACCTGCATAAGCTATCATGCCGTATGCCTGTTTGGTGGTGCGCTCCAAGTCATTCATAGCACCAGTGGAAATATGTCCGATGAATAACTCCTCGGCTGCACGTCCGCCTAGGAGCGAACACATTTCGTCAAGCATCGCTTCTTTGGTTTGCAGCACGCGTTCCTCTGGCAGATACCATGCTGCTCCAAGCGCCTGTCCACGGGGTACAATGCTCACCTTCACCAGTGGGTTGGCAAACTCCGTAAACCATGAAATAGTGGCGTGGCCAGCCTCATGAATGGCAATAGAACGTTTTTCCGACTCCGTCATCACCTTAGTCTTCTTCTCCAAGCCACCGATAATGCGGTCTACGGCATCCAGAAAATCCTGCTTGCCTACTCTTTCACGATTATAGCGTGCAGCAATCAGGGCAGCCTCGTTGCATACATTGGCAATATCAGCACCCGAGAAACCTGGCGTCTGACGAGCAAGGAAGTCAACATCTACGCTCTCATCGAGTTTCAGAGGTTTCAGGTGTACCATGAAAACCTCCTTACGTTCGTTCAGGTCTGGCAAGTCAACATGTATCTGGCGATCAAAACGGCCAGCACGCAGCAATGCTGAGTCTAACATATCCGCACGGTTGGTGGCAGCCAGCGTGATAATACCACTGTTGGTGCCGAATCCGTCCATTTCCGTCAACAGGGCGTTCAGGGTATTTTCGCGTTCGTCGTTACCGCCCATCGCAGGATTCTTCGAACGGGCACGACCTACTGCATCTATCTCGTCAATGAAGATGATGCAGGGCGCCTTCGATTTCGCCTGTTGGAACAAATCGCGCACACGACTGGCACCCACACCCACGAACATTTCCACGAAATCGCTACCAGACATGGAGAAGAAGGGGACGCCAGCTTCACCGGCTACGGCCTTGGCTAACAGTGTCTTACCTGTTCCTGGAGGGCCTACCAACAAAGCTCCCTTGGGAATTTTACCACCCAAATCAGTATATTTCTGTGGATTCTTCAGGAAGTCAACGATTTCCTGCATCTCCTGTTTGGCACCAGCCTGACCAGCCACATCTTTGAAGGTGATTCCCAAGTCACCGCCCTTCTCATACATTTTAGCCTTCGATTTGCCAACGGAGAAGACGCTACCGGCACCACCGCCTATTCCTCCGCCACCCATACGGCGCATGAGGAACATCCATACGAAGATGATGCCAGCAAAGAACAAGACGTTCATTATCAGTGAGTTGAAGAACTCACTCTCTCGCTGGTTGTTATACGATAGTTCGCCACTGAACTTCTGCGCCTCGCGAGCCTCATTAATAAATTGCTCAACCTGGTCAACAGAACCAAATTCTACCGATACGGTAGGCTCTTTGCCCGTCTGTTTCACGCCTTGGTGGAACACATCGCGTACATGCTCAGGTTTGACGTACATCAGCAGCGTGTTGGTATTCTTGTTCACCACAATCTTCTTGGCATACCCCTTCATTACATACGTCTTGAAACTGCTGTACGATGTTGTCGTCTGCACACTCGAATTCTCGCTACCGCCAGTGAAATATAGCACTGCCAGTGCAATAATAGCCAGCATATAGATCCAGTTCATATTGAACTTGGGCATATTCATCTGCGGCTTGTTATTCTGTTGTTTTTGTTCCATCATTTATTAGTCTAAATCGGGAATATGTGTAATTACCGCATCCTCCCAAAGATGTTCCAAATCATAATACTCTCGAACGTCGGGCAGAAAGATGTGCACCATCACGTCCGTATAGTCCATAGCCACCCATTGTGCGTTCTCTAGTCCCACAACGGCAATGGGCTTCTCTTGCACCTCCTTGTGTGCAAATTCACTTACTGAATCAGCAATAGCTTCCACCTGAGTAGGTGAATTACCTTGGCAAATCACAAAATAGCGACAAATAGCTCCGTCGATGCCCTGTAGGTCTGCAACAACGATATTGCTTCCTTTTTTGTCTTGTATTCCTTTTTTTATTGTTTCAACTAGTTGTGTTGATGTTTCCATATACAATATTGTTTCGACCTGCAAAGTTACTGTAAAATTTCGATTTAACGAAGATATTGCTAAATTTTCTTTTGTTTCTTACAGGTTCAGCAGGATTAAAACAAAGTAATATCAGAGTGCCGATTGAATGTCGGGCTCCATATCGGCTGCAGTGGCGGTGGGCTCAAAGCGTTTTAGAACGCAGCCGTCTTTCGATATAAGGAACTTAGTGAAATTCCATTTGATGTCGGGATTCTTGGCATAGTCGGGATCTTGTTGCTTGAATCGCTCATCGAGGAATTTCCCGATTTTGTCGGTCGTGTTAAATCCACAGAAACCCTTCTTCGACTTCAAGAACGTGTAGAGAGGGTGAGCATGCTCGCCATTGACGTCAATTTTGTCGAACTGCGGGAACTCGATATTGAAGTTGGCCGTGCAAAACTCATGAATCTCACGGATAGTGCCTGGTGCCTGCTGTCCGAACTGGTTGCAGGGGAAGTCGAGAATTACGAAACCTTGGTCGCGATATTTCTCAAAGAGCTCCTCCAATTCCTTGTATTGTGGCGTAAATCCACATTTCGTCGCCGTGTTGACAATCAGTAAAACCTTGCCTCGATAGTCGGCCAGCGATACCTCCTTGCCTTCATCATTGATTACTTTGAAATCGTGAACGGTCTGTGCTCCACAGGTCATCATACTTATCACTGCCATCAGGCAAATTGTCATGATCTTTTTCATTAGCTTTGTGTTTTAAATTATTCTATCGTTGCAAAGGTACGTAAAAAAAATGAGGGCTGAGTATATATATCGGCAAAAAGTGTTATCTTTGTAGGCAAAATGATGATGAAAATGAAAGTTTTTTCTGTTGGACGAAAAGTACTACTGGGACTGGCACTGATGGGGTGCTCGGTGGTCAGCGGACAGGAGCGTGCAGAGGTGCTGCTGGAGACGACGGAAGGGAATATCCGTATTTCCCTTTATAACGAGACTCCGCTACATCGCGATAATTTCCTGAAGGTGGTGGGGATGCAGCTGTACGACTCACTACTGTTCCATCGTGTTATAAAGGATTTTATGGTGCAGAGTGGCGATTTGAACAGTAAACATGCCAAACCTGGGGCACTGTTGGGTTCTGGAGAGTTGGATTACACAACAGAGGCCGAGTTCCGTCTGCCTCAGTTGTTTCATCGCCGTGGTGCTGTGGCAGCAGCCCGGGAGTCGGATAAGGTGAATCCCGAGCGCCGTTCCGGTGCCTGCCAGTTCTATATCGTATGGGGCAAGCTATGGGACGACAGACGATTGGCCAAAGTGCAGGAGCGACTCGACACGCTGACTCAGGGGCAGGTGAAAATCACCCCCGAAATGGCTGAGGTCTATAAGACGGTGGGTGGTACTCCTCATTTGGACGGTCAATACACGGTGTTTGGCGAGGTGACAGAGGGGCTTGATGTGGTGGAGCGCATTCAGCAGATGGCTGTTGATAAAAACGATCGTCCTGAGCAGGATATCCGTATTTTGCATGCCACTATTGTAAAAAATCCCTTTGCACCAGCCCCTAAACCGGTGAAAAAGAAACAAATTTCGCGCAAAAAGCAAAAAAAATAGCGAAAATTTTTGTTCATTCCGAAAAAAGCAGTACCTTTGCATCCGCAAATAAGGAATTGGGGTATGGTGTAATGGTAACACTGCAGATTCTGGTCCTGCCTTTCCTGGTTCGAGTCCGGGTACCCCAACAAAAGAAAAAGGCTTCCAAACGGAAGCCTTTTCTGTATGTAATCGGATGACTTATTCTGTCTCGCGATTTTCAGCATCAATAGCCTTGATTTTGTCGCGAACCAGTTGTACTTCGTCTTTCAACTTCTGTACCTTGCGGTTCATCTCGTCAATCAATGAGTTACCCTTCTTGGAAGAAGCGTTGAGGAAACCGAGGTTGTTCTCGTAGGTCTGTACTTCAGATTTCAACTGCTCGTATTGACGCATCAGACGGGCACGCTCGTTGTCGAGGGCATTCTCACCACGCTCAGCTACTTGCTTCAAGCCGTCTTTGAATTTACTGAGACGACGCTTGGCAACACTGATGTTGAGCTCCTTGTAGAGCTTGTCAATGATGGCATGATATTCAGCATAAAGCTTATCCTTCTCTTTGTAAGGTACGTATCCGATACTCTGATATTCTTCAACGAGTTGCTGCACTTTTTCTTGCAAACCTTCACCTGTCTCTGTGGCGATGGCTTTGAGTTGTTCAATGATGCCACGTTTCTTTTCCAGATTCTGGTATTCTTCACCACGACCGGCAACTCCTGCTGCACTACGAGCTGCAAAGAACTTGTTGCAGGCAGCCAGAAATTCTTCCCACAGTTGGTCGCCCAGTTTCTTGGGCACTGCACCGATGGTTTTCCACTCGCGCTGAAGGTTGATCATCTTGTCGCTGGTAGACTTCCAATCGGTTGAGTCTTGTAAGGCTTTAGCTTTTTCGATGAGTGCGCGTTTCTTTTCGGCATTTTCTTTGAAGTTTTCTTTGAGTCCTTTGAAATATTCTGCCTTACGTCCGAAGAAATCATCGCAAGCAGCACGGAAACGCTCGAAGATTTTGACATTCATCTTCTGAGGTGCAAAACCGATGGTTTTCCACTCAGCTTGTATGGCTATGATTTCTTTGGTGTGACGCTCCCAGTCTGCACTTCCTTTATTTTCAGAGGCAGCAATGGCCTCCACACGTTCGCAGAGGGCTGTCTTGCGAGCCAGATTTTCTTCCTCTTTGGCACGCAACTCCTCGAAGTGTTGCTGATGGCGCTTGTTGATAATAGTAGAAGCAGCCTTGAAGCGAGTCCAAATTTCCTCACGCAGATCTTTGGCAACAGGACCAATTTCACGGAACTCTTGATGCAACTTCTGCAACTGGTGGAAAGCACTGATGATTTCAGTCTCATCGGCTAATTTCTCTGCTGCTTCACAGAGTTTGGTCTTCAGTTCCAAATTTTTCTTGAAGTCATATTCACGTGCCTCACTATTGAGCTTCAAAAGATCGTAGAACTGTTCAACGTATAGTTGATAGTTGCGCCAAAGTTCGTTGGCTTTCTCTGCAGGGACATTCTTGATTTCCTTCCATTCTTCCTGCAGAGCCTTAAACTCCTTGTATGACTTATTGGCCTCTTCTGGAGAGGTAACCATAGCTTTGATTTTCTCGATGATCTCAAGTTTGCGCTGCAAGTTCTCTTGTTTTTCCTGTTCCTGCTCTTTGAAGAGTTTCTGTCGGCGCTCTTTGATAACGCCCATCTCAGCCTTGAAAGCCTCTTCGTCCTCATCGGGCAGAATCTGGTAAGCTTCAGGATCGCCACCGCCATCGATATACTCCTTCAGACGGGCTTCACGCTCTGCAATATGCAGTTTGTAGAAGGCTGTCTTCAGGTAGTCTACCTCGTCCTTTTGAGGTGCTTCTTCACCTTGCGCAATTTCACGGGCACGTGCCAATACTTCTTTCTTTGATTGATACTGCTTGCGCTCTGGTTCTACTACGGGGGCCTTAACATCTTCAGCTGCAGGGGCTTCAACGGCCTCTGTTGCTGGTGTTTCTACCACGTTCTGTTCCACGTTCTGCTCCTGTTCGAGCGCTTTTTCTTGAGAGTCCATTATCTAATATTTTTAGTTCATGAAAATGGTAACAATACACTATTTAGGTACAAAAATACTTAAAAGTTATGAAAGTACCTAATTTTTTGTGATTTTTTTTTGAAAAAAGGTCTTAAACCAGTCGTTTGTGGCGGAAGAAGAACCAAGAAGCGATAGAAATTGCCAGCGACAGAACGATGGCTACGATGAAACCGATGGGGTTGGATTCCATGCCATTGATGAGGTTCATTCCGAAGAAACTGGATATCAGAGTGGGTAACATGAGGATAATGGTAACCGATGTCAGCGTACGCATGATGGTGTTCATGTTGTTGTTGATAATACTCTGATAAGTATCCATCGTCGATTCCAAAATATTGGAGTATATGTTGGTGGTTTCACGTGCCTGTGTCATCTCGATATTCACATCTTCGATGAGGTCGGCATCCAGTTCGTCGATTTGTAACTTGAACTTCAGTTTTGAGAGCAAGGTCTCATTGCCTCGTATGGAGGTGTTAAAATAAGTAAGTGAGTCTTGCAGGCGCGACAGACCGATTAGACTCTCGTTGTTCACTTCTTTATCGAGATTGCGCTTAGCCTTCTCAATCAGCAGTGAAATCTGTTTGAGTCGTTTCAGATACCATACAGCGGAAGAGAGGAACAAACGGAAAATCATGTCGACATAGTCAGTAAATCCTTCACCGCGCTTCTGCTGATAGCTGACGAAGTCAATCATCATGTTCGTTTCGTAATAGCACACGGTGATAGTGACATCACGCTTATGGATAATACCCAGAGGTACGGTGGTGTAAGGTGTACGTGAGCGTACTTCCTTAACATAGGGAATACGTAGGATGATAAGCATCCATCCATCGTCATATTCATAACGGGCACGCTCATCGGTATCACTGATGTCAGAGAGGAAATAGTCAGGTATCTGATATTGTTCCTCCAACATTTGGATGTCATCGTCTGTAGGACACGTCACTTGTATCCAGCAATTAGGCTGCCAAGCTTCCAGCTGGTTCAGCCCACCTGTAATGTTCCAGTAAGTCTTCATAATGCTAATCCTTTTAAAAACGGTCTTAGCGGCAAGAGGATTAGCGGTCTTGCCTGCTGTCCTCATGCCTTACGAATTGTAATGATTCGCCGGGTAATCGTCCATTTTCTTGTTACTTTTTTGGTTATTCGGTTGCAAAGTTACGAAAAAAAATCCGTAGATTCATGCAAATCTACGGACTTTTTATGTTTTTTATTTTACGGGCACGTCTTCCAGTGCTTTCTTAAGCAGTTCCCAGAAGGGAGCAACAGTCTCAATGAGAGCACGTTCAGTGGTGGTGTGGGGCGACTTCATGGTAGGTCCGAAGCTGACGACATCCAGATGTGGATACTTGCCCAGAATGACAGAACATTCCAGTCCTGCATGGTCGACCTGTATGATACCGTCCTGTCCGAACAACTGCTTGTAGTCCTTCAGCAGCAGATGCAGGATTTCAGAATCGGGATTGGGGTCCCAACCACCATAAGAACCACTGGTCTCCACCTTCATACCTGCCATTGAGAAACAGCTCTCCAGCATTTTGGCGATGTAATCCTTCATGTCTTCACGACTCGAACGGGCCAGTATTTTGATGGCTGCATGTCCACCCTTGATATCAATGATGGCGAGGTTCGACGAGGTCTCTACTACACTGGGGTAGGCAGGGATATAGCGGATGACACCGTCGTGACAGGCGAAGATGGCATCGATCAGGTTGTCCTGAATCTCAACGGGCACTTCCTTTGCGGGTGTGGCAACTTCCTCAACGAGAACTTCGATGCCCTGTGGTTCAATTAGCTTAAATTCGTCGTTGAAGGTCTCTTTCCAGTCTTCTGCCATCTCTTTCAAAGCGGCAATATTCTCCTTGGGTAGTGTCAGCACGGCCTCGGCTTTGAAGGGGATGGCGTTGCGCATGTTGCCACCGTTCCATGATGCCAGACGAGCTTCTGTTTCACTGATAGCCTCGCGGACAATCTGTACCAACAGCTTGTTGGCGTTTCCGCGACCCTCGTTGATTTCCAAACCGCTATGGCCTCCGCGTAGGTTCTTCACCGTCACACGTACGGCAGCATCCTCGGCATCGGTGTCGGTTTCTTGATAGTCCATTGTAGCGGTTATGTCAATGCCACCTGCGCTACCGATGACGAATTTGCCCCAGTGCTCAGAATCCAGATTCAACAGAATGTCACCCTGCAACTCACCTTCAGGCAGTTCGTTGGCTCCAAACATGCCCGTCTCCTCGTCGCGGGTGATGAGGGCGTCGATGGGACCATGCTTCAGTGTCTTATCCTCCATGACGGACATGATGGCAGCAACGCCCAGACCGTTGTCGGCCCCCAGCGTGGTGCCCTTGGCTTTCACCCATTCGCCGTCAATCCATGGCTCGATGGGGTCGGTCTCGAAGTTGTGGGTCGATTCAGGTGTCTTCTGGGGTACCATATCCATGTGGGCCTGCAGGATGATGCCCTTACGGTTTTCCATACCTTGTGAAGCTGGCTTGCGCATTACGATGTTGCCTGCGGGATCTTTGAAAACTTCCACACCGACTCGCTTTCCGAAGTCGAGCAAAAATTGTTGTATCTTCTCTAAATGTCCACTAGGACGTGGTACTTGTGTGAGTGCATAGAAATTATTCCAGATGCACTTTGGGTTCAGGTTTTGAATTTCATTCATAGTTTATCGTTTTTTGAGATGTAAAGTTCAGTGCTACCCATGCATAGATGCCTAGCAGGATAACCAGCATGGTTTGGACGGTATGGACGATGAGAACGAAATATAGTGCATGCTCATCAGCGACACCATAAAGAATCAGCATTGTTTTTACGGCGAAATGCCAAGGACCTGCACCATTGGGCGTTGGGACGATGACTGCAATACTGCCCACGATAAAAGTCACTAGAGCACAACCCAATCCCAGATGGGCCGTGAAGTCGAAACAGAAAAAGGTAAGGTAGTAATGCAAGAAATAGCTCATCCAGATGCCTAAGGTATAGAAAATAAACAGGGGAATGTTGCGTACATCCTTTAATGAGATGACTCCCTGCCAAATGCCCTTAAAGGTTGTTTTCACCTTATTATATATAGATAGCTTGCGTAACAGGAAATGCAGGAGAATGAGGATGGCTACTGCGGAAACGGCTGCAACGAAATAGCCTGCCCATGAGAATTGATGAAGGATGCCCTCTAGATTAGTTCCCGTCTTGCGGAAGAACATTCCGAAGGTGCTCATCTCCAACAGCAAGACGATGGCTGTGATGCCCATCACCAAAAGAGAATCGATGGCGCGCTCCGTTACAACAGTACCCAAAGCTTTTGGGAACGAGATGTTGTCATAGCGCTTCAGGACTCCACATCGCGTAAACTCTCCCACACGTGGAATCAGCAGTGATGCTGCATACGATAGGAAGATGGAGTGGATACTCACTGAAGTGCGAGGCTTTTCGCCTACAGGTTCTAATGTTTGTTTCCACCGCCAGCCACGAAACATCTGTGCCAAAATGCCAAAGGGAAACGACAGCAGCATCCAGGTCCAGTTCATTTCGTCGGTCATAACATAAAGTATCTGGTCCCAGTCTTCACCTCGATACATCCAATAAAGGATAGCACCTCCCAATACGAGAGGCATCAGAATCTTTAATATGGCGTTGCTAATCTTCATCGTAGACTGCAAAGGTACGAATAAGTGAGAAGAAAACCAAATAAAATTTGAGTTTTAGAAAAATTCTTTTTATCTTTGCCAACAGAATGAAACAAGTACGTCCAAAGAAGAATCTGGGGCAGCATTTCCTGACTGACCTCTCCATAGCAAAACGCATTGCCGACACGGTAGATGAACCATATGGTGACTTGCCCGTTTTGGAGGTGGGACCAGGAATGGGTGTGATGACTCAATACTTGGTGGAAAAGCCCAGAGCACTGAAAGTAGTTGAAATTGACAGAGAGAGCGTGGCATACCTTCATGAGCATTTCCCTAAACTCAGAGAAAATATTTTGGGCGAAGACTTTCTGCGTATGGATTTGCAGCAGGTGTTTGGGGGACAGCAGTTTGTGCTGACAGGGAATTACCCTTATGACATCTCTTCGCAAATTTTCTTTAAGATGCTGGATAATCGTGATTTGATACCTTGTTGTACTGGTATGATACAGCGGGAGGTAGCTTTGCGTATATCATCAGAACCGAATACGAAAGCCTATGGTATCCTCAGTGTATTGATTCAGGCATGGTACGATGTGGAATATTTATTCACGGTTGAGCCATCTGTCTTTAATCCGCCTCCCAAGGTCCAAAGTGCCGTTATTCGAATGACGCGCAACAAAGTGGCTCACTTGGGATGTAATGAAGATTTGTTTAAACGCGTAGTTAAAACGGTGTTCAATCAGAGAAGGAAAATGTTGCGTGTTTCTTTAAAGCAGTTGACAAGTAGCTTGGAAGGATGCCCGTTTTCCACCCAACGTCCTGAACAACTGACCGTTACGCAGTTTGTTGAGCTTACAAATTGGATTGATAACGCTCTGTTGTGCGCGAACACAAAAATTTGATTTAGGTCAAGAATAAGCCTTTTTTTTGCGGAAAAGAGAAAGATTTCATTGTGGGTCAGTGAAATCTGCTTATCTTTGCATCGTGATTCAGAGGAACACATAAGGTAAAGACAAAAGATTGAGGATAATAAGTCAATAGGTTTTAAGAGGAAAAGATAGAAAGGATAACTCATACATAAGGTTGTTAGTAGTTTTAGGTTAGTAGTACAGGTATTAGTTTTATAGAGAAAGTAGGTTTTTAGTTATTAATAGGAAAAGAAAATCAAGCAGGCTGGAAGAGTGATCTCCCAGTCTGTTTATTTTTATGCCATCGTGAATGACTTAATCCAGTTCCCGAAGAAAAGGCGTATGAGGAAGATGCAGCCTCGGATAGTTAACTCGATAGCCATTGCCACCCATACACCGGTAAGTCCGTAGATAGGTGCCAGAATAGCTGCTAATGATAGACGGATGGCCCACATGCTGGTGAGATTCATGATAGAGGGCTTGAAAGTATCTCCAGCACCAACGAATACACCATAACAAACGATGGAGGCTGCAAACATTGGTTCTGCAAAGACCTCAATGCGTAAACAGTAAGTGCCTAGGTCTATAATCTCGTTTACTGGGGTCAGGATATTCATCAGTTCTGAGGCAAAGATAAACATCAAAAAACCCATTACAGTCATGACGACCATACCCAACCCCACAGACATACGGGCAAACGATTTGGTAAGTTTATCTTGACCAGCACCGAAACTTTGGCCTACAAGCGTTGTGGCTGCATCAGAAATACCATAGCCAGGCATGTAGCAAAGACTCTCAACTGTGATAGCTAATGAGTGGGCTGCAATGGCGATGGTTCCCAGTGGTGCCACAATGATTGTGCTTACAATTTGAGCACCCCCCATCAGCATGTGTTGTAATCCCATAGGTGCTCCAATTTTGAAAGCGTTGCTGACAATATCTGCCTGAGGACGGAAGGAACGACGAGGGCGCCCTACCAATTTTAAAATCTCAGACTTGCAGAGCAGGAAATAGAGCATCAGTGAGGCCGTGACAAGTTCGGCCAGTCCGGTTCCTATAGCTGCACCCATTACACCAAGGTCGAGAATATAGATGAAGAAATAGTTGAAGATGACATCAAGGATGCACGACAGGATGTTCAATGCCGAAGGAATCTTCATGTTGCCTGAACATTTGAGCATACTGCTGCCCAAACCATTCATCTGGAAAAAGATGCCACAGAAACCGATGATGGCAAAATAGACGGAGGCATCATGAGCGATATCTTCACTTCCTCCTAACCAATAGGGTAGCGGACCACTGATGAGTACACCGATGGAGGAAATAGTAAGACTATAAATCAGACAGCAAATCAGCGACTGGCGCAGAATGCGGCGGGCCCGTTTGAAATCGTTGGCCCCAATGGCATGTGCCACTTGGACGGAGAACCCCATATTGGCAGCTGCTCCCAACCCTCCCATCAGCCATCCTGTGGTTTCAACCAGTCCGATGGCAGCTGAAGCCTTAGCTCCCAGATGCCCTACCATCGAAGCGTCAATGAAGAACATCACAGTCGCTGAAATCTGAGCGAGAATACTAGGAATACTCAGGCTGATGATCAGCCTGAGTTTCTCTGCCTGGGTCATCTCGCGACCTTCGCGAATATGAGCTAGCAAATCGATATTCTCTTTGGAGGCCACTCTTTTTCGATATGTAGAATTATTCAGCCTCTAGCAGAAGTACTCGACTTGACCAATCGGTCTTCTTTGACCATTCCGTCTCATTGCGCAAAGGCATATCGAGTCCGTGGTTCATCAGATAGGCACCACTGAACGACTTGCCCTCGATGGTCATTGGCTGGAGATCAATACGGTTTAGCTCCTTCACTTTATACATACGGTTGGCATCCAAACCAGCCATACGTACACGAGGTAGATGCTCGTTTTGGAAAGATTCCGTTTTCCACCAGTAGAACACAGCTTTGTCTTGTTGGTCTGTGACATACATTAGTGAGGCTAATCCCTTTTTCTCATAAGGGGAGAAAAGACGATAGATGTTGCCAAATTGTACGATGGGTCGAATTTGCTTGTATTCGGCAATGGCTTTACGACAGAGCGCCTTTTCGTCATCTGTCATATTCTTAGGCTGTATCTCCATGCCTAGGCGTCCACTCATAGCTACATCAATACGAAACTTTAGTGAAGTAGTGCGGAATACGGTGTGGTTGGGGGTTGCCGAAATGTGACTTGCCATGGCGATGGCAGGGAAGAAATAACTGGTTCCCCACTGCATGTAGATGCGCTGGAGGGCATCTGTATTATCGCTTACCCAGAACTCGTCGAAATAGGGTAGAACACCCCAGTTTGCACGACCTCCACCGGAAGCGCATGCCTGAATGGTTACATCAGGGAACTTTGCACGAATACGCTGGCACACTTTCTCGAAACCACGGTGATACGCGATGTAGAGATGACTCTGGTCGTTCATGGTGAGATATTGTGATCCATGATTGAGGATAGGCATATTGGCATCCCACTTGATATAATCAATCTCTGGATATTTGGTCATCAAGTTGTCGACAATACCAAATACGAAATCCTGTACTTTGGGATTGCCCATGTCAAGAACGACCTGTGTGCCGCCACGACCCAAAACAGGGTCACGCTGTGGTGCTTTAACAATCCAATCGGGGTGCTTCTCATAGAGTTCGCTGGTGGTATTAGACATTTCAGGTTCAATCCAAATACCAAACTTGATACCATGTTTCTTGGCATCGCGAAGTAAACCTTCAATGCCTTCAGGCAATTTATTCTTGTCAACCACCCAGTCACCCAGAGATGAATTATCTGTTTTGCGAGGATATTTGTCGCCAAACCATCCGTCGTCCATCACGAAGAGTTCACCGCCCATCGATGCAATATCAGCCATCATCTGATCCATGCCTTGCTGGTTGATATCAAAGTACACACCTTCCCAGGAATTGAGCAGAATCTTACGCTCCTTATCACCATGCATCAGTTTATACTTGCGTCCCCATTTGTGGAAATTGCGAGATGCACCCGACAGTCCTTGTTGTGAGAAGGTGAAAGCCAGTCGGGGAGTAACGAAAGTCTCACCTTTCTTCAGGTGGTATTCAGAATTATCCTCATTGATACCTGCGAAGAAATAGTGATAGTCGGTATCATCAGTATTGACTTTCAAGCGGAAATTACCAGAATAGCACAGAGCTGCACCAATTACCTGACCGCTGTTCTCCTGTCCTTTGCCCTCAAGCGAGAACATCACCTCGGCATGGTCCGTATGTGAATTGCGCGTGCCGTCCTTGTTGACTATGACCTTCTGTCCGGCTGTCAATGGCTCCTCGACGAGCTGTGCCTCATTGGCCCACGAACCATAGAAATGACTCATCCACACATTGCCACGGCGAATAGGCAACATGGCGGATGCAAAAGTAGTGAGGGTTACCGTCTGTTTCTCGTTATTGGTAATCTCCGTCCATGCCTCTATCATGTCTTCGTTGGGATAGGCTGCATAATTCAGTGTGACGCTGATGGGATAAACTGGGTCCTTCATGTGGATTTTGGTAATCTGATTACCATCGTTCTTCAGACGTTCCACACCCTCAACCACCAAGGCAGTTGACAGGTTTCCATCACTATGGCGCATGGCCAACGCTGCTTCGGCAGGCGTGTTCAGCCCATAGGCAGGATAGGCATCCATGCGTCCGAACATCTCTGGCTTCTGAAGATGTTGCAGTTCACTGCTATTCAGTTTGGCACCAAAGTAAACATACTGAGGCTGTTTGCCGTTTTCTACCTCCAGAACAAGGGAAACTCCCTTTGTCTCAATTACTACTTGCTCAGCCCATGTTGTCAAAACAGACAGACAAAGTAGCAGTGCAGTCATCATTGTTTTCTTCATTTGTATGGCGTTTTTTAGTTGTTAGTATTCAATTGAACGGGAATTGAGAACCAGAATGTAGCACCCTTTCCCTCCTCGCTGTCAACACCGATTTTACCACCACAGCGCATGATAATATTCTTGCAGATAGACAAGCCAAGTCCCGTGCCCTGCACGAATTCATTGAGCTTGACAAAACGCTCGAAGATAGCATCTTGTTTTTCTTTCGGAATACCATTTCCCGTATCTTCGCAATAAACGTACAGATACCGTTCGTCTTTTAGGCGATACCCCACTTTGATATGTCCTTCAGTGGTGTTCTTCACAGCGTTGGTGACAAAGTTGGTGAGCACTTGCTGCATGCGCCCCATGTCTGCAATAATGGGGAGTGTTGTATATGGATTGTCCTTGATAAATGTTACTTTCGGATTGTCAACACGTTGCTCTAAAGACTGACAGAGGTTATCGAACTCTTTGGCAAAGTCGATTTTACGTGGAAGAATCTGCATCTGGGCATCCGACATTTCCGAAGCTTCCAGGATGTCATTAATGAGACGGAGCAAGATGTCACAGTGGGTGCGGATAATCTGGATGAATTGCTTGCGATCGTCTGGATTATCAACAGAACGCAACAAATCAGAGAAGCCTACAATGGAATTGAGCGGTGTGCGCAACTCGTGAGTCATAGAGGCCAGGAACATACTCTTCTGTTGTCCGCTGCTTTCAGCACGGAGCGTTTCCTCCTCCAGATGCTTCATAGCCTCCAACTGGGCGGTGATGTCGCGGATGATGCCAAAGGCTCCCTTGATATTGCCTTCTTCATCGCGAATAGGGATACCGGATATGTTATACCAGCGTTCTGTATTGCCCTCACCGACTAACGGACGATTGAAGTGGCGATTAGCTGAGAAAGTGTGAGCCCATACTTCCGGATTCTCCAACTGTATCCTGGCAGTGTCTTTTTCTTCATCAGCTATATAGTCTATATACTCGTCGAAAGTCATGATGTGCTCAGGTGTATGAATCAGCTGCGTGAATAAAATACTCTTCTTCTGGAAATCCAACTGCCAGACGTGCATATTGGTGTTTTCCAGAATGTATTTCAATTGTTGTTCCAGCTGGTTCATGCGTGTTACATTCGTCAGAATCTCCCGACTGGTCTTATGCATTTTTATGTCGCGTTCATGTTCCTCCGTAACATCAACGGCAGAGACAATATAATTGACTACTTGGTTCTCCTTATTCGTCAGTGGACGGATTTCAAATTCTATATAAGTATCTTTGCCTCCTTCAGGCTTGTCCATGAGGTGACAGGCTGCCCGGGCCCCCGTACTTCCTTTAGGATAGACATCTCGGAAGATGGGTATAGAGAACATATTGGTCTGGCGGAAGAATTCTTCATTTCCAAGTTTATCAAACTCACAGAGCTCCTTCATCGAGTTGTTGAGAGTTATCAGTTCTCCCTTTGCATCGTAGAAGGACATACTGACAAGTGGGATATTGATAAGGTGCTTATAGCGTTGCACCAAATCGTGTGAAGCCTTCTCGTGTTCCACATCTTGTGTGATGTCATTGATGGTGTCAATAATGTAGCGGGGGCGTCCGTTATCATCGTATTCCACCATAGAGTGCCCCTTGAGCATCAGCCACGTGGGTTTTTCTGGTGTACCGGCATTCCAACGCTTATCAAGTACCATTTTCTGTTCGCGGCCATTCATCATCAATTCCATCTTTTTCTTGAAATCCTCTTGCTCTGTGGGGTGAATATGGCTGACAAATTCTTTCAGTGTCAACCCCTTACTGGGTAAGAAGGTACCATAATGATTCGTAAACTGGTCGTGGGCAATATCATATTGCATCACATAGAAATGTCCCATGTGCAATGCCTTCAACATCATTTCGTTCAATTCTGTAGAATGGCGCGAGGCTCGCTTAACGTGCTGTTGGGCCAGACGGTTGAGCAGATAGCAGAAAACCAACAGCAGCAGAATTCCTAAAATGATGTAAACAGAAAGAGGTATCTCGAATCCGCTTTTATCGCCATGGCGGAACCATCGGTTATTGATGATCTCCACCTCACCACTTTGTTTCAGGCGCGAATAGACATCGTCAATCGCATTGATAAGGTCTTGGTCGCGTCCGATAATGCGTATCTGAGTCACGGGAATGTTTACCTCGTTGAGTATAAAACCCTCGTTTTCGACACTGAACTCCCTCATTTTCCATTTCAAAGGTTCTTCGCCCCATACGAAATATTTGTAGTCTTTATCGCGTAAACCCAACAGGGCAACCTTAGGTGACTGGAATTCTATACGATTGATATTGGCAGAATCGTCTTTAAGGAAATATGTCAGGATGTAGTCGGATGGCTTGAGAACAACACCGTCTTTTACCATTTGTCGGATAGAAAGCGAAGGCACAGAGTCGCCAATCATCAGCGCACGGATGCGATAATAATTGATGATATTCCGCGTATAGTAATACGGCACCTTGTGATACCTGTTGGCATTGGCAAAAATCAGGTCGGCTTCGCCTCGCTCAAAGGCTTTCAGTGCATTGCCCCATTCTTTCAGAACAAATTTACAGGGATAGCCCAACTGATGCATAATAGCACGCATGAGGTCAATATTCGAGCCAGCAGGTTCACCATTATCGTTTTGGTATTCATAGGGAGGCTTATCCCAGTCGCCTACTATAATGACCGGGTGTTGCTCATCATAGTTCTTCTTCTGTGCCAGCAGTGGAAGACAACTGATAAGCAGCATCGTCATAACGATATGTCGGAAGTATGTCTGATAGTTCATATCCTAAATAAACTTCTTGCGTTTGACAATTGTAGCCTGACAGGGAATAGTAATCCAGACAGTAGTACCCAGTCCTTCTTCAGAACTGATATCCAATGTTCCTCCCATCTGTTCTGTCAGCTCCTTACAGATGGGAAGCCCCAGCCCGCTACCTTTATTAGGCCCAGCGGCAAAACGTTCGTAGATACGATTCAGAATGTCCTGACTGATGCCTTGCCCTGTGTCTTCCACAGAAATCATCAGTCGTCGTCCGATGTAGTCATAGCGGGTACGAACCGTACCGCTTTGAGTGTATTGAGCAGCATTGGCTGTAACCTGTTCTATGATATGTCCCAGATTAGTGGCATCAATATCTACCACCAGTTGCTGATAGGGATTTTCGATGATATAGTTCACATCTGCTTTCTGATAGCGTTCCCATCCCTGTTGACAGCAACCTTCAAAAATAGTCGCGAAGTCGCATGATTTCTTTTCGAACTTAATCATGTGGGCATCCAGACGGGAGAGGAAGAGAATGTCATTGATGAGTCGGAGCAGTTGTTCGGAATTGGTCAGAATCTCGTTGATGAAGATCTGTTCATCTTCTTTTCCGTGTTCCATGTCGAAGAGTTCTGCAAATCCTACGACAGCATTCAACGGCGTGCGAATCTCATGGCTCATATTTTTCAGGAAGCTGTTCTTGGTATTCTCCACCTCCTGTGCCTTAATGGTTTTTTGTTCCAACTGCTGTTCGTTATACGTCTGTTCTGTTACATCACGACACAGACCGAAATAGCTTTCGACCTTTCCATCCTTCCCATAGGTGGGAATCATGTTAAAGCGCAAATACATCAGTTTGTTGTCATGAACATGAATACTGGTTTGAATATCAGCTTCAATAGGCTTGCTGACCAAGTTGTCCATATTGTTCAGCAGGTGCAAGGCTTTTCGTCTGGCCTTGTCGTGTACCAATGTCATACAGCGTGTTTGGGTAATCTCATATTGTATCTCATTGATACTCCTATATATGATTAAGGTGTGCGACTTGGGAGAGTAGTTCACCATGTGGACGCCACCCGACTGGAGCACATAATTAATGTTGTTGATTTGTTCAGCCAGTTCGTTGGCAATACTCTGAGTGCGCTGTTCTTGTATCTGTTGTTGCTTAATACCATTCAGACGCTCCGTCAGGTCTCTACCGACGGCAAACATACCTATCAGTTGTTGGTCGTCATCATAAACGTTCAGAAAATGTACTTCATGTAGGAGCTTGCCTTTGCGGTGACTCGACTTGAAACGTCGTTCTTGATCAGGAATTTTATCGAGATTTATGATCTGCGTGAAGTGGTAGCCATCTACCTCCGTGATATCGGTGGAAAGATTGAATATCGTCTGGAACGAAACCTGTTCAGCAATAATCTCGTCACGCTGACAGGCGTAGGTGTCGCAGGCCTTTTGGTTGATATTGGTAAGAATACCATCACGATTGAAATACATGATACCCACCAATGGCGTGTTGAAAATAGCCCAGTAGCGCATCGTACGTTCCTTGTCCTTCCGTTGTTGCTGTCGCTCCAGGGTGATGTCTTTCTTAATTCCTAATATACATAGCGGTTTGCCTTCTTTGTCGCGTTGCAGTACGGAAAGCGACATCATGAACTCATGTTCCTGAATATCTCCACCTTCCTTGTCTTCTGCCCTTAAGATGAGATTAATCTCTTCTTCTTCATCTTCAACAATGTCACGTTTGCTGTCTTTCAGTTTGATGATTGCCTTACGGAGCAGTTCAAAATCACCGGCATGATAACGCTGTGCAAACTCTTCTATCGTATAGGTGAAAGCTGGTTGCCCCTTCTCATTTCTCCATGTAAACAGTCTGGTCGTTGTGTCGTAGGTCCACATGCGCACCTTACTGGACTCCAGGATAAGTGCCAGTCGTTGGTTGTTCTTGTTGTTCAACTTGGTCAGATGCTGTTCCCTGGTGCGATAGTTGATGGCATAGACGAGGAAGAGCAGGATGATGACACTGGCAAAAGCCGTGACGTACCATACCCAGGGTGCTATCCGTTTCTCACTGCGTTCAGGGTAAAACCATTTGTTTTGTATTTCCGTAAATCTATTGGCAGAGTTAAGTTCTGTAAATACGCTGTCAAGACGGGTCAATAGCTGTGGGTTATTTGACATGAACTTGTATTCGCCATGTGGCATGTCAACAGGAGTAATCTGTATATTGTCAATTTGGTATTTCTTAATCAGCCATTTGAGCGACAGGGTATTCCACACAATCTGTCCTTCACCTGTCTGACTCATTTTACGGATGGCATCGCCCATAAACTTGGTAGGCTTCGTATTATCGCCCCAACCATAGTCGTTCATCAAATGATGGCAGATACTACCATCCCATACGGTGACTTCATGCTTTTCCAAATCTCGGAAAGTCCTGATTTGGATGGGATTGTTAATGGGGGTGGCTACACTTTGGGTAAAAAGAGTAACCGTATTACTGCTATACCGGCCGAAACCATCGTTGAATCCGGCAGCAAGCCCGAACATCAGGTCTGACTTACCTGCCTTCAGGTCCTGGAAACACTCCTGTTTGGGCTTCATCTTAATGACATAGGGAATATCCAATTCTTTTAACATCAGACGGATTAATTCCACATTGTAGCCATCAGGTTCACCATTCTCATTGAGGAAGGAGTAGGGCCATAAGTCAAAAACATCCTCGTAGACCAGTGGATGTTCCTGGGTGTAGTTTCGGATATTCTCTTTCTGGGAGGCTGCATGGGCTGATAAAGCCAACCAACAAACAAAGAACCTTATCAAATATCTAAATTTCTTTCCCACCATAGCAGTTAATTACGTTCTTCCAGTTTATCTATCTTACAAGGAATCCAAGTCCAGAATGTGGAACCTCTTCCTACTTCACTGTCTACGCCTATCTTGCCGTTGCAACGTTCGGCAATAGCCTTACAGATGGAGAGGCCTAGTCCTGTGCCTTGAACATAATCGTTGAGTTTGACAAAACGTTCAAAGACCTTGGCACACTGGTCTTTGGGAATTCCTGTACCTGTGTCTTCACAATACATGTACAGTCCGTCTTCTTCTACCCGATATCCTACTCGAATGTGTCCTTGTTGCGTGTATTTGACGGCATTTGTGACAAAATTGGTCATCACCTGTGTTATGCGTCCCACGTCAAGGTGCGTGAGCAGTGTAGTATAAGGATTCTCTTTGATAAATTCCACATTTGGATTCTCTACACGCTGTGCCAATGTCTGGCACATCTCATCGAATGCTTTAGAGAAATCAGTATCAACAGGCTTCATGATGAGACCATTTGAATCCATGGAGGAAACAGCCATAATGTCGTTAATGAGACGAAGCAGCATGTCACAATTGTTGTGAATCACGTGTATCAGTTCACGCTTTTCCTCCTGTGTTGTCATCATTTGCAGTAAGTCAGAGAATCCTACAATGGCATTCAATGGTGTGCGAATTTCGTGTGTCATATTGGCAAGGAAAACACTCTTTAGGCGTCCCGATTCATTAGCACGCTGTGTCTCACGCTTCAGGCTTTCCTGAGCCTCTATGAATTTAGTCATGTTTCGGATGAGTCCGAATCCACCGATGAGTTCGCCCTGTTCATTATACATAGGTACACTGTTGATCTGGTTCCATATCACTTCTTCTGTTTCATGGAATATGGGGCGCATCTTGCGGAGGACAGACAAAGGCTTGGTAAAGTGTTGTTCGGGTGCCTTGAAAAGATCTCTTACCTCTTCGTAATCATCAATAAAGTAACTTACGTATTCGTCGAACGACATTTCCTTTTCGATGGTGCTCAGGCCTTTCAAGAACTGTACCTTTCGCTCCTTGTAATTGGTGCGCCAAGCTCTCATATCACATGATTCCATCATATATTGCAGTTCCATCTCGTAGCGTTGAATCTCCTTGTTGGCCTTTTGAATCTGAATGTCGTTTAACTTTGACTGGAGATATAATTCTCGTTCTTCTGTAACATCACGTGTGGCTATGGCAATATATTGCAGTTTTCCTTCTCCATCATGGATGGGATGAAGTCGTATCTCTAAGTATAAGTGCATGTCACGCTCAGGGATATCACTACGGGAGCAGGCCCAGAATTCTTGTATGTTGTTCTTGTCTATATTTTCACGGAATGGGGATGTGTCGAATAAGTTGATTTCAGAGAAAAATCCATCATAATTCTCGTTATCAAAATTACACATCTCTCGCATCTTTTTATTGGCATCAATCAGCCATCCGTCGGGGGTATAGAAAGATAGTCCGATGACAGACTGTTCGAATGTCTGTTTATATCGTTCAGCGAAGTCGCTTTCTTCCTCTTGCTTCTCCAGAATCTTGGTTTCGTCAACCAAAGTGCTTACCAGTCCGATGGGGCGCAGCATGCCAGGCAGATATTCGGCTACTGTCACATTGTGGAGGTATCCCCATCGAGGTCGTTTCCCTGCGTATTCATAATTCCAGCGATAGTGCAACTCGGCAGATTTCTTTTTGCCCGCTATCATCTCACGCATCTCATAGAGTACGGTTGGTAAGTCCTCAGGATGGACGTGCTCCTTCCAAACTTCGTCTGTAATACCTTCTTCAGGTAGCATGTGCCCATAAAGCAGGTCGATGTATTTTCTGGCAATATCGTAATAAATAACGTTACTTGAATTAATTTTTAGTGCCTGTTGCATCATGTCATATGCATTCTTTGCAACATCAGATGTTTGGTGAATTCGTCGTAAAATCAATCTGTTCCATATCAGGATGAAAACAAATAGGATGATAGCAATTATAGCAACAATGACAGACACCAATTCAACACCAGAATCGGCAATTAGTGCTTGGGGGATTATGTTCAAAAAAATATTCATCTGTTGCTATGCTATGTTAAACAATCATATCGTGTTTCTTTTCCTGTTCTTTGGCTTCGCAGGGGAAGAAAACCCATACGGTAGTTCCCTTGCCTATTTCTGACTGGAGTTCCACGGTCCCTCCCATCTTCTTGGCAAGCTCTTGAATGATGGGAAGGTCTAAGCCTGAACCGCAAATCCGATGCTGGCCATCACGTGCAAAACGTACAAAAGCATTCTTAACTCCTTCAGCATCGATACCTCCACCGGAATCTTCAACGCTGATGACCAGTTCACCACGATGATATTCATATTTTGCACGAATGTGTCCTTTTTGTGTGAAAGTCGAAGCAATCTGACAAAGCATTTGTATAATTTTACCGATGTATTCAGGATCACCATTGATAACCAAATGTTCATACGGATTTTCGATGATTGTTTTAACCTCAGGGTTCGTGGTGCTCCAGCCCATCTGACAATAGGCGTCAAAGTATTCTGCAAAATCGAAATCCTCATGTTTGAATTCGACCATGTCCGCATCCAATTTTGAAATGAATAGGATGTCGTTGATGAGTCGAAGCAGTATATTGGTGTTCTTCTTGATTTCTTCTACGAAGAGGGGTTCGTCAGCTTCGTCATGCTCCGTTTCAAAAAGGTCTGCATATCCCAAAACGGTGGTGAGCGGTGTACGAATCTCGTAACTCATATTGGTGAGGAACGATTCTTTAAGCAATTCTGCCTCTTGGGCTTTTTGTGTCTCTGTAGTCAGTTTCCTCTCCGTTTCCAAAATGTCGGTCATGTTACGGCACATACCGAAATAGCGCTCTGTGTTGCCATCTGCATTCAATATTGGAATGAGGTTAAACATAAGCGCAATCTGCCTTTTCTTGGCATCATGTATCTCAGTTTCAATGGTTTGGTTTATGCTGTATCGAGTCAGATGATCCATGCGGTTCAAAACACTCGATACTGTCCTGCGATAATGTGGCAAAGCTAAACGTATACAACGGAGTTGTGATAGTCGGATTTGTGATTCCCCGATAATGCTTGATATATCGAGTGTATAATTTTGGGGATAGTAATTAACCAAGCGTACATTACTAACTCTCAGGGCATAATTGATATTGTCGATATACTCTTTGATGTGTTGTGTCGCTTTCTGTAAAGCAATGGCGCCTGCTCGTTGCTGATGGAAGGATTCTACCATTTCTGTCACATTACGTCCAGCGACATAGACTCCTTCATATTCCCCGTCACTATTGTGAATGACATTGATACTTGCTTCGTAGTACAACTTCCCGTCTTTTCCCCATGTTTTGCTATAGAATCGGTCATTTTGATGCTTCGGAAAATCTATGATGGTCGTCGTGTTCACATGATCAGCATTTTTCAAGTCAATACTGTTGAAGAGGGGATTGTCTTGAAATAAGAATTTCTCTGCTAATATTGTGTTACGATTAGGAATATTGAAAGTCTGGCATGCTTTATCGTTGATTTCAGCGAGTATACCGTCTTTGTTGTAATATAGCATGTCAATAAGCGATGAATTGAAGACGGTTTGGTAACGCATAAACAATGCTTTTGCATTATTACTCTTTGCGTATTCTGTGGTGACATCATGCTCGATACCTAACAATTGGGTAATCTGTCCTTTTTCGTCTCTGCTGGCAATGGAAAGGTGAAGTTCGTAGAATCTGAGGTCTTCTGAAGAAGTGAAAGCATTTCGCAATTTCACAGTTGATGTGAGTCGCTTATTTTCGCAAATGTCGAAAATAGCAGAACGCAGTAATTCAAAATCATCCCTATCGTAAAAGTGTGCCAAGTCTATAGGGTTGTATTCTTTTGAGTATTCACCTGTTTCCGAAATGAACCGATAGTGGCGTGTTTCTGGATAATACACCCATAGGCGCAGTCTTCCAGCCTGCATCACCAGTCCTAAACGTGAGTTGCGGTTCTTCAAAAGTTTGCGAACATCCTGTTCTCTAAAAGCGTAAAGGCGGTTGTAGAATAGCATCACTAAAACCGTGATAAATAAACCTGCAATGAGGTAAGTTATCAGGTGGTTGAGGTCGAAAACTTTATTAACATGAATATCAGAACTCTGAGCTTGCACCACATTGGATGTCAGCAAACACAATGTAAAAACATTGAATCGCAATATGGTAGAAAACTCTTTGGGGGTCATGTTTGTTGGTAATTTGGTTATTATATCGACTACAAAGATAGGGTTTTTATGTCATTTTGCAAAATTTTTTTGCTTGTTTTTTACAAAACAGCCACGAATGACTTCATTCGCGGCTATTTCTTTACTTAATATTGAAGCTTAAAGAGGATATTCCTCAAAAGCATAGAGTACTGTTGAAAGGTAGCGCTCACCTGTATCAGGTAGCAATGCTACGATGTTTTTTCCTGCATTTTCCGGGCGTTGAGCCACTATGGTGGCAGCATAGGCAGCTGCACCGGAGGAGATACCTACAAGCAGGCCTTCCTGTTGTGCCAGGTTGCGTCCTGTACGGATGGCATCATCGTTGTCTATGTCAAGTACTTCATCAATAACATGCGCATCATAAGTCTTGGGAATAAAGCCTGCACCGATACCTTGAATCTTATGTGGACCACTCTGTCCTCCATTTAGGACTGGCGAGGAAGCTGGTTCGACGGCAATGATCTTGATTGCAGGATTCTTTTCTTTTAGGTATTTTCCGATACCGGAAATTGTTCCGCCAGTACCAACACCCGCTACAAAGATGTCAATCTTTCCGTCTGTGTCGTTCCAAATTTCAGGACCTGTCGTAGCATAATGCTTAGCAGGGTTAGCGGGATTCTCAAACTGTTGGAGGATGATAGAACCTGGAATGTTGTTACGCAGTTCTTCAGCGGCCCGGATAGCACCAGCCATACCGTCTTTCCCACTGGTCAGACGAACTTCTGCACCATAGGCTTTAACAAGATTTCTGCGTTCTATGCTCATTGTTTCGGGCATAGTTAGAATGAGTTTGTAGCCCTTTACTGCCGATACGAGTGCCAGTCCGACGCCAGTATTACCACTGGTGGGCTCGATAATCGTTGCACCAGGTTTTAATAAACCTTTTTTTTCAGCATCCTCTATCATGGCGAGAGCTATACGGTCTTTTACGCTGCCTCCTGGATTAAAGAATTCCACTTTAGCGATAAGAGGTTTTTGGATTCCTTGTGAGGCAGAGTATTTACTCAGTTCCAAAAGTGGAGTGCTGCCAATGAGTTCTGTCAGTTGTTTTGCAATTTTAGCCATATTTTCTTTTGTTTTAAATGTTAGATTTTATCGAATGCTTGTGAAAGATCTTCAATGATATCCTCAATATGTTCTGTACCGATGCTCAGACGAATGGTTGAAGGGGTAATATGTTGCTGCTCCAGTTCTTCTGGTGTCATCTGCGAATGGGTAGTGGTATAAGGATGTATTACCAAGCTTTTTACATCAGCAACATTGGCCAATAGAGAGAATATCTGTAGGGCATCAATAAACTTCCAGGCTTCCTTTTCACCACCCTTGATTTCGAATGTGAAGATACTGCCACCACCGTTGGGGAAGTATTTTTGATACAGTGCGTGATCTTCGTGGTCAGGAAGTGAGGGATGGTTCACCTTGGCCACTTTGGGGTGGTTCTTCAGGAATTCAACAACTTTCAAAGCATTCTCTACATGACGCTCTACTCGCAGACTCAGTGTCTCTACGCCTTGCAACAGGATGAAGGCATTGAAAGGAGAGATGGTGGCACCAGTGTCACGCAAGATGACGGCACGGATACGGGTCACGTAAGCGGCGGCACCTACTGCTTCTGCAAATACAATTCCATGGTAGGAAGGATCTGGTTTAGCCAGCGTCGGGAACTTTTCAGGATTAGCTTTCCAGTCGAATTTTCCACCGTCCACGATGACACCACCTAAAGATGTACCATGACCGCCTAAGAACTTAGTAGCAGAGTGTACTACGATGTCTGCTCCATGTTCCAAAGGACGAATTAGATAGGGAGTACCGAATGTGTTGTCAATAATGAAAGGGATACCATGCTTGTGAGCCACTTCTGCAACACCTTCAATATTGGTCACATCAGAGTTGGGATTGCCAAAGGTCTCGGCATAAATAGCTTTGGTGTTAGGTTGAATAGCGGCTTCGAGGGCTGTCAGGTCGTTCACTTTAACAATTGTGTTCGAGATACCCAGATTGGCTAGCGTGTGGGTAATCAGGTTGAACGAACCACCATATAGGTTATCGGCTGCTACGATGTGGTCGCCTGCCCCGGCGATATTCTGGAGTGCATAGGTGACTGCAGCAGCTCCACTGGCTACCGCAAGTCCTGCCACGCCACCTTCCAGGGCTGCTACTCGATCTTCGAATACACCTTGTGTCGAGTTGGTCAATCGGCCATAGATATTACCGGCATCACGCAGTCCGAATCGATCAGCAGCATGCTGTGAATTGCGGAAAACGTAGGATGTTGTCTGATAGATGGGCACTGCACGTGCATCAGTTGCGGGATCGGGCTGTTCTTGTCCTACATGTAATTGCAAAGTCTCAAAGTGTAATTTCTTGTTGCTCATAATTTTTTGTTTTTATTGTTAATACCTTGTTTCTAACTTTTGACTTTGCAAAGGTACGATGAAATATTCATATCCGAAATAACACAATTGGGGCATTCTGCATACCACGATTATGGTATTCTGCAGAAATGCCCCAATTATATATAAGGTGTAACCCTTACTTCAGCAGACTTTGTATGAATGACCACTCACTCTCGTAGGACTTCACTTTGATAAGTGACTGGTGAGTGACGATATACTCTGAGAGGCCCTCATGGTTAGCCCCCTCGTGCCAATCGTAAGTATAACCCAATTGAGTCCAAGGCAGCGGACTGTCATCTTCATAAGCGGAAGCAAAGCTATAACGATACCACTCGCGGAAATTGGTCTCTCCTACCGTATAGGTGGTGTCGGCATAAGCAGGAAACTCTAATCCTGCGGATGTCGTGGTGATATCTGGGTCGTGTGCTGGTCGGAACATATAGCTGGGGTCGGCATAGAACTGCACCATGATATTATAGTCGCAGTCAGGACTCAGTCCATACATCTGTATCATACGCATGTGGGCAGCTACGCTGTCAAGCCCTGCGTACGCATCTTTTTTACGCAACCAGTCAACAGGTAGTGTTGCCCAGGTACCCAGTTCACGGTCGATACGATAAACACCCTCCTGTCCGAAGAAACGCTGCAGGCGGCTGGAATCCACCAGTGTCACCAGCAACACCATATCCTTACCATCAATGGTTGCCCATTCTTCCCCAGGTGTACCCTTTTTCACAGGCATCAGGTTTTTGGAGATCTTGGAGGCATCGAGAACTTTCGCATCCTGAATAGCAGCATCCAACTGAGCCAACAGTAAGGAGTCGTTCTCATACCATGGGGTGGCATCTTCTGCTACATTTGTCTGTGCTTGTTTATGACCACAAGCACAGACTGTCAATAACACGACAAATAGTCTTATCAAATTTCTCATTATATCTGTTGTTTAGAGTTCTTCTTTCTGGTCTTTCTTCTTGGAAGTGAAGAAACGCTCTCCATCCGTAATCAGCCATCCGTGATTGTTGGTCTTGCGCAGCGTCAACCATCCAACAGGGCTGTCTGCGCCAGAACTGAGCACATGAATACGGGCATAAGTGATGCCTTCGAGGGTATAAAGCGGTTCTGCATGCTGCTCTACGACTGTCACTTTATAAGGAGTAGTCGGGGTGTAGAAGTTGGAGGGTGATGCCCCTTCGAAATAGCTGCGCAGGCCATTGACTACAGGGTAGCCTTTGGCGTCATTACCCACCAGGTCGCTTTTCACGACATTCGAACTCACGAGTTTAGAGACCTCTGCAATGCCGTTCATTCCTATTGTGGCGGTATGGGTACGCAGATAGTTGATCATCTCCCAAGCGTCGGCACTGTTGTCTGCGATACGGTTCAGACAGCAGATAAACAAAGCCGTCACGAAATACTGTGACTCGAAATACTGACGGTTGTTGATCTCCAAGGTTTTCAACTCCTCGATATTACGGGGTAGCGCGTTGAAAGTGAAGGTTACTTTTTTCTTGCCATTAGTCCAAGTACCCTCTTCAAAACTGACCGTGATGGTCTGAATAGGTTGTGAGTAGGCAGAGATCTTCTTGATGGCCAGTGTACCATCAGTCTTTGCCAGTGTGAAGGCTGTCTTGTCATTAGGAGCATTGCCGATATAATAAGAGGCATTCTCGTCCACGTTACCAGAGAGGCTTCCATGCGTGAAAGGCAGTGCCCCTTTGAAGTCGATGTAATCGTATGCGGGATTGAAGAAAGTGTAGTCATCGCCAGCATATTGTTTTACTGAGTTCAGGTTCTCAGAGAACTGAACACGGAAATAAGTCACACTTTGTGCTGAGACAGTGGCGGCAGCTAATGTCAGAGCCATGGTTACAAATATCTTTTTCATAATGATGTTGTTTTTATTGTTATTACTCTTTTATTTTTATTTTTTGAAGAATTTCAGCGTCTTATTGCCTACTCTCACGATGTACACACCTGTGATGAGGTGACCAACGGCAATAGTGGTGGTACCATTAACAACAGCAGCAGAGGCCATCTTCTGACCACGCATATCATAGACAACGGCATCCTTAGCCTGTCCACAGCCAGAGAGTTTCAACTCAAACTGTACTGGGGTCATCAAGTGCAACGTCTCCTCTGCCTCCTCACCAGTCTCGGTCTTCGGCTGCTGAATGGCGGTCTCGGTATCTCTGAAGAAGGTCACATAGCGTACATCCGTCAGACTGCCTCCCTCGTTGAGTACGACCTCGAAGTGTCCTTTGTTGTCCACATTGGCCAACATGGCAACGTTGCTCATGGGCTGACTGTCACCCTTGTCGGTCTGCAGCCACAGTGCACCCGTTGTAGATACAGGCTGCTCCTGTCCTTCCTTATAAGGTACGAAACCACCGGATTCCTTGCTGAGGCCTCGTGCGAAGCGTACCTGTTTCACACCTGTGGCACCGTTGCCCTCACGAGTCACTACCTCAAACTGTCCTGTCTGGTCAACATTAGCAAGGAAAGCCACCCTGCTCATGGCGATGGAATCGTTCTGGTCAGTAATCAGACACCATGGTCCTGTCCCCTGCTGGGCAGTAGGATCCTGTCCAGCCTTGATTTTTTGGAAACCACCAGCCGTCTTCGAGTCGCCATGTGCGAAGCGTACATACTGTGCTCCTGTCACGTTAGCGCCATCACTGACGACAATTTCAAAACTGCTGGCACCATCCACACTGGCCAGCAGCTGTACACGGCTCATGGCGATCGTGTCGTTTTTATCAGTAATCATACACCAGGGGTTGAAGCGGTTGGGGTCAGTAGTGCTGCCACCACTTCCAGTGATAGGTTTGAAACCACCACTGCTGTTTGTCTTACCTCTTCCGAAGCGTACGTTATTCACTCCTACGAGGTTAGCGCCATCCGTGGATACAACCTCGAATTGCGGCTGTCCGTCCACACTGGCCAACATCGCCACCCGACTCATGGCGATGGAGTCTTCTTTGTCGGTTATCATACACCATGGTCCTGTCTCTGTGATAACAACAGGCTGATCGTCAGCGGGAGCCACATAGTCAGACTCATGCAACTCGAAGGTGATACTCTTCACCCCCACAGCGCCCTGTCCTTCCCGGACAACCACCTCAAAGGTAGCCTGCCCATCGACAGCAGCCAGCATTGCTACACGAGCCATCTCTATGAACAGCCCCTTGTCTGTCTTCAAGCACCACTGCGAAGTCTGTGCCTGCAGGTCACAAAGTGCGAGACATAGTGTGATGACGGTTAAAATCATTTTCTTCATAGGCATTCACTCCTATATGTATTAATAATCAGATTGGTCAACGTCGCCAGCCACGTCGGCTGGATGTAATCCAGGTTCTACAGCCTCCTCGCTCTTGATGAGTTCCAAGTTGGTCTGCTCAATGATGTTGAGTTGGATGGCAGCATTATTCGTTCCAGGCTTATACCACCATTTCTTACTGAAATAATCTCGCAAGTCTTTCGATTGGAAGGTATAGCCATGACGAGCCAGAATCTCGTTGCGCATCAGTCGCAACTGCTCTCTCGGAATATTCATCAGATAAGGGGTGTTCAGCAGGGTGTTATTGATAACATCCTCCCAATTAGTATTGATGAGATTAGCCTGCTGAGCGTCACAATGGTTCTCATTGTCGGGTGTCAGCAACATCGTCCACATAGCATCACCATTGGGCTTACGAACAGCCAGAAAATACATGCCGTCCTTGCGGACATACTGTACACGCCATCCGAACTCGGCAAAACGGATAGGGCAATCCTCAGCCTGCCTACTGGGTATGATCTTATACTCGCCATTTTTACCCGTCACTTTCTCAAGGGTCAACTCATTGTCTTGGGCTGTAGTCATATAAACGATGGTACCCATTCTCACCTCCTGGACGGTATATAGACTTCGTCCGTCCCAAAACTTATCTCCCTTCTTAATCGTCTGTGCCTGTAGGCTGAGTGTAGCCATCAAAGCCATGAACAGAAATAGTACTTTTTTCATATATCGTATAGTTTTTTAAAGTTTAGGCAAAATAATAGAAACGAATCACATAGAATCCCTTATGGTACTCCTCGTCGTATTCCAATTTCTCCATCGAAGTCAGGATCCTATAGTCACTAAAAGAGTTGACCTTGACAGTGCCGTTAGGCAATTTCTCTTCATTAACATGGTATGTGCCATCCATCTCGACGAGTCCATAGGCCAAAGCTTTCTCTATAAAGCGTTCGGCATCAGCCTTGCTTTTGAAGCACATGGCAGCCTGTTGGGAGGTGTCTGCTTGATAGTAGAAGTAGCAGGCATGGGGCGAGGTTGTTTTCAGCTCGTAACCGAAATCCAATTTCTTTCCTTTTTCGATGCCCCATCCAAAGACGTCTGCAGACATATCGGCATCACCATTACCAGGGTCGTAAGCATGATAGATGAGGGAGAGTTTGCATTTTTTGGCATTTTCAGCAGTCTGGCTTTTCAGCAATTCCACGAAATCGCCGAAATCCAGTTGATTGAAGAACTGATTAAAGGCTTGGTCGTCCTCGTTGGGTGCTTCCACTACAGTGATGCTGTCCTGGCTTGCAAGGGCAGAGTCAGCACTTGCCGTGCTGCTCTCCGCCTGTGTGGATTTGTTGCTGCATGCAACTACTATCATCGAAATGGTTAAGAATAAATAGGTTTTCTTCATATTTTGCATCGGTTTTGGTTTGTTGGCAAAGATATAACAAATGTTCGAATTCTCCAAATATTATTTCGAATTTTCTACATATTTTATTAACTCGATGTTCAGTTGCTCCACTAATGACAGTTTTATCTGGTCGTTGGATGGAGCAGGATGATACCAAGGCTCCTCCTCAAAATAATCCTTCAGGTCTTTCGACTGGAAACGGTAGCCATGGTATGCCAGTATCTCGTTGCGCATAAAACGAAGCGTTTTCTTGTCCATCTTCGCAAACTGCCGGTCGTTGAGCAGTATGTGGTTGGCATACTCGAAGCGACCGCTGGCTCTGTAGTTGTATGGTATACTGAACTGGTACTTCGGACCGTCGGGTTTCCACAGATAGGGCATGTTGTCTGATTCTTCATCCACGGAGATGAACTCAAAACCGTCGCGGTTCGGAATCACCCTCCATGTTCCCACCATCTCGTTCACCAACTCATTCGTTGTATCCTCCACCTCAAAGATGCGGATGCAGTCGGTAATCCGGCCGTTGAAGGTAATCACCTCGAAGGCCAATTCGGTACCATTGACGCTAAGTTGAGAACTGTTCCACATCAGCGTCTTCTCAAACTCACTCTCCTCCTCTGTTACGAAATGACCGTAGAACTGCCTGAGCCACTTCTCTTTGTTGATTTTTTCAGCATCCCACTCCTTTTCATTCGACATCACATTCTTCAACCCGTCATTCTTGGTGTAGTAGCAGAGCACGTCCAGTCCGTTCTCCTTCAGATGGCGAACCTTGACGACGTCATGATACTCATATTCAGGGTTGTTGAGGTCGCGTGTAATCCGGTAAGTATCTTTCTTGTCTGCCATGGGTATGAGCCAGTATTCATATTCCTCGCCCTCGTCCATCGCATGCATTCTCACTTTGCCGTCGGCCTTTTGGCTTGCGGAGTATACGATTTCCCCGTCATACCAGTTGCCTCCGTCAATCTGTGCCTGTGCACCCAGTGTGGCACACAGACACAGCAATAGGGTTGTTATTACAGATTTATGCATAGTTTATTTTACTACAATCGATTTAATAAACGGTTCTACAGCGGCTTCATACTTATTGGAGGCTTCTGGTTTGTAAGCGAAGTTGCCGAAGACTGTATTACCACTTGTGCCAAGAACATAGAAGAACTCGACAATCATACCCCGTTGGTCGTCTTTGCAGCGAATAGTCACAGATTTGTCATCCACTTTGGGCTCTTGAAGGACTTCAAAATATCTTTTTTTCTCGGCAATCTTCTTTTCAGCAAACTGCTTGAAAGTCTCTGCAGTAGGCTTGTCGTCTGTTATGAGGTTGACCGAGATATTTGCATCTCTATCTGGAGCATTACTTAAGAAAATCGTATCGTTAATTTTACCTTGCTTGAGAGCTTCAGGACAATCAAATGTGTAACATGCACTTTCATAATGCACAAAATCGGAAGGAATTTGTCCCTCAGCTACTTCGGTAGAGTCCGCACCCTCACCATTTGCTGCACTCTTGTTTCCACACGATGCTACTAGCAGCCCTGCTGCTACGATAGTGATACTGAATAATACTTTTTTCATAACAATTTTGTTTTAAATGGTTAAACACTTTATTATTTATTATTGATCAGTTTCTGTATTTTCTGTTCGATGAGCTTCTCGATTTCCGGTTCCATCAGCTTCAGCTTCCTGTCCACCATCCGTTCCACCACGCCTTCCTGCTCCATCAGGTAGTCGAGATAGTCGAAGGAGAATTGTTTCGCTTCATGGTTACGGTCCGTTGTGCCCATTGCAATCAGTTTCAAGTTTATGGCTGCAAAATTATAATAAAACAACACACGTCAGTTGTTCAAATCTACCAACGTGTTGTTATTTTCTTCCAAAGTGCATAATAAACCACCGGAAGAGGCAAAAAAGGGGGTCTCGAGCCAAAACGGGTATTGGCTCGAGCCAAATCACGATTTGGCTCGAGCTAAATCATCCATTCCTAAATTGCGAAGGTGAAATGCCGTAGACTCGCTTGAAGGTATGGGTGAACGAGCTGGCTTCTTCGAAACCACATTGCATGGCAATGTCGAGGATGGGAAGGTCGGGCTTTTTTTTGAGCAACTTACCTGCTTTCTCCATCTGGATGGCAGAGACGAAGGCTTTGGGGGTCTCACCAGCGGTAGTCTGCAAACGGCGACGGAGTGTCTGTACACTCATATTCAGTTCTGAGGCGATATAATCTACATTCGTCTTCCCGACAGTCATCCCTTCATTGACAACCTCTACGACACGCATTAGGAACTTACGGTCTTCATCAACCATCTGGGTGGTTGTATCCTCCTGTTGTTCTGCTATATTGGCTGTCATTTCTGCCTCTGCGGCCTCTTTCTTCAGAGCCTCAATCTCGCGCATCAGTGCCTCTACATGCTCCATCTCCTTCTGATGGATGCGACGCACATACCACCATGCGAGGATAGCCAGCAGTAAGATTACAGCGATAGCAACGAGGATAGTACGACGATGGGCAGCACGCTCCTCTTCATTTTCTTGTTTTAACTGTTCATTGCCAAATTCTGCATGGTATCGTGACAAGGCTTCTGCAGAACTGTTGGAATAAAGCGAATCTTTCAAGAAATCGAAGCGGTCGAGGGCTATCTTTGCCGAATCAGGATTTATTTTCCAGTAACTTTCGTAGAGTCCACGTTGGGCATGCATCTCATTATAGAGATCACCCATCTTGGAAAATAATTCGGCAGCTTCATTATAATAAGATATAGCCTCCTTGTGTTGTCCTTGGCTAAATAGTGCCATACCCAGTCTGTTCAGAGAAATGGCATAGGAATGATAGTCGCCCACCTGCTTAAAAACGGGTATGATCTGTCGATAAATCTTCTCTGCCTCTTGGTAGCGATGTAGTCCGAGTAGGGCAGAACCTTTCTGTGAGAGACGGATACTGGCCTGTGGCTCCCGTTTCAGTTTGGAATCTATCTCATAGGCTTTTTCAGCGTAGGAGAGTGCCTTCTTGTCATCTGCCAATGAGTGATATATTTCAGAAGCCATCCCCAGAATAACGGCCTTACGTGCTGGATTGTCTACTTTCTGAGCGTGCTCCAATGCCCCAAGTATATACTGTTCAGCCTCTTTTGCCTGATAGCCGGCCATGTAGATGCCTGCCACAGTGTTCATACTCGAAGATATACGGTCGTCGTCACCACTTTTCATATCAATCTCCAAGCACTGTTTAGCATACTCTGCCGCGTGTTTGATATCCCCCATGCGTACACAGATGATGCCTAACAGGTTCAAACAGTCGGCTTTGCCGTCGTTGCCGTCGTGAAATAGGGGTAATGCTTTCTGTCCATAGCCTACTGCCTCCTCATACTTCTGTTGGTCATAGAGCCATTCTGCCGCCCAATACCATACTTGCTGCCGGAGCGAGTCTTTGGGAGTATCTTCGGCAAATTGGATTTTACTGTCTGTAAACTGCTCTTTGTCGAGTTGAGCAAAAAACTGATTAGCCGTGTTTGCATCCTGCTTTTGGTCAAATAATCCCAGCAAGGAAGCCACTGTCGCTAGCAATAGGCAATGTAGGTTCATTTTATTACAATTTTCGCGTTTTGATTGCAAAAATAATCATTTTTGGTTAAAACCTATTGTGCTTTCGAAATTTTTTGTATCTTTGCAACAAGAAAAATCAGAACAACTAATACTTTTACAGATTATGATAGATGTAAAACAGACCTTAGCTTCGGCTGAAGAGCGCATGGAGATGGCTGCCATGTTCCTGAAAGAGGAACTGAGTCGTGTACGTGCTGGTCGTGCCAACGTAGCCATCTTGGATGGCGTGCGTGTAGAGTCTTATGGTTCGAAAGTTCCTTTGAACCAAGTTGCCAATATTTCAACCCCCGATGCCCGTACCATTGCTATTAAGCCGTGGGACAAGAAGCAGATCCGTGACATCGAGAAGGCTATCATGGATTCTGATGTGGGTATCACACCAGAGAATAATGGTGAGATTATCCGATTAGGTATTCCGCAGCCCACAGAGGAGCGTCGTCGTGACCTGGCAAAGCAGTGTAATAAGATTACTGAAAAGGCCAAGGTGGAGGTACGCAATGTTCGTGGTGATATCAAGGACAAGTTGAAAAAAGCAATAAAAGACGGCCTTTCTGAAGACAACGAGAAAGATGCTGAACTCGAATTGCAGAAGTTGCACGATAAGTTCATCAAGAAACTCGATGAACTGATGGAAGCAAAGAACAAGGAGATTATGACGGTCTAAATGAAGGGACTTGTCATTAAGAATACTGGCAGTTGGTACACCGTCTTGACGGACGATGGATCAACTGTCGAGTGTAAGATAAAGGGTAATTTCCGATTGCGTGGTATTCGGAGTACCAATCCTATAGCCGTTGGTGACAAGGTAGAAATGGTGTTGCAGCCAACAGCCAACAGCCAACAGCCAACAGCTTTTATTACGGAGATAGAAGACCGTCGCAACTATATTATCCGTAAGAGTATTAATCTCTCGAAGCAGAGTCATATCCTGGCGGCTAATGTCGATCAGGCTTTGCTGATTGTAACGGTGGTAAAGCCAGAGACTTCGACAACGTTCATCGACCGTTTCCTGGCTTCTGCAGAGGCCTACCGTGTTCCTGTCATCCTTGTTTTCAATAAGACCGACTTGTTGAGCGAGGAGGAACGTCATTATCAGGAGATGATGATCCGTCTTTATGAAACTATCGGTTACGCGTGTTATGCAATATCTGCCACCAAAGGTGATGGCGTAGAGAAACTGCGTCCTTTGTTGGATGGAAAAATAACGCTGCTGAGTGGTAATAGTGGAGTGGGTAAGTCAACACTCATTAATCGGCTTGTGCCACATGCCAACCAGCGTGTAGCCGACATCAGCGAAGCTCATCAGACAGGCATGCACACCACCACCTTCTCGGAAATGATTCCACTCAACTCTCAACTCTCAACTCTCAACTCTCAACCCAACAGCTGGCTCATCGATACTCCTGGCATTAAGGGATTCGGTACGTTTGACATGGAGAAAGAGGAACTGACGAGTTATTTCAAGGAGATTTTTGAGTTTTCCAAGCAATGTCGCTTCTCGAACTGTACCCATACGCACGAGCCAGGGTGTGCAGTAAGAAAAGCTCTCGACGAACATTACATCGCCGAGAGCCGTTATCAAAGTTATCTCTCCATGCTCGAAGACAAGGATGAGAATAAGTATCGTGAGGCTTATTAATCTTACTTGATTCTCTTGAGCGTAGCCTTCATATCGCTGTCATCCACTGACAGCGTTTCTCCGTCTTTACTGAGAATCATCTTCGACCCGTTATCCTCTATCGTGATGACACCATCATGAGCCGTGTAGCGCGACTTGTAATTGTAGAACTTAGTCTTCAGCACAAGGTCAGCCTGCCACATCTTACGGTTAGCCCAGCTAACGCCCAATTCCTTGGCACGCTCTTTGTCCATCACGATCTTCATCTTCATGCGCATGTCGTGACTGCTGATAAAATCAATGGTCACCGTCATCGAGAAGATTTCGTTCATCACTGTGGTGCGTTCCTTCCATTGTTCAGCGGTCTCGCCCTCCTTTTCACTAAGCAGGTGGGTTACTGTCATGTGACCATTGAAATAGGTACGCCCTTTCATTTCTTGTGCCTCACTGCTCAAACAAAGAAGGAGGCTCAGACATACAAATAAAATCTTTTTCATCATCTTTTTATCCTATTGTTATTGAATATTTACTCATAAACGATGCTCCTGGCTGCAAGTGATTCATCAGGGGCTTATCTTTGAACTCACCATCGAAGCCTCGTGGGTCGCCAATGCCATACCAAGGTTCGATGCACACAAAAGGTGCCTGTTTGCCAAAGGGGCTCCAGAAAGCCACGACTGGCGTGTTGAAGCTGACCGTCACCTCTGGCTCTCCCGCCTTATTCAGCAGTTCGGCACGATGCAGCTGGCTCTTATGAATCTTGATGGAGTCATTGCGCCAAGTGTTTTCAGAGAATTCGATAATACCGTCTTCGGCCTCATTGAAAGGCACCTCGTCCATCGAGTGCGAGCTGTCGGGATAGCTGTGCAGGGCGTCCATCGGCTCCTGGTTGTCAAGACGGATGATGCCATTGGTTTTTCCTTCGGGTACGTTGAAAGCAGGATGACCGCCTATCTGGAAATGAATCTCCTGCTTATCCGTGTTATGGACGTGCCAGATGACACCTATCTGATTACCGTCAAGCACGTAGCTGATGCTGAGAGTGAAGTCATAGGGATACACCTTCTTCGTGTCTTCTGACGATTCGAGGGCGAAGGTGACCTTCCTGTCGCTGTGAGCAATCAGTTTAAACTCGGCATCACGCGCAAATCCGTGGCGGGGCAGATGATACTCCTTGCCATCTACTCGATAAGTCTCATCGTTGACGGAGCATACGATAGGGAAAAGTATTGGTGAGTGACGTCCCCAGAATTTGGGGTCGGCCTGCCAGAGGTATTCCTTGCCGCTGGCATCCTTAATACTCTGGAGCTCGGCTCCTTTCTCTGCGACCCTGATGGCCAATTGTTCGTTACGTAGTTCTATCATATCGTTATTCAGCTTTTTGTATTATATAGATAAAGAAGAAGCCTATCAGTCCTATGACAATGACAAAGCCGATAGCAGTAGATTTCATCATAGGATGATTAGCACCCATCACAGTCAGCGTCAACATAAGCAGTGCCAGCCACAAAGCCACAATACGGGCAAATCTGATGGCAAGGGCTACTTGACGGGTGTTCTTGAGACTCACACCTGTGATATTGATACTCCCTGGCTTGTAATAACATCTCCATAGGAATAGTAATGAAACGACAGTGAGGACAACCATACTGAAGACATCACCATTAGACGATAAGCAATGAAAGAAGAGTGCTATCACCCATGAGACAATCAATACCATCACCGTCACAGCCTCAAAGACAGTGCCTTCTTTGGTACGCAGCACCTTGACAGTTTTTATATTGAATTTTTCTTTCATCATTCTTTCTTCTTTTTGGGTTTAATTCTACCACAGTTTTTATTTTGCTTTGTAGATGAGTATTGAGAATACAATGATTTCGAGGAAGAGCAGACCGATGGCCGCCAAAATGGGGATGGGTGAGGGTGTCGGCATACCCAGCATTGTATAGACCGTAGCCAGTGCCAATAGCAAAAGGGTAATAGCTGCTATACGAGTGCTGCGGATAGTCAACTCTACCTGATGGATATTGGTAATCTTAACAGGCATGTTGATGAAACGGGGAAAGTAGGCCAGCATCATCAGTCCGACACCTGCAATTGTCATGATGATGCAAGGAATGGTGATACCTACTGGCGAACCGTAGGCATTTGGCTTGCCTGAGGCATCGAAATGGGTGGGCACGATGTCTGGAGCCTGATGTATCATCCAGATGATGATGCCCCAGACAATAATGGCCGTCAAAACGAACACCACCTCTAAGATCATTGCCTCTGTGGTACGCAACACCTTGACTGTTTTTATATTGAATTTTTCTTCCATCATTCTTTCTTCTTTTTGGGCAGGCGCTTCTCTTTGCGCAATGCTTCGGTGATGATCCATTGCAGCTGGCCGTTGGTGCTGCGGAACTCGTCAGCAGCCCAAGCCTCTATCGCATTCATGGTGTCAGCATCAACGCGCAGAATAAAACTCTTGGTGTTACTCTTTTCTGCCATTAATGATTCAACGTACCTGTATTTACCACGGGCTGTGCATTATCATCACCACAGAGTACGACGAGCAGATTGCTCACCATAGCAGCTTTCTTGTCATCATCGAGCTCTACAATATTCTCGTCAGAGAGCTTGTTGAGTGCCATCTTCACCATCGAAACGGCACCTTCCACAATCTTTTCACGAGCCTGGATGATGGCATCAGCCTGCTGACGGCGCAACATAACGGCAGCGATCTCTGGGGCATAGGCCAAATAGTTGATACGAGCCTCAACAACCTCAATACCTGCCAGAGCCAGACGCTCGTCGAGTTTCTGTTCCAACTGCTCGTTGATTTCATCGGCATTGGAACGGAGGGTGGGCTCATTGTTGTCATTGTCGTAAGCATACTGACCAGCAACCTGACGAAGAGCCGCATCGCCCTGCACACGGACGAATCGCTCCAAGGCATTCATCAATCCCTTGGTGTCACTGCCTACTGTATTGGGATTGGCAGCCATGGTCTGGGTGTCAACTTCAAAGAGCGCTTTATAAGTGTCTTTTAGCTTCCATACCAAAACCAGTCCTATCATGATGGGGTTACCAATTTTGTCGTTCACCTTAATAGGCTCTGCATCCAAGTTACGAGCACGCAGACTTACTTTCTTCGTTCCATAGAAGGGGTTGATCCAATAGAATCCCGTCTCGGTAAAAGTACCACTGTATTTGCCAAACCAAGTGATGACACGCGCCTCATTGGGCTCCAACTGCAGGAAGCTGCACATGCAGACAATGTCAGCTAAGAAGAGAAGGATGCTGCCGCCTAGTAACCATCCACCACAAGCGCCATCGGTAGCATCAAGGTCTATAATGGCGAAAATGATGCCTACAATGGCGACAACAAACAGTGCCAATGTAACAAACAGCATGATGAAGCCGTTCAGTACCGTTCCGTTGAATTTAGTTTCTTTCATAAAGTCGTATTTTAAAAATGATATCAATTTGATATCGCAAAGATATGCACTCTTTTTGAAATAACAATGGATTTATTTGTGTATTTAATATTATTTAAGTAATTTTGCAGCATGAATCTGAAAGACAAGCGTATTGCCGTATTACTCTCGGGTGGAGTTGACAGCTCTGTAGTGCTCTATGAATTGGTGCGACAGGGGCTGCAGCCGGATTGCTTCTATATCAAGATCGGTCCTGAGGAAAAGGAAGAGTGGGATTGTTCTTCTGAAGAGGACTTGGAGATGGCAACCGCTGTCAGCCGCAAGTACGGTTGCAAGTTGGAAGTTGTCGATTGCCACAAAGAATATTGGGATCAGGTGAGTGCTTATACTATTAATAAGGTACGCGCAGGACTGACTCCTAATCCTGATGTGATGTGTAATCGTCTCATCAAATTCGGTGCCTTTGATGAGAAGCGGGGACATGATTACGATCTCATCGCTACAGGACATTACGCCCAGACCGAAGAGGCTATGAGCGATAGCCCGTCACCCAACACCCAACAGCAAAAATGGCTCTGTACCAGTCCTGACCCTGTAAAGGATCAGACCGACTTCCTGGCACAGATTTACGACTGGCAATTGCAGAAAGCACTCTTCCCCATCGGTCACATGATGAAGGAAGAAGTGCGCGAAATCGCAGAACGTGAGCATTTGGTAAATGCCAAGCGTAAAGACTCGCAGGGCATCTGTTTTTTGGGTAAAATCAATTACAACGATTATATTCGTCGTTTCCTGGGCGAAATGCCTGGTGACGTGGTGGAATTGGAAACAGGCAAGAAACTCGGTCAACATAAAGGTCTTTGGTTTCATACCATCGGTCAGCGTCACGGACTGGGATTTGGAGGTGGACCTTGGTTTGCCGTAAAGAAAGACATGCAACGGAATGTTTTATATGTCAGCAAGGGGTATGACCCACAGACGGCCTATAAGCAGGATTTCATGTTCAAGGATTTTCATAGCTTGATTCCGGCTGTCACTCATCAGTCCCTGCATACCAGTCAAGCTGTCACTTTCAAAATACGCCATACCCCAGATTTTCATCGGGCGATTTTGGAGGATAAGGGCGATGGCGTCTATATGGTACATTCCGAAAAACCTATTCACGGTGTGGCTCCCGGACAATTTTGCGTACTTTATGATGAGGCGCATCATCACTGTCTTGGGTCTGGCGAAATTACACTTTAATACTTTTTAGCATAAAAAAGTTGCAAATTAAAAGAATGTTGGCTATATTTGCAACTGACTAACATAAATGTGTCTAAGTTCAACTATAGAATAAGCCTATGAAAACCAAAAAAATGCATGACGAGGAGACTTATGAACTCGACAATGTCTACAATGAGGATGATCGCTTCTATAATAGGGGAGATTCGTCAATTTGGTACAATTAATCGTTCAAAAAATTTGGAGATTAGCTGGATTTGCACTAACTTTGTACCCTATGACAGAAGAATGGCTGAATAGGGCAAAATGGAAAGAAAACGTTATCCTTGTCGACGCAGATTACGTCGACAAGGTTGTGTTTAATTTGATAGTTAACTTTGAACGGATGATTGGTCGTCAAATTCCTAAGGCAGATATGGCAAAATGGCTTGAATGTGTGGTTCTTGACGGCGGTCTTCGTCCAGGAGAGAACGAAACACAGGTCGTATTGCTCTACCAGAAATCGGAATTGGTGAATTTTCAGCCGGGTATGATAGCCGACTTAGACGGTAAGGCTTTCCGTGGACCGTTGGGCGAATTCCTGATCAGTTGTGTGCCCGTTGAGGATATGGTGACAAGCGACGAACTGTTTGTAGATTCGATGCAGATTATCTGCAATAGTGGTGACGTAAAACGGGCAATGATTATTCCTGATGCTGAACATATATATAATAAGGTACGTGAGGGCTTGCGACATGTCGATGACGAAAAGCGCATCACAGTTTTCACCATGCAGCCGTTGGAGGGAGGTCCTTTCCGTCAGGAGATTCTGGGCTATTCTTTGATGGCAGCATTAGGGATTAAGGCAGAAGAGTTGAAAAACTGAAAAATTAAAGTATATGAGTAGAGTATTAATGATTGGTGCAGGTGGCGTAGCCACCGTAGCAGCGTTTAAAATAGCTCAGAACGCTGATGTGTTTACTGATTTCATGATTGCTTCTCGTCGCAAGTCGAAATGCGACCAGATAGTGAAGGCGATAGAGGGAAAAGGACTGCTAACACCTAACAGCCAACAACCTAACCCCATCAAAATCCAGACGGCACAGGTAGATGCCGATGATGTAGAGCAACTGAAAGCACTCTTCACCAGTTATAAGCCTGAGTTGGTGATTAATCTCGCTTTGCCTTATCAGGATCTGACCATTATGGAAGCCTGTCTGGCTTGTGGTTGTAGCTATCTTGATACAGCAAACTATGAGCCAAAGGACGAGGCTCATTTCGAATATTCGTGGCAGTGGGCTTATCGTGAGAAGTTCGAGAAGGCTGGACTCACGGCTATTTTGGGCTGTGGTTTCGATCCAGGTGTGACAAGTATCTATACGGCCTATGCCGCTAAGCATCATTTCGATGCTATCGAGTATTTGGACATTGTCGACTGTAATGCAGGCGACCACCATAAGGCTTTTGCCACTAATTTCAATCCAGAAATCAACATCCGTGAGATTACCCAAAAAGGTCTCTATTGGGAGAATGGGAAATGGGTAGAGACGGAACCGCTCGAGATTCATAAAGATCTGACTTATCCCAATATAGGACCGCGCGACAGTTACTTGTTGCACCATGAGGAAATTGAGTCGTTGGTTATCAACTATCCAACCATTAAACGTGCTCGTTTCTGGATGACTTTCGGACAGCAGTATTTGAAGCACTTGGAGGTGATCCAGAATATCGGAATGAGCCGTATTGACGAGGTGGAATACGAGGCTCCGCTGGCAGACGGCACTGGTACAGCCAAGGTCAAGATTGTTCCTCTGCAGTTCTTGAAGGCTGTATTGCCTAACCCTCAGGATTTGGGTGAAAACTACGAAGGCGAAACCTCTATCGGTTGTCGGATTCGCGGTGTCGGCAAGGATGGCAAGGAACATACCTATTATGTATACAACAACTGCTCTCACCGTGCAGCTTATGAAGAGACGGGTATGCAGGGAGTCAGCTATACCACTGGTGTTCCAGCAATGATTGGTGCCATGATGTTCTGCAAAGGACTGTGGAAGAAACCTGGTGTGCACAATGTCGAGGAGTTTGACCCAGATCCGTTTATGGAGCAGCTTAACAAACAAGGTTTGCCTTGGCACGAAATTCATGATGAAGATTTGGAATTATAAAATTAAAACAATAAATAAACTATGGCAAAGAAAGAAGAAGCTAATGAACAGCTGTCTCCGCAACAGGAGAAAATGAAAGCACTGCAGGCTGCCATGCAGAAGATAGAAAAAGACTTCGGCAAAGGCAGCATCATGCGCTTGGGTGATGAGCAGGTGATGAATGTGGAAGTGATTCCTACGGGAAGTATCGGACTGGATATGGCTTTGGGTGTCGGTGGTTATCCTAAGGGACGTATCATCGAGATATATGGACCAGAGTCTTCTGGTAAGACCACACTGGCTATTCATGCGATAGCTGAGGCTCAGAAAGCTGGTGGCATTGCTGCGTTTATTGATGCAGAACATGCTTTCGATCGCTTCTATGCTCAGAAATTGGGTGTGGATGTTGACAATCTGTGGATTTCCCAACCTGATAATGGTGAACAGGCTCTCGAGATTGCTGATCAGTTGATACGCTCCAGTGCTGTAGATATTCTGGTCGTTGACTCTGTGGCAGCCCTGACTCCTAAAAAGGAAATAGAAGGTGACATGGGTGACTCTGCTGTGGGGCTGCAGGCTCGTTTGATGAGTCAGGCTCTCCGCAAACTGACATCTACCATTTCTAAGACTAATACAACTTGTATTTTCATTAACCAGTTGCGTGAGAAGATTGGTGTCATGTTTGGCAATCCAGAGACCACCACTGGTGGTAATGCACTGAAATTCTATGCTTCTGTCCGTATTGATGTGCGTAAGTCGTCGCCCATCAAGGATGGTGATAATGTAGTGGGCAATCTGACAAAGGTGAAGATTGTGAAGAACAAAGTGGCTCCTCCATTCCGCAAGGCTGAGTTTGAAATCATCTTTGGTGAGGGCATCTCTAAGATCGGAGAAATTATCGACTTGGCTACTGAATTCGATATCATTAAGAAGAGTGGCTCTTGGTTCAGTTATGAGGACTCGAAGTTGGCCCAGGGACGTGATGCTACCAAGCAGTTGCTCAAGGACAACCCGGAACTCTGCGAAGAACTGGAAGCTAAAATAAAAGAAAAACTAGCTGAGATGGCATAAAAGAAGAAGTGGAAGTCACACTGACTTCCACTTTTTTTTATGGTGTACTATTATTTCTTTTTCTTTCTAGTAGCGGGTGTCGCTGTCTCATTTCTACGTGGTGTGCGGATGCCAATCACATTGCCTGTCTTGCCGAACTGAACAATCAACCACGACTTGGTGCGCTTATAAATCCACTCATAGCGTCCATCACTGGTTTCTGCCTTATTGTCAGGCTCACCGACAGCCATCTCCACTTCTTCTTCTGTCATGCCCATACCTACGCGACCCTCGCGAATCATGGTACGTGTGGCTGCATTCGTGTTACGCAGACGACCTTCGCCAAAGCCGAATAGATAGCCGAAGTAGTCTTCCTTCTGTCCGTCAATGTCGCCCACAACGCTTTCATTCACAAAGGTAACGTCTTTCGTGTATACACGACCTGTCTCAGACTCTGTCAGTGTCAATGTGACATAGTTGCTGTTGTGGACAGGTGCCATACCGTCAATGCGGAATCCCATCAGCTTAGGCACTTTCACCTTTCTGTTGTCTTTACCGCCACCCTTGGTAGTCATCGTGGTAGCATATTTGGTATAGACGGTCTTGCCCATATACTGGGCATAGTCGCCCGATACTTTTGTCTCAGCTGTCAGCATGTCAAACGAACCGTAGAAGGCAAATTTCTCGTTATCCACAATGAATTCGTCATCACGAAGACTGCAGTTGGTCTTACTGAGGGCCACATTCTGGTAGAACTCATTACCGTTCTTGTCGGCAACGATAATCTTCACGGGGAAGTCACGAGTACCCACGCCGACGTCTACCACTTTAACCTCCATGCCTTTCTCTACCTTCACTTCGTTATAGCTGTCACTCTCGTAATCTACATCTACCCGATAGTCTGTGGAACGGGTAATAAGCGACTGGCCCTTCAACTTCTCACGGGCAATGTCAACGTCACCCAGATATGCCAATGTGGGTACGCCCTTCTTGCTGTAGCAGTAGTCCTCGAATTCTCCGTTGGGCAACTCAAAATAGTATTTCTTGTTGTCTTCTTGACAGGTGAAGTTCATCCGAGCCCTGCCGTTGGAACCTACAGAGTGATTGTTGTAAATCATGATCTTGTGGCGCAGACGTCCACTGGATACTTCTTTGCCAGTACCTGCATCGCGGAATGTGTTGACTACCAAGTCATACTTTTCGGGCAATACCATAAATTTCATACCGTTCTGCCAGTCACAAAGGCTGTAATAGCGGAAATTCTGACTGACGAAATCAGTGCCTTGCGGTTCTTCTTCTTTCGTGTCTTTTTTGACAACGGCCTTCGCTTCTGCTTTCTTTACTCCTTTCGTTTTAACGATGTAGGAATCGGCACTCTGAGCCATTACAGCGGTTGCTGCAAATGCCAGACCTGCCAGAATCATCAGTTTCTTCATAGGTATAATTGTTCTTTGTTATATTACGTAATATGATGCAAAGATATAAATAATTTTTGATACTTGTGCCAAAATGTCGTGACAATCAGTCATTTTTCTTCATTTTTTTTGATTTTGGCACATGCTTTGCTATAAAATCGATGTCAAATAACGCATATTAATAATAAAAATAGATACAATTATGGGAAAAATTATTGGAATTGACTTAGGAACAACCAACAGCTGTGTTGCCGTATTCGAAGGTAACGAACCTGTGGTTATCGCTAACAGCGAAGGTAAGCGTACTACTCCTTCTGTAGTAGGCTTTGTTGAGAACGGTGAGCGTAAGATTGGTGACCCTGCTAAGCGTCAGGCTATTACCAACCCCAAGAAGACCGTTTACTCTATCAAGCGTTTTATGGGTGAGAACTGGCAACAGACAGAAAAGGAGATTTCTCGCGTACCTTATACAGTTGTCAACGAAGGTGGCTACCCACGTGTTGACATCGACGGACGCAAGTATACTCCTCAGGAGATTTCGGCTATGGTGCTGCAGAAGATGAAGAAGACGGCCGAGGATTATCTGGGGCAGGAAGTAACCGATGCGGTTATCACCGTACCTGCCTACTTCTCTGACTCTCAGCGTCAGGCTACCAAGGAGGCTGGTCAGATTGCCGGTCTGAATGTTCGCCGTATCGTCAACGAGCCTACAGCCGCAGCTCTTGCTTACGGTGTCGACAAGGCCAACAAGGACATGAAGATTGCTGTATTCGACCTCGGTGGTGGTACGTTCGATATCTCTATCCTGGAGTTCGGCGGTGGCGTGTTCGAGGTTCTTTCTACCAATGGTGATACTCACCTGGGTGGTGATGACTTCGACCAGGTAATCATCGACTGGCTGGTACAGGAGTTCAAGAACGACGAGGGTGCCGACCTGAAAGCCGACCCAATGGCTATGCAGCGCCTGAAAGAGGCTGCCGAGAAGGCTAAGATCGAACTGTCAAGTTCTACTTCTACAGAGATCAACCTTCCTTACATCATGCCTGTAGGCGGTGTACCTAAGCACTTGGTAAAGACACTGACTCGCGCTAAGTTCGAGCAGTTGGCACACGGACTCATCCAGGCTTGTCTGGCTCCATGTCAGAAGGCTATCGCTGATGCCAAACTGAATACTGCCGATATCGATGAGGTCATCCTCGTAGGTGGTTCAAGCCGTATTCCTGCCGTTCAGGAACTCGTAAAGAACTACTTCGGCAAGGAGCCTTCAAAGGGTGTTAACCCTGATGAGGTAGTAGCCGTTGGTGCTTCTATTCAGGGTGCTATTCTGAACAAGGAAGGTGGCGTAGGCGACATCGTGCTGCTCGACGTTACTCCTCTGACACTGGGTATTGAGACCATGGGTGGTGTTATGACCAAACTGATTGAGGCCAACACGACAATTCCTTGCAAGAAGAGCGAGACCTTCTCTACAGCAGCCGACAACCAGACTGAGGTTACCATCCACGTACTGCAGGGTGAGCGCCCAATGGCCAACCAGAACAAGTCTATCGGTCAGTTCAACCTGACTGGTATCGCTCCAGCCCGTCGTGGTATTCCTCAGATTGAGGTAACCTTCGATATTGATGCCAATGGTATTCTGAAGGTAAGTGCCAAGGATAAGGCTACTGGTAAGGAACAGGCTATCCGCATCGAGGCTTCGTCAGGTCTTTCTCAGGATGAGATCAACCGCATGAAGGCTGAGGCTGAGCAGAATGCCGAGAACGATAAGAAGGAGCGCGAGCGAATCGATAAGATGAATCAGGCCGACTCTATGATTTTCCAGACAGAGAATCAGTTGAAGGAGATTGGCGACAAGATTCCTGCAGAGCACAAGCCCGCTATCGAGAATGCCCTCCAGCAGTTGAAGGATGCCCACAAGTCTGGCGACATCGCAGCCATCGACAATGCCATGAATGCCCTCAACCAGGCTTGGCAGACTGCCTCACAGCAGATGTACCAGGGAGCCCAGGCTGGTCCTCAGCCAGGTGCCGACCAGCAGCAAGGTCCTTTCTACAACCAGCAGGCAGGCGGTCAGCAGCAAGCTCCAAAGGATGAGAACATCCAGGACGCCGACTTTGAGGAGGTGAAGTAAGGCAACGCTAAATATCAAAAATCAAGAAAGCCCGTATAAGTCAAGTGCTTGTGCGGGCTTTTTTCGGAAAAACAAATATCATCAGATGAAGACAAAGATAGTTTATGCCGTAGTGAGTGACGAAAAGGATGTTTACTTGGAAGAGGTATTCCTCTCCACCTATTCTCTTCGGCGCCACAATCCTGATGCTTTCGTGGAATTGGTGGTTGACAGCAAAACCGATGCAACCATCAAGGGCGACAGGGAAAAGATGTTGAAGTATGTCAGTAAGAAGACAGTGGTCAACGTGCCCGGCCATTACAACAAGGTGCAGACATCACGCTATCTAAAGACCAGTCTGAGGCAGACGGTAGAGGGTGACTTTCTGTTTATCGACTCCGATACCATCGTAACCGACAGCTTGGCAGAAGCCGACTCGCTGACCGGCAACGTGATGATGGTTCTCGACTACCACGTATCGCTCCTGCAGCGTTATAACGCCAAATCTGTTCGTCGGCGACTGAAAGCGACCGGCGTGGATTGGAACATCGCGATGCCCTACTACAACAGCGGCATTATGTACGTCAAAGACTGCGAGGAGAGTCGCCGTCTCTTTGAAGTCTGGCATGAAAAATGGAAGAATAACGTCGAAACTGCCGGCATACACTTCGACCAGATACCGCTGGCATACGCCAACGAAGTCACTTCGCATACTATCACCGAGTTGGACGGGGTGTGGAATTGTCAGATTATGAACAACGGACTGCCCTTCCTCAACCGTGCAAAGATAATACACTACTTCATGTCGTTCGCCAGCATCCGTGCAGCCAAGCCTTATCGCTTCCACGACAAACAGTTGCTGCTCGACATCCGCAAGGAGGGAGACATACCCGCCCACATAGCCGACATGGTAGGGCGAGCCAAAGAGATGTTCTTGATACCCAACCAGATAGCAGCAGACAGCGAGATTGCCTTGCTGAACAACAGCCTCTACAAGCTGTACTTATCTCACCCTCGCATCTATTCATTCTTTAACACCATCGCCCGCTATATCCTCTAAAGCTGACAAATTCTTGCTAATTTTGCAAAAACTTGCAAGAATTGGCAAGAATTTAAAATATTATTTATATCTTTGTGGCAGAATTGGTAAATAGAGAGTTTTATGATAGAATTGCCACCAAAGATAGACAAGAGAACAGTTGTTAATGCCTTACTGAAAGGCATTGACTCCAATATCATGCCCATCGTAGATAAAGTCAATGACGACTATGAATATTGGGACAAGGTGAAATACAAGAAACTGCCAGAAGGTTTCACCCCACAGATGTTATGGGCCAGTGTCAAGGCGTCACGTCTGAGAAACATGATTCTTGTCTGGGAGAAATATGGCATCAATCTGTGTATCACCAGCCAAATGCAACGCTTGTGTCATGAGTTCGATATGAAGTTCGGCAGTTTTTGGGAAGTGGAGGGCGACACTCAGTCTGCTGAAAAGAAATACTATCTATCGAGTTCTTTGATGGAAGAGGCCATCTACTCCAGTAAGATGGAAGGGGCTTCTACTACGAGAATCGGAGCCAAGGACATGTTGAGAAAGAAAAAGTCTCCACAGAATAAGTCTCAACAGATGATTGTCAATAACTACAATACCATCCAGTATATTGTAGAGCATAAGGAACAGCCATTGACAGAAGAATTGCTGCTTACGATTCATCGGCTGATGACTGAAAAGACTTTGGACAATCCTGAGGATGCTGGTCGTTTCAGAACAAACGACAAGGTTGTTGTGGCTGACATGGTAGAGGGGGACATTATCTATACACCGCCTTCATATAAGGAGATACCAGAGTTTGTCGAATCCCTTTGCGATTTCTTCAACAACGACAATCCACGCACTTTCATCCATCCTATTATCCGGGGCATCATTGTGCATTTTATGTTGGCATTCATGCATCCGTTTGTCGATGGCAATGGACGTACAGCACGTGCCTTGTTCTATTGGTATATGCTGAAAGAAGGTTATAAACTGGTGGAGTACATGTCTATATCAAGGGTTATAGCAACATCCAAGTCGAATTATGAGAAAGCCTTCTGTTATGTCGAGAATGACGGAAATGACATGGGTTATTTTGTTGCCTACAATTTGAGGGCACTGGAAATCTCTTTCCAGCAATTACGTGATTATATTCAGCGAAAGCAGCGTGAGAAGAGGGCTGCGAGTTCCTTTATGATGGCTGGAAACATCAATCAGCGCCAAGCGCTGATTCTTCAGCGATTAAAGGAGGAGCCCGACACTATTTTTACTGTAAAAGATGTGCAAGACCAGTTCTCCGTCTCCTCAATGACAGCAAGAAAAGACCTGTCAGACTTGGTCCAGCAGGCCTATTTGAAAGAGATTGCATTAAACAAGGTTACTCGTGGATACATAAAAATGCAGGAGGATTGATTGACAGAACACTACTAATAAAATGTAAAAATGCAGTTGACGACACCGATGTCTGAATATTTTTCACTAATTTTACAGCAAACTACAAATCTCACTGATATTCAATGTGGGTGAGTTTCGAGGAGACAAAGTAATTCACAACTGTCCGAACATATTATTTATCTTTGCAACAACAATGGATAGTTTAACATGACAGATTCGATATGAAGACTAAAGCAATTTCTTTTGTAGCCTTAGGTGGAATGCTGGTGGGGCTGACGGCATGCAACGGACAGAAATGGACGGAGCAGCAAGTGGATTCGTTTATGTTGGTAACCCAGAAAGACGGTCCGTCGCTGGGCTATTCTCCACAGTCGGGTATCAGGTTACTGACGGTGGATGGGTATGCTTTTAAGGACTTGAACCGAAACGATTCACTGGATGCCTATGAAGACTGGCGACTGACAGCTCAAGAAAGGGCTGCTGACCTTGCCTCGCAATTGTCGTTGGAGGAGATTGCCGGACTGATGCTCTATAGTAGTCACCAGTCTGTTCCCTCGCCTGAATTGTCAGACGAACAGAAGAAATTCTTGAACGACGACCATTTGCGTGCCGTACTGATTACGAACGTGGAGAGTCCTACTGTCGCAGCTCAATGGAATAATAACATGCAGGCTTTTGTGGAGAAACTCGAACATGGCATTCCTGCCAACACCAGTTCCGATCCGCGTCATGAAGCTAAAGCTACCACGGAATATAATGCTGGTGCCGGCGGACAGATTTCACAATGGCCTACCTCACTCGGACTGGCTGCTACGTTTGATCCGCAACTGATGTATCGCTTTGGTGAGATAGCATCCGAAGAATATCGTGCGTTGGGTATCGCAACAGCGCTGTCACCTCAGGTGGATATCGCTACAGATCCCCGTTGGACACGTTTCAGCGGAACCTTCGGAGAGGACCCGCAATTAGCTACTGATATGGCACGCGCCTACTGTGATGCGTTCCAGACCACGCCCGAAACCAAAGGTTGGGGTACGAAGAGCGTGAATGCTATGGTAAAGCACTGGTATGGCTATGGTGCACAGGAGGGAGGTCGCGATTCCCACTTTGCCTCAGGTAAATATGCCGTCTATCCAGGCAACAATCTCGCCGCCCATAAGCGTTCGTTCACTGAGGGAGCCTTCCGCCTGGAAGGTGGTACGGAGATGGCTTCTGCCGTGATGCCCATCTACAGCATCCTTTGGCATCAGGATCCTTCGGGTGAGAATGTTGGAGGTAGTTACAGCAAATGGCTCATTCAAGAGCAACTGCGCGACTCGGCACACTTCGAAGGTGTCATCTGTACTGACTGGGGTATTACCAAGGACATGAAAGTGCTTGATAGTCCGCGAGGCGGCAAGCCGTGGGGAGTGGAGGCACTGACAGAAGCAGAACGCCATTATAAGATTCTGCAGGCAGGAGTCGACCAGTTTGGTGGCAACAACGAGATTGGCCCTGTGGTGGAAGCTTACCGGATGTGGGCAAAGGAATATGGTGAGACAAGTGCCCGTCAGCGTTTTGAACAGTCGGCACGCAGACTGTTGCTTAACATGTTCCGTGTTGGACTCTTTGAAAATCCTTATCTCGACCCTGCAGAGTCGGCAAAAACAGTCGGTAAACCCGCGTTTATGCAAGAAGGTTATGAGGCCCAACTGAAATCGGTTATCATGTTGAAGAACAGCAAGAACAAGGTACTGCCTATCAAAGACAGGAAAAAGGTGTATGTGCCCAAGCGCTACTTCCCTGCTATCCCTGGTCTCTGGGGTGGCATTTCTGAAGAGAAAACCGTGGAGCCTATCGACCTCGCATTGGTCAAGAAATATTATGATGTAGTAGGAAGTCCTGAAGAGGCTGACTTTGCCATCTGTCTCATTGAAGAGCCAAACTCAGGTTTCGGCTATAGCACAGAGGATGTAAAACGAGGTGGCAATGGCTATGTGCCTTACAGCCTGCAATATAGGAACTACCTGGCTTCAGAAGCCCGAAGTGTAAGTATTGCAGGAGGTGATCCGATGGAAAAGTTTACCAATCGCAGTTACAAGGGCAAGATTGTAGAAACCTACAACCGAGACGATGCGACGATGGTTCAGCATACCAAAGAAGCGATGGGCGACAAACCCGTTATTGTCATTCTGGAGACTGGTCGTCCTGTGGTGCTGAGAGAGATAGAACGTCCTGCCGATGCCCTTCTCATTTCCTTCAGTGTCCAGCATCAGGCACTGCTTGACATCATCAGCGGCAAGGCAGAACCTTCAGCATTATTGCCCATGCAGATGCCTTCCGATATGGAGACAGTAGAGAAGCAACAGGAAGATGTCCCCCATGACATGGACTGCTATGTTGACAGCGACGGACATGTTTATGATTTCGCCTATGGCCTGAACTGGCAGGGCATTATCAATGATGATCGTGTGAAGAAATACACACAATCTGTTAGATAAGAGATGAAAGTTATTGTTGCTATTGACTCATTCAAGGGATGTCTGACTTCTGTGGAGGCTAATAGTGCAGCTGTGGAAGGAGTCCATCGTGTATGCCCAGAGGCCGAGGTGGTGCAAGTGGCTGTCAGTGATGGGGGTGAAGGTTTCTTGGAAGCTTTTGATGCTGCTATTGGCGGTGATTGGGTATCTGTCGTTGTGCGAGACCCGCTGATGCGCCCCGTCACTGCGAAATACCTGTTGCGGGGTGACACGGCAGTGATTGAAATCGCGCAGGCCAGTGGACTGACTTTATTGGCGCAGGAAGAGCGAAATCCGATGGTGGCTACCAGTTATGGTACGGGGCAGTTGGTGGCTGATGCCGTCTGGAACGGGGCTAAGCATGTCATCGTGGGACTGGGTGGCAGTGCAACCAGTGATGCTGGAATGGGAATGCTACGGGCACTCATCGATACCTTTGCCAAACATGGCACGTGGGACGACATCGATGCCTTGAAACAGGTGCGCTTCACGATTGCCTCAGATGTCAAGAATCCGTTGTGTGGTGAGCATGGTGCTGCCCATGTCTTCGCACCGCAAAAGGGAGCTACACCAGAAATGGTAAGCAGATTGGATGAACGGGCCAGGCGGTTTGCCGATCTCTCTGCCAGGCATTTTGGCTATGACCGTTCGACTGCGGTTGGGGCGGGTGCCGCTGGCGGACTGGGCTATGCTTTCCTCGAATATCTGGATGCTACCTGCCAGTCGGGTATACAACTGTTGCTCGACACCATCCATTTCCGCGACCTTGTTAAGAATGCAAGTCTCGTTATTACTGGCGAGGGGGCTGCTGATCTGCAGACATTGATGGGTAAATTACCAATGGGCATATTACAACAAGCCCAAGGAACCCCTGTCGCCTTGATAGCCGGACGAGTCAGTGACAAAGAGCAACTGTTGTCAGCCGGTTTCGCAAAAGTGGAATGTATCAATCCTCCCGGCTTCCCGATGGAAGAAGCTATGCGCAAGGATGTAGCACAACAGCATATCAGCCAAACATGTCAGCGCATCATCTTGGAAATGAAGAATGATGGACATCCATCAGCGTCATTTCCTTGTCGGGCTTCATGGCATCCACATGAATGACATAGCGGTCGCCCATAAAGGTCATGACGTTTTAAAGATATTCTTCGTGGTCGTAGCGAGGCGTATAGCGTATCAGTTTGTGGGCTGCTGCATGCCCCATGGCTTCGTAGGCGCGTTCACTGGGATGCAGATGGTCACCACTGTCGTAGCCATCGGCAAAGGCCTTGGGATTGGTAACACTGCGGACTGCAGCATCGAAGTCGATGCATCCATCAAAGATAGGTGATGTGCGCAACCACTCGTTGAATGCTTGGCGCATCCGTTCGCGGTCCTCGTTATAGGTGCGCCATCCGAAGATAGGCAACAGCGTGCCACTCCACACTTTCAGCCCCATGGCTTTAGCGGGCTCGACATAGATGTGCTCGACGCCCTGCTGCATCTCCTCCACAGTAGGCAAATCGCTCCAAGGGCGGAAGGGGTTGACATCAGTGCCAACGGGGTGGATGATGTCATTGATGCCGTGCTGGATAATGATATCCGTAGCACCAGCCACATTCGACTCGATAGGGAATCGCGTGGCTCCTTTCAGTCCGTAAGCCTGATAGGTGATGCAGTCGTATTGGCGGAGAATGCGCGTGCCGCTGACGGCACGTCGTATGATAGAGGCATTAGAGCCAAAAGCCTGTTGTGCCATATAGTCGGGCCACGACTGAGCTGTGATGGAGTCACCGTAACAGATGATGGCATGATTGTCGGGTGAAGTGAGGATATCGACGGTGTTGAGGAAGTAGAACCAGTTTGTGTGACGACTCAAGTCGAGTGGCAGTTCATCGGCCTCGGCATAGTCGCCATAGGCATAATAGCCCTTGGAGAGCGGACCGGTGATGAGCGTCCCGCTGTTCATCTGCGTAAAATCAGCCATATAGAAACTCACCTCGATGGTGTCGCCACGGTGGACGGCATAGCTGATGGCATCGCTCTCCGTCTCTTTACCAGGCTGGAGGGTCACACAGGTCTCGCCTCCAAAAGTGATGGGGATATGTCCAACCAAAACTTTGTTGAGTGTGACGGGTTCGGTGCCAGTGAGATTAGAAAACCTGAAGCGCAGCATACTGCCACTGAAGCACATACGAATGGGATAACGTAATGTGAGGTCTTTGGCATAGACAGCCTCGCGACGGTTGGTGATAGAAGTGGCATTGCCCCAGCAAGCCACCCATTTGCTATTGTCGGTCATCATCTTTCTGCAATAAAATAAGGTATTATCGATGCAAAAATACAGATAATCAAGCAAAAAAACGAATAACGAGTCAAGTTTTATCAGAAATGTTTGTATATTTGCAAAAAGAAAAAAAACTTATAATTAAATAACATAATGAAACAAGGTGCAGTATCGAAGAGAGTGCCATGGCTGATAGTATGGCTGATGGCATGGACGACCATGACGATAGCTCAGACACCACAGGAGGTAGAAAAACTGAGAAAGGAAACGACGCAGAACCTAACCGACAACATCCTGACTTTCTGGATGCAGCATACGGTGGACCCGCAGGGCGGGTTCTATGGTGTGGTACTGAACGACGGCAAGGCTATCGAGCAAGCTGACAAGGGAGCCGTGCTGCATGCGCGAATCCTGTGGACATTCTCCAAGGCTTATCGTCATTATGGGCTGGCGCAATACAGGCAGATGGCCGATAGGGCAGCCGATTATTACGTTCATCATTTTGTTGATAAGAAATATGGGGGCGTCTACTGGACGGTGGACAACGAAGGCCATCCGAAGGATATGACCAAGCAGACCTATGCCTGCGCTTTTGGCATCTACGGACTGGCTGAACATTTCCGCGCTACGGGGTGCAAGAAGAGTCTGGAAGCAGCCATTGCCCTCTATCGTACACTGGAGAGTAAAGCGCATGATAAGGCGAAGTTGGGCTATATCGAATCTTTCGGCCGCGACTACAGCAAGAGCGGAATGCGCGGGGTTGACGGACAACCACATGCTACCAAGACGATGAATACTCATATCCACGTGCTGGAGGCCTATACCACGCTGTATCAGGTATGGAAAGACCAAGAGCTGGAGGCCAATCTCAGGGAATTGCTACAACTGCTCCGTACACGTCTTTATTCGCCCAAGACGAACCATCTGATCGTTTTTTGCGATGATGACTGGAATGCGATAGGCGAGGTTGATTCTTACGGTCACGATATAGAAACGGCATGGCTGATGTGTGAGGCTGCTCATGCCGTTGGTGATGCTGGTCTGAAGGCTCTGGTAGAGGAACAGGCTGTGAAAATGACAGAAACAGCATTGAAGGAAGGACTGAATGCCGATGGTGCTATGCGCTATGAGAAGGAGAACGGAACCTTTAGTCAGCGCATGTCATGGTGGCCTCAATGTGAAACCATCATTGGCGCCATTAATGCCTGGCAGATCACGGGTAATCGGAAGTTCTTCGATGCTGCCCAGCGGAATTGGGAGTTTGTGAAGGCTCACTTCATTGATCATACCCATGGAGGATGGTTTAAGGGACTTGATGCCAGTCTGCAGCCGAATCGTGAACCCAAGGTGAGCGATTGGAACTGTCCCTACCATAACAGTCGTATGGCTTATGAATTGGCAGAGCGACTGAAACATCCTGCAGTCCATACAGAGGTGATGGCATGGAGCAATATCACTGGCGTACGTCTGGAGGGCGAATTGATTGATTTTGAATCGACACTTCGCGTAGGGAATTTAAAAGGACAAATGGAACAGACGGGCAGGGAACGCCAGCGCCGCATCCGATACCAGCGTGACGGACTGACTCAGACTACCATTACACCGATGCATGGTACTGAAATCCAACAAAAGGTGACGGATGTAGATCTGCATACCGTGGCTTTGGAATGGAAGGCTGAAGCCAAGGACAATCTCAACGAGGGAGCTTATTTCTGTATGGCTTTCTCGCCTCAGTACTATCGTGATGCTGCCATCAAAATTGCTGGTCGTAAGGCTACCATACAGGCTCCTGAGCGCCAACTAACATTGACCTTCAACAAGGCAGTGAAAATGTTCACCCGTCAGGAGGGAGAAGACAAGGTACTCTATGTCACCCTGTTGCCGACACTGAAGAAAGGACAATCACAGGAACTCGCTGCCACTCTTCAGGTAGATGGCAAACGCCACCATGAGACAGTCGACATACAAATCGACACCACGCAGCCTGGACGGCAGTTTGCCGGTTTTGGCGGTAATTTCCGTATACAGAACTATCAGAAAGACCCCACCGTCATTGACTATTGTCTGAACAATATGCGTGTAGCTTTCGGACGTGTAGAAATGCCTTGGGCTTTGTGGGACAAGGAAGGTAGTCGTCATGAACATGTGAAGCGGAGTGCCGAGATGGCCCGTCGGCTGAAACAGGAGGGTATGCCTGTCATTGTGAGTTGTTGGTTTCCTCCGCAGTGGGCCTATGAACCTACCGACCGTTCGCGCCCAGGTGTGAGGGCTTTGCCGTTTAAGACTGCTGCCAAAGAGCGGATCTATGCTTCTCTGACCAGCTATCTGTTGTTCCTGAAACAGGAATATGGAGTGGAGGCCGACTATTTCTCATTCAATGAGTCGGACATCGGTATTGATGTGCTGTTTACACCAGAACAGCACCGTGACTTCATCAAAGAGTTCGGACAGTATGTAGCTAGTAGAGGCCTGAAAACGCTGATGCTACTGGGTGACAATTCCGATGCTACCACCTTCGATTTTATCCTGCCGGCGATGAACGACCCTTCTGCCCACCGATATGTAGGAGCTATATCGTTTCATTCATGGCGTGGATGCGATGATGCTACCCTGCGCCGTTGGGCTGATGCTGCCCGACAGATGAATGTGCCACTGATTGTAGGAGAGGGGAGTACCGATGCTGCCGCTCACCAATACCCTGGTATTTTCAACGAGACTACTTTTGCGCTGTATGAGATAAATCTCTATACACGTATCTGTGCGCTCTGCCAGCCGCTCAGTATCCTGCAGTGGCAACTGACATCCGATTACTCTGTACTTTGGGGTGATGGTATCTATCGCTCGGAAGGCCCTTTGCGTCCCACCCAGCGTTTCTTCAATCTGAAACAGCTTTCCATGACACCAGCCGATGCTTTTGCTGTTCCCTTTAAAGTCAACAAACCGAATGTGAATGTGGCAGCCTTCACCAAGCCGGCTACAGGCGAGAGCGCCATTCATGTGGTTAACAATGGGGCTGCTTGTCGGGCACATATCACTGGTCTGCCAGCTTCTACGCGTCAGGCTTATGCCTATGTTACCAATAGCCAGCAGCATGCTGAGGCTCAACTCATCCCCGTCATCAACGGAGAGGTCACGCTCGACATGCCTGCCGAGAGTTTCGTTACTATATTGACTAATTAATTAGTTTGAATAGATTTTTTTAATATATTTGCAGCAATAATAGAACTAATATAGTATTAAAATTATGAATAAAGACAAGCAATTTGTGATTACCATCAACCGCGAAGTGGGGTCTGGTGGTCGTACCGTCGGACGTTTACTGGCCGAACGGTTGAACGTGAAGTATTATGATAAGGCGCTCGTAGCAGGGTTGACTGAGAAATTCGGACTGTCGCTCGAGGAGATAGAGCGCATCAAGGCACAGAAGAAAACTTGGTGGAACGAGTTTAATACCTACTATACCATCCTCGTCAAAAGTGCTCAAGCTCCCATGGAAGACGAAGTGATACTGACCACCGCCTCGATGTTTGAGACGGAGAAGGCTATCCTGCAGGAACTGGCACAGGAGGAATCGTGTGTAGTGGCAGGACGTTCTGGTTTTCTTGTATTCCGTGACTGGCCCAACAGTCTGCACATTTTTGTTCAGGCGTCCAAGAAGCATCGTGTCGATAGACTGATGAAGAAACGTGGCATCAGCGAACAGCAGGCTCTTGATGTCATTAAGGAGATGGATGAAAGTCGTGAGACATATATTCAGAAGTACGACGACACCTCGCGTTATGACACGCGCAACTATCAGCTCGTGCTCTCGATGGACAATATGACTCCTGAAGCCGCCGTTGAAGTCATCATGGCGTATATCACTCAGATGAACGGCTGATTGACACAAGGCATTCGAGGTACTGTTTTTTAGATAATCGCTCACGACTTAAATAAGGGTGTAAGGCGTATTTCGCGATTCGTCTATTTTCGGAAGAATCGCCTACGCCAAATCGCTCCAGTCCGACCCGTTCGGACTCAGAATCACTCGTAATGAAAGTAATAGAAACTCGTCATGAAACTACCAGATTGTCGTAATGAAACTCCTACCTCGCCAAAAGCCACTCCTCGACTTGGCTCGAGCCGGAACGGGTTTTGGCTCGAGCCAAACC
>DEJG01000019.1:96432-197224 GCA_002353295.1 Prevotella sp. UBA2754
ATTTGGCTCGAGACCCCCATTTTTGGCCCTCGTTTTAGCATCACCTCTTTTAAGAGTTCCGAAACATAATATCGCGCCTAGAGAAACAAACCCGACAGCATGATTATTCAGAGGCTGTCGGGAATCAATGATGCAAAGATAATTTTCTTTAATTTAGAAGAAGAGCGTGCGCTCTATCCAGTAGATGAGGATACCGCAGAGATAGCCCACGAAGGCTATCCACGTAATCTTCTTGAGATACCAGCCGAAGGTGATTTTTTCCAAGCCCATGACTACTACACCAGCGGCAGAGCCGATAATCAGCATTGAACCACCTACACCGGCACAGTAAGCCAACAATTGCCAGAAAATACCATCAACAGCCATCGGACCTTCGGCTGCAACAGGATACATACCCATACAACCGGCAACCAGCGGCACATTGTCAACAATACTGGACAGCACACCGATGATGCCGTTAATGACGTAGTAGTTGCCTGAGAAGGCTTCGTTGAGGCCTTCGCCCATAGCCGTCAGCACACCAATTTCCTGCAGGACGGCAACAGCCATCAGAATGCCGAGGAAGAACATAATGGTGGAGAGGTCAATCTTCGACATGATGTCGCTCACGCGTTTAGCCATCGTGTCGTCCTCGTCCGTATTGTAGTGGAAAATCTCGGTTGTAGTCCATAGGATGCCCAATACCAGCAGGATGCCCATAAACGGTGGCAGGTGGGTCAGGGTCTTGAAGATAGGTACGAATATCAAACCGCCGACACCTAACCAAAAGATAATGCTGCGTTGCACTTTTGTAAACTGACTGGCAGTGGACTTAGGAAGATTCTGTTCCTTATCGAATTTGCCTTTCAGTTGCAGGCTGATGATGAATGCCGGTATGACCATCGATACGAGCGAAGGGATGAAAATCTCGGTGATAACACCCTGTGTGGTGATGACACCTTTGATCCACAGCATGATGGTGGTGACGTCACCGATAGGTGAGAAGGCCCCTCCAGAGTTGGCTGCGATGATGATGAGGGCGGCATAGAGCAGGCGCTCTTCACGAAACTGTACCAGTTTTCTCAGCACCATAATCATGACGATAGATGTGGTGAGGTTGTCGAGAATGGCCGACAGAAAGAAGGTCATGAAGGCCACGCGCCACATCAGTTTGCGCTTGGAACGCGTCTTCATGGCATCGCGCACGAAGTTGAAGCCACCATTCGAGTCGACAATCTCGACAATGGTCATGGCACCCATCAGGAAGAACAGTGTTCCTGCCGCATCGCCCAGATGGTGCTCGATAACTTCGGCAATGTGGTGGATAACGTCGTCGCTGGAAAATTCAGGATAGTAGGCTCCTGGATTCACCATCAGTAGAGTCCAGCATACGACACACATCAACAGGGCAATCGCTGCCTTGTTGACTTTTGTCACACTTTCAAGAGCTATGCATAGATAGCCGATAACAAAGGCTGCAACAATGAGAATTGTTAATGTTGTCATAGTAATTATTGTTTTGATAGATTAGTCGAATATCTTAAAGGCATAGCCCTGCTCCATAAGCCATTCAATGGCCAGGGGCAAGGCTGTGCGTAGCTTGTCGATGGATTTCAGTGAGTCGTGGAAGGTGATGATGCTGCCGTTACGGGCATAACGTTTTACATTGTTCAGCACGTCCTCGGCTGTCATCCACTTAGAATAATCGCGGGTCACGAGGTCCCACATCACGATTCGATACTTACGTCCCAGCCAGGCATACTGCTCTAGGCGCATCCAACCGTGCGGTGGGCGCACCAGATTGGTGTGCAGATAGGCATTGGCTTTCTCCACATTATAGCTATACTCGCGTATGCTATGGCGGAAACCGCTGATGTGGTTGTGGGTGTGATTACCAATGCGGTGGCCTTCATCAACTACTCGCTGATATAGTTCAGGGTGTTTACGTACATTATCACCCACCATGAAGAAGGTAGCCTTGATGCTGTAACGTTTCAACGTATCGAGGATGAATGGCGTGGCTTCTGGGATGGGTCCGTCGTCGAAGGTAAGATAAACAGCCTTCTCATGACGATCCATTCGCCATGTAGCTCTGGGATAGAGCCATCTAAGCCATATAGCAGGTTGCTCGATAAACACCTTATTCTATCTGTTTTTTACTTTTTGCCTTTACTCCGTTCCCAGTCGTCCTCCCTTTGCTTGGAAGGCATCGAGGATTTTATTGAGTACTTCACCCTTTTTGTTTCCCCATTCCTCGTCAATAGTATCACCTAACTGCAGGAGTTGGTTGAGGATATAGATATGCATATAGCAACTGTCTTCTGACAGGGCGAACTGCTGTTCGTTGAGATTGATGTACCACGTCGCATACTGGATGGAGTTCTTCCACAGTTGTTCGATGAGATTCATAGCCTCTTTCTTGTTGCCCATAGCAGCCCAGGCACGAGCCATATCCAGCGATCCAGAGGTGTAGTTGTGAGGAATGTTATAGGCAGGTAACATCTTTTCACTGTATTTCAGTACCTCAGCAGCCTCTTTGTCCTTCTCTTCGCTGACGAGTTGTACAGCCAAACGAGCCATAATGCGACGGTGGGTGTAGCACATACGCATTACCGTCTCGTCGAGATAGACTCCTTTGCTATTGGCGCCTCCGAACTTGAAGCGGTGCATCACATTGTCATAAGTACGCTTGGTATCAAAGTTCTTAGCACCCTCCTGATTGGTGGTGAAAGGAGTGATACGGTAAGCCAGGCCCTCAGTGATAGTGTTGTCGCCCAGGTTGATGTAGTTCTCGTCGCCCACGGAAACGGCTACGTAGATAGGACGCTCCCAGTTGCACTGAGCCAGCATCTCGAGTATCATCAGGTCACCCTTATAGAGCGCTGTCTTGCCTTTCAGCGAGATTGTCATGCGGTCGGGGATGGAATCGGTGGCCATCATCATACCGCTGCGACGGACGGCATCCTTATCGATGGTCATATAAATGACATCAGTAGGTATCACATGAAGATCGGAAGATTTAGAGCGTACCCAGTATTTCAGGATGTTCTTCAGTTCAAAAGGATCGTCGCCGAATTGGGCTTTTGCCTCCTCAGGATGTTCTTTGTAGAGATCGAGAACAGCCTGTTTCATTTCAGCATCGATGGGTACATACTCATTGGTTCCGGCACAATACTCAATACGCTTCCACGTGATAGGTACGGAAGGAGAATCGTAGGCAGGACGGCACATCTGGTCAATATACCAGTCGGTCTGCAAATAAGAAAGGTTGCAGACGCGGGCATCGGTACGTACACCCTCTACATCTTGGTTATACCAGAGTGGGAAGGTGTCGTTGTCGCCATTGGTGAAGATGATAGGATTACCCTCGTCCTGCAGGGACATCAGATAGTTCTGTCCGAAGTCGCGGCATGTGTAGCGCCCAGAACGGTCGTGGTCGTCCCAAGTCTGTGAAGCCATTTGGATGGGGACAAGGAGGGAAACCAGTGAGATAATAGTTGCCAGAGGAACCAGATGACCTTTCAGCTTGCGGCTTATCAGGTCGATGAGTGCTGCTACACCCATACCACACCAGATGGCAAAGGCATAGAACGAACCAGCGTAGGCATAATCGCGCTCACGGGGCTGCATAGGAGTCTGGTTCAGATAAATGACAATAGCTAAACCTGTCATGAAGAACAGGAAGAATACTACCCAGAACTGGCGGATACCAACGGGTTCCTCTTTCACTTTCCCATTTTCGTCTTTCGACCTGCGGGTATACCATGACTGCCAGAAGAGGCCGATGAGTCCTAAGAGCAGTGGCAGACAATAGAACACATTGTGGCCTTTATTGTTTTTCAGTTCGTCAGGCAGTGTGCTCTGATCGCCCAGACGCATGTTGTCAAACCAGTCGAAACCTGTCAGCCAGTTGCCATGTTCCAATTCGCCATTACCCTGTATATCGTTCTGTCTGCCTGCAAAGTTCCACATGAAGTAACGCCAGTACATGAAATTGCACTGATAGGAGAGGAAGAAACGGATATTTTCAATTTGGCTAGGCATTTTCACGTTGATGATTTCTCCGCAGCGATCGTAACTCTCCTCATGACCATCCACGCTACCTCCCATCCAACTCTCGTAGGCAGCACGGTGAGCCGAGCTGTACATACGGGGGAAGAACATGTTTTGCGCATACTGATACTCATCTTTGGCGCGTAGGATGAAGTATTCGTCTTTCTCATCGGATGAAGCTTTCTCCTTGCGTTGCCATACGGGAGCACCCTTCGTCATAACGGGTTTGCAGTATTCTCCGTCTTTCTCCAAAGCCACTTGTGAGGTATAGGCCTGTCCATAGAACAGAGGACGCTGTCCGTACTGTTCGCGACCCAGGTATTCTCCAAGAGTAAAGATGTCCTCTGGCGAGTTCTGGTCCATTGGCGGGTTGGCCGCAGAGCGTATCACGATGAGTGCGTAACTGCTATAGCCGATCATCAGCATCAGCATGCAGAGCAAGGAGGTGTTTTTGATGCGAGCAGTCACCAAGGCTTTTGGCTGTTGGCCTTTAGCCTTGAACTTATATTGTAGTATGAACCACAGTACTGCCAGTACGATGATACCGATGATGGCTGCTGACCAGCCGTGACCGTAGAACGGAATGCCGAGCATGGCAACAGACAACAAGAAGGCAATGTTCTGACGTTTTTCGTTGGCGTCACGATGCGTCTCGTAGATAGCCCAAATAGTAATTCCGATGAGCAGGAAGATATAGACAATCTCGCCTGTATTGAACGGACAGCCCAGTAGGTTAACAAACAACAGTTCGAACCATCCTCCCACCTGTACGATTCCGGGAACAACGCCATAAAGCACAGCGGCCAGAATGACGACGGAGATGCCTAAGGCTATCAATGAACCATAGAGATCCTTGCGCGAATTGTATTGTGGGAATTTGCGATAATAGTATACCAGGACGATGGCTGGCAGACAGAGCAGGTTGAGCAGATGGACACCAATGCTCAGTCCTGTCATATACATTATTAATATGAGCCAACGGTCGCTCTGGGGCTCGTCAGCATGATCTTCCCATTTCAGTATCAACCAGAATACTACAGCTGTGAAGGCCGAAGAGTAGGCATAAACCTCACCTTCGACTGCCGAGAACCAGAAAGTGTCGCTGAATGTATAGATCAGTGCTCCCACCATGGCTGAACCTTCTATGGCAATGAGTTTGCCTAAATTTAGTTCGCTCCAATCCTTGATAAGCAGGCGGCGCACCAAGTGAGAGATGGTCCAATAGAGAAACAGGATGGTAGCAGCTGATAGCAGTGCACTCATGATGTTCACCATATAGGCCACCTGAGAGGGGTCGCTGGTAAACTGCGAGAAAAGATTGGCAGTGAGCATGAAGAATGGTGCACCGGGCGGGTGACCAATTTCTAATTTGTAACCTGTGGATATAAACTCGGGGCAGTCCCAGAAAGAGGCTGTAGGCTCAATTGTAGAACAATATACGAAGGCAGCAATCAGGAAGCTGACCCATCCGAGAATATTGTCTACCAGTCTAAATTGTTTCATGCTATTTGTTGTGTCTTTTTTATTCTAAACTGCAAAGGTAAACAATTTAGCGAAAAGTGAAGAGTGAAGAGAGAAGAATTTGCCTTTGCCTTACCTTTTTTATAACTTTTTAAGTCTATATGAAGAATTGGGCACCATAAATAATCAGTATGTACCGTAAGAATTTGCCAATCGTGATGCTGGTAATGGAGATGGGGATGTTGGCTCGCATCAATCCCAGTGCGATGGTGATAGCGCTTCCTAAGACGGGCAGAAAAGCAAAGAACCCCATCCAAGCGCCTCGTCCTCCCATAAAGCGGATGGCCTTGTCGAGTTTCTCTTTGCTTACATGTAGGTATTTCTCTATCCACTCCACCTTTCCCATGTGGCCGACAAAAAAGTTGAACATGCTCCCAGCCACATTGCCTATCGTCCCATAGATGATAAGTCCCCACGGATCGAGTCCTGCTGCCAGAAGTCCCATCATCACAGCCTCACTGGAGAAAGGAAAGAAGGATCCGGCTATAAAGGCAGTAATGAGCATGCCCCAATAGCCATAGCTAATCAGAAGAGAGATGATGACATCCATACGTTATAAGCCGTGAAGCAGCCTACGGCAAGCATTACGATGATGAAAAGTATGTTTGTGAATTTAGACTTGGTGAGGGCAAAGAAGTGCGCTATCAGCGGTGCTGTATTGATGATGAGCAGCCGTATGAGAATGTCGTAGAGTTGTGGTTGTAGGATGATGTATAGGAACAATGCAAAATCCATTCGTATAAACAACCCATAAAGCATGCGGATGCGAAACTTGTCAAGATAACTGGTCTGCCAGAAATGCAAGGTACTTACAATGGCCATCACGACCAGGAAAAACAAGATTATTTTCCGATTTATGTCGAGTATCGACAAGTTGAAGGGTGTATGGAACTCAATGAAAGGCTGGAAATGATTCACAAAGAACGATAGGTCCTGTTGGTAGACTCCAAGGCAGAAAACTACCCAATAGGGTGTGGCAACTCCCATGAGCGATGCCATGAAAGTGCGCCATGAGAACGACTGGAGGTTGGTGACCATCAGTATCCATAACACTGGTAGCAAATATAGCAGATGGACGGAAGCTATTGTAGCCAGTCCGAAAAGCAGGAATCCATAGTACGTGAATCCTGGGGAATTGGTGTCTTGATAGGTAAAGAACAAAATCAGGTAAGAAGCGGCGAAGAACAGTTGGCTGACGTTGCCGGCAACGGAGTTGAACAGGAAACACAACATGCACGAGAGTATCAGGAAAGTACAGGACACCATTCGTGAGTAAATGCGAATCAGTGCATTCGTGTTATTCAGCATCAACATGCAGAAGGTCGTGAGACCAAAACATCCCGCCTGAATCCACATGTTTTGGGGGAATAGTCCACAGAGTATCCAGCAAGCAGTGGCGTATACAATTGCCGAGGGCAGGGTCAGCCTGCTCTCAGCAATCCTGTTCTGTAATCGTTTCTTCAAAGCCCCAATAGTTTAAAGATCTGCACCAATGTCGCGACGGAAGTATTTGTCAGTAAATACTATTTTCTGAGCTTCTTCGAAAGACTTCTGCAGCGCTTCAGCTTTGTCTTTTCCGTAAGACGAGACAGCAATAACGCGTCCGCCATTGGTGACAACCTCACCGTCTTTCATCGTTGTTCCGGCATGGAATACAATACTGCCTTCTACCGTTTCGATACCGCTGATGGGGTAGCCCTTTTTGTATTCTTGAGGATAACCGCCACTGACCAGCATCACACAAACGGCTGCACGAGGGTCGAACTCGATGGCGTGTTGGTCGAGGTTGCCGTCAGCCACACCCTCAAAGAGGTCCACAATATCGCTCTTCAGTCGTAACATCACGCTCTCCGTCTCTGGGTCACCCATACGGCAGTTGTATTCAATCACCATAGGCTCGCCCTTCACATTAATCAGTCCGAAGAAGATAAAGCCCTTATACAGAATACCTTCAGCCTTCAGTCCTTCCACAGTGGGACGAATGATGCGGTCCTCTACTTTCTGCATCCACTCCTTGGTGGCAAAGGGAACGGGAGTAACAGAGCCCATACCGCCAGTGTTCAGTCCAGTATCGTGTTCGCCGATACGTTTGTAGTCCTTAGCTTCAGGCAGAATCTTATAGTGGTCACCATCTGTCAAAACAAAGACACTGCACTCTATACCGCTCAGGAATTCTTCAATCACGACACGTGAAGAAGCATTTCCAAACATACCACCCAGCATCTCCTTCAATTCCTTTTTAGCCTCGTCGAGGGTTGGCAGAATCAATACACCCTTACCGGCGCACAGCCCGTCGGCTTTCAGCACGTAGGGGGCTTCCAGGGTTTCCAAGAAGGCTAAACCTTCCTGCAGGTGTTCGCCGTCGAAGGTCTCGTAGCGGGCAGTAGGAATCTGGTGGCGCTGCATAAAGGCTTTGGCAAAATCTTTCGAGCCTTCCAGTACGGCACCAGCCTTTGTCGGCCCAATCACGGGAATGTCCTTGGTACGTGGGTCTGCCTTCATGTCGTCGTAAATACCTTTCACCAGCGGGTCTTCAGGACCCACTACCACCATGCCGATTTGCTGGTCGACACAGAACTGTTTGATGGCTTCGAAGTCATCAGCTTTCATCGCCACATTCTCACCGCAGTTGCTCGTTCCGGCATTACCTGGGGCAATATACAGTTTCTCACATTTCTCACTCTGAGCAATTTTCCAAGCCAGTGCGTGCTCACGTCCGCCACTGCCTAACAATAATATCTTCATATCTTTTCTAATTATCAACTTTCAACTCTCAACTTTCAAAGTTTTCCCTGTTCTCCGAGGTAGGAATCCTTGAATCCCAGGAAGTAGAGCACACCATCCAGTCCGATGGTATTGATGCTCTGTTCGGCATTCGCCACCACACGGGGCTTTGCATGGAAGGCAATACCCAGTCCGGCTTCCGAAATCATCGGCAAGTCGTTAGCACCGTCGCCCACGGCAATGGTCTGTGCCAGATTCACCTTCTCCACCTGCGCAATCAGTTTCAGCAGTTCAGCTTTCCGGTGTCCGTCCACTATCTCGCCCACATAGCGACCTGTCAGTTTGCCGTCCTCGCCAATCTCCAGTTCGTTGGCATAGACGTAGTCGATACCGTACTTACGCTGCAGGTATTCACCGAAATAGGTGAATCCACCCGATAGGATGGCAATCTTATAGCCGCAAGTCTTCAGAATACTCATCAGTCGGTCCACACCCTCCGTAATGGGCAGGTGCTCGGCTATATCCTGCATCACACTGACATCCAGTCCCTTCAGCAGCGCCACTCTCCGTGTAAAACTCTCCTTGAAGTCTATCTCGCCACGCATGGCGCTTTCCGTGATGGCACGTACCTCTGCGCCCACACCGTTGCGCTCAGCCAGTTCGTCGATACACTCCGTCTGGATGAGCGTAGAGTCCATATCGAAACAGATCAGGCGTCGCATTCTGCGGAACATATCGTCGCGCTGGAACGAAAAGTCGATACCCATTTCTGCTGACAGCTTCAGCAGTTTCGACTGCATGTCCTGTCTGTTGACGGGTTCGCCACGCAGTGAGAACTGGATGCAGGCGCGTGTGTGCTTGTCGAGCTGTTTGATACTCTTACGCCCGGTAAGTCGCAGTATTGAGTCGATATTCAGTCCCTGGTCGGCAATGATACGGGTGGCAGCCGCTATCTGGCGCGCTTCCAACTGCCGTCCCATCACCATCAGGATGTATCGGTTCTTGCCCTGGTGTCCTACCCAGTTTTCATACTCGTCGTCGCTGATAGGCGAGAAACCGATGTTCACCCCCAGTTCGGTGGCTTTGAAGAGCAGTTCCTTCATAGCCAGTCCCGATTTCATATCGTCGATACGAATCAAAATACCCAGCGACAGGGTAGAGTGGATGTCTGCCTGGCCAATATCCAGAATCTGGGCATCATATTGGGCAAGAATCGCCATCACCGATGCTGTCAGTCCCGGACGGTCCTGTCCTGTAATACGTACTAATATCTGTTCTTCTTTCATTTCAAATAGTCTTCAAAGTATTGGGTGATACGTTCATGTAGATGAACGCTGGCGTGCCCTCGCATATTATGGAGTTCGCCAGGGTACACAAAGAAGTCGGGCTGTGTGCCAGCCTCGATACAGGCTTTCAGGAATGCCAGACAGTTCTGCAGCACTACGGTATCGTCGTTATAGCCCGAAATAATCTGGAGTTTGCCTTTCAGGTTCTTAGCCTTCGACAGTAACGATGTCTTCTCGTAGCCTTCAGGGTTAGCCTGCGGGGTGTCCATATAGCGTTCGCCATACATCACCTCATACAATCTCCAGTCAATGACGGGGCCGCCGGCTACTCCCACTTTAAACACATCGGGATAGTTGGTTATCAGCGAGATGGTCATGAAACCGCCGAACGACCACCCGTGGACACCGATTCTGTCGGTGTCAATGTAGGGTAGGGTACGCAGATAGTCCACACCCTTCATCTGGTCTTGCATTTCTATTTGTCCCAGTTGGCGGAAGGTAGCCTGCTCGAAGTCACGTCCCCTGTTCTCCGAACCGCGATTGTCGAGTACAAAGATGATGTAGCCCTTTTGTGCCATGTATGTTTCCCACGACCTGCTGTACCAATGCCACGATGCCTCTATGTTGTGGGCATGTGGTCCGCCATAGACATAGACGACGGTTGGATATTTCTTGGCAGGATTGAAGTCGTGCGGCTTTACCATGCGGTAGTAAAGGTCGGTTACCCCATCAGCAGCTTTGATACTTCCACATTCGAAAATGGGTTGCTGGTAACCGTTCCATGGGTCGCTGGCGGTTAAGAGGCGAGTTCTGGCAACAGAATTGCCAGACGCTGTGGAGAGTAGGTCAATACAGCGAGGGGTGGTGGGGTTGCTCCAGTTATCGACGAGGTAAGCACCCGTCTCCGAGAGCGAACCACTATGCACACCGTCCGTATTCACCAGTTCCTGCATCTTGCCGTCTTTGACGCTGACTGCATATAGCCAGCGGTGTAAGGGGTGATATTTGTTGGCGGCTATGATGATGCTCTTTTGTTTCGTGTTGAAACCCAGTACTTCCTGTACTACCCACGGACCGCTGGTCAACTGCTTGATTAGTTTCCCGTCCTTGCTGTAAAGATACAGGTGGTTATAGCCGTCGCGCTGACTCTGCAGAATGAATTTCTCCTTGTCCCATGGCAGGAACTGGATGGGGTGCAACGGTTCTACGTATTTGTCGTGAGTCTCTCGATCCAGTTCCGACAAGCGGTTACCCGTTGTTGCATCATAGCTTACCAATCGGCAGTCGTTCTGGTCGCGATTGAGCTCAAACATGTAGATGGTCTTGCTGTCAGGACCCCATGCGATGTTGGTGAGGTAGGGGACGGAGGTGGCGATGGAGTCGCCGCTTACGGAACCTTTTGGGGTGTCGAGATAGGTTATTTGGCCCGTGCTGAGGTCATATACGCCTACGGTCACGTGATGCGTGTTTTCGCCTGCCATCGGGTATTTCTCGGGTTTGTAAGCAGCAATACGCGTGTCGATATCCACCTGCGGATAGTCTGTCACCTTACTTTGGTCCATGCGGTAGAAAGCCAGTTTCTGACCATCGGGGCTCCAGTAGGTACCGGCCGTAATACCAAATTCGTATCTGTGTACGGCTGAACCATACACCACACTGGGCGAGCCGTCGGTGGTCAGCTGGTGCTCCTTGTTATCGGCATCCCTCACGTACAGCTGGTTGTCTTTCACGTAGGCTACAGCCCTCGATGCCTTGTTCCAGTCGCTTGCTGTCTCGCCTTCGCAAGTCTGTGTCCATACCGTTTTCTTGGTTTCCCAGTTGTATAGAATGCGTTGCTGACTGTTCTTTAGCAGTACCATTGGTTGGTCAGCATACGGATATTCAGCATAATAGGCTGTGTGCCATCCTTTGCCGATGTCTTTCAGTTGGAACATACGTTTTCTGTTTCCTTGAGCGTCCATCGTTCCACCCTGGTCGGCATCCAGATACATCAGCTGGTCGCCCCACCACGTGAACCATTGGTTCTCGGGTTGGAAGTGGCGGGCATTCGTCCCTCCGTAATTCAGGTCTTCCAGTGTAAAGAGCTTTTCCTGTGCCATCATTGGGAGAAAAAGAATCAAAAGGACAGAAACAAGGAAGGGTTTAATCTTCGTCATTGTCGAATCTCCTTTTCTTGAATGGTTTCTTGAAATCCCTCGGTTTTCTGGAATCCCTGGAATCTCTGGATTCTCTGGGCTCTCTGGTGTCCCTGGGTTTTCTGGGCTCTTTGTTCTTTTTCTCCAGCGAGCGGAATTTGAAGTTGCGGATGTCAGCTCCCTCGTTTTCTTCCTGTTCCTCGAGTCGCTTCTTAAACTCACGATTCTGTTTGAAACGGCGTTTTTCTGCCATCTGGCGCTTCTCCTCTTCGGTTTTCACCGTTCCCCCATCTTCGCGGAAGACACGCATTTTACCATCAAACATTTGGTATTTGCGGAATTCACACTCTAGGCTTCCGTTAAACAATGGAATCTTGATAGAAGGCTTCAGGCCAATCTGCTCGAAACACTCTTCGCGGTAGCTCAGTATCCATGCGTCGTTACCCGTAAACTGGTGCTTCAGCCGTTCACCGATCATCTTATAAGTGCCTAGCAGGTCAGGTGTTGAGATGCGTTCTCCATAAGGAGGATTTGTTACCATCAGTGCCTTCTCCTTCGGTTGTGTGAATGTCTTGAAGTCGCGCTCCTCCACAGTGATGTCGTTGGTCAGTCCAGCCGCACGTACATTGAGACGAGCCGTGTTTACTGCTTTCACATCGATGTCGTATCCATAGATATGATGTTGGAAATCCCGTTCTTTCGAGTCGTCATTGTAAATTGCGTCAAACAGTTCGCTATCAAAATCTTTCCATTTCTCAAAGGCAAACTCCTTACGGAACAGTCCGGGTGCCATATTGCGGGCTATCAGAGCTGCCTCTATGAGTAGCGTTCCACTGCCACACATCGGATCGATGAAATCGGTTTCACCATTCCATCCCGTCATCAGAATCATGCCTGCTGCCAGCACCTCGTTGAGCGGAGCCTCTACCGATTCCTGTCTGTAGCCGCGTCTGTGCAGCGATTCACCGCTGGAGTCCAGTGAGAGCGTGCATTTATCCTCTGCGATATGGATGTTCAGACGGATGTCGGGATTCGTTACTGAGATGTTAGGGCGTTTGCCCGTTTTCTCTCTGAACTGGTCGACGATGGCATCCTTCACCTTGTAGGCCACAAATTTGGAATGGCGGAATTCTTCAGAGAATACTACCGAGTCGACGGCAAAGGTGGTCTCGAGGTCCAGGTACTGAGTCCAGTCAATACCTTTTACTCCCTCATAGACGTCATCAGCCGAGAGTGCCTTGAAGTGCTTGATGGGTTTTAAAATACGAATGGCTGTATGCAACTGGAAGTTAGCACGGTACATCATTTCCTTATCACCGGTGAAGGAAACCATGCGGCGTCCTATTTCAATATTCTTAGCGCCCAATTGCGTCAATTCTTTCGCCAAGACAGGTTCTAGGCCCATGAAGGTCTTAGCGATGAGTTCATAATCTTGTGTCATGATGTATTTCTATAAATATGGTGCAAAGATACGATTAAGTGAGCAAAAAACCAAATAAAGAATCAAATAAATCGGTTTTTTTTTCATTATTCTGAATCTTTTGTGTAATTTTGCCACCAAACAGACAAGCAAAATGATTTCATGGTCAAAATTACTCTTGGCTGATGTCAGTTTCTTGGAGAGAATTGATGTTTTGATATGGGTGGTGGCAATACCGGTTATTATTGCCTTTGTCATCATGCTATATCTTCAGGTGAAGCAGTTCTTTCAACTGAAGGACGAACTCGGCAAGTTGAAGCAGATCAAGCGTCATAACATTGAATATGATTTGGTGCTGAAGGCCATGCGTTTGGCTATCTGGCGCATAGATGTCAAGGAAGGTGTCCTGAATTACGAAAGTGATTTTCGTAAAACCGACTCTTTCAGCACGTCAAAAGGATATGCTGTAAACGATTCGTACGAATTGATTCATCCAGACAACAGGGAGACTGTCAGGAAAGCCTTAACGGGATTGATGGAGGGCCAATATGAGGATTATCACCAGCAGTATCAAGCCCAGGCATCACCCGATTCACCATTCTATTGGGAAGAGACCTTTGCCACCGTCGAAAAGCGTGATGTCGACGGTAAGCCCCTTACCATCGTAGGTACAAGTAGTCGTATTGACGAACGGAAGGAGATAGAACAGGCACTTATCGAAGCTCGTAACCATGCAGAAGAGAGCGACCGCTTGAAGACGGCCTTCTTGCAGAATATTACGCATGAAGTACGCACTCCGCTGAATGCCATTGTCGGTTTCAGTGACATCCTGCCTATGGCTCAGAGCGAAGAAGAGCGCAATGAACTCATCAGACTTATCAAGCAGAATAATTCCCATCTGCTCCGTCTCTTTGATGATATGATGAATATGTCGAAGTTGGAAGCTGGTACAGCAGGCAACATTGTCAAGGTTGATTTCAAAATAGCCCCTTTGTTGCGCGAACTGGTTGATAAATACGTTACGCTCTGCATGGAAAAGGGGCTTGAAGTCTTTGTTGATAAGTCGGTCGCCGATGATGTCCTTTACACCGACCGTGACCGTCTTCGCGAGATATTGAACCAGTATATGAATAATGCGGTCAAATTTACTGCAACAGGCAGTATTAGTATCGGCTATGATAAAGGTCCTACAGCCATTCGCGTCTGGGTGAAAGACACAGGTAAGGGCATCCCTTACGATAAGTGTAATGAACACCTGTTTGAACGTTTTGTGAAAGTCGACGACTATGTGGCTGGTACGGGTTTGGGATTGAGTATTTGCAGGAGTCTGGCTGATTCGCTTGGTGGGAAGGTCGGGGTAGATTCCATTTTCGGAAAAGGTTCCACGTTTTGGGTAGAGATTCCGCTTTGAGATAACGTCCATGAAGAAATTACTGAGACTTTCCGCCCTTATGTTCTTTTGGATGATGTGTCTGTCTGTGCAGGCGCAATTGTTGTCAGGTGTGATTACCGACCGTGAAACAAAGACGCCCGTCGCATCCGTGACAGTGTCGTACAAGGGACATGGTGTTGCCGTAGCATCCAGTCTCAATGGCCGTTATGTCATCCAAAAACGACCTGGGTGGGCACTTACCTTCAGTGCGGTGGGTTATGTGTCTCAGACGGTGTGGATTGACGACCGTACCGATCCTGTGGTCGATATCGCGTTGCAACCCGATGTCCGACAGTTGCGTAATGTGACGGTGCGTTCCAAACGCCAGCGGTACAGCCGAAAGAACAACCCTGCCGTTGAACTCATGCGCAAGGTCATTGAACATAAGCGTCTCACGGATTTGTCTAACAAGGATTATTACCAGTTCACCAAGTATCAGAAACTCACGCTGGCAGGCAACGATATTACCCCTGAAAAGGTTCGGAACTCCATTTTCCGTAAGCATAAATGGATTCTCGACCAGATAGAGAACTGTCCGTATAACAACAAACTCATTCTGCCTATTTCGGTGGATGAAACGGTGACCCGCCGTCTCTACCGCCGCCATCCGCACGATGAGAAGAACATCATCATGGGACAGAACTCCACTGGTGTGGGCGACTTGTTCCAGACGGGCGACATCATGAGCATCATGATGAGGGATGTTTTTACTGATGTGAATATCTACGATGACCAAGTGCGTCTGCTGCGACGCCCTTTCACCTCACCGATAGGTCGAGGGGCTATCGGCTTCTATCGTTTTTATATTGAAGACACCCTGCAGATTGAACGTGACAGTTGCATCCACTTGCATTTTGTGCCTAACAACATGCAGGACTTCGGTTTCCGTGGTGATATCTACATTCTGAAAGACTCCAGTTATCAGGTGAAACGATGCGACTTGTCTATTCCCCGGCAGAGTGATGTCAACTTCGTCGAGAATCTGCGGGTAGTGCAGGAGTTTTCGCAGTTGCCAACGGGCGAGTGGGTGTTGACGGTCGATGATATGGTGGTTGAGATTTCCATCGTGAGTTTTCTGCAGAAAGCCATAGTGGTGCGTAACACCCGTCTGGGCGACTATTCCTTCGAACCCTTGGAGGCCTCCTTGTTCAAAGGTAAACGTGATGTCCGCGACCCACAAGCTCTGGAACATAGTGATCTCTTCTGGAATCAGTATCGCCAGGTGCAACTGACCAAGAGTGAAGAACAGATGAAGGATTTCGTCAAGTCGTTCGAGAAAATGAAGGGCTTTAAATATGTCATGTTTGGACTGAAAGCACTGATTGAGAACTATGTCGAAACGGGTAATCCGTCGAAAGTAGATATCGGACCTATCAACAGCATGATTTCTGCCAACTATATCGACGGTCTGCGCACGCGAATCTCCGCGCAGACCACCGCCAACCTACATCCTCAGTTATTTTTGAAGGGCTATGTGGCACGAGGCTGGAAATCGCATAAGAATTACTATCAGGGCGAACTCACCTATTCTTTTAATGCCAAGGAATACACCCCCCGTGAGTTCCCCCAGCGCACCGTCAGTTTCTCTTCGACCTACGATGTGATGGCACCCTCCGATAAATTCCTCTCCACGGATAAGGATAATGTTTTCACAGCCCTCAAATGGAGCAAGGTCGATGCCATGATGTTCTACAACCGTCAGCAGCTGACCGCCGTGCGCGAGGAAGAGACGGGACTGAAAACCACCGTCAGTCTGAAGACCGAAGAAAACGAGCCTTGTGGCAATCTCCGTTTTAGTCCCCTCAACGCTCCCGAATCCAATGTCCGGCTTCGTACGACGGAATTGAAAGCCGAGGTGGAGTTCTGTCCTGGTGCGCTGTATATTAATACTAAACAGCGTCGCCGGCAGGTGAATCGTGAAGCACCGGTCATCCGTCTGGGACATTCCATTGGTATGAAGGGCTTTCTGGGTGGTGATTACAACTATCATTACAGTGAGGCCAGCATCTCGCAGCGCGTCTGGTTGAACAGCTGGGGTAAGGTAGATATCTATGTCAAGGGAGGCGTGCAGTGGTCAAAGGTGCCTTTCCCCCTGTTGTGTATGCCCGAGGCTAATCTGTCGTATATCCTGCAGAAAAACATGTTCTCGCTCGTCAATAACATGGAGTTCCTCAACGATCGCTTCGTGTCAGCCATCGTCACCTGGGACCTGAATGGCAAACTCTTCAATCGCATCCCCTTGCTGAAGCGCCTGAAGTGGCGTGAATATGTGGGCGTCAAGATGCTGTGGGGCGCACTCTCCGACAAGAACAATCCCTTCCTCGCGCAGAATGCCGGTGACGGTACGCTGATGGCTTTCCCCGAGCATTCGCATGTGATGAATCCACGTACGCCCTATGTCGAGGTGTCGGCAGGCATTCACAACATCTTTAAGATCCTGCATGTCGAATACGTGCGTCGCCTGAACTATAACGCTTATCCGTCAGCCCACAAGCGTGGCATTAGGTTCACCCTCCATTTCACCTTCTAAACTTTTTTGTATCCTTTGCAACTTTTCCTCACCTGCTTACGTCTAACAGGTAAATAGTTAAAATTGAAGGTTTATGAAAAAGTTAAGTTTGTTTTTAGCACCACTGTTTGTCGTAGGTTTCGCAGCAAGCGTCTATGCTTTTGCTGACAAAGACAAGGTGGAAGTGAATCGTCAGGTATCGGGTTTCGAACGCATCCGTCTGCAGGGCTCGCCCGACATCAAGTACACCCAGGGTAAGACTTGGTCAGTCCGTGTCAAGGCTCCCAAAAAGCTCATCGATCGTGTGGTGACGCGTAATGATGGCAACACACTGGTGGTGAGCATGAAGAGTGGCAGCTTCTTTAGAAGCTTGAATGGCGACGATGTTACCGTCTATGTCACCTCCCCCGATCTCATTGGCGTAGAGGTACAGGGCTCGGGTGATTTCGAGAGCAAGAGTCGGGTGGATACCGATCATCTCGACCTTTCGGTACGAGGTTCGGGCGATATCAGTTTCCAGAACATCATCTGCGATCGCATCAAGACCTCCGTTGTCGGTTCTGGCGATATCGACATCAAGTATGTGGATGCCAAGCTGTCGGACATCGAACTCGTCGGTTCGGGCGATGTGAAAATCCGTCAGAGCAAGGTCAGCCAGACCAAGATAGAACTGAAAGGCTCCGGCGATGTCAAGGTGTACTGCGACAATTGTGGCACCATCGATTGCCGTCTCGTAGGTTCTGGCGATATCACCCTGTCGGGTTCCATCCGGAAGCTCAACCAGACATCCCGCGGCTCTGGTGACATCCATACAGACCAGTTGAAGATCCGGTAAACAGGCCATTCCATTTCCTCTTTCCGATTGGCAGCATAAATATAGGGAAACCTCATAGCCCTTCTCTCAAATCTCATATTTCAAAACTGAAAAACTGAGATTTGAGAGATGTCGCGTTTTTACTGATTCTGTTGACTTATTTCTCTGATAAAGTTGCCTGCTTTCCTGCTTTTGTTGTCTCTGTTCCCAGGTTAGTGGACTTTGAACTTTATGATTATTTTTTTTGAAACTTGAAAATTGATTTTTGTGAAAAAAGTTTTGTCATTTCAATATAAAAAACTACTTTTGCAGTCGATATCGAACACAAAAAGAAATATTGATGAAGAAAATATTTTTGATAGCAGCATTCATCCTGTCTGTAATAGGTGTGTGGGCACAAAAGGCAGATCCAGACAAGTTGACGTTCTACTTGATGGACAAGGTCAGCGCTTACAACCGACAGGCGGCTGCAGCCCACCGCGCTGGAGAGACAGCTAAAGACCAGTTACTGCTGGTATTGGTGCAGGCAGATTCTGAGGAAGTGCTGACCGGTGCGGGGTGTATGGTGCTTGATCATGTGGACGATGTATATTTTACATTACTTTATCTCAGCCAAATAGCAGAACTGACACAGAACGACCGGATCCAGCGCATAGAACTGAATCCCATCGGGAGAAAACCGCAAATGGATGTCACCTCGGCACTGGTGAAAGCCGACAAAACTACGGATAAGGAAAAAATAGGCTCAGGATTGACCCAGGCTTACGACGGTACGGGAGTACTGGTTGGCATCTGTGATACGGGATTTGACTTCATGCATCCGATGTTTCATAAAGCCGATGGGACAACGCGCATCAAGTGGGCCTGGGATGCCTGCACGGGACGAGGTGCCACAGAGGGCTACCTTGGTATCGGTTCGCTTTATGACACACCCGAGAAACTGGCTAAGGCTCATGGCACGCGTGATTCGATGGCATACCATGGGACGCATGTGGCAGGTATCGCAGCAGGAAGTAGCGTAGTGGGGGGCAAATACCGTGGTATAGCCACTGGTGCCGACATCGCCCTATTCCATAATGAAATGGCCATGCTGAACGGAACGGATTTCATGAATATGTTTTCGGATCAGGTGGAAAAGGAATTGGAAGCCGTGAAGAACAAACAGGAAGTGAAGGATATCCTGGCCATGGGAAAGACCGAAAAACTGGATTACTCCGTGGTTTACCTCTTGGGTATCAAACATTTTTTCGACTATGCCGACGAACACCACATGCCAGCAGTATTGAACTGCAGTTTCGGAAGTATGCAATCGTTGTGGAAAGACGATGAGCTGGAACAGAAAATCTACGATACGATGGCTGCCAAAGAGGGACATCTGATAGTGGTAGCTGCAGGCAACAACGGAAACAAAGACTATTATCGCCATAAAAAGGCAGGGGAAGTGCTGAAGGGTGACACTCTGATTAACAGTGGGAAATTCTACTTTACAGCTCCTACGGGCAAGAACTTCAAACTCATTCTCCGCCTGGATGATGCCAAACATACGGAGATTACGTTTGAACCCAAAGAGTATGACGAAGATAAAGATATAGAATTCAAAACGACGGACGTGGCATCGTATTTTTTGAATAGTGTCAAGAAAAAGAAATATAATGACCAGTTGACAGTTTGGGAAGTGGAATATAGCTTGCCGTTCGCCGGATTCGTGCACGGAGAGCCTGCCGTTGCCCTCACCATTGAAGGCGAAGCGGAAATCATTCTGCATACAGATGAAAGGGCTACCTATTTTAAGAATGCCAAGGCGGTGAACTGTCCCTACACTTTGGGAACGCCGGGCAGTTACGACAAGGTGCTGACCGTAGGAGCTACCAATCATCGGGCGAACTTTACCAATCTAAAGGGTAAAACTGAAACATCGAACGATAGCAACAAGAATCCTTTCGGGAGTATCATAAGCTGGAGTTCGGCAGGACCCACTTTCAAGGGAACCGTCAAGCCCGAAGTCACGGCTCCTGGATTCAATGTCATTTCATGTCTGAACAGTAATCTTCAGAAAGAAATATTCAATAAGGCGAATATTCAGGACAACCTGATAGAGAAGTGGACGAGTGGAGGTCGCGACTATTACATGATGGCTACGTCGGGCACATCGATGGCAACACCTGTGGTGACTGGTATCATGGCACTCTGGTTGCAGGCTGATCCTACGCTGAATTACGACAAGGTGATGAAGATCATTAAATCGACGGCTACGAAACTGGATGCTGCACCAAGTGAAGTAGGTAGTATTTACGGATATGGCGAAATTGACGCTTATCAGGGACTGCTGAAGGTGCTGGAGGGAAAAGGCGGTACAAATATCGCCCATTTGTCGAAACATCCAGTTCGGGCAACACTTCAGGGGAACACGCTCCGGATAGAAGGCATCAGCGGACCTACGCAAGTGACACTATACAGTATGTCGGGACGTGTAGTGATGAAGGTTACGACAGAGAACGGACAAATAGAACTCCCAAGACTTCCTGCTGCGGTCTATGCCGTGCAGGTGGGGAATATGGGGTCAACACTAATAAGAGTTGTATCATTTTACTAGCATGAACGATAAGCAATGAAACATTTACTTTTAATTTTTGCCATGCTGTTGGCAATGAACGGGCTTCAGGCTCAAAAGGTGGACCAGCGACTGAAAAGGCTGGTGGAACAGACTGCACAACGACGTGCACAAGGACAGAAAGTTAACAATGGGAATATCACGCGACAATTCGCAGTGGAGCTCGATGCCGATGGCAACATCCAGACACTGGGTGTGCAGGCTTATATGAAGGAAGGGGCTGAGTGTCCTACGGAACGATTGGAGAAGATGGGCATCCGCGTGCTTTTCACTGTGGGCAACATGGCTGGTTTGGCTGTTCCGGCTGATAAGTTGGGACTGTTGGAGACTATTGATGAGATTTCCTTCGTGTGGGCCGATGAGATGAACCAGTATTTCAATGATGCTGCCAGAGCTGAGACGGGTATTGACCAGATCGTGAACGATGGTGCTTCGGCTGGATTACCTTCCAACTATACCGGTAAGGGCGTCGTGTTAGGCATTATTGATGGTGGTATAGACTTCAACCATGCGGCCTTCTGTCAAGCTGATGGTACAACGCGTGTCAAGAAGGTTATCATATACGAAGATTTATACGGTAAGTTCACGGAATATACCACCGATGAAGCTATCAAGGCACTGACGACTGACGAGACATCAAGCTCGCACGGTACTCACACAGCAGCTACGGCTGGCGGTTCAGACACTGGCAACGGTCTGCAGGGTGTGGCTCCTGAGGCTGATTTGGTACTGGTAGGCTTGCGTAATCATGCTACTGACGCTAATATAGCTGATGCCATTCAACGTATTTCTGATTTTGCTGGTGATAAGCCCTGTGTGATTAGCATCAGCCTGGGTACCATCAACCGTCTGCACGACGGATCATCGGCTTTAGCCCAGAAAGTCAAGGCTCTGACTCAGTCAGGTACAAAGGCTGGTCGCGCTGTCGTGTTGGCAGCGGGCAACAGTGCTGATATGCAGCAGTCAATTGTGAAGACGCTGAACAGAGGACAGGCGGTGAAGACGGTGTTGGGTGCTACGGCTACGACAACCGTGTCTGCTCATTATAGGGATCTTTCCCTCTTTATATATTCAGAGAAGGAAATTGATGGTTTCTCGTTGAAGAAAATCAATATCAAGACAGGTGCGGAAACCGATATTACTTCGTTGGTGACCGATGATGACACGCCCAGTGATTTCGAACTGATTCCCGATAAACCAACAGTTTTGGGAAAACAGTGGTATATACTGATGTCTTTGGCTGGCACTCGCACGATTAAACTGGATAATCCCGACCAGCGACTGGTACTTAGCGTCTTTGCTAAAGAGGACAATCAGACCATTAAGATTATCAGAAAGGTGGACAATGGTGTAGAGCCCGCCCTGATGGCTCCGTCAGAATTGACAGGGATGACAGCGGGTAATGGTGACGCAGCGTTCAGTGTGCACGTCTGCGACGATGCCGTAATCAGTGTGGGTGCCTATATCACCAAAACATCGTGGGACAGTTATAACCTTGGAGTATTGAATTATCAGGAATCGACGGTAACGGGTGCGAAACAGGTCGTGGGCGAGATTGCCGACTTCTCGAGCTATGGTGTGGACGATAATGGTAAGAATCGACCTGATATTATAGCCCCAGGTATGGCTATCTGTTCGGCAGTGAGCAATTACGATAGTGAATTGTTCCTGACACCAGGCGAACCCAATACAAGCAAAGACTTAAGTGAGCTGTTGAGTGTCAGCTATATGATAGAAAAGAAGGGACGCAAAAATTGGTATGGGCGTATGCAGGGTACGTCCATGTCAACACCGCATGTAGCGGGTATCATCGCACTTTGGATGCAGGCAAAACCGACACTTACCGTCAACGAAATCAAAGAGGTGTTGAAAGCAACTTGTCATCCCGTAACCGACACGAACATGATACCTTCGAGGAATCCAGTGCAGGCAGGTATGGGAAAGATTGATGCCATAGCCGGATTGAAGAAAATACTAAATATTACGGGTATCGAGACTATCAGCGTGGGTGGACACCGCGAAGCAACACCTGCTACTATGTACGATGTGGATGCTCCCATCTACAACCTACGTGGCGAGCGCGTGGACAAATCGCAGAAGGGTCTGGTTATCTATAAGGGTCGTGTCTATTTGAATAAATAGGTTAGAAAGAAATGTATGTAGTGCTAGCAGATAATCAGGACATCACAAGGGCTGGCATGATGTATGTCTGTCAGGAAATGGAGCATGTGGAAATGCACCGTGCTGAGGATAAGACGGAGTTGATAGAACAACTCAAACAGCATCATGATGCCGTTGTGGTGATTGACTACACGTTGTTTGACATCAATGACGTGGATGAATTGGAGATTCTCTACCAGCGCTTTCCAGAAGTACAGTGGGTATTGTTTAGCGTTGACCTTTCCGGCGATTTTGTCAGAAGGGTCATCGCTATTGCCCCTCGCTTTAGTATTCTGTTGAAAGAGTCATCCATTCAGGAAATTCGTGAATGCTTGATGTTTGCCCAGCGCTACCAACGCTTTATCTGTCAGCGCATGATGGAGATTCTGCTAGCGCCACAAGTGAAGCGTACGGAAGAAGAAGTGAAATTGACCCGCACGGAGATAGAAATACTGAAGGACATTGCCTTGGGACTGACTACCAAAGAAATTGCTGAACGCCGCTTCTCCAGTTTTCATACGGTGAATACCCATCGCAAAAATATTTTCAGGAAACTGGGCGTCAATACGGTGCACGAGGCAACGAAGTACGCACTTCGGGCAGGACTGGTAGATTCGGCAGAATACTATATTTAGTTGAGAGTTGAGAGGGTGAAAATAAAAAATAGGAACTGTCTCACGACAACTCCTATTTCAAATTTCTAACTAACTTATTATCAACTATTCATTACTCATTCAGAATTCACGCTGCAAAGGTACGCACTTTTTTTTAAATATGCAATAAAAAACTGAAAAAAAATCCGTAAACGTTTGCGTAGTTTCATATTTTTGTCTATCTTTGCACTTGATGAATAGTAAGAAACAACATAGAACCTCCCTTAAAGACCTAGCAAACGAACTCAATGTCAGCATTGCTACCGTGAGTCGAGCCTTGAGGAGCTCGTCGGAAATCGGTGTGGAAATGCAGCAGAAGGTCAAGGAGTTGGCGAAGAAAATGAACTATCGCCCTAATCCCTTTGCGCGCAGTCTGCGCAAAGAGGCTCCTAAAGTTATCGGAGTGGTTGTTCCTAATCTGGAAACTCATTATTATGCTGCCGTATTGGATGGTATCGAGGATGAGGCTCGACGGGCAGGGTATAGCGTCATCAGTGCTAACAGCCATGAAGATTTTGTTACGGAATCGCAAGCCATCGACAACTTTATCAGTCTTCATGTAGAGGGAATTATAGCCTGCCTGGCACAAAACACCACTGATTATGCGCATTTCGAGGAAATAGCCCAAATGGGAATCCCGTTGGTGTTCTTCGGACGAACCTGTTTGACGGACCGCTTCTCCAGTGTCACAGCCAATGGCGACAAAGCAGCACAAATGGCCACTCAACATTTGATAGATACTGGTAGCCGGCGTATTGCTTTCATTGGAGGCCCGAACCATCTTGATATGGTGCAGCGCAGAAAGCACGGATATCTGGAAGCCTTGCGTGATAATCGTATTCCGATAGACCGTGATTTGGTGGTATGCAATAAGATAGACTATCAAATAGCATTGGAGGAAACTGTCAAATTATTGCAAGGACCGAATCGACCTGATGCTATTCTGGCTTTCAACGATATCATCACGTTCGCTGCCTTTACAGCTGTCAAGCAACAGGGACTGCGCATTCCAGAGGATGTGGCCGTCATAGGATTTACAGATGATGAACACGCTGCGTACGTCACTCCTCGTCTGTCTGCTATAGTAGATCAGTCACATTTGATGGGAGTGACGGCCTGTGAGTTGTTGTTAAATCATATTCAAGGTGCAACAACGGTTTGTAAGAAGATTGTACCACAACAATTGGTCATTCGCGACACGTCCGCAAAAAACATCTGAAAAAAGAGACGTTTTTTTTGGTAATATGGCAAAAAAATAGTATTTTTGCAGGGAACTATCTGTAAAGAACATTTCCAATGACTAAAAAGTCTGCCTATAAATTTTTTTGCTATTAACTAATATACGCGTTGATGAATAAACGAATCATACTCCTTTCTATGATTTTTTGCATGGCGTTGACAGCTCATGCAATGATAGACGATATGAAGTTCAGCCGTTTGGATACTCGTGATGGTCTGAGTAATTCGCAGATTGTCAGTATCTTTCGTGATTCAAAAGGCTACATGTGGTTTAGTACGCCTTATGGATTGAACCGTTATGACGGGTATCGTTTCAAAACTTTCTTTTCTGTAGCAAAAGATACAACAACGTTGCGCAGTAATTATTTGGACGAGGTTTATGAAGCATACGATGGGAAATTATGGATTCGCCAAAATATGAGTTATGTCATCTACAACCCCGTGACCGAGAAATTTGACCGTCATCCGGAAGTATGGTTGCATGAACATGGAATAAAGGGCGGCATAGAAAAGTTGTATATTGACTCCCAAAAGGATTTCTGGGTCAAAACGTATGATGAAGGTTTTTGGCACCTGAATCCCCGCACGGGTAAAGTCAAGCAATGGCGTTTTGGCTATGGTCCTCAAGAATTTCACAATGACTTTGGCGTCAGTACTTTCACAGAATTTGGGAAAAACGTTTTAGTATCGTCCTACAATGGTGAGATTTTCTGTTTCCATCGTGATGACAACAGGCTCAGTTGGAAGAGCGATTATCTTCGTAAAAAAGGACTGACTAATAATCAAGACTGTAAATTGCGTGTTGACAGGTGGGGAAATGTCTATGTGGTGACTACACAGACCACCTATGTGAAAACAAATGGCAGAATGTCGCGTTGGTACTACTCGCTGCCAGACTATTTACGTTCCCTCGGAATTCAAGAAGATCTTTCCGAAGTGGCGAGCGTTTGGGATGTGAAGTTTGATAAAAAGCATCGTATGTGGGTTGCTACCGACCATCATGGACTCATCGTAATCGACCTGAAGACAAAAGAATTGCGACAGTTCCTACACGATAAACGTGATAATACAACAATCAGCGATAATACGATCCGTATTATTTATCCCGATCAGATGGGACGTATGTGGCTTGGAACTTATGTGAATGGCATCAGCTGTTATACAGAGAGCAGTTCTAATTTCCGTAACTTGGAGTTAGGTAACATCAATACTATCTGTGTTGACAAAACTGGTAACTATTGGTTGGGAACTAATGATGCTGGTATTATTTGTTTCAATCCCAAGACAGAGGAGAAAACAGTCTACAATAAAGAAAGTCATGGTATTGGTTCCAATACGATGGTTGGTTCACTGGTAGCCAGCGACGGTTCGGTGTGGTTCGGAACTTACGAAGGCGGACTGATACGAATCAAGGACGGACAGGTGAAGAACTATCGGGTGACTGGTAAGATGGGGGATTTGGCCAATGACAATATATGGACTATATATGAAGACCAGTGGGGGTATATATGGTTGGGAACGTTAGGAAGCGGTGTACAGCGGCTGAATCCTAAAACTGGTGAGATGAGCGTTCCCGTCAGCACCCAGAACTCACGTATTCCCAGTGACTATATCTCCTCCATCACTCGTACGAAGAAAGGTTGGATGATGGTGTCGCACTCACTGTTCTATTCACTGATCAATCCGAAAACACGAAAGGTCATCAATCGGAATTTGACGGATAATAAGGATAACGTCACCATTACTGAGAATTCAATCAACGCGATGGAGGACAGCCGTGGGCTGGCTTGGCAGGGTTCTTCATCAGGTGCTACGGTTTGGGACCCCAAGAGCAATAGGGTTTATCTGTTGGATATGCGAAGCGGTTTATACGGTTCTACAGTCAATGGTATCATTGAAGACGAACGGCATACGATGTGGTTGGTAACAGATCATGGCGTGTCGAATGTCGTGCCTCAGAAGCAGTGGGATGGCAGCTATAAGTTTGTCGTTCGTAGCTATAACAATCATGACGGTTTGCAAGATGGCCCGTATAATCAGCGCGCCATCTGTTATACATCTGACGGCAAGCTGTTGATAGGTGGGCAAGGTGGTTTAGACATTATCAATCCTCGCAAAATGGGCAAGGGTAAGGGTGTTGAACATCCGATGTTCAGCGGACTGAAATTATTAGGACATGAAGTCGCTGTGGGGGAAAAAGTTAACGGAAAGGTGGTGTTGTCCAAGGCACTTGATTATAGCCGTGAACTGACGCTGAGTTTTAATGACGAATTCACCATTGAAATGGCCAGCAATAGCGCAGAGCCTCATAACAGATCTCGTTTTATCTATAAGATGGCAGGTTACAGTGATATTTGGAAAAGTACAGAAGAAGTTAATCCCAATATCACTTATCAAAGCCTGCGTGCCGGATTTTACTATCTGTGTGTGCGTATGATGAATGATGATGGTACGATGGGCAGTGCTGAAAGTCGGATAGCCATCACCATTCAGCCACCTATTTGGCGCACCCGTTGGATGATACTGCTTTATATGTTGCTGATAGCCATTGCTGCATGGTTCTGGCGTAAGTGGTATATGAAACGCCAGCAGCGAAGGCTGGATGCTGAAATATTGCTTCGTGAAACAGAAAAGCAATCGTGGATGGCAGAAATGCGTCGTAAGATGGCAGAAGGTCAAGTGGGTGCCACTGAACCTAAGCAACAGAAAGCTGTTCTGTCACTCCGTCTCCAGCAGGATGATATCGTTGCTTTCATTAAGAAGGTTTGTCGTGAGTTCAAGGCTCCCGATAATCTGCCATATAAATTGTCTATAGTTGCAGCTGTAGAGCATCTGGAAATGCTTTTCGATCCTGCAGAATTGAAACGAGCTCTTTATATTCTGTTTACTAACTCAGTCAAATTTGCTCCAACAGACAGTCGTATTAGTGTGGGGATTGCTCGCTTGGCAAATGGTGATGCCCAATTGCAAGTAGCTGATAATGGTATAGGAATTCCAGAACAGGTCAAAGATAATCTGTTTGATTCGATGAGTGAAGGGGAGGGCATCAGTCTGGATAAGGTAAAAGAGATTATAGATGCCCATCATGGAACCATTCATGTGGAGGATAATCCTGGCGGTGGGTCTATTTTCGTCATAACATTACCTGCTGGTGAAATTATAGAAGAGGCAGAGGTTATAGAATAATTTAATTAATAATTACATACGTTACATGAAAAAATTGAGATTTATAGTGTCGTGCCTATTGGCTGTGTCAGCATCGTCCCTTTGGGCTGCTGACTATACCGTGAATGGCAATTTTATTACGATTCCTGTCAAAGATGCTAAAACTGATGGTGCCAAGGTGGTACGTCTGCAAGTAATTAATGACCGAATCATCCGTGTACAGGCCACATGCGAGGACATGTTCCCTCAGAAGAAAAGTCTGATGATAGTGGAACAAAAAGGCCAAGCTAAGTTTGATGTGAAACAGAAGGACGATAAGGTTTGTGTGAAAGCGCAGCAAGTGGAAGCTCGTGTTGATGTGGAGTCAGGTGAGATTGTATTCTATGATGCAACGGGCAAACAACTTCTCAAGGAATCTGATCAAGGCAAAAAATTCAAGAAGTTTACTGTTCCAGAACGTGAATACGGTATAAAAAATGGAGCTTCACTGACTGATGCCATGAAACACGGTATTCAGTGGCAGATGAAGTTTGACAGTCCTGCTGATGAAGCTTTCTACGGACTGGGTCAGCATCAGTCGGAAGAGTTTAATATGAAAGGAAAGAATGAAGACCTCTTCCAATATAACACCAAGGTATCAGTTCCCTTCGTACTTTCTAATAAGAATTATGGTATTCTATGGGATTCATATAGTTATTGTCGTTTTGGTAATCCCAATGATTATCTGCAACTGAATCGTGCCTTTAAACTCTATGACAAACAGGGTAAGGAAGGTCATCTGACAGGTACATATATTAGTAAGGAAGGTAAAAAGATTGTACGTGATGAGGATTCTATTTATTACGAATATGGATTCCCTGCTACATCTGAAATTGCTGTAAAGACAGATAATGGCGGTATCAAGAATTTCCCCAAGGGATTGAATCTGCAAGGAGCTAATGTCGTGTATGAGGGCTTCCTTGAGCCAGAATGTTGTGGTAAGTGTGTCGGTAAAAAGCAGCTATATCAGTTCATACTTTATTATTCTGGCTATGTAAAGGTTTATATTGATGGTAAGGAGGTCGTACCGGAGCGTTGGCGTACTGCCTGGAATCCAAACTCCTATAAATTTGCAACAGAATTGGCAAAAGGTAAGAAATCGCAGGTTCGCATTGAGTGGAAACCTGATGGTGGTGAAGCCTATTGTGGATTGCGTGTGGCAGAACCTCGGAGCGAAGAAGAGCGTGGAAAACTGAGTATCTGGAGTGAGATGGCTCGTGATATGGATTATTATTTCATTGCAGGTAAGAATTTTGATGAGGTCATCAGTGGCTATCGTACATTGACTGGTAAAGCTTCGCTCTATCCTAAATGGGTGCTGGGCTTCTGGCAGAGCCGTGAGCGTTATAAGACGTCGCAGGAAATAGTAGAGACTCTTGCTGAGTTCCGTAAGCGTCATATTCCTATCGACAATATTGTGCAGGACTGGAATTACTGGAAAGAGGATCAGTGGGGAAGTCATCAGTTTGAATCGGAACGCTATCCAAACCCACAGGAGATGCTTGACAAGGTTCATGCCATGCATGGACGCTTCATGATCAGTGTATGGCCGAAGTTCTATGTCAATACCGATAACTACAAAGAACTCGATAAGAAGGGATGGATGTACACCCAGGCTGTCAAGGACGATATCCACGATTGGGTAGGTCCTGGTTACGTAGGTGGTTTCTATGATGCTTACGATGCAGGGGCTCGTAAGATGTTCTGGCGCCAGATGGACGAGAATCTCTATACGAAATATAACAAAAATGGTGTAGCTGGTGTGGATGCCTGGTGGATGGATGCTTCAGAGCCCAATGTTCGCGACTGTACTCCGATGTGGTATCGTAAGGCCCTCTGCGGCCCAACAGCCCTAGGTACTTCTACAGAGTTCTTTAATGCATATTCTACAGTGAATGCTGATGCTATCTATAACGGGCAGCGTAGTGTCTATAAAGGAAAAGATAACGAGCCTCGTGTATTCCTGCTTACGCGTAGCGGCTTTGCTGGTGAACAGCGTTTCTCTACTGCAACATGGAGTGGTGATATCGGTACCCGTTGGGAAGATATGCGTGCACAGATGACGGCAGGTCTGAATTACTCAATGTCAGGTATTCCTTTCTGGGGCATGGACCAAGGTGGTTTCTGTGTAGAGAATCGTTATGTGGCTGCCCAGCAGTTGTTTGATCGTACTGGTCAGGAGAATGAAGACCTGAAGGAATGGCGTGAGCTGCAGACCCGTTGGAATCAGTTCGGTGCCTTTATTCCACTCTTCCGTGCCCATGGACAATGGCCTTTGCGTGAGATATGGAATATTGCTCCAGACAATCATCCTGCTTATAAGTCGTTCGTTTACTACGATAAATTGCGCTATCGTCTGATGCCTTACATCTACTCAATGGCTGGATGGGCTCATTTCAAGGACTATACGCTGATGCGTGCCTTGGTGATGGACTTTAACGGTGACAAGCAGGTAGAGAATATCGGTAACCAGTGGATGTTTGGTCCTGCACTGATGGCTTGTCCCGTCGGCTATTACAAGGCTCGTAACCGTAGCGTGTACTTCCCACAGCAGTGTGGATGGTATAACCTCTACACCAATGAATATGTAGAGGGTGGTCAGACACTCATCGTGGATGCTCCTTATGAGTGTATCCCTGTCTATGTCCGTGAGGGTGCTATCATTCCCTTTGGTCCTGAGATGGAGTGGAGTGATGAGAAACCTGCAGAACTTATTAACCTTTATGTGTATGCTGGTAAGGATGGCGAGTTCCAACTTTATGAAGATGAAGGAACTAATTATAATTACGAAAAAGGCAAGTATGCCACTATTGATATCACGTATGATGATACGTCACGCACAGTAAAGATCGGTGCACGCAAAGGTCAGTTCCCTGGTATGCTCAAGCAGCGCCGTTTCAATGTGGTGCTTATCTCCAAGGATGCTCCCAAAGCTCTCAATCTTGACAACCCAGAGGGAAAACTGGTGCAGTATAATGGTAAGGAAGTCAGTGTGAAGCTCTGAATAATAGAACCCTAAATACATGACGCTTATGAAGAAGAAATGGAAAATTCTGGAGAATAGGGCAGTGCTGCAAATCTTGACATGGTTGGGCATTGGCTCCACCTCACTCATCTTCATGGCATGCTACGGATCGGCTCCACGCAATTACCAGGTGGTGGAGGAGGAAGACTCTACCGTAGTGATGGTTGGTGACAGTGTCGTGATGGCTGTTGATGCAGCTGCCGATGTGGCTGCCGCCGATTCCAAAGCTGAGGCTAAGTAAAACGCATGGCTATGAAGGCGACCCCACTGGCCCTTAAGAAGAAATTCGCCTTGGAACTTTGGCGAAAACGTGAACAGAACATGCTGCAGGAACATCCCCTGCAGCAACTGTTTTGGGAGTGTACGCTGCGCTGTAATCTCCGTTGCAGACATTGTGGCAGTGACTGCAAGACCCTTGCAGACCGTCAGGACATGCCCAAAGAAGACTTCCTGCGGGTACTTGACAGTGTAGCGCGGCGATGCAATCCCCATCAAGTGTTCGTGGTTGTATCTGGTGGTGAGCCCTTGATGCGTGAAGACTTGGAGGAGTGTTGTTCTGCCATCTATGCGAAAGGATTTCCATGGGGAATGGTTACCAATGGTCTGTTACTTTCTGCCGGGCGTCTGGAGCGCCTGTTGAAGGCGGGTATGCACTCTATTACCATTAGTCTTGATGGGTTGGAGGATGACCACAACTGGATGCGAGGTCATCCGCATAGCTTTCAGTGTGTTGATGAGGCCATCTCCCTGTTGGTTCGGTTGCCGCAGGTATCCTTCGATATAGTGACGTGTGTTAATCAGCGTAACTACCCCAAGCTTCCAGAGCTTCGTGACTATCTGATAGCAAAAGGTGTCCGTCATTGGCGCATCTTTACTGTTTTCCCAGTAGGCCGTGCGGCTCATGATCCGGAATTGCAGCTATCAGATGAGGAGTTCAAAGGCGTCTTCGAGTTTATCCGTTCAACCAGGCGCGAAGGCAATATCGGGCTAAATTACGGTTGTGAGGGATTCCTGGGCAATTACGAGGGCGAAGTGCGCGACCATCTCTTCACCTGTCAGGCTGGTGTGACCATTGGCTCCGTCTTGATTGACGGTTCTATTTCAGCATGTACCAGTATTCGCAGCGACTATCACCAAGGTAATATCTATCACGATGACTTTATGGATGTTTGGGAGCGTCGTTTCCTCCCTTACAGGAACCATGAATGGATGCGCCGTGACCAGTGTGCCGACTGCTCTTATTTCCGCTATTGTCAAGGCAATGGCATGCATCTGCGTGACGGCGATGGCGGTCTGTTGTTGTGTCATGTAAAGCGGCTGAACAGTACCGAGTAAAAATTGTGGGTATTTTTTTACTTGTTTTGCTTCTTTTTATAGAATAAAAGATGTATCTTTGCAATCATGAAACTGAAATACCTATTACTAACCTTCCTTGCAGCTACCCAGATGGTGGTGATGCAAGCCGCAAATAAGACTGACTATAAGGAATCGAAGGAATTTGTGACTCTTCGAGACTCAGTGCATCATGCTTTCAATAATGACGACAGCATCCGTTTCTTTAAGGCTGTTAAACAATTGGAGGAATACCTGCTAAAGCAAGATGACATGCACGCCTATTATACGCAGCGTTGCAATGAAATCGTCTTTGAACTGAACAGACAGCGTATATTCGAGGCTTATAAGTTGGCTACTCAGTTGTCCAAAGAACTGACGGAGAAGAAACTCGACAAGGAGATGTATATGGCCATCAATATGATGGGACATGTATATAACTATAGTGGTGACAAAGCCAGTGCCAAGCAGTGCTTCTGGGAGGTGATACGCCGTATGGAGCAGGAAGGGTACAGGGAGAGTCAGCCACCTATTTACATGAATCTGGTGAATATCCTGATGGACGAAAACCCGCAGGAAGCCTTGCGCTTGATTGACCAGGCAGCATCCATAGCCCAAGAGACTTCACCCGAGCGGTTGTTCGATATTGAGACACGCCGCACCCTGGCTTATTACCTGATGGGTGATAAGCAGCGGTTCCTGGAGGGCTATCAAGCCTACCGCGAAGGAGTGGCTAAGGGCTATTCCTCAGTTCATGGCCGCAGGTTGGAAGTCTATTATCAGGCCACCCTTGGAAATATTGACGAGGCGATTCGCTTAGCAGGAGAAAGTTCGGAGGACCCTCACGAGACGCAAGCGGAAATATTTGCGGGGGCAGGCAGGTGGCAAGAGGCTTTTGAAGCCCTTAAGAAAGGTACTGCCGAGACCGACTCCATCAACAGCCTGTTGCTGAGCAGTTCGATGCAGGGTATTCAGAACGAATTAAAGGCCTATGAGACAGAGCGCCAGGCTTTCAGGCGTTGGGTCTATGCCCTTGCATTTATCATCATCCTCCTACTGTTGTTGGCACTGGCATTTGTGTATATTGTCCAGATGAGACGGCGTTATTGGCGCGAGATGGAAAAAGCTTACCAGCGAGTGCTGGAGTCCGACAAAATTAAGACGGCATTCATCCAGAATGTCAGTCATGAGGTACGTACACCGCTGAATATCATTAGCGGTTATGCGCAGATTATTGCAGACCCAGACTATGACATTAGTCCCTATGAACGCAAGCGTATGGCCCATACGATGATAGATAACATGCAAGTCATCACTACGATGATTGATGAAGTTTTAGAGATTTCGCTTAGTGAATCTGCAGGGTTGGAAAAAGATCTGACGAACTATCCCTGCAATGAATTGTTGCGACGTTTGTTGGACGAGTTCAAGAAAACGATAGGAGAGACTCCTCTGGCGATTCAATATGAAAGTACCCTCGATGACCAGTTTACCATCTCCACACATGAAGGCATTATGCGTCGCATTATTCATCCACTGATCGATAATGCCGTAAAGAATACAAAGAAAGGACAGGTGACTCTGCGCTGTTCCGCCACTCCCAGCCATTTGGTCATCCAAGTGGAAGATACTGGTTGTGGTATCCCAGCCAATCAGGCAGAACATATATTTGACCGATTCGTAAAACTTGATACTTTTAAAGAAGGCATGGGACTTGGCTTGACATTTAGTCGTGCTATGGCTAATCGTTTAGGTGGTAATGTGCGTCTTGATACGTCCTATGCAGGACCTGGTGCCCGTTTTGAGGTCATAATTCCATTTGAAAATCAAGAAAAGAAATAAGATGTCATGAAAAGAATGATTTTTCTATTGGTAGTGCTGTTGACAACTACCATTATCCTACAGGCTCGTCATCGCGAGAATTTTGATAAAGGATGGCGGTTTGTCCTAGCTGATTCAGCACAGATGTCAAGCCCAACATATAGTGATGCTCATTGGCGTCAACTTAATCTGCCTCATGATTGGGCAGTGGAAGGCGATTTCTTGGCATCTAACCCCTCGGGAGCTGGCGGAGGAGCACTGCCAGGCGGTATAGGCTGGTATCGGAAAACGTTCACTCTTTCAGGTAATGACGCTCCACAGAGCCGTTATTTCATCGAGTTTGATGGCGTATATATGAATTCTACGGTCTATGTAAACGGACAGGAAGTAGGCCATCGACCTTATGGCTACAGTTCATTCGAATATGAAATAACACAGTTTCTGAAGAAGGGAAGTAATGTGATAGCTGTGCGTGTAGACAATAGTGACCAACCTAATTCACGTTGGTATTCAGGTTGTGGAATCTATCGCCATGTGTGGTTTACCAAGACCGGTAAGGTGCGTGTGGCACATTGGGGAACGCATGTAAAAACCCTCCCCGTTGCTATAGCTGACAGGAAGTGGTGGACGGTGGCAACCTATGTGACGCTTGATGGCGTCACAAACGAGAAGGCACAGGTGGTAAACACACTGTATGATGTCGCAGGAAAAAAGATAGGGAATGCTAAAGGACTTTCGTCAACCATAAGGGTTACAGAGCCCCAGCTATGGTCACCAGCAGTTCCCCATACTTATAAGCTTCAGACAGAAGTGGTGGTCAATGGAAAAACTGTTGATACCTACGAGACGCTGACGGCTTTCCGTGACTTCCGTTTCGATGCGCAAACGGGATTCTGGCTTAATGGCAAAAATATGAAGTTGAATGGCGTTTGCGAACACCATGACTTTGGTTGTTTAGGTGCTGTCATCAACGAGGATGCCATGCATCGCAAACTCTCCAAACTGAAGACGATGGGGGTTAATGCCATCCGATCGTCACATAATCCGCCTGCTCCCGAACTGCTGAACATGTGCGACACGATGGGATTCATCGTCATGGATGAGAGTTTTGACATGTGGCGCCGTCGCAAGACTCAGAACGACTATGCCCGTTTCTTCGATGAGTGGCACGAGCGTGACCTTTCCGATTTAATACTCCGCGACCGCAATCACCCATGTATTCTGATGTGGTCGATAGGCAACGAAGTGCTGGAGCAGTGGTCAAGTGCCGATGCAGACACGCTGACACTCGAACAGGCTAACCTTATCCTGAATGCAGGACATGATGCTTCCACCCTTGCTAAGGACGGGGAGATGAGTGTTCAAACTCTCTTGGCCGAACACTTGGCGGATATAGTACACCGCTATGACACAACACGTCCTATAACAGCTGGTTGTAACGAACCTTCTCCTGGTAATCATTTGTTTAAGGGAAAAGCTCTTGATATCATAGGTTTTAACTACCATCATGAGTGGATTAAGGATGTTCCGAAGAATTTCCCCAATCGTCCCTTTATCATGACGGAAAGTGTGTCAGCCCTACAAACTACTGGATTCTATATGATGCCTTCCGATAAGATTTTTAAGGCTCCACAAGAATGGTGGCTACCCTATACCGACCCTTCGATGATGTGTTCGGCTTACGACAATATGCATGCTTCGTGGTCGACAACGCACGAGCAAAACTGGGATGTCGTGAAGCATACCCCCTATTGTGGCGGACAGTTTATTTGGACAGGATTCGACTATATCGGCGAACCTACGCCCTATAGTTTCCCTGCCCGTAGCAGCTACTTCGGTATTATCGACTTGGCAGGTCAGCCCAAGGATGTCTATTACATGTATCAGAGCGAATGGACAGAAAAACCGGTACTCCACCTTTTCCCGCACTGGAATTGGTTGGATGGACAGGAAATAGATATGTGGTGTTATTATAACCAAGCCGATGAGGTGGAACTCTTTATCAACGGCAAATCACAAGGCGTGCGTGCCAAGAAGGACAGTCACCAGTATCATGTAATGTGGCGTGTCAAGTTCGAGTCAGGTGAAGTGAAGGCAGTGGCTCGCAAAGATGGAAAAATTGTGCGCGAACAGGTAATCAAAACAGCAGGCCAGCCTGACCGTATCCAACTGTCTGTGGACTATCAGGGTAAGAACACTACATGGGTGAAAGCTACCGTTGTGGATAAAGATGGCAACCGATGTCCTTGGGCAGAGAATCAGGTGTTCTTTGAGACCGATGCTACTATCATCGGTGTTGATAATGGTTGTCAGTTCTCCATGGAGCGCTTCAAGGATGATAAACGTAAGGCATTCTTCGGGCGTTGTTTCGTCGTTCTTAATGGTCATGGTACCCTGACCGCTAAAGCAATAGGATTGAAATCAAATACTATCAAACTATGAAAAAGTTTTTCTATATTTTAGGATTCATGGGCTTCTCGCTGTGTGCTGAGGCTCAGTTGCAAACTTCTGCAGGAATCCAGTACCTCCAGTGTATGCCTAAAGACCAATCGGCTGATTTCTCAGACTTGAGTAACACCTATTTCCTGGCTGATTCGTTGGTGTCGTTTGATGCAGCGAAAGGTGAGGGTAAACTGAATTGGAAGCGTTATCGTCTCTCACCACGTCAAGCGTTTAACCTCAATGGCTATTGGCCAGTTAGGATGCATACGCTGGACTTCCCAGATACGGAATACGATAATGATCCGAACTTATCGTTTAAGATTGATTTTGTGAGTCCTCGTTGTGTGAGAATTCGTTTGGCTACTTCGCCTATTGAGGCTCCGCGTAAGGACAGCGAAAGTATCATGCTGGCAGGGGCGGTGCCTTCGTCTTCTGCTTGGCGGTTGGTTAGCAACAATAATATTGTTGCATACAAGACAGAATATGGCACAGTTGAGATACAGAAATATCCTTGGCGCATTGTGCTGAAGGATAAGAACGGGAAAATCATGACGCAGACCCGTCACCTCATTGATAATGACTCCTCACAGGTAAAGTTGCTTCCCTTCTCATTTATCAAGCGTGGTTCCGATAATTCGCGCAGCATCAATCCCGTGTTGACCATTGCTCCAGGTGAACGCATCTATGGTTGTGGTGAATCCTTCGGAGCATTGAATAAAGTGGGACAGAAAGTTCAAATCATGGTGACTGACCCTCAGGGACCTGAGACAGACGGACAGTACAAGCCCGTGCCGTTCTTCTTCTCGAACCGTGGCTATGGTGTATTCCTGCATACCTCAGCCCCCATTACCGCCGATTTCGGCGCATCTTATATCGGAGCAGATAGGTTGTTCATGGCTGATGAGCAGTTGGATATGTTTGTTTTCTTTGGAGAACCAAAAGATATTCTTAACGAATATACCAACATCACGGGCAAGTCGCCTATGTTACCTTTATGGACCTTTGGAACATGGATGAGTCGTATCACCTATTTTTCGCAGGAGGAAGGATTGGAGATAGCCAAGCAACTGCGTCAGCACAAGATTCCAAGTGATGTCATTCATTTCGATACAGGATGGTTCGGTGTTGACTGGCAGTGCGACTACGAGTTTGCCAAGGATCGTTTCAAGAATCCCAAGGGCATGCTCGACCAGATGAAGCGCGACGGCTTCCACACCTGTCTGTGGCAGTTGCCTTACTTCACTCCCAAGAACCGTTTCTTCCGTGAGATCGTTGACGGAGGTATGGCTGTTAAGAATGCAGCCGGCAGTCTGCCCTACGAGGATGCAGTACTCGACTTCACCAACCCGAAGACCGTCAGTTGGTATCAGTCGAAGATTGAAGGACTCATGAAGTTAGGCGTTGCCACCATCAAGTGCGACTTTGGTGAGGCTGCACCTTATGATGGTTTCTATCACAATGGACGTGGTGGTCTCTATGAGCATAATCTTTATCCTGTTCGTTATAATAAAGCTTTATGGGAACAAGTAGAGCGCTCGCATCCAGGCGAGGGCGTCATCTGGGCTCGCAGTGCATGGGCAGGTTCACAGCGTTATGCCCTCCATTGGGGAGGCGATGCAGCCACCACTAATACGGGTATGCTGGGCGACCTCCGTGGCGGGTTGTCATTCGGACTCAGCGGTTTCTCCTTCTGGAGTCATGATATGGGTGGTTTTGTGACGGCATCTCCAGAAGATATTTATCGCCGTTGGCTGCCCTTTGGCTTCCTGTCAAGTCATACGCGTGCTCATGGAGCACCTCCCACCGAACCTTGGCTTATCAGCGAGAGCTTCACGAAGGCTTTCCGTCAGGCTGCCGAGATGAAGTATAAATTGATGCCTTACGTTTATGCACAAGCTAAGGATTGTACGGAACGAGGACTGCCGATGGTACGTGCACTGTTGGTGGAATTCCCAGAAGATCCAGGTGCTTGGCTTGTAGAGGATGAGTATATGTTTGGTTCACAGATACTCGTTGCTCCTTTGCTAGAGTCTGGTGATAGCCGTACTGTCTACTTACCACGCGGCAAATGGATTGACTATCAGAGTGGAAAAGTTTATGAAGGTGGTTACCAAACCGTCAAAGTGGGAGAGATTCCTGCTGTGATTTTGGTTCGTGACGGCTCATTGATTCCTCATGCACCTCTTGCTCAGCGTACAGACCAGATTCAGTGGGACAAGGTTGAGATGAAAGTGTATAAGGCTGATGCAAAGACATGCACGGGATTACTCTACAAACCTGGTGACAGTCAGTTACAGACGATTACAAACTAATATTCATGCATCGAATTATCCTTATTCTCTTGGCTTTGTCGTTGACAGCCTCTGTCATGGGTGCTGACGAATCTCTGATTCGAGAGGCAGACCAGCGTCGTAATCGTATAAGTAATCTGTATAACTACGATAAGAACGACTCACTCATCATGTTAGTTCCGGAGGACCTTGCCTTCTTTAAAGGGCATGGCTTGTGGAACTACTATTATGATACGTGGTTATTGCTGGTGAACACCTATGTGTTCAGTGGAAAGGTCAATACGGGGTTGCAAGAGGTAAAGCGGATGCATCAGGATGCCACAGACCGTGATGATAAATACGGACTCGCCCTTGCCGACTATGCAATGGGTATTGCCTATCTGAACATGGGATATACGGACGAGGCTATCGCCAGTTATCGGCAGAGCCTGAGACTTATCAAGGAACTGAATGAGTCTCCGTCATGTACCAGTGATATCTTCTCTTACTATTGTGATGCTTTGGTAGATAAGAAAAGCTATGAGGAGATGAAGGTGGTCACTAAGCAATGGAAAAAGTATCTGATGGATGAAGAAAACAAGAGAAATAGGGGTGATGCATCGAGTTACAAAGTATGGTATGCCTACTATTTTCTCTCCTGTTCCGAGATGCACCTGGGTCTGGAAATGCTGGATGAGGCGGAGCAGGATATCAAGGAGGTGGAGAAACGCTCTGACGGAAGTGGCGACTTCATTCCGATGGCGGTACTGCATGCCTATGCCCAGCTTTACCTGCAGCGTAAGGATTATGCTAAGGCGTATGACTATAGTACCCGTTATTACAATCAGATAATGAACCATGGAGATATCTCTTCTATCATCATAGCCCAGGAACAGCGTGCGGAAATTTTTCAGGGAATGGGGCGTTATGAGGAAGCAGCGCAGATGTATAAGAGTGTGTATGTGGGAACGGACTCACTATATAAGAGAGATGCCCGTACACAGATTAATGAATTGAACACGCTGTTTCGCGTCAGTGAGATGGAGATGGAGCACCAGCTGGAGCGCAGCAGAACATTCCTGTTCACTGCCATTGTCATTGCGATAGCCCTTGCCCTGCTGGTAGGCTATTGGTATTGGATGAACCATCGTCTCCGCAGGAAGAATGTAGAACTGGCTGCGATGGGCAAGGCCTTGGAAGAGAAAAATGAGGAATTGAGTATCGCTCTTGACCGTGCTGGTGAGGCTGACCGTATGAAGACGGATTTTATCCAGAATATGTCTCATGAGATACGAACCCCGTTGAATATCCTCTCTGGTTTCTCCCAGATGATGGCGAATCCGGACGCCGATCTTCCGGAAGAGGTGAGGAAGGAGGCGAGTATGCAGATTCAGGAGAATACAAACCGCATCACAGAGCTCATCAATAAGTTATTGACGCTTTCAGAGACCAGTAGTCGTACGCATATCGACCGGACAGATATTGTCAGTGTCAATCAGCTATGTGCTAACGCCATCACCCATAGTGGTATTTCAGAGAAAAGTGACTATCACTTTGATTTTATCACGAGTGTTGATGATACGTTGATGATAAAAACATCTGAGCAGAACGTGGTGCTTGCACTTTCTCATTTGCTTGACAATGCTGTGAAGTTCACGCCGGCAGGTGGTTCCATTCGTATGTCTTGTGTCCTAGAGGGTGTTTTTGTAAAGATGGTAGTGGAGGATACAGGTTGTGGCGTTCCCTCTGATAAAGCAGAGGAGATCTTCGGTGAGTTCGTCCAGTTGGATGAGTTCAAGGACGGTGTGGGTATAGGACTTTCTTTGAGTCGTAATGTGGCTCGCCGCCTCGGTGGTGACATTACCCTCGATACCCGTTACACGGAGGGTGCCCGTTTTGTCTTCACATTACCTGTTTAATCAAAATAATAAAGGGATGCACTACTAAGTGTATCCCTTTATTGTATTTTATTGGTAGCATTCGAAGATGTTGTCTACTTTCTTTTGCTCCATCTTTTTAGTAAGCAGACTTACTAACCATACCACGGGGAATCCGCCTACCATGGCGATAGCACCGCAGTTAATAGGATTGATGGGATTACCCAGCAGCATGTTGACAACGGTGATGCCCACGCCCCAGATGAAGCAAGCCCATACACTTGCCGTGGTAACCCCACGCCAGTAGAGTCCTAGCATGAAGGGGGCGAGGAAGGCACCGGCAAGAGCACCCCATGAGATACCCATCAGTTGGGCGATGAAGGTGGGAGGATTGAGTGCTATCATAAGCGATATAACGATGAAGAATACGATCAACACACGCATTACTACTACCTTACGGCGTTCTATTCGCTCAGCCACGACATCATCGATGGTTCCTTCCTCCACCTCACCGGGAGCCGCTTTCTTGTCACGGTAGATGAGGTCGAGGGTCATCGTACTGGACGAGGTGAGCACCAGAGAGGCAAGGGTCGACATGGAGGCGGAGAGCACCAGTAATACCACCAGTGCGATAATCACGTCGGGTAATGTCACCAGCATAGAGGGGACGATAGAGTCGAATGCCAGTTTCCCATTAGGCAAAACGGGAGGCATGCCGAACAAGCGACCGAAGCCACCGAGGAAGTAACAGCCACCAGCTACGATAAACGCAAAAATGGTAGAGATGATGGTGCCGCGCTTGATGGCACTTTCATCGGTGATGGAATAGAACTTACCCACCATCTGTGGAAGTCCCCATGTGCCAAGGGAGGTGAGAATGACGACACCCAGCAGGTTCCAAGGGTCAGGACCGAACCAGTCGGCGAAGCCACCATTCACAGAAGGGTTGCTGTCTGAAGGCAGTACAGCCATTTTCTCTACGGCAGCCGTCAGTCCACCCTGTGTGTTCAGCACGGCAGCGATGACGATGACAATACCGAAGAGCATGATGACACCTTGTATGAAGTCGTTCATCGCCGTTGCCTTATAACCTCCGAGGATGACATAGACAGCAGTGAGGATAGCCATGATTACCACGCAATACTCGTATGGAATACCAAACCCCATCTCGAAGAGAGTGGAGATGCCTTTATAGACACCTGCGGTATAAGGAATCAGGAAGACGAAAGCGATGACGGAAGCCACTACGCGCAGTCCCTGACTGTCAAAACGTGTTCCGAAGAAGTCTGGCATGGTACGGCTCTCAATATGCTGTGTCATCAGTTTCGTGCGACGACCTAGCAGAATCCAAGCCAGCAAGGAGCCGATGACGGCATTGCCTATGCCAATCCATGTCGCCGACATACCATATTTCCAGCCAAATTGTCCGGCGTAGCCCACGAAGACCACTGCGGAGAAATAACTCGTGCCATACGCAAAGGCTGTCAACCAAGGGCCTACGGCACGACCGCCCAGAACGAAACCATCCACACTGCTTGCCTGTTTGCGAGAGTAGACACCCACACCTATCATCACGGCAAAGAAGATGATAGTCAAAAGTATTTTGATAATCATAATGATTTGTTATTTTTCTTTTTGGAATAATCAAGTCTAACCTGCATTTGTGCCATAATTTGGTTACAAGCACCATGCGTGAATGCGCCGTTGGTAATATAGGCGCTCTTATATACATATTGTACTTGGAAACGGCATTTCTTAAAGAACCAATACTGTAAACCTGCAATTACCTTGTGTTGGTCCATTCCAAGTGATGTGTTGAAATTAAAGAAATCGTAGGAACCTACGAACTCCAATCCCTTATAGAGTGGAATAGAACCAGTCAGATAACCGCCACGGCTGGTGGCTGCTCCGTCTTTACCTTCCAGGTATTCACCATGAAGATTAAAACGTTTCGATTTATAATCGAATCCCACAGTCCAGCGGTTACGCTTGTAATCATCTCCTGCTTTGATGTCTGGATTGTATAGCGAATTGGCAATTGCGTGTCCGCGTCCAAGTTGACCGGTTGCCACTAAGTTAAGTCCCTTCATAGGCCGATATTCTAGTCGGGCTATAAAGTCTTTCTCCTTGTTGCCGTCTTTTTTATTAATACCTTGTCCGTTCATGACTTGAGCCTCATAGCGGAATTTTCCGTCGTTGGTCTCACCGAAGATAGAGAGACCTAAATCACGTCCGTACTGTACTCCCATCAGCGGATCGCTGCCGCATCCTGTCAGATAGGTTACACCTTCTGAATAGACGTCAATCGCTTCCATAGCTGTTGGGGAGAGAGGGTTTTCGAGCGATACGCCGTTCTTAAATTGTCCAAGGCGAACGGTCAAGACCTTATTGTTGGTAAACCGATAGTCGGTGTAATACTCTTGTACGACGCTCGAAAAATCGTGCATAAACAAAAACGACCATCTGTCTGTTATTTGGGCATTAGCCCAGAAAAGAATTCGTTTGAGCTCAAAGGTTCCTTTGTCTTCACCATTCTGATGAGTGTAGTTGAAGCCACCTTGTGCATATCCATGCAATTCAATACGTTCGGAGGCATCCTTCAACCAGTCAATGACATCCTTCTGCTCATTACGTTGTCCCATGGCCGCAGTACTGCTGAAAGCAGCCAAAGCTACGGCTAATAAAGCCTCTTTAAAAAATTGTTTTCTCATTTTAGTTTAATTTTTAATTGGTAAATATTCGATAAATCGATGTTTATTTGTATTTCCTGATTCGTACGTCAATGCCACTGCCTGCCAGCAACATCGTTACCTTACGGATTGGAGTGTCGCTATAGTGATAGGGGAACAAAACCTTTGGCTTTATTACCTTGGCGGCCTTTACCAACTGTTCGGGTGTCATGGTGTATGGTTGGTTGCAGGGTAGGAAAGCGATATCAATATCTTTCAGATTAGCCATTTCTGGGATATCTTCAGTGTCTCCTGCTACATAGATACGCAAATCTTCGATGGTGAGAATATAGCCGTTATCACGTCCTTTAGGATGGTATTTCTCACGTCCAGGTGTTGTGTTATAGGCTGGTACAGCCTCAACGGTTATTTGGTCGCATACTTCTGTTTTGTCACCATTGGCCATTGCATAGCCGCTGCCCCATTGTGCGTATACATTATTATTAGTATATATCACTGTGAAATTCCTCCGCAGTTCAGTTAGTGCCATCGAGTCGAAATGGTCAAAGTGTTCATGCGTTACGAAGATGTAGTTGGCTTTAGGCCATGAGGTAAAGTCTGTCTGTGGTTCCATACGTGTCACGGGATCGAAATAAATCACCTTCCCGTCATATTCCACCATGATACTGGCATGTTTGATGCATGTGAACTTAACTGTTTTCCCAGATGTTGTTGTAAACACATCTGTCTCATGTTGTTGTGCCCAGCATCCAATGGTCAGGCACATGGTCAATAATATAAAGCTCAGTCTTTTCATAAGTATTCAAACGTTTTTATTATTCGGCCTCAAAGGTACAAATAAATCTGTAAACTGTAAACGTTTACGCAAGAAAAATAGTATAATTCGAATTATTTCATGCATTTTATTCGTACTTTTGCACCCAGTAAAGTAACTAAAACCAATAGATGATGAGTAAATTTTTACTTTTTTGTGGAATGTGCATGTTGCCGATGATAGCAGTTGCAAATGGAACAGAACCAGAAAAAGTTCAGGCCAGCGAACTTCAAAAGATTACATTTGAAGGTGACAATGTAATTTTGCATTTCAAGGATGGTTCAAAGGCAGATTTAGTGAAGGACATGACAGAAATTGTCATCGACTTCAGTAATCCTACGAATATTGAAACATTACGTCAGATAGAGTCTCTTAAAGGACAATCCGTTTACAATCTCCAAGGTCAGCAGATAGGCCAAGGTGTAGAAGGTTTGAAGAAGGGGCTTTATATCATTGGTGGCAAGAAGGTGATTATTAAATAATGAGAGGAAAACACGCTATGAAAAGACTGATGTCGTTTTTTACGCTGCTTGTCCTGATGTTGGGACTGAGTCAGAGCATGAATGCACAGACATGGGAATTTGCAATACTTGATGCTAATGATGCAGAATTGATGGATAAGGATGCCAATTGGTATCACAGCAAAGAATCAAAGAAAAATCGCTATAGTTATACTAAGGCACTTGATAAAGCTGCGGTTACAGCCAATGGTCAGGAAATAGCATATACAAAGGGTTTGTTATTTTCTATTGACGCAGTTGAATCTGGCGAAGGTAATTTGCGTGCTGGCAACGACACCTCTAACAAGCGTATGTGGTTGGCTGGAAAATCAAAGATTACTATTCCTGGATTGAAAGCAGGAATGCAAATCACGGTATCTTGTATGTCCTCTAGCAAAACAGAGGCTCGTTGTATTAATACAACTAATATCACAGCAGTTTCTGGTGACTTCGGTACAAAGAAAAAGGGTGATGGTTCTGCCTCTACTAATGTTGGTACAGTAACTGCAGATGGAGATGTTGTACTTACTATGGATGGTGCTATGTATATCTATATGATTAAAGTGGAGGATCCAAATGAGGATGTAGAAGGTGGGAATGATGGCGAAGGTGGAGAAACGACGCCAACCACTAACGATCTTTCTACCTCAGCTAACTCTATGAAGAATCAGGCTGTGCTGAAACTCAAGGATGGTACCAACAAGTACTATAACACCGAGTCATTGCAGAGTATTGATTTTGATGACAACAAAGTTAAGGTTGTTTATGACGCTCAGACAGCCTATACATTTGAAGATCAGGTTGCTGGTATTGGCTTTAATAAAGCAGAGAAGCAGCAGTCAGGTGAGGTGGTGAATATTGATGGCAAGGTGAAAATTACAGAGTATAACGGCTGGTTAGAGTCCGCCTATGTGAAGTTCGACTTGCTTGATGGTGCATCTTCCTATAATGTATATTATAAAGGTGGCGATATAACAACTTATAAGGCTATTGACAATAAGTTGGTACGTAACTATGGCACTTTTGGTCGTGCTGATGTGGTTGGTTTGAAGGCTGCTGCAGACTATGCTATCAAGGTTGTTCCGGTTAATGCGAACGGTACTGAATTGGTTGATAATGCTAATGAGGTGACAGGCTTGGTAGTGAAGAGCTATAGTCGCGAGGGCTTTGCCTTCATGAACGGTTTCACACCAGGTGCTTACAATTATGATGGTACATTGAAGAGTGGTGCCAAGGTACTCTATGTGACTAAGAACACTGCCAAGACTATTTCTACCACTGTGGCAGGGGCTGAGGAGAATCCCTGTGTAGGTATTCAGGCCATTATCGACGCCTATCAGAAGGGTAAGGACACTACTCCTATTGCTTTCCGTCTTATCGGTTTGATTGAAAAGGACGACCTCGATGGTATCAGTAGCTCTTCTGAGGGTATCCAGATTAAGGGTAAGAATGCTGATGCGCTGATGCCTATCACCATAGAAGGTGTCGGTGATGACGCCACGGTACGTGGCTTCGGTTTTCTGGTACGCAATTCTAAGGGCGTTGAGTTCCGTAACTTTGCTGTTATGCGCTGCATGGACGATGGAATCTCTTTGGATACAGACAACTCAAATATCTGGGTTCACCACACAGATCAGTTCTATGGTAAGCATGGTTCTGGTGACCATGCTAAGGGTGATGGTGCAGTCGACGTGAAATCTGACTCTAAGTTTGTGACTGTTAGCTACAACCGTTTTTGGGATACTGGTAAGAGCAATATGTTCGGTATGAAGAGCGAGTCAGGTCCTAACTACATCAGTTACGACCACAACTGGTTCGACCACTCAGACTCTCGTCATCCACGTGTTCGCACGATGACAGTTCACGTATGGAACAACTACTTTGATAATGTTGCCAAGTATGGTGTTGGTGCTACCACAGGTTCTAGCGTTTTCGTAGAGAGCAATTACTTCCTGAAGACAAAGAAGCCAATCCTCAGTTCACTTCAAGGTACTGATGGAATGGGTTCCAAGGGTACTTTCTCGGGCGAGAATGGCGGTATGATTAAAGCCTATGGAAACTATATGGATAAGTCTGCTGCTCATTTCAGCTACTATAATCAGGATAATCCTTCTGCTAAGGGCTATGATGCTTATGAGGTAACCAATCGTAATACCACGATTCCTGAAACGGAGAAGACTTTGGTAGGTGGTACTACCTATAACAATTTTGATACCGATCCTTCTAAGATGTACAAGTACACAGCAGTTGAAGCTGAGGATGTTCCTGCTCTCATAACTGGTTACTACGGCGCCGGTCGTATGAATCATGGTGACTTCAAGTATACTTTCAAAGATAATGTTGGTGTCGATGCAGACGACTCTGCCTATGATGAAATATTGGGTGGTAAGCTCGATAGCTATAAGTCTTCGTTCGTAGGTTTCTTTGGTGAAGACAATTCCAGCCAAGGTGGTGACCAAGGCAACCAAGGGGATCATCAGGGAGATGACCAAGGTGGAGAGCAAGGTGGCGAAACTACTCCAGAAGGAACTATTTTTGCAAAGTTTGATGGTGCTCCTTCTGTTAGTATGTTCAAAGTAACTGGAGAGTATGGTGATGGAAAGTCGACTTATAAAGGTACTTACGCAAAACAAGGTGCAAAACTGAATAGCAAAACTACAGTTACTTTTACTCCTGCTAAGAACTATAATATGACTTTGGTATTGTCTACCAGTAAAACGTGTCATGATGTAAAGTTGAATGGAACATTGACGACTGTTTCTGGAAAGGAATCTACTGAAGGAAAGTATTATGAAATGCAGCCTATTGCCATTTCCGCAAATACTGAATACAGGATTACTAAGGGGAGCAGTGAAGGAATACTGATGTTTATCGTCCTCGAGCCCATAGAGTAATGGAACGAAATACATACTAAACAACAACTACTAATTCAAATCAAGGAGAGGGAGCCACGCGTGATGCGTGGCTCTTTCTGCATGTTAATGAGTCTAAATTTACGTTATAAAATTTATAAATTCAAGAATGACGAGATGAATTTTACTAACTATTTGTTATCTTTGTCTGACATAAATATAGATTAAATAACCAATAATTGAAAAATATGAAACAAGATGAAACATTCGTAAAGGGTGTAAATAATCCCTACGCACGTTCTCGTGGTGCACAACGCACAGGTAATGAAACTTATATTCCTGGGATGAATGACGTTTCACCAGGTAGTGCACCTTCACAAGCATCTCCTCAGGCAAAACCTAATACACCTGTTGTTGGATTCCTGTATTCCATTTCTCGTAAGGGAATAGGTGAGTACTGGCCTCTTCATCTGGGAACCAATACTATCGGAAGAGCAGATGATTGTGATATCTGTTTAAAAGAAATGTCGGTGTCAAGTAAGCATGCAACCCTCAGCATTAAGCAGATGAAGAGCACCCACAAACTTATTGCCAGTATTCGTGATACTGGGTCGAAAACGGGTATGTATCTGAATGACGAGGAGCTTGACTACGAGAATCATGCATGTAAGGCCAATGATATTATTACGGTGGGAGCTAATTATAAGTTATTACTGATACTTATTGATGCTGAGGAATATGGCCTGTCGGTTTCTGATGAGTTTGTAGAAGATAAAGAAGTTGCTGATGATGGTTTTGACTATCAGACTCAGGGGCGTGGTGGTTTTGATGATGCCACTCATAATAATTTCCGTCCTTATAGTGCCGACCATCGTAATGTTGATACAGGAACTGTGGATCTGAGTGGTGCAGGTTTTGATGAACCAGGAGGAACAGAAATGATGTAAAGTATAATTGTATAATTATAAACAAACAAATGTCATCTTTAATATATATACAAGGCGAGGAAGAGAAGAAAAACCATATCCATTATGAAGTTGATCCCTCACAGCCTTCTTTAGGTGAAGGTGGTATGGGGCAGGTATTGAAAGGAGTAAGGGTCAACGAGGCTAATGGTGTGCGTATGGATGTGGCCATTAAATTCTTGTTTGAAGACTTACCTGCACATGCAATTGAAAGGGCTAAGCGTGAAGCTTCTATTCAGATTCATAATGAGAATTTGGTGGAGATGTTTGGCTTTATAGAAGTCGTGGAGAATGCTCAAAGTGCACATCCAGTCAAGCGCTATCATGTAGTCAGTGAACTATTGCAGGGCGTCATGCTCTTTGACTTGCTGAATGGTAAAACTACGGATAAGAATGGTCTGGAAGTTCCTTTCGCTCAAGAATTATATAACAAATATCAGAATGATCGTTTTGGTTTTGCTGTATTTATTGTTAAGAATATCCTTTCAGGTTTAATGGCTCTTCATGATAAGGGTTATATTCATCGCGATCTGGATCCCAGTAATATTATGATTACCACTGACCGTAAGGTGAAAATTATAGATTTCGGTATTGCCAAACGGCTCGACAATCTGAATACGCAAGACCAGCAACTCACCAGTACTGGACAGTTTATCGGCAAGGCAGCCTATGCTGCACCGGAATTGGTTCTGGGTGATGTGCATAATCAGGATAAAACAACAGACATTTACGCTGTTGGCATTATGCTCTTCCAGTTTATCACGGGCAGTTTGCCCTTTGATGGCACGATGGCCGAACTCATCAAGAAGCAACTTAATGAGAAAATACCTCTTAAACTGATCCCATACAAAGCCGTGCGCAATATCGTGGCTAAGGCTACTGCTAAGAAACAGACTGACCGTTATCAGTCAGCTACAGAGATGCGTGTAGATTTGGAGCATTTGTCGAAAACTGATGCAGTACCTTCTGCAACGAGTGCAGGAGAGATGGTTGCCAGTATTGCAGATGTGAAGAGTGGCAAGGGGAAACTGATTGGTATAATTGCTGCCGCAGTTGTAGTGATAGGTATCATTTTAGGTTTTGTCTTCGGTGGAGGTTCCGATGCTCCTGTAGCTGAAACTGCCAAGCCTCAACAACCTGCAGCCTTAACTGATGTTGCTCCAGATGCCGGCGCGCTGATAACTGACGCTATTAAGAAAATGTCAGATCCAAGCACTGTGAATGAGGGTGTCAGATTGTTGACAGAGGTAGCAACGAAGTATGGTGACAAGAAAGAAGCTGCAGATGGTTTAGCCCTATTGGCTGCATTGATGCAACCTGCAGACATTGAGAATACCACTCAACAGATTAAGACACTCCGTGAGGCTACAGCCAATGACATTTTCCGTGATGTCGATAAGGCTCATGCATACGCTGAGCAAGCAGTCAAAGCTAATCCAGAGAGTTATAAGGCACTCTATGAGTTGGCTACAGATTATTTGGGTGGTGAGGCCAGAATGAAAAAAGATCCTGATTTTCCAAAAGCTCAGCAACTGTTTACCAGTGGCTTGAAATATGCTCAAGACAGTGCAGACAAGGAGTATATCGATCTCTTTACCAGTCGTCTTGAATTGGTTAAAGGTTTGTTGGAGGAGTAAATTTTAAAGGAAGCAACATGCCGGGACAGGTCACCAAGAAGGGAAGCATCATCTATCTGAATGCCTATGGACAATGGTATCAGTATGACGAATCGCAGGCTCCGTTAGGAGCAGGCGCCATGGGTGTGGTGTATCTCGGACAGCATTGTCAGACTCGTGAACCTGTAGCTGTTAAACGGGTGGTTGATCGCTATGCCAACATACCTGAGATTCGTCGCCGAGCCCATCAGGAGGCCGATCTGATGTTCAGTCATCCTAATTTAGTTGAAATGTTGGGTTGTTGTGAGGTTACTCCAGGACAGGGTCCCATCTTCATCATCAGTCGTTACGTGCGTGGTGAGAATATTGACAAGTTCATCAATGCCCATGTACGTTCACTCCCTAATGCAGAACACCGCATCTGCGAACTGTTCTTGCCTGTGCTTGATGCCTTGGCCTATATCCATACCAAAGGAATCATTCACATGGATATCAAACCCTCCAACATCATGATGGAGCAAGGACGTAATGTCCGACTGATGGACTTAGGTATTGCCGATGTGTCGGAAACTATCAACAGCTCTACGTCAGGCATGATGGGCACCCCGAAGTATGCAGCTCCAGAGCAGTTCTCCGATGTAGCCAGTAAACCGCAACTTACCTCGGCGACAGATATCTATGAGGCAGGAATTACGCTTTATGAACTTATCACGAAGCAGAACCCTTTCTCTGCATCCACGGTAGCTGAATCCAAAGCACTTCATCATGGTATGATATTGCCAAAGGTGCAAAGTATCTCAGATACAGTTTTTGAGGTTACTCGCAAGGCCACAGCAATTCGTCCAGAAGACCGCTACCAAAGTGCCAATGAAATGAAGTCGGCTCTCAAAGAAGCCCTTCCACCTCGTAATTATACTAAGTTTGACCGTTTCCTTTCGGGAATATTTAAGAAATAAAAATCATTATGAATGCAATAAAGACATCCTTGCCTTTTGCTGGCTTTTGGGATACCCGACAAGGAGGCCGCCCGGAGAATCAAGACTCCTGTGGCTTTATTGACACAGAAAAGGGACTCATAGCCGTGGTCTGCGATGGAATGGGCGGGGGGCCCGGTGGACAGTTGGCCTCCACGATCGCTGTTCAGAAGATTGTGGAGTATGTGGTCGGGGCTCCTCTAGATATGCCATATACGGATATGGTGGCTCAGGCTATAGAGTATGCCCATCAAGCTATATTGGCTAAAACTGCCGAGCAGCCAGCTCTGCGTGGTATGGGTTCTACAGCTACTGTAGTACTTATCAATCAACAATCGGCCATCATAGCTCATGTCGGTGATAGTCGCATCTACCAATTTCGTCGTGGTAAGATGATATTCCGTACGGCCGACCATTCGATGGTGGGTGACTTGGTGCGTAATGGTACATTGACGGAAGAGCAGGCCCGCCTGTCATCACAATCGAACATCATCACCAAAGCCTTAGGCAGCAAACTGTCCAACTTGGCTGAGGTGACGGAGCGTCCTTACGAGAAAGGCGATCGTTTTATGCTTTGTACAGATGGTATCTGGGGAGCTATGCCTGAACCCAACCTTGTTAAACGGGTAGCTAAGACTCCCTCTCTCTCTGGAGCCGTTGATAGCATGGTATTGACAGTTGAGGATATAGGGCGGAAGAGTGGTAACCATCACGACAATCTGACGATAGCTTTATTAGAAACCAAACAAGATTCATTACTGAAAGAGAAAATGAGCAAGACAACATTACGTATTTTAATCGTGTTGGCAGTTATTTGCCTGCTGAGTGTTATTCTGAATATTGTGTTGATGACTCGACCTAATACTCCGATAAATAAGGAAGAAGTCGACAATATGGCATTGGAACTCGACAACCGAGGACAGCGCATTCGAATCCTTGAAGACTCCATCAATGTCTTGTTAAATAATGTGGCAGGCGCTAAACAAGAGGCCGCAGATGCTACTTTGAAGGTGGCTAAGGAGAAAGAGGACGCTGCTGAGAAAGCAAAGAATGAGGCTGAGCAGAAGGCTCAGGAGGCCAAGGAAGCAGCAGACAAGGCGAAAGCTGCTGCTGATCAGGCAAAGGCTGCTGCAGAGTCCATCCAGAAGTCGCGCAATGATGTCATTGCCCAGCTAACTAAGATGAAGGATATGCAGGAGAGTGCCCAGCGCAAGCAGTTGCGTTCTAATGCTATAGAAACCTTGAAAACATTGGCGGCTAAAGATGTCAAGAACAAGGCGGTCTATGATGATGTTCGTGAGAAACTGGGCAACAAGGTGGCTTTAGAGAATACGGATATGAGTAAAGGTCATTATAGCATCCTCATCAAGAATCTTCAATCAATTAAATAATATGTGCCTATGAAGACAATCACTATAGGACGAGGCGAAGGATGCAATATCTACATCGACGACGAATCAATGAGCCGCCGTCATGCAATTATCAAGATTCCTACCTTTGGGGGTATGGAGATTGTGGACATGAGTAAGAACGGAACCTTTGTCAATGGGGTTCGCCTGCGTCCTAATGTGCCATTTCCCGTTAAACGTAAGGATGTTGTAAACTTTGCTGATGTCAGGGAGTTAGACTGGTCATTGGTGCCCGATCCAATGAAATACTATAAACTGGCTGGCATTATTGTAGGTGGCATCATTGTACTATTATTGGCAGTCTTCCTCTTTAAGAACCTGTTTAGCAGTTCAGCAAAAGCACCTGTTACCCCCGCTACTGAACATGTTCAAAAACCTATACGGATGGAAGAATATAAGAAACCTGCTCAGGCGGAAACAGAACCTGTCGAAACACCTGCTGAAGAACAGCCGTCATCTCCACCTTCTGCTGCACCTGATGCTACAACAGGTACCGATAACCAGATCATTGATGTTTATGGAGCAGCCCGCAGTGCTAAGAAAAAACGTGAGGCTGAGGAGCGTGTTCGTCGGCAGAAGGCCAAAGAAGTGCAGCGACAGAAAGAGCAACAAAAGAAAGAACAGCAACAAAAAGAGCAGCAAAAACAAGAGGAAAATAAGCAGCCTTCTGATGGAAATTCTTCTAAGAAAGAGTATAAACCCGAAATGATATAACCTAAAATTGATAAATATATGAGAATTATTAAGATTGGTAGTTCGCAATCATGCGACCTCGTATTGGATAGCCAGTACGTCAGCAGTCTACATGCTGAAATGACAATTCTTGACGATGGGCAGATTATCCTTGAAGACAAGAACAGTAAGAATGGTACAACCGTAGGTAACAAGAAACTGGAACCAGGTCGTGAAACGAATGTACAGCGTGGCGACCGTATTTCCTTTGCTGATGTACCTTTAGTCTGGGCCAAGGTGCCTGTAGCTGAAAAGTTGACGGCTTATAAGTCTGTCTATAACATCGGCTCTAACTATCGTAACGAGATTATTCTAAACAGCCAGACAGTCAGTCGTTTCCATGCCTCTGTACGTGTAGGTAAGGATGGTAAGGTGTATATCCATGACAATGGCAGTCGAAACGGTACAATGGTCAACGGAGCGAAAATTGCCTCCAACAAGGATGTACGCATAAAGAAGGGTGATAATATCGTCTGTGGCACGGAGGATGTCACCGAACAGATTTTGGCAGTCATGCCTAAGACCAACACCACACTGATTTATGCTATTGCTGGTGCTGCCTGTCTGCTCGTCCTCATGGGTATCATTTATGCCGTATGGCCTAAAGGTGGTGATGATCAACCTACAGCCTTTGTCAGCGACTCTACAGCTGTTGTTTCTTCTACTACTTCCAGTGTGTCACCAGAGAAATATCGCAATACAGTGGTTTACGTCGGGGCGCAGTATCATTATATAGCTGAGTTCGAAGATAACCCCATGCCTGACACTTGGAATGGCAAGATAGAAGATATTGCTGCACAGCAGCCATATAGTGCCACAGCTTTCTTCCTTGACCGTAAGGGATATTTAGGCACTAACAGACATGTGGCTGTTCCTTGGGAATACCGTTCTGGTGAGGAAGACAATCGCGTACGCGAAAGCATTGAATACCGTATTGAACTGATGCGTCGTACATGTATGTTCATGCAGACAGGTGACGAACGCCTCACACAGAGTAATAAGGGGCGCGATTTCTCTATGCCCACGATGCAGGCTTTTGCCCAGACTGACTTGTTCAAGGCTATCAACGCTCATATCGGGAAGTATCCTAATTGGCAGGCAGAACTGAATAAAGTAATCGACCGTCTTAATCGTTCGCGTTATTCTATCTCTGGGGCCATTGATTACATTATGGTAGGTTATGCAGGTCGCAACTATACGCATCTGGATGAATTCCAGCGTTGTGATGTTGTAGCTGATTCCAAGGATAAAGAAATTGATGTGGCGCTTTTGCAACTTAATGACAAAAAGACTCCTCAAGATGTTGAACAGGTATTCAGTCCTAGCAGTTTTTCTAATGATCGTCTGGTGCCTTTGAAGGATAAACTTTTCACAATCGGTTATCCCGCAGGTCTGTCTTGGGCACTTGACAAAAGAGCCAAATCGTTAGAACCCAGTATCAAGGAGACCAAGTGTAGCAAGGAACCAAGTAAGTATGATTTTGAACTTCAGGAACAGTCTGTTGGTGGTAGTAGTGGCTCCCCCATCTTCAACGAGGCAGGCCAGTTGGTTGGTGTGTTATGGGGTGGAACAAGTATTGCCGGTGGATTCACCAAAGCAGTTCATGCTAAGTATCTGAAGAAAATTTATGATGAAGAAGCTGTACAGTAATGAACATTAGGAAAATTATCATATTATTAATAATGTGTCTTGCCCTGCCTATAGTGGGGCAAGCACAATCTGCTCACTGGGCCATTACACCCACCTATCAGTCTGTGACACCTTTTGCTCCTAATCTGTTCAAGGTGAAGACCTATGCGAGTGTAGGCATTTGTGATGCTGACGAGAAATGGGTGGTATCGTTGGCTATGGACTCTATCACTAATGTAGTTAATGGCTATGCCCTTGCACTCTCCAAGTCGAAAGACAAGTATCGTATTACCTATATTATTCGCGAGAATGGTACTCGTGAGGCTGTGAAAGATGAGGTGTACGCAGGCGAATATCTTTTCTTTGAAGAAGGTCGTTGCCCGGTGACGAATAAAAAGGGAAAGTATGGTTATATCGATACTTCCGGTGCATTGGTTGTGGAGTGTGATTACACTTCTGCTCTTCCATTTCTCAACGGACGGGCTCTTGTAACGAAGGAAAAGGGCGGTTTTATCGGACTTCTGAAAAAAGGGAAAGCCAAAGTCTATGAAATAGACCTTCAAGGCAAAGCCCGTGAGGTCAGCCAGATCGATCCTTCAGCACTGAAACCCAGTTATATGGAGAAGGTGAATGCGACCTACACACCGAATCCGGATCCGTCTTATCAGCGTTATTCAGATGATAAGGAATATGGCTATAGAAAAGGAAACAATGTTATCCTCCCTGCTCAGTTTGAAGCTGCTGGCAGTGTTTCTGATGATTGTGCCATCGTGATGGTCAACCATCTTTTTGGAGTCATCCGCTTCAATACTGCCGATGTTGATTGCAAAGTTACAGAGGCAGGTAGTCATCTAAAGGCGCAGGTTAAGCTTCCTGGTGTGTGGGAAAACAAAGTAGCCACCATTGTACGTGAAGTGAATGGTTCCTCTCGAAAAGAGTTTGAGATGGAGGGTACTGGACTGGAGCGTTCGCTTGATGTTACTATTGATAAAGAAAGTGGCAAGAAGATCTACGAATTAGTATGCGACAAACTGGTTCTTTGGCGTAGTGTCAACAAGGCTGGTAGTGGCAGCGACGACAATGATGATAAGGGCGATTCTTCTGGACGCATATCTGTCAGTGTTCCTGCTACCGTCAAGGCCAATGCCAAGAATGTTTGTTCTGTACCCGTTACAGTAAGGAACCGAGGCGGTTCTGCACGTACCATATCCATTAAGTTAAGTACTGGACAGAGCAGTTCCATCAATGTGGCTGCAGGAAAGTCGGGTACCGTAACCGTTAAAGTTCCTGTAACAAAGAATACAACATGTAGGATTACTGCATCAGGCGGTGGTTTCTCCAGTTCATGCTCCACTGCACTGAAAGCAGCCATTAGACTATAATATATAATAATGACAATAGAACCTATAGCGTATTTCCACTCGCCGTTCACGTCAAAATTTGGCGTGCCACGGCAGAGTGGAATTGTTTCTGACTTGAAGGGCAGTGTCGTGTTTGTTCCCCAATATTCCAAGCCTGAGGCTTTGCGGGGTTTGGACAATTATGATTATCTGTGGCTGATATGGGGATTCTCCGAGAATGAGCAGGCACCCAAACATGCTACTGTCCGACCTCCTTTGTTAGGAGGAAATGAGCGGGTAGGGGTCTGGGCCACGCGGTCCTCTTTTCGACCTAACAATCTAGCTCTGTCATCTGTTCGCATCCATGAAATCCATCCTGATGTTCCCAGTATCGAGGTGTTGGGGGCCGATTTAATGGACGGAACACCCATATACGATGTCAAACCCTATCTGCCATATGTCGATAGCCATCTTGATGCTCGTGGAGGTTTTACAGATAATCATCAGTGGCAACGCTTGCAGGTAGAGGTTCCTCCCCATCTTCGTTCCTTCTTCTCAGAAGAACAGTGGTCAGTCATCATTGAGGCACTGTCTTTGGATCCGCGTCCGCATTATCACACTGACTCCACACGTCAGTATGGCATGCCCTTTGCTGGTCGTGATATTCTTTTTGTTGTATCTGATCAGACACTCTCTGTTATCGCTATTCGGTGAAGTTGATAAACCTCAATTTTATGAGTCTCTCCATAAAAAAATAGGGAAAAATTTGGAATGTTGAAGAAATATCCATATATTTGCATTCTATTTATTTGAAAATGGAGGACTTATGTTATGTCTACACTAATGATCATCATATTGGCTGTTATTGTTTTGGCGCTCATGGGAGCCTTATGGTATATCATGACCTTGAAGAGTCAACACTATGCGACATCAAAGTCTGAACGCATGAAACTGGCGTTTCTTAACAATATCAACAACGAGATTCGAGCTCCTTTGAAATCTGTGACAGAATTGGCAGGCATGGTAGCCAAGGAAGATTTGTATCTCTCCAAAAACGAGAAGCGCAATATAGCCGATCAGTTAATCTACAATGCCAACCTCGTTTCAACCTTGATGGACGAAATCATGATGTTCTCTGATAGTGAGAAAGAAGCTCATCGCCTGCATATTGAGTCTTTCAGTCCTAATGCGCTCTGTCGTCGTTGCTTGGAAGCCAATATGCTCAGTCTTTATCATCGGCAAGCTGTCAAATTGAACTTTAAACGCGAGATTAATGATGAGTTCTTTATGAAGAGCGACCGTCATTTGGTTGAACTGATTCTCAACAAACTGATTCTCAATGCTTGTCGCTTTACCGAGGTGGGTGAAATCGTTGTAGGGTGTAATCTCAGCGAGAATGTCGATTGCTTGACAATCTTTATAGAGGATACTGGAGTAGGCGTTCCTGAAAATCGTCGCAACAAGTTATTCACCTGGTTTGATCAGCCTGATGACATGCAGGATGAGGTTGAACTTGATTTGAGTATTTGTCAGCGCATCTCGCAGAAGATAGGTGGAACACTTTTTATGGACGAGCACTATCAGCGTCGTGGCACTCGCTTTGTGCTTCTACTCCCGTTGCACTGATCTCTGTATCCTCATCGCTTAGGTCCAATTGCTTATTCCACAGGTACTTGCGGGTCTCATAGACGATGACTCCGCTCAATGCTAATAGGGATATGAGGTTCGGAATAGCCATCAGTGCATTCATACAGTCGGCCAGATTCCATACAATTTCCAAGTTCATTACACTTCCTATGAAAACGACGATGATGAAAGCCAGTCGATAGGCAATTACCCACCGCTTTCCACTTAGATACTCCATCCCCTTTTCGCCATAATAACTCCATCCAAGGATGGTTGAGAAGGCAAAGGTCAGCAGTCCGAATGTCAGAAGTGGTTTTCCTACTACAGGTATCTTCGAAAAAGCCGCGTGTGTCAGTACCGCCCCGTTATCAAAACTGATGTCGGGATAAGCTATTACGCTGCTTACAATGACGATACCCGTCATGGCGCAAATCACTACCGTGTCCCAAAATGTGCCGCTGCTTGATACCAGTGCCTGTCTGACTGGATTGCGAGTCTGGGCTGCTGCAGCCACTATGGGAGCCGAACCCAGTCCCGATTCGTTGCTAAATAGTCCCCTGGCTATACCAAAACGGGCTGCCATCATAACTGTTGTTCCAACAAAACCACCTCCTGCAGCCTGTGGGCTAAAGGCCGACTCACAAATCAGTTTGATGGCAGGCCACACATACGGTCCATTCACGCAGATGATGTATAGACACCCTATGATATAAATTATGGCCATCAGGGGCACCAAAGCCGAGCATACATGAGCGATACTCTTGACGCCGCCCAGTATGACGGCAGCCACCATGAGTGCAATGATTGCACCTGATATGTATGGCGATATGTGGTAGGTTTCCTGCGCTACCGTAGAGATAGCATTGGCCTGCACTGTATTGCCTATACCAAAGGCCGAAATAGCTGTGAAGAGGGCAAACAATACGGCCAGCCATTTCCATCCCAGTCCGTATTCTAGTGCATACATGGGTCCGCCAACAGTTTTCCCATTGGGCTTCTTTTGTCTGTACTTAATGGCTAGTAGGCCTTCCGCATATTTGGTGGCTATGCCGAACACACCCGTCAACCAACACCACAATACGGCTCCTGGTCCGCCCAGTGCAATGGCAGTTGCCACACCGATGATGTTGCCAGTTCCGATGGTGGCAGCCAGAGCTGTAGCCAGTGATGCAAACTGTGAAACGTCGCCTTGCGCTTCTTTATCTTTCTTTACAGAGAGACTGATGGCTTTGAAAATGTAGCGTTGTGGAAAATGCAGGCGGATGGTCAAAAAAATATGCGTACCCAGTAGTAAGATAATCATAGGCCATCCCCAAAGGATTCCACTGAAGTCTATAAGCCATTGATTGATTTGTTCCATATCTTAGTCTTTGTATTGTATCTTGACTTGTTTGAAGCCCATGCCCTGCATCACCTGACGTACCTGAGCCTCCCCATTCTGTCGGGCAGTCTCTATGTTTTGGGGGGTCAATCCGCGCTGTAGCATACGCTGATAGGCTCTGCGCATCATGGTCTCGCGGTCTTTGGCTGTCCATGTGCCACTCTCAAAAAAACTCTTTGTACGGGCTTCGTCGATGAAATCTTTGTCCAGCAGTCCTATCTGTGGCAGTGTTATGTCTAAGGTGTCTTCGTTTACGCTAATCCATCCTGATTCCACTTGTTTCAAGTTGATGCCCAGTCGCATGGTGCCGTAATAGATTCTCACCAGTTGGTCGTCTGTAAAGATGCCACGACGGATGGTGTCAACCATCTCCTCGTCGCTGATAGCCAAAAACTCCCATTCGCCGATGGCTTTAATGCTCTGTATCTGCTGTGGGGTGATGTCAATGTGCTGGTCGGCTTCCACTTCCACGTGGCTTGTCTTGACACTGCGCCATATCCATCCTATCAGTATTACTGCAGCGATGATGACGATAGCATATAGTGCTATGATGTGTTTATTCCCTTTTACCATCTTCAATATTCATGTTGATCAGTGTCCGAATGTCTCTCAGACCATATTCCTTGCGGAACTGGATGGTGATGTCCTGCTCCTTATATCCCATTTGCGCAATCAGGGGCACTAATACACGTGCAGCATTCTCCTGAGCCATCGCAATGATGCCTAGCTGTGGAATGCTCTCAATGATGGCAGCCCGTCCCTGTTGTTCGTAGTTGGTCATCTCTGCATCAGTGAAATGCGACCTTACCAGTCCTACATATTCCTTGATGTTTTTTTGGTCTATCTTCGAACTTGTCATCACCACCTTGGGATCAGGCAGAGTAATAATGATTTTACCATCTTCGCGTTCCACATTCTTTTCCGAAAACTCGCTCATGTCGATGTAGGCCTTCAGGGTGGCATCCATTGGAATGGCTATTTTACGGTCGCCCAATGGCATCTTGATGTTGAAGTCCTGCCAAAGTACCGACCCCTTGAGTCGAATCACGTCGTCATGGGTCACAATCTTGTGAATCTTGTATTCTGTAGTGTAGATGCGTGAACACTGCTGAATCTGATTGACCAGAACAGGAATCGAGTCAGACCTTTCCGTCGTCACCTGCACTCTTTCATGCCGACTGCAACTGCAGCAGCATATCACGAAAAACAACGATATGTATAGTATTCTCGACATTTTGTCAGCGATTTGACTGCAAAGATAGTTAAAAAATATCAAAATGCTACATTTCTATCATTTTTTTTATCTTGTTATTAAACTTTTTTTTTGTTTGCGCGTCATATTCATGAAATCAGACATAACGAGTATTATGACTGCTCGACTCTCAACTGACACAAAAGGTAAAAAAGTGGAACATCATAGTGATTTAGGTTAACATAGTGTTTTTTCATTTGGGGGCAAGCGTGCCCCCTTTTTTGAAGAAAACAGTCGCAATATTTTGGTGTATTCAAATTTTTGATGTATTTTTGCATATACATTTAATTATAAACAAAAGAGGTAAATCATGAAAAAATCAACATTCCTTATCCTATGCCTGTTCTGTGTCCTGATGGCTGGTGCACAAGACTTTCAAACAGAGATTGCGTTGGTTGAAGTGCCCGACTTCAATGGTAAAACTTTAGCAAAGGCACCTGTCGGTAAGAGCAAGACATTGCAACTGACACGTACCAAGTATTCAAGAACCCTTGACAGTTATACAGAATTGGCGCTGCCTTCACTTAAACTGGGCAACATCATCGGACATCCAACACTCGGTTGGGACGATACCGATTTCAAAGTTCCCGGGGGTGTGCCTACTATATATGATACAGAATGGACACTGAACGATGTGTTTACCGATGGCGACTTCCCTGTGGCTACATACGGCAGAACACCGAATGACGAGAAGCTGCCCTGGGGTGAGACAGAAAGGCAAATCTCTTGTCGCGGCAGAGACCCGCATCTGATTATGCTTTTGGATCCGACGAAGGAAGTAAAGAAGGTGTATAACACCCGCGAACTCACATTTCCTCCACAGGAAAACAACAGACATTCAGTGGAATGGGCCGTCGTGAAGGATGGTGTACTGTATTTTTCAGTCACGTGTGGCGTGGCACCCAGTAAGAACTCAAAAGGCTATTACATGGTGGCAGTGGATATCAATACCGACAAGACACTATGGATGAGCAAGCCTCGTACTGTTACCTCGGGCAACTTCCTGATTGTCGATAATTCTATCATCTGTGGTATGGGTGGTTCCGGTATTCCTGATTATATTTACGTGCTGAACCGCTATACGGGTGTTAAGACGCATGAGTATTGGATTCCTACAGCTGCCTATTGGTTTGCCATCGGTGAGGACCAGCAGCTTTATGCCACCCTTTACGACAGACACTTGTCGTTTAAGATCATAAAATAAAGCTATCACCCGTTCAGATTAAGATACAATTACAAAAAAGACAAAAACACTTGAATAATTTGGTGTTTTGCTCACTTCTTCGTACCTTTGCCAGCCATGAGAGAACAAAAGTACACTGGGCTGAATGAGGAGGAAGTACTCAAGAGTAGGGCAGAGTATGGTAGAAACGTGTTTTCTGAACCAGACAAGACGTCACTTTGGAAACGGTTTCTGGAGAAATTCTCCGACCCTTTAATCGTGATATTATTGGTGGCGGGAGCTCTTTCTATAGCAATCTCCTGCTATGAATATTTTTCTTTGGGACTGGACAAGACGGTGTTCTTCGAACCCGTAGGTATCTTTATAGCCATCTTCCTGGCAACGGGGATGGCTTTTCTTTTTGAAGTCAAAGCAGACAGGGAGTTTGCTATTCTGAATCAGGTGAACGACGAGGAACCTGTGATGGTAATCAGGAATGGACACCGAAAGCAGATACCAAAGTGTGACGTGGTGGTAGGCGATATCGTGTTACTGGCTACGGGTGACGAGATAGCAGCAGACGGACTGCTGCTGGAATCGGTCTCACTGCAGGTTGATGAGTCGACACTGACGGGTGAACCGATCTGTCATAAGAGTGAGCGCGAGGAGGATTTCGATACGGAGGCCACGTTCCCCACTAATCAGGTACTGAAGGGTACGAAAGTGATGGAAGGTCATGGCGTGTTCCGTGTGAGGGCAGTGGGCGATGCCACCGAGAATGGTAAGGTATATGAAGCTGCCAAAATAGACGATAGTGTGAAAACACCACTGAACGAGCAGCTGGACCGACTGGGTGAGCTGATAGCCAAGATGAGCTATGGCATTGCCTTCCTCGTGATTGTGGGCAGGGTTCTGATGTTCTTCCTCAACTACGACTTCGAATGGATTCATTTTATCACCTACCTGTTGCAGACTATCATGATAGCTGTGACACTGATAGTGGTAGCTGTACCGGAAGGTCTGCCGATGGCTGTTACTCTTAGTCTGGCCTATAGCATGCGCCGTATGTTGAAGACCCATAATCTGGTGCGCAAGATGCATGCCTGCGAGACGATGGGAGCTACCACGGTAATCTGTACTGATAAAACAGGAACACTGACTCAAAATCAGATGCACGTCTATGAGGCATGCTTCGAGGGTCAGCCCCAGGAATTGGTGCAACAGGGAATAGCCGTGAATACTACAGCAACCCTGCAAATAGAGGAGGGGAGTAACCCCAGTGTGCTGGGTAATCCTACAGAGGGTGCTTTGTTGTTGTGGCTATATGATCAGGGAGTGGACTATCGGGTACTGAAAGACGAGGTGACGGTAGAAACCGAGTTGCCTTTCTCTACGGAACGGAAGATGATGGCTGTGGTGATTAGAGGTAAGGAAGGCAGGCGTCTATACGTGAAGGGAGCCTCTGAAATACTGGCTACTTACTGCACCGTCACGGAACAACGGCTGGCAACCGTGCAGCAGCAGTTGCTGGGATATCAACAACAAGGCATGCGTACGCTGGGATTTGCCTATAAGCAACTGTCTGAGTCGGAACAGCCTATCGTTGACCAACAACTGGTTGTCGAGGACATGACGTTCTTGGGCATTGTAGCTATTTCTGACCCTGTGCGTCCTGATGTGCCTGATGCCGTCAGAGAGTGCCTGGATGCTGGTATTGCCGTTAAAATCGTAACGGGTGATACTGCTGCAACGGCACGCGAGATAGCCCGACAGGTGGGATTGTGGACTGAACACGATGGTGAGCGACAAATGATTACCGGAACGGAGTTTGCTGCCCTGAGTGATGAGGAACTGTTGGAGAGGGTGGGCGATTTGAAGGTAATAGCCCGTGCTCGTCCGATGGATAAGAAACGACTAGTGGAAGCCCTCCAAAAATTAGGACAGGTGGTGGCTGTGACGGGCGACGGAACCAACGATGCACCAGCCCTGAAGGCAGCGCATGTAGGACTTTCTATGGGCGATGGGACATCGGTGGCTAAGGAGGCTTCTGATATCACCATTATAGACAATTCCTTCAGCAGTATCGGCAGAGCCGTGATGTGGGGCCGCTCGCTCTACAGGAATATCCAGCGTTTCATCCTGTTCCAGATGACGGTGAATGTGGCTGCCTGTCTGATAGTCCTGGTGGGTGCTTTCATGGGTACGGATGTACCGCTGACAGTAACGCAGATGCTATGGGTCAACCTGATTATGGATACCTTTGCTGCTATGGCATTGGCATCGTTGCCACCCACGGAAGCGGTGATGAAGGAAACACCACGCGATCGTAAGGCCTTTATCATCGGCAAACAGATGGCCTGGCAGATAGTAGGGGTAGGTGTACTTTTCTTCGTTATACTGCTCTACCTATTATATACGTATGAACAGAAGGGGTGGTCGGCTGAAGAACAGAGCAAATTCTTCACTATTTTTGTCATGTTGCAGTTCTGGAATATGTTTAATGCTCGTGCCTTCGCCACTGGCGAGAGTGCCTTGAAGGTGAAAGGCTGCAAAGGTTTTGTGTTCATAGCCCAACTCATTTTCATAGGTCAGATACTTATAGTCATGCTGGGTGGTAAGATGTTCAATGTGGTACCACTGCCCCTTACAGAGTGGCTTGAGATTATTATGGCCACGTCTTTCGTGCTGTGGATAGGTGAAGCCGTCAGATGGTTGAAAAAACGCAGATAATCTTTGGTATATAAGAGAAAAATGTTAACTTTGCATCATCATATAATTAAAAGCAAATGAAAACAAACAGAATCTTGACGGTCATGGCGGGATGCCTTGTGCTGACCCTAATGGCTTGTGGCGGAAAGAAACAGAGTAGTGATATTATCGTAACCGATCGGGTGGAAGTACAGAAGCCCCAGGAGCCTATTAGTCTGCAACCGTATAACGACAGCCGTGATGTGAACTGGATTGGTAAGAAATATCATGTGAACATCAACCGTCACCCCAGCGACTCGCTGCCTATGGTGAAGGACGAGATGGGACAGGAGTTCGTCGACAACTACATCACGATGGAAGTGTTGCGCCAGGATGGTTCCAGATTCTTCAGTCGGAAGTTCACGAAGAAAGATTTTGAGAGGTATCTGGATGATGACTATCGCGCTACCGGCATTTTGGAAGGCTTTGTGTTTGACAAAGCAGATGGTGACTGGTTGGAATTTGCAGCCAGTGTGTGCCATCCCCAGACGGATGAATATATTCCTTTGATAGTCAGATTGTCGCGTATGGGTGAAGTGACTATCCAGCGTGACAGTCAGATGGATACCACTTCTATCGAAGAGGAGCAGGGTCAGAAAGAAGACGGAGTATAGTCTTCCACTGAGCGCTAAGCTCCTTCATGCTTGGCATGATGAGATCGGCACCTTGGTTGATGAGTTCTGCATCAGGCAAGGGTCCTGTGTTGACACCAATCGTAAAGCATTGAGCCGCTACTCCGGCTTGTACCCCCAGTGGTGCATTCTCGACCACAATTGTTTCCCATGGCTTCGTACCCGTTTTGCGCATTCCTGCCAGATAGGGGTCGGGTGCCGGTTTGCCGTGACTGACATCGTAGCTGGTCACAATCAGGTCGGCATGAATAAGCCCCTGGTAGTCGGATGTCAGTTTGTCGAGCAGTGTGTGCTGCCCACTACCCGTCACCACACAGATGGTCAGTCCGTCAGCCTTTATCTGTTGCATCAGTTCTTGGGTGCCTTCCATCTTGCGAGCAGGAGGACAATGGCGGAAATAGTCGCACTTGAGATCATACATCCGTTTAGCCTCTTCGTCACTGATGTCACGCCCCCATTGCTGACGAGCCTTCAACTTGATGGTCTCCACGCCCCGCATTCCTTCGTAGCGGTAAGCTTCCTCTGGAGCCATCTCAATGCCAACTTCAGCCATTGATTGATGCCAGGAAAGTGCATGATTGGGCATGGAGTCGTAGATAACTCCATCCATATCGAAAAGCACGGCTTTCGGACAGAACTGTCCGAAGCCGTGCTTGTTCTTATAATGAGAAATGAGTTGTGAGTAATGATTAACGTTCATTTCGTCATTTTTCATTTCTCATTTTTCATTTTCAAGGCGTGCCTTGATGGCCTTTGTCTCTTCCTCGTAACCAGGTTTCTCGAGCAGGGCGAACATATTCTTTTTGTAAGCCTCGACACCAGGCTGGTTGAATGGATTGACTCCCAGCAGGTTTCCGCTGATACCACAGGCAATCTCGAAGAAGTAGATAAGCTGTCCGATATAGTACTCATTGAGTTTTGGAACACTGATGTGGATGTTGGGTACACCACCGTCCACGTGAGCCAGACGAGTACCGAGCTCAGCCATCTTATTCACCTCGTCCACACGCTTGCCAGCCAGGAAATTCAGACCGTCAAGATTCTCCTCGTCCTCTGGGAAGAGCAACTTCTTCTCAGGCTCCTCGATAGAGATCACTGTCTCGTAGATGGTGCGCTCGCCGTCCTGAATCCACTGACCCATTGAGTGCAGGTCGGTTGTGAAGTCAACACTGGCAGGGAAGATACCCTTCTTGTCTTTGCCCTCAGACTCTCCATAGAGCTGTTTCCACCACTCACTGAAGAAGTGGAGCTTGGGCTGGTAGTTCACCATGATCTCAATCTTCTTGCCAGCCTGATAGAGTCCGTTACGAACAGCAGCATACTGGGCAGCAGGGTTCTCTTCAAATGGAACATCCTTGCCACACTGCTTCTCCATGTCCTGAGCACCCTTTACCAACTGTTTGATATCGAAACCGGCACAGGCAATAGGAAGTAGGCCTACTGGAGTGAGCACAGAGAAACGACCACCCACATTGTCGGGAATGATAAAGCTCTTGTAACCCTCCTTGTCGGCACAAGTACGGGCAGCACCACGCTTAGCATCCGTTACGGCTACAATCACCTTCTTGGCCTCTTCTTTGCCACGTTGAGCCTCACACTGCTTTTTCAGCAGGCGGAAGGTCAGGGCCGTCTCAGTGGTAGTGCCCGACTTAGAGATGTTGATGACACCAAACTTCTTATTCTTCAAATATTCGGTGAGTTCGAACAGATAGTCTTCACCAATGTTATTACCAGCAAAGAGGATGGTAGGGTTCTTCTTGTCCTGAATGAGCCAGCCGAAAGAGTTGCTCAGTGCTTCAATCACGGCACGGGCACCCAGATAGCTACCACCGATACCTGCCACAACTACAGCCTCGCAATTCTCACGAAGTACATTGGCGCATGCCTGTAACTCGTCCAGGAAAGCAGGAGTGATCTCTGTTGGCAGATGCAACCATCCAAGGAAATCGTTACCTGGGCAAGTGCCCTCTTCCAGAGACTGCTGTGCAGCCTTTACCTTTGGCTCAAAAGCCTTCACAGCTCCTGCTTCCAAGAAGCAAGCAGCCTTTGTGATGTTAAGTTTGATATTACTCATAGTTTCACTGTTATTGATTTTGTATTATCTAAAACTGTCTGTAAGTAGTTTGATTTCAATCTGTGGAGAGATGCGCTCGTACAAAATATTATACACAGCATCGAGAATAGGCATATTGACATGACAGTGGCGGTTAATCTCCTTCATGCACTTCGTGCCGAAGTAGCCCTCTGCAATCATTTCCATCTCTATCTGTGCCGACTTCACGCTATAACCCTTGCCTATCATGGTGCCGAACGTACGGTTGCGCGAGAAATTCGAGTAGCCAGTCACGAGCAGATCGCCCAAGTAGACACTATCCACAATATTGCGCTCAATAGGATGCACGACTTTGAGAAAACGGGCCATCTCCTGAACGGCATTGGCCATCAGTACAGCCTGGAAGTTATCACCAAACTTCAGCCCGTTACAGATACCTGCTGCAATGGCGTAGACATTTTTCAGTACGGACGAATATTCAATACCAATCACATCTGAGGATGTCTTGGTCTTGATATACTCGCTAGTCAGGATGTCGGCAAAGGCATCAGCCTTCTCGCGGTCGGCACAACCCACGGTGAGATAGCTCAGTCGTTCCAATGCCACTTCTTCTGCATGCGAGGGGCCTCCGATACAAGCCAAATTCTCGTATGGCACGTCATACACCTGATGGAAATACTCTGAGCAAACCAAGTTCTCGTCGGGCACAATACCCTTGATGGCTGTCACGATAAATTTATCGCGAATGCGCGTCTTCAGTTTTTTCAGATGACTCTTCAGGTAGGGTGACGGAGTGACGAATACCAGCGTGTCGTACATCTGTACGATTTTGTTGAGGTCGGACGAGAAGAAAAGTTCGTCCGTATTGAAATGCACACTCATCAAGTAGGCAGGGTTATGGCCCAGTCGCTTGAAGTCCTCAATACGGTCGTCACGGCGCATATACCATCCGATGTGGTGAGTCTTGCCCACTACAATCTTGGCAATGGCTGTAGCCCAGCTACCTCCGCCAATGATGGCTATTTTTCCGCAGTCGTACATATTATCAATTTAAAGACAGAATAACAAAATAACTTTTCTGTTTGGCAGTAAATATGTTATTATGTTAATATGTCTTATTCTGTTACTTTGTCTATCCAAGTTTGGATGTCGTCCACACTGGGCTTCTGCATCTCCAGCTTGTATTTCTTCACAATGTCGCCAATCTTCTGTTGCAAGCCCTGAGCCTTCTCGTCCTTGATGTTCGAGATGAGGTTGAAGCCTGCCTTGCGCAACACGGGAACCCACTCTTCTGCCACACCGATTTCTGCCCATTCTGCTACCGATGACTGAGGAATCTTCTTTTCGGGCTTCATCTGTGGGAAGAACAGCACCTCCTGAATGAACGTCTTACCCGTCATCAGCATCACCAGACGGTCGATACCGATTCCGATACCCGATGTGGGAGGCATACCGTATTGCAGGGCACGCAGGAAGTCTTGGTCAATAATCATGGCCTCGTCGTCACCCTTGTCAGCCAGTTTCATCTGTTCAATGAAACGCTCCTCCTGGTCAATGGGGTCGTTCAACTCCGAGTAGGCATTAGCCAGCTCCTTACCATTCACCATCAACTCGAAACGCTCTGTCAGTCCGGGCTTCGAGCGGTGCATTTTGGTCAGGGGTGACATCTCCACAGGATAGTCGGTGATGAAGGTAGGCTGGATGAAGGTACCCTCGCAGAACTCCCCGAAGAGTTCGTCAATGAGCTTACCCTTACCCATGGTCTCGTCCACCTCCATGCCCTTTTCCTTACAGAACGCACGGATTTCCTCCTCCGTCTTGCCGTCGCAGTCGAAACCGGTCTTCTCCTTGATAGCATCGAGGATAGGCAGACGGCGATAGGGAGCCTTGAACGATACGATATTGCCGTCAATCTCGCGCTCTGGCTTGCCATTCACGGCAATACAGATGGTTTCCAGCAACTTCTCCGTGAATGACATCATCCAGTTGTAGTCCTTATATTGAACATAGAGCTCCATACAGGTGAACTCCGGATTGTGGTTGCGGTCCATACCCTCGTTGCGGAAGTTCTTGCCAATCTCGTAGACACCCTCGAAACCACCCACGATGAGGCGCTTCAGATAGAGCTCGGTGGCAATACGCATATACATATCCTGATCCAGTGCATTGAAGTGCGTGATAAACGGACGTGCCGAGGCACCGCCTGCAATCATCTGCAGGGTAGGAGTCTCTACCTCCGTATAACCGGCCTCGTCAAGTACTTTTCTTAAGGTGCGAATCACGGTGGCACGCTGTAAGAAGGTATCCTTCACACCGTCATTCACCACCAAGTCGACATAACGCTGGCGGTAGCGCAGTTCGGGGTCCTCAAACTTATCGTATGCCACACCGTCCTTGTATTTCACGATGGGCAGTGGCTTCAGCGATTTCGAAAGCAGTGTCAGCTCCTGGGCATGTACACTGATTTCGCCCGTCTGTGTGCGGAACACGAAACCCTTCACACCGATGAAGTCACCGATGTCCAGCAAGCGCTTGAACACCTTATTATATAAATCTTTATCCTCGCCCGGACACAAGTCGTCGCGAGAAATATATACTTGGATTCTGCCTTTGCTATCCTGAATCTCTGCAAAACTGGCTTTTCCCATCACGCGACGGCTCATCATACGGCCTGCGATGACAACCTGAGGCAATTGGCTGCTGGCCATTGGCTCTTGGCCTTCAGGAGCATCAATCACCCATTCGCCACTTTCTACTTTCTGACGGATATCGGTGGAAAAAGCATTGGTGGGATATTCTGCAGCTGGATATGGATTGATTCCCATATCCCGCAACTCTTGCAGACTCTCGCGTCTGCCTATCTCTTGTTCACTAAGTTCTAAAACATTCATCATTGTTTTTCTTGTTTGAATAATGGTTGCAAAGTTACTAAAATAATCTGATACAAACTGCATTTTTGCGTTTTTTTTCATTCGCAAAGCAACGTAGGTTAAATAATTGCTAAAAAAATCGGACAATATTTGCATAGTTGGGGATTTCTTTTTATATTTGCCAAATTATTACTAACACCATATCTATATCTATGATTGATTACAATTTTAAAACCAAAGTTGTTGGCGTGGATATTCGTATTGACAGAACCGCATGTGGTGTTGTCAATATTCGTGGTGAGATTCTCTCTCGTGACGAGTTTGCCACTATCGACTATCCTGACATCAGCGACTTTGTGACCAAACTAGCAGACTCTATCGTGGCAGTAGCCCAGGATTCAGGAGGCTTTGAGGATATTCGTTCCGTGGGTATCAGCACACCTAGCGGCAATGTTCATTCGGGATGTATCGAGAATTCTCCCAATTTCCCTTGGAAGGGTATCGTTCCCCTGGCTGCCATGTTGCGCGACCGTCTGGGTCTTGCTGTGATTATTGATAATAATGCCAATGTCATAGCGATGGCAGAACATGCTTTCGGAGCTGCTCATGGCATGAAAGACTTTATTTTGGTCAATCTGGGTAGTGGAACAGGTAGTTGTATTTATAGCAAGGGGATGATTCATCAGGGCACGCATGGTTTTGCAGGTGAGTTAGGTCATACAACCTATATTCCGGGTGGACGTCCCTGTGGCTGTGGTAAGCGTGGCTGTCTGGAAGGCTATACAGCCATCAAGGGCGTGCTGCAAACTGCTCGCGAGGTGATGGAGGAGAGTGATGCTCCTTCCCTGATGCGTACCGTTCAGCAATTAACGGTGCAGATGATTTCGGAATTCTGTAACAAGGGTGATGAACTGGCCATCGAAGTGATGCGCCGCACAGGTCATGCCCTGGGTATGGCACTGGCTAACTATGCTACGATAATCAATCCCGAAGCCATTATTTTGGCAGGTGTGGTAGCGAAGGCAGGCAAGTGGCTGGTAGAACCGGCTAACGAGGTTTTTGAGGCTCATGTGTTCAAGAATATGCAGGGGAAAGTCAAGATATTGACCTCCAATTATGACGACAAGGAGATTAATGTGCTGGGTGCCAGTGTGTTGGCCTGGGGTGTGAAGGAATATTCTCTCTTTATCTAAAAACGAAGACCGATGGACGAAAAGATAATCAAAAGGCATGTGGTTGGTATTGACATTAGTACCGAGTTGACCACGTATGCTATTGTAGATATACAAGGTGGCATATTGGCTAAGGAAAGTTTTTCAACATCCGACTATTCCAATGTTAATGAGTATGTCTCAGTGTTAAGTGATAAGATCGTGATGATGGTAGAGCAGAATGGCGGCTACGAGACGATACGCTCAGTAGGCGTGAGTGCTCCGAGCGGCAATTTCTTAACGGGCAGCATGGAGAATGCGTCCAATATGCCATGGAAGGGGCATGTCCCTTTGGCCGCTATGTTGCGCGATCGCTTAGGACTGGCTGTGGCACTGGGTAATGATGCCCATGTGACAGCTGTTGGAGAGAAGACTTTCGGTGCTGCTCGTGGCTTGAGTGATTTCGTGATTGTGTCCATCAGCAGTCATGGCGGTGTGGGCAGTTGCATCTATATGGATGGACGTGTTCATCTGGGTTCTGAAGGTTTTGCCGGGGAGTTCGGTCACATGTGTCTGGTGCAAAACGGTCGTCAGTGCAGTTGTGGGCATAAAGGGTGTGTAGAGGAATATACCTCAGCTCGTGGCCTGGTGAAGACCGTTCAGGAGATCATGAGTGAATCGGGTAATTCCAGTATCTTGAGCAACTCCGACAATCTGAGCATTAAAGTCATTGCCGATGCCTGTGAACAGGGTGATGAGGTGGCTATCGAGGCATTTCATCGCACAGGTCAGTATCTGGGAATGGCCCTGGGCACCTATGCATCGCTCATCGATCCTGAGGCTATTATCCTGACTGGCGACTTGGTGTCACATAGCAAATGGCTGATGGATGACATGAGAGCTTCTTTCCAAGCTCATGTGTTCCAGAATCTGAGAGGCAAAATCGATCTTCTGATTTCTCCGCTCAACAATAATGAACGCGATCTGCTCGGTGCCAGTGCGTTGGCATGGGAGGTAAAAGAATATTCTTTGTTTAAATAATCATCATTCATTTTAATTAACTATATTATTCATTCATTCATGGGAGAAGATAATATTAAAACTCGAGTCGTGGGTGTCGACATTAGTAATGAGTCGACCACTTATGCCATTGTTGACATCCGAGGAAACATTATCGCAGAAAGTAGTTTTGTGACTACAGACTATTTGGACATCAACAATTTTATATCTCATCTTGCCGATGCGATTGTAGAGTTGGTGGAAGCTAATGGAGGTTATGAGAAGATCCGGTCGGTGGGCATCAGTTCACCAAGTGCCAGTTTTATCACGGGCAGTATCGTGAATGCTCCTAACCTGCCGTGGAAGGGTGTTATTCCTGTCGCTGCCATGCTTCGCGACCGTCTGGGTCTTGCTGTGGCAATGGCCAATGATGCTCATATCTCTGCGTTGGGTGAGCATGCCTTCGGGTCGGCTCATGGTATGAAAGATTTTATTGTCATCAATCTGGGTGTCGGTCTGGGCAGTTGCTTCTTCTCTGCAGGTCGTGAGCATCAGGGCTTTGAAGGCTTTGCCGGTGAGGTGGGCCATACCACTATAGTGGAGGGTGGTCGCCGTTGTGGCTGTGGCAAGGAGGGTTGCCTGGAAGCTTATTGTGGTGCCAAGGGTATTGTGCGGACGGCAGAAGAATTGATGGCGGAGTCCGATGAACCGTCACTGATGAGAAACTTGCCGAAATTGACGCCACGAACGATTAAGGAGTGCTGTGACCAGGGTGATCAGATGGCTATCGAAGTATATCGCCGTACAGGTCATTACTTCGGATTGGGTCTGGCTAACTATGCCAGCATCGTCAATCCTGAGGCCATTATCCTGACAGGAGGCATTTCGCATGCTGGCAACTGGTTGATAGAACCTACCCGTGAGTCGTTTGAGAAACATGTCTTCGGCAATATGCGCGGAAGGGTAAAAATATATATATCCAAACTTGACGATCGTGAACGCGATGTGTTGGGTGCCAGTGCACTGGCTTGGGAGGTTCCTGAATATTCATTGTTTAAGTAAATGGACGTAGAACGCATTAATCAAATTATCTATAGTAAGCCCAATCTGAGTACCGCCCTTGGGATGGAGTTTATCTCCACTCCCGAGGACGATACATGTATGGCTCGTATGAAAGTGGATGAGCGCAATCGCCAGCCTTTCGGATTCCTCAGTGGTGGGGCATCGTTGGCGTTGGCTGAGAATGTGGCAGGGGTGGGCTCCTCTTCTCTGTGTGCCGACTGTGCCTGTGTGGGCATAGAGGTGAGTGGCAGCCATGTGCAAGCTGTCAGTGAAGGCGACACCGTTACTGCCTATGCCCGCTTGGAGCATCGTGGCAGTACACTGCATGTGTGGCATGTCGATATCCGTAATTCTGCTGAGGAGCTGATTTCTACGGTTCGAGTAACAAATTATATCATCAAAAATCGTAAATAGTCATGTCGAGTTTTGCCCTTTTCCGTATGCCTTATGAACAGGAACATACGCTTATCAAGCAAACATCAGGTGAGCCGCTCGAGTTGAGTTCGTGTATTGAACTGAGGGACAAATCGGGTTTTGTGGTGGCTCCCTTTGACCCTTCCGCCTCACTGCCTATCCTCGTTATCCGCCCCGACATCATCAGTCATGAACCCGTATGGGATGAAATCTGCGATATGCCACAGACAGCCTCTCCCTCTGTGGCTAACGACCCCCGTGCGGACTATCATATCGATTTTTCCAATTTCCATGCCCTTCTGCAGAATGGCGAATTCTCGAAATTGGTGCTCTCGCGTAGCATCTTCATTCCTGCCGACAGTGCTGTGCGCCCTGTCGATTTATACAGGCGTGCCTGTGAGTATTATCCACGTATGATGATCTGTCTGGTGTCCACCCCCCAGAGTGGCATGTGGCTCATAGCTACTCCCGAAATTCTGTTGTCGGGCAGTGGGATATCGTGGAAAACCGTTGCACTGGCGGGTACTATGCCTTTCAGCGATGATGTCCGTTGGAGCGATAAGAACATACAGGAACAGCGCTATGTGGCTACCTATATCATAGAAAAGTTGGAGATGTTTTCCCACGCTATCCATGAGACGGGACCTCGCACCATCCGTGCCGGTCATTTGGCACATCTGCGTAGCGATTTCGATTTCGCTTTCCTTCATCCTCAGATGTTGGGCGACTTGATTCAGATGCTTCATCCCACACCTGCTGTTTGCGGCTTGCCCAAACATAAGGCTCTCCAGTTCATCCTGCACAACGAACACCACGACCGCAACTACTACAGTGGTTTTATAGGTCCGTTGCAAGTGGGTGAGGCCACCCATCTCTTCGTCACCCTGCGTTGCATGCAGCTTTTCACCAATGGCTATCGGTTGTATGCGGGTGGTGGCATCCTCATCGACAGTCAGGAGGAACAGGAGTGGCAGGAGACGGAAATCAAACTCGATACCATGCGGCGTGTGATTGAGACAGAATAACGTTTTTAGACATAATAACAGATGAGGGATGTATAGCAACAAAGAGAATGTCAATATACTAACGGCCTTGTTGGTGGCACATGGCATACGTCATGCGGTGGTGTGTCCGGGCAGTCGCAATTCTGCCATTGTCCACAACCTCAACGAGTGTCCTCATATCCAGTGCTACCCTGTCACCGATGAGCGCTCAGCGGGTTTCTATGCTCTGGGCATGACGCAAGCCACCGGTGAGCCCGTAGTGGTGTGTGTCACCAGTGGTACGGCACTGCTCAACCTCTATCCTGCCGTTGCTGAGGCTTACTATCAGCACCGTCCGTTGGTGGTGGTTTCTGCCGACCGACCCCCTCAGTGGATTGACCAGCTCGACGGACAGACATTGCCGCAACCCGATGCGCTCGGTCGCTTCGTTGCGAAGGCGGTATCACTACCCGAACCGCACGATGCCGAATCACAGTGGTATTGCAATCGCTTGGTCAACGAGGCGCTCATTGTTCGCCATGCCCCTGTTCACATCAATGTCCCCATCAGCGAACCCCTCTTTGAATACTCCGTTCCCGCATTGCCCGACGAACGGAAGATAGAACTGTTGCCTGCCGATATGCCCAATACCACGCTGAGTCATGTGTTACGCATGTTCATGCAGTCGAAGCGTCCGATGCTCATCACCGGTCAGCCCATGAACCCCAATCTCGACGAAGCTGTCTATCTCGTGCAGGATGACGACCGGTATGTTCCTGATTTTGTGCTGTATATTGGCGATTCCATTGTCAGCAAGCGTGTAAAACGCTTCCTGCGCAAAGCCAAGGAAACATGGGCAGTCAACTGGACAGGTGAGGTCAACGACACCTTCCAGAATCTCACCCACGTCATACAGGGCGATGGTGAAGTGTTGGCCGACCAAATCCGTTTCATGCTCGAAGGTCAACCTCATCCCTTCGTTCAACTATGGGATGAATTGTTGTCAAAAGTACGCCAGCATCGCGACACGTACCAACCCGCCTACTCCCAAATGTCCGCCGTAAAATACCTGGAAGGTTCAAACTTTCAACTCTCAACTCCCAACTCTCAACTCCCATCCTTCCACTACGCCAACAGCACCTCCATCCGCTTGGCGAACATCTACGCCGACCACTATTGCTACTGCAACCGTGGCGTCAATGGCATTGAGGGCTCACTCTCTACAGCAGCAGGCTTTTCCTGTATCGTCAACGACATGGTTGTTTGTGTCATTGGCGACCTCAGTTTCTTCTACGATCAGAATGCTCTGTGGAACCAGAACCTGCGTGGCAATCTGCGCATCCTCCTGTTGAACAATGGCAAGGGTGGTATCTTCAATATGCTCCGGGGCTTGGAACAGAGTCCTGCTCGCGATAAATATATTGCCGCATCTCATCAGACGTCAGCCGAGGGCATCTGTCTGCAGAACCACATCACCTATCTCAAGGCCGAGAATCAGGAACAGATGCAGCAAGGCATCGATACCTTGTTGAAAAAAGACAGCCCTCGTCCCATCCTGTTGGAAGTCTTTACTGATGCAGCAGAAGACGAACGGGTCTTCCGCGAATACTATCGTGACAGTAATATAGTATTAATTTCACAAAAACAAATATAATGATGAAACAGACAATTATTCTTGGCAACATCATTACGATGGATGAAAAGAGGCCTTTTGCCAAGGCTGCAATAGTAAAAGACGGTGTATTTGCCTATATCGGCAGTGCAGAAGAAGCAAAAAGGCTCGCCGGTAAGGATACACCGGTGCTGGACTATGGTGGCAACTTTATATACCCGGGGTTCATAGAATCACACTGTCACGGTCATCTGGCAGGCTATCGCGCCATCGGACAGGCTGACCTGACGAAGGCTGGCTTCACGAACTATCCCAAATACCGTGAAATCATCAAGGACTTCATTGCGAAGAATCCACAACGCGACTTCTATCTGGCTGCCGGATGGGTGGAGAATGATGAATACGTCAGCAAAACCTATCTGGATGAAATATGTGCTGACAAGCCACTCATCATGCAAACGGGTGGTGGACATTCCTTGCTGCTCAATACAAAGGCGATGGAATGGGCTGGCATCGATGCGGAGTATGCCAAGAAATGGGGTTACGACCTGGTACACGTAGACAAGAACGGCGACCCCGACGGTTACCTCTGTGAGGGTCCTGTGTTTGAGATCATACCGAAATTGCCCACTTCGGTGGAGGATATCAAGGAATATCTGCTGGCTTGGCAAGATATCGCCTTCAAGTCAGGCTTTACTGCTGTTGGTGATGCCGGTGTTGAGGTGGTGCATCGTGATGCTCCTCAGGCCTATTACGAACTGGAACAGGAAGGCAAGTTGAAGTTGCGCACTTATGCATGGATGTATGTGACTGACAATATAGCCGACCCCAAGGCCGAGATAGCCCGCATTGCTGCCCAGCGAGCTCAGATGAGTGGAGAGTATTTCCATATCATAGGTCCTAAGGCATTCCTGGATGGCGTCACCGAGGCGCATACGGGTTGGCAGAACCAAGATTATCTGGATGAGCCTGGCTACCACGGAGCAGAGCGCTTCAACGACCACGACAAGATGGTGCAACTGATTGTAGAGGCTGATAAGGAGGGTATGTCCGTACACGTTCATTCTGAGGGCGGTGGTGCTACCCACTATATGCTGGGCTGTATCGAGGATGCAGAGAAGATCACTGGCAATCTCGACCAGCGCAACGTGTTGGCGCATCTGCATTTCGTCACCGACGAGGATGTGCGTCGTATGGCTGCAACAGGCTCCGTACCGGCAGTACCGCCGCTGTGGACACCGAAGGCTCCTGGTATGTATGAACAGGAAGTTGGATACGTAGGGCAGGAATTGACAGATCAGGCTTACCCCATCAAGTCGTTCTTTGATGCAGGTGCAACCACCGTGTTCCATTCCGACTATCCTGTTTCACCGATGATGGATATCAAACTCAGCATTTATACGGCAGAAAAGCGCGACTATCCTAAGTTTGTGCTTGGCGGTGTCACCAGTCCGCGTAATATTAAAGAGGCTATCACTCGCGAGCAGTCGCTGCGTGCCATGACCATCAACGTTGCACGCTTGTTCCATCAAGAGCACCGTCTGGGGTCTATCGAGTTCGGCAAGATTGCCAACATGACCGTTTACGACTGCGACTTCCTGCATGATGACATCGAGAAGGTGGCTCAGGCCAATATCATTGCCACCATCGTGGATGGTGAGGAAGTATTCAAAGCATAATACTCATGTCAGTTTTAAAACGGACGATAATGAAAAACCGCTGCAAACGGGCACTGACGAACAGAAACTGGCTATGGCAAAGATGATCCGTAATGGCAAGAAAATGCTGAATAAGTGATTTCTACTCCAATGTCTTTACTACATCCTCTAACAATCGGATGATAGGAAGATGTTGAGGACACATTTCCTCACATTGCCCACATTGAATACACGATGACGCCTTAGCACCGCCAGGGCGCCATCCGTAATCATTGCGCGCCTCCTGAAGATTCCCGTACATCTTGTAAGCATTCATCACGGCGAAAATTTCGGGAATATGAATACCCATAGGACAGCCAGGCGTGCAGTAATGACAGGCAGTGCAGGCAATATTGTCAAAATGCTTGGAGGCACTGACAGCCTGCTCTATAACCTGTTGCTCTTCCACATTCAGCGGTTGGAAATGTCGCATGAAAGACAGGTTGTCTTCCATCTGCTCCAAGGTTGACATACCACTCAACACCATCATTACGTTAGGCAACGAAGCCACAAAACGGATAGCCCACGAGGCCGGTGACGCTTGCGGATTGGCATGAAGAAGAATGTCACGAGCCGACTGGGGAGGATTAGCCAGTTTGCCGCCCTTGACAGGTTCCATCACTATCACAGGAACACCGTGACGCGAAGCTATCTCATAACACTGACGGGAACAGATGATAGGGTCTTCCCAATCAGTATAGTTAATCTGCAGTTGCACGAACTCCGCATCAGGATGGTCGTTGAGCAGTTGCTCAAGACGTTCGGGACTGGAATGGAAGGAGAACCCGTAATGGCGGATAAGCCCCTCAGCCTTCAATTGTTTCATATACTCCCAGATACCATACCGATTGAAAGTATCATGATTACCCTCATCAATACCATGCAGAAGATAGAAATCAAAGTATCCGGCTCCTGTACGTTCAAGACTCACGTATATCTCATTTTTTGCTTCTGCCTCGTTTTTGCAGGCAAACGAGGAAGCGTTGAGCTTGTCGGCCAGATAATAACTCTCGCGTGGGTAGCGATCACAGAGAATGGCTTTGGTAGCCACCTCACTTCCCTCGTAAATGAGGGCAGTGTCAAAATATCTGCCTCCTGCATTGATGTAGGCATCCACCATCTTCTTGGATAGCTCTAAATCGATGGTTTCAGTACCAGGTATTCTGGGCAGTCGCATCAAACCAAACCCCAATTTAATGCTGTCTTCTATCAAAGCTGTATTCATCATTCCGTGAAATCGTATTATAAGTTTGTTAAATATTTTCTCTTGTTTTCTTATTTTCCCTCTCTAAGAGAGAACTGAGGTAAGGCTCTATTTTTTTTGCTACTATTAATGTTTGCAATTTCCAGACTTAATACTTGCAATTTTTCTCCTTAATCCCCGTAGTCACACCCCTTTTCGGTTGACAATGCAAAGGTACAAAAATTTCATGGCCCCACCAAGTTTAGAGGGGTCAGAATTTGCACTTTTGAGCACCAAAATTACAATTTTGCAAAAGCGGTAACGGTAACGGTTTCAGTTAGCGTTACCGCGCTTTCTACTGAAAAATTACTCTATATTATATATTACTATATATATTATTATATATATTATATATATAGTAAAGTTTACACCCACTTTATTTTCTCGAAAATTTGAAACTGAAACCGTTACCGTTACCGCTTAATAGCAACGCAACATTTTGTCTTTTTCTGTAGGAGGTTGACTCCATTCCTAAAAATGTTGACTGCCACAAGTTTTTTGCGCAAATCCTTCCGTTGGAACACGTACCAGGTTCCTGTATCATTGATAAGGCATTGAGCCACTTTCTATGTAGGCATGTAGGCTATGTAGGCAAATTTTTAAAAATTCTGTATGTAGTGTACCTCTGAAAGTTGAGAATATGAAACATACGAAACTTGAAAAATTCAGCGTTCAAAACAGCGTTCAGAATTCAATGTCCAAAGTAAAAATTCCTCCCAATTCCTTTGCAGATTAGCATAAAGTTAGTAACTTTGTGACGGATTATGGAATCACTGTTCTTAACAAACTATTCAGAGCAAACATTCTTAGACAAAATCAAGCAATGTCTGAGAACGTGCCAATCATTCTGTTTTTCTGTTAGTTTCATAAAAAGAGCAGGACTTGTTTTGCTGTCGCAAGATATTAAGGCAGCTATTGAAAGAGGAGTAGAAGGGAAACTGATAACGACTACATATCAAAACTTCACGGACGTAGAGTCCTTAAAGTTCTTTTTGAATTTAGCTAATCACCCTAACTTTGAATGCCATTTAGATTATGATTGTTTCTATGATGAGAAAAATTATGAAAAGTATGGTTTTCATTCCAAGGGATATCTATTCGATTACGGCTCTGAGTCAGAACTCATTATTGGATCATCGAACATAACGAGGTTTGCGTTGCTAAAGAATATTGAGTGGGACATGATGCTCAGACTCTCCAAAGAAGATGAAACGCTTCTGAATGCTCAAGAGGAATTTGACCATTTGTGGGATAAAACGCTGCCATTAGACACAGCCCTAATTAACAAATACGCTCAACGGCTAAACTTTGCCATAGAACGCTGGGACATGGATTACGATTTAGCTGCACATGAGATTAAGCCCAACTATATGCAAAGGAAAGCACTGAGAGAGCTTAATCGCTATAGGGCGATGGGGCAAGACAAGGCACTTGTTGTTGCAGCAACAGGTAGTGGTAAAACCTATTTGGCTGCTTTTGATGCACTGAACTTTGCCCCAGAACGTCTTTTGTATATAGTACATGAAGGTTCTATTCTAAAACGTTCACTTGCTACATTTCAAACCGTATTTGGCGGTGATGTTTTCATGGGCGAATACACAGGCGAACACAAAGATTTAGATGCACCGTTTTTATTCTCTACAAATGTTTCGATGTGTCGGGCATTGGAATTGTTTGACAAAAAACAGTTTGACTACATTATCATCGACGAATGCCACCATGCAGCTGCTGATTCCTACAAAAAAATCATCGATTATTTTGAACCGGAGTTCTTGCTTGGCTTAACCGCTACGCCTGAGCGAATGGACAATCAAGATGTCTATGAGTTGTTTGGGAATAATGTTCCCTATGAGCTGAGACTTCGTGATGCTTTAGTTAACGACTTGATCGTACCTTTCAAATATTATGGCATACGCGACGAACGTGTGGATTTCTCTAAAGAGAACGAGCGTAGGATGATTTCTCAATTTGTTACAGACGAACATTGTGAGTTTGTAGTTGAACATATAGAGAAATATCGTGTCCCCAACCAGAAGCTCAAGGCTTTGGCTTTCTGCAAAACTATATCACATGCTAAGATGATGGCAGAGGCATTGGAGCCTTATTACAAAACGGCCTATCTGACGGGTAAGAATGATACAGGCGAACGTGTAAGAGCATATGAAGACTTGCAAAGTGACAGGGAGGGTACATTAGAAATTCTCTGTGCCGTTGACATCCTTAATGAGGGCGTTGATATACCTGGCGTTAACATGGTGCTTTTTTTGCGTCCAACCGAATCATCTACTATCTTTATTCAGCAGTTGGGACGTGGATTGCGTAAGTATGACAATAAGAACTATGTCCCAATTGTTGACTTTATCGGAAACAACTATAAGCGCAGTGCCCAGATAGCCTTGGCTTTAGGTGGCTTGGCTCAGAAGTTTGTCATGGAAAAAAGATTGTTGATAGCATTGGTAAGGGATGATTTCAAACCTTTGGGACTGGAACAATATGGCGTAGAAATCAATATCGACAGTCTGTCGAAAGATGAGATTCTTAACTATGTAGAGAATGAGAACTTCTATAGTCTCAAGTATATGAAACAAGACTACAACAACTTTAAGAAGTATATCAATTCTCCAACCTATCCTAGACACATGGACTATCTGAATAGCGATAGTGCACCAGACTTATTGAAGTTTATGCAAATAAAAATCAGCGGTAAGAAGACAAATTCTTATTATGGATTCTTGAAAGGAATTGAGGAAGAAAATCTGGTGGAGTTCAGCGATGATCAGGAGACTGTGATCAACTACTTGTCTGGGCTTTTACAGTTAGTTAGACCTCATGACTATCTGATTTGCAAATTTCTGTTGGAAGATGACCATAGTATAAAGTCGATAGAAGAAAAAGTAAAGGAGGAAGTCCAGAATTATCAAAAAAAAGAGTTTAATCACGCATTAGAGTATTTGGAGAAAAGTCGCACTATCATTACTGATGGTGATGCCATCAGTTTGGGATGTAAAATAGAATCTGAGTTCAAGAACTATTTATCAGATCTTATCGAATATGGTTTGACCAAATACAAAGCAGATTATGCAAATAACACTAGCATGTTCTTGCTATGGAACGACTACAGATACGACCAAGTTCAGATAAAAAGGTGTATTAATCCAGGCTACACGGCTGTGGGTACATATTATGGCTCAGAGGGTGATGTATATATTTTTGCATCCATCAAAAAAGATGTTGCAGAAGGCATGGAGCATTTGAATTACAAAGACAAATTCCTTGAACCCTCAGTATTCCAATGGGAGTGCAAGGCAAATATAAGTGATATCGAATTGAACAAACTGAGAACAAGCAAGTTGATACATTTATTTATTCGTAAGATGGAAAGCGAAAATGGTATCACTCTACCTTTCACTTATGTTGGCAAAGGGAATCTGACCAATCCAAGACAATCTCAAAATGAAGAGCGTAAGCGCACATTCATCTTTGACATTCACATGGAACAAGAATTGCCCGATTATTTGCAATACGATTTTGGATTGACAAATTAAGGAGAAACAATGGCTATAAGAGTATGAAGCAGATAGAAGTAGTAGCAGCTATTATACATGATGACCTAGGGCGCATCTTCGCCACGCAGCGTGGATATGGGGATTTCAAGGATTACTGGGAGTTTCCTGGTGGGAAGATGGAGCCAGAGGAAACGGCTGAGGATGCTTTGAAACGTGAGATATGGGAGGAACTGGAAACACAGATTGTGGTTGAACGATTTGTGAAAACGATAGAGTATGATTACCCGCAGTTCCATCTCACAATGCATTGCTATCTCTGTCATGTGGAGAGTGGCCATTTAGAGTTGAAGGAACATGAAGCAGCTAAGTGGTTGCATACGAAGGAACTGGATAGTGTAAACTGGCTCCCAGCAGACTGGGATTTTGTGAAAAATTGGACAAAAGTATTATAAATCATAGTTATCATGCAGTCCAAAATGCATGGAATTCTTTATCGCATGGAGAATAACGTTATTTCAAATTCCGAATTTGAGTGCATTGAATATGGTGGTACAAGGTATCCAATACGGTATGTCTGTTTTTGGAACATGAATGTGCGTATTGCTACTATATCACTTGAGAAATCTTTGTTTGATGAAGAAACAGGATTGCCGACATCTCGGGAGGCGGAATCCATAGATGAGACTCTCTTCTATTTCGTACAGGACAAGGAAATATTTTTACCCAAACATGAATTTTTACAACTTTTAGAAAAGCAGGTAGTATGATAAGATACCAATTCTTTCCTCGTTCAAGGGGAGTGACTAAAGATATACAAAACATTATTGATTGTTTCAAGACTGTGGAGTATGAGATTGATTCTTTTACCAAGAATCTTGTTTCAAACGATGTGCTTGCTGTAGTTCGTCCACATATTGAAAAGCATGGGTTCAAAGTTGAAAGCGGCATGAGTAATGAAGAAAAGATTGACGTTCCAGTTTTGTTTGGTCAAGATAACCAGATAGACAAATCGTTTTATGCTGATGCCTTAAGTTCTGACGGTAGAATAGTAATAGAGGTGGAAGCAGGACAAGCGACAGAGAACCATCGCTTTTTGAAAGACATATTTGAAGCATGTATGATGTTTGATGTAGAATATCTCGTACTTGCTGTAAGGAATATTTACAGAAAGCATGATGATTTCCAACGCGTATTTACATTTCTTGAAACATTGTACATCTCAAATCGTTTACAATTGCCATTGAAAGGAATACTACTTATCGGGTACTAATGGGTAAATATTACGTTACAACAGAATTTCTTTATAGATCAACTACTGAGATTATAGCAGATTCGGTGGAGGAAGCAAAAATAATTTGGGAGAAAAAGTCTATAGAGCAAGTTGTCGGCAAAAAGATTGTTGACATTAATGAGTTGGAAGATGGCATTGTAATAGCTATAGATAAAGAGTTATGATACGTGAGGATACCAATGCGTCTGGCATGGAGAGAGAGCCTGCGCCAGTTGGCTAAAATGGGGTGGCACTGCATTACGGTATGGGAGTGTGAGCTGAAGCCTGCGAAGCGGGAAGAAACGTTGGAATCACGTAAGTGGCTGAATGCCTTGAAACACAAAATCGTAGCTGCAAAGGAACGTGGCGAAGCTGTGTTCCTGACGGTTAAATGAGAAATGAAGAATCCCTGTTAAGCTATTGGGCTTGACAGGGATTCTTTTCTACTCATATTTTTATATAGTTACTTATGTGGTTGTAAAATGATAGCTTAAAAATTCGTTTTTCTCTGAGAAAATTTTGTATCTTTGTGGCGATGAAACGAAAGATTTATGAATGAGCAGAATAAAATAGTTATCTACCAGACGGAGGATGGGCAGACACAGATAGATGTCCGCATGGAGAATGAGACGGTGTGGCTTTCAACCAACCAAATGGCGTTGTTGTTTAATAGGGAAGAGTCGAATATCCGGCGGCATATCATCAATGTCTTTAAGGAAGGGGAATTGCCAAAGGATAATAACGTGCATTTTTTACACGTTAATGGGGTAAAGAAACTTGTTCCTTTCTACACACTCGATGTCATTATCTCTGTTGGATACCGTGTGAAGAGTAAGCGGGGCGTGCAGTTCCGCCAGTGGGCTAACAGGGTTTTGAAGGAGTATCTCGTGAAAGGTTATGCCGTCAACGAGCGGTTGCGCCATGAGCAGATAGGGGAATTGCGTCAACTGGTGGATGTGCTTGGCAGAACCGTACAGAGCCAGCCACTACCTCACTCTGTAGAGAACGAAGCCCTGTTTGAAGTGGTCACCGACTATGCCTATGCGCTCGATACGCTTGACAACTACGACTATGAACGGCTGACTATCGACAAGACGACGAAGGAGGAACCTTTCCATGCCACCTACGAAAATGCTATGGAGGAGATTCGTCGCCTGCGTGAAAAATTTGGTGGATCTGCCCTGCTTGGCAATGAGAAGGATGAGTCGTTCAAGAGCAGTATCGGGCAGATATACCAGACTTTTGGAGGTGAGGAACTCTACCCCAGTGTGGAGGAGAAGGCGTCCATGCTGCTCTATCTTGTCACGAAGAATCATTCGTTCAGCGATGGGAACAAGCGAATCGCTGCCACCCTGTTCCTTTGGTTCCTGAACAACAATGGCATCCTGTATAATCACGACCATACGAAACGCATTGCTGATAATACTCTTGTCGCCCTGACATTGATGATAGCGGAGAGTAGGACGGAAGAAAAAGACGTGATGGTGAAGGTGGTGGTGAACCTTATCAATAAGAATAACTGAAGGGATTAATCTAAAGATTTATGGACCACTTAACTCCGCAACAACGGCACAAGAACATGGCGGCTATCAAGTCGAAGGACACGAAGCCGGAGATGATTGTGCGGCGGGGGCTGTGGAGTAGGGGATTCCGTTACCGTTTGAATCATAGGGGACTGCCTGGGCATCCTGACTTGGTGCTGAGGAAATACCGTACGTGTATTTTCGTGAATGGGTGTTTCTGGCATGGACACAAGGTGATGTCTGATGTAAGATGTAAGACGGAAGATAACATCGAGAGTTCTGAGTGCTGCAAGATTCCGAAGACGAATCGGAAGTTCTGGGTGGAGAAAATCAGAAGGAATAAGGAGCGGGATCATGAGGAGCAGCGCCAGTTGGCTAAAATGGGGTGGCACTGCATCACGGTATGGGAGTGTGAGCTGAAGCCTGCGAAGCGGGAAGAAACGCTGGAATCCTTAGCATTTACGCTGAACCATATTTTCCTACAGGATAGGAGGAATAAGATAGACGATGTAAGGGGTGAAATAGAAGAATCCACTCAAATGCCTATGGCGGCGGAAGAAATGATATGAAACAGATAGAAGTTGTAGCAGCGATTATTCATGATGCGGATGGGCGGTTAATACCACGCAGCATTACGTGGTAGATACCTGTTCCGCTTGTCTTTCGTGCTTGTCTGGGCATATATTTTGTAGCGATGAAACGAAAGAGATATTGTGCGCAGGAGGATGGTTTTCTTGCTAAAATGTGATTATTCTTGCTAAAATTGTTCGGAAAATGTGATTTTTTGATTATATTTGCAGCCGGAAATGTGATTTTCGAAACATGAAACTGCTAAGAAGGAAGATAGACAAGTATCTGGAGGATTGGAAAAACAATCCGTGGAGGTAAAAGCCAAGGATGGAGCGACGGCCTCGCTGAACAATCTCATCAAGTGGGATACTTATCCGGATGTGAAATACGGCATCAAACTCGGTTACAAGAACATAGGCTGGAACGGGCAGTTCTATACCTTTCCTTATTTTCTTACTTTTCTGCTGAAACGGTTCTTGAAAGATCGGGAAAGATAAATAACGATGGATAAACTCACCCCCCAACAACGACATGCCAACATGGCGGCTATCGAGAAATTGGAATGTCGGAATGAAGAAATGAACGAAGAGAAGAATCCACTCAAATGCCAGTGGCGGCGGAAGAAATGATATGAAACAGATTGAAGTAGTCGCAGCGATTATTCATGATGCGGACGGGCGGATATTTGCCACGCAACGTGGATATGGGGATTTTAAGGATTACTGGGAGTTTCCTGGTGGGAAGATGGAACCGGGGGAAACTGCTGAGGATGCTTTAAAACGTGAGATATGGGAGGAACTGGAAACACGGATTGTCATTGAGCGATTCGTGAAGACGATAGAGTGGGATTATCCGCAGTTTCATCTAACGTTGCACTGCTACTTTTGTCATGTAGAGAGTGGTCACCTGGAACTGAAAGAGCATGAGGCAGCCAAGTGGCTGCGTAAGGAGGAACTGGAGAGTGTGAACTGGCTCCCAGCAGACTGGGATTTGGTGAAAGAATTGTGAATATTATAGAAATATGAAAAGAATACTATTATCAGTTTTTGGAGCGTTCACCCTATTGGTGAGCGCCACCGCACAAACCATGGTTTATCCGCAGGCAGAATGGTCGTTGGCGGGCGACATACTGATGCACACCCCAGGTCAGGAACTCTTCAACGGCGTGATACATCCCTCGGCAGGACTCTTCGAGAACTATTTCGACGTGGACAAGGCGGCAGAGGAACATCGTGGCTATATCAGCATGTTGGAGAAAAATGGCATCCGCGTACATACGGTGAAGGAGATTCTCGACGAGGTGGGTATCGACAGTTTGAGGACGCTCGCCTCCAACGTGCTCACATACGACATCAGCAGTATTCCCGACGAGAGCGTGCAGGCCACTGAGGAATACCGCCAGGACGTGCTGTCGAAGATGTCGCGGGCCGATCTCATTCGCTGCATCTTGCTACAGCCCACCGTGAAGCTGTCGCGAATCGACAACAATACCGGCTACGAGGCGCAGTACATACAGACTCCGCTGATGAACCTATATTTCACCCGCGACCAGAGCATTACCACACCCCGCGGGCACGTCATCTGTCAGATGAACAGTAGCCAGCGCAAACCGGAGACCGACATCATCGCCATGTGCTACGAGCACCTGGGACTGAAGCCCATCCTGCGCATCGAGGGCGAAGGCAGACTGGAGGGTGGCGACTATATTCCCGCAGGTACTATCTCGCTCATCGGTTGCGGCATGCGTACCAACGACGAGGGCATCCGGCAAATGATGGAGGCTGATGCTTTCGGACACGATACCATCGTGGTAGTGCGCGACCATAAATGCTGGCAGATGCAGATGCATCTGGACACCCATTTCAACATCATCGACCGCGACCTCTGTACGATGGTGAGCAGTCGGCTTAACGCACAGCCCGGCGACCCGGAGTTCTGCACCTGCGACATCTGGGCCCGCAAACCCGGTACCAAGCAGTATGCGCTGTGGAAGAAGGACCAGCCCTTCGTGGAGTATATCAAGAGTCGTGGCTTCCAGATTATACCCATCGACTACGATGACGAGATGCACTATGCCAATAACTTTCTGACCATTGCCCCACGCCACATCATGGCTGTCGGCGGACAGTCGGAAAGCCTGCAGCAGCGATTCCGTGATGCTGGTGTCACCGTAGAGTGGATACCGCTGGAAAACCTTATCAGTGGCTTTGGTGCTGCTCACTGCATGACGCAGGTGTTGCAGCGCGAGGCCTACACCCCAACTCCGACAGCCGTTTCTTCTGTCAGACAGACAACAGCCACCGATGCCCCGGTCTATAACCTATCTGGTCGGCAACTGCCGACAATGCCTGCCACTCCCGGTGTTTATATCATGAATGGCCGGAAGGTAACGGTAACAAGAAGATAACGCATTTAGTCTTTCACGTCGTTGAGGCTTACCCTTTTGGCAGGGGTAACCTAAAGTGGAAGTAGTAGCAGAATTTATTTGGTGATTAAGAATAAAGTTTGTAATTTTGCACAAAAATATACGACAAGCTGTACACATATAGATATTAATCTATCAATACTATCATGATGATAAAGAGTAGAATAATGATGATTCTGGCACTGTCATTGGCAGTGTCGGGTGTTTTTGCACAAAAGATAGACCAGCGACTGACCCGCTTGGTTGAGCAGTCTGTGACGCGACGTGCCCAAGTTCAAAACCCTATTGACCAGAAGTCTGTTAAGCAACGGCTGTCCGTTAGCTTCAAGGCCGATGGCACATTAAATACGATCTCTGCCTTTGCCACTTTGAAGGAGGGGGTAGCGTGTCCTACGGCACAATTGGAACAGATGGGTATCGAGGTGCGTTACATCATAGGTGACATGGTGGCTCTGCGCATTCCTGCCGACCGACTGCTGCAATTGGAAAAGATATCGGAGTTCAGCTATGTGAAAGCTGATGAGATGGCATGCCCGATGAACGAAGAGGCTCGTAAGGCTAGTGGTGTGGAAAAGGTGAACACGCTTGAGAAAGCCACCGCACTGCAGTTGCCGAAGGCCTATACCGGCGCAGGTGTCGTGCTGGGTGTTATCGATATTGGTTTCGACTATAACCATGCTGCATTCCGTCATCCTACAGACGGGAAGACGCGTATCGTGAAGGCTGTCAAATATCTGGATAACGGCACTAGACAAGTTGCCACTACTGATGCAGATATCAAGGCGATGACCACTGACTTCCCCGGCTCGCACGGTACCCACACATCGGCTACTGCCGGTGGATCGCCTACCGGCAACGGCCAACAGGGTATGGCTCCCGAAGCTGAGCTCATTCTCTGTGGGCTGGGTAATAGCCACTCAGCCAGTAATATCATCGAGTGTATCAAGGATATCTTTGACTATGCCACTTCCGTAGGGAAACCTGCTGTGGTAAGCATCAGTATGGGTATAACCATGGGGTTGCACGATGGTAGCAACGAAACTACAAAAGGCATAGTTACACTGACTGAAAACGGTACTAAACCAGGTCGTGTGGTGGTTATGAGTACTGGTAACGCTGCCATGAACAACCAGTCGATAGTCAAGAAATTTAACAACATCAACGAGGAAATGAAGACGGTGCTGGGAGCCAACTCCTATCCTAGCGATGCTGACCCTACCTGCCCAGTGACCTACAATACCCATTATTGTGCCTATGCCGACGACTATGGTGACTTTACGTGTCGGTTGAAACTGGTGAACATCACCAACGGGCAGATATTGGAATTGGGACAACACGTGAGAAATAAAGCTACCGGTAACCCTGTGACGAATATCGATCTGGAGAAAAACAATATTTATTCCTATAAGACTATTGACGGTAAAACCGCATATGTCTATGAATGGGGACTGGAAAACTACGTCATGGATAGTGAGGTTTATCGCATAGTGCTGCAGGTATATCCTGGGAAAGCCGGACAGACCATCAAGCTGATGTGCGATGGTGGAGGCAATCTGGAGCCTTGTTTCGATGCTCCAAACTGGGGTGGCTACAACTTCGCAAATGCTGGCTACACAAAGGGCAATGGCGACTTTTCATTCAGCAAAGAAATTTGTAATGAGAGTATCATCAGTGTAGGTGCCTACACAACCCGTACTGCGTGGACGGACTATAACGGAAAAAGCCAGAATATCCCTGTGTCAAGCCAGACAGGCAAGGTGCAAGCCATTGGTGAGATCGGCGATTTTTCCAGCTATGGTGTCGCTGACAATGGTGTATGTTGTCCAACGGTCATTGCCCCAGGAAAACTCATCATGTCGGCTGTCAGCAACTACGATACTGAACGACTCTTCGTTGATGGTCAGCCAGGTGTGCCCGATACCAAGAAGAATCCCAATAGTCTATGCTCATATGTCGAAAAGTTCGGACGCAAAAACTGGTATAGCGTAGAGGAAGGTACATCGATGTCCACACCGGTTGCTGCTGGTATCGTAACCCTATGGATGCAGGCCAACCCCCAACTGACGGCTAAGGATATCAGACAGATCATGAAAGAGACTTGTGTTAACGATGAGTGGACCACTAATGTTGAAAAGATTCCTTCGCGTAACTTGGTGCAGGCTGGCTATGGCAAGATTGATTGTGTGGCAGGCCTGAAGAAAATTACGGGTGCTACCGCCATTGACATCGTGGGGGCTGACGGACATCGTGAGGCTACACCCTCAACGATGTACAGCGTAGATGCTCCTGTCTACAATATGAAAGGTCAACAGGTAGACAAATCGTATAAGGGACTCGTTATCTATAAGGGTCGTAAATATGTGAACAGATAGGAGAATTATATCAGCAGTTTTACACGAAAACCGCGCTTGGTGGTTTCCTCTACTACCTGTTGGCACTGCTTGCCCAGTTCAATACGTTGCGCGTCGTTCAGCGGCGTAGCCGTCATCTGCTCCACCATGAAGTCGAGGGCGGTGACAAGCGACTGTTCGCTGTGCGTGATGCGAACGGTGATAGGACGGTACTGAGCCATCGCACCATCGAGCATCTGATCAACTAATTGCTGTGCCTTCTCCTCTTTCTCCGTGATGCCGTATTTATGACAGAAGGCACTAATAGTGGAGTGCATACCCAAGAAATCGAAGTCGGGACCGTTAATCTCGAATACCTCTTTGCGGATACGCTGGATGAAGGCCTTGGTGGCACTATGGACGGGTGCCTCGAATATCTGTTCGGGCGAGCCGTCCTCGTGGATATAGCCGTCGTACATGAAGAAGATACGTGTCGAGACATCGTGAGCGAACTTCATCTCGTGGGTCACGATGAGCATCGTCATACCCTCCTTGGCTAACTGGCGGATGACGCTGAGCACTTCGCCTACCATCGTCGGGTCAAGGGCCGACGTGGGCTCGTCGAAGAGAATGACGTCGGGTTTCATGGCCAGGGCACGGGCGATGGCCACACGCTGTTTCTGTCCACCTGAGAGGCTCGATGGATAGACGTTTGCCTTTTCTGCGAGTCCCACCTTACGTAGCAGGGCCAGACCTTCCTCACGGGCAGTCTCCTCGGGCTCATGAAGCAACAGGCAGGGCGCAAAGATGACGTTCTCCAGCACGGTCTTATGTTCGAAGAGGTTGAATGATTGGAATACCATGCCCATCCTCTGACGCAGTTTGTTGACGGGATAGTCCCGGGCGAGGATGTCCTCTCCGTCGATGATGATGCTGCCGCCGCTGGGTTGCTCCAGCAGGTTCAGGCATCGTAGTAAGGTGCTTTTACCCGTTCCTGACGGTCCGATGATGGAGATGACCTCGCCGCGATGGATATCGACGGTGATGTCGCGTAGCACGTTGAACGAACCGTAGCTCTTGCGAAGGTGGACAAGTTTCACCTCCGCTTCTTCATTCCCGAGCGTATCTCGCTTTCCCGTAGCCTTTCTCGAGGCGAGGGGAGTGGTATGTGCCATAGTACGGTATTTATGGTGGAACATGTGCCATGCACCGCCACCGATAATGATAATAAGGAGAATAGTCCACCACGGCCAAAGGTCATTATTCCCCTCTTCCTTTGGAGTGGGGGCGGAGGTGAGGGTGAGACCTTCCCCTTTTCGCGTGATGAGCACGATGTGCGATTCTACATAGCCGTCGGAAAAGAGCACCTGCTTCTGTCGCTCTGCAGTGGTACTGATAGATCCTATGGCCATGTCGGCCTTACCAGTCTGCACAGCAGGAATCTGTGCAGAGAAATCCATGACGAGGAATTCCAGACGCCAGTTGCGCCGGTTGGCCCACTCCGTCAGCAGGGCAGGCTCTAAGCCCGATAGCTTTCCGGAATTGGTGAAGTTGAACGGTGGCATGGCGGGATAGGTTGCCACGCGCAGGGTGCGTCCTGTGCCACGCTGTTCGGGGATGGCCAGCGCTGAGGGGTCTTCTGACTGCTGCCAATGGTCGTATATCTTCTGGTAGGTGCCATCGCGACGGATGTCGGCCAGAAAACTGTTGAAGTCCTGTTGTAGGTCGGTATTGCCCTGCTTGAAGATGGCACCAATGGGAATAGACTCCAGTCCGGCGCCCACCGAGTCCACCTTGTCGGCAATCTCCCTACAGAAATTCAGTGTCAGACTCTCACTGCCTGCCACATCCAATTTCCCATTCTCCAAGGCTGCCAGCAGGTCGGCTTGGGAAGTCATGCGCAGGATGTCGGCATCGGGTGCCATGTTGGTGACAGCGATGTCCTGTATGCTGCCGATGATAACACCGACACTCTTGCCTTTAAGCGCCTTGAAAACAGCCGGTACCTCTGATGGTTTAGCTGTAACGTCGGCTTCGGGTTTCGCCAGCATCGAAGACACATATCCCGCCAGACCGAACATTATCAGTGTAGCTGTAGCTGCAATGGTCTTCTTATATTGTCGCTGCACCAGTGACTTCAGCAGTTGTCCGATGAGCCATGCCATGAGAAAATAGATGATAGCCGTCACGATGAGTGGAAAGAAGGCGTCGAATGTCCGCGAACGTATCAGGTCGGAGGCACGTGTCATGTCGGCCACAGCAATGTAACCTACGATACTCGTACCCTTCAGCAGACTGATAATCTCGCCCTGATAAACGGGCATCACCGCCCTGGTCACCTGTGGCAGTACAACACGGAAGAATGTCTGTCCAGGGGTGAAACCCAAAGCCAGGCCAGCTTCTGTCTGCCCTCGGTCAATGCTTTGGATGGTGGTTCGCAGCATCTCGCTGATGTAGGCTGCCGTATTCATGGCGAAGGTGACGATGGCCACCACGATGCCTGTAGCATCCAATGGTGCCATCAACACGTAGTACATCAACATGAGCAGCACCAGAACGGGTGTGCCGCGCATCAAGTCTATATACACCTGTGCTACTTGCCGCAGCCATGCACGGCGGTTCATGCGCATCCAACATAGCAGTCCGCCCAAAAGGGTACCTAAGATGGCTGCGAAGAAGGTAATCAGCAGAGTCACCTGTAATCCGTCAAGAATCATTTGGTAACGGTTTTCCACTATCAGATTATTCTTGAAACTTTCTATCAGGAAAGACAGGCTATTCATTGTTATCATCTTAATCATTCTTTTTTCGATTTGTTAGTGCTGCAAAGTTAATAAGTTTTTCTGATTCTAACAAAATTTTTAATGTTATAATACTGTTCTAAATTAGTTATAATGGAAAGAGATTGGAAAATTCGAGGAATTTCTTTTCGAAGAATATCATGGTATAGCGAAGATTTAGAATAAATGCTACGACTTGTTGCTACACGAGAAGAGCGCAGTTTAACGCCTAGAGAGGACAAAGGAATAGTGATGGGGCTGATTGGCTGGGATGGTGTACTGGGGTAATGTGTGCTTGCCCCAGGTGTCGGCTCCGCCTACTCCGTGGACGCTAAGGTCGATGTTCAGATTGACAAAGCGTCCACGCTTTATTTCCTGGGGATGACGCACGCCGACAAGGTCTTCCTCGCCGTAGTCCCAGGCTCGGATGCAGAGGGGCTGGAGGCCTTCGATATGGAGCTTGCCAATCTCGAACCAACGTATATCACTGCGGTTGCCATTGTCCTGCGGATGAATATATTCGGTTTCGTAATCCTTGAGCGTCGTTTCGTAGATGCCAATCAAGGCTGAACCTTTACGATCGGGGTAATTCTCCCAGGGGCCACGGCCATAGTAGCGTATCTGGGTGAAGTCGGTAGGCAGGCGCATCCGCATGCCGAACTTGGGCATCAGAGGCAGATCGGTGGCTGTGGGCTTGTAGGCCATGTCCACCTTGATACGGCCATCGGCCTTCACCTGGTAAGTAAGCGTCAGTTCTGCTCCTATGGCCAGCGACATTTCCACCACTACCTGATTGCCCTCAATACGGAAAGCCTTCACGGTGCGCTTCTCGGCAGCATCCTGCCAGAGGGCTGAAACCTCTGCGAAGTGGGCTGCGTGCTGGTTGTCGTTCTCCGGTTTCCAGAAATAGGGTTCCAGGGGACTCTGAAGCATCTCCTGACCATCAGCCACCCAAGAGACAAGGGCGCCTGTGGGAGAGATGGTGACAGAGCCATTGTCGGTGGTATAGACCACTCCGTCTGCGCTCTTCACGGCTTTCGCATCCTCACCACCGAGGGCAGACCAGAACTCATGGGGCTTCAAGACAAACTGCTCTCTGGCAATTACGAATCCTTCTGGTGCCCAAGGCTTCGCCTCCTTGAGGCGGGCGTAGACATTCAAGATGAGTTCAGGATCGTCGTAGGGGAAGTAAGGATAGGGTATCTCGAAACGGCCGTCGTTCACTCTGGCCAATTCGCCTGAGACCAGTTCGCCGTTATGGTAGACCTCGCAGTAATACTCGTATTCGTCGATCTGGGTGAAGAAATCGCGATTGACGATGCGGATGAGGGAATCACCCTCTTGCAGGAATTGCAACGGCTGATAGACATACTGTACCTCGTAATAATGCGGATGGGGCTTGCGATCGGGGGCTATCAGACCATTGATACAGAAAGCATCGAGGTTTGGCTTGTCGCCGAAATCACCACCATAGGCATAATAGCCGTCTTTAAGCAGTCCCTGATCCACCCAATCCCAAATGGCAGCACCGACAATGCTGGAGTCGGCATAGATCACATTCCAATACTCCTGCAGATTGCCACAGGAGTTGCCCATGGCATGGGCATACTCGCGCATCATGAAGGGCTTGTCGGTCACTGCCTGGGCATTCTTCTTCAAGACATCGGGATAGAGATAGCTGTCATCCCAGATGCAACTGTAACGACGGTCGCTGTCGTAGAATGGCGGGCGGGTGATGTCGAGCGCCTTTACCTTATTGTACATCGCCTCGATGTTAGGACCAACCCCTCCCTCGTTGCCAAGACTCCAAAGGATGACGCAAGGATGATTGAAATCGCGCTTCACGAGCGACTCGGCACGATCCACATGGGCCTGCTGCCAGGCGAGATCCTCGCCCATCTCCTCGTTGGCATAGCCATAGCCATGCGTCTCATGGTTGGCCTCATCCATCACATAGATGCCCCAACGGTCGCAAAGCTCATAGAGGTATTCGCGGTCAGGATAGTGGGAGGTGCGCAGGAAGTTGATGTTGGCCTGCTTCATCAGGCGGATATCCTCCTCGTAGGTGGCATCATCGACATAGCGGCCTGTCTGTGGATGATGGTCATGACGATTCACACCACGCAGCTTCACGTTCTTGCCGTTGATCTTGAAGACCTCGCCGACGACCTCCACCTTCTTCACACCAAGGTGGTAGTCGAAATGCTCGATGACGGTGCCTTTCTCGTCGAGCAGTTCCACACTGAAAGGATAGAGACAAGGCTTCTCGGCAGACCATAGCTGGGGTTTGTCGATGATTTCATGCAAGCAGATTGTCGTCGTATCGCCAACAGACAGGGACTTGACGGCGGTCTTGATATTGTGACGGTTGATCTTCAACACGGCTTGCAGACCATTGACGGCCTTATTGCCAACATTACAAAGGCTGATGTCGGCTTTCACGTCAGCGCGTGAGTAGTCGTCATTGGGTACAGCCGTCACCTGATAGTCGCTGATATGCACCAAGGGCCTCACCCATAGTTGTACAGGGCGGTAGATGCCCGAGAGGCGCCACATATCCTGATCCTCCAGATAGCTGCCGTCGCTCCAACGATACACTTCCACGGCGAGTCTGTTTTTCCCTACACGCATGTACTTCGTTACATCAAACTCAGCGGGTGTCATCGAGTTCTGGCTGTAGCCTACCTGCTGACCGTTAATCCAAAGATACATCGCCGAGTGGACACCTCCGAAGTGGAGGATCAGATGCTGCTGGAGCATCTCTTTGGTCACATCCACAAACGTCACATACGAGCCTACCGGATTGCGGTTCTCATAAGCCGTCCAGTCCTTGGGCGGCTCTGTGGTGACACTGGGGCGATTACGCATGAAGGGGTATTCGATATTGGTATAGATGGGGGTGCCGTAGCCTTGTGTCTGCCAATTGCCAGGCACTGTGATCTTCCCCCACTGGCTCACGTCATAATCCTCTCGATAGAAGTCTGCAGGACGTGATTCTGGCGTCGGACTCCAATGAAAGAGCCATTGCCCGTCGAGACTTATAATCTCCTTACATTCCTTCTCGCGCGACGGCAGTTGTAGGGTTGCGTGGTAAGGCAGTTTATGGATGCCCAGCACGGCAGGATTCTCCCAGTCGTGAGGCTGGCCGTATGCCTGCAAGGCCAATAGCGACGTTATGATGACAATGGCTCTTTTCATATTCATTTATCTAATGTTTTTTCTTTCTGGTGCTCCAAAGTAACTGTAGCGACTGTTATCGGGATTGACGACAATCTGCTCTATGACAACCTCGGGGTCTATCATGATGAGCTTCAGCGTATGCTTGCCGGGAGTTGTCTGGAAGCTGGCATCAAGCCACCGGATGTTATCAAAGACCTCATCACGGCGCTGCAGCTGCCGGCCATCCACATAGCCGCTCAAAGAGAGATGGCTACGCGGCGGCAGGGGCTTCAAGACTTTCGATACCGCCAGATTCTGTGGCGTATATTCCATAAAGGTATCTACCAGTCCACGACGGGCATCAATCACCTGCATGGGCAGGTCGTCGATCTGCACACCAAGGCGCAGTCCACGGGCAGGCAAAATATCCTGTGTGGGCAGAATGCCGATGGCCACATGCCCTTCGTCAGTCAGTTCCACCTCGTATTTCAGCACAGGGCCATCGCCCTCCTTATATTCCTTCATCACATCCTTGGCACCCATGCAGCCCTTGCCACGCCCCAAATCAGGCAGGAACAGCCACCCATCGCTTTTCTGAGTATAGTCACAGGCAGCAATCGAGTATTCCTTTGTATCCTTCGAGGCATTCAGGTCGAGATGAACCTTATAGCCAAGTGTCATCGGATGGTAGTTCTTATCAGGTATCGACCATTTGGTATAGCCGATATGGTTGTCGAGCATCATACCATCCCACTTGCCGCCAGCCATCACTTTATTGTAATAATCGGTGAGCCGCTGGTCTTGCGCCATGAGATGACAGATGGTAACACTATCACCAACAGTAGCCGCATTGTAGATATGCGCCACGCCGGCACTAGCTACCGTCGGGTAATAGACCAACTGATAGAAAGCGTCTTGAGCCTCAACGGGAATCTGCGCTTTCAGCGCCTCGCAGCGTGACACAAGCGACTGCCAGAGGTTGCTCACGTGAAGCATCTCCTCGTAGTTGTAGATGCCTGGCACCTGGGCTTCGGGCTTACGCCAGAGATTATACTTTGAGTATTTGGCGATGATATCTGCCGTCTCTCTAGCAAATGCTTCGCCAAAGATACTACGTGTCCATCGCTCAAGCCATGCCTGCTCGTCGCCTGCCTGAATGGCATCAGGGTTCCAGGCATAGTGCATGATGAAGTCGATGGGCATCTCCTTGGGTTTCAAGTCACCCACGTTGATAATCCAGATGCGGTCGATACCACTCTTGTAGGCAAGATTCAACTGCTCACGCAGTTTAGGTACAGTGGTCGTATTGATCCAACGGTCGTTCCAAGGACCGCCATTCATATCGATGTGGTAGTAGAGTCCCAGACCTCCCTTGCGCTTTCGTTCAAAGTCGCGCCCTTTACGGCGGATATAGCCCCAGTTGTTGTCGCAGAGCAGCAGCGTGACATCATCTGGCACGGTGAACCCCGCATCGTAGTAGCGCTGCACTTCCGTAAAGATGGCCCAGAGCTGAGGCACGGCATCGGGACGTCCGTAGATGTCGTTGATAATCTGGCGCTGGCCGTCGATGACGCTTCCCAATGTCCTCATGTTCTCTTGGTCGTCGCCCTTCCCCATCGCCACGTCACCATCGCCACGCATGCCGATCGTCACGAGGTTGTCGTAAGCCTTATTGCGCTCCATACCTTCACGGAAGAACTGGTCGATGCGCGCTTTATTCGACGCATAGTCCCACGGACCCACCTGTTGTTTGCGGTGCAGATACTCCTGATGGGAGCGCATCATCGGCTCATGGTGACTGGTGCCCATCACGATACCCATCTCGTCGGCCAGTCGCGGGCTCTCGGGATCATCCTCATTGAAGGCCGTTGCCCACATGGCAGGCCAGAAATAGTTGGCCTTCAGGCGCAGGAGCAACTCAAAGATATGTTCGTAAGCCTTTGCGTTCACACCCCCAAAGTGGTTGGTACACCACGTGCCAAACGAGGGCCACTCGTCATTAATGAAAAGGCCACGATACTTCACCTTAGGCGATGGCTGGACGAATCGCCCGCCATCATAATACAGTTCGTTCTGATGCTTCACAGGCGCATCTGCCATCCAATACCAAGGCGACACCCCGATACGCTCAGAGAGGTCGTAGATGCCATAGATGGTGCCACGCTTGTCGCTGCCCGCAATGACGAGATTGCCGTCAACCACGTCAATCAGATACGATTCCCACTGTCCTTTAACCTGACGCACATCTATCTTTCGCTGTTTGATGAGTTCGTCGATGATACGGCTTTTGCCGATGGTACCTACGAGGATGGACGCCTTGAGATTCTGGCGCTCATGGGGCAGCAGACCAGCGGAAGTAGATGACTGCATGTTCACCTGCGAAGAAACACCCGTTACCTTCCGCACATCATCGCCCAGGTTGCGGGCAGCCATCAAGACACCTTTCCAGTCATCCACATCCACAACGATTGTTGCCGTCTTGCCACTCTTGGCAATGCAGAACTGTTCTGTCTGTGCCATTCCCGTCAGCACAGACAGCGTCATCACGATAGTCAGTAAATATCTCATCATATATCTTATACGTTTATTCTGTTACTACTTCTATATCTCCGTAGCCCATGCGCTCGCCTGAAGCCAGACGGTCGGCATCGAGTTTCAAGACTCTTGCCTTGACGGGCTGAAACCTGATCTTCTGCCAGATGGGATTGTTCACGATGTTCGAGAACTCGCCAGATGCCAGTTTTGTCCAATTCGACCAGTCGGTGGATGCCCAAAGGGTATAATGGGTCACCGTGCCCTCTTTTGATTCTTGTGGCGGCAGGTAGCGGAACTCGCTGATGGTCTGTTCCGCATCCCAGTCCATCATCATCTGTGTGGGACTGCTGAAGAAGATGTGCAGGCTGCTCGATTTCTTCTCACCGGAATCGGGGATGTCGGCGGTGAGCTCAGGAGCCAGATAGAGACCTAGTTTCTGGATAATGGGCACGTCTTTGTAATCGGTGATGGTGAAGCGCAGTTTCGTAGCCGTCACGGTAGGGAAACAGATGATGCGGCGATGACCGATGGTGGTCAGGCCGTCACCTTTATCCACGAGTGCATCCTTCAACTGCTGCCATTTACCACCGACAAGCGCTTCGAGCGAGAACTTCTTAACACGCTGCCCTTTGGCGATAGCTTCTTCAGCCAGGAAACGGTTAAATGCCGTTGGTTTGCCGAAATCAATGATGGTTGTATTGCCTTCGCGGATGATCTCTGCCTGCTCTGCAAGATTCTCCTTAAACACCTCGTCGATCATCTTCTTAAAGGCTATGCCACGCAGACTGTCATTCGGGTGGATGCGACCATTAGGGGCGATGGGGAAGTTCAGCAGCAGCGTAGAGTTGCGGCCCACTGATTTATAATAGGTGTCCATCAACTTCGACAGGCTTTTCACATGCTCATTCTCCGTCTCATGATAGAACCAGCCTGGGCGGATGCTTGTGTTTGTCTCGCCCGGACACCAGACGTCGCCATCCTCCACCCCATAGTGCAACATCTCGTAGGGCACATCACCGTCGTGGTTAAGCAGACTCCAGTTCGTCTCGCCCACATTGCCTGCCTCGGTGCCCACCCAGCGCAAATCACCACGATCGCTGCCATCATTCCAGATAAGGCACTTCGGCTGCAACTCACGGATCATCTTGTATGTCTCAGGCCACTGGTAGTAAGTCGTGCGGTCAATCTTTCGCGTCTCATTGGCACCGCCATACCAACCGTCGCCACCATTGGCACCATCAAACCATACCTCGAAGATCTCACCGTAGTTGGTGAGCAGCTCGCGCAACTGGTTGCGGAAATAGGTGACGTATGCTGGTCGCCCGTATTCAGGATGATTGCGATCCCACGGCGAGAGGTAGACGGCAAACGCCAATCCTTCTTCGCGACAGGCATCAGCCAGTTCGCGCACCACATCGCCCTTGCCGTTCTTCCAAGGCGAGTTCTTCACGGAATAGTCCGTATAAGCCGAGGGCCACATGCAAAACCCGCAATGATGCTTGGCGGTGAAGATGATGCCACGCATACCTGCCTGTTTACAGACACGCGCCCACTGCCGACAGTCAAGATTCTCAGGGTTAAACAGCTGGGGATCTTCATTGCCGAAGCCCCACTCCTGATCTGTATAGGTGTTCAGCGAGTAATGGATGAATGCGTACATCTCCATGTCCTGCCAGCGCAACTGGTTCTCGCTGGGCACCGGGCGCTGCGCCTGCATCGCCATCGCCAGGAGGAGGGCGCAGAGATACGTAGATATGAATCTTTTCTTGATCATCGGTCTA
>DEJG01000019.1:197299-579106 GCA_002353295.1 Prevotella sp. UBA2754
CCTAAAATTCCATAAAGTACCTACCCGATGTCGATATAATCCTATAAATGGCGGAAAATGCATGATGAGAGAAGTAAAAAAAGGTTATAATCATTAGTGTCCCATTTTAACGGGACAGTAGTGATTTAGGATATTAAAAGAAAAATACTTGTAAAAACTTGCATTCGGCCTTCTGATGTTGTATCTTTGCACTTCAATTAATAAAACAAGGAGAGACATTATGCCACGTAAGACCGACGGATTACCGTTTGAAGTCCATCGTTCGCCCAAAACGGAAGAGGATGGGAGTATCGTACTTTATGCCACACCACAGAGCAACCGCATGAAGGACTTTAAGGAATTGGAGGGGTGGCTTCAACTTTCCAATGACGTAAAGACGGGTGAATTACAGCGTAGTTTTGATGCATTTATGAGTGAGTGTACGCGATGGCTTTCCAAAGGCTACCGTGTTCAGACACCCATTGGTGTTTTCTCCTTGAAATTAGGAATGAAACGTAAGGTCACCAATCCACGTGAAGTTCGTCATGACGATGTGGAGTTCAAAGGTATTGAATTCCGTCCGTCTGCAGAGTTTACCAAAGGAGTAAAAGTAGGGGTAGAGTGTGAAGGCTTCCGATATGTGCGTAAAACAGACTCCACCCTGCTTGTTGCCAATGAAGAAGCGATGCTAAAAGCCCTTTATAAAAGTATTCAAGCAGAAGGTGGCTATACGACTGTTACGCGTTTTATGTCCTATAGTGGATTGTCCAAATATGCAGCTACAAGGAAACTCCGTCAGTGGTGCCAAAGCGGTTCCTGTCTGCTGAGGGAACGCAGGTTGGGTCATTCCATTATTTATGAGTTGATAGACCCATAATCAACCTTTTTGATATAACTTTGTCTTTTCAGACGGCTTGAGGCAGACGAGTAGATGCCTTAAGCCGTCTGTTCGTCTGCCTCGGGCCGTCCAGCCGTCCGCCTCAATGTCGCATCCCTTTTAATCAGACTCATTTCCCCTATTAGCTCGGTTCATTCTCCCTTTTTGCTAGACATGTTTTCTGTGATTTTTCTAATATTTCTGTGTTGTTTTGTGATTTTTGATTATTTTTGCACAAAACTACATGATGATGGCGAAAATAATTAAGATGGAAAACAGAGTTCTGGCAATCCCCAGACATGGCACTTGGGAAGAACTCTACAACAGAGTTAGAAAAGCTAATGGTGACCCAGTTTGGATTGACCTTAAAGTCACTCCAAAACTGTTCGGTAATTTGCGAAACTACGACCTTATATGGGAAGCAAAACAGCTTAAATATCTAAGGATTCAGGCTCGTTATAAGGAAAATGGAAACATCATTATTGATGAGTGTGTCCAACAAAATTATGGCGATGAGGATGGTTTCGGAGTTGAACCAGATAACTATATGACAGGCGAAATCGGACCAGACGGTTATTTCGTCAAACCATTTGAAGTGAGTTAAGCAAAAGGAGTACAGCAGGAAAACATCCCTTGTTCACAAAAATATAGAGTTCGAGATGATATAAAACAGAGAAGAGTCAACTCTATATAGGTGTTATCAAAATATTGTCGATATGGAATGGAACTTGGAAGATGGTAAATCTGTACAATTATCTCCTACCGTAGCTGATATTAAAGCTGCCGTGCAAGGGTTGATGGACTCAGACCGTGAATTCTTAATACTCACACCTCCTGCACCAATCAAGGGATGTAACTTCATGCAATTGATGAAGCATGACGACTCACATGTGCACTTTGAAATAAGTATTTTGAAACCAGACGGCGGTAATCGTATCTACTATCAAGATTTCTCGCCTTATTTGGCGAATGCTCTCCTGGAACTTTTCAGAATCGAAAATGGTGTACCGGAAGTTGATGATTGGAAGATCGAAGGGGAATATGGAGACTAACTTGTAAATATATAAATGTTTATGGGAAAAATAAGATATGCTTCGTTCTCTGAAGCAGGAATTCGGAGAGATAATGAAGATTACTGTAAGACTATTATAGATGAAGATAACCAACGTTATCTCTTTGTAGTATGTGATGGAATGGGCGGTCATGCTATGGGCGAAGTCGCCAGTCAGGTGGTTTGTGAATCCATTTGTGAGCATTGGGAGAATGCATCGCCCGAGGACGAGGTCGAAAATGTATTGAAAGCTGCTTTTCAAGAAACATCTAAGGCTCTTGATGCAAAAGCGGATGTGCTCAACCATGTAGAGATGGGCACAACGATGGTGTTGGCAGCAATACATGACGACAAATTGATTATTGCTCATTGCGGTGATAGCCGTTGTTATCTCCTCCGCCCCAATGTAGGCGTTGTTTATCAAACGCAAGACCATGTAAATCATAGCGTTTTTGGCGATTTTATAGATAAAAGTTTTTTCTCCTATCATTCATCCAAGGCAGAAGTAGAGATAAGGCATTTTGAATTACAACAAAACGATAGAGTGTTTCTTTGTTCAGATGGAGTGAGTTCATATAGTGACCCAAATATACTTACGGATAGGTTGATGGATGACAAATCACCAGAGGATATTACCGATGTTATTCAGTTTTTGTGCGAGAAGTTCAGCAAAGATAATTATTCTGCTATTTTAGCGTATTACGAAAAAAATGATGCAAAACCTCATGGAATGCATCCTAATAAATAAAAAAGTGTAGGCGAAGTACTTCGCAAGTCCAAGAAAGCCATTTGAACTTGCCATTTACTTGGTTAGGAATTGGGTAATGTTTGGGTAGAGTGGTCTAAGGTCTGTAATAAGATTGGGCATTCCGATGTCATTTTACCCTCTCAAAAGAAGAAAAATTGGTATTATTTACAACTTTTTGGTCGTTTTCGTTCCGATGTCGCATATTTTTTGTAACTTTACCGCCGAATGTATTTTATCAAGCCCCAAACTGAAACTATAAATGGTTTTACAATATAAACGTGACTACAGCAAGTTCTCTGACAAGCAAATTGTTGGGGAAATTCTAGCAGAGCCACATGATGATGAGGCTGCTGTTTATTTGCTTCGCGATCGCTATGCCCCACTTTTACGTAGTTTGTACAGACGCTTAACTACTGATGATACTTGGTATGACGATTGTGTAGATGAACTTTTCATTCTTCTGAAAGGCAAAGACTGTTCCTGGCATGTCTTAGCAAACTTTGGTTGGCGTAGCACTTTTGGTTATTGGTTAAGAGAAGTCGCTTGGAACAAGTTTTGCGAAGTACTATCTAAACTGATAGAAAATGGCGGTAAGAATGTCTATATAGATAACGGTAATTCAGAAAAGCCAAAGTTACAGTTGCCAGATGGCAGCGAAGAGAACTTCGAGCGTCGCCAACGCAAGGTAATGCTTTTGGAGGCCATTTGCCAGTTGAAGGATGATGACCAGCGGTTTGCCATATTGAAACGGTTGGAAGGTTATAAGAGTAAGGAGATAGCAGACATGCTCAAGATAAAATGGAAAAAGTTGGGCATAGTGAAGTACAACAACGATAATGAAGTTGTTATTCCTGACGAAGGTTATATCAATGTCCACATCCAGCGAGCAAAGAAAGAACTTAAAATAATCATGTCGAATTAAAATAGAACTGAACATGGAAATTACAAGAGAACTGTTGGCAGCATACGCTGAAGGAAATGTTTCAGAGTCTGAACGTAATGCCGTGCGCCAGTATCTAACGGAACATCCAGACCAGTTGGAATCCGTGCTGATTATGATGGATGAGGACTTCGACATACAGTTAGAAGATAAAGACAAGGATGGTCATTCCCGTTCTTTTGACGAAGAATTAGATACTTTATTGGATGAAATAGAAGCTGACGAGTCTGATGAAAGCACAGCTTCCGTCAGTATTCTCCCGTTAATGTCGAAAGCCGCTCAGAATGTTGTTGATAATCTATGCGCTATAAGATGCGAGGGATATGCATTACGAACTTTGGGCATAGATGTATCTGATGAGGAATTGGAAAAAGAGGCAGAGGAGAATAGGTGGCTTAAGCCTGAAGGGACTCCATTGCATTGCATGGGTCTATTATCAGAAAAACGCGGCTTGTATGTTTCTCGAAGGTATGGTTGCTCAATTAATGAAATTATTCGATCGGTAAAAAAAGGAGAAATTGTTATTGCCGCTATTGACAATACGGAATTAAGTCAATCTCCAGAAGAAGCAAGAAAGAATGATTTATTGAATGGGAAAACTCCCAATCATGCAGTAGTTATTCAGTCTGTTGATCCCAACAAAGAAGAAATAAATATCCTGGAACCGAGTATTTCTATTACACCTAAGAGTTACCCGATAGCTGTTTTCCAAAATGCTTGGGATGATTCTTCCAATTATATCGTCATTCTAAGTAATCAAAGCAACTATGAACCTCACCCTCTTGATCTTGATGATGTGGCAATTGAACCTGAACTTATGGAACTTCGTGAGGCGATTGCTGAGAATGCGCATGAGGTGTGGGCAAAAACCCGTAAAGACCAAGGCTGGTCGTATGGAAAAGAACGAGATGACGCCAAGAAACTACACCCAGATATGCTGCCGTACAACCTGCTTCCAGATAGTGAAAAGGAATATGATCGTCTAATGGCTATTAACACAATCAAACTTGTTAAGAAGTTAGGGTGGGATTTCGTAAAAAGTATCAAGTAAAAATGGTTTATATGCAATACGATATATTCATTAGCTACAAACGGAAGAGCCTCCCAACGGCGAACAATCTTTATTATAGATTGACAACACGTGGGTACTCTACTTTCTTTGATTTGGAAGAAATGGGTAGAGATAACTTCAATGTGCAGTTGCTTAGCTATATTGAGAATGCCAAAGATGTATTTGTTATTTTAGAAGAAGGCTCACTTGATGCCTGTAGACAAAATAATTGGGAAAAAGATTGGTTTTGCCGTGAGATAGCTTATGCATTGGAGAAAAAAAAGAATATAATTCCTATTTTGATAGGTGGATATCAAATGCCTAGCAGTGATTATTTCCCTGCCAAGTTGAAAGAACTGAGTTTTAAGAATGCTCCAGAGTTTAACTTCTCTTTCTTTGAGGCATATCTGGATAAATTGATGGAGAAAGATTATCTTCTTTCGAAGCCTAACCTGCAAGAAAATGCTACATCTGTTTTCAAGTTCTATTCCAATGAAAATTGTCAAGTCTTCAAAGATGGCAGATTGGTTTGTAGTCTTGAAGGCATGTCCGAAGCACCTTACTATCTCCCCGTTCCCCGAAAAGGCGATTATAGATTTAAAGCCGTAAATATATCCACTGCAGACGAGCAACTACTAAAAGAACATATAGATTCAGATGAAGAAAAGGAAATTGAAATTTCATGGAAAAAAAGAACGAAGCCTGTAGACATTATGGCGATTAAAAATTCTTCATCACACGTTTATACTATAAATGGGCTCTCCTTTAATATGATTTTTGTCAAGGGAGGTACATTTACTATGGGAGCTACTCCAGAACAAATTGCTGATGCATATAAAATTGAGAAGCCTGCCCATAAAGTTTCTCTGTCAGACTTCTTTATAGGCGAAACGGTAGTGACGCAAGAATTGTGGCAAGCTGTGATGGGGAGTAATCCGTCCTTTTTTAAAGACCCAATTAGACCAGTGGTAAATGTGTCATGGGTTGATTGCCAACGTTTTATGAAGAGAATAAATGATGTGTTAATAGACAAGCTTCCTCAGGGAAAGAAATTTCGTTTACCTACAGAAGCAGAATGGGAATTTGCAGCACGAGGGGGGGTAGAAAGTAAAGGATATAAGTACAGTGGTAGTAATAAACTGAATGAGGTTGGGTGGTATTTTGGCAATAGTAATGATAGGAGCCTAGTCCATTTTACTGATCATTATGGTGAAAATCGTAAAAATTGTCAGGTAAAAGGAAAGAATCCTAACGAATTAGGAATTTATGATATGAGTGGTAATGTTTGGGAGTGGTGTCAAGATTGGTTTGGGGATTACGAAAGTCAATCTTTAATTAATCCAATTGGCCCCATCAATGGTTATGGACGTATATGTCGTGGCGGTGGTTCTTCAGATGGGTGGGTAGACTGTCGTGTGTCAAATCGTTCGTCAGTTTGTCCGTCGGACCGTTTAAGCGGACTTGGTCTGCGTTTAGCTCTTTAATAGTTTAAAACAAGACAGATATGGAAACATTATTATTTCTTAGTGATACTTTTACCTCAAATGTAGCTAAAGCAGTTGGTTCAAGTAGCTCTTGTATTCAAGAGGCATCTACCAATTGCCAGAATGTGATAGTCGCTGCAATAATTTGTGGCACCATTGTTTTAATAACATTGATAGTTGCAGTATCATTGCTTGTTTATTTTCGAATAAAGAATAGCAAACTAGGTAAACAACAAGAAGCCGAGCGAATCAAAGAAAAAGAAGATAAATGGTTCTCGCTCAGAAAAGAATACCAAAGTGCTATTTTAAGTATTCTTAAACTAAAAGAAACTCCAAATCAAAAGAAAGACACCTTGGTAGAAAGGAAGGCAGAATCAGAGGAACAAAAAGATGACTCTAAAGAAAAATACATTAAGGAGTTGCGAGATTGTATCAAATGGATTGATTCACAAATGGAATAGCTTATGAATATTCTCGAAAAGTTTAGCAAAAAAAATCTGACATCGGAACGTCTTTGGCGACAGATATTTGGAGCATTGATGCAATGGCAGTCAAAACTCTTTTGGGTATTTGTTCTGTTAATAACGCCTGTTTCTATAGGCGTGGCTTTGATTATTCCACCCGGAGATTTAACCTCTGGTCTTGAATTCCTATGCTTGAATTTTGCAGTACTACTCATAATCAAGACATGCCGCAGACTTATAGATGTCTTTAATATAAGAAAGGAATATACTCGCGTCACGTGGAGCTACATCACAATTCTTGTCAGCATCGGATTGTGGATTATCGGTTTTGTTTTAATATTCAATATAAAAGACAATCCGAGGGTTGCCACTGCGATTGGTGTCATTGGAACATTGCTCAGTTGGATATTCCAAGATAAAATAAAAGGCGTGGTCGCATTTCTCCATATCCGTTCACACAACTTACTTAAGGTTGGTGATTGGCTCGTAGTTGATAAATTAGGAGTAGATGGAGAGGTGCAACGGATGACTTTGACTTCCGTATCCGTTTATAATTGGGATACAACGACTTCCACTATTCCTATCAGTGCTTTGCAATCAGAGCATTTCATTAATAAGCAAAATATGATGGAAAGTAAGACGTATGGCAGGCGTATGCTAAAAACCTTTATCCTTGATACCGGATGGTTTCGCGTATTATCTCGTGAAGAGATTGCGAAACTGAAAGAATTTATTCAATTTGATAAATACATCAACACAGATTCTGGTGAACATGTCCGAGATTTCTTATCTAAGAACCTTTCACTTGATGAGATTAAAGAGGGTGTTACAAATGCTCAACTATTCCGTCTTTACACCTATCATTGGCTAATGAATCATAAGCACATTTCTCAGCATCCTAGGTTAATTGTCCGTTGGATGGATCAGAAAGAAGGGGGAATGGAGTTGCAGGTCTATGCATTCATTGTAGACAGTAGTTTGGCTGCTTTTGAGTGGGAGCAGTCTCAAATCATCGAGCACATTATCAAATCACTTGATTGGTTTGGTCTTCGCTTGTACCAAAGTCCTTCAGCATACGATGTAAGTAATAGCAATGTCTATTTATCGAAAGAACCAGCAGACTATATAAAGGAGATGAGTATTGATGCTCCCTTGAAAGAGAAAATAATTGATGATAAGGAGGAGAATTAATGAACAAGAATATTGAAAAACCGTTTGAGTATTTGAGGAGGAAGGATGGAAGTCTGTTTTCTTCCGATATTATAAAAAACTGGTACAAGGCGCGCGCCTTTGTGCTTGAACGATTGAAAAATGTCGCTTTCAAGGATGATGAAAGACACCATCTTCACGTTGTGTTGAAAAGTGACAGCGGCCTTATGCTTTCTGTTGCTCGACAAGTTGCTTTGTCTGCCCATTACCTCAATTATGACGAAGAAAAGAAAGACAACAGAACTGTAATTACTATCGTTAGCAACTCCACCCAAATTGAAGAAACCTTGCAAAGGGAAGAATATCTATGTAATCTTCTTTGTCTGTGCAAATGGACACACGATAAGGTCATCCAAAATGCAGATTCCTATATCGACATCGAGATTAACATTGTGAATGATTGCGCTGAAATAGAAAGTGAATATGTTAAAGTTATAGAAGAAACTGAGGTTATCACTTTTTTCAACTCTAAGCTGGAAGACGAAATCTGTAGTATTGATACTCGCAAAGCCGTGTATTCAGGCAGAATGTACAATCTTGGTACACTTATAGATAATCTCCCTGCCGAGAATATCCATGATGCCAATCGATATGCATTGGCTCTTGATGTGTTCCAGTTTGAACAATTACAGAAGCCTTTGGTTTCGCTTATTATTGACACCAAATGGAAAGAGGATCAAATCAGGGTGAAGAATGGTCTTTCAAATGTATTTTGTGCAGACTGTTTTGGGTCAAGAGCATCATCTATCGAATTATACCGAGAGGACAAAAAGCAAAAAAATACCGATCTTTGGGCAAAATACAATGAAGTCCTGTCTAAAAGTGAACATGCACGTTGGATTGTGGAAAAACTCATTATGGGATTTCGTCCTCTAAATGGGGAAGAACGGTTAGAAGACGAAAAACTTGCTGTCTATAAGAAAAAGAGAAAAGGATATCGTGACAGATTAAAGAAAGATTTAAACAAACTCGCCCACATTGATCTTTGCTCATACGCAGATCTTCGCCGTATCAATCCAGATGATTTGAAGTTCGATAGCTTCTTGATGTTGGCAATTCCCAATATTCTAGCAAAAGTAAATGAATAACAATAAAAATAGTAATATTATGTTGGCAAGTTCTAGCCATACTCTACCCCGCTGTTTGAGTAAGCCATGAAGTAGGGTAGAAGCAGGCTAAAAGGAGGCTAGAGTGTGGCTACAGTATGGGTAGAGTGATAAAAATGACAAAAAACATTGGCAGATGAAGGACTATATACAGATTGGAATTGAGAAGGGACTTATCTCGCTGAATGAGGATAGGCCGCGCATCACATACGTCTATCAGAATTGAAAATAATGGCAATATAGATATGAAACAGACACAATACGATGTTTTTATAAGTTATTCACGTAAGGACTACGTGGATGAACAGAAAAATATAATTCCTGGCAATGAGGTGTCCAAAATTAAAGACGCACTATCTGAGGCTGGAATAACATATTGGTTTGATGAAGAGGGAATATATTCAGGGCAGAATTTTGTAGAAAAGATAGTGACAAATATTGAGAATGCCAAAATATTCCTGTTTCTATCAACTGCTAATTCAAACAAATCTCCTTGGACCTGCAAGGAGATAGCTAGTGCCGATGAATTCAAAAAGCATATCATTCCAGTTCGAATCGATTCGAGTCCTTATAATAAGAAAGTCCTTTTTCGTATTGCTGATTTGGATTATATAGAGTACTATAATAATCCTCAGAAAGGTATAGAATACATAACAAAGGCCATTAAGGCCTATTTGGAGGATTTAGTCAAAGCTGAGAAGCTTAAGGAGGAAGAGGAAAACAAGAAGAAGGAATTGGAGCGTAAAAGAGAAGAAGATAAGAAACGCCAAAATGAGCAGGATGAAAAGCGTAGACAGGAAGAACAACTGCAACTTGAATCTGAGATTAGGTTGTCATGCGCAAAATTAAATAATGAGGAGGCCAAACTTGAACTAAGTCGAGAGAACCTGTTGTTAAATACAAAGAAAATATTAGACGATGGACAGCGTACGGTTTTGGTAGATCTGATTCAAAATGGGGGAATAATACACAAAAAGTATCAAGAGAAGTGCTCAGAATTGATAAAAGAAATCAATAATCTAAAATCAACAGGAATAGAATCTTTGAAATTGCAATTAAAGAGCAAGGACGATAAGATTTCACAGTTAACGTCAGATTTGGAAAGCTTAGAAGAATGTAAAAAGGAACAAGAAAAAGCTTCCGACCGTTTAATTGGACAAATCGGAGATTTACAAAAGCAACTAAAAACGATGCAAAAGGAAAAAGAAGATGGAACTTTAAAAATTAAACCAAAATTTTCAAAAAGGACACATATACTTTACTGGCTTATAATAGTCAGTCTATTGATAACGTCCACCTTAGAGGTGATTAAATTAAATAATGAGAGTCAATCATGGGAATATCGATACAATGTCACATGGGACAAATTGCGTGAATCAGATAAAGCGCAAGAAACTTTAAAATCTTTAGGAAACCATATCCCTTTCATTATTACAGATATAGAAGTTAAGAACCGTGGTGAAGAATGGGGTGATAAAATTTATAGCAGCAAGTCAACTTATTTTACACCTAGGATAAAATACATAGGTATCAATAGCGGAAACTACAAACTGTATTTTAAGATATTTGACAACAATGGAATGTTGAGTAAAAATGAAGAAAAAAGTCCCAAAGGTTATTCATTTTCTCATGAGTTAAGTTTAGTGCGAGGTGAAAATATTTCTGATGAACTTAGCGGATGGGGTAACGAGGAACCTGGAAATTGGCCTACGGGAACCTATCGAATAGAAGTTTGGTATAAGGAAAAGAAATTGTCTGAAAAAACTTATAGGGTATATTGATGAATTTGCATATTATGACTAATTACGACATATTTATAAGCTATAAGCGAAAGAGCCTACCGACAGCGAACAATCTGTATTACAGGCTGACAACACGTGGATACTCCACATTCTTTGATTTGGAAGAAATGGGGAGAGACAACTTCAATGTGCAGTTATTAAACTATATTGAGAATGCCAAAGATGTATTTGTTATCTTAGAGGAGGGATCTCTTGATGGATGCAAGCAAGAGAACTGGGAAGAAAAAGATTGGTTCTGCCATGAGATAGCATTTGCATTGGAGAAGAAAAAGAACATCATACCCATTCTGTTGAACGGCTATCTGATGCCGTCACAGGATTTCTTCCCTGACAGGCTGAAGGAACTAAGCCTTAAGAATGCTCCCGAATTCAACTTTTCGTTCTTCGAGGCTTATCTTGACAAACTGATAGAGAAAGACTATCTCCTTTCCAAACCCAACATCCAAGATAAGGCAACATCCGTCTTTAAGTTCTATTCCAACGAGAACTGTCAGGTTTTCAAAGAGGGCAAATTGGTGTGCAGCCTTGGAGGCATGTCTGACGAACCTTATTATTTGCCTGTACCACGAAAAGGGGATTATCGGTTTAAATTAGTTAACGTAGTATCAGGCAAATCAATGGTTCAAAACGAATCTATTGATTCTGTAGAAGAAAAAAATATTCAGATCACATGGAGTAATGATTCTAAAATAGCGAACATATTTCGACGTAATAAGAAAGGATGTAGTATAACGATAAGTATAGTTTTGTTGCTGGTGTTTGTTTATCTTCCTTTAAATTATATGATATTTAGTCGTAGACACGATTCTTCTGTTACTTCCGCGACGGAACAAGAATCTGCCAGCACAACAATAGACAACACAAAATGCATGCCTGTGGATCTAGGCTTGTCAAGTGGTACATTGTGGGGAGACAGAAATCTTGGTTCGAAATCTCCCTCTGATTTCGGTAATTTGTATGCTTGGGGTGAGACAAAAACAAAAGACGACTATTCTAGATACACCTATGTTGAGCAACTTAAACCGGGTGACAAGTTGGTCGGTTATAAGCAAGATGCGGCCACAGCAGAATTAGGAGGAGAGTGGGTAATGCCAACAGAAGCTCAGTTTAAAGAACTAATAGGCGAATGTAGATGGATTTGGATGAAAATTGATGGTCATAACGGATATGAGATTATTGGTAAAAATGGCAATAAGATATTTCTTCCGGCTTCAGGGTGGAGTAGTGACACCGCATTCCAATACCGTGATTACTATGGATATTATTGGACGTCGGAAAGGTCTTCTAATTCCTGTTATGCCAGAAGTTTACAGTTCCCGAAAAACGGTAAGGGTATAGTCGGAAATGGAGAACTACACGTTGGACGTAGCATAAGAGCCGTGTGTTTTTTTGATGCGGTTGCGGAGTAGTATAGATGACGTTCGGCTTTGCGGAAATAAGTTAAAAGACTAACGGATAATGTATGGAGCAACATATATCACAAGAAGAAACTCGGAGAATCATCATCAGTGACATGGTGAAGAAAAGGGGCACGATTGTCCCTATCATCGGGGATGATACGATAGTGTATAGGGAAAAGGATTCCGGCGAGGAGATTCCTTTTCAGGAGTTTATATTGCGGGAGTTTCAGAAGAAATATCCTCATGTGGAGGTGAGCGATGCTGATATTGTCTCGATGAAGGAGCGTGGGTACTATGGGCTGTCGCTGATGTCACAATACTATGAGCGGCGGTTTCTGGATGACTTCATGGACTTTGTCAATGACAACCGTTCGTGCATCAAGTTGAAGGATGAGGTGCTTGACTTCCTTGTGACGTTCAACTTTCCGATTATCATCACTACGGTGTGCTTTGACATCATCGAGCAACAGCTAAAAGGCAAGATAGAGGACTATAAGTCTATCTGGTATCGACTGAACAAGGAGAATAGCACGTTGCCGGTACGATGTGTCTATCACATCTTCGGTCAGGCGAAGGATGGCTCCAAGTGGGTGTCGGACGAGGACTTGCTGTTGTCTTTCCTGTTGTCGCACAATCATAATGACTTTGGTGCCAAGGGACTGACCGACTATCTGAAGGAGAACGAGAAGAAACTGTTGGCCTTGGGCTGTAACCTTCCCAACTGGCTCTTCCGTTTCCTGTGGCAACCCACCCAGGCTGGCAGGACTGGCAGCATGAAGACGACGCAGGGTTACTGGATTAACAGAGAAAAGCCGGAGGATAGTTTTGAGAACTTCCTTAAGAAGAAAAACTTTTCTGCTGATGAGCAGGTGAAAGAAATTCTTGAGGATGCCACAAAGTCGCTGCAAAAGGAACTTCTAAGGGAGGCAGAAGAGCGCAGTGCAGAGATTGACGCAGAGGAGCACTTCGATGTTTTTATCTCGTATGCAAGTGAGGACCGGCAGGTAGCGGCTGTCATCTTTGAGACACTACGTAATATGAATGTCAAGGCCTGGTTTGATGACAGAGGTAAGGGTGAGATAACACCTGGCAGTCCTTATTGGGAGAAGATACGGAACGGCATCCAGCACTCTGCCCACTATATGCCCATCATTACAGGAAAATGGATGGAGAAGATGACAAGTACATCGAGCTTGAAGGAAGAGACGCTTATGGTGAAAGACTGGTTGGCAGAGTGTCGTAAGAGCGACAGCCCTGTGCAGTTGAAGTCCAACTATTCCATTCCCGTAATCGTTGACGGTTCTGAATATAATGAGGTGGAGATCACAAACGGCTATATCGAACAGTTTGGCAGTATGAATGTGCTGCCTAAGACGCTGTTTTTCCATATCGACATGATTTCTTTCGATGGGAAAGACCTAAGTGTTTTTGAAAAAATAGAATGGTAAGACTATGGCAGAGAATACTTTCTTAGGACTACAGCCCTATACCGAGGACGACGCCTACCGATTCAAGGGGCGTACAGAAGAATCGCAGGAACTCTTCCGACTCATCGTGCGCAACGACTTCACGGTGTGTTATGCCGAGTCGGGCGAAGGCAAGACATCGCTGCTCAATGCCGGTGTGTTTCCATTGCTCAGGGAGAACATGTACTTCCCCATAGCCATCACATTTACGAGCGATGACTATCAGGTGACACCCGACAATTTCAGCAGCATCATCGACCGATGTATCAAGGACAGCATCACGGAATATAATGAGAAGAACAAAGGAGTCAATGTTGAGTACAGACTCTGTTCCACTGATTTCCAAGACTTAGACTGCCAAGCAGAACTACAGCAAGAACTCAGCAAATACTCTTGGTGGAAGTTGCGCAACTACAAGCCTCAGGCAATGGGGTTGACCTTTACACCCGTGTTTGTCTTTGACCAGTTCGAGGAAGTGTTCAATATGCCAGGCTCTATCGTATGGACCAAGAAGTTCTTTGACTGGTTGGAAGATGTGTCGTCCGACAGTTGTCCCGATGAAATTGTCAAGAAGATCAGAGCGATTATCGGGAATAGTGCCGCCTTCCCCTCCATCAAGGAGGAGAAGGACTTCAAAGCCGTATTCTCCTTGCGCAAAGAGTTCATTGGTGAACTGGACTATTGGGGAATGCAGAAGTGCTTCATCCCCAGTCTGAAAGATAACCGCTATTGCCTGAAGGCCCTAACGTACGAAGGAGCCAAGAAGGTGATAACCCAGCAGGAGCGGTTTGACGAGGAAAAGGTTGAGCAGATACTGACGCATTTTGTAAGGCAGTATTCACGTGAGCCAGAAAAAACAATCAAAGAACAGTTGCCAATTATTCCTGCACTACTGCTTTCTGTGGTCTGTGATTCGTGGGAAAAAGACATTACCTCTTTCGCCAAACTCAGCACTGACGAGATTAGCCAATCGCTCAATAAGATTCTTGAAAAGTTCTATGATGATACTATAGATGCTGTTATCAAAGAACTCGGCTCTCAGAATGCGTCCCCGTTAGATTCAGATTCTATCCGCAAGGATATTGACGTTGCAATGTTCGACCTGGTGGATGTCAATGGTAAGAGAGTTCGCGTGAAAGCTGTAACTACCCTTGGCACCATCTCTATGGAAAGCAAGAAACGCTTTAGTGAAACATTGCCTATCGTCAAATACAAGGAGATTCTTAACCAACATCGCATCGTAAAAATCACGAAGATTGACGGTGAGGACTATGTGGAAATAGTTCACGATTGTCTGTGCCCTATTATTGCCAAGAGAAGAGAAATGAGATTGGCAGAGGAGGCTAAAGAGGGGGAAGAGTGGCTGTTACATGAGCAAAAACGGAAAATGAGAAAGCGCATGTTGTTGATGTCAATTGTAGTTCTTCTCGCATTTGGCATTATAGGTATAATATTATTTCAAATGCATCAAGTGAAAGTTGCACAGCAGCAGATGAAAGAAAAGCAAGAAAAAATGTTGGTCAATCAATCGCGGTATATCTCAGCCACTGCCTCCATGCTAGTAGACGAAGGAGATTTTTATACTGCTCGATTACTTGCATTAGAGGCTCTCCCCTCAGATTTGGAACATCCAAACCGACCATATACTGTAGAAGCAGAAAGTGCATTAAGAAAAGCTTCGATGTATGATAGTTTAATTATAGGTAAACATAAAGAACCTGTAGTAGATGCAGTATTTAGCCCAAATGGAAAATTTGTTGTTTCAGGCTCAAGTGAAGGGGCTATATTTATTTGGGATGTTCATAAAAAAACTTGCGTTAAAGAATTAAAAGGACATTCCGATTGTATATGTTCATTATCTTATAGTTTTGATGGTAAATTAATAGTCTCTGCATCCAACGATCATACAGTTAAAATTTGGAATTCTGAAACAGGAAGATGCTTAAAAACATTGAGAGGGCATGAAGACAAAGTGTATTGTGCTTCATTTAGTTCGGATGCCAAGAAAGTAGTGTCCGCCTCTAGAGATAAGGCTATTAAAATCTGGGATGTTAACTCTGGACAGTGTCTCAATACGCTTGTCGGTCATAATTCTGCTGTTAACACAGCATTCTTTGATACTCAAGATAATAGGATTGTTTCTTCGTCAATTGAAATGATTAAAATCTGGGATGCTATATCGGGACATTGTATTAAGACTATTAACAAAGAAAGCGGGTTCTTTATAGATTATGCATTGTTCTGTCCTGGTGATAATGCAATTGCTTATATTGTAAGAGGGGTAACAGCTGGATATTATCACATTATTGTACAAGAAATTGAATCTGGAGATAAATTGTTAACATTAAAAGGACACGTGGATTTAATACGCACTCTATCTTTTAGTCACAATGGCCAGTATATTGTTTCTGCATCTAGAGATATGACTGTTAAGATATGGGATATTAAATCTGGGACTTGTTTGCGAACGATACCCCAACCTTGCATAGCTCATTATGCCCATTTCTCTCCTGACGACTCTCAAGTTGTCGTGTCATTAATGGATAGTACCATTTGCCTATGGAATATTGATCAAAATAGTTTTTTTAGGACTATTGGAGTTCACAAAGGAAGCGTTTTTTATGCAGATTACAGTCCTAAAAATGATTATATAGTCTCATCTTCATTTGATGGAGAAAATTTACTTAATATTTGGGATTGTAATAAAGGTGTCTTGTTACTGGCATTGAGAGGTCATTCTGATATGCCACTATCATCCACCTTTAGTAAAGATGGCAAATACATAGTTTCGAGTTCTCGAGATAAGAGTGTTAAAATCTGGGATGTGAATAAACGTGGATGTATAAAAACACTTAAAGGTCATTCTTACTGGGTATATGATGCTGTCTTTAGCCCTGATGGAAAATTAATTGCTTCAGCATCATACGACAAAACAATCAGAATATGGGATGTAAAATCAGGAGACTGTTTGAAAGTGTTAGAGGATCATGATGGATTTGTATATGATGTTGATTTTAGTAGGGATGGTAAATATCTTTGTTCTACCTCTCAAGATAAAGTAATTAAAATTTGGGAAGTTAGCACATGGAAATGCATAAAAACATTAGTTGGACATTCTGCTTGGGTTGGTGATGCAGATTTTAGTCCAGATGGGAAATTTGTCGTATCCGCCTCTGGTGATTATACAATTAAAGTTTGGAATATTGAAAAAGGGACTTGTGTAAAAACTATTGTTGGACATAAACTTGGGGTTAAGTCTGTTGATTATAGTCCAAACGGGAAATACCTAGTTTCATCTTCAGTTGATGAAACAATCCGGCTTTGGGACGTTAAAACAGGAAAATGTATTCAAACATTGATTGATGGACTTGGAGAGTTTGCAACAGTACATTTTAGTCCAAATGGTAGGCATATAGTAGCTGCATCTTTAAGTAATGGGGGGAAAATTAATATTTGGGATTATTTGCCTCTTCAAGAATTGATTGAAAAAACTCATCAACAATTAAATAATCGAAAACTGACATCTGAGGAGAGACAAAAGTTTTATCTTGAATAGGTAGATTTGATTATGATATATAACGAAACATATTACGATATCTTCATCAGTTATCGTCATAAAGGCGGCCAACATGTTGCTAGACGATTATATAAATGGTTATCAGAAGAAGGCTATTTGACATTTTTTGACGATGAATCTCTTCGCGAAGGCAGATGGGATAAAGCCTTATTTAGACATGTTAAACGATGTAGAGACTTTCTCTTAATTGTTGACAGACATTTATTTGATAGGCTTTTTGATACATCTTATTCTATTGAAGAAGATTGGGTGCGGAAGGAACTTTCGGAAGCACTGAAAGTGGGAGATGAGGTAATCAATATAATTCCAATTATTCTGCCAAAGGCAAAATTACCTTCAAACTTGCCAAAAGATATTTCTGAGGTTAGCAGTTGGCAGTAGGTTCAAATAAAAACGCAATATGATCTTCATGAGATGTTTAAGGATATAAAGCGACGACTTCATAGTAAGCCAAGCCAAATAAAGAGTGAATATGTTACCCCAATTATAAATGCAGAAGAAGTGATGAGACTAGCAAGGAAGTATGTAATGAATGATGTTTTAGCGGCTTTTGAGATGACTCATGACGGATTTAAATTTACTCTTAAATAAAATACATATTATGACACTATCATACTTCACAGGCGAACAGCACAGCGAGAACTTTGATCAGATTATCCGGCTTGCAAAAGAACTTGGATATTCTGTTCGAGTTTACGATTCGAAGGAGGCAAATCAATTTGACTTCTTACAATCTGTTTATCGGGATATGGCAACAATTGTGGATGCGACTATTCCAAATGATTTAACCTTGTCAACGGTCTATCCACTTTTAACGGCACACGTCAATATCCTTGATCATATTTTTGTGTTCAGCGACAAACAATATGAGGATGGTACTCAGATTTTGCCGTTGAACATAACTCCACAAAGGATGTGGAACGACGAGGATAAGGATTTATTAGGATGGTTGAGGGTTCAATTGGAAGATCTGAGGGCGCATCAGTACTACGACAGGTTTGAAATAGAATCGATAGAGAAACTTGCTGATTATAAACTCCCGATGGAGAAGGTTATCGCTGCTTCTCTTGAATTACACAAGCCAAAGAAAAATGAAAAAAAACGAGTGATGATTAGCTACCGAAATAGTTGTAGCAAGGAGGTGGAATTATTTAGAAAACGAGAGGAGGCGAAATGCGAAGTGGAGATAAAGGCGCTGCCTCCTGGCTCGCTATGCGACGACTATGAGGCGCATACTCCGATGCGGAGATGGATGTTGGTTGGTTTGCTAGAAGACCATATCCGTAGTATGAATGAAGTGTGGGTTTATTACAACGAAATCTATACCAACTCATGGTGGACGCTGGCAGAGATGGTAATGGTGGCATATATCAACCACGACCGTGCAGAGATGGACAAGGTGAAGGTGAGAGTGTATGATGCTGTGAAGAAACGTTTCATAGAGGAGAACGAGGATGGATATCCTGCCTATCTGCATATACAACTCTCCCAAAGTCAACACCAGAAATTGGCCAGATACCTGTCGAACACCCGTCCTGACACGATGGGGCCAGAGACAATGCGACAGGTCGCTGGACTAAAGAAGCTTGCTTGGGTGATGCGGTTTATGACAAAGAAGAAAAGAGCCTTCTTTGCAGAGCAGATGCGACCGATGATTGAACAAGGTGTGCCGAGCGACATGCCGCAGGAGGATCGCGACAAGATGGTGAATGACTTACTGGCGATGTACAGCGACCCAAAGGCCATCATGGCGTATGCCAACGATGCCGTGTTTAAGGACGATTTCTGGAACAATATCTCGTATCAAACGACGCGTGTGACAGCGGCATTCAAGGACAGAACCATTGATGTGGACATATTTATGGATACCCCAATGCAGGAACTGACCAAATACAAGGACGAGACCCTCCGCACAGCTGCCGACAGCACTTCGCAAATTAAGTTGAAGGGTCAAAAATACTATGTTGGCGAGGGCAAGAAGCGCTACCTCTGGCTCGCTACTCGTATGGGTATGCCTACCGTTAAGGATGCTCCGGGATTGGAAATTATCCAAACGTATAATCTTTTGACACATGACCAAATTGTGGGGATGGTGATGAAGAAACTTTTGTAATTCTATACAATCCAGATTGAAATAATATGGCCAAACTTACAATTAAAATTACGCATACGGGTGAGGAATTCGAAATTGAAGATGTCGATTTAAGCAAGCTCACACCTCGTCATCTGATTGATGAGATGATTAATCAAGGCTTCTTGCCTGCAGAATCGATTGGTCCTTATGGGATAGTCGATAAGAATGGCTTGAAAGTTGATGGTGAAGATTTATGCTCCACATTTGCAAAACTGGGATTTGCGGATGGTGACACAATTGAAATTGTTGCGATAACCTTAGGTGGACGGGATAATTTGTACTATCCCCTCAATAAGGCCAAAATAGATGTAAAAACCACATGGGATGGTGCAGGTTTCGAACTAGAAGATGTCGATCTCAAACAAATCACAAATCGTGATTTAATCCAGCAGATGATTGATGCTGGTGTTATGGCACCAGAGTCACAAATTCCACGATCAGCAGATAACACTCCGACCGTGTATAGCCTTATTGATAAGGCTGGTGTAAAAGTTGAACCTGATGAGGTGAAAACTTTAGCAGAACTAGGCTTTACCGATGGTGATACGGTTAGACTCATAATGAGGGGAAGCGGAGGTGGAGATTCTTCCGTCATTTATCAAAGCAATTCCATATCCGATTTTTCTTACGAATCTATACCTATTGGACCTTCCTTGGAAGAAAAGGCTCAGCAATTGGCTGACGAAAAGATTGCTATGTCACGATTAGAGCAGGTGCGAAACGAGGAAGATAGATGTAGGGCGTATATAGATAGGATTTTGCATAGGATAGAAGAGCAAAAGCATTCGGATTCATATTACATGATGACGAGAGACGAATTGTCTTCAGAAGAGATTCGCATTTATTCTGGTTCAAAGATATTCGACTCGGTTGATAAAATGCAAGATTTGCTAAATAGTCGGCTATCCCAATTGCAGAATTCAAAATCACTTTTCGATAGGTTGCGAGGGGAAAATGAATTACAAATGATAAAAGAATTACTGAAGCTTGTAGAATCGCTCAAAATAGAACAGAAAGAAATGATGCAAAAAATAGAGGCATTGTTTCAAGCTAAAATGCATGAGGCAGGGCATCTGTTATCATCTAACGGAATCAGAGCTAGTAAGGAAAGTGTAAATTTTTTAGAATCTTATCTTTCTGAATATGAAAAAGAACTTCAAGACTTGATTGATAGAAGAAGGTGTGTGGAAATTGAATTAGACAGAAAACAAAAAGAAAGAGAAACAAATGAGGTCTATTCATCTATCTTTGCTCCAGCAGAAGTAAAACGGAAGTCACATTTACAGGTGCAAATGTATCTCCATCTTTATGAAGAGACGGAGGAAGTAAATTCTTTGGCACAAGAATCAGATAAAAATGCTGAGCGACGGGATTATATTCCACTACAATGTAAACTGAAGAAGGGGGACAAGGTGGATGTGCTGTTGAACATCTACGGTGAGACGTTGCTGATGTCGGACAAGAAGAGTGTTGTCTGGCAAAGTTCGTTCACGAAGTGCAGTTTCGACTATTTTGTACCAAAGGATATTGATGTGGATGAGTTGAGTTGTGTGGCGATGCTGACTGTCAATGGGGTGCCTGTAGGCGAGATGCGGTTTATCACAAGGATCGTTGATGCTCCACGGCAACTGAATCCGGAGATTATTGCCCATAAATATAATAAGGTGTTTATCTCCTACTCTCATCAGGATGAATCGAAGGTGAAGTTCCTGCATGAGGGGTTGGAATTGGGTGCTGTACCTCATTTCTTTGACCGAAAATACCTGAAAGCGGGTGATGTGTTCCCCCAGGTGATTAAGAACTACATCAATTCTGCAGACCTGTTCATCCTATGCTGGTCGGAGAATGCCTCGAAGAGTGAGTATGTGCAGAAAGAACGGTTGCAGGCTCTTGAACGTGCCTTTCCACAGGTGAAGCCGGAGCAGGAGGCGAAGCTCAGAATTTATCCCATGAGCATCGAGCCGCGAGCGGAACTTCCTACCGACATGAAGGAGAATTATCATTTTGGAGAAATATAATTAGAATGGAATTATGAGTAAGAACTTTGATATATTCATAAGCTATCGCCGGAAAGAAACGGCGGACAAGGCGGAACATCTGTTCGACTTGCTGGAGATGGCGGGCTATAAAGGGCAGGTGAGTTTTGACAGGGAGAACTTCGATGGAAGGTTTGACCTGGAGATACTGCAACGATTGGATGGCTGCAAGGACTTTATTGTGGTGCTTGCTCCTGGAACGCTTGCGGAACTGAATGAGGATGACACGCATTGGTACGAGAAACTGGCAAGGTGCTCGGTAAGTGAGTTCTCAGGGATTGAAAGCGAGATGAAGGCCAGTGGTGCAAGTCTTGACTTTGTACGAATGGAAATAGCAAGAGCCCTTGCAAAGGGGAAGCATATCATTCCTATTGTGCCTGTAAACACGCCTGAATATAACTTTGACCGACTTGTGCTACCAGATGATATTGCTTTGCTGTTGAAGGAACATGCGGAACACTACCAAGACACCAAGGACTTCTTGTTCAAGGATATTCTGCCAAAGATAATGAAAAGGCTGAAGAGCAGGCCCAATAAGAAGGGGTGGGTGAAGTGGACCGTTATGATGGCTTTATTGCTTACTATTGTTGCTGGAATAGCAGCATGGATGAAGTGGGACAACGAGCGTAATCAATTTGATAATTGCAGAACACAGAGTGATTATGAGCAGTTGTCAGCCAGCAGTTTTTTCTTTGTCGGTCAATGTCAGGATTCGTTGCAAATGTTTGCCGCATTGAAATCGCCATACGCACAAGTCAACGATTCGAAGAATACGGATCGAAATGACTCCCTCAAGGTAAAGTGGAATGAGAGCTGCACATTGCAACAGCTGCGTGTGCTTAGAAATCTCATCAACAATATGATGCTGATTGAAAAGGGTGCCTTCGTAATGGGTACTCCAGAACCGTTGGGGTTGGAAAAAACGCCGCATGAGGTAATGGTAGAAACGGATTATTACATCGGGAAGTTCGAGGTAACGGAACAGGAATGGAATGTTGTGATGAAGGATTCGGTGATTGGCGATTCGAAAATACCGATGGCGTATGTTTCCTGGAATGATTGCCAGCAGTTCGTTAGGAAGCTGCAATCTCTCACAGGACTTGTATTCACTTTGCCTACTGAAGCAGAGTGGGAATATGCAGCAAGAAAGAATTCTGAAAACTTCAAGTATGCCAGCAGCGATAATCCAGATGATGTTGCCTCTTACACCGAAAATACTGAGGATAAACCAATGGCAATTGGTAAGCACGAACCTAATGCTATGGAACTCTACGACATGTCGGGTAATGTATCGGAATGGTGTGAGGACGGTGACGAAAGCAAGAAGATAATCCGTGGAGGTTCGTTTATGAGCTCTAAGGAAGAGATAACAGTAACGTATGCTGATGCAGCATCAATAGAAACCAGAAGCAAGGCGATTGGTTTGCGCCTTGTGTTAAAACCATAAGAACAATGAAGAGAATATTACACTTTATCTTATTATGTAGCATCTGTGTGGGTGCATTTGCTCAGAGCAAAGAATTTGAGAATGTGTTCCGGGCCTGTACGCTGGCTCAATCATCCATGAGTGATGGTGTTGGCAGTCAATCGGAGATTAGAGAAGCTTGCAGTTTGCTTACTTTAACAGAATGGTCACCGCTTATTCTACAACAAGACAGCAAGAACGCAGAGGCGGCAATGAAGAACCACATGGTGTTTTCGCCGGAGTTTCTGAAGGATGTGGCAGAGAACCGGAAGGTTTATAAGAAAGCAAAACAATATGCTGAAGAACAAATTGCACAGCAACGAGGAGGCAGCGTGCAACTTTGCACCAAGTGCATCAAGGCAAAGCAGAAGATGACCTATTACATCAGAGCTAATGGTAAGCCTATCAATATTGCTGCCGTTGCAGAGGTCAATGGGTTGATAAACCTGAGTGTTATAGTAAAGGATGGTAAGGGCAAGGAAACTCCCTACAAGATCAATTCTGACGAATTTAAGGGAGCGTCAACACGTAGGTTGCCTACCATCATTCTTCCAAAAGGATATTCGTATGTGTATATCACCATTGAAAACAAATCCGACAAGGACAAGAGTGTTGCAATCATTGTAGAATAAAAATATCATCAATATGAAGCGTATATACATTATATTGTTAATGCTCGTCTCTGTTTGTTCGCTATCCGCACAGACAGAAAAGGCCAAGAGCATGTATGAAGAAGTTGTAAGTGGAAAGATTACGAAGGAGAAGTTTATAAAGCAGGACTTTGCTGATGTTGACTCCACATCCATGCATGACCTTGCAGTCCTGTTCTATCGTGCAGAAGACTATGCCATGGCAGGAAGTTGCTGGGAGGTAGCTCTAGGCAAGGTGAAGAAACACGGCAAGGCATACGAACAGATTATCAACTGCTTGTCGGCAGTATATAACGAGAATACAGATTCGCAGAAGATACAATGGCTGATGGATGTGATTGAGGAACATAACAAATGGGAGTTGCAGAAAGATTGTAACGACTATAAGTGTAAGTTGGAACGCGCCCAATACTACCTTATGCATGGTGATGAGGTGAAGGCAAAGCAACACCTCGGTGAGGCAATGGAACTGTGTCAAACCGAGGAAGAACGTGTGGAGATAGATGAAGCATACGCAAAGAGTTTGTTCGATATGCGTGACTTTGAAAGTTGCGCACAATATTACTATTCTGCATCAAAGAGATGGAAGAGTATAGGTAATACGGAAAAATCAGTCAATGCACTCTATTGGTCGGCACAGAACTATATGGTGTCGTCCAAGTATGACGTTGCTGAGGGTTACGCTCGCGAAGCCATGGAGGCCTCGAAATCGCAATCGACTGAAGAGCAGAAGAAACTCTACCTGATGAGTGTGGCAAGTTTGGGTGATGCCTTGTTCTGCCAACAGAAATACGAAGAGGCTCTAACAGTTTATAAGGTAGAACTGGAAGGATATGCCTCCTGGCAACCGAACAGCGAGAAACATGCGGATGCCTTGGAAGACGTGGGAAAGGTAGAGGTTCGTATGAAACGTTTCGATGACGCAAAACTTCATCTGCAACAAGCTGTTGACATGTATAAAGCATTAGGAAAGGATGACAAGTATTCAAATACATACTCCGAATTGCTCGTGTGTCTGAGAAAAGCTGGCGATAATGATGCTGCTGACGCGATGGAGCGTGAGGCTGACAAGAAACGGCAGGCAGTTTGGCAACGACTTTTGAACAGCGAATTGTCAAGTATCGATGTTACGAAGAAATATCTCAGCAGTATGGTTTACACCAACTCGCTCAATACGATTGCCGGATGTTACTTTGGTCTTGACCAATATAAGAAGGCCGCTGAGTATTATGCGCTATACACCAATACCATGCGTGACATGCTCAGAGAGAGATTCCTGCAATTGTCTGATGTTGACCGCAAACGTGTTTGGAAAGAGCAGCAGGGGCATATTGATGAGTTCCGCTTTGATATAGCCACATTGCCTGATTCTGTGAATATTCTTATGCCATTGTTCATTCCTACGCTCTATGACATGGAATTGATTTCAAAGGGTATTATGCTTAATTCTGTGATAGAGTTTGAAAGGGTACTTGCTAATAATAACGATGCGAAGTTGCTGGCTGTTTATAAGGAGACGAAGGACATCCAGCAGCAGATTGACGAGCTGCAACAGTCGGCATCTGATGAGAATCTTAGTAAAGTCTTGTCGTTGAAGCAGAAGAAAGCCACTTTGGAACGCCAACTGATGCAGGGATGTGCTGCCTATAGCGACTACACACAATACCTGTCATATACATGGAAAGATGTACAGAAGAAACTCGGCACCGAAGATATGGCAATAGAATTCACTACCGTTCCGATGTCGCCATTGGATAAGGACAACTATCTGCTGGCGCTCATTCTTACGTCTAAGGGAGAACCCACCATGGAGGTTGTCAGCACAAAGGCCATTCTGAAGAACCTTGAAAGCAAGGATGACTTGTATGATAATCCTCGCTATTATCAGTTCATCTGGGGATTCGTGAAAAAGCATCTTGAAGGAAAGAAACGCGTGTATTTTGCTCCGGATAACAACCTGAGTAATGTGGCAATAGAATACCTGAAGGATGGCGAACAGTCATTCTTTGAGAAATATGAGGTTTATCGCTTGTCGTCAACCAAGGAGTTGTGTCGCAGTTATCAAGAAACGGCAGGCACGAAGTCGTTGTGCATTTTTGGTGATGTGGATTACCAAACAGACTTAAAGGCTACGCAGAAAGGCGGCCTTGCCTTTGGACAGCTTGCTTATGGCAAAGAAGAGGTAAGTGGAATACGGCAGAATATGAAGAAAGCATTTGAGGTGAAGGTCTATGATGGAAAGAAAGCTACAGAGAAACAGTTTCGTTTGCTATCGGACAACAGCCCTTTGATTCTGCATATTTCTTCACATGGAGAGTATAGCGGTGATGTCAAAACCACAGAGGATGAAGCCATGGATTACAGCATTCTGGCTTTGAGTGGTGCAAACAAAGGTTCTTCAGACATGGAGAATGATGGTATTGTTACAGCTACCGATGTCTCACAGATGAACCTTCGCAACTGTGAACTTGCAGTTCTCTCTGCTTGTAAGACAGCTCTTGGCGGACAAGGTGCAGATGGTATCTTCGGTCTTCAAAGAGGGTTCAAAAACGCGGGCGTCCATAGCCTCTTGATGAGTCTGAAGCCTGTTTATGATGAAAGTACAGCAAAACTGATGGTGGCGTTCTATCAAGGTATTGCTTCGGGCAGATCAAAACGGCAATCCTTGCTAGATGCCCAAAAGGCAATAAAGGACCAAGGTTACAAAGAAGGAAAATATTGGGCTCCGTTCATACTGCTGGATGGATTGAAATGATTGAAGATGCACTAGTAAAAATGACTTATATTATGGCAATCGAACAAATCAGAACTCTCTGCAAAGAGAAAGAGCAGGAATTGCTCAACAAGTATTTTGGCAACCTCGTGAAAGAGGCAGCACAAGAACAACCTGAGACCATTAGAGCGTATTCGAAAGACCTACCACTGAAGATAGAGGCGGAGTATCGTGCATTTCTTGAAGGGCTGTGGAAAGAATATGCACCTGACGCTCTAAAGTGTACTCCTTTGGTGTTTGAAGAACAGAAACTTCGTAAGTTGATGACAGACGATGACCGTGAATTGATTGATGAAGCTCATAAAGAAGCAGTAGAACAGACGCTGTGGGAACGGATAACCAAAACGAACCACAAGGACGTGACGTACTATAAAGGGCTTCTGAATGAATACACTCGTGACCTGTTGATGGTGATGCGAGAGGACTTTCTTGAAGAGATTACAGGACATCACATCGATAATAAAGCTTTTGAGGATGATTGATGATAGATATTTCATCTCCGTCACATCTCTGTCATTGTTATCAATTTTAGAATGCAAGAAAGTATGAAACAGAAAACGTACACTCCGCAGCCAATAGACACCACCGGTGTTGAGCTGCCAGAAGAATTAGAATTGTTGGTGGAGCAGATGTCAAAGAACGTGCATGAGGTATGGTCGGAGACTCGTATCCAGCAGGGATGGACGTATGGAGAACAGCGCAATGATGAACTGAAAACACATCCTTGCTTGATACCCTACGAAGAACTACCTGAGTCAGAAAAGGAGTATGACAGGAACACGGCTATTGGCACGTTGAAACTCATCATGAAGTTGGGATTTAAGATTAGCAAGTAGATCATGCAAAAAGGGTTGGAGCGTATGAAAATAAAGGTCTGTCTGATACTCTCTCTATTACTGTGTAATGTAATTCTTGTGGCTCAAAATACCATGAGGGTTCATTACAAGGATGGCAGGGAGCAGGATATATCTATCGAGCAGGTTGACAGTGTGACTTTTGTCAAAGGTGATGATACTGCTTCAGACCTTGTTGGAGATATAAGTATCAAAGGCAGTTGGCTTTGGGGAAATCTGGAGCAGGGATATTATGAATTGCTGACAATTAACGATGATCATACTTACACGAGTTATGACAACTACTTCTTCTATGGCTTTGACATGATGACGTATGGATGGTGGGCTCAGATAGGGGCTATGATTACTCTTCAGTCGAACGGGTTTGGGTATCAGCGGTGATATAATTGGTATATGCTGCGAGCAATGTGATACTCTCGTATAAGGTGATAGTTGAGTAAGAATAACAAGGAAATATCTATCAATATGGCAACAAGAATCATAGGAATAGACTTTGGGACGAGCACAACAGTAGTGCGAGTTCATAATGTGGGGGCAGGAAACAGGATTGTACCGCTGGCTATCAATGGACAGCGGACAATACCGACAATAGCCTTTCAAACACAGGAATCTTCAGAGACAGCACCGTATTACCAGAGCCAGATGAGATTACGGAATTCAGAGATATGCTGACAGAATATGGTGTACCTGTTGTGAATGGTAACAAAAGATTCTCGATCAGTAGGAAGTACTTTGAAACCTTTACAGAAAAGCATTGGAAACAGTGGGCAGATCTGTTGATGGGGGCGTTTGATGAAGTGGATGAAGCTCAATATAACGACTTGGAATGCCCTAAAAAGCCCGAGGATGTGGAACTGCTAATAATTACAGGTGGACACAGCAAGTGGTATGTTGTACCAGAATATCTGTTGGGCAAGAAGGGCTATGTCAATTTACCGTCTATCAATTTCGCCAAAATACGACAGTCGCCTCTCAGACTGGTGCAGTCCAAGGACCCGCAAGAAACAGTTGCTGTGGGATTGTGTCATCTGGACGAGGATGTGGTTGGTACAATCGCTGCATCCAATGATGTAGCCATCAGTTTTACTTGTGAGGGCAAATACTTAGGTGCCTGCGACCTTATCAAGAAAGGTGTGCCACTACCATATGAGAAGAGAGATTTTCTGATGGAGAATACCATTAAAGGGAATTTTATATTTAGAAGAGAGTTGGTTATTAACTATTCGATAATTACTGACAAAACTAATACTATCAACAAATCGATTATGGTTCCCTCAGATGGGATAATTAGTGTCCTTATCAAGGGAGTAATAGGTGCAGTGATTGGTAGCGTGTTTATTGCAATTGGCGCTATTGCAGAGATTGTAAAAGCCATTCGTTCCGGTGACCTCTCAAATGTTGATGGGAAATTTGTAAAAGAGATAATGAGCTATGCTTACCATCAAGCCAATGACATTGCAATAATTCTTGTGTATGATGGTCTTATTCGCAATCCAAAGAGTGCTTACTTATTGAAAAAAACTGTAATTAAATATATCTAGATAATAAGTATTTATGGCTTGTTTTTAATAGTATAGCTTGAAAACTGAAACAGGTTCCTGCATTTGCTGTCAAATGTGGGAACTTTTTGTTGATAGATTTTTGCGGAAGACGACCTCTATAATGGCGTAAACAAATATATCAAGTATTGTTATGAGGAAGTTTATTTTAATTTTATTGTTATTGTTACTTTCTGTATCAGTATCAGCACAAGAGATTGAAGTGGTGGATTCTACTGACGTAGAAACTGGAGTTATCTACTATGCGGATTCTACCCAAGTGAACGATACGATTAGTACTGATACGATAGACATTACTAATCCTCCTATTCCACAGATTCCTTTGGAAGAGTGTGATAGTCTGATGGCTCGTGACGTTACAGATCGTTACGGCGTCGTGTACAAAGACGGAAAATGTGGTGTCTATGACCTTGTGAGGCATGAAAATGTGACGCGGATAGAATATTCGTATCTGTGGTATGCCTATCGTAAGGAATTTGAGGGCGAATACTTCACTTACTTCTCATGGGAAGAATGTGAAACTTTGGGAGTAATAGGTGTCGCAGAGTCGAACAATCAATTTATCGCTATCTCTATGCCAAAGGGGCAGGATAAGAATAACAAAGAAAAGAATAAGAAGAAATGACGATGGATACATTACGCAAAGGATTCTATGTGTTGGATTTGTTGGTATTGGCAGTTTTATTGGTGTGCATAATACACACAGTAGTTTATGACAATGAATGGGGTTTCCTGATTCTGGATGCTGCACTGCTATTGCGGTTTAACAGTACGTTCTTGTTGTACCGTAAAGAGAAAATGAGCATTTTACCAATAGTGGCATTCACCCTGTTATTTGGCTTCGCAGTGTTATCTGGTACTTTCGAGAATAGCATTGTCAGGATGAGTGAATACCCAAGTATAGTTTTGAGCACCCAGCCTATAGGGGATGAACATATCTGCCAGAGATACTTAGCAATGGAGTTGCTGGTGAAGTGTGTCGTCTATTGGGCATGGCTGATGCCAATCGTGATATACGCTGCTCTTGCAATCAGTTGCAGGCTACAGAAGAAAGATTATCGATGGTATGATTTGATGGGGTGTGCCTTGTTCATGGATAGAGTAGGAAAGTTGCTTGTTACGACATGTGTTTTGGTTTTTATTGCGATGTTGATTGGCTACCAAATGGATGAAATGCTATCGTTCTATGCCTTGATGACACTGCCTTTAGTGACATTCTACTACTTGAACAAGTATGTCGGGCGAAATGTGAATTGGTTGGAATATGTAATATTAGCCATTGGATTGTATGTCTATGATAAGGCGCAGTATCAAGTTGATGATGAACGAGTAGCATACTTGTTGGTGAGTGTAGCATTTATTATGGCTGTATGTATATGGATGATGATTAAGACGAAGAAGGTTGTTGCTGCACTATTTGCTTTCGTGTTGATGTCGGTAGTACTGCCTGGACTATCGATCGGGTATAATATCTACCAGAGTGTGGAGGGTGCCCGATCTGTCAACTATGTAAGTCCAGGGATGAAGAATGGGTATATGTATATCCGACGGATGGAGAGTGTAAATGGTAAGCAAAGAATGAAGGTCGGCATACGTGACCGCTATCGCACAACAATTCCATGCAAATTCACCATCATAGTACCCGATGGTCTTTATAGTCCTTTTGCCCTGTGCATGACCGAAAAACGGGATAGCGTTTACTACAACGTAGAACGTGGATATATTTTTGAAAAACGTAACAGAGAAGAACAAAGGCAAGAAACAAAGCGATGAAGAAGCAGAACTTGTTGGAGATACAGAAGGATTTGATTCTCAGGTATCATATAATAATAGATGAGCATTCAACTTGCAGGATGAGGATGCATGCACATATTGATGAAAGAAGAGTTTGTAAGTGGAAGCCAAAGAACTCCATGCGCTGTACCTTTGACCTATTTCATGAGGTTGGTCATATCGAAACGACAAAACAGGGTATGAGAAGGGCTGAACAAGAGTATTATGCCACCTGCTGGGCTATTGACCGATGTAGGGAGTATCAGCTTGATATTCCCGAAGAAGTTCTTCGTATTTACCAGAGATACATATTGTATGAGATAGCGAAAGGGAAGAGAAGAGGCGGTACTAATTATTCGGAAATGAACATTTACCGATATGCAGGAATTGACAAAAGTATCAAACAGTTTAAGAAGGAGATAGAACCCAAGTGGGCGGTTTGGATAAATGAATGGGTATAGAATATAGGAGCAGAATGATAGGAAATCAGAAGAATATCCCTCTATACCATCAAACAATTTAATGTTAAAATGATTATGAACCAAACATGAATGAAATGGCAATTTAATTTAAGTTATGTTTAGGAGGATGTACATAAACTTGTTGGTATGGTGTGGTAAGGCTGTAGATATATGGTCTAACGCCAAGCAAGGTGAAATTTAGTAAAATAGTAAGAAAATATTTTGGAATGGTATGAGAAAGACAATGTTGATGCTGGGCATCTTGCTGGTGGTGGGATGCACAAAAGAGGAAGTACTGGAAGCTACAGTTGGGCATGTAAAAGGTGACGTTGCGGAGATGGAAGCAAAAAAACAATTTGCTTCTTTGCTGGAGCGGGCTCGCTGGGGTGAAGGTAAGGCTTGTCTGGAGTTAGCGAAATGTTATCATGATGGTATTGGGGTAAAGGCTGACTTCTTGGGAACTGTGACGATGTTAGCAATGGCTGACCAATATGGAGCGATAAAGGGTTTTGATGCTTTTATCAAAAATCTTCCTTCCAATGATAACACAAGAATGGTTTTTGAAACGCTGGAACGTCCTATAAGAGGAAATTATGATGTTATTGATAGTATAGCGGATGTTGTGGTAGATAATGGTGGCTTGGAAGGTTATGTCATAAAGAGTATTGTAAAGATAGAAAAAGGTGATTCTGTCAATGGAATGAAAATGCTTGAGGAAACTGCGGAGAAGGGATGTACGTTGGCAGATTTGTTGCTTTGTGTTGCATCAAAGAAAAGTCATGGTAGCCATCCTGATATGGAAAGGCTTTGTGCTTTGTCAGATTCCATCCCTTTCGCGAATAAGTATTTAGGAGATTATTACTCTGGACGTGATGGGGCTGAGTTTATCAATGAACCGCTTGCGGAGAAATACTATTTGAAAGCGGATAAAAACGGATGTTTGGGTAAACGACCTGCACGATGGTTGATTAATTATTATGCTCGTCAAGGGATCCAAATTGACCCAAGGGAAATGGAGCGTTTGAAAGCATTAAGTGGAAATTTACCAGACGAAGAATAGAAATTTGGGATTATTTATTATCTTTGCAGCAGGTATGAGATAAGGATATGAGAAAATTATTGGAGAAAATGGTTTCGGAACTGCGTAAGCAGGTGGAGGAAAAGGTTCCAGAAAAAGGAGAGTTTCCTGTGGTATATGAACGTGAGGAGGTTTCGGATATGAAAGTTGGATTGTCTCACTTGATTCTGAAGGTGACAGGCGTGGGACTGGATGGTCATGAGGATGAGAGATATTTAGAACTGGGAGCCGTTAATTATCCTTCTCCGTATGGTGCCGAGAGTGTGATGGCCTTTGGTTCTACACAGAAAATTCTATCTCGGCTGCAGGATTCCCAATTGGTGGATGAGTTAATGGCGAAGATTAAGAAACTTGCTGATGATATTGACTATGAGGAAAGGCATCCTTTTGGTTAATATTTAACCGAATATAATTTCTACAAACGACCGTACGGAATCGCCACAAACGACCGAAAAGTGGTTGGAAGGTACTCACGTTCGAGAAAACTCAAATAAATTTTGGTTTTCTTCTCACTTAATCGTACCTTTGACCTATCGGTCGAAGATACTCACGTTCGAGAAAACTCAAATAAATTTTGGTTTTCTTCTCACTTAATCGTACCTTTGCACATAGATTCTAAAAATAAAAGAGATATGATGCAACGAGAATGGAAAGAGATTAGGAAATTCGAGGAAATTCTCTTCGAAGAATATCATGGTATTGCGAAGATTACTATTAATAGGGCGCACTACCGGAATGCGTTTACACCGAAGACAACACTGGAACTGTCGCAGGCTTTCGCCATGTGCCGTGAGATGCAACAGATCAGAGTGGTGCTGCTGACGGGTGCCATGTCGGAGGTGCCGGAGGGTAAATCGCTCACAGACGTGAAACATGCCTTCTGCTCGGGTGGCGACATGCACGTGAAAGGGCGCGGCGGATATGTGGATGATGAGGGCGTGCCCCGTCTGAGTGTGCTGGATGTGCAGATGCAGATTCGTCGTCTGCCTAAGCCCGTGATAGCGATGGTGAACGGTTATGCCATTGGAGGCGGACACGTGTTGCACTTGGTGTGCGACCTGACAATTGCCTCGGAGAATGCTATCTTCGGACAGACGGGTCCGAAGGTGGGTTCGTTTGATGCGGGCTTCGGAAGCAGTTATCTGGCTCGTATCGTTGGACAGAAAAAGGCGCGCGAGATATGGTTTATGTGTAGACAGTACACGGCTCAGGAAGCTCTGGAAATGGGAATGGTGAACAAGGTGGTGCCCCTGGAGCAGTTGGAAGACGAGTGTGTGGCATGGGCAGAGGAAATGATGGAGCGCAGTCCTATTGCCCTGCGTATGATCAAGGCAGGACTGAATGCGGAACTGGACGGACAGGCTGGTATTCAGCAGTTGGCTGGTGATGCGACGATGCTCTACTACTTCCTGGATGAAGCGCAGGAGGGCGGTAAGGCTTTCCTGGAAAAGCGTAAACCCGATTTCGACCAATATCCTAAAATCCCATGAAGATATCGATAGAGGAGCGCGTGCTGCACTTTAAACAACCAGCTGGAACGAGCCGAGGGGTGTACACGGAGCGTAAGATATGGCTGTTGCATCTTGAGGATGGCAACAGGAAGGGAGTGGGGGAGTGTGCCCCATTACCTCAGTTGAGTTGTGACGACATACCGGACTATTGTGAAAAGTTAAGAGTGAAGAGTGACGAATTTGTAACCGCCATCCAACAGGGTGATGAAGCGGTATCGGCATTCTTCGAAACGATGCGCGACTATCCCTCGATGCTCTTTGGTATGGAAACGGCACTGAATGATGTAAGATGTAAGAAGGAAGATACGGAGGGCGAGGCCTTCTCCATTCCTATCAACGGACTGGTGTGGATGGGTACGTTCGACGAGATGCAACAGCGCATCGAGCAGAAATTGGAACAGGGGTTCAGATGCATCAAACTGAAGATAGGTGCCATCGACTTCGAGGCGGAACTGGAATTGCTGAAAAAGATTCGTGAACGCTTCGGACCTCGTGAACTGGAACTGCGCGTGGATGCGAATGGGGCTTTTAAATTTGACGAGGCTCTGTATAAACTGGAACTGCTCTCGCAATATGCGCTGCACTCCATCGAACAACCTATCAAGGCAGGACAGTGGGCGAATATGGCAGAACTCTGTCGGGAAGCACCACTGCGTATTGCACTCGACGAGGAGCTGATAGGGGTGAACGACCCTGACCAGAAACGGCAGTTGCTGAACATCATCCGACCAGCCTACATCATACTGAAACCCTCGTTGCATGGGGGTATGATGGGTGTAAGGGAATGGGTGGACATAGCACGCGATATGGGCATCGGTTCGTGGATTACATCAGCGCTGGAGAGCAATGTGGGACTTTATGCGATTGCCCGACTGGCACAGGAGATATACGGTTCTGATATCCGTATGCCACAAGGACTGGGTACGGGACAACTCTTCACGGATAATATTCCCATGCCGTTGGAAATACGGGGTGACCGCCTGGTAATAAAGACATAATAACTGTTTTTTTTAGACATAATAACATATTAACAGATATAGGTAACAGATGATGTCGCTTGACGCTTTTATAGCAGAGTGGAATAATGATAAGCCATGGGTCTGGGTGCATACCAGCGGTTCTACGGGCAAGCCGAAACCGATGCAGGTGGAGAAACGACGCATGGAGGCTTCGGCACGTGTCACCTGCGATTTTCTGGGATTGAAGGAGGGCGATACTGCTCTGCTCTGTATGTCGCTCGACTATATCGCAGGAAAAATGATGGTGGTGAGAGCCTTGACTTGCGGATTGCGACTGATCAGTGTAGAGCCAAAGGGGTGTCCTCAGTGGGAAGGTGCCATTGACTTTGCCGCGATGGTGCCGATGCAGGTGTGGAACCTCGTACAACAGGCACCTGAACGATTACGACAGATTCGTCACCTCATCATAGGAGGTGGGGCTATCAGCGACGAGTTGGCTGATGCCCTGAAAGATATGCCCAACCATATTTGGAGTACCTATGGCATGACAGAGACCCTGTCACACATAGCCCTGCGCCGACTGAACGGTGCGGAGCGCAGTGAATGGTACACTCCCTTCGACGGGGTGGAGGTGTCGTTGAATGAGGAGGAATGTCTGGTGATTCATGCCCCCGCTGTGCATGAGGGCATCTTAGTGACCAACGACATCGCAGAACTCAAGGATGGGAAGTTTCGCATCAAAGGCAGAAAAGACAATGTGGTCTGTTCAGGAGGTATCAAAATACAGATTGAGGAGGTGGAGCGGATGCTCAGTGTCCATCTGAAAGTGCCGTTTCTGATTACCAAAAAGGCAGATAAGAAATTCGGTGAACAGGTAGTGCTGCTCACCGAATCAATAGATGTATCGAATGTCAAGGAAGTCTGTCAACAAGTGTTACCCCGCTATTGGCAACCTCGTTTGTATCTGCATGTGGCAAAGATTCCGCTGACGGAGACTGGCAAGCCTGCCCGGGCAGAAGCGGAAAAGATGGTTAGAACTTATAGCGCACACCAGCAGTAACATTGAATTAAAGAATATTTTTGTTGATTAATTTTTTATTTGTACCTTTGTGCTCATGATTGCAAAGCAAGGAATAATGAAGAAACTATTGATGGTTTGTGCCATGATAGCTGTATGCTGTTCGTGTCAGCAAGGGACAGCGACAAAGAATGAAACAGATATGGTGGCAGACAGTCTGGTGAAGCCCCGTTATGCAACAGGTTACCAGGTGAAGGACAGTGCCGGTGTGCGACTGGTGGATGTAGGCAAAGACTATCACTTCGCCTTGGTGAGTCAGGAGGAGACGGAGGTGCCGTCAGCCTACGTGAAAGTGGTGGTGCCCATCAAGAGTACCATCTGTATGACAGCCTTGCAACTGTCGAACTTCACCATACTGGATGCCCACGACGTGGTGAAAGGACTGACGGGTACGAAGAATCTCTATAACAAGGATATCCTGAAGCGGACGAAGGACGGGCGCATCGTGAAAATAGGTATGGAGGGCAACTTCGATACAGAGATGGTGCTGGCGGCAAATCCCGACGTGATATTTATTTCGCCCTCCAAGCGAGGCGGTTATGACGCCATTCGCGAAACGGGTATCACGCTGGTGCCCCATTTAGGCTATCAGGAACTCGACCCATTGGGACAAGCCGAATGGATTAAGTTCGTGGGTATGTTTATAGGCAAGGAAAAGGAAGCCTACGACATCTTTGCAGGTATCGAGCAACGCTATACAAGTTTAAAGTTGAGCGTTGACAGTTTAAAGTTGACAGAGAAACCAACCATCATCAGCGGCGAGATGCACTACGGCAACTGGCATGCGGTGGGTGGTAAGAACTATCTGGCACAGATATTCCGCGATGCGGGTGCCGACTATCTGATTAAGGATGACGAAACGGGAGGCGAGAACATAGAGTTTGAGAAGGTGTATGCCTTGGCTGCCCATGCCGACTATTGGCGCATCCTGAACAGTTATCCTGGCGATTTCTCGTATGAGGCGCTGAAAGCCAGTGAGCCCCGTAACGAACTGTTTGATGCCTTCAAGGAGAAGAAGGTCATCTATTGCAATATGAAACAGACGCCCTATTATGAGATAGCCCCTGTGAAGCCCGATGTGCTGCTGAAAGACTTTGTGGCTATCTTCCACCCTGAGCTGGTGGAGAACGATTACCAACCAACCTTCTATCAATTGTTGAAATGAGACGGACGCTGCTTTTGATATTGCTGACGGTGTTGACAATAGTGGTATTGGCTATTGTCAATCTGCTGATAGGGTCGATCAAGATTCCTGTGGGGGATGTCTGCAATATATTAATCGGGCGGGAAAGTGAATCGGAAATATGGACGAACATCATCTGGAAATCGCGCCTGCCACAGGTGCTGACAGCTATTGCGGCTGGAGCCGGACTGGCAGTAAGCGGACTGCAGATGCAGACGGTGTTCCGCAATCCGTTGGCTGGTCCGTCGGTACTGGGTATCTCGAATGGTGCAGCCTTGGGAGTAGCCTTCGTGGTATTACTATCGGGCAGGTTAGGCGGTGTAGCACTGAGCCGACTGGGCTACTTGGGCGATGCCGCCATGTCGGTAGCTGCTATCGTAGGCGCTTTGGCTGTGATGCTGCTGATTGTATGGGTGGCAAGACAGGTAAAGGGCAATGTCACGCTGCTGATTATCGGTGTGATGATAGGTTATTTGGCAAATGCCATTATCGGTGTGCTGAAATTCCTCAGTCCTGAAGAAGATGTGAAATCATTTGTAGTCTGGGGACTGGGTTCTTTTTCGCGTGTATCGGGCGATGAGATGATGTTGTTCGTCACACTGATGTGCATCCTCATCCCTTTGAGTTTCCTGTTGGTGAAACCCATGAATATCCTGCTTTTGGGAGAGCGTTATGCAGCCAATCTCGGACTGAACGTAGGGCGGGCACGTATGCTGATTATCATCTGTTCGGGTGTGTTGGTAGCCATCGTAACAGCCTATTGCGGACCTATCATGTTTATTGGTCTGGCAGTGCCCCATCTGGCAAGAGGCATCTTCCGCAGTTCCGACCATCGCATTCTGATGCCTGCCACCGCCCTGTGTGGCGCAGCATTGGCATTGGTATGCAACTTCTTAGCCCGTATGCCAGGGTTTGAAGGAGCCCTGCCTGTGAACAGTGTGACGGCACTGGTGGGTGCCCCCGTGATAGCCGCCGTACTGTTTAGGAAGAAAAACAGGGAGAGTTATGGAGAGTAATTACAGAATCTGCATGATATCCTTCAACCGCGTCACGCTATAGGTAGCTATCTGTGATTTTTCGTGCTCAGGAAAACGGTTGTAGAAGATGGTGTCAAGTCCGGCACCCTGCGCTCCCATGATATCAGTTTGTAGATTATCGCCTATCATGAGGGTGGTAGCTGGCGAAGCCCCCGTTATCTTAAAAGCATAGTCAAAGAACAGGCGCGATGGCTTGTTGGCACCGGCATCCTCACTGAGAATAATCGTATGGAAATAATCGCGCATGTGGGAGGCTTCCAACTTCTTATACTGAACCTCGTGGAAACCATTGCTGCACATGTGCATCCGATAGCCACGGCGCTGCAAGTATTGCATCAATTCATGAGCACCGCTGACCACCCCAGGTTTGGAGGCGCATAAATCGAGGAAGCGATCACTGATCTCCAAACACTTTTCCTTGGTGGCATCTTCACCCATTCCCACACTCAATGGGCGACGGAATCGTTCAAGGATGAGTGTGTCGCGAGTGATTTCACCTTTGGAATACTGTGTCCAAAGACCGATATTCGTTTTCCAATATTCATCATAGAACACCTGTGGGTCAGGGAAATAACGTTCCAAGTGGAAGAGCTCGAAAGTCTCTTTCAAGGCTATCACCGCATTTCCGTAGGTGTCGTAGAGGGTATCATCGTAATCGATGAACAAATCAGTATATTTTGCCATTTTCGTCTATTAATAAAATCGTTAGTTCTCCTTGGGGAAGCAGTGGTTGGCAGTGCTCCATACAGTGCATGATGACGGTGGATGCAAAGCCGTTTAGCTGATGAGCCGGTACCCGTTCCCATAATTCGCGAGCCAGTGTCATGTCGCTGATATCTATCTGAATACCCGATTCTCGGAGCATCTGTTGAATGAAGGATAAGTCCATGGTGGTTTTCTTGCTATGTGTATCCAACTGACCGGCAGCCAACTTGACAGCTTTACCCATCATCACGCCCAAAGTGACCTTAGGGATGTTGAGCTTGTTGGCTATCTTCAGGGTCTCACCGATGTAGTTACCATATTGCACGAAAGCCTGCGCTGGGAGATCAGGGTATTTCGTCTTGATAAACCGTTCGCTCTTTGCCCCGCTATTGATGACCACTCTTTCCGTGCTGCTTGCCTGAGCCACCTCCATACACTTGCGAATACTCTCGATGAAAGCATCTTCGGAGAAGGGTTTTACAATGCCTGACACACCGATGATGGAGATACCACCCTCAATGCCTAATCGGGGATTGAAAGTGCGGTGGGCAATCTCTGCTCCGTGGGGCACTGAAATGGTCACTCTGACATGTTCCTTGATATTGTCACGAATCATCTGTCGCGGACCTTTATTAATGGCAGGTTCACCAGGAGGATAATCAAAACCGGGGAGTGTGAAACGGCCAATCCCCTCGCCACCTTTTATCTCAAAAGAATCTGCCGGTTCCACCATCGCTCTCACCTCTATGCCGTCCGTCACATCAGGATCATCACCTGCCTCTTTGATACAATAGGCATATCCGTCGGCATAGCCCACAGACACATGTATGGTCTCACCATCGGGCAAGCGGACGGGCACCTCGGAGGGCGTTTCGTTATGCAGCAGTCGGAGCGTAGCTGCCACAGCAGCCGCTGTAGCACAAGTTCCCGTAGTCAGTCCACTCTTCAGCGGATAAAACTCAGGCAATAACCTTTCTACCGCCCGTCGTAGCCCATGAGGGCCGTTGACCATGGAGCATAGCGGACGGGGAATGGTGAGTTGGGGACGTTTTAAAGCGATAATGCGCATGCCCTTTTCTTTGGCAGCTTTTACCTTTTCGATAAAACCGCCAGAGATACCACTCTCTTTCAATAAAATAGCATCAGCATCTATCTCAATGGTACTGCTGTCTTCGTAGTAGATTAACTGTTCTTCGGTAGCTCCTTGTTGCAAGGCCATATCGATAGACGATTCACGGGGCAGGATGCGGTAGTAGATCTTCATGCCCTGTTGTTCAAGAGGTTTTAGTTTTTGGATGCTCTGAACGCCTGTTGTAGCTAATAGGGAATGGATATCCTGAGGAATCTGACTGTAGTCATCAATCCACTCAACATCAGCATCACGTGGAGGATAGATACGCTCGTATTTGATAACAGGAATAGCCAGAGATTCGGCAACATCGGCAATAGTCTGATGGAGATGCTGGGCAAATGGATGGGCAGCGTCAATGATAAGTCGGATAGACTGTTTTTCACAAATATCAATCATCGCTTCACGCACAAGCACTCCTACCAAGTGTATGCCATGATGCATGTGAATCTCCTGCTCATCGGTCTTGGTACTATAATAATAGAGTGAACCTGCTTCCTCCAGCACCTCCACTGCTCTGCGTCCTTCTGTCGTTCCTCCGAATACCAGTATCATGATGGATTGCCTTTTCTGAACAGATGGGAGAAATGACTGGAATAAAGTTCGGAGAGCCCTTGGCGGTTGTCAATGGCATCACCAACCACCAGCATGGTGGTGAGGGTGAGATGGTTGTCATGAACAATCTTGGCTAAGTCTTTTAGCTTTCCACGATAAATCTGCTGGTCGGGCCATGTCAGATGATAGCAGGCTGCAACGGGAGTGTCTTCGGGATATTCCATTAAGAGCTCTTTCTGCACATCATCCACGATGGCAGCACTGAGGAAGATACACATGGTACTTTGACTCTTAGCCAACAGATGGAGCTGTTCCTTCTCTGGCATGGGCGTGCGCCCTTCACCACGAGTCAGGATGATGGTCTGACAACGCTCTGGAATCGTAAACTGACTCTGCAATTCAGCAGCGGCAGCGAGGAACGACGAGATGCCAGGGGTGATGTGATACTCCATGCTGTTCTGGTCGAAGAAAGCCATCTGTTCCTGAATGGCTCCAAAGATGCAGGGGTCGCCAGTATGTAGGCGTACAATGTATTTCCCCTGGTCGTAATATTGTTTCATCAATGAGCACTGTTCCTCGAGTGTCATATCCGCAGAAGAGCGAACCATAGCACCTGGCTTATGACAATCAGTAAGTTCTTTGGGAACAAGACTGCCGGCATACAGAATCAAATCGGCACGTTCCAACATCTTGCGTCCACGTACGGATATCAAATCGGGGTCGCCAGGACCGGCTCCCACAATCTCGATATGTCCTTTCTGTTCGCGGAGATATTTATAATCAATAGCCAGTGCAGCAGTCCAGTTTCTGCCCTTAACCTTAGGAACAATCAGTTTTCCGTTGTTAGCCCCCAGAATAGCAGCTGCCTCACAGACACTGGGAGTACCCACGTGCTTGCGAACGGTCTCGCTGGGATTAGGAACCTGCACCTTTGCCAGTTGTTCTGCCGTATAGAACACCAATTCCTCATCATATTCGTCAACCAGCATGGCACAGAATTCTTCGTTCTCCTTCACGTCGATGGTACAATAACGTTTGTAGCAGGGCAATACTCCGATACGGCTCAGTGTCTCGTCTATCTCATCATAGATGCACTCATAGTCGGCAGGATGATTAGCCAATCCAAATCCGAGAGAGGCTATCATAGGAACGAAATGCAACTCTAATATACCAGCAGGTGGACAGAGATTGTAGGGCGTTACCATGATGAGCAGACTATACTTTTGCGGATCGACCTCAGCCAGACTCTTGACAACGGTGACATGGTCAGGGAGCGTCTTTTCGAGATAGTCAGTGCCTTCGTCGCATATCTCCATCAGCAGGGCAGTGGGTTGGCGATTCACGAAAGCAAAAATACATTCGTTCATATCATCCTCACTGGCAATCGCCCAATGGAAACGCTCGGCAAAGGTGTCGAGTGCCCATAGTCCTGCATTGTCGCTCTGAGTGGTGATGACAGGGCGAGCCCCCAGAATGGCAGCCACCTCAGTGGCGAGGTCATTAGCTCCACCGATGTGTCCTGAAAGAACAGATATGACATTGTTGCCGAAGGTGTCCACACATACCACGGCAGGGTCGGTATGCTTGTCTTCGATGTAAGGAGCAATGGTGCGAACACAAATGCCCATCGCACCGATGAACACAAAGGAATCGAACATCTTCCATTGTTTGCCGACTGCGGCACGTTCAATGATTTCTGCTTGTAGTTCTCTGCGCAGACTGTTGGCTACTTCAGCCCCTGCTTCACTAATTTGGATAATGGCTATCTGCTGCATTTTAGTATAGTAATAGGATGATGATCATTTAATTGTATATGCAAGGGGGGTTCTTGGTGCAGGTCTAATGCTTGGCAAGCCTCATTCCATAGCTGCTCGCTATCGGTGGTTACACGAGGCGCTTTGACACTGTTCATGACGATATAACCGTCAGGTGCCATGTAGTGTAATGCTTTTTCCATGATTTCTTGGAGGTGTCCTCCATGGCCTCCGATGAAGACGGCATCAGGTGTTGCGACGGAATCACAACACACCGTGCGGAAATCGCCGATGTGGATGTTGATACCTGGGGTGCCATGGCGATGGGCATTCTCCTGGATGATGGCTTCACACTCAGGACGGATCTCAAAGGCCTCTACCTGTAAGTGGGGGAATTGCAGTTTTGCCTCGATACTGACACTACCTGTACAGAAACCGATATCCCAGAGCACATGCTTTCGTGGCAGGTCCAAGGCTTGAAGTGTCAACAGACGGATAGGCATCTTCGTAATCATCTTCTCCCTACCGTCAAGGAGCGCAAACTCATGGTCGGGAATGCCGAAGGGGGATGTCTGAAGGTTGATGCCGGAAGTAAGAATCAGACAATTAGGATGCTGAAACTGTTGTTTGGCTGCTTCCTGTAAACTCATGGTGGTAACACGTTCCTCCTCAGGATTCCCCAGATGTTCACCGACGTGCATCTGGTAATCAGTATATCCATAATCCAGCATGCGTTGGGCTATGGTAGCAGGGGTGTGTTCGCGGTCTGTCAGAACACCCATCTTCCCAGTCCTCTGAATGAGTGCTTTGTCGAACTCATGCCAAGGGCGTCCTGTCAGGGAGACGATGCGCATGTCATGATATGGTATCAACAAACGGTGGGCTAACAGTTGCAACGAGTTGAAAGTAGGGAAGACCACCAATTCAGCGTCAGGCATTTTCCGACGGATAGTATTGGCAAAACCGAAGAACAGCGGGTCGCCACTGGCAAAGATGATGACTTCTCTTCTGACCCCTCTCCGAAAGAGAGGGGCATTCTGGTACTGGGTAAACACGCTATCAAGGGGTACGGTGATGTCTATCCATTCAGCACCAGTGGGTAGCAGAGGAGCTACAATCTCGTGGTGGCGCTTACCACCAGAGAAGACCCTGCCATGCTGGATGATTTCCATTACTTCCGGTGGAAAGTAAGGGTGAGGATGGTCTGTTATGCCTATGACGATAAACTTCATAAATCACGTCCAGGTTTTAGTTGTTCGGCATCGTCGAAAGTCAGAATGGCATTGCAGAGGGTAGCAGCCAGATTACTGCCGCCTTTACGTCCTTCGACAATGATTTTAGGAATGTCATGGAAAGGTTTTACCATGTGTTTCGACTCCCTGACATGCACAAAACCCACAGGGGCAGCAATGATGCCGGCAGGGTGGGCCTTACCCTTGCGAATCAGTTCACAGAGTTCCATGAGTGCTGTAGGAGCATTGCCAAAAGCATAGAGCGCATCGGGATGCTCCTCTACAGCCAGTCGGATACCCGCTTGTGTTCTCGTACAACCCTCTTGGGCAGCCATCTCTGCCACCCGAGCATCACTCAGATAGCACTTAGCCGTAATTCCCAACCGTTCTAAGGCTCCCTTGCGGATACCACTGGTCACCATCGTCACATCCGTCACAATGGTTTTCAGCGTTCCGTCCTTCACTTTATTATATAGTGTCGCCACGGCATGCTCGTCAGTATGGAGAATGCGCTCCATATCAAAGTCGGCTGTGGTATGGATAGCATGCAGCAGCGCCCACAGATGGTCTAACGGATAGTCCTGTCGGCTCAGTTCATTCTTGATGGTGCGGAAAGACTCCATCATGATATTTTGTCCGATCTTATTGCCTGTCGGTTCAGACTGATTCCTATAATACCCACGGGGAGTAATCATCTTGCCATCGGCTATATACGATTGCGAATTACCGATGATGATGACGGTAAACATATCCACATCCTCAGGATTGAAATCCTTCAGGGTGGTAACTTTCACAATTTCCTCTTCGCGACCAGCCTGGCGGACATAGCCGACGGGTGTGCCGGTAGCACGGTGCTGCAGGAATATTTCCTGTAGGCGATACAGTTGCCAATAGCGGCCATGCGACTTGGGGTTATAGATAGCAGTGACGAAATCGCCCATGGCAGCAGCCTCGATTCTCCGTTCTATCACCTCCCAGGGCGTCATCAAGTCGGAGAGTGAGATGATGCAGGTGTCGTGACCGATAGGAGCCCCGAGAAGGGATGCTGCTTTCTGAAAAGCAGAAATACCAGGCAGGGTTGTAATCTCTACATCCGAACCTCGTTGCAGTTTCATTTCGTAGATGAGGGGAGCCATGCCGTAGATGCCGGCATCACCACTGGAAATGACCACCACCGTTTTGTTTTCTTCAGCCAGCGCAAAAGCCTGCTCTGCCCGTTCGCTTTCCCGTTTCATACCTGTGTCAATACATTCACACCCAGGTTTCAGATAGGATTCAACAAACTGGAAGTAATACTTATAGCCTACAACGGCATCAGCTTCTCTGACGGCCTCCATCACGGCAGGAGTAATATCCTGCGGACTTCCTGGACCGATTCCTGCAACGATTATTTTCTTCATATTGTGTGCAAAGTTACAAAAAATGATTAATTTTGCAGCAAAATACAACAAAAAGATGAAACGAATTATTCTGATAACAGGAGGGCAACGCTCGGGGAAGAGTCAACAGGCAGAGCAGTTGGCTTTGAGTCTGTCGGACCATCCCGTCTATTTGGCTACTGCCCATATCTGGGATGACGAATTTCGTGAGCGAGTGAAGAAGCACCAAGAGCGACGAGGTTCCCAATGGACGAATATCGAAGAAGAAAAGTTTCTGAGTCGTCATGACCTGACGGGTAGAGTGGTGGTGATAGACTGTGTAACCCTTTGGCTTACCAATTTCTTTTTCGAGACCTCGGATGTAGCTCAAACCCTGGAAGCCGCCAAGGAGGAGTTCAATCGTTTCACGGCTCCTGATGCCACCTATATCTTTGTTACCAACGAGATAGGCAGTGGCGGTGTCAGTGAGAATGCCATCCAACGGAAGTTTACCGATCTGGAAGGATGGATGAACCAATACATTGCCCAGCAAGCCGATGAAGTAGTGCTGATGGTCAGTGGAATACCAGTAAAGATCAAATGAGACAGTTTAAGATAACATCACCTGACGAGGCCATGCGCCCTCAGATACAAGAAAAGATAGACAATCTGAACAAACCTAAGGGTTCGTTGGGACGTTTGGAAGAGTTGGCCATGCAGGTGTGCCTGATACAGCAGACGCTATCGCCTTCATTGGCTCATCCTTGTCACTTGTTATTGGGAGGCGACCATGGGATAGAGCGTGAGGGTGTCAGTGTGTCACCACGGGAAGTCACCTGGCAACAAATGATTAACTTCACACGAGGTGGAGGCGGTGTCAATATGTTCTGCCGACAGCATGGCTTCCATTTGCGCATTGTGGATGTGGGTGTTGACTACGACCTCAGCCATATAGACGGTATCATCAACAAAAAGATAGCGCGTGGCACAGGCAATTTCCTGCATGAGCCAGCCATGACAGAAGACCAGTTCAATGAAGCCATCGCTATTGGTGCAGACTTGGTGGACGAGTGCGTGAAGGAGGGTTGTCGCGTGTTATGTATCGGTGAGATGGGTATTGCCAATACATCGCCTTCCAGCATCTGGATGCACCTCTTCTGTCATATACCCCTTAAAGACTGTATCGGTGCAGGTGCAGGACTCAATTCCGAAGGTGTTCGACATAAGTACGAAGTACTCTCTCAGGCTGTCGCTAACTATCGACATGACAATCCTTTAGCCTATTTCGGAGGCTTTGAGATGATAGCAGCCGTAGGCGCGATGCTTCGTGCGGCAGAGCAACACCTCGTGATATTGGTAGATGGATTCATCATGACTGCCTGTGCACTGGCTGCTATACACTTGGAGCCTAAAAGCAAGGACTACATGATATTTACCCATTGTGGCGATGAATCAGGACATCAACTGATGTTGGAAGCCATGCAAGTGAAACCCCTTCTGAAGCTGGGCCTGCGTTTGGGCGAGGGCACTGGTGCACTTTGTGCTTTCCCTATTGTGGACAGTGCGGTGCGCATGATGAACGAGATGAATAACTTTCAAAATGCAGCAATCACAAAATATTTCTGAACGAGATGGAAGTAAGTATTGATCAGACGAAATGGTACGACCGCATTTGGGCATCCTTTATCTTCTTTACCCGACTGCCTTTCTGGCGACTGCATCAGCCGCCTAAGGAGTGTTATCAGGCAGCTGTGGAACATTGGCCCCTGACAGGTTGGCTCACAGGTGGAGCGATGGCTGCCACACTATGGTTCGGCAGTATGTTGCTGCCCCATCTGCTGGCTGTCATTGCAGCTGTGGTGGTGCGTCTGTTGCTGATGGGAGCCTTGCATGAGGATGGGTTGGCCGATTTCCTGGACGGCTTCGGTGGTGGAGGCAGAGACCGCCAGCGTATTCTTGACATCATGAAGGATTCGCATATCGGTACCTATGGCGTGTTAGGACTGATACTCTATGAATTGCTGTTGGTGGCAACCCTCTATTCCCTGCCCACGGAGATAGCGGCTTTGGCTATACTGGCAGCCGACCCTTATAGCAAGATGGTGACGAGTCAACTGATTATCATGATGCCTTATGCCCGCAGGGAAGAAGAGGCCAAGTCGAAAACCGTCTATCGCAAGATTCAGCCCTGGGCAGGTGTCAGTCTTGCCATTCAGGGCTTGCTTCCGATGGTGGGTTTTCTATATCTGACGGGTCTCTCGTGGGAGTATATTATTTTCCTCCCGGGATTGGTGATGTATTTCCTCTATCTGCTGATATGGAACAGACTTCGCGGATATACAGGCGACTGTTGTGGAGCCGTCTGTCTGTTGGTGGAATTGACCGTCTATCTCGTAGTGGTCTGCTTAGTAGCCCAACCAGGCGCATAGCCCTACCAATACGACCATCAAGACCTCAGCCATTCGATTCACACGGATGGCTTTTTTCATGTCCTCAGTGGTGAGTGCTCTGTCGTTCTCGCCGATAAACGGTTTGTCGAAAAGTTCGCCGAAGTAGTAATGCGGACCTCCAAAGCGACAGTTGAGGATGCCTGCTAAGGCTGCTTCAGGATAGCCACTGTTGGGTGAAGCATGTCGGCATCCGTTCCTCCATACAAAACCGACAAGGCGTGGTCTGCCTGCAACGATAATCATCAGTAAAGCCGTCAGACGGGCTGGGATGTAGTTGGCTATGTCATCGATATGAGCCGCCCAACATCCGAACTCCCGATAGCGCTCCGTGCGATAGCCTATCATGGAGTCGAGCGTATTCACCATCTTATAAGCCACCATACCGGGCACGCCCAATAATGCCAGCCAGAAGAGGGGAGCGATAACGCCATCGCTCAAATTCTCGGCTAACGTCTCCAGGGCAGCCGTACGCACTTCCTGTGCTGAGAGTTCGGAGGTGTCGCGCCCCACGATGCGTGCCACCTGTCTGCGCCCTTCTTCCAGTGAACGGTCAAGGGCGAGGAATACCTCACGGACTTCGCGTATGAGGGTGGTGCCTGCTAAACAGAAGAAGATGAGGAGGAGCCTCACCCCCAACCCCTCTCCTAAAGGCGAGGGGAGTTTTGAAATGAGGTATAAGAGTAACCATGTGGCTGCAAAAGTTCCCAGAATCAGTCCGATGGCTAAAACAGCTCCTTTCAGTTTCCTGTGTGTCCCCTTGTTCAGCCGATGCTCACCAAAGGCTATCATTTTGCCGAACCCTACAACGGGGTGGGGCAGCCATGCGGGGTCGCCCAGCAGGAGGTCGAGTATCCATCCGAAAAGTAGAGCCAGCAGTTTAGTCATGGGTCAGTATTTCATAGATTTTGTCCATATCCACATGTCGGCGCACATGCTCAGCCAAGCGATTGTATTGCTCTTCCTTGTAGGTCTGGTAGTCGAAATGGCTGGTGCGTTCCTGTATTTTTTCCTTAAAGGGCTCCAATAGTCGGTCGATGAAGGCAGCATTGTCGAGGATGCCGTGAATATACGTTCCCAGACAGTGATGCCCCTCCCAGACATATCCGCCATCGGGTGGGGCAGTCGTCTGTCCCATGTGAATCTCGTAACCTTTCAGCAGTTGTCCATGATACAGGAATTCCGTCTGTCGCGTCACTTTCTCACCCTCCATTGTTGTCGTGATAGGCAGGAGTCCCAGACCAGGCAGTCGCTCGATGTCGCCCTCCACATGTTGCGGGTCGCACACCTCCTGTCCCAGCATCTGGTAACCGCCACAGATGCCCAGCACCATAGCCCCCTCACAGTGAGCCTGTATAATAGCCTGTGCACACCCGTTGCGGCGCAGTTCGTAGAGGTCGCTGAGGGTCGATTTCGTGCCTGGCAGGATGATGATGTCCGACTGGCGGATGTCATCCACATTATTGGTATAGAACAGGTGTACGCGTGGGTCCTGTTCCAAGACGTTGAAGTCGGTGTAGTTAGAGATGTGGCGCAACATGATGACTGCCACGTTCACCTTTGAACTATGAACTATGAACTTTGAACTTTTCATAGCCAATGCCACACTGTCTTCCTCTTCGATATGGATATCCTTCAAGTAGGGGATTACCCCCAATACGGGAATACCGCAAATCTTTTCCAGCATGTGCCGTCCCTCTTCGAAAAGGCGCAAATCGCCACGGAACTTGTTGATAATGATGCCTTTAATGAGTTGGCGGTCCTCAGGCGTCTGCAAGGCAATGCTGCCATAGACGGAAGCAAAAACGCCACCCCTGTCAATATCGCCCACAAGGATGACATCAGCCTTGGCATGGCGTGCCATCGGCAGATTCACCAAATCAGTATCGCGCAGATTGATTTCCGAAATACTGCCAGCCCCTTCCATCACTATAGGGTTGTAACGTGCTGCCAGTCGGTCGAAAGCATCGCACACCTCCTGTCGGAAGTCAATCTCACCAGTGCGCTTCCTCCAATATTCATACGCATTCTTATTGCCTATCGGTCTGCCATGCAGTACCACTTGCGACGTATGGTCACTCTGAGGTTTCAAGAGCAGCGGGTTCATATCCGTATGACAGGGAATACCGGCAGCCTCAGCCTGTACTGCCTGAGCGCGCCCTATCTCCAAACCCTCAGGGGTGGCATAGCTGTTGAGCGCCATGTTCTGGGCTTTGAAAGGGGCAGGCTGATAGCCGTCTTGCAGGAAGATGCGACAGAAAGCCGCCGCAACGATGCTCTTACCGACATCGCTGCCTGTTCCTGCCAACATCAAGGGGTGTAATTGTTTCATAGCGGATAGAGGTGAGTATAACTGGCTAATACATTCTTATATTTGAACACGGGGGTGGCAACGGGGTGTCCCTTAGCGTCATAGACCTGTGTGGCGGAAGGGGGCGTCTCGCCCACAAACTGGCTGTAGTGGAACTCGTGTCCGCGATACTCCTTGCCGTCCAGTTCAAAACGGCGATAGCCCAATGAGAGCTTGCGGTCAGCCTTGCGTGCCGAAATCTTGTAGGGCAGAACGCCACACATCGGATATTCCCCCTCGTCGGTTATGATGCTCTGACAGAGATACATCATGCCCCCGCACTCAGCCACGATGCGACCGCCCCGTTCGGCATAATCGCGAATGGCTTGGCGACAGGCTTCGTTCTTGGCAAGTGCCTCGGCATGCTTCTCAGGATACCCACCGGGCAGGTAGAGTAAGTCAATGTCGGTGAGTTGGGGAACGTCTTTCTCTGGGTCGTAGTAGGTAATCTTGCCCAAAGAATCAAGCGTCTCTTGATAGACGAAACTGAAGCTTTCGCTGTTTCGAGCCATAGCCACGCGTAGTCCCCTTGTTGCGGACAAAATATTCCCATGTTGGGAATGAAATGTTCCCACCTTGGGAATAAAACTTTCCCACGTTGGGAATAAATGCAGGGAACTATGGAAACAATCCAACAGTTCCTGCCGCCCTGTTTGTTGGGAGAAGTCGAGCCCTAAGTAACGGGAGCCTTGTTCCAGTTGAGCGTTCTTCTTCACATAGCCCAGACACGAAATATGCAGGTCGTCGCATACCTCCTGAAGCATCTGGAGATGACGCTCCGACCCCACCTTATTAAATATCACGCCCGCAAAACGAATATCGTCACGGAAATGGAGGAAACCCGTCAGCAGCGCTGCCATTGAATAAGCTGCCGACTTGGCATTGACTACCAGCACGATGGGGATATCCAACACGCGCGCTACCTCTGCCGAAGAGCCTCTGTCGCGGTCGTAGCCGTCGAAGAGCCCCATCATACCTTCCACGATGCTTACGTCTGCCCCCTCGCTGTAGTGCTCGAAGAGCGCCCTCACATGATCAGGCGTAGCCATAAACGTATCAAGATTCACCGAGGGGCGCCCACAAACCGCTTCATGGAATTTCGTGTCGATATAGTCGGGTCCGCACTTAAAGGGTTGCACCGTATGTCCCTGCTCCGTCAGCAATGCCATCAACCCTCTGGCAACAGTCGTTTTGCCAGAGCCACTCATGGGTGCTGCTATCAGGAATTGTGACTTCATTGCTTGCAAAAGTACAAATAATCTGCGAAATCTGTATGTCATTAATAAAAAAATCACTATCTTTGTTCCCGATAAGGTAAATTCTTAACCAAACATATTAGAAATGAATAAAACCATCAAGAAATGGATAAAGCGCCTGCTGCTATGGGTAATAGGATTTCCCGTGGCGTTGATTGTGGGACTGTTCTTGTTACTGGAGATTGCCAACTGGATAGCACCCGAGCTGTTTGAGGAAAAAGCTCTCCCAGTTCTTAAGCACGTCCTGAAGGTTGATATCTACGACGAACAAGAGCATGACTTGAATCTGATAACCACTCAGTTTAACCGCAAGAACTATGACTCTGTCCACGTGGTGTGCGACAGCCTTGAGGGGCGTACGAAGGTGTTCAAGACAGACCTTCACTTATTTCATGCCGCAGCCTATCAAATGCAAAAGCAATACAAGGCGGCGGAGTTTCAGTATAGAAAGTCCATTGAGGCGTTCTCGGGTGATGAACCAGAACTGACAACCTACGCTCACAGTGTCATGGGCTTGTCGCGGCTGCTGACAGAAAGACACGACTACGCTGAGGCACTGGAGGTGCTGATGCCCGCCATGGAAGTCATCAAGGCCCATGAGTCGAGCATCCTCATGCTGCTGCCGAGCTCCACTTCCAGTCTCTATACCACGATGGGCAACTGTTTGGTAGAGCTGGGACGTTACGACGAGGGTGACCAGCATTACCATGAAGCGATAGACTCATACGAACGTAATCAATCGCTGCTGTTTATTGACGGAGAGAGTCTCGACAGCGACACGACATTCATGGAGGTGAAGGTGAATACCGCAGAGGAAGCTACCCTTACCTACATCGACCAGCAGCAATATGACAAGGCCGGCAAATGGTTTTCCATAGCCCGGGATAACTACCGCTGGCTGAAGGAGCATGTCGATATCAACAGCTCCAACTATCGTCGGTATACTTTTGCAATGGCACTAGCCGAGGCGCGCCTGCTCCACCATCAGGGCAGGGCGGATGAGGCATATCAGGTTTTCCTGCCGTGTCTTGACGATGTGGTTTCACTAAAGGCAAAGGATATAAGGGAGTGCGGTCAGTTCCTGCTTGAAACCGGCCACTGGCAGGAGGTCATTGGCGTGTTCCACAAACTCGACTCAACAGCCTTCGATCCGTCTCAGCTTTCACTCGAAGATATCAATCAAATACTCGTTCCTCAATATAGAGCTTGGCGGGGCCTCGCCAACAGCCCGAAAGCCCTGTTGATGGCAGACAGCATCAGCGGCGTTTTAGACAGTGCTATTGTCCGCTGGCGCAATAGCGATGCTTTAGAGCTGGCCACCATCTACGACACGCAGGGCAAGGAGGCACTGATAGCCCAGAAAGAAGCATCATTGACCCGTCTGTGGTGGATAGCCACGATGGTGGTGCTCGCCCTGGTGGTGCTGTCGTTTGCTATCTACACCATCTACCAACGCCGCATCACCAAGATGCAAGCCCTGCAGGAACGCATAGAGTCTGAGCTACGTGTGGCCCGTGACATTCAGATGTCAATGGTTCCCAGCATCTTCCCTGAGCACGACAGGCTGGACATGTTTGCCTCAATGACCCCGGCGAAAGAGGTAGGCGGTGACCTCTACGGCTATCTGTTAATGGACAACCAACTCTATTTCGCTATCGGCGACGTCAGTGGTAAGGGGGTACCTGCCTCGTTGTTTATGGCTCAAGCCACTCGCCTGTTCCTGACTATGGCCAAGCAGGGCATGATGCCTGCAGAAATCTGTACACGTATGAACGATGCACTCAGTGGAAACGACAATGAGAACGGTATGTTTGTGACGTTCTGGATTGGACTTACCGACCTCCAGACAGGTCATCTTTACTTCTGCAATGCAGGTCATAACCCTCCTGTCATTGGAAACGGCGACCACAACTGCGAGTTCCTGGAAATGGAGGCCAATGCTCCCATCGGTCTATTCCCTGGTCTTGATTATGAGGGCGAAGAAATTGACAGCATCAAGAACCAACAGTTGTTTATCTATACTGACGGACTTAATGAGGCTGAAGACCCGCAGCAAGAACAGTTTGGCGATGACCGACTGATAGACATTATACGTAACACCCAGCATGACTCGGCCCGCCAGACCATCGATACAGTCCGTGCTGCAGTAGAAGCACATCGCAAGGGTGCCGAGCCTAACGACGACCTAACGATGATGTGTGTTAGAATCATTTAAATGTGACTTATACTTTTTTCTCAATAAAGCCAAAGAAAAGTTTGCTTTCCTTTGGCTTTTCGCTCATATTTTTGTAACTTTGCACTCGAAAATGGCAAATATCGGAGCTGCGAATGCCATCGTGCTGGCACGTTTGGCTGAGTCGTGACGATGTTCGCTGAAAGGCAATCTGGCACTCGAATGGTGCCTGATGTAAGGGAATCAGGTGAAAGTCCTGAACAGTACCTGCTGCTGTAATCCTCGTTTAAGAGGCTTGTTCGTATAACGCCACTGACAGCATCGTCGGGAAGGTAGAACAGGCTGAGGAAAGTCAGAAGACCTGCCTATATTATTAAAGGTACGCGCGTACAGGAATATGCGTTGCGGAAAATTAGAATTGATGAAGAAAATAGTATTAGCTATTGGCTATTGGCTGTTGGCTATTGGCGTATCTGCACAGAATGATGTGTTGCGTGCTGACAGTTTGCAGGAGGTGGTGGTGACAGGTACAGGCACCCAGCACCTGCTGAAGGATGCCCCCGTGCAGACGGAGGTCATCAGCGGCAGGCAGTTACGGCAGTATGCGGGCAAGAGTATCGAGGATATTCTCGGAGGTCTGACGGCTTCGTTTGCCTTCAACGAGAACGATATGGGATCGCATTTGCAGATGAACGGTCTGGGCAACTCGTATGTGCTTATCTTGATAGACGGAAGAAGGCTGCATGGTGACAATGGTGGCGAAAACGACCTCTCACTCATCGACCCTCACAACATTGAGAAGATAGAAATCGTGAAGGGTGCTTCGTCGGCGCTCTATGGATCGGATGCTATTGCAGGTGTGATTAATATCATCACCAAGAAGCACCGCGAACAGGGCGTGATGCTGGAGAATACTTCGCGATTCGGTTCGTATGGTGACATTCGTCAACATAATGGTATTGCCCTGAACTATGGTAAATGGTCGTCGTACACCAACTTCCAGCTACAGCATTCTGACGGGTGGCAGAATACCAGCGAAGAGGCTATTTCGCAAACGGAATACCACATCACTGATTCACGTAATAAAACGACCAATCGCCATACCAACTGGCAGGTGGCGGAGCATCTGACCTATCAGCTTACACCGAAGATAGAACTCTATGCCGATGGTAGTATCTATTGGAAGCGCATCTATCGCCCCTGCGGACATCATCCGGGGGTGGATGTCAGGACCTACGACCTGCAATACAATAATGCCTCTGCCTCTGTTGGGGGTAAGTGGAAACTCAATGCAACGGATGTCATTACGCTGGATGCCGATTGGAAACGACATGCCTATAAGTATGTCTATACCGATACCACACTGACAGACGGATATGTGAATGGAAACTTCACACATTATTATCCCTACTTCCCTGGGGACAAGGAGCTGCAGAGTGATCAGCAATTGACGCATATCTCGCTGAAAGGTGTCTTTTCACTACCCTATGAACAAACCCTGTCGGCAGGCTTCGACTATCGTTACGACTGGCTCAAAGCTCCTATGCGCGTGAAGGGCGGCAAGGCAACGGATAATACGCAGGCTTTCTATGTGCAGGACGAGTGGCGCCATGTGTGCAGCGACAGAATCGCTGCACACCTGACGGCTGGCCTGCGATTGACACGCAATGAGGGCTTCGGCACCCGTCTGACGCCAAAACTCTCAGCCATGCTGAAACTGCACGACTGGCGACTGCGTGCCACCTGGAGCCAGGGCTATAAGACACCCACACCCAAGGAACTGCACTATCAGTATATCCGTAATATGAGTGGGGTGTATCTCTATTTAGGCAATACCGACCTGAAGGCACAAACCTCCAATTATTTCGGCCTGAGTGCTGAATATACCATAGGGAACCTGACGATGACACTCTCTGGTTATTATAATAAGGTGGACAATATGATAGCACTGGTGACGATTCCTACGAGTGAGGCACCGGGCGACCTCGTCGTACAGTATGACCCCAAGCGCGTGCGCCAATACCAGAACATGGAGGATGCCAAGACGTATGGCATCGACTTCACGGCGCGCTACCAGACCAAGCACTTTACTTTTGGAGGCTCGTATAGTTATCTGGACACCAAAGCCCACCAGTATGATACGGATAAAGAGGTGATGCGTGAAGTGACGATAGATGGTATGGCTCACCATAAAGCTAACTGGTATGCCACTTGGAATCGGGATTTCTCGAAACACTACCAATTAGGACTTGGCATTTATGGACGTATGTCCAGCAAACGCTATTACCAGATAGACGGAGATGGCAAGGGCTATCAGATTTGGCGACTGTCCACCACCCACCAGTTTGGTAAGAATCTGCGTTTGGAAGCCGGCATCGACAATATCTTCAACTATATAGACAAAACGCCTCATGGCTTACATCTCGGTACCACTACTCCGGGCACTACCGTCTATGCTTCGCTGACCGTACGATTCAATAAAGGTAAGAAATTGACAAATAAATATAAAAGTAACTTAAATCAAAGAAACAATGAAGAAAATTAAACTCATGATGATGGCCTTTGTGGCTATCCTCGCAAGCGCAGCTTTCACTGCTTGTGGTGACGACAATGACAGTGGTAACAAAAATCAGTCAAACTACGATCGCTATCAGCAGACCGTTAATAACACCGTTAATAGCCAGAAGAGCAGCAATAAGGCTATTCTGTTGGTAGCTTTCGGTTCCACTTGGGAACAGGCTTACGACACCTTTGATAAGGTGGTAGCCGACTATAAGAGTCAATTCAGCGGATGGGATGTATACCTCTCTTTCTCTTCTGCTATTTGTATCAATAATGCCCGTGCCGGTGAGAATACAGCACCAAAAGACTACTACTCGCCAGAGCATTGGTTGACGGCTATTGGATTGGCTGGATATAAGCAAATTGTCGTTCAGTCTTTGCAAGTTATTCCTGGTGAGGAGTATCGTAACGTGCGTGATGGTTTCGTTAAGAATTTCATGAACAATAAGAATGGCGACTTCACTGAAGCCTACATGAAGAGCATCGACCGTCAGGTAACTATAGGTGTACCCCTCATGGGCGAAGATCAGGATGTAGAAGACCTGGCTAACGTACTTGTAGCAGAAAGTGACATCAAAGAAGCCTTGGATGGTGGCTATACGGTAGCCTTTATGGGACATGGAAATCCTGACGGCTATGACTACTATGGTGGAAATATCCGCTATGTAGAACTGGAAGATGCACTACAGGTGTTGAAACCCCAGCAAATCTATGTAGGTACTGTTGATATGGAGGGCAACTATATCACAGAAGTTATCGAGCGTATGCAGGCTGATGGTGTTAAGAGTGGTAAGGTACAGCTCTATCCTCTGATGTCAATTGCCGGTGACCATGCTCACAACGATATGGCTGATGAGGAAGATTCCGAAAGTTGGATAAGTACGCTTACAGCAGAAGGTTACGAACCTGTTGCCTATATCAGCAATTTCAAGGAGCCATGCTGGAAGAAGTATAATGCTGCAGAGGGATATATCCCTGCTTTGGCAGAGCGTTCCAAGGTTCGTGCCATTTGGATGAAGCATACCCGCGACGCTATTGCCAAATTGGGTACGGAGGAGGCACTCTCTACTCCAACAACAGCTACTGAATAAGAAGTTTACGTGTATTATTATATAAGTTGTTACAGGAGGTGTGGTCGTGAGACCGCATCTCCTCTTATATCGATAAAATGATGCTATCCCCAAAAGATATATTTATTGTAAGCCTATTGGCTTTTAGTGTGTCAAGTCAGGCACAAATCCATCAGATGGAAGTGAAAGATTCGGTTCATGTGAATCGCTCGTACAATCTCAATCCAGTTGTAGTCACAGGTTCTGGTCATCATCAACGCTTGAAATCGACAGCCACGCCCGTGCATGTGCTGTCGGCTCAGGAAATCAGTGAGCAAGGTATTACGACCTTTGATGAGGCTTTGACGCGTATGATGCCTCAGGCGTCTATGGCTCCTAACTCGATGGGTACTTTCCTGCGTCTGAACGGACTGGGTAATAAATATATTCTGATTCTGATTAATGGACAGAAGCTCTCAGGCGATATATCTAATAATGTAGATTTGAACCGCATCAATATGGCGCGGGTCAAGCGTATCGAGATACTCGACGGAGCAGCCTCTTCTCTTTATGGTTCCGATGCCATAGGAGGTGTTATTAACATCATTACCGATCAACCCACCAGTTCCGTATGTAGTGTTACCAACACGACAAAGGTCAGTGGGCACGGTGTTCTGACAGAAAGCATCAATCTCGATATCTATAAGAATGGTTTCGGTTCTTACACTTCGTTTACCCACGACCGTGCGGACAGTTATCAGAATAATAACCTGGAATATGTAAAAGGTTCAGACACGGAAACGCAGCAGACGATAGCTCCTTTCTTTACAGGCTATCGCTCCAACATTGTCGGTCAGAAGTTTACCTATGCTCCTAATCGGCATTTAGCCTTGAATGCGGGCATGGATTATTACTATAAGATAACCAATCGCCCAGAGACACGTGAGGATATTACTGGCGGTACAGACTACGAGATGCGTTACAAAGGACTTCGCTGGAATATTGGCGGAATCTATAAGTTTACTGCCAAGAATTCCTTGCAGGCCAATTTCACCGTCGATCGTTTCCGTTATGGTAAAGAGTATGACGTAGCTACCAAAAAGTATGCTGTGGGAGATTATGTGCAATCGAAAAAACAACGCACAATGGAGGGCGAACTCAAAGCCATTCTAGGACTGGTGGAAGGAAGTACAACTATTCTGGGCGCCAATTACAGAAAAGACTATTTGACAGCTACCTCAGGCGATATCCATCAGCATTCCTATACATTGGCAGCATACGCCCAGCATGAGCATCGGCTTCTTCGCGACCTGACGGCAACGGTAGGATTGCGTTATACGCATCACGAGACTTTTGGCAATCAGTTTTCGCCCAAAGCAGTTCTGATGTATGCACCAGGCAATTTCCGTTTCCGTGCAACCTACTCGCAAGGATTCCGTGCACCAGGACTTGACGAAATCTATTATCGCTATTTCTCCGTCAATCGTGGAAAGGCACAGATTATTTTCGGAAATCCAGATTTGAAGGCTGAGCGTAGTCATTATGTGTCGCTGAATGCCGAATACCGTAGCGATTTGTTGGCTGTCAGTGTGACGGGCTTCCTCAATCGCATCAACGATATGGTGGTGCGTCAGGATATTCCTGTTGATGGTACATCGTTGGCCATGCTCCGTCAGGAGTTTCCTGAGATGACAGATGATCAAGCAGGAAAACTGGAACGTTATTCACGCTATCAGAACAGTGATTTGGGTGATGTTAAAGGACTTCAATTGAATGTTTCTGCCAATCTGTTCCAAGGTTTCAACCTGTCGGCTAATTATGTTTATACTTATGCTCGAACGAAGTCGGATGACGAATGGAGCGTGATGGAGCGCAGTATTCGTCATGCAGCAACTTTTGCTGCTAATTATCATCATCGTTGGGGACGTTATGCGCTGCATGTCAATCTGAATGGTAAACTCCAGACAAAGACCTATTATACAACGTACGAGGATGCTCCTGGATTTGGAGTGTGGAATCTTCATACTGTCCATACCTTCGATGTCGTAAAATGGGCAATCCTACAACCTAGCATCGGTATTGATAACATCTTCAACCGAGTAGACTGTAGGATTGATTCGTCTAATCGCAAGTATGCCCTTTATTCTCCAGGACGTATGCTTGTCATAGGTTTGAAAGTGAAGTTTAACGCTTCAAGTACTCGCGGAAGTAGGCGATGATATGGTCAAGTCCCTCGTCCAGTGGCACCTTGGGCTCCCATCCTAATTCACGTTTGGCAACAGTGATGTCTGGACGGCGCATCTTGGGGTCGTCACTGGGCAGTGGACGGAACACAATCTTGCTCTTACCGCCAATCTTCTTGATGACCTTCTCTGCCAGTTCCAGCATGGTGAATTCGCCAGGATTACCCAGATTGACAGGACCTGTGAAATCATCAGGTGTGTCCATCATACGAATCATACCCTCAATCAAGTCACTGACGTATTGAAAAGAACGGGTTTGCTGGCCGTCACCGTAAATAGTGAGGTCTTCACCTTTGAGTGCCTGTACTACAAAGTTTGATACCACACGACCATCGTTCACAGCCATGCGTGGACCATAGGTATTGAAAATACGAATCACCTTAGAACGTACCTTGTGCAGACGGTAGTAATCGAAGAAGAGCGTTTCGGCTACGCGCTTACCTTCATCATAGCAGGAACGCAATCCAATAGGATTCACATTTCCCCAATAAGATTCAGGTTGTGGGTGTACATTGGGATCACCATAAACCTCACTGGTTGACGACTGCAGTATCTTAGCTTTGGTACGACGGGCTAGTCCTAGCATGTGATAGGCGCCAAAGAAACTGGTTTTGGTGGTTTGGATGGGGTCGTTCTGGTAATAAATAGGTGAGGCAGGACATGCCAGATTATAAATTTCGTCAACTTCTGCCCAATATGGGTTGATGACATCGTGGCGTACCAATTCAAAGTTAGGTTTTCCTATCAGATGCCATACATTTTCTTTAGAACCACTATAGAAGTTGTCGATGCAAATAACATCGTGGCCTTCATTGACCAGTCGTTCACAGAGGTGGGAGCCTATAAAACCAGCTCCGCCAGTTACTAAGATCTTTTTCATATTTTTAGTTGGTTGTAGTATGATTCTACTTGCAAAGGTAATACATTTTTTCGACCTGCCCAAAAAAAGTAAATAAAATATAAAGTGGGACTTGTCCTCACGGATATGTCCCACCTTCGGTTGTTAGCAATCTAAATAGGTAGTAGTGTTTTGTCAACAAGGATTAATACTCCCTGTAAAAATCCAATGCTTCTTTAATTTCTTCCTCTGTGGCTGTCTGATTGATGCGGATGTCACCAATATGACCAAGCAGGGTAAAGTTGATGTCATTTCCCATGTTTTTCTTGTCGTGGTGCATCAGTTCCAGCAGGTGAGGATAATCATCACAACTGATGGTCATGCGTCCATAATGATCCTTGATGAAGTTCACTGTTTGGCGCATCTTGTCTTGTGGAAAACCTGTTTTGATACAGCTGAGGAACAGTTCCACGACTAATCCCCATGCTACTGCATAGCCGTGCAACACAGGCTTACGTTCCAGTGCCAGTGATTCAAAAGCATGTCCTGCCGTATGACCGAGGTTCAATGCCTTGCGAATACCTTTCTCTGTTGGGTCTTCTGTCACGATACGCTGTTTTACGGCAACACTCTTCTCCAAAGCGGTAGCAAACTCTTTGCTATTCACTTCTAACTGTTCTTTGAGTAGCTCAGCCCACATTGTTTCATTCGATATAAGACTGTGCTTGAGCATTTCTGCATATCCAGAAAGAATGTTTTCAGAATCGAGCGTACGCAGGAAGATGGTATCAATGATGACGCAGCGTGCATTGTTGAATACTCCAATCTCATTTTTCAATCCTCCGAAGTTGATACCCGTCTTACCACCCACACTGGCATCTACCATTGAGAGTAGGGTGGTAGGGATGTTGACGTAGGTAATGCCACGCTTGAAGGTGGAAGCTGCAAATCCTCCTAAGTCAGTCACCATGCCTCCGCCCAGATTAATCATCAGCGAGTGACGGGTAGCACCATAATGCTGCATTTCGCTCCATACGTGTGAAAGCGTATCGAGTGTCTTATGTGTGTCAGTAGCTCCGATAGTAATTATCTGAGCGTGTTTCATGCATTCAAAGTTTTTGATGACAGGCCAACAGTACGCTTTGGTAGTTTCGTCTACAAGCATAAGCAGACGGTCGTGGGTACATTCGCCCACAACGTCGCTGAGTGTTTGGTGCAAATCGTCAGAGAATATAACCTTCTGTTGTTCCATTGGGCTGCAAATTTAATATTATTTTTCTAAAATCTCCTATGTTTCGTTAAAATATTGTCGGATAGTCCTTTTTTTTTGAGCTATATGCTTAAACTTTTCCCCTGTTAGTGCGTCCAAAGGCTATCATTATAGCGAAAAAATGAAGAGAATATTATTGTTTATGTTGCTGGCTGTATCATCGATACAGGCTATAGCTCAAAGAAATATTACGGGTAGGGTGCTTGAGAGTGATTCGCAAGAACCTGTAGCACAAACCACTGTTCGACTACTGAAGACGGATAGTACGATGGTGACGGGGTCACTGACGAATCTTGATGGTATTTTCAGTGTGAAGGCTCCTGCTGCCGGGACATATATTGTACAAGTGACCTGTGTGGGATTTAAACCCTTTACCAAGACCTTGAAAGTCAGTGCTAATAAGGATTTAGCTTTAGGAACTATAACCCTGCAACCTGATGCCATCATGCTGAAGGGAGCTACGGTGACAGGACAGGCGGCTAAAGTGACGCTGAAAGAAGATACTTTTGTATATAATGCCTCAGCCTATCGTACTCCAGAAGGTTCTGTTGTAGAGGAACTGGTAAGAAAACTACCAGGTGCTCAAGTAGACGATGATGGTAAAGTAACGATTAATGGTAAGGAAGTGAAGAAGATTCTTATCGACGGAAAGGAATTCATGACTGGTGATACTAAAACGGCCATGAAGAATCTTCCTACTTCTATTGTAGAACGAGTGAAGGCCTACGACCAAAAGAGTGATTTAGCTCGTGTGAGTGGTATCGATGACGGTGAGGAGGAGACGGTGTTGGACTTTGGCATCAAACGAGGCATGAACAAGGGATTCATGCTCAATGCAGACCTTGCTGCTGGTACGAAAAAGCGTTACAGTGGCCGTATCTTTGCAGGCATGCAGAGTTCTGATTTGAAGATTTTTATTCCTCTGAGTGCTAATAATGTGAACGATATGGGATTCCCTGGTGGCGGTGGAGGTCGTTTCGGTAGCGGCAGACAGGGTTTGACAGCCACCAAGATGGCAGGCTTTAATCTTAATTACGAAAAGAAAAACCGGTTTAAGTTTGACGCCAGTATCCGTTGGAATCATAGTGATGGTGACGCATTGGTTCGACGTTCTACCGAAGACTTTATGAGCGGTCAGTCATCCACTTTCAGTAATAGTCTGTCTGGCAATCTTTCTCGTAACAACAGTTGGGATGCGCGCTTCCGTTTGGAATGGATGCCCGATTCAATGACCAATATTATGATGCGTCCCCAATTCCGATATAACTCTAGTGACGGATTGGGTGAAGGTCTTAGTTTGACATTTGATGAAGACCCTTATAAGTATGTCGCCAATCCTCTGGATCCAGAGGCCATGGAGATACTGATAGACCATGATATCGTCAAGAACAGGAATACCAACAATTCTATTTCATACAGTGATTCGAAGAGCGCGGGAGGTTGGTTGCAACTGAACCGTCGTCTGAGTAACAACGGCAGGAATATTACTTTGCGCTTTTCAGGCAATGTGGGAGAGGGTATGAGCAGGTCGTTAACCAATAGTTTAGTGGAGTATTTCCAGTTGGTTAATCAGGCAGGCGAGGATTCTACTTATCAAGCCAACCGCCATGCTGTGACACCTACTAAGGACTGGAACTATGGCATACGAGCAACATATAGTGAGCCCATCTTCCGTCAAGTATACTTACAGTTCAGTTACCAGTATCAGTACAGTTATACAAAGAGCAATCGTGCTACTTATGACTTCAGCAATTTCCCTGCCGACTTTTTCGGTATAACACCTTCCTATCGGGGTTGGAATGATTACCTGAGCTTGTTGGGTACTAATCCTTTGGAAAATTTCAGGGATCAGAAACTGAGCCGTTTCTCAGAATACCGCAATTATAGCCATACGGCAGAAGTGATGCTGCGCGTGGTTCGCAAAGCCTATAATCTGAATGTTGGTGTACAGTTGATGCCCCAGCGCTCGCATTTCACGCAAGACTATCAGGGTGTACACACCGATACAGTGCGCACGGTAACTAATTTCGCTCCGACTGCTGATTTCCGTTGGAAGATATCCAAGGTCAGTCAATTGCGCTTTAACTATCGTGCAAATAGTAGTCAACCTTCTATGAGTGACCTGCTTGATATCACTGACGATAGTGACCCATTGAATGTGCATAAGGGTAATCCAGGGTTGAAACCTTCGTTCACCCAGAATTTCCGCCTGTTCTATAATAATTATATTCAGAACCATCAGCGTAGCATTATGGCAAATCTGAACTTCTCAACGACGCGCAACTCTATATCCAATATGGTGACATATGATGAAGCAACAGGTGGGCGTACCACGCGACCAGAGAATATTAATGGTAACTGGAATGCTTTCGGTATGTTTATGTTCAATACAGCTATTGATTCAGCGGGTTTCTTCAATGTAAATACCTTTACGACATTGCGCTATAATAATAATGTGGGTTATGTGAGCCTCAATCGTCATGCTGATTCACAGAAATCTACTACTAAAACGACAACCTTTGGTGAGCGCCTTGCTGCCAGTTATCGTAATAATTGGATAGAACTGGAGCTTAATGGTTCTTTGGAGTATATGCATGCACGTAGCGAGTTGCAAAGCAACAATAATTTGGACACGTGGACCTTCTCCTATGGCGGTAGCTTGCAACTGACGGCACCTTGGGGTATGCAACTCTCTACCAGTATGAATATGAACAGTCGTCGCGGATATAATGATGCCTCTATGAATACAAATGAACTCATTTGGAATGCACAACTTTCGCAGCCGTTCCTGCGTGGCAATGCCCTGACATTGTCACTCCAACTCTACGATATTCTGCATCAGCAGTCAACGTTCAGTCGTACAGTTGATGCCATGCGTCGCAGCGATACCGAATATAATGCTATTACCAATTATGCTATGCTGCATGTCATCTATCGCCTCAATATATTTGGCGGAGGTGGTAATCGCGGTCCACAAGGAAGACCTGAAGGTCCTGGTGGCCGTCGTGGCGGAGGTTTTGGCGGCCCTGGTGGCGGCCGTTTTGGCGGACCAAGGTTCTAGAAATAAAAAAGGCACTTCATGGAGAAGTGCCTTTTATCATGTTGTTGTATGATTAGTCTTCTTTGCGATCGTCAATGTTGTCTCCTTCTGTGGGAGCCATTTCTTCTTCAAAGTCAGTGATGCCAGCATTAACGAGGATATCATACCACTGAAGCAGTTTTTTGATATCACTATTATGAACGCGCTCCTTGTCCCAGTTGGGAAGCACTTTGGTGAAGTATTCATGAAGTTCGTCTGGTGATGCCTTCTTGTAGTTGAGGCTCGAAGTCTTGCCTTTTTCAAGGTCACGCAATGAAGCCAGAATGTTCGTCAGAGGTACATCGTCTGATTCTGTAAACATAGCGATGTCGGCCAGTGAGGTAATGCGGTCCGTACCAAAGGCAGGCAAACGTTTCCCTGTACCGTCAAGTGCCTCTACAATCAGGCTGTTCTTGGCACGTGAAACGAGTTTGTAAAGTCCGGGCTTGCCGGAGATTGCTAAAATGGTTTGTTTCATATTTTTTCTTTCTTTATAAATAATTCAATTTGTTTGTCGATATCTGTTTTCCCATCGTTCTTGATTTCATAATCGGCATGTCGTATCACCTCCTCTTGCGACCACTGGCGCTGCATCCATTGGAGTACCTTCTCGCGTGTGATCCGGTCGCGTCGCATCACTCGAAGAATACGTGTTTCCAAGGGCGCTGTCACCACAATCACCTTATCGACCAACCGATAGATTCCTGATTCATACATGATGGCACTCTCCATCCATTGCATGCCACTCTCTTCGAAATCTTGGAAGACTGCAGGATGAACGATGGCATCGATTGCTTTTGCGTGATGCTCACTTTGCAGTAAGAATTGTGCGATAACGGTTTTGTTGAGCTGACCGTCTATGAAGGCATCATCGCCGATGAGTGCCGTCAGTTTTTGATGTATATCGGCTGAAGTGCGAATCAGCCGTTTGGCGGCTGCGTCACAATCATATACCTTAATACCATATTTCGCCAGTCGTTGGCAGACATAGCTTTTCCCACTTCCGATACCTCCAGTAATCCCTATCTTCATTGTTCTTCTTCTATCAGGTAGTCCACTTGTTTAACCTCTAGAGTAGCACGACTGATACCTTGAGGAATTGTCTGCAGGTAGATATTGCATTTGTCTGAAGGATTCTGCATGATTTCCCGATAGTCGGCAATGATTTGGAAATCTTCCGGGCGTAAAGTGCGGAACTGGGTAACGCCTGTTACGAAGTTTACTTTCACTTTTGCAGGGAATGTGCGTAGCACCTTTCCTTCTGGCATGTTGATAGCCTTGATGGGTACCCCATCCAGGCTCTCTTCCGTCAGTACGTCCGTAAAGAAACCGATGCGAATTTGTTCAGGCACCACTTTGACATCCTTTGGGTGAGCCAGTTTCGTGCTGACCATTAGGGTATCGCGGAATCCTACATAGTTGAGCGGTTCTGTAAGCACTACATTGATGCTGTCCAATTTCTCGTTGGAAGTGTATACGTCTACACTGTCGGGCCAGTATTGGACATGCGATATGAAGTACAAGTGGGCGGGAATAGCACGGCCAGTCCATCTTACAGGAACACGCTTGCGTTCCCCGTTGTTATAGAAAAACTCTATCCTGTCGGGCTTGATAGTCGAGACATGGGTTGAGAGTTCCATCTGTTGGATAACTAGACGCTTCAAATCGGATGAAGAGACCATTCCCACTCCATTCCCTCGGTCATAATTCTTATAGGGGATGTTGATGTTGCGATTCTCCTCATATAGATAGCTAGCCAGTACCCATCCTTTGTCGCGCACCGTTACGCGCAGGGTGTCAGACTCCTTGGAAGTGAGCACTACATTTTGGGGAATGCCCTTGATCTGTATGGTGACCTTAATTTCGCGCTCATAGGTTTCATTAAGTGTCAAAATAAGCCAGAAGATTCCTGACAATAAAAGAAAGAACAGGAATATAAACACCTGTTTGCTCGTGCTATTGAACAAGAATCGTCTGACGTATACAGATAAGGGTCGTTTCGCCACTTCGACGTGCTGTTATTTGTTTTGCATGGGAGTGCTTGCAGTGTCTTTGAAGACAGAACCCTTGTCAACACGGATAACCACACCGTCAGCAATCTTTACCTCAACGATGTTGTTAGCAAGGTCAATCTTCTTGACAGTACCATAAATGCCACCACCGGTAATCACAGAAGTACCTTCTGCCAGTGTATTCTGGAAATTCTGAATTTCTTTCTGGCGCTTCTGCTGGGGCTTAATCATAAAGAAATACATGATGGCAAAGATAGCTACCATCATAATAATAAAACTGGTCATGCTGCCACCGCCCTGTGCGGCTTGTGCAGCTAGAATTGCTTGTGTCATGCTTTTTAAAAATTATTTCGACGTTACGATTTCGGATCCATGTGCTTCAGCAGCCGTCCTGACTGTATCAGGTGGTGGGCAATAGCATCAAGCATGCCATTAATATAGCTGCCGCTGCGTGGGGTAGAGTAGATCTTGGCAATCTCCACATACTCGTTGATAGAAACACTGACGGGGATACTGGGGAAAGTCATCATTTCGGCAATGGCTATCTGCATGATGACGATATCCATATAGGCCAGACGGGAGAAGTCCCAATTGCGAGAGGCCTCACTCATATAGTGCTGATACTCGTCAGCGTTCATGATGGTGGCACGGAATAGTTTACGTGCATACTCCTTATCCTCTTCGTTGGTGTATTCTGGCAGCAGTTCCTGATTCGACTGGTTTTTCTCTTCAAACCGTTTGATGGTCTTCAGTACAAATGTGTCAACTACCTCTTTGTCATCGTTCCAATACAGGCTCTTTTCTTCCAACAGCGAGTCTAAATCACCATTGTCTTGAATCAATGTGCGATAAATCTTGCGCCACAACTCGCGGTCGTTGTCATAGTCGTCTTCAGGAGAAGCCATGTAGTCTTTGTATATCTGACTGTCTGCTATCTGTGTGTATATCTTTTTAAGAAATTCTGGTTCGTCGTCCCAATTCAACTTTTTGGTTTCTAGGAAGTCGTTGAGCATCTTGTTCTCCTCCAATTGCATGGCGAAGCGGTTATATGCGAATTTCTGCGAAGGCATTTCTGTGCCTTCACGTTTAGCCTTCGACTGGGCTACTTCCAAAAAACGACGAGACTCATGTGTTATCCCAACAATCAACGCAAGTAGGTAATTATATAAGTCATATGCTTTTGAAAGGCTGAACATCAGTTCTTTTTCAGCCGTTTCAATGTTTTTATTACCGTTCTGATAGTACGCGTAGGTTAACTGGACTACCTTAATTCTTATTAATTCTCTATTAATCATAATGCTTTTTGAATAGCTTTTGATACGCTTATCATTTGCAAAAGTACGAAGAAATCCTATATTATGCAAGAAAAATGCTGGAAAATTTGTTTTTTTGATCACTTCTTTGTACCTTTGCACCCGCTTTTCGCATCGTGTGATGGTGAATTAAGCAATAAGTTTAACTTAATTTAGAGTAACACATTTATTATGAAAGAAATTAGTGTAAGTGGTCAGAAGCGCACCGAGACAGGCAAGAAAGCCTCTAAGATGCTTCGTAAGGAGGGTCTTGTTCCCTGCAATATTTATGGTGAGAAGAGAGACGAGAAAGGTTTGCCCGAGGCATTGTCTTTTGTAGCTCCAATGACGGAATTGCGTAAGGCTGTTTATTCTCCTCATGTGTACGTTGTCAATCTGAACATTGACGGTCAGGAGCATAAGTCTATCATCAAGGAACTGCAGTTCCATCCCACAAGTGATGCTTTGATTCACGCTGATTTCTACGAGATCAACGAAGCAAAGGATATTACTGTTGGAATTCCTGTTAATCTGATCGGTCACGCTCAGGGTGTACGCGATGGTGGTAAGCTCCAGTTGCAGATTCGTAAGATCAACGTAACCGCACCTTATAAGAATATTCCAGAGAAGCTTGATATCGATGTTACAAACTTGGAGCTTGGTAAGAGCATCAAGGTTGGCTCACTCGAGTTTGAAGGTCTTAAGATTGCTACTCCAAAGGAGGTTATTGTTTGCTCAGTGAAGGCTACTCGTGCTTCTCGTTCAGCAGCAGCTGCTGAGGATGCCCAATAATTGCCAACAGCTAATAGCTAACAGCAGGTAAATGGACAAGTATTTGATTGTCGGTTTGGGAAATGTCGGTGATGAATACGACATGACTCGCCACAATACGGGATTTATGGTATTGGACGCTTTTGCGAAGGCGTCCAATATTGTTTTTGAGGATAAGCGCTATGGTTTCTTAGCTGAAACCAGTCTCAAGGGGCGTAAAGTGTTTCTCCTCAAACCCTCTACTTATATGAATCTAAGTGGTAATGCCGTGCGCTATTGGTTGAATAAGGAGAATATTGACCAGAGCCGTCTGTTGGTTATAAGCGACGACGTGGCAATACCTTTGGGGCAGTTTCGTCTGAAAGCCAACGGTTCGAATGGTGGGCATAATGGTTTGGGACATATCCAGCAATTAATTGGCCAGAACTATGCCCGTTTGCGTATGGGCATCGGTAATGACTATCCTCAGGGCATGCAAATCGACTATGTTTTGGGGCGTTATACCGATGAAGAACTCCAACGTTTACAACCCGCCATTGACTTAGGTGTCGATATCATCAAAAGTTTTGTATTAGCTGGTATTGATATCACGATGAACCAATATAATAAATTAGGGAAGAATCATGGAGGAAGCAAGAGTTGACAAGTGGCTGTGGGCTGCTCGCATTTTCAAGACTCGCAGTATAGCTGTTGATGCCATTAAGAATGGTCGTGTGACGATGAATGGCATGAATGTAAAGCCTTCACGCATGGTGAAGGTGGGCGAGGTGGTTAGTGTCCGTAAACCCCCAGTCACCTATTCCTTTAAGATACTGAAGACGATAGAACAGCGTGTTGGGGCAAAACTGATTCCGGAAGTTTATGAAAATGTCACTCCAGCCGACCAGTATGAGTTATTGGAGATGAACCGCATCAGTGGTTTCGTTGATCGTGCGCGAGGTACGGGTCGTCCTACTAAAAAGGAACGTCGTGCGCTGGATGAGTTTATTGGTCCTTCGTTAGAAGGTTTTGACGAATTTGATTTTGACGACGATGATATTTGATATTATTCTGATTATTGCAGGTGTGGCGATGGTACTCTACGGAGCAGATCGCCTGACAGAAGGAGCTTCTGCCTTGGCACGTCGTATGAATGTGTCGGAGATAATCATTGGACTGACGATAGTAGCTGCCGGTACTTCTGCCCCCGAACTCTTTGTCAGTCTTGTGTCGGCATTGAAGGGAACTCCCGATATGGCCATAGGTAATGTGGTAGGTTCCAATACCATGAATGCCATGCTGATAGTTGGCTGTGCTGCTGTGGTGGCTCCCATGAGCATCAGCCGTAATACCGTCCGTAAGGATATCCCCTTTGCGGTTGCTGCTTCGGTGCTTTTGCCGCTGTTGGCTATAGATTCAGCAATAGGACGCATCGACGGCATTATCCTTTTGGCTGGCTTTGCGGCTTTCATGTATTACACGCTGTCGCAAGCCAAGGCAGGTGAAACTGCCCCTTCTGACGAAACTAAGATGCAGAATCTCTGGCTGAGTGTCTTTTTCGTTGTTTTGGGATTGGCACTTTTGGTGATAGGCAGTAATATCTTCGTGGATTCAGCTTCGCGCGTAGCTTATGCTTTGGGACTCAGCGAGGCTGTCGTCGGACTGACCATTGTGGCAGGAGGCACGTCGCTTCCGGAACTCGCCACCAGTGTAGTGGCAGCTCGCAAGGGACAGTCAGCCATTGCCATTGGTAATGTCATTGGCTCCAATGTCTTTAATATCCTGATGATTTTAGGTCTCACAGCTACCATCAGTCCCATGCAGATACAAGGCATCACGCATATCGACCTCTTGATGATGCTCGGTTCCATTGTCATGGTATGGCTCTTCTCACGTACAAAATACACCGTAGAGCGCTGGGAGGGAGCACTCCTGGCGATGGTCTATATCGCCTATGTGTGCTGGTTGCTGAGCCAAGTGTAGATTTCTACTGATATATCTCGTTAAGCTTATTGAGCAGTTTCTCGCCACGCAAATCCATGGCGACAATCTTGCCTTGTGGGTCAACCAGTACGTTCGAGGGAATGCTGGACACACCGTAAAGGTCTGATGCGGCACACTTCCAACCCTTCAGGTCGCTCATCTGAGGCCATTGCATACCCATCTGCTGGATGGCATTTATCCACGCATCCTTCTTCTGGTCAAACGATACGCCTACTACTTCGAAACCCTTTGGGTGAAACTGTTCATAAGCAGTGATAACATAAGGCATCTCCTTCCGACAGGGACCGCACCACGAAGCCCAGAAATCAACCAATACATAGTTTCCTTTGCCAACCCATTGGCTCAGTGTTACATCCTTGTCGGCAGGATCCTTCATACTCAGTTCGTGGAACTGGATGCCGGGCTTACGCTTTTCGTATCCGGCCAGCAGCATCTTGGCAGGAGCTACGTCGGGATGGTTGTAATAGGCCGTCTTGGGGTCAAGAGCGTTCTTCAGTTCTTCGTACGAGAACTGATACATGGCATCCTTGATATACTTAGCGGGCAGTTCGTTGTCGCGGTTGTCGCGGATAATCTCCTTAATCAGCGCCAGTTGCACGTTGCCCAGCGAGTCCAGTTTGTCTGACAAAATTTTGGCCTTCGCTTTGCTCTCGGGCAGTTCCCCTTTAGGGTCTTTCTGCTGTAGTGTGCGATATTCGTTCAGAATACTTTCTGCCTGTTTGTCGATACCATCCATCAAGGGCTGGTAGGGGTCAATGTAAGTTTGGGCCTGAGCTGTCATGGCGATAGCCGTCAGTGTCAATACAATCAGTTTCTTCATATTCTTTTCCTTTTTTCTTAGTTTTTGATTTTGCCTTCAAAATTAAGAATTTTCTTTGAGAACACCAAATAATTTCGTATTAAGATATCTGTGATATGCTGTTGAATTCCATTCTTTTGTGCAAAAGTACAAAAAAAGAATGAGACTCGTCGCTTCTGGTGACGTTAATTAACAATTCCAATGAGAATGGTGTTAATAACAGAATAGGACCCATATACGACTATTGTCATCAGGGGCACCAAACTGATAGGTCTCTTCAATATGTTTTCCGTTCTCGGATCTGTATGAACGGTGAAAGGTCGTACATTACTTTGGCGTGGTTGGTGCGGATAAGCTGGCTTTCGAGACGCTGGCCTGTAACACGGTCGATGACGTCGCGATAGACCTGTCCGTTTCTGTAGATGGCATCCTCCGTTTCCGACGTGCCGTCGCCTACTTGTTGTTTTTCTCGGGAGAAATATTCATTTTCTGCATGGATGTGAAAAGTGTGAGGCTGGAGTTCTGTGGCATGGAGTTCTCCACAAAGATATTCGCCATCTACCCAAAGCAGGAGTTGATAAGTGTTGGTTGTCTCGTTCTTTACGCGGTAGTCGATGTAGTTGTAGGAGATGCTGGTGCCAGTACCGAATGGTATCTGACGGCCAAAGTCTGGGAAGAGGTCAAGACCGTCGTGATGATGATGTTCCACGATGGTGAGTTCGCTGTGTAATACAAGCCAATGAATGAGGTTTGACAGTTGGCACATTCCTCCACCTATTCCTTTTGACGGTTGCCCTTTTGCAATCGTCAGCCCCTCTTTGTAGCCTTTGCGTTCGGTTGTTCGTCCGATGAGTTTCCATACGGAGAATGTCTCGCCTGGAAGGATGAGTAATCCGTTGATATGTTTGACGGCTAAAGCGAGGTTGGTAGCTTTGTTCTCCTGCAGTTGCATATTGACATTGCCCAAACGGCGACGGATGAGCGATTTATGTTGATATATAAGAACGGGCAAAGCTTCTGAAGTCCGTTGCTGTGCAAAACGAATACAGCCGAAGAAGTCCTTCAACTTACGCTTCAGAATTTCCTTTTCCATCGATAAACGATAGGTGAATGGAGATATTTCGCAAAACAGTTTTCTGCTCATTGTTTAAAATGATTTTGCCTTCAAAATTAAGAATTTTCTTTGAAACCACCAAATAAATCAGCCTTTACTGCCTTTTCTTAGTCAAAAATGCGGTCCAACCTCGTTCGAGAAAACTCAACTTTTATTTGGTTTTCTTCTCACTTATTCGTACCTTTGCAGGCGATTTACAGAATAGGGGTACTTGCGAAGCCTCCGCGGAGGTGGACCCCCTTTAACAAAACAAGAATAAATAATGGAAAAAAAAGACAATCAGAAAGTCAGTGTGCTGTTTATGCTTTTCTGTACACTGTTCTGCGTTTGCCTGATTACGGCAAACGCGTTGGAGACAAAGCAAATCTCGTTTGGTATTGCCAATTTCACTGGTGGCTTGTTGGTATTCCCCGTCAGCTACATTATCAACGATGTGGTGTGTGAAGTATGGGGTTATCGCCGTGCTCGTCTGCTGATTTGGATGGGATTCATCATGAATTTCTTCTTCGTGGCTATGGGAGCGTTGGCCGACGTGATTCCTGGGGCTCCCTATTGGGACCGCAATGAGGCCTTCCATAGCATTTTCGGACTTGCACCACGTATTGCAGCAGCATCGTTTGTGGCATTCCTGGCTGGTTCGTTTATCAATGCCTATGTGATGAGTCGCATGAAACTCTCGTCTGAAGGAAAGTATTTCTCCGTTCGTGCGGTATTGAGTACGGTGTTTGGTGAGTTGACAGATTCTATCATCTTCTTCCCTTTGGCCTTCTCGTTTATTTTGCCTTGGGAGGAAATGCCTTCGTTGGTGATTACGCAGGTGATACTGAAAACGCTGTATGAAGTGTTGGCGCTGCCTATCACGAAACGTGTGGTGAAGTATACAAAGGAACACGACCATGAGGATGTCTTCGATCGTGATATTTCATACAACATCTTTAATATCAAGAAAATATGAACAGAGAACAAGACCATTTGCAGCAACTTGGCAATAAAACAACGTATCGAATGGACTATGCTCCAGAGGTTTTGGAAACTTTTGAGAACAAGCATCCTGATAACGATTACTGGGTACAGTTCAACTGTCCTGAGTTTACGTCGCTATGTCCCATAACGGGCCAGCCCGACTTTGCGGAGATCAAGATTATGTATATCCCTGGCGAGCGAATGGTGGAGTCGAAGAGTTTGAAACTCTATCTGTTCTCGTTTCGTAATCATGGTGACTTTCACGAAGACTGCGTCAACACCATTATGAAAGACCTAGTGAAGCTGATGCAACCTAAATATATAGAGGTTGTCGGATTGTTTACCCCTCGTGGAGGAATCTCCATTTATCCTTATGCCAACTATGGCATACCAGGTACGAAATACGAAAAAATGGCTGAGCAACGGATGCTCAGCCATCAGGTAATCTAACATTCTGTAGTCCTTACTCGAAGGCGAAGTCACAGAGTTTGCAGAGCGACTTCTCTTTCGTGTCAGACGAAAATACGAAGAACAGCGCATGCTTCCCTGTCAGTTCGCTCAGAGCAGGCAGGGAAGTAGTCGTCTCTGTTGGCTCCTGCTTCATGTCGGCTTTCAGCTCGATGGTGCCTATCTCCTTGCCGCCCTGTGACGTCCATGGGCGGTCAATCATGATGGTTATCTTACCGTCAACTCCCTCTGGAATCAGTTTCAATAGCAACTTTACATCCTTGCGACCTTTGAGTGCATCGAAATTGAAGTATTTGTAGCCCACAATGGAGCCAGCCGTATTATTGACTACAAGGTTGGTGTTGTTTTTCAGAGAATAGGGCTCGGCAAACTTATTGTCAGCGCCATAGCTGGTTTCTACATAGGAGCCATAAAAAAAGTTGTTGGGCCACTTGTGCTCAGCCACCTTCGGTCCGGTGTACCAACAGCAGATACCGGCAGAGTGACGCTCGAAGGGGTCAAGACCATTGAGGGCAAAACCTTCAGAGTTGTATTCTCCCTCTGATATTTCCACCTTGCCGCCAGCACCTTCCTGCACTTTCACTTCAATGGGAGCCACCATTGCCTGACGGGCAAATTCGTTGAGACCCGACTGGCGGTGATAGAATACATACCACTGTCCGTTAATCTCGCAAATGCTTCCATGGGTATTTCCTGATACATTGCCAGAGGCTATCACATTTCCCTGTTCGTCTTTCTCACGGGCACGTCCGTCTATAATGGTGCCGCCATATGTCCAGGGCCCCAGCGGTTTATCGCTATAGGCATAAGCGAGGGTATAGTTGGTCTCGGGGAGTCCGAATTCGCCATCCTTAGTCCAACGGCTATAGATAAACACATATTTATCCTTGATCTTACGGATAGAGGAAGCCTCGAAGAAACGGAAATCGCCCGGTTGGTTACGACCTGATATCATGTCTTCTATAGCCTTGGTGCCTGGCTTCAGGGTAGCCATGGTTGCAGGATCCAATTCGCCTGCGTATGAGCGCTCAAAGCCCCAATAGCCATACACCTTACCATCGTCGTCAACGAAGACAGCGGGGTCGAACTTCAAAATGCCGTCCGTGGCATTAGGATCCGTTTTGCTCCAGTTGCACACCTCGAAAGGCCCGTCAGGGCGATTGCTTTTGGCCACCAGTCCGTTGCGCCCACCGTGTTGGTCGTTAGGGTAGAGGTAATAGGTCTTTTTACCATCTTTATCCGTCATCAGTGTTACATCTGGCGCAAAGAGCACGTCAGCCAGGCTATCCTTATTGATAAATTCACCTTTGGCATTCTTGCTGACAGCCAGTATTTCGCCATCATAGCGCCAGTTGTTCAGACTATCGACCGATGCTGACCACACCACCTGCTCGCGTCCGCAATAGTCGGTGATACGGGTGTCGTGCGAACCGTAAATATACACCCGATATTTACCATGTTGGTCAGGATCTTCAAAAACATAAGGTTCGCCATCGGGAATATGTTCCCAGAGTGGGAGATAGGGGTTTCCTACAGTTTTCATACCTGCCTCCGCTTCTTCGGCAGTGGCCTGTTTGTTGCTCTGGCAGGCCGTCAGCATCAGGCATCCTCCCATGAGTGAGATTGCCAACAATGAGCAGTAATTCTGAATAGTTTTGGGTTTCATTGTTTGATTGGTTTATTTGATGGAATCTTTTTTCTTACGATAGAAAGCTTGTTCGTGATCTTTGAAGCGGAGTACCAGTGAATCACGTCTTAAGAGTACAATTTCTACAGTGTCGTGATTCAAGGTTTTCTTCTCTGCTTGTTCAGACAAACGCGTGGTATCAGTTTCCAGTATCAGTTTCCCGTTAAAAAGCTTCCAGTAAGCATAGTGTCTCACCTTAGGATATTCCACAGGGCTCATCTCGTTGGTGTTTCTATTTCTTTTGCTACCGATAGTTTGTGCTAGATGGCCACGTTTCAGCGAGATACCATATTCTTTGGGCACCAATAGGCGCGATTTTACAGAGTCGGGAATCTGTGCCATCCTAATGTTGCGTATTTTTTCAGGCAAACTGTCGAGTCTGCGGAAGGTAGGCGTCACTTGATAGCGCCAATCGCCTTTCAGTCGTTCGATATTGATGACCTTACGTGCTTCAGTCGTGTCATCAGGATTCAGGATGACGGCCAGTTCGTCGCCGATGTGCGGACGTCCGAATATCTGGTGCTCATGGCTTGCGCGTATGATATAGAAGGTGTCAGGGTCACCGCCTTCAATGGGCAATAGAATGAGTAAGGAGTCGGAAGTGCCGTCGCATGCTAGTCCGTAGCGCGTAGAGTCTCCTGGCTCGTTTTCGTGTTTAGGCATCATACCCATTTCTGGACTCTTTGTTTTCACTGAACATGCCATGACTAAAAGCATAGCTGTCAAGCAGAATATCAATTTCTTCATCATTCTAACGAAACGTAAATTTTCGGCAAAGATACAAAATAAATGAGAATTAGCAATTGAGAATTGAGAATTATTTCATACCTTTGCAGAAACTTTAACAACATATTGATTCTATTCGTAATGAAAAAGAAAATCAAATTTAGTCTTGTCTATCGCGACATGTGGCAGTCATCGGGTAAGTTTCAGCCTCGCAAAGATCAATTGGAACGAATAGCCCCAGTCATCATCGATATGGGATGTTTCGCCCGTGTAGAAACTAACGGCGGTGCCTTTGAGCAGGTGAATCTGTTAGCAGGTGAAAATCCAAATGCAGCTGTTCGCGCATTCTGTAAACCTTTCAATGAAGTGGGCATTCAGACCCATATGTTGGATCGTGGCCTGAATGCTTTGCGCATGTACCCTGTCCCTGATGATGTCCGCCAGTTGATGTATAAGGTAAAGAAAGCCCAGGGCGTGGATATCCCTCGTATTTTCTGTGGTTTGAATGACACCCGTAATATCATTCCCAGTATTAAGTGGGCTAAGGAGGCTGGCATGATTCCTCAGGCAACACTTTGTATTACTACATCGCCCGTACATACGGTAGAGTATTATACGAAGATTGCTGACGAAGTGATTGCTGCCGGAGCTGAGGAAATCTGTCTGAAAGACATGGCCGGTATCGGACAGCCAGCCCTGTTGGGAGCACTGACCAAGAGTATTAAAGAAAAGCATCCCGACATCATTATCCAATATCATGGGCACTCAGGTCCAGGCCTCTCAATGGCCTCCATCCTTGAAGTTTGCAACAATGGTGCCGATATCATTGATACTGCTATTGAGCCTCTGAGCTGGGGTAAGGTGCATCCCGATATCATCTCTGTTCAGTCAATGTTGAAGAATGAAGGTTTTGAGGTCGAAGACATCAATATGAATGCCTATATGCAGGCTCGTACGCTGACACAGGAATTTATTGATGATTGGCTTGGCTATTTCATCAATCCGGCTAATAAACACATGTCGTCGCTGCTTTTGGGTTGTGGACTTCCTGGCGGAATGATGGGTTCGATGATGGCAGACTTGGGCGGTATTCATAGTGTCATCAACAAGAGCCGTGCCAAGAAGGGCGAGCCAGAGCTCTCTACTGACGATATGCTCGTCAAACTCTTCCAGGAAGTAGAATATGTATGGCCTCGTGTAGGTTATCCCCCATTGGTAACTCCATTCTCACAATATGTCAAGAACATTGCACTGATGAACTTGCTCACCATCGAACAGGGCAAGGGCCGTTTCGTGATGATGGACGACTCTATGTGGGGCATGATTCTTGGCAAGAGTGGTAAGATTCCTGGAACAATTGATCAGGAACTTATTGATCTGGCAAAGAAGCAGGGACGCGAGTTTACAGACGTTGATCCTCACACTTTGTTGCCTAATGCCCTCGATGACTTCCGTAAGGAGATGGACGAAAACGGCTGGGAGTATGGACAGGATAACGAAGAACTCTTCGAACTGGCTATGCACCCCGAGCAGTATCGTAACTACAAAAGTGGACAGGCTAAGAAGAACTTCTTAGCTGATTTGCAGAAGGCGAAGGACGAGAAAATGGGTGGTAAGATTTCTGCAGAAGAACTGACAGCCTTTAAGCACGCTAAAGCTGATGCGCTTACGGCTCCCATTGCAGGTCAAGTATATTATGAGTTCTCAGGTGAAGGTGCCTGCGAACCCTGTATTGAACCATTCATCGGACAACAGTATAAGGAAGGGCAAACCTTCTGCTATATCCAGGCTCCATGGGGCGAAATCGTACCCATTCCTGCAGCGCTGGGTGGTAAACTTGTTGAAGTGAGTGCAAAATCAGGCAGCAAGGTGCGTCGTGGTGATAATCTGGCGTGGATAGAACGTGCTGAATAATGGATTATCAATCGATTATTGATAAATATTACCCCCAAGACGACCATCTTCGTCGTCTCCTCATTAAGCACAGTCGGCAAGTGGCCGACCGTGCTTTACTGATTGTTGATAAACATAGAGAACTACCTGTCGATCGCATGTTTATAGAGGAGGCTGCTATGCTCCATGATATAGGTATCTTCCGTTGTGATGCTCCCAGCATCTACTGTTATGGACCGGAGCCCTACTTGAAACACGGCCCCATCGGTGGTGAAATTCTCCGTCAGGAGGGGTTCCCGCGCCATGCACGTGTAGCCGAACGCCATACTGGTACAGGGTTGCCAGGCTTCGAGCCAGAAACACTGGAAGAACAGATTGTTTGCTATGCCGACAAATTCTATTCCAAATCGCGTCCAGATCGAGTTCTCACTGTTTCGGAGACAGCCCAGTCGCTGGAGCGCTTTGGACAGGAGGGCGTAAAGAAATTCTTGCAATGGGCAGAAAAATTTGAATAAAACAAAAGTCATAATGAAAAAAACGTTCACAATATTTGCTGGAGTGCTGTCGGCACTAACGGCAATGGCACAGAATGGAGGTGTTACCTCTCAGATGCTGAAACAGATGGAACAGCAGTATAGCGCCCATCCTACTAATAAGGCGTTAAGCAATGCAATTGCTGCGAATTCCATCGACAATCTGACTAAGAATCAGACTAATGCAGGACCTGTAGATACTTATTTTAGTATAGAAACCAAGAAACAGTCGATTCATGATCAGAAATCGAGTGGGCGCTGTTGGATGTTCAGTGGCTTGAACGTGTTGCGTGCCAATTTTGCCAAGCGTACCGATTCGTTGACAGTGGAGTATTCACATGCCTATCTCTTCTTCTATGACCAACTGGAGAAGTCGAATCTGTTTCTGCAAGGCGTTATCGATACAGCCAAAGAACCGATTGATGCCCAACGTGTGCAATTCTTTTTTAAGAGTCCTATTGGTGACGGTGGTACGTTCTGTGGCGTTTCTGACTTGGCAGAGAAATACGGACTGGTGCCTATGTCCGTTCAGCCAGAAACCTATTCGGCAGAAAGTACGTCGCGTATGGCTGCTATCTTGAAATCCAAGCTGCGCGAGTATGGACTGCAGTTGCGTAAGATGGTGGCTGATGGTAAGTCGGAGAAAGATATTTTGCAGGCCAAGACTGATGCCCTGGCACAAGTTTATAGTATGTTGTGCTTAACCCTGGGCGAACCAGTCAAGGAGTTTTCCTATGCCTTCAAGGACAAGAATGGCAAACAACTGACTGCTGTTAAGAAATATACACCGAAAAAGTTTTATGAGGAAACGGTTGGCGGCCCCATCAATGGTACGTTTATCATGGTGATGAATGATCCGCGACGTCCTTATTATAAGACGTTCGAGGTGGAATATGATCGTCACACCTATGATGGACACAACTGGAAATATCTGAATCTGCCTATGGATGATATAGAACAACTCGCCATCGCATCGCTGAAGGACGGGCGCAAGCTCTATTCGAGTTATGATGTCGGCAAGCAGTTAGATCGTAAACGTGGCTTCGCTGATACAGAGAACTATGACTACGGTTCGCTCTTTAACACTACTTTCGGAATGAACAAGGCAGAGCGAATCAGTACCTTTGATAGTGGTTCAACCCATGCTATGACATTGACGGCTGTCGATTTGGATGCTAATGGGAAGGCACGCCAATGGAAGGTAGAGAACTCTTGGGGTGCTACTTGGGGACAACAGGGTTGTCTGATTATGTCCGACCGCTGGTTCCGCGAGTATATGTTCCGCTTGGTGGTAGATAAGAAATATGTATCGGAAAAGTTACAGAAAGACTACGAACAGAAACCTACGATGGTGATGCCTGAAGACCCATTGTTCTTGGAAGACAGATAGAGAAAACTCCAATAGAATTTGGTTTTCTCAACGAATTACTGTAATTTTGCAGCCGTGAGAAAAAATACACTCATCCTGATGTTGCTCTTCGTCCTCAGTTTTGTGTGGGCGGAGATGCCTCGTCTGCGCTTTCCTCAAAGCGAAGATGACAAGGATAGTATGTCCGTGGATACCACGAAGATGGACTCTCTGCAATTGGCTATTTTCAAGCATAATCAAGCTGTAGATGACTCACTAAAGGCTGATAGTATCAACCGTCAGCGCAAGAATGGTATTGATGCCCCTGTCGCATATCAGGCTGATGACTCGATGACTTATGAAGGTGCTTCGGGTATTGCTCGCTTGTTTGGTAATGCGCAGGTGAAATACCAAGACATGGATCTGCAAAGCGAACAGATTTATATGCAGATGGATTCTAGCCTCGTGCATGCAACAGGAGCACGTGATACTACAGGTGAGAAATATGGTACACCTATATTTAAAATGGGTAGTGACACCTATGAGAGTGACACGATGGCTTTTAACTTCAAGACGAAGAAAGGTCTGATACAAAATGTGTATACTCAGCAGGACGATGGTTTTATGGTTTCGGAAATTTCGAAGCGTAATGATAAGGGAGAGCTCTTCCTGCAACATGGACGATATACCACCTGCGACGAACCTCACCCTGATTTTTATATCGCTCTTTCGAGAGCCAAAGTGCGCCCTGGTAAGGATGTTGTATTCGGTCCTGCTTATCTGGTGGTTGCTGATGTTCCTTTGCCATTTGCTATTCCTTATGGCTTCTTCCCCTTTACTAAGAGTTATTCTTCAGGTTTTATCATGCCTACTTATGGTGACGAGACTTCGCGAGGCTTCTATCTGAGAGATGGCGGTTACTATTTTGCTGTAAGCGATAAGTGGGACTTAAAACTCTTGGGTGAGATATATACCAAAGGGTCGTGGGGAATTTCGGCAGCTACTAACTATCGCAAACGCTATCGGTATAGTGGTTCGTTCTATGCCAGTTTCCAGAACTCAGTGACAGGCGAAAAGAATATGCCTGACTATGTTAAATCTACTAGTTTCAAGATACAATGGAGTCATCGCCAGGATCCGAAGGCTAATCCTTACTCTTCACTTTCAGCCAGTGTGAATTTTGCAACTACGAGTTACGAGCCTAATAACCTGAACTCGATGTATAATCCACAGGCTAGAACCCAATCGACACGTACGAGTTCGGTTAGTTGGAGTACGACGTTCTCAAGCATCGGCATGTCGCTTAGTTCGACAGTGAACCTCAACCAGAATATGCGTGACTCTACCATCGGAATGACGCTACCTGACCTGAATGTCTCGATAGCGCGTTTCTATCCTTTCAAGCGTAAGCATGCAGTAGGAAAGGAACGTTGGTACGAAAAGATATCGATGAGCTATACAGGACAGTTGAGTAACTCTATTTCGACCAAGGAAGACAAACTATTGCATTCCAGTTTGTCTAAAGACTGGCGCAATGGTATGAAACATACTATACCTATCTCTGGAAACTTCACGCTGTTCGGCTATCTGAATGTCAATCCATCATTTACTTTCACCGATCGTATGTACACCCAAAAGTATAAGCGCTCGTGGGATGAGGATCATCAGAAAGAGGTCATAGATACCGTGACAGGATTCCACAATGTCTATGATTGGAATTTTGCATTGTCAGCTTCAACTACCTTGTATGGTTTCTATGTGCCCAGTCGAAAGATATTCGGTGATAAGATTCAAGCTATCCGGCATGTGTTTACCCCCACGGTAAGTTTCAGTTATGCTCCAGACTTCAGTGCAGATCGCTACGGCTATTACGATACCTATACAAAGGTAGATGCTAACGGTAATGTGTCATTGGTACAGTATTCACCTTATCAGGGAACACTCTATGGTGTTCCGGGAAAGGGAAAGACGGGGCGTATCACTTGGGATATCAAGAATAATATTGAGATGAAAATCAAGAGTGACGACGACTCTACTGGATTCAAGAAAATCAGTATCATTGATGAACTGGGAGCCTCGATGTCGTATAACTTTGCAGCGGCAGAACGTCCATGGAGTGACCTGTCTACCCGTTTACGATTGAAACTGTCGAAGAGTTACACGTTGAATCTGAATGCCGTTTTCGCAACCTATGCCTATGAGGTTGACTCTGTGGGAGGGCGTCCCTATATTGGTAACCGTACAGAATATAGTAAGGGACGCTTTGGACGATTCCAAGGAATTTCGCAAAACCTGAATTATACGCTTGATAATAAGAAAGTGGCTAACTTTTTCAAGTGGCTTCGGGGTGAACGTGTGAAAAAAGACGATAAAGACAAGAATAAAGGCAGTAATGACGGATATGACAGTGGAGTAGAGACCAATATCGATGATAAGATGGAGGCAGGAAAACATGGAGCTCGTAAGGAAGGTGCGGGTAAGGCTGAAACTGACGAAGATGGATATATGTTGTTCAATGTGCCATGGTCGTTGAGTTTCGGATATGGTATTACGATGCGCGAGAATACTGGTGGCTCCTTCAATTATGACACGATGCGCTATCCCTATAAGTTTACGCAGAACTTGAATGTAGCAGGTAATGTTCGTATCTCAGATGGATGGAACATTTCGTTCTCGTCAGGTTACGATTTCGATCAACATAAGATATCCATGACTACAGCTTCGCTTTCGCGTGACCTGCATTGCTTCAATATGTCATGTTCGGTAGTGTTGGCACCTTATACCAGTTACAATTTCTCCTTCCGATGCAATGCCGCTACACTGACTGATGCGCTGAAATATGATAAACGTAGCAGTTATTCGAATGCGGTGCAGTGGTATTAATGCATTTTTATATTCCTAAGCGTTTAAAAGGGCTTGTAAGGCTTCCTCTTCACCTACGATCCAAAGAATATCGCCTTCTTGGAATTTGCGAAGTGGGCTGACGTGTGAAAGATTCTCCTTGCCTTCTTCCAATCCTACAACCATACAGCTATATACGTCGCGAATTCCACTCTCTATCAAGTTCTTGCCAATAAACGGGCTGTCGACTCCGATAATCATCTGACGTAATTTCATCTCGCGATCTTCCAAGTGTAGGTCATCACCTATAACCTCACTCTCAACAGCCACTCTGAATTTTGCCAATTGTTCATCACTACCAATCACTTCCAGCTTGTCGCCTGGGAAGATGATGTAATCGCCGTCTGGGATGTTCAGTCGATGGTTGGCACGTAGGATACTCGTGATATGAATACCATATTTCTTGCCAAGATTCAGCTGTTTAAGGGTAGACCCCATCCACATCGTGTCCATAGGGATGTCGAAAACGGCAATATGCACATCGCGATCCAGGAGTTTCCCTTCATAAAGGGGACGTTTCTTACCGTGCACTTGTGCCTCTATGTCGCGACTGCGGAGATTGAGGATAAAGAGTCGTTCCAGTAGGATGCTGTGCTGTTTAATAGAGCGTGACACAACAATCAGTATGACTACAATGATGCCAATCGTTATCATTACAGCACTGGAGAAACGACTCAGACGATGACAGATGTAGAAAATGAAATTGACTGCAATTACCGCTCTGACAAAGATGGTGAAAAGCAGGGGCAGGTGGTTAACATTGCTTTCGGCCCACAGCGCTTTCCACTCTTCACTACGATTCTTCTTCATCACCATAGCACGCAAGAATGGGGCAATGAGGATAATGGTGAGTATGCCTGTGATGGCATTGCCGTACCAGCGTAGTTCTTGACCAGGTAATATCCTGTGCATGATAGGCAGGAAGAAGGTGAACATCACCGTAATCATAGCAGTAGAAAGGATAGAATAAACGACAGTATTAATCGTCATCTGAGTAAGCAGCTTCTTCCATTTACTCTGCTCTTTGCTATTTGGATGACTCATCGAGAGATGGTTGAGCAACTTGATAAGCTTATTGGGTAGGCGGCGCTCCAGACTGTTGTAGGCTGGGGTGGCAAGACGTATCATATAAGGTGTCAGGAAGGTGGTAATGACAGATACTGCTACTACAACAGGATAAAGGAAATCGCTGATAACGCCCAGTGACAGACCCAATGACGCGATGATGAAAGAGAATTCACCGATCTGTGCCATTGAAAAGCCACACCGCATGGCTGACTTGAGTGATTCTCCTCCCAGCATAAAGGCAAAAGACCCGAAGACACTTTGTCCGATGATGATAGTCATTACCAGTGCCAGAATAGGCCAAGCATATTCTACAAGAATCTTGGGGTCGACCAGCATACCTACTGATACGAAGAAGATGGCACCGAAAAGATTCTTAACGGGTTCTACCAATTTTTCGATACGTTCGGCCTCAATGGTCTCGGCCAAAATGCTGCCCATAATGAAAGCTCCGAAGGCGGACGAGAAACCCACCTTTGTTGAGAATACAGCCATCGCGCAACACAGACCTAAGGATACGACGAGCAATACCTCAGGGGTAATCAGACTGCGTACCTTGCGTAAAAACTGAGGGATGGCAAAGATACCCACCACAAGCCAGAGTACAAGAAAAAAGCCAATCTTAAGGATTGATCCCAACATTTCTCCACTATCGGGATTATTGCCACTGGCTATAGCGCTTAGCATCACCATCATCACGATTGCCAGTATGTCTTCGAGTATCAGTACACTCATTACAAGACCAGCAAACTGTTGTTGGCGCAAACCTAGATCATCGAAGGCTTTGTAGATAATCGTCGTCGAACTCATGGCCAGCATACCGCCTAAGAAGATGCAGTCCATCTTGCCCCATCCAAATAACTGCCCTATCATCACGCCCAGAAGCGACATGAAGAAGATAATCGTGATGGTGGATATAACAGGTGATGCACCCATCTTCAGAATTTTCTTAAAAGAGAAGTCTAGGCCTAGTGAGAACAAAAGGAACATCACACCTATGTCGGCCCACAAGTGAATACTCTCCATATCAACTACGGATGCGGTAATGGGCATGTGAGGACTCACGACGAAGCCTGCTACAATATATCCCAATACCAAAGGCTGTTTCAACTTTTTGAAAATCAACGTCACGATACCTGCTGATATTAGAATGTAGGCTAAGTCATTGATAAGATGTGGTAATTCGGCCATGAGAAATTGTATTTTTTATTCTGTTTGTTGTTTGGGTTGAAAAGTGAATTGTATGTTTGTTGCCTTGTGGATGGTCACAATGGCAATAATTTCTATTGCGTAAGCTATCATGACAACATAGATTAACAGAAAGGAATGAAACTCAATGAAAAGATACGCAAAGCATGGCTTCCTTCTGCTATCATGCTTTCATCAGAAGCTCCGAAGAACTGTGTGAGTGATTGCTGCCACGATGATGATAAACAGTCCACTCCGCTTTTTCATACTTCCTGTAATTACTGATTATATCCTGCTGTCAGTTCACAGATCTTGACGATGACCTGCATCGCCTTTTGCATAGTCTGTATGGATACAAACTCGTAAGGACCGTGGAAATTGACGCCTCCAGCAAAAATATTGGGGCAGGGTAGTCCTTTAAATGAGAGCTGGGCTCCGTCAGTGCCACCACGTATGGGTTTTACTTTCGGCGATACACCAACTTCTTGCATGGCCTTCAGCACCACGTCAATCACGTGCATGTTCTCAGGCTCAATCTTCTCCTTCATGTTGTAGTATTGATCCTTGATGTTGGCTGTAACGGTGTCTTCCCCATAGCGCTCATTCATCTGTTCGACACAGCGTTGGATAAAACGCTTACGATCTTCAAAGTGTTCCCTGTCGTGGTCACGGATGATATAGGTCAGTTTAGCCTGCTCGATGTTCGACTGGATACCCAATAGATGATAAAATCCTTGATAGGCCTCAGTAGTCTCGGGGGTCTCATCTTCTGGCAGCATTTTCGCAAATTCGGCAGCTAAGGCATTGGCATTTATCATTTTGCCTTTGGCATAACCTGGGTGTACGCTGACGCCCTTAATGGTGATTTTAGCTGATGCCGCGTTGAAGTTCTCAAACTCCAGTTCTCCAAGGTCACCGCCATCCATCGTGTAAGCCCATTGACATCCGAATTTTTCAACATCGAAGTGATGAGCTCCCATGCCGATTTCCTCATCGGGATTAAAGGCAATACGAATCTTTCCGTGTTTGATTTCCCGGTGTTCCTGCAGATAGACCATAGCTTGTATGATTTCTGCGATGCCAGCCTTGTCGTCGGCACCCAGAAGAGTAGTACCGTCTGTCACTATCAGGTCTTCACCCACATGCCTAAGGAGTTCAGGGAATTTACTTGGACTACTGATGATACCTTCCGACAGCAGGATGTCGGAACCGTCATAGTTGCTGACAATCTGGGCTTTCACGTCAGCTCCGCTGCAATCGGGCGATGTGTCATAGTGGGAGATAAAACCGATAGTGGGGATGTCGCCCTTGACATTCGCTTTCAGCGTGGCATAGATATAGCCTTGTTCGTCGAGTTCCACATCGTCGAGTCCCTCGCGCTCAAGTTCTTTCTTCAGGAATTCTGCAAAAACTAGTTGTTTCTGAGTGCTAGGCACCGAGTCGCTGTCTTCAGCTGACTGGGTGTCGAATTTTGTGTAGTTTATAAATCGTTCAGTGATGTTCATTTAATTCTCAATTCTCAATTCTCAACTCTCAACTCACTTCCCCATCAAAAGGTCAACCTGTGGCTTATCCTTGAAACAGTCGCGTTGCTGATCCCAGAAACCGAAGTCGGCATCATAACACCAAGTGGTCCAAGCGATATTAAACTCATTGAATACAGTAAGCATATCCTTCATCCACTGGTAACCCATCTCTCGGTCTGTCTTCTCGTAGATACCCCATTCGCCGCAGAACAGCTGCAAACCGTATTTCTTAGCGACTGCAATGGCATCTTTGAAGTCTTCGCGAATCTTGTTGATGTCCCATACCTGTTCCGTATATTGTTTCAGTTCGGGTTTTATCTCGTCGGGGGCAGCATCGTAGTCCTCTTTCGACACCATGATACCAGGATAGTGAATCTTGCCCTTATACTTGCCGATAGGTGTCCACCATGCATGGTTGTGGGTCAGTAACATGGGGTTGTAATAGTGGAACGACAGTACGATATTTTTGTCGCCTTCGGGCACCTTCAGATATTTCATTGTCTCGTAGCCCTGCCAGCGGTTCGAACCTACCACCAGTGTGCGCTGTGGTTCCACCTTGCGGAGAGCCTTATGCACCTTGGCCACCAGCTTGTTCCACTGCTCATGTTCGTCTGCCACAGGCTCGTTCATAAACTCATAGGCCACCCAGTCGGTGCTATAGCCTTTGAGCGCATCCGACAGTTGATACCAGAGGTTGATCAAGTCTTGCTGCGACTTTTCAGAAGTAAACAGCGTATTGGCAGCTCCTTGTCCCTCGTTTACTGCATTAAAATAGTGAGAACGGATGATATGCAAGTCTACGATGGCTCGTAGTTCGTATTTGCGAGCCCAATCCAAAGCATTGGTCAGCAGTGTCCAGGCTTCAGGCAGTTTGTTGCCCTGTTCGTCCCAGAACTGTACTTCGTCAATAGGGATACGTACGAAATCGAAGCCTAATTTCTTGAGGCGTGCGAAGTCTTCCTCTTGAATATGCAGACGGCGCATTTCGCCACGAGCCTCTGATTGCGACAGCCAGTGGCTGACGTTGGTGCCTCGCTTGATCTTAAAGTTGTTAGCAGTGCCAGACTGTGCCAAACATGGTGCTAATGTGATAGCCATCATGGCTAGTAGTACGAATAGTTTTTTCATTGTTTTTTTATTGTATAATTTTTGCAAAGATACGATGAAGTATGGAAATAACCAAATCTTATTTGAAAATAATGTATATAAAAGCAAGAAAATCCGAAAATTTGTGTATTTTTGCAGGCATATTTGGAAAGCAGATGGATACAAAGAGAATACTCCAGTTTTTACGCGATGTGGCGGCCAACAACAACCGCCCTTGGTTTCAAGAGCATAAGGATGAATACGAGACCGTCAGAAGCGATTTCGAATCAATGGTGACAGAGATGATTGGACGTATAGCCCATTTTGATGACTCGGTGGCTCATCTGACAGTGAAAGATTGCACCTATCGCTTCTATCGGGATACTCGTTTCTCGTCGGACAAATCACCCTATAAACGACATTTGGGAGCGTATATATCAGCAAAAGGTAAGAAATCGCTTCATGGCGGATATTATATCCATCTGGAGCCGGGCGGATGTCTATTAGCCTGTGGCAGTTACTGGTTGCCCACCAACATTTTGACCTCGTGTCGCAACGAAATCATGGGCAACGAAGAAGAATGGTTGCGTTGTGTGGAGAATGACGAATTCTTGAAGTACTATTCCGACAACTTTGAGGCTTGTACCTATGAAGAATCGTGGCAACGCAAACAAGGGTTCGGAATGGAAAAGCTGAAAACATGCCCAGCTGGTTTTCCCCGTGATTATGAGCATGTGAAATATCTGCGACTGAAAGACTACTGCTGTTGGCACCAAGTGAAGGACGACTTTTTTGAAGGTGACCGATGGAAGGCTAAGGCTTTGAAAATGTTTCAAGCCGCTAAGCCTATGATGGATTTTACCAACGCAGTTATAGACGATTACGAGTAAGAAAAAAGTCAGGTGTGAGCCTGACTTTTATTTTTTATTTCTTGCAATTCTTCTTGCATTTTCCTTTGTGGGTGCAGTCTTTGCAGTTGGTCTTGCTGCAGGTCTCCTTACACTCGGTGCATTTTTTGCAGTCGGCACCACAACCAGCCTTTGCTTTTTTGTCGCAAGCCTTGTTGTCTTTTTTGTCGCAAGCCTTGGCCTTCTTGCATTCACCCTGCTTCTTCTGGCAGCACTCCTTCTGTGGTTCCTGCTTGTTGTCTTGAGCACTCACTGTGGTTGTTACACACATCATGGCCAGCATCATCATGGCCGTCATCATCATCTTTTTCATTGTCTTATATTTGTTTTTGATTAAAAATTTCTGCAAAAATACTCTTTTTCATCTAAACTGCCAAGTTTTTTTTAAAAGGATTGAGAATATTTAACGGATAATACAATTATCATCAACGTGTTTTTAGCTTTAAAATATCTTTATTAAAATTAAGCCCTTCGAAGAGACCGTCAACGACTTCCGGCTCATCCCATTGGCAGGTATTACGATCTAACAGTCCCATCCACCATACCAAGACCATACCGCGGCGTTTCGCTTCGCTGGCTACCAATTTGGCAAATTTGACTCGTTCTGGGGTGTTTTTCTTGTCGAATGCAGCAATCTCACCAATGATTACGGGAATGCCTATCTTGTCAAAATAGTCGGCAATACGGTTCATCACAGTCTTCGAAATGTGCTGATACTCTTCCGTGTAGACTGTTGGTTTGTTTTCTGGAAAGCAGAAGTCTTGTGGGTCATAGAAATGGCACTCGCCAATCAGGTGGTTGGGATGCACGTCGCCAGGTACTCGGTAGTTGCTTAGGGTTATGTCGCCACCATTTGCACTATAGGAAGTGATAATCAGGTTGCGATAGGCATTGTTGCCACCTGATTTACGCACCACATCCACAAAATCCTGTGCCAGCAGATTGATGGCAGTATAGTTCTCGATGCTGGTATGGTCCCAGGTCCCTTTGTTATCCAGCATTTCGTTAAATCCCTCAAAGAGCAGTCTTTCTTTGTAGTTTTTAAAGCGCTCAGCCACCTGTGTCCATATAGCTTTGAAACGTAGGCTGATTTCAGGATATTTGGATGGGTCGGCATTCAGCCAACCGTGTGTGCCAGTGTCGTGGTGGATGTTCAGAATACAATACATACCCTCGTCCATGACGTAGTCTACTATCTCGTTAACAGTAATAGCAATGTGATGGGTGATGGCAAACGGATGGAAGGTGACAAAACCGATCGCCGTCTCTTTGATGAGCAGTGGGAGATAGCAAAGCACTAACAAAAATGAAGTCAAAAAAATATACTCTGCCAAGAGCCACTCCTTGACTTGGCTCGAGCCAGATCGGGTTTTGGCTCGAGCCAATGCCCGTTTTGGCTCGAGACCCCCTTTTTTAGGGTCTGCTCCTGCATCATGGCGATGAATGCTCTGTTTTCACTCCAGAACCGCCCCCAGTTTTCCGTTCCACTGTGCGTGTTCGTTTGGTGGGTAGCTTTCGATTACTTGATAAAATGCTTCTTTCCTTGATGAATATTGCTTCGTTGATGCCAGAGGTCTGTCCAGCCTGATAGAGCAAGTGGTCGTAGTTGTAGTACCCTCCTCTCATAAATTTCTGTGTCTTCGGTTTTTTGTTGTGGAATAGCATAGGTGAAAAGCAGAGGTCCACGCTGGAAATAGATGCCTTGTGCGTCAAGGCTTTTCTTCTCGACAGTCATCGGCAGAGTCAGCGTTATAATGTCGCCACACTTCACATTGTCAGGTAGTTTTGCGAAAAAGGAGTCTTAAATAGTTGAAAGCCGCCTTTCATATTTAATTCTCCTTTTTCCTTCGTGATCCCGTTGGGATTCAAACCCAAGACCTTCAGAACCGGAAACAAACGCTGAAATCTCCCAAAACGCCTTTATTTATCGGCCTTTCAAGGATTCGCCCTTTTCACTTTGCGGCTATTTTGCGGCTATCACAGACGGGAACTTGGTTCATTTGCTTATTTCTCTTTAAATTGTTACTTGTCTTCAATGACCTCAAAAGCCTTGGGAAGATTGCTGTATGATTCTCCCTCCGTTCCAAATGCCTGGGCACGTTGGATGGCTGTTTCAAGGCGGTGGTCTGCCAATAGGTCTGCCACCCATTTTTCTTTCGAGAGGAACTTCTCTTGCTTGGAGAAGTCGGGGATGTACTTATGAAGCACGTCAATCACATCGTTGGATGTTGCAAAATACCTGTTGGTGTTCAGATAGTGCAGCAGGAACCAGAACTCGATGGATGGCATACTGTCACAGATGATAACATCTTTACGGTCTTTATACTTCTGGCATAGCGCATCGAACTTAGCACGCTCCGTAGGATTGTTGCGTGTGATGTCAGTATCGAAGACGCATACGGCAATGCCTCGGTCTGCCAAGACTCTATCCACTTGCTTCTGAATCTCGTCTAATGACTGTTCGGTGAAGTTGCGAGGCTTGCAGGTGTAGCGGTAGCCTTTGAGCCTACGAAGATTGGTGAAGTAGAAGCGTTCTGTTGCTCCCTCGCCTATAATCGTAATCTCAGGCTGTCTGAGTGATCTTTGTTGGGTTTTTCTTGCCATTTACAGTCCTCCTTACATGATGATGTTAGGCAACGCTCCAAACTGCCCGTTCATGTAGGCACGGTGGATGGATGACAACTTGTTAAGCCCTCGGAACTCTACCAACGAGAACAGGTTGCTGTTGCCGTCCTTTCCCTTTTCCGTGAACCAGACGGAATCCTTGCCGAAGATGTCATCAATATCTCGCAGGATGGGGTCGTAGTGGGTGGTGACAATCAGTTGTGATTGGTTATCCTTTTTGTTGACGAAGCGGGTAAGCATATACTCCATCAGGTTCGGATGGATAGAAGCCTCCAACTCATCGACGCACAACAGCCCTTGGCATTTCAGTTGCGAGTAGATGATGGACTCCAGTTCCACCATGCGAGTTGTTCCGGCACTCTGACTTTTTTCTGGCAGTACATAATCCTCTTCGCCTCGCTCCGTCTCCACCTTGTGTCCAAAGAGCGCAGCCATCTTCTTGATCTTGATGTCGGAGATGTTGAAATCTGCCTCTTTCACAAAGTGCATGAGATACTCCTTGAACGTAGAATCCTCCGACAGCATATTCTTAGTCGTATCAGAGATAGCCGTATCTGAGCCATTGATAAGTGGCATCATGCGACTGTCAATCCAACGGCGCATATCGTCAAGGTAGCTCACAGCCACATTCACTTTCTTCAGCACTGCCAGGATAGACATGTTACGCAGACAGTTGACTGAGAGCGCATCAATCTCAGCCTGTGAGAGCTTGACTGCAGCAGGGTTGAAAGTCAACTTTGATATGCCGTTAACATCCTCACGGGTAAAGACCTTAGTGGGGCGGTTGCTGAGATAGACATACAACACCTCGCTGCACACCTTCTCAGGGTTGACCACCAACTGGTACCAATAGCGTATGCCGTTGACGTAGAGTTTTACGTCAAACTCCGTGTCGTACTTCAATGCGTCAGGTTGCATCAAGAACGGCTGCACATCCGTACCCTCATCGTTCTTCATCGGAATCTTATTCCAGAAGACTCGTAGGAAGTCGATGGCTTCAAGCAGGTTTGACTTGCCACTGGCGTTGGCACCCAGCACTACAGCAAAGCGTAGCAGCTGAACACCATCGGGCATGGTCACGACACTATTGTATTTGTCATTCCCTGATGTCTCGAAACTAAGTACCACCTCGTCACGAAACGACTTGAAGTTTTTTATCTTTAGTTCTTGTAGCATATCTAAGAGCGAAATTACTTCGCAAAGATACGAATAATTTTCGTTCGTTGACATCAAATCCGTCATAAAATCAAATTTTGTTTTCAAAATTAGCATGATTTAACCAAATTGAGCGATTAAAATCCAGTATTTGGCAGTTTTATAGTGCCTCTATTCCCAATATCGTCATGTCGTTTGAGTTCTAAGGGTGGTGAGCTTGCTCTTTTTCCACACCCCTTTTCCCTCCCAAAATTGGACTTTTGGGGAATTAGGCTTCCCCTTAAGAAAAATTCCACACCTTAGGCAAGCCTCATATAGCTCGTTTTTGGACTGCTTGATTTTTCCATATTTTGGGGTTCCAACACTCAAAACCTGTCAGGAATATCGTGGTCAGGGACAAGATGTAGGACACGAATTGTGATGCCAGAAACGTCTCCTTTGACGTTGATAACGTCCATGTCTTGAAGGGATTTTAGGAAAGACATGACGGTTTTTCTGTCCCATTTCCATTTGTTAGAGAGGCCAAGAATCGTGTAATGTCTGGGCGCATTTGAGCCGTTTTTATACTGGTTGATTAACTCAATTTGGTTCTCCAAGAGGTACATAAAAGCATCGTATCTTGATGTCTTGTTTGGCAATGACTTGGAAATAAACCGCAGCAAATCAGCATGCAGTTTTGTGAAAATAGTGTTTGTCTTTTTCATTTTTCTTGTTCATTTGAATCGTTTAAACTAATCCCTTTTTAATTGCATGATCAATCGCTTCATTACGTTTTTTCAAGTATAATGGGATGCTTCCCATAAAGATTTGAGTGTCGAATCTGCAATAGAAACGCTCGTATCTTCCTAACTTGAAGCCAAAGAAAAACATCATCAGCTCATCAATCTTCAGCCAGTGATAAAACACTGAAATCCCCATCGCAACCGTTTGAAACTGCTCTTTGGTAGCATCTTCTTTCAGTCCACAACTCAGCGTTGCATCCGCTATTTGTGGTATCAGCCAGATGTTGGCACATTCGTTGTTCTGATAGGCAATATTGACCTCTGAGAGAGTCGGTGAATTGCCAAAAAGATACTTGTATGGATGCTTCACAATCTCAAATTGCCTTGATGGATTGTTATACTCCAAGAAACTTTTAAATGTCGGAAACCGTTCTAATAATATCTCAATTCTTGGTGTCAGAGAGGTACGTTCCTCCTGCTTTACACAATTCTTGGATAAGCTCTTTGGCTGTGTTGTGCACGGATTCTCGGCGACTATTGTTTTGGGAAATATCTGATCTATGGTTGGCATATATCTTACTCTTATTGTTATCCTTATTCTTATTCTTATTATTTATGCATGCGTTCGCATCCGTTTGCATGCATTCGTATGCATCCGAATCTTTCTCCTTTGCCCATCGCATCTTGGCACTTTCACTATTCTTCTTGCATTTCTCTTCATAGCTTTTCCTATCTCGATCTATCTGCTTTTTAAAGGAGATGAACAAGGCCTGCATGGAATTGTCTTTAAATTTAGGCTCTTTTCCAGTGTTGGCATAGTCCAACATTGCTATGATAAACGCTCCAATTTGTTCGTGGGAAAGACACTTGATTGTCTCTATCCAATCCAGGTGGATGAGAATAGCTGGTACTTTCTTTTTCTTCATCTTGTATTATGCTTTTTGTGAATCCTTTATTCGATTTTCCATACTCGTCCTGCCACATTGTTTCATCCAATCGTCAATCTCTGATTGGAGGAATACCAATGCTTTGTTAATCTTGTGGTGTGGTATCTGCTTGTCAGACACCCAGCCATAGACTGTTTGTTTGACAGGGTGGGATGGGATATAGTTACATAGTTCATCAACATCCATCCAATGTGGCAAACTACTCTTTTCTTGCCTGTTCAGCAAACTTTGGGCGGTCTTTTCCAGACCTTCCACTTTCTCAATGAGGTAGGACAATGCCCCCGGCATCTCCTCCAATGTTCTTAATGTTTTCATCTTTTACGTTATCATCCTAATAAAACGGGTGCAAAAGAACAACAAAAGAATAACTTTTCAAGGAAATATTAGAAAAAGTTGAAAATTTAACATTTCGGGGACTAAACAAAAGACCATAAAAATAGAGGTAAAGTCGTTAAAAATAGCAAAATACGGCCTAAAATAGCAGATTGTTTGGGCAAAATAGAAAACAATTGAAAATAAATCACTACCTTTGTGGAATAAAACTATAAGTATGGAAGATATAAACCGACTGAAAGTCGTATTGGTAGAGAAAAAGCGTACTGCGCGATGGCTCTCAATGCAGATGGGTGTTAATCCATCTACAGTAAGCAAGTGGTGTACTAACTCTTCTCAGCCCGATGTTGCTAGTCTGCTTAAGATTGCTGACTTGCTGGAGGTTGATATAAAGGAGTTGCTGGTTAGAGAATACGAGCAGTTCCTATTGTCAAAGATTAAAAATTGAAGATATGCCAGTTGACAAACAAGTGATAGAACGCTATCGGGTCTTGAACGAGTGCTTTAGGAATCCCTACAGAGATTATACCATCGATGATCTTGTCGATGAGTGTAACAAGGCTTTGCGCAGACTTGATAAACCTGAGGTGTCAAAGCGCACTGTTCAGAATGACATTGTCAACATGGAAACAGATTATGGTATAAGGTTAAACGAAAAACTTCGTAAAGGCCGTCAGCGAATATATAGGTACGTGAATTCCGATTTCTCCATCCGTCTTGTCCGGATGAATGATAAAGAACGGCACAAGATTCAAGATGCTATTTATGTGTTGAGAGATTTTGAAGGTGAACCACTTTATGATTGGGCACGAGCTTTCCTAATGCAAATAGAAGGAGGATTGTTTAATGAAGAAAACACATCAGTCGTTTCATTTCAGACCAATCCAGACTTGAAAGGTATATCCAATTTTTCAGAACTCTTACAAGCTATCCTTACCAAAAGGGTGCTAAAACTCAGATATACACCTTATGGAAAAGATACGCAGACGGTCAACATCTATCCCTATCATCTTAAGCAGTTCAATGATCGCTGGTATCTTATCGCTCAGACAATCGGCTATCAGTCTTACGCCCACTATGCCCTTGACAGAATAGATAGCTTCGAAGAGGTTGCTATATCATACAAGGAAGCAGAAGTTGATTTCTCAGAATACTTTGATGATGTCATAGGTGTGACGGTTCCGGATGGTGATGCAGAAGATATTGTCATCAAGGTAACAGGCAAACGATTCAACTATATTCGCACCAAACCCCTTCACCTCTCTCAGCGCATCATCGAGGAAGCAGGGAATTATGCCGTTATAAGTATCAGTGTCAAAGTCAACAACGAGTTGGAATCCCTGATACTCTCCTTTGGTGACGATATGGAGGTGATAGCTCCTGCAAGTTTCAGGGAGAGAATAGCAGAGAAAATTCAGGCAATGAATCATAAATATTTGAACAATGCAGAAAACTTGCATAGTAAGTGAGTAATTTTGCAGCCAGAAATCAGAAAACAGATCATTATGAGTAATACAATAGGCTTTTCAAACTTCCGCCGTTTCACTAGTTTTCCCGAAATTGATTTGGGAGATATAACCATATTGGTTGGTGGAAACAATGCTGGTAAGTCAACGCTTGTCAAAGCAATGCTTCTGATGCGAGACTTCCTGAAGAGTAGAATAGAAAGTGTAGATAAGACGGAGAATATATTCCAAACGATAAAGCCTCAATTTAAGTTTGATGCCGAGCATGTTAATGTCGGTGAGTTCTATCGTGCTTTCTGTCGCCAAAGTCCCAGTAATGAAGACACCATGTCCTTTTCTATGAAAATAGATAAGTTCCATTTCGTTGTAAATATACGTGGTGAGAGAAAATCTGGGGTAGTACCAGAAGTATCAATGATAACTATAACTGATGAAGATAGAGACATCACATTTACATTTGATTTTTCAACAAATCAGATGACAGCTCATTTTAGTTATGACAAGATGGCATTGAATAGCCATGACAGTGACATAAAGGATTCTCTTCTGAAGGAAGAAAATAGACTCATTGATAGATTAAAAGAATTTGAGTATAAATTATCTAAGTGTAAGGATCTTGAAAAGATAACAGCTATCAAAGTTGATATTGAACGGACTACAAGAGAATTAGACAGAATAAAATCAGAAATAAAGGTAGAAGAGCAGTCTAATAGTGGATATTCTATAGACGAATATGATTCTGTTACTGTAGGTTTGTCTTTTTTCATTGGTGACAACATTGGAGAATATATTATCACAGAACTTATTAATGGTTTTGTTAATTACGCTTATACAGGAACAACAGGTGATAAACGCTCGAAAGAGTACAAGGAACAAATTGCACACAAAAGTTTTTTGAAAGGCAAGGAAGCAGAGATAAAAGCTGTTTCAAAAGAAATAGAGAATGTACTTAACAGACAAACAATAGAGTATATCTATGCTCATTCTGTCTCTCAGACTCCTTTCTATGCCAATTGTATAGGGTCCAGTGATTACACGAAGCGAACCATACACGAGTTTTACAATTCCAGAATATCATCTGGTGACGAAAACATCGGCATACCTAAAGACAATGAGTTTATATTGATTGAGAATTGGCTCAATGAGTTTAAAATTGGAAATTCTCTGAAGATAAAATCTTATGCCGGCGATTCCTATCAAGTGTATATAATCGATGATGACAACCCAGATGGAATAGATTTAGCAGACAAAGGTATGGGGTCTATTCAACTTGTAATTCTACTACTTCGTCTTGCTACTCTCATTCGAAAGTATAGAGGTCAAGACCTTACTGTCTTACTAGAAGAACCTGAACAGAACCTACACCCTGCTATCCAAAGTATGTTGGCAGACTTGGTGCATGATATCAACAAAAACTTTGGTGTTCAGTTTATTATTGAAACACATTCTGAGTATCTAGTCAGAAAAAGCCAAGTAATCGTGGGCAGAAAATATGATTCAGAAGAAAAAGCAAAAGAGAATCCATTTAGGATTTACTATTTACCGCAAAATGGACTGGCATATTCTATAGGCTACACTCTAAATGGTCGTTTGACTGAAAAATTCGAACCAGGCTTTTTTGACGAAGCTGGAAAATCCAATTTTTATCTCATGCGTAAAGAAAGGGGGTTGGAATGATGCATGTATATGTAACCATAAAAGCTTTGGAAAGTATGGCATTGATGACTAGGTGGAATAAGATACTCTCCTGCCGAGAAGTATATGAAATCTATATTGATGCCACAGAAGATACTCTTTCTCAATTTTCGAATAACTACGAGGAAGATTTCTCGTATGATGACTGCAGTGATGTATCCCCCATTTCTCAATTAATAAGAGATGGGATTATACGTCCTAATGCAGCAAAGCAGAAAATTGAAGAAATTAAAGATAATCCGTTGAAAGTACTTGAAGACCCTAGTGCTGTATATTTCCTTGATGTCACACCTGAAGAGGCTGCTGATATTCAGAAACAATATGGTGTTATTTGTAAAAACGAAAATGAAATAGATGACACAGAACTGGGGGATTGGGGTGAAATCATTTCTTGTGAGGGAGATCTTGACCATAGCTGGTCAGAATTTCTGGCAAAAATAAAACAAGAACCAACTAATTCCATAATAATTAGTGATAGATTTGTTTTTTCAAATGATGAGCTTGCTAATGATAGGAAAAGTAATGGAATAGATAATATAATCAGCATCATAGATGCTATTTTGCCAAAATCATTTACACAGGATTCTCAATATCATGTTTTTATACTTTATAGTGACAAAAACCCGAAAGGGGAATCAAATTGTAAAATAGCCTTCAATAAATTGGCGAAAAAATTGTCTGAAAAGATAAGTGATTTACGCAAAGGCAAATACAAAATCCTTGTTGAGGTTGTTGCTGTTCCTGGTAATTCTTATGGTTATGAGTGGACTCATAACAGAAGAGTAATGACAAATTATCATATTATTAGGACAGAACACAATTTAAAAGCATTCCGTTCTGATAAAAGTATTTGCAGTCAAACCTTAAATTGGGATAGTTTGTTTTCTAAAGGTATAATGGATAAAAACGATATATCATACAAAAATTTTAAAATCCTCTTGAATAATATTCAGAAGATAAATACTTTTGGCAAAGCAAATCCAGAAAGGTCAATGTATAAGTACGCTTGTGATGGTATATGTCCCAAATCAAGTACAGAGAAAGATAGAATTATTTTCTCTGATATACGAAACAGAATGGTGAATTATACTTCGATATAGTATTTTTAAACTATGCAGAAAACCTGCACAGTAATAGATTACCTTTGCACCCAGAAATAAATAAACAAGTCATAAAACGAATATAATGATAGAAGATCGAAACATAGGTTCAGTTACAAGAATAGTACAACTTTGTGCTCGAATAAACAGAGTCGTTCCTGGCTTGAAATTACAGGAGTCGATTATTGCGTTTACTTTCTTGCGCCGTATCGACTGTTTAATTGAATCATTTTCAGAGAAATGCGCTTCGTTTTATTCAGAAAACAGTAAGCGTCTAAGTGACGAACGCCTTGACGAAAAATTAAAGGAAATTTCAGGGGGGTATCCATTCTATAATCACTCTGGTTATACTTTCAATAAGATTTTGCGCAGTAACAATTCTATTGAGGTAGTGATAAATTCCTATCTTCAAGGATTCAGCAAGAATGTATTGGAAATATTAGATGGACTTAACTTCCATCATAATTTAGCTGTACTTAAACGCCAATCAGAATTTCTTGTCAACCTGTTAGATCTATTTGCAGGATTGGATTTATCAAGCTCGTCTGTTGATAACGAAGAATTCATAGCGCTGTTATCATCTTTGTTAGGAATTGACATACGGGAGATGAGTCCTTACTATACTACGGATTCTCTATCTCACCTTATCAGCGAATGTCTTATGTATATTGATACTCGCAGTGATAAAGAGGACATCATAACAATATATGACCCCGTTTGTGGAACAGGGAGTTTGCTTGCTACGGCTGGTGAAAAAGCAAAGAAGTTTGCTATTCATCAGTCAAACATTTCACTTTGCGGCCAAGAAGTTTCTGTTTTTCCATATGCTGTTGCAAAGGCTTTGGCACTGCTTTCTGGAAACGATGAAAGCAAGATTTGTTATGGAAACACCTTAACTGATGACATGTTTCCCAATAGGCATTTCAATTATATTCTTGCAGATATGCCTTTAGGGTTACAATGGAGTCCTTTTAAGGATAGAATAGAACAGGAAAGCTATGACATTGAAGGGCGCTTTAATTTGGGGCTTCCGACAACTTCTGACAGTCAGTTCCTATTCATCGAGCACATTATCTCCAAGATGGATCCTCAAGGTAGCCGTGCTGCTTTTATAACTTCTGCATCTGTTCTATGGAGTGGTACTGCAACAAGTGGCGAGTCTCGCATTCGTCGTTGGATGTTTGAGAAAGATTTAGTTGAAACTATAATAGCATTACCGTCAGGTACTCTGGCTGCGACAAATATTCCTGTTTACTTATGGATTCTTTCTAACAGAAAAAATGCCGCCCAAAAGGGTAAAGTTCGCCTTATCAATGCATCAGCAGCAGACAAAAACAACCGTTTCACTGGTATTGATGACGATTTCGTTAAGTCTGTCATAAACGAATATAAGTCAAAGGTCATTTCTGTAATGTCGCAAATTGTCAACAACGAACAATTGGGATATTACGAAGTTGACCTTCTGGAAAATGGCAAGAAAAAGGAAAGAGTAACAATTTCTTTAGATACAGACATCCATAAGTTTGTAGAAAAGGAACGACAGCCATATTCTAAAGGGGAAATCACCATTGACTATACTTCCGTTGAGAAGGGCTATTCAGTTCAGTTTGAGAAAATCTTCCCACAAGAAAAAGAAGACATTGCATCTTTAGTTGATGCTACCAAAGATTTGGTACCTGTTATAGATACTATTACTGCTCTTAAAGCGGATATAGTAAAAATTCAAGGTCGTTCTGAATCCAAATCATGGACAGAATACCCTCTGCGTGCAGCCACAGAGGTCGTATTTGGAATCAACAGGCCTCCTATAGAGAATAACAATGGGTTGCCCATTCTCTCGGTACCATTCTTAAGAAAGCCATCAAACAATGTCTCTCTTTATGAAGTTACCCCCAAGACCAAATGTTCAACGGTTAATGATACAATTGTCATCGTAAGAGGTGAAAATACCGGTGAGGTTTTCAAAGGTATCGATGGCATTTTGTCTCCCTCTGTTGCAACAATAAAATGTACCGATGAAAAGGTCATTGCTCCTCAATATTTGTATTATTTGCTGAAAGGCTATGAAAAGGAGCTAAGGTCTATGGCAAAAGGGGCTTCAATAAAATCTCTGGATTCAAAATCAATACCAAATTTAAAGTGTATGATTCCACCAGTAGAGGAACAGTTGAATTTAGTAGCTTTCCTCGATGTTATTGTTGGCAAAATCGATGACGTTATTAACGTACTCGGTGGGTCTAATAATGTTTTTGTGCAGTATCGTCAGACTCTTATAGAGAATGTTGTACATGGAAGAGTCATGGTTAAATGATTTTCCCAGCTATGAAGAAAACTTGCAAAGAAAAGCATTAAATTTGCAAACGAAAACAATAAAATAAAGTTGATATGGCAAGAACATACAAATATCAGAAAGTCAAGAACGGTGTGAAGTCACTGAGTACAGAGGCTTTGGTTGAGCAATTTAACGCTCTGGTAGGTAAACGATGCTGGACTTCTGCTCGTGCTGCTCATGATGCTGCTTTGATTGATACACTTGTTGACAGAGGTGTTGATGTCTCTGCCGTCTATGATGGTGAAAGTATTTCGTTCAGAGAACATGTTGTTCTGAATGAGGATTTGAATAAACTATTTGTGGTAAGATAACGAAAATATATATGGCTAAGAAACAAAATAAAATTCAAAAGGAAGAGACATTAGAGACTATACTCTTTAATTGTCGCAACAGCCTTCGTGGAAGGGCTGCTATGACGGATAAGCGTGACTTGTTGCTGACATTGGTATTCTTGAAATTTATTGGTGAGCGATTCAAGGAGCAGCAGGAGAAGATTCGTGAAGGATTCAAGGAGCAGGGCATTGATGATGAGGGTTTCATCGAGATGCAGCTGAAGCGTCCTCAGCACTATCTGCAAGATGGTGTATTCTTCCTGAGTGAAGAGACTTTCTGGGACAACTTGATTCTGACTCCTGCAACAGGTATGGCAGTTGCTTTCGATACTGCTATCAAGATGCTTGACGATAATGAACCAAAACTGAAGAATGCTTTGCCACAACAGATTTTCACCAAGACACAACTGGAGTCTGGTGTGCTGAAAAGTGTAGTTGACGAGATAGAGAAGATAGACCCTAAACGCTTCGTAGAACACGACTTGATAGGTCGTGTGTATGAATACTTCCTGCAGGCTTTCTCTATCAATGCTGACAAGGAAGAAGGCGAGTTCTATACCCCTCATAGCATCGTAGAGCTGATAGCATCCCTCATTGAGCCTTTCGATGGTACTGTCTATGACCCTTGTTGCGGTTCTGGTGGTATGTTTGTTCAGGCTACTAAGTTCATCGAGGCACATGGTGGTAATACCCAGGCAGTGAATGTGTATGGACAGGAGTCTGAACCGGCAACCTATCGTCTGGCAAAGATGAACCTTGCCATTCGTGGTATCAGTTATCATTTAGGTGACAGGGCCGTTTCTACCTTCTCCAACGACCAACATAAGGATATCAAGGTGGATTACATCATGGCTAATCCTCCTTTCAACCTCAAGCGTTATGCTGACTATGGCGACTTCGAGAACGACCCACGATGGAAGGGCTATGGCGTTCCTCCAACGAGTAATGCCAACTATGCTTGGATTCTGCACATGCTCAACAAACTGAATGTTCAGAATGGTGTTGCAGGTTTCTTGCTTGCCAATGGTGCCCTTGACGACGATGACACAAAGGAGATTCGCCAAAAGCTGATAGAGAATGACAAGGTGGAGGCTATCATTGTATTACCTCGCAATATGTTCTACTCTACAGACATTAGCGTAACTCTTTGGATTCTGAACAACAACAAGAAGGGTGGTCCTCGTCATGGGCGCATGCTTCGCAATCGTGAGGGGGAAATCTTGTTTGTTGACCTACGAACATGGAATGAGAATATCTACGAGAAGAAGTTTGTGAAGCTCTCTGACGAGCAGATAGCAGAAGTCTGCAAAATATTCTTTGATTGGGCAACAACAGCTTCTGAGAACTATGCCAAGCCAGAGCTATACTATGCAGCTCATCTTGATGAAATCCGTGAGAAAGGTTTCTCTCTTGTTCCCAGTCGCTATATAGAGTTTGTGGACAGAGATACTGAGATTGATTACAAGTCTGCCCTCACCCAGATGAGTCAGCAGTTTGACGCTCTCAAAAAACGTTGGGACGAGAATGAAGCTACACTTGTAAATGCTTTTAAAGTGTTGGGGTATGGAGAGTAAGGTGAAATGGGTAAGATTGGGGGACTACATCTCTCCACGAAATGAAAGGAATTCAGATTTTCGATATGGCGTTGAACTTATCGAAGGTGTTAATAGTGACGGGGAGTTTCAACCTACCAAAGCTATTACTGACGGAATCGACCTTAAGCCGTATAAGGCAGTATGGCCAGGAGATATAGTCTATAATCCTTCACGACTCAATATTGGTTCTCTTGCATACAGAGAAAGTGGGATGTGTATTGTTTCGCATCTCTATCAAGTGTTTCATGTAAAGGAAGAGTTCAAAAATGAACTATTGCCAGAATTTCTTCTTATTTGGTTTAAACGCGATGAATTTTCACGCATAGTTGATTACTATAATTACGGAAGTCAAAGGGCTGAATTCAATTTGAAGAAATTGGGGGAGTTGATAATTCCTCTTCCTTCTCTTTCCGAACAGCAGAAGGTGGTGAATGCATGGAAGGCATTTAGGGAAATCAAGGAGCAGAATGAAGCAAAAGCAGCTCCATTGATGCAACTCTGCCAAAGCTATATCCAAGAGTTGAAACATAAATATCCTGCACAAGAGATTGGGCCGTATATAAACCGTATAGATGAAAGGAATACAAATAATAAAATAAAAGAAGTACGAAGTGTCTCTGTTTCTAAAGAATTCAATGAAACTAATGCCAAGGTTGACAAAAATAATCTTAGTGGGTACAAAATAGTACGAGAAAATCAAATTAGTTTTGTTCAGACTACAGGAAACGAAAAGTGTCTTTGCGCAGCCATCAACCATTTAGGATTTCCTATTGTTGTAACATCTGTAAACGAAGTGTTTGAAACTGATGAAAGGTATTTGTTGGCTGATTATCTACACATGGTATTTCGTAGAAAAGAAACTGATAGATATGCTAGATTTCATTCTTGGGGCAGTGCTAGAGAAACTTTTACATGGGAAGACATGAAGAGGTTTACAATCCCCCTTCCCCCTCTCGACGTTCAGCGTGCTATTGTAAACATCTACATGTGCGCCAATGAAGCCAAGCAAATAGCAGCAGAAGCAGACAGGCTCTCACGAGAAGTCTGCCCAGCATTGTTACAACATGTAATTCATTCATAAAAAGTAAGTATTATGGCTAAAAATAAAGATGATTTGAAGTCTTTGTCTCAAATTTTCAGAGATGAAATAAGTTTTGTAGTTCCTGATTATCAAAGAGGGTATTCATGGAGTAAAGACAAGCAACTCGAAGATTTGTGGGAAGATCTTGAAAACATGCCAGAAAACAGCCATCATTACACAGGAATGTTTACTTTCTGTAAAGATGATGAAGATGATAATAAATACATCATTGTCGATGGGCAACAGCGAATGACCACCCTGATAATACTTATTAATGAACTATTAAAAAGAATTGATGGGGGAATACCCAATGGATCTACAGTTGAAGAATACAAGAAAAAATACCTTTACAAGAAGCCTTATGGAGCTATTTATACTGTATACAAGTTCTATTATTCCAAGGACGACCCAAGTGATATTTTCTTCAAAACGAAGATTTTAGAGCAGCCATGTACAGAAGCAATACCTACAAATACTTTATATACACATAATCTTTTAGACGCAAAAGAATACTTTTCTGAAAAAATAAAAGATTATACGCAAGAACAATTAATAGCTCTATTTAAGAAAGTAACTGAGCGTCTGAAATTTAATGAGTACTTGATAGAAGATGATAATGAAGTGTATGTTACTTTTGAAACGATGAACAATCGTGGAAAAGAATTGTCCACACTTGAATTGTTGAAAAATCGACTCATCTATCTTTCGACTCTATATTCTTTCCTTCAGCCAGACAATCAAACTAGTGCTAAAAATGCTGAAGAGTTGAGGAAAAGTATCAACAATGTTTGGAAAACAATATATCAATATTTGGGGAAAAGCACCAAAAAGAAACTAAATGATGATTCTTTCTTGAGAGACCATTGGATTATGTATTTCAGATATGACAGAAAGACGTCTATGGTTTTCAAAGACGACTTGTTGTCCAAAACATTTACTGCGAAAAGATTGTTGAGTAATCAATTGACAATTGAGGAAATCAACAGATATGTGATGAGTTTGCAAACGAGCATAGTAAATTGGTTTAATATCAATTGTCCTATAGAAAGCGAATTAGACGAGACGGAGAAAACATGGCTGACCCGTTTGAATCGTGTAGGAATAGGAAGTTTCAAGCCTTTATTGATGGCCGCTTATTGCAAAAAAGATGATAGCAAAATGGTGGAACTACTAAAAGCCTGCGAAAGATTCCGTTTCCTAACGTTTGCGGTCTCTGGCCGACGCTCAAACACTGCAGATTATCACTTTTATACTTTAGCCCATGACTTTTATGAGCAACAAAAATTATTCGAAGTTTTAATAGACGAGATAAATGGACAAACAAATTATTGGTTAGATATAAACAGTTTCATCATATCAGCGGTAGACAGATACCAGAAACGAGAAGGATTCTATTCATGGTCTGGGCTAAGATACTTCTTATATGAATATGAGAGGCATATTCAAGAAGGCACAATGGATAAAGACCAGAAAGTTAATTGGGAAACATTCGAAAATAATCAAGCAAATAAAATATCCATTGAACATATTTATCCTCAGTCTCCTACTGATAATTATTGGACAACACGTTTTGTTTCCGATAAAGATAAGAACCTGACACATTCTTTGGGTAACCTTCTTTTATTGAGTATAGCCAAAAATTCCGAACAACAAAATTACTCCTTCGATAAGAAAAAAGAAACAACTAGGAATGAAAGAGGAGAAATTACACATCATGGGTATGACACAGGCTCATATAGTGAAATAGAGGTAAGTAAGAATAATGAATGGCTACCTAGTAGCATTATAGAACGAGGTAAAGTTTTGATTAACTTCTTAAAAACTCATTGGGAGATTAATCATGTTTTTACTGATGAGGAAATAAATAAACTCCTGAATATATCGGAAGACCAACCTACGTTGGAAATCGACCATGTCTCAGATCAACCTGATTGGGTCGAAGAGTCAAGCGAAGAACAATTATAATTTGTATGTATGGCAAACAAAGGGAAATATTATGAAAGTCAGTTTGAGGAAGCTACCATAGAGCTGTTGCAAGATGCTCAATGGCAGTACACCTTTGGCGATGAGCTGCATCGAAAGTTCACAGACCCTCTGATAGAAGAGGATTTGCGAACATTCCTCAATGCTCAGTATGCCAAAAAAGGACTGACAGAGGCTGAGATGGATAACGTGGTGGCAAACCTCAGGAACGTTGGTGGCCAGAACGACTACTATGCCTGTCAGAATGCCTTCCTGCTATATCGTGATGGCTACGACTTTACATATAGCGACAATCGTGATACTCCTTTCCGCATGGAGTACATCGACTTTGAGCATCCTAATTGTAATATATTCCGTTGTGTAAACCAATTCGTGATGGAGCAAGGTCAGGAAAATCGCCGTCCTGACATTCTGCTCTTTGTGAATGGTATTCCTGTCTGCATCATAGAACTGAAGAATCCCACTAAGGCGAATGCTACCATAAGGGACGCACACACCCAGATATGCACTCGATATATGAGGGATATTCCTTCTTTGCTTCGCTATTGCGCACTTGCTGTAATCAGTGATGGAGCAAAGAATGCCCTTGGCACTCCTTTCACTCCATTTGAATTCTTCTACGAATGGAAGAAGGTGGAGAATGAGGACAAGGCAGGCAAGGGACTTGACACACTCAGAACACTCGTCAAAGGCGCCTTGTCGCCAACAAGACTGTTAGAGGTGATTCGTGACTATGTGTATTTCCCCGACCCATCGAAAGAAGATGATACGACAGAGATAGTTTGTCGCTATCCGCAATTCTTTGCCACAAGAAAGCTGAGAGACCACATACTGCAACATCTGCGTAGTGTAGGAGGTGATGGTAAAGGTGGTACATACTTTGGTGCTACTGGTTGTGGTAAGACATACACCATGCTATTCCTGGCTCGTCAGTTGGCACTTCGCTGCAAGTCGCAACTGGGTAGCCCAACGATATTGATCATTGTTGACCGAGAGGACTTGGAGACTCAAAGTGGGAAACTGTTTGGACGTTCCAAGCGATTCTTGGAAGATGAAGCAGTCAAGGTGTTTGAGAGTCGCCAAGAACTGGCCAACGAGATGACCCTGCGAAAGTCAGGAGGCATCTATATCACCACTATACAGAAGTTTGCTGAGTCAACAGGACTGCTGACAGAACGTAGCAACGTCATCTGTATGAGTGACGAAGCCCATAGGACTCAGAACAATCTTGGCACACATTTGGTTATCAATGATGGCACAAGGAGCAAGAATAGCGAGACGCTTTCCAATGACGAGAAGATAGGTGCTAAGGTGACTTATGGCTTCGCAAAGTATCTTCGTGATGCGCTGCCAAACGCTACTTATGTGGGATTTACAGGAACACCAATTGACGAAACTGTTCATGTGTTTGGTCAGGTGGTTGACCAATATACCATGCAGGAGTCAGAAGCAGATGGCATTACCGTACCTATCAAGTATGACCCTCGCTTGGCTCGTGTATTTATGAACAAGGAACAGGCAGAGAAAGTTGAAGCCTACTATCGTATGTGTGCTGACGAAGGTGCTACTCCTGAGGATATAGCCAAGAGCAAGGCTGCTATGTCGAGTATGCAGGTCATCATTGGTGATGATGATGTGTTGGAGAGAGTGGCAAAGGATATTATTGCTGACTATATAAAGCGTACTGAAGGTATAGACCGCTTGCAGAAGGCTATGATAACTTGTATTGACAGACCAACGGCATTCAAGCTATATAAGAAAATGTGTGAGCAGATGCCTTTGTGGTTTGAGAAGAAGAAAGCACTGAATGAACTCACTCTGACAGCAGATGAAAAAGAGAAACTGAATGATGTGGCTTTCGTAAACATGGTGATGACTACCGACAAAGATGATGAGAAAGAACTCTATCAATTGTTGGGAGGTGGTGCCAGCAAGGAATACAGAAAGTTTTTAGATACAGAATTCAAGTCAGAAAAATCAAACTTCCGCATTGCTATCGTAGTGGATATGTGGGTAACTGGCTTTGATGTACCAAGTCTGACATTGCTTTATAACGACAAGCCTCTGTCGAAACATACACTGATACAAACCATATCGCGTGTGAATCGTAGGTTCAAAGATAAGGAATATGGTTTCGTCATCGACTATATTGGAATTCGTGAGGAGATGAAGAAAGCCATGAAGAAATATGGCGGCGAAGTACCCCCAGCAGAAGACTTGGACATTGCCTACGGTATATTGGAGAACCAGTTGCAGTTATTGAAGGAAATGCTGTCGAAACTGGACTTTACACCTTTCTTTGGGACAAATGACTTGGCTCGTCTACAATTCTTGCAGGAGGCTGCTGAATACATTCTGGCTAATAGTGTGGAGAGGAAAGGCGAAGTATCATTCCTGAAACGTTTCAAAGAGCATGTGAAACGTCTTCGTTCTGCTTTTAACATCTGTAGCCCTGCTGGCATACTTACGGAAGAAGAGGTAATGTGGTGTCAATGTATGATGGGTATATGTTCGTATGTCATGAAGATGACAACAACAGAACATGATACAGAAAGCATGAATCGTCACGTGGAGCAGATGGTGAAAGAAGCTATATTGGCAAGTGGTGTAGAGCGACTTTTTGAAGAGGGAGAGGAAGAAAATATATATGGAGATGCCTTTGTTCAGGAGTTGGAAGATGTGAAGATGCCATATACCAAGTTCCAACTGCTTTGTAAATTGGTGGCTAAAGCTATCAAAGTATATAGAGGGACCAATAAGATTCAGGCAGAGAAATTCCAGATAATGCTTGAGAAGGTTATTGACGAGTACAACACTCGCGATAAGCTGACCTTCACCAACGAGGTGACAGAAGGTGTGGTAACAGGTGTCGTGAACATCGTAGAAGATAAGATTAGTACGCTTACTGACAAATTAAAGCAGATACTGAAAGACTTGAAGGTAGATAGCGAAAAGTTCAAGGGACTGGGTATCACCTTTGAAGAAAAGGCTTTCTTTGATGTATTGACTGAGGTTAGAGATAACCACAAGTTTGAATATTCAGACGAGCGATGCATTGAACTTGCCAAGAAGATAAAGCTGCTTATAGATGACACAGCTGTATATGCAGACTGGCTTAACAATACCAACCTCAGAAATAAGTTGGCTTCACAGCTTACGGTACTTATCTACAAGGAGGGCTACCCACCTGAGTGGGATGAAGAAGTGTTTAAGAAAGTTCTTGATCAGGTAGAGAACTATAAGAAGAACGGCACTTCTAAACTTAAATTCACAAAGCTTTCTAACGTAGAAGATGACAGAGATGTACGTAATCTTATCTTCAATCGTCTACAAATGGACGCTAACATAAGCGATATGGAATTGCTGCGAGAAGTGATAGAACTGTATGGCAGTCGTTATCCAGATATGGGACTTAACGATTGGCGCCACATCATTGAAGAATATACTCCGATGGTTAGGGAGGCTGTTCTCTCAAAGGCTAAAGAAGTGTCGATACAAACTGAACAGTTAAGTATGGCTGCCGAATCTCTTGAAGAAGCAAATAAAGACGAGTAATGAATAGGATAGTACTTATAGGCAACGGCTTCGACTTAGCTCACGGCCTCAATACCAGATATGAAGATTTTATAAACTGGTATTGGGAAAGGAGAGTTGATGGTTTTGTCGGCAATACTACTGGTATTTCCCAAGACCCTTTGTGTAAATTTGAGATTATAGATCCTAGTAATTGTTGGAATATATTTGCATTTCAATTGCCTCGAGTCTTCCAAAGAATACCAGGAAAAGATGTTGTTCAGTCTATAATCAAAGACACAGAAAGATTTAATTCAAAGTTTTACACTTTCTTTGATAAGATTATTAAAAGTATTGAGACAAAGGGCTGGGTTGATATTGAAAATGAGTATTATTCATTACTCGCTCAACAGACTCTTCCTCAAATAGGTAATTTGCAGAGGATAGATCCAAAGGTTCTCAATTTTCAATTGGACTATCTAAAGACTATACTCATTGATTACCTTAAATCGGAAGCGAAAAAGGTAGTTGATGTCATCCCCTCTATCAAAGATAAAATATATAGACCGATTAAAATAAAGGAATTAGCTGTGGCAAATCTTAATTATTCAGGCAGCAGATATTCTAAAGATTTTGCACCGAATAATATAATGTTATTGAGTTTCAATTATACTAAAACAGAACAACAATACGTAGATTCCACATCAAAAGTACAGGTCAACCATATTCATGGATGTTTGGATGATGCAAATAGCGTAATATTTGGATATGGGGATGAATTAGATAGTGATTTTGAAAAGCTTAAGAATCTGAATGACAATGAATGTCTGCGCAATATAAAGTCTATTAGGTATCTAGAAACGGACAATTATCGAAAAATGCTTGAGTTTATTGAATCTGGTCCTTTTCAGGTTTGCATTATGGGACATTCTTGCGGTAATTCAGACAGGACATTGCTCAATACTCTCTTTGAGCATAGGTTTTGTGTATCAGTAAAACCATATTTTTACAAGAAAGATGATGGAACGGATAATTATCTTGATCTTGTGCAGAATATTAGCCGAAACTTCACTGATATGAAACTAATGCGAGACAGAGTGGTTAATAAAACATATTGTGAACCTCTCTAAATAATAAGATAACTTTGCAAACGATATGGACAATACAAACGAAATAGAGATGTTCTCACCAGAAGAAATGCAGTCGCCTTTTGAGGCTATCAAAGAGACGGATGGTGAAGGTCGTGAGTGGTGGAACTCGCGTAAGTTGGCACGACTCATGGGTTACCAGAAGTACTGGAACTTCGAACGGCTGATGGACAAGGTATCCTCCTTCCTGCAGCAAGAGAAGGGCTTAGACCTAAAGGAGCACATGGTGGAGATAGAGGAGATGGCTAAACTGGGCTCTGGAACGACAAGACAGGTAAAGTCATTCAAACTGTCTCGTACGGCCTGCATAGCGATTGCATTGAACGCAGATCAGCGGAAACCTATTGTAAAGGCTGCCAAGGATTATTTCACGAGTACGATGAACTCCCAGGAGCTGGCTACAAGCGTAGAGGGTAATGTCTTGATATACCGTTCGAGCACAGGTAAGGTGAATGTGAACGTGCTTTTCAGTCAGGACACATTCTGGCTTTCTCAGAAACGGATGTCTGAACTGTTTAATGTTTCTATTCCAGACATTACTTATCATCTAAAACAGATAGATGAGAGTGGAGAACTCCAATTGTCCGAAGCAATTAAAAAAATTTTAATTCCGTCGGAAAAATGGGATGAACAGGGCGTTCTGCTGTATAATCTGGATGCGATTATTGCGGTTGGTTATCGGGTGAATAGTTACGAGGCGACCCAATTCCGAATCTGGGCGCGAGAGGTTTTGAAGGAGTATATCATCAAGGGTTTTGTGATGGACGACGAGCGGCTGAAAGGCAAGAATCCCTTTGGGGCTGACTACTTTGAGGAATTGCTTGATCGCATCCGTGAGATACGTACATCAGAGCGTCGTTATTATCAGAAGATAACTGACATCTATGCCGAGTGCAGCAGCGACTATGACAAGGATAGTGAGATAACACGTACCTTCTATAAGACTGTACAGAACATGATGCACTATGCCGTGACTCATCAGACGGCTGCAGAGATTGTCTATGACCGTGCTGATGCGGAGAAGCCTCACATGGGACTGATGACGTGGAAGAATGCACCTGATGGCAGAGTCGTTAAAAGTGATGTGACGATAGCCAAGAATTATCTGTCAGAGAAGGAAGTGGATGAACTGAACTTGCTGACGACGGCTTTCCTCGAAATTGCAGAGCGAAGAGCCAGGCGGCATGTTTTGACAACGATGGCTGAATGGAAACAGGTTTTGGAGCACTATCTGAAAGTGTCGGATGCTGACATTCTGCCCGATGCTGGCTCCGTGACTCACGAGGAAGCAGAAGCCAAAGCGTTAGGGGAATATGAGAAATTCTGGAGGATTCAAGACCAGACATTCCTCTCAGACTTTGACAAACTGATTGAAGATTTAAGCAAATAAACATAGAAATCCAATCCCCACACCAAGTATTAAAGTGTGGGGATTGGGCTTCAGAGTAGGGGCTCGTGCTATGCAACTTCCTGTTTCTTGGGCTTTCTGCCTCTTTTCGACTTGGTGAGGTTGAACACCTTGTCAAGCAACTTGAAGTTGTTGTCGTTGATGATGGAGAAGTCTTTGGTGATATAGACATCTGCAATTTCGTAGTTGCCAACGTGGTTGAGGGCTTCATCAACATCACCCTTACTGAACTTCATGAGATTCCTGGATAGGGTGGCGAAGGTATGGCGAGCCTGGTAAAATTGGAGTTTGTTGATGCCAACGGCTTTGCCAATCGTCTTTAGGCCGATGTTCAGGTTCTGATTGAAGCACTCAGCACAGTAGTATTTCTTGTAGAATCTGAATATCCGGTCTTCACCTTTCCATTTTTCCATGAGGTGCTGAATGCAGGGATGTACCTTGACCTCAATGTAGGCCTCGTCGCTTCGACGATCTCTGGTCTTAGTCCGTTTGTATTTGATGGTGCCGTTTTCCAGACAACTGACTTGGTACATGTCCACAGAGTTCATGCCCATCAGGCAGAAGGAGAGAATGAAGCAATCGTGGGCCAGTTCAGCCAGCGTATTCTTCTTGGGCTGGTAGTTAACCACCTTCATGAGTTGTTCCAGGCTTAAAGCCCTAACACCCTTTTTGAGCACTTGCTTGGGGGCCTTGTAGCGTAAGAACGGGTCGTTCTTGATGACAATCTCATCATCGGTGTTGTACTCCAGCATCGCTTCACGGAAGATGTGGCGCATCTGTCCGATATAGAGTGACTGTGCTCTTGGGCGGTCATCAAGGAACGCCTCGAAGTCTTTGAGGAATGTGACGGTAATCTCTTGGAAGAAGAGTTTGCGGCATTTCAAGAACTTTTCGAGGGTGTTGAGCATGGTCAGATAGTTCTTGGCACCTTTGATCTTGGCTCTTGACACCCAATCCTCTGCATAGGCAAAGAACTCCAGTTCCTTCTTTTCCTGCTTTTTGATGATCTTTTTTGTAATGGTAAGAGCATCATCTGGGGCTCCTGCCATAGAACCTGCAGCCAGATCGCTCATGTTGTCGATGAGGTCTAACCTCAGTTTCTCGACAATTCGAGCCTTCTCAATGGACTTGATCTTCTTCGTCTTAGGAGAGTATTCTTGTTCATTGAGTCTTACTCCTGTTTTTACTCTTTGTCTGGTCTTGCCCTGTCTTACCAACAGATAGACCTCACGCGTCTTTTGGGAAGATTCCTTCCCGAATTCAATGGAAATGGTTGCCATTTTGATAAACTTTTAAATTGTTAATACTGGAACCAATCCTCGCGTCCTATATATAAGCCTTCATCGGGTCATTCTTTTTGCGTCAATTTTGACCCTGTTTTTTGCGGCGATTTTTGCGGCGATTTTGCGGCGATTTTCGTCTTTAGAGCCATTTTTGCGGCGATTTTGCGGCGATTTTGCGGCTCAAATTTGGAAATGAGAACCAAAAATGGAACTCTGATTTCCTTATACGAAATATCGAGAAACCCTTTATTTATGGGAGTTTCTCGATAATTTCCTTCTGTGATCCCGTTGGGATTCAAACCCAAGACCTTCAGAACCGGAATCTGACGCTCTATTCAGCTAAGCTACGGGACCAAAACGCGTGCAAAGTTACGAATAACTGAGAAGATAACCAAATAATCTTGGATTTATTTTAGTTGTTTACGCAAAATGATAGGAATTGTTATCTTTTTCTGTCATTTTGCAAAATATTCTTGTTTTTTCCTTGCAAATTAGTTTAAAAGTAGTACCTTTGCAGGCGCAAATAGTAAAACAGTAAATTGTAAATAGTCAAATTAACGAAAAAAGATGAGTCAACTGATTAAACCAATCGGCTATCAATCACTGCTTGACACCAAACAGACAGAGCAGGGTATTAAGTTGATAAAAGAGTTCTTCCAGCAGAATATTTCTACAGAACTGCGTTTGCGTCGTGTGACGGCTCCCCTGTTTGTCTTAAAAGGGTTAGGCATTAATGATGACTTGAATGGTGTGGAGCGTGCGGTATCTTTTCCTATCAAGGATTTGGGTGATGCTTGTGCAGAGGTAGTTCACTCATTGGCAAAGTGGAAACGCCTTTCATTGGCAGAATATCAGATAGAGCCGGGTTATGGTATTTATACTGATATGAATGCTATCCGTGCTGATGAGGAACTGGACAATTTACATTCTTTGTACGTAGACCAATGGGACTGGGAGGCTGTGATAACAAAAGAGCAGCGTACGGTGGCTTATCTGAAAAATGTTGTTGAGCGTATCTATGCTGCTATTCGCAGAACGGAATATTTGACTTGTGAGACATATCCTCAAATCAAGCCTTTTTTGCCAGAGAAGATTACTTTTATTCATGCAGAGGAATTGCTGAAAATGTATCCTGACAAGTCTCCTAAGGAGCGTGAGGATGCTATCTGTGAGGCCTATGGTGCGGTGTTTATTATAGGAATAGGTGGTAAGTTGTCGAATGGTGAGAAGCATGACGGACGAGCACCAGACTATGATGACTGGTCAACGGTAGGAGAAAACGGACTGGCTGGTTTGAATGGCGACATCCTTATTTGGTATCCTGTATTGGGACGTTCCTTTGAACTTTCGTCAATGGGAATCCGTGTCGATAAGGAATCTTTGTTGCGCCAATTGAAGCTGGAAGGCAAAGAAGAGCGCGAAGGCTTGTATTTCCATCAGAAACTGCTCAATGATGAGTTGCCATTGAGTATTGGTGGCGGTATTGGACAGAGTCGTCTGTGTATGGTACTCCTCCATAAAGGACATATTGGCGAAATTCAGGCTTCTATCTGGCCTGATGAAATGCGTCAGGAGTGCAAGAAATTGGGTATGACGCTCATATAAATGAGAAATGGTTGGTTTATGCCAACTCAAGATCAAGAGCTTTCCGCAATTTAGCGATTGCGGAATTTTCTTTTTCCATCAGTTCAAACTGTTCCTTTCGTGAGAGAATTCGTATTTTCTCCTGATGTTCCGCAATTCTCATGTTGAGAGTGATGGCATTGTTGTGGAGATAGATTCTAAGGGTGTTGACAATGCTGCCTTTGATTTCCGTCATCTGGTCGTAGACGAGTTGGTTCTCTAATACCACTTCCACATGAGGCATGTCGGTGATGGTGGGATTCATGTTTTTCATGCGGGAGGCAATAGCACTGTATTGTTGGGGCATACGGTTGCACATCATCATCCATTGCAGTTCCAAATCTTGTTGACTGAATTCTGCTTGTTCGTCTTTTATCTTGGCATTAGGGTCATTGGCATTGAGTGTGCCTGGTATGATTTGCATTTTCCCTCTGGGCTTGGCTTTCTCGCGAAGGTTGTTCCATGAGAAACCAATAGCCTTTTTTTGTTGAGGGGCAGTAGGGGCGCTAGAGGGACCAGTAGCATTGGGGATACTGGTAGAACTTGGTTTGCCAGTCATACTAGAGTTATTGCTAACAGGCTCAGATACAGCTACCTGCGGGGCTGTCTTTTGTGTCTGAGACTGTTGCAACAATTGCTTAAACAGGGATTTTAATCTTCTGGGCTTACGCCCACTGACAGGCCCCTCGTCGGGCTGAGTGATTTGTGCAATTTCAATGAGGGTTAGTTCAACTAATAAACGTTTGTTAGATGACTGACGATAATTGATGTCACACTGGTTCATTAGTCGAAGTGCTTCGTAGAGAAAACGCGTCTCACATTTCTGGGCTTGTTGTTGGTAGCGTTCTCGCTGTTGGTCGCTCACTTCTAAGAGAGGAAGCGTTTGCGGGTCTTTGGCCATAAGTACGTTGCGAACATGTTTAGCCAAACCGCCAATGAGCAGTCCACCGTCAAAACCTTTATTGATAATTTGGTTGAGCAAAACCATGATTTCACTCACCTTATTATTAACAGAAAGCTCGATGATCTTGAAATAATTGTCAGAATCCAAAACGTTGAGGTCTTCAATCACTTTCTGATAAGTGATATTACCTTGGCAGAAGGAAGCTGCCTGGTCAAAGATGCTTAAAGCATCACGCATACCCCCATCAGCCTTTTCGGCGATGACAGCCAGTGCTTGTTCTTCGTATTGGATTCCTTCCTTTTCTGCCACAGACTTCAGATGGTCAATGGTATTGCGCACTGTCATGCGTTCAAAATCATAAATTTGACAGCGGCTGAGAATGGTAGGAAGAATCTTGTGCTTTTCTGTTGTGGCAAGTATGAAGATGACATGAGCGGGGGGCTCTTCCAATGTTTTTAGGAATGCATTGAAAGCTGCCGTTGAAAGCATGTGAACCTCGTCAATGATAAATACTTTGTATTTGCCAACCTGCGGTGGAATGCGAGTTTGTTCCATCAGTGTCTTGATGTGTTCTACCGAATTGTTCGAGGCAGCATCCAGTTCAAAAATGTTAAACGAGCGTTGCTCATTAAAGGCTTGGCAACTTTCACACTGTCCACAGGCCTCTCCGTCGGTAGTAGGCGACAGACAGTTGATGGCTTTAGCGAAAATACGTGCACAAGTGGTTTTACCAACTCCTCGTGGACCGCAAAACAGATAGGCATGAGCCAGTTTACCGCTTTTAACCGCATTCTTGAGGGTAGTAGTCAGAGCTTGCTGGCCTACTACCGTATCAAAGGATGTAGGTCTGTATTTTCGCGCAGAAACGATATATTCTTCCATAATTTACACGAATTTGGCACAAAATTACTAAATAATTGAGAATTGGCAATTGAAAATTGAAAATTATTTCGTAATTTTGCCAGAAATTATGAAACGTTTCAATAAAATATTGAGTAAGCTCTATCGTTCTCCATGGCTGAAATATGCTGTGGTAACCCTCTTGGCTGTCATTATTATCGGCTTTGTGGATGAGAACAGTGTGTGGCATCATTTCAGGAATCAGCAGCAAATAAGTGAATTACAGGACGAGATTAAGCGTCTGACTAATCAGTATAATAAGGATCGCCAACAAATCAAGATGTTGGATAGTAATCCTAAGGCAATAGAGAAGATTGCCCGTGAGCGTTATTTTATGAAAGAAGACAACGAGGACATCTTTGTCTTTAGTGAAGAACAAACCAATTCGTCAGCTTCGAATGAGACAGTTGAGTAAGGTGGAGACCCTTTTGATGTTGTTGGGAGGTGTGCTGATGGTGGTTGGTTCTGGTGCCAGCGTGTTCATGCAGTCATGGGCTCCTTATGTTTTCGCTCCCGGAACCTTGTTATTTGCAGCTATACAAATGCGTCAGACTTACGAAGGGAAGAATTTTACGATTCGTCGTTTGCGTCGAATCATGCTGACCAGTGATGTTCTTTTTCTGTTGGCTGCATTGATGATGTTTGCCAGTAAGGTAAATTTTCTGGGACTTGATCAGCTTATATATATAAAATATGTGCATAACAACTGGATTGTTGTCCTTTTGGTAGCAGCTATTTTGCAACTTTATACCAGCCATAGAATATCAAATGAGTTGGAAAAAGAGGCTCAGTAGGCAAAAAAACGCTAAATAAATGCACAAATGTATTAAATTGCGCAAATATTTTTTTTCTTTTCAATACATCGTTGTACATTTGCATCACAAATGAATAAAGTGTCTATGAAGAAATTACTATTATTGCCGACCGTCTTAGCGCTCCTCTCGTCGTGTGCCAGTTCATACAACGTGGAGGGAACATCGTCTATCTCTGCGCTGGATGGCAATAAACTCTATCTCAAGGCTATTAAGAATAACGAATTCAAAAATATTGATTCTTGTGACGTGGTTCATGGTGAGTTCCATTTTGCAGGCCTGCTTGATACTGTTCGTATGGCTAGTCTGTATATGGATGATGAGAGCATCATGCCTGTAGTGTTGGAAAAAGGTGAGATTACTATTAAAATAGATAATGCGCGTCAGGTAGTAGGTGGAACCCCCCTTAACGATTCACTCTATAAGTTTATAGATAAACATAATCAGCTGACGAATCAGATGAACGAACTCTCGCATAAGCAAAGCCAGATGCTGTTGGAGGGTATTGATGAGGAAATGATTGATCGTCAGCTTTCAGCAGAAGCTGCAAGAATCGCAGGAGAAGAAGACCGGCTCGTGATGAAGTTTATTGAGTCGAATTTTGATAATGTACTGGGTCCTGGTGTGTTCATGATGATTACCAGTCAGTATCGCTATCCTATTCTTACTCCGCAGATTGAAGATATCATGTCCAAGGCTTCTCAGAAATTCAAGGACGATCCTTATGTGAAAGACTACTATCAGACAGCTCAGGAAAACGAGAAACGGATGAATGGATTGGGAGATCCTAGTGTGGTAGAAGAATCAGCCACTCCAGCCCAGACAGCACCTAATCCGTTGACGAATATCCCACAAAAATAGTCGCAATATGAGAACGGTCATCGAGGGTGGAACGATAGTGAATGAAGGTCGTACCTTCGATGGTGCGATAGTCATTGAGAATGGTGATATTATTGATATAGTCACCAACCATTCTGCTCCAATTTCAGAAAGGGATGAGATAATTGATGCTTCTGGCTGTTACGTCTTACCGGGAATTATAGATGATCATGTTCATTTCCGTGAACCTGGATTGACAGACAAGGCAGATATGGAGAGCGAGAGTAGGGCAGCTGCAGCAGGAGGTGTAACCTCCTTTTTCGATATGCCCAATACTAATCCGCAAACCACAACACTGGAAGCCTTGAATGAGAAGTTTCGCCTGGCCAGCAGAAAGAGCCATGTCAACTATAGTTTCTTCTATGGGGCAACGAATGATAACGTTGACAGTTTTTCTAAATTGGACATTCACCGCATTCCTGGTATTAAGCTCTTCATGGGTTCCTCTACAGGTAATATGTTGGTAGACCGTCGAGAGTCTTTAGAGCGTATATTTAGTAGTACCACTCTTCCCATTATGGTCCATTGTGAAGATACGGACATAATCAATCGCAATATGGATGAGGCAAAAGCCAAATATGGTGATGATCCCAAAGTGGAACATCATCCTGAAATCCGTAGTGTGGAGGCATGCTATGAGAGTACTAGGTTAGCTGTGGATTTGGCCCGAAAGTATCATGCGCGTTTACATGTTGCCCATCTCTCTACAGCCAAGGAACTTGAATTGTTTGACCAGCAGTCAACTGCTAATAAACAGATAACAGCAGAAGCAACAGTTAGCCATCTCTATTTCTCAGACCGCGACTATCATCGCTTGGGCACTCGTATCAAGTGTAATCCTGCCATCAAGTCAGAGCGTGACCGTGAGGCTTTGCAACAGGCTCTTACAGACGGCAGAATCACTGTAATCGGAACGGATCATGCACCCCATCTCCTGTCCCAGAAAGAAGGGGGATGCTCGCGTGCTGCTAGTGGGATGCCGATGATACAGTTCTCCTTGGTCACGATGCTTGAACTAGTAGATCAGGGAATTCTTTCTTTGGAGCGTTTAGTAGAGTTGATGTGCCATCATCCTGCCCAACTGTTTAAAGTAAAGAATAGAGGGTATATTCGTCAGGGGTATAGAGCAGATTTGGTGATAGTGCGTCCGCAAACTGGTTGGACGGTGACACCTTCCTGTATTCAGAGTAAGTGCAGATGGAGTCCAATGGAAGGACATACATTTCTGTGGAGGGTGGAACGAACCTTGTGTAACGGGCATTCTGTCTATGTGGATGGTAAGGTAGTCAGCGATTATATAGGTGAGGAAATCGCTTTTAGATGAAACGGACCTACGAGATACACGATCTTGTACCCTATATCAATTGGGTGTATTACTACCATGCGTGGCAGTTGCGTACGGCCAGCCAGCAAAAACAAAGTAGGGAAGAAGCTGAAGAAATGCTTGTAAAGTTGGATGGTCGTTACCATGTATATGCACTCTTCCAACTCTTCGAAGCTCATAGCGAGGGAGACGATATTGTTTTACCGATAGGGAGGATTCCTCTTCTTCGGCAACAACGTGAAAATAGTGAATACCTCTGTTTGTCAGACTTTGTCCGTTCAGACTATGATCATATAGGTGTTTTTGCAACAACAGTGGATATCGGTATGGAAACCGATTTTGATCATGATGATTTCCAGAAAATGATGGTTCAACTGTTGGCAGACCGATTGGCAGAAGCGGCAGCAGAGAAACTCCATGAGGAAATTAGAAGAAAAGAATGGGGATATGCTCCCAACGAGCATCTCTCAATAGAAGATTTGCATGCAGAGCGTTTCCAGGGTATTCGTCCTGCTGTTGGTTATCCCTCCTTGCCTGATACTAGTGTAAACTTTATACTTGACAAACTTTTGCAATTTAAGCAAATAGGCATTCGTCTTACAGAGAATGGTGCCATGAAGCCCCATGCCAGTGTTAGTGGCCTGATGATAGCCCAGCCTAAGGCTCATTATTTCTCTATAGGCAAAATAGGCGAAGACCAACTTCAGGATTATGCACAACGGAGAGGACTGCCCATGGAAACCCTTCGTAAATTTCTGTCCACTTATCTATAAATTAAATATTGAACCAGTATGATAGCTCGTTATGCAGTAGTATTTTTTTTGATAATGGCCATTGTAGTTACACCGACAGTAGTGTATTTCCTATGTAGATACTTTCTGCCTCACCGTTGGGGAAAGAAGGTCGGAATAACCATATCGCTGTTGGTCATTCTCTTTGCTCTTTATGGAATGTTTGTGGGCTATCAGCAGTTAGATGTCCGTCATATAGAGTTTGTCAGCAAAGACCTGCCAGAATCCTTTGACGGATATCGTATCGTACAGTTTACGGATGCTCATGTAGGAACGATGACTGGTAGTCGTGAGTGGCTGTTGGAACGTGCGGTAGACAGTATTTTGGCTCAGCGTGCTGATATGATAGTTTTTACAGGAGATTTACAGAACGTCTATCCAGAGGAAATTGAAGCTCATCTGCCACAACTAAGCAGACTGAAAGCAAAAGACGGTATGTTCTCTGTCTTAGGTAACCATGATTATGCCATCTATCAGCCTTATGATTCTATTGTTAAAGAAATTAATTGTGCGAAGACGCAAGCTTTTGAGCGAAAGGCAGGGTGGACATTGCTCATGAACGAACATCGTGTAATTCGTCGAGACAGTGACTCTATCGTGATTGCTGGAATGGAAAATTGGGGAACTGTTGAGCGTATGCCGCGACGTGGCGATGTACGTAAAACTCTTGCCGGTGTAGATTCGGCTTCTTTTGTCGTGATGTTACAACATGATCCAACAGCATGGCGTAAACTGATCCTGCCTCAGAGTAAAGTTCAACTGACTCTGAGTGGTCACACGCATGGAGGACAAGCTCAAATATTCGGTCAGTCGCCAGCAGCCTTTGGGTATAAAGAATGGGGAGGTTGGACTTATGAAGGTTCAAGAGGCTTGTTTGTATCAACTGGCTTGGGTGCTCTTATCCCCTTCCGATTTGGACTCCCCGGCGAGATTGTCGTTATCACTTTGAGAAAGCAAAAATAAAATTTTTAATCATCGATTGGCAATTATCAAATAAAAGTAGTAACTTTGCATCGTCATATGATAAGCGATAGTATAGTAATCATTCCAACTTATAACGAGAAAGAAAATATTGAAAAGATTATTCGAGCAATATTTTCCTTAGATAAAAAGTTTCATATTCTCGTTGTCGACGATGGCTCACCCGATGGGACTGCAGCCATTGTCAAAAGGCTGATGGCTCAAGAGTTTCCTGATAGTTTGTATATACTTGAGCGGAGTGGGAAACAGGGACTGGGCACTGCATATATTGCAGGGTTTAAGTGGGCATTGGAGCACACCTATGATTATATATTTGAAATGGATGCGGACTTTAGTCACGATCCTAACGACTTGCCTCGTCTTTATGGAGCTTGTGCCGACGAGGGCTATGATTTGGCAATTGGCAGCAGATATGTAAGTGGGGTTAACGTTGTCAACTGGCCTATTGGAAGAGTCTTGATGAGCTATTTCGCTTCCAAATACGTAAGGTTCGTTACTGGTTTCAAGGTGCATGATACCACTGCAGGCTTTAAGTGCTATAAACGAAAGGTGTTGCAAACCATCGAACTCGATAAGATTCGTTTCAAAGGATATGCTTTTCAGATAGAGATGAAATTTACGGCCTATAAAATAGGGTTTAAAATAAAGGAAGTACCAGTGATCTTCGTGAATCGTAGGGAGGGTACTTCAAAAATGTCTGGTGGCATCTTCGGAGAGGCATTTTTCGGCGTGATGCGTCTCCGTTTGGATGGATGGACTCGTAAATATCCCAAGATATGATGAAATTATTATATAGGATATATCAGCTTTTTGTAGCCGTACCTATTACAATATTAATGACTATCTGGACAGCTTTGGTTGTAGGTATTGGCTGTACCATAGGTGATGGCCATTATTGGGGATATTATCCAGGGCGTTGGTGGGCAAGAGTCATCACACGAGTTTTCCTTTTGCCTGTAAAGGTGGAAGGTGGTGATTCGCTGAAAGACGAGCAGTCGTATGTCTTTGTCTCGAATCATCAGGGAGCTTTCGACATCTTTTTGATTTATGGCTATTTAGGCCGTAATTTCAAGTGGATGATGAAGCATCAGTTGAAAAAAATTCCTTTTGTGGGATACGCTTGTGTGAAGTCTCACCAGATTATGGTAGATAGGCGTGGAACAGCCAAGGTTCGTGCGACCTATAAAGCAGCTCGTCATATTTTGGAGACAGGAAATTGTAGTGTGGTGGTATTTCCAGAAGGAGCTCGTAGCTTTACAGGTCATATGGGTGTTTTTAAGAAAGGTGCCTTTGCACTGGCCGATGAACTGCAATTGCCAGTAGTTCCGATGACGATTAATGGCTCTTTCAATGTGATGCCCCGAATGCGTGACTGGCATTTTGTAAATTGGCACCCTTTAACTCTTACAATACATCCCCCCATCTATCCTATAGGTCAGGGTACGGAGAATGTACAGGCTACGATGCATCAGGCTTATGATGCGGTGATGTCATCTCTCACACCGGAATATCAAGGTTTTGTTGAGAATCCAGACCAGAAATGACATTACAAGAACTAGTACAACTTTATGCGATGGCTCCAGCTCTGGAGACCTTTCGTAAAACGATAGAGGACACATCCGTTCGTTCTATATTCCTTGAAGGATTGGTGGCCTCTTCTACTCCTGTTGTCTTCTCAACTATTGCTCAACGCCAAACAACCCATCCGCAATTGTTTGTTCTACCAGATGAGGAGGAAGCAGGCTATTTTTATCATGATTTGCGACAGATTTTAGGCCATAAACATCAGTCTGAAGATGCAGATGATTTAGAGAAGGAACGTGTGATGTTTTTCCCCTCATCTTTCCGTCGGGCTATTAAATACGCACAGCGAGATGCTGCCAATGAAATACTTCGTACTGAGGTACTTACCCAACTTTCAAACTCAAACAGTCCTCTGACTATTGTCACATACCCATCTGCCATTGCAGAGCAAGTTATTTCACAACAACAACTCAACGAAAAAACCTTAGTCCTACAACAAGGACAGTCTGTTGAAGTTGACAATGTTACAAAAATTTTGCGTGATTTTGGCTTTCGTGAAGTTGATTATGTGTATGAGCCTGGACAGTTTGCCTTGCGCGGTTCTATTCTTGATGTGTTCAGTTTCAGCAGTGAATATCCTTTCCGCATAGATTTCTTTGGCGATGATATTGACACGATACGTACATTTGAAGTGGAAGACCAACTTTCTCGCGACCATAGATCTCAAGTCAATATAGTCCCAGAGATGACAAATTCACAGTCGGTTGCTGGTAGCTCCTTCGTTTCGTTTTTGAAGAAAGACACCATACTAGTAGCTAAAGACTTTGCTTTTGTTAGTGACATGATTGATCGTACAAGTCAGGAAGCAAATCTTGAAGAAGTGCAGGTGATGGATGGTAAACAGTTTACGACCGAAATAGCGCCATTTAGGAAAGTTGAATTCGGGCATCATCCTTCTGACCGTCCAGATGTCACTCTGACATTCCATACGAGTACTCAGCCTCTCTTACATAAAAATTTTGAATTGCTGAAAGAGTCTTTCTTCGACTACCAGTATAAGGGATATCGGATTTATGTGCTTGCCGACAGTACTAAGCAGCTTCAACGCCTTCAGGATATCCTACAAACGGAAACCGAACAGAAGTTGAATGTAGGATATGTGGAAAAGACAATACATGCAGGTTTTATTGACCATGACCAACGGTTCTGTATTTTTACAGATCATGAGATTTTTGACCGTTTCCATAAATACAGTCTTCGTTCCGATAGGGCTCGAAGTGGTAAAGCAGCACTTACCCTCAAAGAAATTCAGCAGTTCGAGATAGGTGACTATGTTGTCCATGTTGATCATGGTATTGGTAAGTTTGGCGGATTAGTCCGTATGCCTATAGCCAATAGCCCGACTACCACATCTGGTCGCCAGCACTACCAAGAGATGATAAAGATTATTTATCAAGGAGGTGGCTCTATTTATGTGTCCATCCATTCACTCTATAAGGTAAGCAAATATAAGGCGCAGGATAATGGTGAGCCTCCTCGTCTTTCCCAATTGGGCACAGGCCAGTGGGAACGGCTAAAGGAGCGAACCAAAAGCAAACTGAAAGATATCGCTCGTGACCTCATTAAACTGTATGCGGCACGAAAACGAGAGAAAGGCTTTGCTTTTAGTGCCGATAGCTTTATGCAACATGAGTTGGAGGCGTCTTTTCTATATGAAGATACACCAGACCAGTTGAAGGTGACTAATGACGTAAAAGCAGACATGGAAAAGGCACGTCCTATGGATAGGCTGGTATGTGGGGATGTTGGTTTTGGAAAGACGGAAGTGGCTGTTCGTGCAGCTTTTAAGGCTGCATGCGACTCCAAACAAGTAGCGGTGTTAGTGCCTACAACCGTACTTGCCTATCAACATTATCAAACATTTAAGAGTCGGTTAAAAGATTTTCCTGTTAGAGTAGAATATCTTAGTCGCGCTCGAAGTGCAAAACAAACAAAACAGATTCTGCAAGATCTGGAAGAAGGAAAGATTGATATTCTTATAGGAACCCACAAACTCATAGGAAAGACTGTGAAATTCAAGGACTTGGGACTGCTCATCATAGACGAGGAACAGAAATTTGGCGTGTCTACCAAAGAAAAGTTGCGTCAGATGAAAACCAACGTCGATACTTTAACCCTTACAGCAACACCAATACCCCGTACACTTCAATTCTCCCTCTTGGGAGCTCGCGACTTAAGCATTATTCAAACTCCTCCTCCTAATCGTTATCCCATTCAAACTGAGATACATACCCTGAATCCCGAGATTATAGCCGAGGCTATCAATTTTGAAATGTCTCGTAATGGACAGGTTTATTTTGTTAATCCTCGTATTAATGACTTACAGCGTATCGCCACCATGATACATACACATGTGCCAGATGCCCGTATAGCCATCGGTCATGGACAGATGAAACCTGAAGAGTTGGAAAAGATTATTTTTGATTTTGTGAATTTTGATTACGATATACTGCTCTCAACGACAATCATAGAGAATGGTATTGATATTCCCAACGCCAATACAATTATCATCAATGGAGCGCATCATTTTGGTCTTTCTGATCTTCATCAGATGCGAGGTAGAGTGGGGCGTGGCACTCGTAAAGCTTATTGCTATCTATTGGCTCCGCCCTTGGCAGACTTACCACAGGAAAGTCGTAGGCGATTAGAAGCTTTGGAGACATTCAGTGAGCTGGGTAGTGGAATTCAAATAGCTATGCAGGATTTGGATATTCGAGGAGCGGGCAATTTGTTGGGGGCAGAACAGTCAGGCTTTATTGCAGACCTTGGTTATGAAACTTACCAGAAGATTCTGAATCAGGCTATGCAGGAATTGCGGGCGGAGGAGCCTGCTTGGGAAAGTCAACAGTCAACAGCTAACAGCCAACAGCCTATGTCATTGATAGATACGGTGGTAGACACCGATTTGGCACTTTACTTCCCAGATCAGTATATTCCCTCTGACAGTGAGAGAATGTTGCTTTATCGTGAATTGGATAATCTCCATACCGATGATCAGCTGGCGGCCTATCGAACCCGACTTGTAGATCGTTTTGGGACCATTCCACAGGAAGGGGAGGAACTGATGTGCGTAGTACCTCTACGTCGTCTAGCCGGTCAATTAGGGTGTGAAAAACTGATGTTAAAACAAGGGCGCATGACTATCTTTTTCGTCTCGAATTCAGATAACCCCTTCTATCAGAGTTCTGCATTTGATGCTATTCTTCAGTTTGTTGGCAATCATCCACGTCGATGTCAGTTTAGAGATACCAACGGCAAGCGTTCACTCCTTATTTCCAATATCCCGACAGTAGAGTCTGCCCTACAGCTGTTGAAATCAATAATTACACCGTTAAAGTAAAAAAAACGGCTTCCGATAGCTCTTTTTCAATTATATTTACTACCTTTGCAGTCGATTAATTGAATAGTTATGAGAAAAGTACTTTTTTCCTTATTTTTATCGTTGATGACCATGTCACTGATGGCGCAAGGTATGACTGATAGTCAAGTGCTGAGTTTTATTCAAAATGAAACTAAAAGGGGTACCAAGCAGTCACAAATTGTGACGAAGTTGATTCAGCGCGGTGTGAAGATTGATCAGATACGTCGTATCCGTAATCAGTATAGTAAGCAAATCACTGAGCATGGTGTTGATGCTGCAGCTGATGGCGCAGTAAACTATGCTGCTGATCGTATGCGTGCGAATAACGACGGAACAGGCTCACAGGAGGTTGTTGACGCCCAGGTTAATACCACTAGTGAGATTACCCAGAACGCAACGGCTGATGTGGCTAATGTAGAGGATGATATTCAGGCTACAAGCGGAACAAGTCAAAGTACGGGCAAAGTGATTTTCGGACATGATATTTTTAATCGTGGAGCACTGAGTTTTGAACCCAGTATGAATCTTGCCACTCCACAGAATTACGTGTTAGGCCCTGGCGATCATGTAATCGTTGATATTTATGGTGCTTCCCAGAAAACACTCCAGTTGACAGTGTCTCCAGAAGGAGATATTACCGTTCCTGGATATGGACCTATTTCGGTAATGGGAATGTCTGTAGCAGCAGCTCAGTCGAAGATCCGTTCTACATTAGGCTCTCGTTATAGCAGCAGTAATATAAAGATTTCGGTAGGTCAAACCCGTACCATCTTGATTAATGTCATGGGTGAGGTTAAAACTCCTGGTACTTACCATCTGAGTGCTTTTTCTACAGTGTTCCATGCACTTTATATGGCAGGTGGTATCAAGGATTTAGGAACTTTACGTAATATCAAAGTATTCCGTGGTGGTCGTTTAGTAACTGTAGTGGATATTTATGAATATATCCTGAATGGCCGACTGGCTGGTAATATTCCTTTACAGGAAGGCGATGTCATTCAGGTGGGTACTTATGATTGTCTGGTAGGTATTACTGGTAAGGTGAAACGTCCGATGTTTTACGAGATGCGCAAGAATGAGAGTGTAGCAACTTTGGTGAAATATGCCGGTGGCTTTACAGGTGATGCCTTTAAGAATTCTGTGCGTTTGACCCGCCAGGTTGGTGAACGTTATGCCGTCTTTAATGTCGGTGAGTTTGACATGAACTCTTTCCAAGTGAACGATGGTGATGCAGTTGTCGTCGACGGTATGCTTAACCGTTATGAGAATATGGTGGAGATTAAGGGTGCTGTTTTCCGTGCAGGGCAGTATCAATTGGGCAATGAGGTTTCTTCAGTTCGTACATTGATAAAAGCTGCTGAGGGAGTTACCGAGGATGCCTTTACCAATCGAGCTGTACTCCATAGGTTGAAGGCAGATCGCAGTCTGGAAGTTATTCCTGTAGACGTGAAAGGTATTCTTGCAGGAACTTCTCCTGATATTCCTTTGCAGAACGAAGATGTACTCTTCATAGGAACCACTACAGATTTGCGTTTGGAGCGCACCTTCACTATTCATGGTGAGGTAATCACTCCGGGAACCTATCAGTATGCTGATAATACCTCTATCGAAGACCTGATTATTCAGGCGGGTGGTTTGACAGATGCTGCAAGTATAGCAAGAGTCGATGTGTCTCGTCGAATGATGGATCCAAAGGCTACTTCCGTGACAAAGCAGTTGACCAAAACTTTTACTTTCAAACTGAAAGACGGGCTTGTTGTTGATGGAACACCAGGCTTTATATTAGAGCCTTATGATGAAGTTTATGTGCGCCGTAGTCCGGGCTACTATAGCCAGCGTAATATCACAGTCTCAGGTGAGGTTGTTTTTGATGGCAATCAGGCTTTGACAAGTAAAACCATGCGCCTGACGGAAGCTATTAAAGCAGCGGGGGGTGTTACACAAGAAGCCTATGTCAAAGGTGCTCGTTTGGAACGCCGTCTGAATGACGACGAGCGCGCTCGTCGTAGTTTCTTGCTCAAGCAGTTGAGAACACAGACAGAAAGTAGTGATTCTGTCGCTGTGAATCAGTTGGACTTAGGGGATAGCTACACTGTGGGTATCTATCTCGACAAGGCTTTGGAAAACCCGGGAAGTGAATACGATATCGTGCTTCGTGAAGGCGATCGTATCATCGTTCCAGAATACAATGGAACAGTGAAGGTTTCGGGTAATGTGATGTATCCCAACACCGTTGTTTATTCACCGGGAAAGAATTATAAGTATTATATCAATCAGGCTGGCGGTTTTGGTAACCGCGCCAAGAAGAGCAAGACTTGGGTTATCTATCAGAATGGTACAATGGCCCAGGTTGGTCATGGTGCGAAGATAGAACCAGGTTGCGAGATAGTTGTTCCAACGAAGCAGAAGGCAGACCCGTTAAAGGCACAGCAGTGGGTATCTATTGCACAGTCTGTATTCAGTATGGCAGCTATGATTACCATCCTAATCAAACAATTCTAATTAGTTGAACGTTGAAGATATGAATGCTGAAGAGAATAAAAATATGATTCCCGAGCAGGAGGAAAGTTCCATAGACTTTGGACAGATATTTGCAGCTCTTAAGAAGCACAAACGCAAATATTATAAAGTACTCCCTATTGTTTTTGTCGTGGCTTGTATTTATACACTCGGCCTTCCCAATTACTATAATTGTGAAGTGAAACTGAGTCCAGAGTTGACCAGTAAGCGCAATACGAGTAGTTTGGCAACATTGGCTAGTCAGTTTGGCATGAATTTAGGAAGTGGTGCTATGGGTAGTGAAGCTTTGTTTCCTACTCTGTATCCCGATTTGATGAATTCTGTTGATTTCAAGGCAAGTCTCTTTAATGTTCCTGTACATAAGAAAGACTCCACCCGCATGATGTCCTATTATGACTATATGGCTAAAGAGCAGAAAAGTTCTTGGTGGAGTTCTATCATATCGGCTCCTTTCAGGTTGTTAGGTAGCCTGATGGGGTCTAAAGATACTATTGACCAGCATAAGGTTAATCCGTTTATGTTGACCAGGGAACAGACAAGAATCGTTCAGACAATAGATAAGAAGATAGTCTGTGACGTGGATAAGAAGACGATGGTGATTACGATTAATGTGACCGATCAGGATCCTTTGATTGCCGCTACAATGGCAGATTCGGTGAAAGAACGTCTACAGAATTTTATTACTGACTATCGTACGAAAAAGGCTAAAATCGATCTGGAGTATAATCGTAAACTCTTTAAAGAGGCAAAAGCTCGTTATGACAAAGCTCGCCAGCTTTATGCCAATTTTAGTGATTCCAACCAAGAAATCATACTTGAGAGTGTTCGTAGTAAGCAGACTGATTTAGAAAATGAAATGCAGTTGCAGTTTAATAACTACAACAGTATAGCACAGCAGTTGCAATTGGCCGAGGCCAAAGTACAGGAAGAAACTCCTGCGTTTACTACGCTTCAGAGTGCAACGGTTCCAGTTAAGAAATCAGGACCAGCGCGAGGTAAGATGGTTTTGATATTCGTCTTCCTTGCTTTCCTCTGCACTACTGTTTGGATTCTCCATAAGGAAAATCAACTCAAACCACTTTTGGGGCTATAGAACATAACCAATAACAAATAATTAAAACAATGACAAAACAAAAGAAATTTATTCTCGCAGAGAACGAGATTCCAACTCAGTGGTACAATATTTTGGCAGATATGCCAAACAAACCGTTGCCTCCCATTCATCCAGCAACTAAGCAACCATTGACATGGCAAGACTTAGCTCATATCTTCCCAGAGGAGTGCTCAAAACAAGAGTTGGATATGGAACATCGTTGGATAGACATTCCTGAAGAGGTATTGGAGAAGTATAAATTCTATCGCTCTACACCATTAGTACGTGCTTACGAATTGGAGAAAGCCATCGGTACTCCTGCTCATATTTATTTTAAGAATGAATCCACCAACCCGTTAGGTTCACATAAGATTAATTCTGCTCTGCCTCAGTGCTATTATGCCAAGCAAGAAGGTACTACAAATGTCACAACAGAGACAGGTGCAGGTCAATGGGGTGCTGCTTTGGCTTATGCTGCCAAGATATTCGGACTCGACTGTGCAGTTTATCAAGTGAAGATTACAATGCAGCAAAAGCCTTATCGTTCCAGTATTATGCGTACCTTCGGGGCTGCTGTTACAGGTTCTCCTTCTATGTCAACACGTGCAGGTAAGGATATTCTGACACTTGATCCAACACATTCAGGATCATTAGGAACAGCTATTTCCGAGGCTGTAGAGTTAGCCACAACGACTCCGCATTGTAAGTATGTATTGGGTTCTGTGTTGAATCATGTTGCCCTGCATCAGTCGATTATCGGATTAGAGGCGGAGAAGCAGATGGCGATGGCAGGGGAGTATCCCGATATGGTGATTGCTTGTTTTGGTGGCGGTAGTAATTTCGGCGGTATTGCTTTCCCCTTCATGCGTCATAATTTGTTGGATGGCAAGAAGACTGAATTTATTGCTGCAGAGCCTGACAGTTGTCCCAAACTGACACGTGGCAAGTTCCAATATGATTTCGGAGATGAAGCAGGTTATACACCATTATTGCCCATGTTCACGCTTGGTCACCAGTTCAAACCAAGTAATATTCATGCTGGTGGTCTGCGCTATCATGGTGCAGGTATGATAGTATCTCAGCTGATTAAAGATGGTTATATGAAGGGTGTGGATATCCCACAATTGGAAACGTTTGAAGCAGGTATGTTGTTTGCCCGTACTGAGGGCATTATTCCTGCTCCAGAAAGTTGTCATGCTATTGCAGCTACCATTCGTGAGGCTAAGAAGTGTAAGGAGACTGGTGAGGAAAAAGTTATCCTTTTCAATCTCTCCGGTCATGGTCTGATTGATATGCCGTCATATGAGCAGTTCATCAGCGGAGATCTTCAGAACTATACAGTAACGGATGAGGAAATAGAAAATAATGTTTCTCAGTTGGAAAAGATAATCTAATTGATTATATTATTAGTCATTATTTATTTCTGCCTGCTTTTTGCAATTAGCAGGTGGACAGGAAGGAGAGCGACGAACGATACCTTTTATAGAGGAGGGCGTCGCTCTCCTTGGTATATGGTCGCCTTTGGAATGGTCGGAGCTTCTATTTCCGGTGTGACTTTTGTCAGTGTGCCTGGTATGGTGACGCGAATAGATATGACTTATTTGCAAACCTGCCTTGGCTTTATATTAGGGTATGTTTTAGTGGCTTTCGTGTTGTTGCCGCTGTATTACCGTTTGAACCTGACAAGTATTTACTCTTTTCTTGGCCAACGATTAGGGCAACGTTCTTATAAAACTGGAGCTTCTTTTTTCCTGGTATCGAAAATGACGGGTGCTGCAGTCCGTTTCTATGTGGTCTGCATAATATTGCAGCGTTTTGTATTTGATACATTGGGCCTTCCCTTTGTCTTGACAGTGATAGTGATGGTCCTGCTTATATGGATATATACTCGGCAGGGTGGCATTAGGACGCTGGTGTTTACCGATGTATTGCAGACGGTTTGCCTTTTTTCTGCCTTGTTGATGATTATCTGGGAGGTAGTAGGCGAACTTGGGATGACATGGACTGATGCCGTTGTTGCTGTGATGGACGATTCCAAAAGTAGGGTATTTGTCTTTGACGATTGGTTGTCTAAACAAAATTTCTGGAAACAATTCCTTAGCGGTGTTTTTATCGTTATTGTTATGACTGGATTGGATCAGGATATGATGCAGAAGAATTTGACGTGTCGTTCCATGCGTGATGCTCAGAAAAATATGTGTACCTATGGCGTGATGTTCGTTCCTGCTAACCTGCTTTTCCTGACTCTAGGCGTTTTGTTGACTCAATGGTATGCATCCAATGGAATTGCAGAACCATCGGCAGGTGATGAACTACTACCGACATTTGTTGAGAAAATCTCTGATGCTATACCTCTGGCTTCCTACTTTTTTGTTATAGGTATTGTTGCTGCCTCTTTTTCTAGTGCTGATTCTGCATTGACAGCATTGACGACAAGTTTCTGTGTGGATATCTGTCAACGCCAAGGAGATGAACAGCTGCGTAAGCGAGTACATATGGGTATGGCAGTGGTATTTATTTTGTTTATCTTAATATTTCGCATGCTGAATTCTACTAGCATCATCGATGCCATCTATATCCTTTGTTCCTATACCTATGGTCCACTATTGGGTCTGTTTGCTTATGGTTTATTGACAAAGTGGAAGACAAATGACAAATTAGTACCATATATATGCGTAGTATCACCCATCTTCTGCTACCTTTTAGATTGGCTGGTGGGTACCTATACTGGTTATCGATTTGGTTACGAACTGCTGATGCTGAATGGAGCGTTGACTTTTATTGCCCTCTTAATTGTTCGAAATACTCAGAAGGTTGAATACCCATCTCTTTCTTGAACGTGGTGGCAAAGTATTTCGGATCTTTAAATCCTACTTGGTAAGCAATATCACTAACGCGTAATTCTGGATTTTCTTGAGCTAGACGACACGCAGCCTTGATGCGATAGTTACGTATAAAACCCGATACGTTCATGCCTGTGACAGCTCTTAATTTGTTATATAAGGTGGAAGCACTTGCTCCCATGTCGCGTGCAAAAGCCTCTCGGTCGTAATCTCCGTCTGACAAATGTTCCTCAAGACAGCGGATTGCACGTTCTATAAACTCATTATCTGCAGAAGGAGACGTAGTTTTGATTAGTTCTAAGTTCTCTTCCGTAGTCTGTTGTTGGAAAATATGGCGTATGCGTTTGCGATTCTCAATGATATTATTGATGCGGATTTGTAATTCACCCAGTTTGAATGGTTTGGTGATGTAATCATCAGCTCCAATCATTAGTGACTCCTGCCGATCCTCATCCTGTGTCTTTGCCGTCAATAATATGATAGGCAGATGACTATAGTCAGGATCCTGCTTCAATAGAGCGGTCAGTTCATTGCCATCCATTTCAGGCATCATTACATCAGAAACGATGAGGTCGATTTCATGAGCTTTGACAACATCAAGTGCTTCAACACCATTTGAAGCCGTCAGTACATGGTAATACTGCTGCAGCAACTGTTTCATGAGCATTAGCAGTTCGATGTTGTCCTCTACGATTAAAAGTGTGTAAGCTTCGTCTTCGTCTTCTATTGTTGGCAAAGGCGTAGACTCCTCTTCTTCTGTAGGCTTGTTCAGAATAGATGCCAAATCCACAATATTGCTGTGTGGGTGTTCTGGATTTATCTGAAGACTTTCGTCAATTTGCGAACTGGAGAATGCATTTTTTTTGATAGGCAGTTCTACGATAAATGTCGTTCCCTTTCCTTCTTCGCTTTGGCATTGGATAGTTCCTCTGTGAAGATACACCAAATCGTGCGTTAGGGCCAGTCCGATACCAGTTCCATAAGTAGCAGCCTTACGATACTCACCGTCATAAAAGCGTGTGAAGAGGTGTTTCATCTTGTCGGGAGAGATACCGATGCCATTGTCACTGACACGGATAATAACTTTATCATAGCGTGTATTGGTAGATACATCAACGTCTACTTTCCCATTCGTGCCTGTATACTTGACAGCATTTGACAAAAGATTGAAGATAATTTTGTCGAGTTTGTCTGTGTCAATCCATCCCATCATGCTCTCTGGCTTGCAACTTACCGAAAACTCAAGACCTTTTTTGGCCATGAGAGGTTCGATAGTTAAGGCAGTCTCGCGGATATATGTCATCACATCACCATGGCTGACGCGTAGTTTCAATTCTCCTGCCTGTGACTTGCTGGTTTCCAGAATCTGTTGCAGTAGTCTCACTACACGAGCAATGTTCAGTTCCATCAAATCGTAGTCACGTTCATTGTCAGGTGCAGTCTTGCGTAAGCGCTCAACGGAAGCTGCTACGATTGTAAGCGGTGTGAGTAGTTCGTGTGTGATATTCGTGAACACATAACTCATCTGCACCTGATTGCGAAAGCGCATACCACGTGAATAAATGGTTCTACCTATTAGATAGAAGACCACGAGTAAGACAATACTTATCAGTATGATGAGAGTTGTTAGGTTCATTGTTATTTGGTAGTTTGTGTGCAAAGGTACTTTTTTTCTTAGAACCTTGCAACAAAAGGGACAAAAAAGTGAAGTTGTCGCCTAAAAAAGTTTGAAATCCGTTATTTCTAGTTCAAAAAATGTGAAAATCACGTATTTTAAACTATATTTAATGATAACTAAACCCGTATTTAGTATAAATACCGTATCTTTGCAACAGTGAAAGAAAAACTTTTTTCTAACACTATTTTTTAAGTAAGGACGTGAGGTCCTGAAAAAAAGATTATTTTGTTTAGATTTTTAATGGTTAAGGTTTATGGTTGATTAATTTAGTTTTTTTAAAGTATTGAAAAAGGCTCGCTGTGAAGCGAACCTTTTTTTGATGAAAATCAGATTTGATTAACTGTTTGCTAATAGGAATCTTTCAGCTTCGATAGCAGCCTGACATCCAGTGCCAGCAGCTGAGATTGCCTGACGATAGGTAGGGTCGGCACAGTCGCCTGCTACGTATATTCCAGGAATCTTTGTACGTGGTGTTCCGTCGATCTTTTTCAGATAACCCACCTCGTCTGTTTCGAGCCATTCTTTAAAGATGTCCGTATTAGGTTTATGTCCGATGGCCAAGAAGAAACCGTCAATGGCAATATCAATCTTCTCTTCGTCAGGTTCGCCTTTGCGTTTTACCAGATGGGCACCTTCCACACCGGTTTCTCCGAAAAGTCCTAGCGTGTTGTGTTCGAAAAGAATCTCGATGTTGTCTGCAGCCATTACGCGATCTTGCATAACTTTTGACGCCCTAAGGAATGGTTTGCGTACAATCATATAAACCTTGGAGGCCAGATGACTCAGGTATAATGCATCTTCACAAGCTGTATCACCGCCACCAACCACTGCAACTGTCTTTTTGCGATAGAAAAAACCATCACAGGTTGCACATGCAGAAACACCCTGGCCGTTGTATTTCCTCTCATCATCTAAACCGAGATATTTGGCAGAGGCACCTGTAGCAATAATGACCGTATCGGCTTCAATCTCGGTGCCGTCGTCTGCCCAGAGGTGGTATGGCGCCTTTGAGAAATCAACCTTTGTAATGATGCCGTCGCGAATGTCCGTTCCAAAGCGTTCAGCCTGTTCGCGTAAATCCATCATCATTTGATTACCATCTACTCCCTGAGGATAGCCGGGAAAGTTTTCCACCTCAGTCGTCTGAGTGAGTTGTCCGCCAGGTTGTAGGCCACAATACTCGATGGGGCTTAAATTGGCACGCGAAGCATAAATGGCTGCTGTATAGCCAGCAGGTCCACTACCTATAATCAAACATTTAGTTTTTTCCATATTAGCTGTAGACTTTTAGTACTTAGCTTTTGGCTATTATGCCAGCAGAGCTTTGATTTGCTCTTCAATAACCTCTGTCTTGGTGGTTGGTTCGAAACGAGCTACCACCTGTCCTTTCTTGTTAATGAGGAATTTAGTGAAATTCCATTTGATATCAGGTTTCTGCTTGTAGTCTGGGTCAGCTTTTGAGAGCATATCTTCCAGAATGGCCGTCAATTCATGTTCGGGATCCCATCCGGCAAACCCCTTTTGTTCTTTTAGGAACTTAAACAATGGGTCTGCATCTTCGCCATTCACCTTTACCTTCTTGAAGCGTGGGAAGTCTGTGCCGAAGTTCAGCTTGCAGAACTCATGAATCGACTCGTCGGTGCCAGGTGCTTGTTGTCCGAACTGGTTGCAAGGGAAATCCAAAATCTCAAACCCTTGGGTGTGATACTTTTTGTAAAGAGCTTCCAGTTCGTCATACTGGGGAGTAAAACCACACTTTGTTGCCGTATTGACAATCAGTAGAACCTCGTTCGCATACTCTTTCAGCGAAACGTCCTTTCCTTTTCTGTCTTTGACAGAGAAATCGTAAACAGTCTTCATTTTTTTATTTTAACTAGTAGTGTTGTAATATCTGGGTACAAATATACAGAAAAAAAGTGAAAGTACGAATGTTTTCACTTTTTTTCTGTTTATAAGCCTTCAGTCGGCTATGTAGGGTTTGTCCAATGGAGATATAAAAAAGGTGCTCACCTCGGCATATGCAACTACCAGGTAGCACCTTTAATTCTTTGGTACGTAGAAATATCTTACTTCTTCGCAGCCTTACCGTAGCGGCTCATGAACTTGTCAACGCGACCGGCAGTATCCACAAGCTTGCTCTTACCAGTATAGAAGGGGTGAGAGGTGCTCGAGATTTCGATTTTAACCACTGGGTAAGTTTCGCCTTCGAATTCTACGGTGTCATTAGTCTTTGCGGTAGAACGCGAAAGGAACATATCGCCGTTGGACATGTCCTTAAACACGACGGGGCGATAGTTGTCTGGATGAATACCTTTTTTCATTTTAATTGTTACTTATTATAATTAATATTCGATGTTTTCGCAAATCGGGTGCAAAATTACGAAGATTTTTGCAGATACACAAATTTTCCTCGAACTTTTTATTCTTCCTCTACAATGATATCAGTTTCAGATACCTCTTCGACAATTTCTTGAGGCGTTTCTTCAATAGCTACAGGTGTTTGTGATTCTTCTTTGATTTCCACAGCTTCTAAACCTGTAGTCGCTTCTTCCTGTTGCTGTTTTAGGCGGCGACGGAGATTGTATAGTAACAACGAATTAATAATTTCTGCAGCACCATATACCAACATACTCCATCCGAGTATAATCATAGGTATTTCGGCACTCTCCATGGGTTTGATAAAAATGAAGAGGCCTGCGATGAGAATCACAATCGGAAGCAACCAAAAGAAAGCACCGACAGAACCGTAACGGCGAGCTGTGACAAGTACGATTAATTGATTGATGCTGCCAAGAATCAACATGGCTCCTAAGATATACATCAGCCATTTCACAAACATGTCAGGACTGATGACCAATGTCAGACCAAAGACGACACTACCTATTCCGACCAATGGGAATGCAGGCTGACTACCACTAATGACATTGCCTTGAGCATCGGTGATGGTATATTCTCCTGCATGGCGACGAGCGTTCCAGTAAGATATCAGGGCAATAATGCCCGATAAGAGGAATAGCACGCCAATAGCCATGGTCAACCACGTGACAGAGTTGTCTGGGTATTTAAGCAACAAAACACCAACGATAATAGAGCAGATGGCCCTAAAAACTGTACTTTGTAATAGTTTCATCTCTTTTTTTGCTGCAAATATACGCATTTATTTTGAAAATGTGTATATTTGCAGGGATGAAAATGACAACAATTTTTCTGGTACGACATGGTGAGACGGTAGATAATGCCCGTCAGATCATGCAAGGACAGACCCAAGGAGCACTCAATGAAGAGGGTAGGCGGCAGGCTCAGCAAGTGGCCGATAGGCTCGCTTTAGAGTCGATAGACGCAGTGGTTGCAAGCGATTTGCGACGTGCTATCCAAACTGCCGAGCTGATAGCTGCTCCCCACGGTTTATCCGTCATAACCACTCCCTTATTAAGAGAACGTGACTGGGGTAGTTTTACAGGGCGCTACATTCCTGATTTACGAGGTGAGGTATGGCCTGATGATATCGAAACAGAAGAGGCTCTCCTGACGAGAGCCCATCAGTTTCTGACAAAAATGACAGCCACCTACGAAGGAAAACGAGTGGTGGCTGTCGGGCACGGTATTATCAATAAAGCGATATTAGCCGTTTATGCCTCTTGTAGTATGAAAGAAGTGCAGCGGATGATGAATGCTGAAGTGCGTATCTTAACGACGTCCTCCGTAGCTGTGGCCGCCTCCAAAGCTTCTGCCGCCTCCGCTATGACCGCCGCCTCTGCTGAATGATCCGCCACCTCCACGGCTGAACGAACCGCTGCTGCTACCGGCACTTCTCATGGTAGAGGATGAGCCTCTACTGAATGAGCCTCCGCTATGAGAGGAGAATCCGCCACGATTTGAAGGAGTAGCACTTCTTTCCATAGTCCGTGAACTACCATTGCGATAGCCTCCCAGAGAGCGTGGCGTGCGGCTTTCACCACCAGTGATTGCACTGTTAGGACGATTCTCACTATACCCATTTCGATTGAAGTCGCGACGGCTGGTTGCTCCTCCATTGCGAGTATAGTCACGTTGGTTCATTCCTCTATTGCGATTGTAGTCGCGGGTGTTCATTCCGCTATGATTGCGGTTGAAGTCGCGATGATTTACAGTGGTGCGAGTTGAGCTGTGGCGTACACCATTGTTGTGATGATGACGATAGTCTCCGCGGTTCCATCCGTCGCGCATGCCGATGTGGCGTGTGTTGTGATGGTGGATATAGTGGTCGCGGCGACCGTGATACCAACCATGTCCTCCTATGCGATGCCATGCATGTCCTCCACGATAAGTGGCGTAGAACACAGGACGTCCATAGTAGAAGTAATCACGATGTGGATAGCGGGCATAGATGCCGAAGTGCCAGTAACCGTCGGCCCAGTAGAGGGGGCGATAGAAATAGGTGGCAGCACGGAATGCACTCAACTGCCAATCCAGCAGGATGTAACTCAAATCCAGATTACGGCGCTCCCAATAGGTGCCATACACATCGTCATAACTGGTGACTCCCATCAAATAGTCGAGGTTGATCTCGTAAGCAGCCTCATACTGCTCTTCGGTCAGGTTCAGTTCGTAAGCCATTTTATCCGTCAGGAAAAGAGCTTCGTTGCGAGCCTGCTCGTAGCTCATTGCCTTGCCCGTTGCTGCGAATGTCAGCATTGCTACCAGGGCTATCATCATCTTCTTCATACCTTATAATATTTAATCAGTTCAACAATTTTGTTACTTGTTCACGATGCAAAAGTAGAAAGAAAATAGGGTATATAAAAAGGATTTCCCCTAAACAGTGTGGGGGAAATCCCTATTTCTATTGATGTCTGATGGAAGAATGGATATTCTAGTACTTCGAGAAATTCCACTTTCGTCCGTCTTTACTCAATATAAGCACATCGCTACTGATGGTCTCAATCTTTACACGAATATTTTTGAAAGGCTTGAAACCGAAAGACTCCTCGACAGTTATGGTATCAGAACGCGTTCCTTCGATTGAGTGGCACTGGATAAACAGACTGTCTCCCTTGTGTTGAAAATTACCATAGACCTCATTGGCATTCGTGTCCCTGAAACGTGTGATAGATCCTGAGAAACTTACGTACTTGCTGTCAGAGTCCGCCATTCTCCATTGCCCGAACAGGTCACCAGCCTCTCCTCCCTCCTGACAGGATAAAAAACAGCCAATAGACGATAGCCAAAGGCCAAAAGCCATGAATTTAAAGTATTTTGCCATGGAAATTAATTTTGAAGTTAAAAGTGGAACAATCACCATAGATATTGCCCTTGTCAAAGGCATAAGCAGCAGAGAATTGCCACGGTCCTACATGGTAGTTGCCTTGCAACATGGCGTCAAAAGAATGGCGTTTGGGATACAATGGCTCATGGTAGGTACCCTGTCCTTCACGGTATGATCCTTTCACCAGATAGGACAGACAGTCTGTAATCTCGCCATTGACCGCCAAGTGCCATGCCTTGACACGGTTATCGTTTAATAAGAGGTACCCATCCTTATTATATATAGGTGAGGTCATCAGTGCTATACCTGGTGTCATACCATAATGCGCATAGCCGTCATAGAATGAATGATTATAATAATTGTCAGCACCCACCACCAAATCGGTAATCTGACTGCGAATGGGTTCAGGAAAGTCTCCCTTGTCCCAGTGAAGGGGACCTGACTGGTTGGTGCTTTGGAAATATTCGAATACTGCTCCACGCACATACTGACGGCCAGGGGTTTTGTTCTTGTATTGTATACCCCAGAGTCCGTCCCAGCCATTGCCTTTGCGAACACCAGAACCGTCTTCGAATGGATTGTCAAGGTAGGCCTGTACCTGATGGTTCTTGTTGATGTTCCACCCGATCTGGTAGGTCATCACACCAACGTGGTTACCATAGACCCAGTCTTCCATCGAGCCGTTTTCGAAATACTGGTTGTCTCCTGTAGGTAGAATGGCTCTCCAGAACGCCTTCAGATTGGCTGGTTTCTTTTTGGCCACAAGTACTCCGTTCTCATATTTGTACATGGTGCCACCAAATTGTACGGCATGTTCGATGCCCACCATGACAAAAACGGGCTTGTCGGGGTTGCTGCGGATATACAGATGTTTCTGATGGTAATAGGCACCTTTGGTATATCTGGAATTATTTCCTTGATTGAACTGTCTCTCATGGAAATTACTATCCATAAACTTACCATATCCGAAGTCAAAGTTAATCTGTACCCACTTCTTGGTGAAAGGAACTGTCCAGAAACCGTTGGTGCCGAAATGCACTTGAGAGATGGGCTTGGCATTCGTTCCTTTGACGAATGAACCTACGGATAGCAGATTGTCGCGCACCACTTGCTGTTGTTCCCGGCTGCCTACCTCAAAGAAGAATGATTTCCATGTGAGGTTGGCATAACACTGTTGCAGATAAACCTTATGGTCTGCATGTATCGAAGCAATGGCATCCACAGTCCCTGACAGTGTCAGGTTTTTATTAAATGCATGCGAGATGTTGACAGCTCCGCGCAAATAGGCAGTATTAGCTCTCGTTCCCAAAGTGTGATGCCGATTGGTCGCCAGTTGGTAGGCGGTATAGTCACCTGTGCCTACAGCTGTTTCTGCCGTCAGGTCGTAGGTGATGTGTGTTGCCAGCGTGTCCTGTGCTTTCGTTGAGAGTGAAAACGTCACCAGGCAGGTCGACAAAGCGAGTAAGTGATTTTTCATAAGCTTAACCATATATCTTATTTAACGTAAGCGCGTGTAGTTTATTGCTTTTATCTCGATACAAAATTGTTGCTGTCATGGAGCTGATTGACAATTAAAGATTAAAACTGCAAGTTATGCGGTTTGGGGCTTTGTTGTTTGGGCATATCACAAAAATGTAGTATCTTTGCCACCATAAAAACTTATTCCAAGGAACGGAGACGTGTGAAAAAGATAAAAGATAAGCATAGGGATAGTATAGATTTTGGAAAGGCGAAGATAGAACCGCTTTTCCACAGCATTTTCTTTCCCACACTGTTGTCGATGGTGTTTGCATCCCTATTCACTGTTGCCGACGGTATCTTTGTCGGACAGGGCGTGGGCAGCAATGCGCTAGCAGCCATTAACATAGTGTCACCTGTATTTCTGTTAACGACAGGCATTGCCCTGATGTTTGGCGTAGGTGTATCGGTGGTGGCCAGCATCCATCTGGCTCAGGGCAACATCAAAGCCGCCAATATCAATATCACACAGGCATTCACTGTGGCGTCGTTGCTCATGACTGTACTGGCCCTGGCGATTTATATCTGGCGCGCCCCCTTCCTTAGGATGCTGGGATGCAGCGATACACTCATGCCGTTAGCTTTGGATTATCTCGTCCTCATACTTCCTGGCTGTATCTGCATCATCAGTCAGATGATAGGTACCTTCGTCATCCGTCTTGACGGCTCGCCCAAATATGCAGCTTCGTTGGAAATCATTCCAGGGCTCCTGAACATCTTTCTCGACTGGCTCTTTGTATTCCCCCTGCAGATGGGGGTGGCTGGTAGTGCCTTGGCTTCATCTCTGGCCTGTGCCGCAGCCTCTGCTATGGCGTTTTGGTTTGTGCTTTTCCGTGCTCGCACCGTCAAGCTTCGCTGGTTAAAGTTCACACTCACCAGTCTCTATCTCACAGCACGCAACATCGGCTATATGGTTCGCAGCGGTTTTTCCTCAATGTTAGGTGAACTGGCTATGTCCATGATACTGCTGGCAGGCAATTACGTCTTCATCCGCGAACTGGGTGAGGATGGTGTAGCAGCTTTCTGTGTGGCTTGCTATCTCTATCCCATCGTCTATATGATCAACAATGCAGTGGCTCAGTCAGCCCAACCCATTATCAGTTTCAACTATGGGGCAGGCAACACCAGTCGTGTGCGGGAGTCCTTCTGGCTCAGCCTGCGCACAGCCACCATTTGCGGTCTGTTAGCCACAGCCGTCCTCACATTGGGAGCCAAGCCTCTTATCTCCCTTTTTCTGCAAACAGGCACCAGAGCCTACGATATAGCCATAGCAGGTCTTCCGTTGTTTGCTGTCTCCGCCATATTTTTTGCGTTGAATGTAGTCATGATAGGTTATTATCAGGCCATCGAGGAGAATTCCCGTGCTACAGTTTACATGTTGCTTCGTGGTTTAGTGTTTCTCATCCCAGCGTTCATCGTGTTGCCGATGTTTATTTCTCCGCAAGGTATGTGGCTTGCCGTTCCTGTCTCAGAAGCCCTTACTCTCTGCGTCATTCTGTTGACGAGGAAAAGGTCTTCATTTATTATTTGATTCAATATCGTTGGCAATAGCTTGGGATACGGTGTAGGCTGTGGTCCAGGCTGCTTGGAAATTGAATCCGCCAGTAATGCCGTCAATATCGAGTACCTCGCCGGCAAAGTAAAGTCGTGGGTGCGTTTTACATTCTAAGGTCTGTGGAAATACTACACTCAAGTCGACACCACCGCAGGTGACAAACTCGTCCTTGAAGGCTGCACGGCCTGCTATCTGGTAGGTATCGTTGCAGAGTACGTTGCTAAGTCGGTTTATCTCTTTACGGTTCAAGTTCTCCCAACGGTTTTGTGCCCTTTCGCCCAGCACTTTCTGAATAAGGTAGTTCCAGAGTCGGGTAGGGAGGTCAAAAGGTCGGATGGTGATTATTTGTTTCTGAGGATATTGTACCATGATGCGTTGCAATTCATTCAGTGCAGCAGTATCATTGCTGTTGATCCAATTGACAGCTAATGGCATGTGGTAATCGTTGTCTGCCAGCAGTCGGGCGGCATGACTGGAGAGTTTCAGAATGCAGGGACCACTCATGCCCCAATGGGTGATGAGCAATGGCCCTTCGCCCTTGAGCTTGGTGCCGGGGATAGAGGCGACAGCCTGCGTGACGACTGTACCCATCAGGTCGTGCAGTTTTGCATCATCAATGGCAAAGGTGAACAGGGATGGGACAGGCTGGATGATGGGCATATCCGTCAGAAAACCGCTTCGGGACATTCCACCGGTGGTGACGGCAATATAGTCGAAATCGTCGAGTTGGCTGAGGCTCTCAATACGGTGTTCGGTCATGATGTGCACCTGATGGCGACGTGCTTCGGTTAGAAAACAGTTGATGATGGTTTGCGCATCTTGTGAAGCAGGAAACACACAGTGGTCGTCCTGTGTAACCAGTCGGATGCCGTGGTGTTCAAACCATTCGAAAGCATCTCGTGGACCAAAACTCTTGAAGAGTCGCTTGAGCAGACGGTGCCCGCGGGGATAGACCTCAGAAAGATCGTTTACACCCTCGAAGGAATTGGTGCAATTACATCGTCCTCCTCCAGATATTGCAACTTTGGCGAGTACACGTTGTGATTTCTCAAAAATGGTAATCTCGGCTTGAGGGCATCTCTCTTTGAGTGTGATGGCGAGGAAGAATCCGGCAGCCCCTCCTCCGATGATGGCTACTTTCGGCGTCATTTATAGGATTCAGAATTTCTTGCCAGTGACAACGTAGAACACGGTAAGAAACATGATTTTAATATCTAGCCACCATGATCTGCGTTTCAGATAGTCCAAATCCATTTCCAAGCGCTTAAGCATCTTTTCCATGGTGTCCGTATAACCGTTATATAGCGTGGCATACGAAGTAACACCAGGACGTATTTGATAGAGATATTCGTAGCGGGAATCCAAACTCATGATTTGATCGATATAGAATTTTCGCTCTGGGCGTGGACCAACAAAAGACATCTGCCCTTTTAGCACGTTCACCAGTTGTGGTAACTCATCCAAGTGGTGACTTCTTAGGAATTTTCCTGCCTTGGTCAGTCGCTCATCAGTCCCTTCATTATACAACTTAGGCCCATTCTCTTCTGCATTAACTACCATACTGCGGAATTTGTAGATAGTAAAAGGTCTGCCAAAACGCCCGATGCGTACTTGTTTATAGATGACAGGCCCGTCTTTATCTTCATGTTTGATGATGAGGTAGCAAATAATGAATAAGGGAGAGGAGAGTATGATGAATATTAATGCCATAATGAAGTCGAACCATCGTTTGACCTCTCTTTCAAAAGCATTCATACCATCATAAATATAAGTGTAGTTGTGTTCCATCAGCGATTTGTTTTAATTATGTAACGTATACGTTATGTGTTTTATTGTATATATCCTATTACCTTTTTCACAATTTCTCATTTTTTACGGAAAGCGTGGACACTTTGTACTTTCGTTTCTTGGATTTCACAGTGAGCTGGATTTTGTATAACGTAGGTGTACTCCATGCATTTTTCAATGCAGACTTGCTAATATCGATTTTTCCCACTTTTGCATTGATTTCCCCTTCAGGATATCCCTTCCAGCAGCAGAAATTCAGAGTCGATGAGGTCTATCAGCTTTATCCGGAATACTATATTCTGAAGGTGAATGATTTCAACCGCTGGTTGAAAGTGCCCATGGAACAGTGGCTCTACTTTCTGGGCACCAGCGAAATCCCCGACGATGTTGATGCCCCCGGTCTCCAGGAAGTCGACAGACCCCGTGGCTTTGGCCAATAAGCAGTGGCCTTTCGACTAGCCGTTTTACATCATACTCAACCAAAGCGTCAGGACATTCGGAACACCTATTGGCGGCGACCGGGATTTGGACTACGTCTATGAGACGGAGTTCGACTGGGTGAGGGTGTACCAGCGGAATGGCACTAAATGAGGCTCTTGTAAAAAGCTTTGGAGGCGTAACTGATAAAATAGAACAAAGACTGAAGTAGCGATAGGTGTTCAATGTCCCTGTAGATGCTCCATTGCCACTGGACGACTTCCATCTTGTTGGCAGACACAGAGGTGCTGTTGATTCTGTAGGCGGCCAAGGTGGTGCCTGTGTTCTTGGCCCGATACCCTTGTTTCAAAATTGCTAACCACATCGCGTAATCCTCGTGGTGAATGTCTTGAATAGTGACTTTGCCCACTTTCCTGGTATCGTAAATGCCGGTTAAATTGCCAATGACATTGCCGTAGAGCAACGACCGGTAGGTTGCGTATCGTGGTGCGGTAACGATACGGTTGCTGCGGATGCCTTTTTCGTCTATTTTCTCATAATTGGAAAACACGATGGCTGTGCGATTGTCTTTGAACAGTGCCAGCTGTTGCTCTAATTTCTGAGGAAACCACAAATCGTCGCTATCCAGAAAAGCTATGTATCGTCCCTTTGATGCTTGTACACCTATGTTTCTGGGTGCTGACGGCATTCCCTTGGGATTGCTATTCTGTAGCACTCTGATTCGGCTGTCTTTAGCTGCGTATTCTAGGGCAATCTGATATGAATTGTCAGAAGAGCAGTCGTCGATGATGAGTAGTTCCCAATGCTTGAATGTCTGGTTGATGACAGATTCAATGGAAGCACCCAGAAAAGGTGCCGAATTGTACAATGGCATCACGACAGAAACTGTTTTTGTTGTTGCTCCCATATCAAATATAACGTAACAGATGCGATTCTATTATACTGTCATCGCTGTTTTTTTTTATCTAAGAACTTGTCAATCTCTTCTGTTATTTTGACAAAATCTTCGTTCCATGTAGTTTGCTGCAAGAAAAATGAATGGATGTTCTGGGCTATCTGGTCCAGTTCCAGCGTGTTGCTTGCTATATGTTCCAGAAAAGCATTGATGTTGTCAGTGGAATAAGGGTCGACAGTCATACCGATACCCTCGTGGGAAACAAAGTCGCCCAAGCGCGTGTTGTCGGCATAGACAGTGGGTATGCCATACACCAGCGACTCGTGGAACTTGTTGGAGATGGCATACTTGACGTTGAAGTCCTTGTTGGGATAGGCCGCCCATACAATATCCGTCTGTTGGTAGAGCCGACCCACATCCTCAAAATCATAACGCCCTGTGAAATGAATGTTCTGTGCATTCCCTGCATAATCTTCTAAGTATTGCCGGGCATGTCCGTCACCATGGAAGAACAGGTCGAAACGGCTGTCGCCACGAACGGCATCGATGAGCAGCGCCAGAATCTCACGATAGCGCAGCAGTCCGATAAAGGCGATGCGGATGGGGTTGTGGAGTGTGTACGGCTGTGTGGAAGGCTCGACATGGACTATCGGCTTGTTCTCCAGCACTATCTGCCGATGCTTCGGGCTGTATAGCTCCGTGAAGAAACGAGAGGCATGGATGGTCAGGTCGGCTTGGCGCATCTTCCAATGTTCAAGAATAGAAGATGCCTTACGGAAGATGTATGCTTCTGTTGGTACGTCCAGATCCTCGTAGATGAGCATCTGTCGGCTGCGGTCCAGCCGGGGCACCATCAGCAGGTTGTTCCAGTGCGAGGCAATGACGACGTCAGGGTTTAGCCGTCGGATGGTGTCGTGGCAGAACTTGCGGTATCCCCAGAGATTGAGTAGCTTGCGGGTCTTGTTGCCATATGCCGATACTTTGGAATAGACGTGGTAACCGGGCAGAGCCTGTTGGTAGTCGTTGTTGCGGTCCCACGTGATGACGGAAAACTCTGCCTGCTCGCCGTAATGCTCGGCCAGCGAAGTGAGTATTTTCCGGTTTCGGGTGTTGATGGGATAGCAGTCGTCTATAAGGAGGATGTGTATCATAACAGTGCTTTCGATAATACGTTGATAATACGTTCGCAGGCTTTACCGTCGCCGTATGGGTTGACTGCTTGGCTCATCTGCTGGTATGCCTCTGCATCGTCAAGGAGCGAGCTTACTTCATGGACAATCTTGTCGTAGTCCGTTCCCACCAGTTTCACCGTTCCGGCAGACAGCGCTTCCGGCCGTTCGGTGGTGTCGCGCATCACCAACACCGGCTTTCCCAGACCGGGGGCTTCTTCCTGGATGCCGCCGCTGTCGGTTAGCACGATAGTCGATTTTTCCATCAAATAGACAAACTCCAGGTACTGTAGCGGTTCGATGAAGAACATATTACCGAGGTTTTCCAGGTCTTCACCGAACACCTGGTGTATAGGCTTGCGCACGTTAGGGTTGAGGTGCATCGGATAGACAAAGTCAACACCAGGATACTTCTCGGTCAAGTCTTTGATGGCAGTTACCATGCGAATAAACCCTTCGCCGAAATTCTCGCGGCGGTGACCGGTAATAAGGATTAGCCTTCTGCCATTACACAGGCGTTTTACGTCATATCCGGCAGCAGCCAGTACCTTCACCTGCTCGACTGCTAACAATGGATTGTTTTTTAGTCTGTCAACCACCATATGGAGAGCATCAATCACAGTGTTGCCGGTAACTGTAATCTTACTTTCATCGACATGCTCTTTCAACAGGTTCTCCAGACTGAGCGAGGTGGGAGCAAAATGAAACGTTGCTATGCGCCCCGTCATCTGTCGGTTCATCTCTTCTGGCCAGGGGCTATAAATATTATAGGTACGCAGACCAGCCTCCACGTGTCCTACCGGTATCTGCTGGTAAAAGGCGGCTAAGGCTGCTGCTGTAGATGTGGTTGTGTCTCCATGTACCAGTACCACGTCGGGTTTACATGCTTTTAGCACATCACGCATGCCAGTCAACACCCTTACAGTAACATCGTACAAATCCTGCCCTTTCTGCATGATGTTTAGGTCATAGTCTGGTTTTATGTCAAATATCCGCAGCACTTGGTCGAGCATCTCGCGGTGCTGGCCCGTCACGCATACGATGGTCTCGAAGGAGTCTTTCTCCTTCTGTAGTGCCAGCACGAGCGGTGCCATTTTGATGGCCTCGGGTCGTGTGCCGAAAACGAGTAATATCTTTTTCATTGATAGTGTGATGTGTTATCTTGATTGATATACTCCCCTGAAGTTGGTGATATAAAAGTATAGCTTGGGAAGGTATAGTCGTAATTTCCTTAATACAAAGGCCATGGGGTATCGCAAGGGAATGTTGCGGCGCACGAAGAGCAGGTAGTCGTGGTCGCTATGGGTGGGGGAGTTGACGTATTGTCTTCTTACAGCAAGCGTCATGGTCATTAGTCGCTGGATTTCCTCCTTGCCGGAGTCATGGTCACACGTGCATTCGCCGCAGACATGGGCGGTCACGGCTATTGGCAAATGGTTACGGCGGGCCTGCATGCTGTAGTCTTCGTCTGCTCCTCCGTGTTTGAATCCGTGAAAGAATATTCCCTGTTTGTCTACAACACCATGATGTATCAGCAGGATATTGGCGTGCGTCATATCTACCATTTGAGGTTTACTGGTAGGGTGAGCCAGCAGGTGGCGACCTTTCGTCTTATTGGTAAAGATGAAACCTCCGTATGTTGGTTCATCGGGGTCTCCCGGCTGACAGGTGATGCCCGAAGAGAGTCCGTGTCTCCCATTTTTCCGGTATCCGTATTCGTCAGCCTCGAAAAGCTCTTCGAACACATTGTCATACACGTTAGTGTCGTCGTTCAGCAGTAGGAAGTAGTCCCACTTGATGCCTGTATCGAGTGCAGCTTGCCAAGCCATGCGCATACCGCCAGCCCAAAACAGGCTGCCATCGCCCTGCAGGATGTGGATGTCTTTCTCAGCAAACGTCTCTCTGATAGCATCTGCTGTTCCGTCAGTGCAGCCGTCGTCGGTGATGAAGACAACAAGATCAATGGCCTCCGTCTGCTGATTGTTATATATGTCTAGGGCTACAAACAGATGGCTCAGGCACGACAGTGTCTTTTCCTTGCGGTTGTGTACGGTGAGTATAGTGGCTATCTTATTCATGTGCCTAATATTCTCTCTCGAACCATAATCTGTATACGGGGTCAACAAACTTTAGTGTACCTTTGTTGGTTTCCAGTATGTCTTTTTCTTGCAAGATACGTTTGTTCTTGGCAATGGTGTTCGGATTTCCCATACGATATCGGGTTTTCGTATCAGATGCCGATAGCTGTTGAACACCGTCCTTGACAGCACGAAGCATTTCAATTTGGCTAGTTGTCAAATGTTCTGTGTCGCTCATGAACATTGGAGAGTTGGTGTTGATGAGCTGTAGAAAGCCATGTTTGAAGGTGTCGCTCGTCACCTCTGCCGTAGTCGCATTCCAAATAAAGTAGCATAGTTGCTGAAGGTACCATGAGTGGCATTCTATAGTGTCGCAGATGAGCTCGGCAAACTCGATAGATATCTTCTTGCCTGATTTCTCAAATGTCTTTGTGATAAAAGGAATCCACTCTTCCTTGGGAATCTTCTGCAGGCAGAATATTTGACCAAAGCGGTAGAAAGGAGAGTTGGAATTGTTGAATATGTCCATCATCATGTGGCGCTTGCTGCCAAACATGCAGTATGTGACAAACTGCTGATGCTGCCAGACAGAGCGCATTTTCCCCTCCATGACTTTGTACTCAGGGAGATTGGCAAGTTGTTGAAACTCGTCAATACAAACGATGATGTGCACCCCTTTCTCCTTGGCAATAACTTCAGGCAGTTGCAGGATGTCCATTTTGTCACGTTCTTGTGGCATGAACTTTACATCGAAGGCCATGAAATTGGTGACATCATCTTTGATGACTATCTGGGGTACAACGCCAGTTAAGAATTTCTTTGCATCTTGGATTCTGCGCTCCATTTTCGTCGAAGTACAAGCAATCACCTGACTTGCGAAAGTGCGGTAGAATTCAGCTTCAGAGGCTATGCTGAAAGCATCGATGTAGCAAGCTCTGACTGTCGGATCCTCGTTTTGCAGCTCTTCCATTGTAGCCTTTACCAGCGATGACTTTCCCCATCTGCGAGGTGAAATCAGCATGACATTGATGTGCGAGGACAGGAAGTTCTTCAGTTGCGCCCTGTCTTCCACTCTATCGACAAAATTCTCTTTCGTGGCAATGGTTCCGTATTGAAATGGAGTACTCATCAAGTATTATTATTTGTTATCGTTATGCAAAGATACAAGAAATTACCAAAAGGTAACTTACCAAATGGTAACTTTTGGGATTATTTAACAACATAGCAAAGTGTGGTAAGGGAGGGCTTCATGAACCTCTGCTCTTCTGTATAAGACGTATTTTGTCCGTCAATAGTTTGAAGAGTAACCGTATGCAGCGCTTGAACCCTATCATGGTTCGGGTCTTGTAGAACGCTTTCTGGTAGAAGTAGGCGTAGGCCAAATTGCTGTCAGCCGCTTTGGGTGGCGTAGCCGGTTGTGCCGTGTCGTAGAGCCACAGTTCGTTGCCCTCGCGCTGGCTGATGATGTTCATTTCGATAGGCCGCAGCTGAAGGGCAAATGATTTCCGTACCTGATAGGGCAAGGGGCGGTTGCTGAGCACATAGTGGTGGAAGAGACATTGCGGCTTGTTGGAAAACAGGTCGATGCATAGTTCTTCTTCTGCTATTCCAAGGTACTTGCCCAAAAACTTGGACTGGAAGAATCCGTCGTAGCATACCTCACATTCTTCGACAGCAGGCAGGCGGAACTCTGTCTGTAGTGTGGCCTGCATGTTGGCTTGGAACAAGGTGTCGGTCTGGTCGAAGTTCTCGCCAGGGTCGGCATTGTTGGTGGATAGCGAGAAATATGGAAACACAAAATATTTCTCCATCTCTATGCAATAGCGGGTGTGGTATTTCAGCCATGACGATTTGGGCCACTGGTTGAGACTCTGCGGCAGAAGTTCTATGTTGAAATTGTCGTCATGTGTTTTATACCATGCCATGAAATCCTCCCACTGCGGTTTCATCCATATTTCTCCCCATGACTGCGCACAGTTCATCAGAAACACGTCGTATTGTGACTTGGCAGGTGTGAACGGCAGATGGGTTTGGTAGTTTACACTGAAACTGTATAGGCTGATGCCGGCAATTTTGGCTTGGTCATAGTATTTCTCCACACACTGTTGCGCATAACTGTAATAGGAACCGGCAACGGTTATGTCGTCCTCCAAAACGATGAGAGCATCAAATTCTTCAAAATAGCTTCCTAGCGATAGCATGTGTGCCCTCAAGCCCATGTTCTGTTCATGCCGGGCTACACGTTTCTCTCCGTGTGGCCAGTGATAGCTGTCGGCAAACTGCTCCACGACATCCGTATTGCTCTTGTCTATCGAGATAATAAGTGTGGCAGGCCCAGCGTAGTAAGCCTGCTCCAGTGATGTTAGCAGCCGTTTCAGACTGGCAGTCCGATTGTAGGCTACGCAGACGATGGCTATATTCATATTTCCACTCTTTTCATAAGTTCCTCAATATCGGTGAATTCATGGGCGTGGCGTTCCAGCCATGCTGTGTCCTTATTCCACCATTGCAATTGCTGCAGGTAGGCTATCTGCTCCTCTTTGAAGCGATAACGAATGATTTGGGCGGGCACACCTCCCACGATGGCATAAGGGGGGACATCCTTCGTCACCACGGCTCCAGTGGCTATGATGGCTCCGTCACCAATGCTTACACCCTCCAGTATCTTGGCATCCTCGCCAATCCAAACATCGTTTCCGATGATGGCAGAGCAATTGTCCACCAGCACTTGCTCCTTGAAGGCGTTTGTCGTAACAAAACTCTTGCCGCACTGGTCCTGTGTGCTGAAGAAAGCAGGCGATGTAGATGCGAACTTCTTGGTGGGATGCGTGTAGCGTACTATTTTCACCCCGCTGGCAATACTACAGAAGCTCCCTATTCTGCAGTAGGCCAGGTCGCAGTCTTTACAAATATAAGTAAACCGACCTACGCGAGATTCTCCAATCTTGACTTTTGGGAAAATCGTAACATACTCGCCAAACAGAGTATGCTTATTCCATCGGGAAAAAGGTGAAATCCTCACGTTCCGCTTCCTAAGGCGCATGCTGTTCCAGACGCGCCATAGGAATTTCAGTAGATCGGATATCTGGTTATTCATGTCTTTTACTGCCTTGCTTTTATAGCGTATGCTAAATTTCCTGCAAAATTACATAATTTATTTGAAATACAGAAAAGTATTCAGAGTCATTTTATGTTTTTCTTCGTAAAATCAATATACCTGTAGCCGCTGTTCCGAACCTACTGGGCTTTTTCCTTATGGTTACGCTATGGCACACTTGGAATGGTTGCCAGTATCGGTGTTATATTCTTTTCTGCACATAGGCAGATCCGGATTGGCTTTGAGCTGCGCTTCCGCCGCCGATGATGGACGGTATTGCGGGACAAGGCCACATCTGGATATGTCTCAGAGAGGAAACTGTTATCATAGGCCTCCTTCAACTCACAGTCCTTGATGCCGGTTCGGGAGGTGACGACCGTCCTTGTATTCACAGCCGACACGCTGGCGAACGGCATAGTGATCCTTGTTCTTACCATAGCATATGACTACTGTGTTCTTGGGCCTCTTGACGTTGAGGATATCTTTCGGTATTGGCATAAAGCAAAATATATAGTCTAACTTTTGGGAAAGTTTTATTTAAATAAAAGAAAAGTAGAGTACAAAAATTGTACACTACACGCTTTTTACCAGTAGCATCCGTTTTCAACCAGAGATGCTGCGAGGGGAGTCTCTTTGGAGTCTGGCCGGACCCAATATTCGTTGAATAGCGGTTGATAGTCAGTGCGTTCTTCCCACCGTTTGCCTCTTATTCCAAACAATAATTGTGTAGCACCTCCTAAATGGATAGCCTTATGCCCTGTTCTTTTAGCATGTGCCGCCAGAGGGAAACCATAAGCACCACAACCAATGATGCAAATATCATAATCAAGATGGTCCATCTTGTTCTTCATGCTGTCAAGAGCATCAAACCAGTTGCTGTATTCACTATGCCCTCCTATGCTTTGAACGGCTTTTAAAGTCGTTAGGTCAAAGTTAACCAATATGTCATCACGCTTAAACAATTTTCCTCTTCTTTCATATTGCTTCATGATTGTTTCCGAGAAAGGATGTATTACGAGCACTTTTTTCCCTTTTAATTGCAGGGACCATGACGGTAAAGATAAGTCATGATACAAATATGGTGGTTCAAGATGGGACAACTTTACTTTAACAGCATTGCAAAGTTCATTACGGAGATAGTATTCCTCCTTCAGCCAACTTCCAAGTATGTCAACTTGTTTGGCATCTTCAATCATCATTTTTGCAAAGCGATCAATACTTTCTTGTGTCAAAGGAAAGAATCCAGCGTTTTTTTGCATCCGTTCAAGTATCTTTTTATTCCACCACCATTCAGGGATTTCTCCCTTCATATATCTCCATGGTGAATGCGGAGTGGTGTTTACACCTATCCAGTTGACAATAAGATCAAGTTCGTTTGACCCAAACCTTGCAATCATGCAGGGCCTGTTCTCATTAATTTTTTCTGCAATGATGGTCTGAGAACGGTAAATGTCATTCTCGAATTGCAAAGGGGGAAGTTCTGCATGATGAGAGAGGAAAGGATAAATTTTTCTACGAAAAAATTTCAAGACTTGTCCAGTAATAATGTTCATAATTCCGTCACAATATTTTTCCCGTTGTATGGTGCAAATTTATATAAAATTTCCGAATTATAAGCCAGTCGAGATAAAGAATTAAGTTTTCTTTAGAGGAAAGGTACAAATAAATAGTAAGAAAGGCAGAAGTTTTTAAAAAGATATTCCATTTTTTGACGAATGTAACTGTGTTGATGGAAGCAGGCCGCCTCTACATGCTTTGTTCATTTTGGTGTGGCAAGGAATTGCCTGACAGACAGTATGTCGCGCCATCCTGTTAGAAGAGTTCGTGTCTGGTATAAGAACAGGTGGCGGTAGGCGGGAATGAAGGCATCAGCAATGTAGCCAGCAGCCACAGTACTAACGATGGATACAAAAGCAGCTGCCATGATACCATAGTGGGGTAAAAGCAGATAGTTCAACGTTATGGACACTGCACATCCCATGCTGTCGCGGAAAATTGCGTAACGCTGAAGTCCCTCGGTGATAAGCATGGCTCCTGCGGTGGTTGATAAGGCTACGGCAACGCTTTTGAATGTCATAATCTGCAATACGGGAACCGCAGGCAGATATGCTTGTCCAAAGGTGAGTTTTACAAGCCAATATGCTATACATGAAGTTAATATGGCTGAAATTAACGATAGCCATACGGTCATATTCATAAATCGTTGTGCATTCGCCTTATAATCGTTCAGACTCTTTTCACGTGTCTTGACGAGAATAGGAGTGATTGTTTGTCCTAATATAAGTGGAATGAATATAAGAATTTCGACGAAGCGTGACGAAACGGAAAAATATCCAAGAGCCTCCTTGTTTACCATTTGTCCAATCATCACTTGATCAATGCGTTGATAAACGATAACAGCTACGCCGGTAAGTAGAAGTGGTAAAGACTCCTTTAGAAGTTGTCTCATGTAATAAGCGTCGAAGGTCCATTCCCTTAGATGTCCGATTTTTACCCTGTAAGCTGTTATATATCCGAAAGAAAGTAATGCACCGTCAAGAGCGTAGGCTACCATGAACCATGTTAAGTTGGCATTGAACAATAGAAGGGCAAGTTTGACAACAATGCCTATTACAGTTCGGGCAATCTCTGACTTTACAACATACTCATTTTGAACAATGGCAAAAAAATAGTTTCGTATGACGTTAAACGAGTTCATGACGATGGTCAGTGAGTATATAGCGATGAGCTGGGTGGTATAAATATCTGCATCTAATATCAATGAGGTGATAATTGACAAGCCAACAAATAAGAGAGCAGATATAATTCTTGTTCCAAAAGCTGTACCGAGGATTTTCTGAGAAGACACAGTTCCTTTGGCTATTTCACGAACTTCAATTTGGTCAAGCCCCAAAACGGAAAATGTCTGAAATAAGAATACATAGCTGATAACATAGTTCATTAGCCCATAGCGTTCAGGACCAAGATAACGAGCTACGATGATACCCACAAGTAATCCACTAAGTAATTGGACAGCCTTTCCTGCCACTGCCCAGAACAGGTTCTGGATAATGGCTTGCTTGGTATCTGATAATTTACGTCTTGCAAAAAAGGTAGTAAGCCCCATATGCTTTGTTATAAACTTGCGGTGCAAAGGTACTATTTATTTTTTTTTAATGAAGGAAATAGGCAAAGAAAGTTCAAAAAACAAATAAAAAACTTGCATTTGTCTTGTTTTTCTTTTAACTTTGCAGACTATTATGGATCATTTGGTTACAATCGCAATTCCTGCGTATAAGGTTACTTACTTAAAACAGGCTGTCGAATCGGCAGTTCGTCAGACTTATCGGGATATCGACGTCGTCGTCGTCAACGATCACTCTCCTTATGATGTCGATCATGTTATGGATTCATTTAATGATGTTAGGATACGATATTATACGAATGACAAGAATATTGGTGGTACAGACTTGGTTGCGCAATGGAATAAATGCCTGTCGTATGCTCAAGGTGAATTCTTTTGCCTATTGTGCGATGACGATGTCTACCATCCGGATTTTGTTAAAGAGTTAGTCGCTCTTTCTGAGCGTTATCCTACGGTAGATGTATTTCGTGCTCGGACAAAAGAAATAGACATAAAAGGAAATATTAACGATGTTTTTCCCTCATCCCCAGAATACGAAACTGCTTATGACTATATGTGGCAGAAATGGAAGGGTGTCAGACGACAAACAGTTTCAGAGTTTATGATTAGAACTCAACATGCAAAGCAGTTAGGAGGCTATTATTCTCTGCCGCGAGGGTGGGGGAGCGACAGTCTTTCTGTTTTCCTGTTTGGAATGAAAAACGGAATTGTGTCGTCGACTTCTATTTTGACATGCTTCAGAGTGTCTGGAGAAAATATCAGTTCCGTGTTTACCGACGACGCCGAGGAAAAGATGATGGCAGCAGAAAGGTACAGGGAAAAAAGCCTTGAACTGATTCGGAATTGTGAGGATGAGGAAATGAGGTTTTTGCTTTTCAAGTATGAAAAGACGGATTATATGGCGAGAGTAAGGTATATTTTGTCCCGGAGTACTTTCTGGACTTCCTTGAAGATTAAGCACCGTTATAAGATTGGTCTCGGGGTGTTCCTGAAGGCTTGCTGGTACAAATTGTAGATGACGGAACATGCTTTTGCCGCCACAGAAGAACCTGGCTTACACAAGCACCTATTAGCATATAAAAGTATGGTTCGTTGACGAACGTGGAGCTGAATAGAAGTTTAATGATGGATGTGGAAATGAGGAAGATGATGAATATCTGCGACTTCGTGTTTCTGGATGTCCATAAAGCGAAGCCTATCAGTAATACCAGAAGAAGCAGGAATATTGTACCCAAGAGATAGCCGAAAGTGCAGAAGAAGTCTAACGGTAGGAAGTGTGGGTAGTTTATACCAAACCTTGAAGTGCCAAACAAGCCCATTCCCCAAAAATAGTCACCGCGCTCCAATGCAGAATAAAGAATATCGCGCAAGGCTCCACGATAGGTGTCGTTGCCTAGGTCGCCAGCAATAATCTTGTCCAGGATGCGGGTGCTAAGACTGAGCCCTGTAAAGGTCTTGGCCAGAAAATAAATAATGTCTCTCAGGTTGATTAAAACAATGATGATAAGACCGACTATGCCCAGCTTCACATAAATGGCACCCTTGAATTTCAAATAGAAGAAAAAGTATATTATGCCAAAGAATCCAATACACACTAACGGACCTCGTGTGCCGAAAGAAAGCAACAGCATGGCACCGAGGATAAAGGTAAGCACTTTCCATATTTTAAACCTGTCTAAAGCGCCCCATAGAATCATTACAACATGCGGCATTAGCAGATAAGATGCGTACATGTTGTCGGAAGCAGTGGCTTCGTCTATAACCTTATTGGCAGGAGCATATACAATGTAGTAGAATATGTTGAGGTATATGCAGATAGCTGATAATAGTATGAAGATATCGAAAGAACGATTTATGTCGATAACTCTTCCAAAAAAATAATACGGAAATACTAAGAATGTACATGCGAGAACATGTTCTGTTAAGTGTTCCGAATTTTCGGGGAAAAAGATATAAGACGAAAAATAAAGTGTTAGTAAAAGTGTGTAGAATAGATAGTCAAAATAACAGAATTTGTGGATGAGAGCTGGTAGTGAGGATACAATGGGAACGAGAAATATGATGAATATAATTTCATCGGTAAAATCCTTTAATATAGGGAGATGGTTAATGATTCCCCGTAGGAAGGTGTATAATACGGCAGCCCAAATAATATAAATTGTTATTTGGAGGAAAGTGTCTTTATGAAGGGATATGTACAACTTATCTGTGAAAGAAAACCTCACCTTGTAATTTTTTTATCTCTTAGTTCAATAATCTTAAGAATGTCACGACGTAAAATGTAGGTCATTGTTGCAAATGTAGCTATAGTTAGCATGAAAATAACGAAGAGCATCCGTTTCGGTCCAGCCGGCTTCCTTGGAACGGAAGCTCCTTTCAGTATCGTGAATGCTGGTGTGCGTTCTTGCACCTTGGCTTTGGCGGCTTCCAGTTGTGCGTTGATGGTAGAATAAGCGTTGAACTTTAACTCCATGTCGCTCTCCATATCTTCCAGTTTCATTTGAGCACTTTTCAATGCTATGTTTGCAGATGCGTCTGCTATTTTTGCGTAGCGCTGGCGAACTTCATCGTAATCGCTTTTGGCTTTTGCTGCGAGTTCTTTGTAATAGTTATAGTCAATGCGTGCCTTATTAGTGCGGTAATCTGTGATGAACTCCTGTAAATGAACGGCTACGGAGTCTGCTAAAGTTTTGCATATCAGTGGGTCTTGCGCTTTTGTGCTGATAGTGACAATGCCCGTCTTCTCGTTGAAGCTGAACATGATGTTCGTCCGGATGGCTACTGCAATGTTGTCTTCCTCTTCCGACAGATAATAGGGGTCGAACTTGCCTTCACTGCTGACACTTTTCTTTGGCTTCTTTGATTTGAAGAGACTTCTGACCCAATTGTTGGGATAGCTCCAAATACTTTGCTTTTGATGTTTTTTCAGGTAGTCATAGTATGTGGTGTTGATTTCTCCGTCTTCACTTAGTACGCGTATATTGAATAAACCTGTAACGAAGCCATTATCTTCCATCAAGTCGGGATAAAGGGTAGGGTATATTGCATCGGTGGTTTCCATGTTGCTGAGGTCGAAACCGAAGGCTGATGCTATCGATCCGATGCTTCCTGTTCCGGAATTTCCCATTTCTGGTGCGAGTTTTGCTTCTGAGGAATAATAGCGCGGGAAACCTAAAATATAGATACATGATAAGACGAATGTGATGGGAAGAACTTTATAGAAAAGTTTTTTCTTCGCCCATATCTTTTTCGCTATTATTCGTAGGTCAATGACCTCTGGATTATTTTCCTTCTCTTCCATATCCTATTTCTTTAACAGGTTAGCAATAGAGGCTGCCATAGTTCCCAGACTGGTGGCGCTGGTGGCCATCATCATTCGTTCGGCGGCGGTCATTTTAGTCATAGGCTTGGTCGGTACTACTATCTCGCAACCAGGGGTTACCTTTGTCTTGCTGCCTACCTTGGCTATCATACCGTTCATGTAAAGGATATAGGTCTGGCTCTTCTTAGCATCAGTGCTGTATCCTCCTGCCTGTTCGATATAATACTTGACTTTCTTGCCAGCCTTGAAAGCAACAGTGTTGGGATGAAGTACGGCTCCGTTGACCCTGACAGTACCATTGTATTGAGGGATGACAATGCGGTCGCCATCACGCAGTACAACGTCGTCGTCACTGCCCGGGTGTGCCAAAGCCTTGTCGAGCTCGATACCTACTGAATAGGTGCTGGTAATATGGAAGCGTTCCAATTGGGTCTTGCTTTGGCGTTCTGATAGTTGGGCAATGGCCATGGCGTTACTGCTGGACTGTGCCATCTGGAGCATATTGCGTTGTTGCTGTTCACGTGCTAGTTGCAGCGACTCTTCCAACCTCACCCGCTCATCATTATTGAGTTTGCGCTCCAGTCGGGCACCTTTCACGTATGCTACATGATTAGGACCGCCAGCCTTCTTGACAACATCGCTCAGACGTGTTTCTCTGTTGGAAAGGGCATAGATGCCTGCAAACATCACTTCGCCTTCAACCGTTACACTTTGCTGGTCGGTATATCCGGCACTTTTGTGGACATATACTTCGTCAAAGGGTTGTAAAGTGAAAGAGGGCTCGCCATCCACGATGAAGCCTTCTTTCAGGGCGAAGGTGTAGGTGCGTGCAATGATGGAGTCGGCTTTCTCTGCTCCTGGACGAGAGGTGCGTCTTGCCACTTCCACCGTCTTGGTAGATGCTGAATTCTTCAGTCCGCCAGCCTGCAGAATGAGGTCTTCTATAGTGGTGTTCTCTGAGTAGACATACTTGCCAGGATGTTGCACTTCTCCGAGAATGGTGAAGGTCTCTTCTTCTTGTACATCAGTACGGGTAGGAACGAAGAGCACGTCTTCACTTTGTAAATGGACATCGGGTACAGTCTCGTTCATGATTCCTTCTATATCCACAGCTATTGTCTGCAGTTTACGGTCGGGTTTCATGCGCTGGATAATGCCATGTCGGGCAATGGCAAATTCCGTCACGCCCGATGCTGCTTGAACGAGTGTTCTGACACTATTGATATTTTCGCCCAGTTGATACATGCCAGGACGGAAGATGGCTCCCTTGACTTCTACCATATTTTCGTAGCGGGCGATGATAGAGTCAACAGCTACGGAGTCGTTGTCGTAGAGTCGGAACGAGTTAGCATCAAACTCTTCTACGTTGAAGACAGCATACTTGCCTCCAGCCTTGCGATATACACGGGTGTATTTCGTATATGCATCGCCTGTGTATCCTCCTGCATAGCGAAGAATGGTGGCTAATGATTCGTTAGCCTTCATCTCGTACCACATGGGGCGTTTAATCTTACCACTGATGTTAACAAGATTGTCGTAGGTACCTACCTGCACGATGTCATTATCAGCCAGTCGTATGTTGCCAGTCATCTTGCCGTTGAGCATATAGTCATAAACGTCGATTACACTCAACAACCGACCTCCGCGGAATACCTTGATATTGCGCAGAGTTCCTAAATCGCCGATGCCACCGGCCATATGCAGTGCGTGGAATACAGAAGCAAAGGCTGACAGTGTGTAACTGCCAGGCTTCTTGACTTCACCGAGAACGTTAATGGTAATCGTACGTGTCTGACCAAGCGTCATCTGGATGTTTGAGCCCTGGTAGAAGGAACCCAGTCGGCTTTTCAGTCTTTGCTTGGCTTGTGCAACAGTCAGTCCGCTCAGTTCGATGACACCACCATTTTCGACGGTAATTGTTCCGTCGGGTGAGATGGTTGTGCTGATGTTGTCACGTGAAGTTCCCCAAATGTCGATATTTACTACATCACCAGGTCCCAAAACATAGCTTTGTGGAGTAGCCAGATTCATTTCGGGTTCAAAGGTGAGGTCGCGACGGTTGAAAATGTCACGTCCGAATACCTTTTTCTTGCTTTTCTTGTTCTGGTAATATTCCAGCTGGTTCTGCAGATGTTTCACTAACATAGCAGTGTCTTGAGGCACCCACTCGTTCATCTCATTCTCCAATTCGATGTATTCAGGATCATTCTCGTCGTAGGAGTGCTGTGCGGTATAGCCGGAGATGCGGCCTTGAGAATAAACACTGGCAGCAGACTGTTCCTCTATATATTGTTCGTAGTTCTGTTCCGATTTGCTTGGGAAAGCCTTTCCTGTCTCCAATCTGTTGACCCCATTATTCACTCGCATTCTTTCCTGACCGTTGGCATTACCAATGGTAGTCCCGTTATTAATGGTGCCCTTTTGCATATTTGAATACATTCTGCGCACCTTTCGGATTTGAGCTGCAGTTACACCTCGTTGCAATAGTCTGGTGACAATCTGTGACTGTGATGTTCCTTTCTCACGTTCGCTCATTACAAATTGCAACACTTGGTTGTCGGTCATTCCCGTTTGTGCCCATCCAGAAGATGATAACAATACGAGGCATATCATGAGTGTAGTTATTCTTTTTAGCATCATTTTGCGTATATTATTTCTATATTAAAACATACAAAGTCTAATAAATATTGTGCAAAAATACACATTTTTTTTAAATAATGTAAAGGGTTATCAGATTTTTCATTATCTTTGCAGCGTAAAAGTACCAAAATCTTGGGGTTGACTGGATTTGACAGCGGGCTGAGATGGTACGTAAGCATGCGGAGTGAAGACTGTGTACTCCATAATCCATTCGGTCAGAAAATTAATTGGCGAAAACAAGTACGCTCTCGCTGCCTAAACGAAGTACAGTAGTTTACTGGCTTAATTCTCCCACTAGGTGAGAGAACGAGACATCGCTCTTCTGGATGTTGTTCCGAATCAGGAAGGTATAGCGGTGCAGGAAAATCGGAAATAGTCTTAGGGGCGCTCCGACTCTTTGATGAAGTTTTAGGAGATAAGGCTGTGATTGGTGGCTTGGGTCTTGTCACAGCACGAAAATGGAGTCCAAGATAAGCATGTAGAAAGCGTATGGTTTCCCTGTTTGGACGAGGGTTCGACTCCCTCCAGCTCCACCACTTACAAAAAGAGGATGTATTTCACATCCTCTTTATTCTTTATTCTTGATTCTCTTTTACATAGAAATAGACGTCAACCTTGTAATCGTTGGACGGTGATTTGTCGAGGAATTCGGCTGCCTCCCATTTGGTGAGCGTCTTGCCGTTCAGTTCGGCATCCGTAATCTCGCCCTCCAGCTCCATCATGCCGAAGCGGTCAACCACCTTACTGCCCTTGAGCACATAGACCTCAGTGGCATACGACGGTCCACCGGCAGGACCGGCTATCGTGACAGAACCACGCTTGTCGTTTGAACGGTTGAAGCGGGCTTTCATCTTCTCAGTCTCTACGCCAATCAGTTCGGGCTTACGGTCGCGGAAAGTGAACAGCGCACCGATCTTCTCGTCCTTGTCGCGCATCCATACCTCGTCGATGCCATCGTTGTCGATGTCGATGTAACAGTATTTCTTCAGCGGATATTCTTTGCGAGCGTTACTTTCCTTGAGATAGAGTTTCTGCATGGCGGCAATCTCCTTGTCCCAGAGCGGTGGTTGCTCGTCTATCATATTGTGGTAGCAAGCATACTCTACCTCATTGATTTTGCCATCGTGGACGAAATACATACCCACGGTACTGCTCTCAGGAGCATAATGGGCGTATGCCAATTCCAAGCCCTTGGGACCTTCGAAGGCACCGAGGATAACGGTGGGTGTATATTCGCCCTCGTCGTCGGCATTCCATGTGCACGTTTTGCTCTCCTCATCGTAATAGCCCAATACTTCCAGTGAATAGATGCTGTCGCCGTCGGCAATGACATTCAGTGCCAGTGCCTTCTTAAAGTCGCTGCCTTCGGTCTTGGGTGCATTCTTATACTCACCGATGAACTGAACGGTGCCCTGCAGGTAGCGTCCGCCAATTTTGGTGATGAGTTGTGAGCGTTTCGCCTTCATGCCATAGCGTTGTTCCATCTTCTTGACGATAGCCTGTGGCATAGGCGTTTCTCTTTCGGGGCACTCGCATTCCAATTGCTTGCGCGTCTTCAGGTAGTCCTGATGTATCACGAGCTGGAGTCCCCATAAAGCATCGTCTTTCTTGGGTATATCCTTGCTGTTGGCAAAGGCATATTTCAAACCTGGTGACGGGATGGATGAAATGCCATGCAGTTCGCCAGGGAACATATCCTTGCCATCAGGGTCGAGCCATGTCTCGCCCAGAAACTTGATGTCAATCCATTTCTCACCGTAGAGCATCTTGGTGTAACCTGCCGCATTGCGACGGATCATGTCCTGCCAGGCATCCGGTACGTCCCCTTCATTGCTCCAATAAACTATCTGCATATACTGCGGATTCATATAGTAGAGGAACATGGGTAGGGGAGTGGTGTCGTTCAATTCAGCCATCACGCTGTCAACAGCCGTCGAGTCACTGTCAGCGGCATCGCCGGCAGCCCCTTTGTTCTTACAACTAATCATAACAGCCATCGCGCAGATGGCTAAGCATACTAATTTCTTCATAAAGCTTCTGTTCCTAATTGTGGGGATTGCTCCCACAGTTCTTCACTAATCTTGTCCTGCCAGCGCACGTATTCTGCTATTAATCTCTTGGGCCAGTGCTCGATTGGAATCCGACAGTCCCTCAATTGATAGTAAGTTTCCCGCGATATAGGCAAGCTGATGTTTCGTAAGGTCGCCTTTGTCAATTTCATCACGCAACACATTTAAAAGATAGGTAATGTCGTCCTGGGTGACGTGAAAGTCCCACTGGCAAGCCTCGTCAATGCTGACGCGCTTTGCCACTACATTGTCGCGCTTGTCGAAGCAGTAGTACTCGATGTTGGGGAAGTTCTGCTTCATCAATTCCATCTTGTGGACGTTGTTGCCAAACGACTCAATCATGTAGGGAATATGGATGAAGCGTCCGCTTTTCTTACCCCTGTCAACCGAGTTCTTGAAACAGTTGCGGATGGTGTTATAGACGGCAATGAGGCGGATGTTCTTCATACCATAGCGCTGAGCTTTCTGAATGGCGCCAGCCAGTTTCTTGTACGAATTGAAGGCGGCATCATACACCAAACCAGTGTTTGAGAAATCCATTTCGCGAGCAGCCGTGCTCTTGCCACTGGCAGAGGGACCCGTAAAGATAACGAACTCCGTCTTCCCTTGTCTGACAGCCCGTTCGAGCATGACACTGTAGAGGGTGTCAACCAAATAACGCTCGGCATCGCGGTAGTAAACGGTATTGCTGCCACCGTCGTAACCGATGGGTTTGAACAGCAGACGCATCTCGTCAGGGTCAATCTTATTATCGGCTGTCGCCATGTATTTTTGTATCAGCTCGGTGGTGTGCACCTTTGCCCAAACCTTGGCATCCTCATTGATGAGGGTAGGCTGGGGCGCCTCGATGGACGATACAGCCTTCTGTTGGGATTTACACCCGGTAAAAACCAACAAAGTGGTTGCCATCATGCAGACGGCAGCCACTTTTAATGATTGAAATCTGATGTTCATCGTCAATTCCTGTTATGTAACAGTTTGTCCACGCGATTGTTAATTTCATCAGCCAGTTTCTTATTGCGTGCACTGAGGTTAGGAATCGCATAGAGATTGCCTACGAGTGAAGGCAATTGCTGTTCCCAGAGTTCACCGCTGTTCACAACATCGAGCTCGGTAGAGAGCATCTTGTTGACCTCCTCCTCGGAGATATCATACTTCCACTTCTTAGCCTCATCGACACTGACCTTTACACCGCCGTTGTTGCCTTCGCAGCTGACGGTGATGATGTTTATCTCAGGATGCTTCTGCTGCAACCACTCAATCTTCCCCTTGCTGTCGTTGAACGACTGCATCAGGTAATCGATGGTGCAGAAGCGATTGCTATTCTTACCACGATTGATGGAGTTCTGGAAACATGTCAGGATATCGTTATAAACAACGACTACAGTAATCTTATTGAGACCTTTCGACTTGGCGCGCTGAATGACATTCTCCAAGCGATCAGTACCGCCAGAGAGGGCTGCATCATATACCAATCCCTCGTTTTTGAGGTTTAGTTTGCGAGCCACCGTACTCTTGCCACTGGCAGGAGCACCTGTGATGATGGTCATCGTGTTCTTACCAGCACGGGCAGCACGATCGAGCATGACATTATAAAGTTCGTCAACCACCAGTTTCTCTGCCTCGCGATAGTCGGTCACGTTGCCACCATAATATCCGATTGGCTGGAATACGGTACGGAACTCGTCGGGATCGAGCTTGTTGCCTGCAGTTGCCAGATACTTGTCGATGAGCAGCTGCGTACGAGGCTTAGCCCACTCCGTGGCAGCACCTTTTAGCAGCGTAGGTTGCGGAGCCTCGATGGTGAGGCGTGAGGGGTAACGGTTGATGCGATTGTGGCGACGGATGTCCATCAGTTTCTCCAGGAAGAAATAGCTGTCGCCAGGCATCTGATAGCGGGCATTGCCATTGGGGTCTGGCTTGAAGAGCATCTGCGACTGTTCGCCCATGTCGACGAAGGTTACCCATCCGCGTGGCGAGAGGTGATAGGCATTGTCGCCCAGCACGGCATTCACCAGACAGTTGGTATCCCACATGCGCTGACCTGTATCACAGGTATAGTTGGTGTAAACCGACTTGATGGGGTTCCAATCGGTATAACTGAGGTCGGCCACTACATCCTGTGGCAGATAGTTCATCTTGTCGCCGATATTACTGGGCGACATGATGAGATCGACCTTCTTAGGGAATTTGCTGTAGAAGACAGCCGACTGCTTCGATGCAGCGCGCATGTTGTAGCCACTCAGGCTGTCGCCAGCTTCAAAACGTCCAGACTGGATATAAACAGCCTTCACCTTCTGACTGAAGAGGTCGAGTCCGCTCAAGTTGGAATATTCATCGGCACCAGACTCGAAGAGCTGGGAGAGGGTAGTAGCAAAACCGATAGCCACCACCACGATGGAGTTGTCCTCAGCTTTGCTGAGCAATTTGCGATACAACTTATAGCCGTCTGGCAGTTTCTTGGTATCCAGTGTGCGCTTGAACAGTGGAGCACCATTGGCGTCCTTCAAATCGCAGATACCATTGTAGGGGATAAAGCAACGAGGATTCTTCACACCGTTGCGCTCCAATCCGACAGGGATATCGGGATGTCCGTAATAATTATTGAAGATATCTACGATACCAGCATTCTTCTCCCCTTCGCGGTCTACTATGATACCCTTCAGGTCTACCAATCCATCGTCAATATAATGGTGGAGCATCATCAGTGCGAAGAGATCGTCCGTCGAACTGCCGAAGTCAGAGTCCAGAATCATCTGGATAGGCTGGTACTTCGGTCTCTGTATATCCGTATTCTGGGCCTGTATGCCAAGCATGGCACACAAGCACAGAACGATAGATAATGCAATGCGTTTCATTACTTCTCAATATTATCGGTTGAGGTGGTTGGCGCAGCAGGCTCAGCAGGTGCTACAGGAGCAGCCTGTGGAGCTTTCTTTGCAGTAGCATTAGCAGCCAGTTCCTTCAGTTTGTCCTTGCCTTTGAATGCAAATACCCAAACCAGGAATCCAGCAATAGCGAGCAGGATGATAGCCAAAACGGGACGATAGAACAGCCAAGCCAGAGCTATCACGATGAGCGACCATACCACACCGAGGATGGTGCAAACGATGCCAACGCCGAAGCCGAAGATATTGGCAATGAATGGAACCACCTTGAGCAGTGTCTCCAAGAACCCGAAGATGTTCTTGAAGGCAGAGATAACGAGCAGAATACCTACGATACGCAGAATCCAAGTCCACATGGAGTTGGCATCCTGTGCGTCCTCGATAATCTCGTCGCCTGTCTTCTGACCCATCACGAGGGTTTCGAAACGCTTTCCGTTCTTAGCCTTGAAGGGCTTGAAGGTATCGCCATTCACAACAGCCATTACGGTTACCTTGGCAGGAACAATCTTCTCGAAGGTTACGCGAACATCACCCACCTGTGGTGATCCAGGCACCTTACCATAATATAATATGTTACCAGCCTGGTGAACATACTGCAGGTCAACCTTGTTCTGGGCGTTGGCAATAGCATTGTTGATAGAATCCTGAGCTGCCTTCTGAGCGTCTATTATAGCTTTGGCAGAGTCAGAAAGTGTTGCATAAACAGAGTCAGGAACAGCTGGTGCTGCTGGCTGTGGGTTTGCCTGTGGCTGGGGAGTCTTAGGCTGTACACCATAGAAACGCTCGTAAGCGGTCTGGGTGGCCTGGTCGAACTGCTTCAGCAACTGCTCGTTGATAGCCAGATCGAAGCCCTCGCTTGAAGAGATGCTGTGGATGAGGCTCTCGTTCAGTTTGTAAGCACCGAAGCTGACGTTCTCGGCATACTTCTCAGCGTCCTCAACGGTTGTCAGCACGAAGTTCTTGTTCTGGTATGCAGGATCCTTGAACTGACTCGATTGAACGGGACAGCTGACCCACTGCTGTGAGTAGGTGTAGGTGGTGGTAGTCACTTCCTTACCGCCCAGTTTGTCCTCGCTCTTGCTCTCAGAATGCTCTACCCACTGGTAGTACTCCACTTTACGTTTCAGGGCGATGATACCCTTCTGACCGACGCCATACTGAGCATCAGAGAGTGAGTCCTCTGTGGTTGCCTGAGCCGTACCACAAATCAGTTCGCCTTCCAATGAGGCGTCTTTCTTACCAGGGTTGGGCATCTCTACATACGAGCTGCCTGCCTCTTCGAGCATCTTTGCCGTTTTCACTGCGCGGCCTTCGTTCCACCATAACAGACAGGTGGCTGCAATAAGCAAGACGAAGCCCGTACCAATACTCTTAAACGAGTTTCCTACGCGGGTTCCATACCCTGTAGTTGTTGTTTCTGTGTAAGCCATAAAACTTGTTTTTAATGATTAATATTTAATGATAAAATAAAGTTCTCTTAATTGGTTATCGGTTTTTGTTTAATGCTTTCACGCTGCAAATATACAAATAATTTCCTTACAATGGTTGCTTTTTTCTTCCAAAATGTTGTTAAAAACTTCCAATCGGCATTTTAGAGCCCGTTTCGGGGTCGGTAAAGTCGAACACGGGGCACATACCGTTCCACTTGAAGTGGTGCGTGCATAGTTCATCATAACCATGCTGCTCCACAATAAGCAATTCCTTGCCGACGCGTGGCAGACGATAGGATACGTAGCTCTCAAACCGTGGTTTCCAACCGTTTAGGATAGTTGATTCTGGAGTCAGCTGATGTTTCTGTGGGTCATAGTCGTAGAAACAAATAATCTCCTTGTCGGGCACGACGGGCTGTCCGATGACAATCGCCAGCAGACGGTGTCCGTTAGCACGGTTCCATACGCATGCCGACATATACTGGTTGTCGCTGCCGGCATCTTCGTCGTAGATTCGGATGTAGCCGTTCTTCGCATCGTTGATGACAATGCGGCCCTCCTCAGGGTCCTGATTGCTGTATCCTTTCTTGATGGCTTGGCAAGCTTCACCTACTGACGAGGTCGGCCATGTCTCGTTAAACCGCTGGAGCATAGCGCCCAGTCTGCCTGAAGGCACGTTGGTAATGACTTTATTTGCCCATCCTTCTTCTATTGTCTGGATGTCGGCGCCCAGAGCTATCATCGGTAGCATCAGGGCCATAGTGATAATCAGTTTTTTCATTGTTCTATCAAGTTTTTTCATGAAATCATTGATGAATTGCTTCCAACAAGCCTTCACAGGCATCCTCCAGCAGGTCGATGACTAATTCAAAGTCTCGGTCGCCACCATAGTAGGGGTCTGGAATAGTTGCTTGATGGGGGTGATGGCGCAGGTAGTCAGCCATGAGACGGATTTTCTGTTCGTCCTCTTCAGAACGAGCCTTTGCACGGATGGCTCGCAGATTCTCTTGGTCCATGCCGATGATAAGGTCGAAATGGTCGAAGTCGGCTGATGAGAACTGGCGCGCTCTGGAGTTGAAGTTGTAGCCATGTTTCGCTCCGCAACGCCGCATACGGTGGTCTGGCAGATCGCCGATATGCCAAGGACCGATAGCCGCTGAGTCAATCACAAACTGGTCCGAAAGTCCTCTTTCGTCCACCAAATGTTGGAAAATACCCTCAGCAGCTGGCGATCGGCAAATATTTCCCAAGCATATAAACAGTATTCGTAGCTTCATAACTGACTGCAAATATACAAATAAACGGGCAAAGAACCAAATTCTTTGCCCATAATCTGTATCCCTTAGGCTTAAGCCGCTTCCCGTTTAAAGGGAACGCTCAAATGTAGTTAATAGGCATGGGCTTTTCTTACCTGCCTCAATAGCATGTTCTTAGTGAACTGCTTAAAGTTTTTATTACAAATATTGCATACAAAGATATGCAATTTTCTGATATTTTCTAAATTTTAGTACTTAAAGTAGTTGTTTTCTCAGAAAATATAGTTAACTTTGTGGCGCAAGCAAGTAACCTAAGGCAAAATGGAACAGCTATTTTATGAACTAATCAGAGTCTCTACAGGGCAGTTAGATTGTCTGAGCCGTGGACCGGAACCGGAAGAATGGTCAGAACTCCACGAACTGGCACATCAGCAAAAGATGACAGGCATCTGTTATCGTGGTGTACAGGCTCTGTTTGAGTTCGGTCTGCGTGTACCTCAGGATTTGGTCATCGATTGGATGGCTGAAGCTGAAGCGATAGGGGAACGTAACGGATTATATACGCATCGTACGCTGAAACTGCAACAACTGTTGATAGAGAAGGGATATGCCTCGAGTGTGCTGATTGGCCAGGGGGCAGCTCGCGATTATGGTGAGGCTTTACAGCATCTGCGTGAGCCCGATGGTATTCATCTTTATGTGAAAGCCGATGCCGACGAAGTCTTGGCTGCTATTGACATCTCTTCATGGGACGATACTCCTGTTTGCTTGCATAATACCATCGGACTAGGAAAGAATCCTTTCCGTAACAGGATACTCCGCAAATGGTTTGAAAAGAATCGCAAGTCGCTATTTGTGAAAGATGGCGAGATGGTTCGCCCTGCAGTTTCGATGAATGTGGTGCTCCTGTTGGTTAATCTTTACTGGCGTTTCCTATATGATGGCATCACCATGCGCGAACTGACCGATTGTTATTTCTCCTTGAAACGTTTGGCTAACAAAGAACGCGCCTCACAAGTGAAATACGACAAGATATTTCGCAGTTTTGGCCTTCTACAGTTTGCTCGTGGCGTGATGTGGATTATGCACGAGGTCTTTGGACTCGAAGAATCCTTACAAGTCGTAAAACCCTCGTATGTCAAGGGCTCCTTCATCCTTGACGAAGTGATGTCGGGTAAGCGACACTTCTTCCGTTTGCTGATGAAATATCCGTTTGAAACAATCTTATCTTTGAGATGAATATGGAACAAAAAAAATATTTTTTCGCTGTTGATCTTGGTGCAACCAGTGGTAGGACTATCTTAGGGTCGTTGGAAGGTGGGAAACTGGAACAGGAAGAACTGACTCGTTTCCCCAATAATCTGATAGAGACTGGTGGTCATTTCTACTGGGATGTCTATGCACTCTACTTCGAAATGATTAAAGGACTGCAAATGGTTGCCCGTCGAGGTATTGAGATTACAAGTATCGGTATAGATACATGGGGTGTTGATTTCGTGTTTATCGCTGAGGATGGTGCTATTCTTCGTAATCCGATGGCTTATCGCGATCCTCACACCTTCGGACTGATGGAGCAGTATTTCGAACAGGTGTTAGATAGAAAAACTGTTTATGATATTACTGGAATCCAGTTTATGAATTTCAATTCTCTGTTCCAGTTGTATGCTATGCGACAGGCAGGAAATACTGCTCTTGGCTTGGCTAAGAAAATTCTGTTTTTGCCAGATGCACTGAGTTGGATGCTGACAGGCGAAGCCGTTTGTGAGTACACGATAGCTTCTACCTCGCAGATGCTGAATCCGCAAACAGGTGATCTGGACGAACGGTTGATCCAGAGCGTAGGACTCACCCGTGACCATTTTGGACGGATGGTACGTCCAGGCACACAGATTGGTTTCCTGACCGAAGAAGTGCAGAAGATAACGGGATTGGGACCTGTCCCTGTGATTGCTGTTGCTGGTCACGATACAGCATCAGCGGTAGCTGCCGTACCAGCCAGGAACGAAAAGTTTGCCTATCTCTCTAGTGGTACGTGGAGCTTGATGGGTATTGAGACAAAGCAAGCCATCATCAATGAACGCAGCTACGAATTGAACTTTACCAATGAAGGGGGTGCAGAAAATACAACGCGCTTTCTGAAGAATATCTGTGGAATGTGGCTTTATGAGCGTTGTCGTAAGGAGTGGATAGCAAGAGGTGAGAGGTTAGAGGTAAGAGGTACGAGCCTGGCGGTTAGTGAGGTGTCGCATCCGGAACTGCAGGGAGCAGCCATGCAGGTAGCTCCTTTCCGTTCTATCATCGATCCAGACAACCAGCTGTTTGCCAATCCGCCTTCGATGATTGCAGCTATTCAGCAATATTGTCGTGAGACAGGGCAGCAAGTGCCCGAAACACCGGCAGAGATCTGCCGTTGTATTTTCGATTCTCTGGCCTTGCGCTATCGTCAGGTGTTCCAGTGGTTGCAGGAGTTTTATTGTTCGGCGACGGAATCGACGGACAAAGTGGAGGTGTTGCATATTATTGGGGGCGGGTCTCTTAACAAGTATCTGAACCAGTTTACGGCTGATGCGTTGGGCGTGGAAGTGTTGGCTGGTCCTCAGGAAGGTACGGCCATTGGTAATATCATGATGCAGGCAAAATCGGTTGGTGAAGTGTCTGATATATGGGAGATGCGCCGCATGATAGCCAACAGCATCGACCTGGTGGCTTATCATCCTGCTGGTGATCAGTCGGCATGGGATGCTGCCTTCAGTCGATATATCGAAATAACAAATCAAAAAATTAACTAGAAAAATGAGTAAACCATTAGTTGAAACCAAGGCAAGGGTAGGCGTGTTTTCCGTCGCTTTAGGAGCATACCTGCCACAGTTTCCTCAGCTCGTTCCTGAATTCGAGGCACAGTATGAGGCTTTCAAGAAAACACTCCCTGATACGGTGGAGTTAATAGACGGTGGTATGGTGACCACCAAGGAGCAGTCCATGGAGGCAGGTGATAAGTTTCGTGCTGCAGATGTCGATTTGGTGATTCTGCAGATGTTGACCTATTGCACCTCTTATAATATGTTGCCTGCAGTACGCGACCTGGATGTACCTGTTGTCATCGTGAATGTGCAGAAGAAACTGGCTCCGGATTACGAAAAGACGGACATCCCCATCTGGTTGGGCGAATTGTACGCATGTGGCGCTATAGGCGAGATGGTGGCTGATTTGAATCGTGCAGGTAAGCGTTCAGCAGTGATTACTGGTGTTGTGGAAGGTGGTGACCCACAGGTACAGGCTGAGATAGAAGACTGGTGCCGTGCCGCACAGGTTCGCCGTCGTTTCCGTGATACCAATATTGCCCAGATAGGCCGGCCCTATCCAGGTATGATGGACTTGTATATTGACGAGACCAATCTCTACCATCGTATGTGGCTCTATACCAAACAGTTTGATTGGGAGAAAATGTGGGCCATTGCTGATAATATCACTGATGAGGCTGCTATCCGGGCCAAGGCTCAGGACATTCTTGATACCTTTGATATTGAGGGTGGTGGCACCATCGAAAAAGTGTGGGATATGGCTAAATACGTAGTCGCTTTCGAGCAGTGGGTGAAAGACGAGAAACTAGGTTTTATCGCTTCCCACTACGATGGTTTTGCCAAGGGAGTGGCAGGCAAGTTAGACTCCATGCTGATACCTGCTTTCTCCATGCTCATCAAGCAGCACACAGCCTGTGCCGTTGAGGGTGACATGAAGGTGGCAATGGCGATGTCTATCCTGAAGACCATCTCAGGAACAGGTACCCTTGCCGAGATGTATAGCATCGACTTCCCTAAAGACATCTGCATCATCGGTCACTCTGGTTCTGGCGATTTTGATATCTCACAGGCTAAGAAACCTACCATGAAGATTGTTCCAGTGTTCCACGGAAAGAGTGGCGGCGGTTATCTCACGCAGTTCTATCCCCCTGTAGGACCAGTCACCTATCTGGCCATCACTCAGGATAAGAATGGCGTCTTCAAGTTTGTGGTGGCTGAGGGCATGAATGAGGAAGGTCCTATCTTCACCTTTGGCGACACCAATATGCGCACCAAGTTCTCGCTGTCTTGTCGTGAATTTGTGAATAAGTGGAGTGAGGCAGGTCCTACCCACCACATGGCTGCTGCAGTGGGCCACCATATTGATACCATCCTGAAAGTGGCTAAGATATTCAATATCGAGTGTGATGTCGTTTGTAGGTAATTGACAGTTGACAATTATGGCAAATTCAAGTTCTTTGAAGAGCACGATAGCCGTGTCTCTCACGAATTATCTGGATGCCGGTGCCATCGTTGCTGGTGCATCAGGTCTGACGCTGTGGCAGAATTACTTAGGGCTGTCGGAAGTGCATCTGGGTTGGCTCAATTTCATCAGTGCCAACTGTCTGGGTGCTGCCGTAGGTGCTATCATTGGTGGCTTCTTAGCCGACAAATACGGGCGTAAGTTTATCTTCACCTACAATCTCTTGGTATATATGACGGGTGTATTGCTCATTATGTTGAGCACCAATTTCCCCATGTTGTTATGTGGATTCCTGGTGACGGGTATCTCTGTGGGTGTAGGTGTACCTGCCTCATGGACTTATATTTCGGAGTCGTCGGAGAATAACAACCGCGGCCGCAACATCTGTATCTCACAGATGTCATGGGGCATCGGTCCGATGGTCATCCTGTTGTTGGGAATGTTTTTTGCCCCTGGTGGCTATCTCTTTGGATGGGTCGAGAGTATTGCCCATGCTGTAGGAGGTGCAGGCATGGAGGAAGCTGCTGTCAATGTTTTCAGTTCGCGTTTGGTATTCCTGTCTTTGTTCATTGTAGCTTTCATAGCATGGAATCTGCAACGCCAACTTCAGGAGAGTGCAGAGTTTACGAAAGGGCAGGAGAGTGGTGAGAAGAAACCTGGTTTAGTGGATAATATCAAGGTGCTCTTCTCTAACAATATCGCCGTGAAGACCGTTTGCTTCCTGGCAACCATCTATCTGACATGGAATCTTGTAGCATCCGTTATGGGATTTTTCCAGCCTCATATCTATGAGACGGCAGGTGGCGTGTCTAACGAGCAAGCCAACTGGATGAATTTCATACAGTGGGCCATCATCGTAGGAGTAACTTTTATTACATCGAAGCTCATAGATCATACATCTCATAAAGCCATCTACGTCTTCGGACTCGTGGCAGCACTCAGTGCCTGGTTGGTCATTGTCACCATTGGTGTCAATGGTCCTGCAGGCCTGTGGGCTTTTGCTATTCTGTGGGGTGTGCAGGGTGGTGCTTCGCCTCAGATTTTTTATGCCCTTTGGGGGTCTGAACTGTTCCCTGCCAAGTTTCGTGCTGGTGCTCAGGGCTTGATGTTCTTCATCGTGCGTGGCCTTTCGGCATTGTGGGGACTTGTCTTTACCTATATCTATGGTGAGAATGGCGAGGGCTTTACCATTGCTGCTTATTGCATGATAGCCCTGCTTGTCATCTCGTTGGTCGTAGGAGTTATCGGAGCCCCCAACACGCGTGGTCGCTCGCTGGAGGATATCACCAAGGAGCGTTATGGAGAGGAATATTAAGAGGTAAGAGGTCTCTACCTCTAAAGAATAAACACAATGAAAAGTATATTAGAAGGCCGTCCCGAATTGAAAGCGGTGATTGATCAGATTGCGGAGGTAACGGGATATCTCTGGCAAAAAGGATGGGCAGAACGTAACGGTGGCAACATCACAGTCAACGTTACTGAGTTTATGGACGACGAATGCAAAGCGATGAAAGCTATTTCGGAAGTGAAGCAAATCGGACTGACACTGCCCCAGTTGAAAGGCAAGTATTTCTATTGTAAAGGCACTGGCAAGCGCATGCGTGATTTAGCCCGTGAACCCATGCAGAACGGAAGTATCATCCGCATTTGCGACGATTGTGCATCTTATGAAGTGATTGCTGATGTCAATGTGGTTCCAACCTCAGAGTTGCCTACGCACCTCGCCCTACAGAACTATCTGTTGGAGACGGGTTCATGCTATAAAGCTACCCTGCATACGCACCCCATAGAGCTAGTGGCAATGAGTCATATCCAGCGTTTCTTGAAAGGTGACGAGATGACACGCGTGCTGTGGTCGATGATACCAGAGACTTTGGCTTTTGCTCCTCTCGGCATTGGTATCGTGCCCTACGCACTGCCTTCTTCTGTAGCCTTGGCTGAGGCTACTTTAGAGCAGATTAAGACGCATGATGTCGTGATGTGGGAGAAGCATGGCACCGTAGCTGTCGGTCAGGACATCATGGATGCCTTCGACCAGACAGATGTGCTCTGCAAGGCTGCTAATATTTATATGTGTGCCCGTTCTATGGGCTCAGAGCCTGACGGCATGACGGAGGCTCAGATGAAGGAAGTGCAGGATGTCTTCAAACTTCCGAAGAAACGTCCTTGCTAATACCATAAAAAGCGGAGCCTTTCGAGCTCCGCTTTTTATTATTAATTAAGGTGTAGACTTATATTAACACCCCATTTCCAAACATCCTTTACTTCTGTATCGGAATTAGGAGTAGAAACTGCGGTTAAAGTGATATTGGCTGTGGTACCAGTAAAGAGGTGGATATGTACCATGTAATTTTTATTTTTAATATCACAACATCACCAAATTGCGGCAAACGCTGATGGCAAGGGCGATTGAGATGGTGATATTAGTGGTGATGTTGGTGATGTTTTTTGTCATTAGAGCTTTTTTCTGATATATTTTACTGCATCTTCTCTGATTTTTCGATGTCTTGAGTAGATTATTCCCATGGTGGGAATCCTACATTCCCAACGTGGGAATATTATGTTCCCAACGTGGGAATAACTTTTCCTATAACTTATTTTATCTGTGTGAGCGTACAATTTACACCAAAAAGTTTGGAGGTTTCAGAGAAAAACATTATATTTGCAGCGTGAAAAAGAATAGAATTCATATTACTGCCAATGAGCGAAGAGGTGCTTATAAGGAAGCAAGTCATTTTGCCCTAGATATGGCTAAATTGATTTTCGGTGGCGTTATTTTGGCAGGAATCATGGATTTGGACGTAGACAAATGGGTCTTATTTCTCGTTGGAGGACTTATAGTCCTTGTTATGATTTTATTAGGTACATTCCTATATTTTATGGCAATTAAAGATTAGAGATTATGGAATTTATAATATTTCTTTCCTTTTGGGGGTTATTAGCTGCCATTGGATGTATATGGTTGGGTTATAATTTGTTCTATGAGCATCATCATAAAACGTCAGAATATTAAACAGTGCACCTCCGCAGGCGAGGTGGGCAGTAGAAAATGAAATACAAATGAACTTTATATAACAACAAAACAAAACTAAAACGCTTATGAAAAAGATTTTTACCCTAATTAGCATGGCTCTTGTAGCTATGAGTGTGAATGCACAGACAGCGGAGGAATGGAAAGCTTCTGATTTAACATTTGAGGGAGGAATTCTTCAAGGTATGGTTATTGTTGATAACACTTCTGATGGTTTGAAGAAAGTACCCACACAGTATCCAACGAAAGGTTATGAGCCTACTGAAGCTGAGGTAAAGGCAGATGGTACTGCATCTTTAACATTAAAAGACTACACTTTTAAGGCATCAACAACAAATGTAACATTGGTTGGTGTGTCTACTCCCAATTCTGATGGAACTTCTGCCGATTCTTGGAGAACCACAGGTGGAGCAGGCAATAATCAAGCTCTTGATATTAAACAAGGAGATTATCCTTTATGGACTAATTATGTAAATGCCAAAACAGGAAATCCTTCCATGGAGGCAATTGAGTATTTCTACACAAATAGTACAGGTGGTACAGTTGGTCCACGTTATGTTGAAACATACTGGACTCCGGGTTGTGGAAAATTACCAGCAAAAGGTGAATATTTGGAAGTAACATTTGCCAAAAAAGGTACTTTCGTAGTTGGTTTGTTTATTAATAGACCGAACTCAAATCTTTATATTCTTGATAAGGAAAAAATTGAGTTGATGCCCGCAGATAAAATTAAGATTGAAGGGTATGTAAATAATAATACTGTTACTTATGGAGGATTAACAGAGCCTTTCCAGACACTGAAAGTTAATGATGATTATACGATTTCTCATTCTAACTCTGAAATAGTAATTCCTGGAAAGCAAATTCTAGCATATGTAACTATTAATGTAGAGGCTAAAACCTATTTAATGTTTAATCCAAAGAATCAGCTTGGTATCTATGGTTTCAAGTTTACCCCAGAAAGTGGCTCTGGCATCAACACCATCAAGGCTGCAGAGAAGAACGATGCCGACGCTCCTATCTACAACCTCGCAGGTCAGAAGGTGGACAAGAGCCAGAAGGGTATTCTGATTCAGAACGGACGTAAGTTCGTGAACAAATAAGTCTACACCTTATTAATAATATAAAGCGGAATTGCTAAAAGCGGTTCCGCTTTTTTGTTACTTATTCCTGGGCAATCAGGAATCCCTGTTGAGAAACGCTGCTTGTTGTGTTGAGGCAATTCTTCATAAGGCTCTATACTTTATGGACCAAATTCAGTGTATTTGGTCGGTAAATTCAGTGTATTTGGTCGGTAAATTCAGTGAATTTGGTTAGTAAATTCAGTGAATTTGGTATTAATTGGTTAGAGCTAAAGAATTGATTAAAAGTTATTAATTGTTAACGCAAGTTTGTTGACACAAGGTTGTATCACATGAACTTTGTGTGTGGAGAAAATTCTTTGTATCTTTGCAGTCAAGAATATCTGTTTTCGTCTTGTGGTTTAAATTTAAAGAGTATTAATTGATAAAATACAAAAACAATGAATAGGCTATTAATGATGCTGGTGCTGATATGTATGATGATTACGGGCACTTATGCGCAGAAAACAATTACAGTTGCTAAAGATGGAACTGGCGACTATGCAACCATACAGGCTGCTGTCGATGCCGCGAAGGATGGTGAGGCTACTGTCATCAGGGTGAAGGCAGGTATCTATGAGGAGATGGTGAAGATAGGTACCACACGCAAGATGTCGACCAAGCAGATATCGCTAATAGGCGATGGGATGAATAAGACGGTTATTACTGCTGCTAATGGAAAGAAGACGATAGGCAGTGGTAAAGATGTGCGCGACTATGCCACACTGGGTGTCTTTGCCGACGATTTCTATATGGAGAACATCACCGTAGAGAATAAGGCTGGTAAGGCAGGTGGACAAGCACTGGCTTTGTTTGCGGCCGGTGACCGTCAGACTTACTATCGCTGTCGGATTGCTGGTTATCAGGACACACACCGTTCGAAGAAAAATACCCGCAGCTACTATAAGGAGTGCATCATCGAGGGTGCTGTCGATTATATCTATGCCGGTGGCACCTGTTGGTTTGAGCGTTGCACGCTTCATAGCGTAGCTCCAGGCTATATCACCGCTCCTGAGGATATCACCGTCTATACCACTGCTGATGATGGAACGAAGATGTGGCTGGGTTTTATCTTCAGCCATTGTGAGGTGACAAAAGCCAGCGGTGTCAGCAACCAGAGTGTCTCACTGGGTCGCTGTTGGGGTGCTGAGAAGTGTGGCAGCATGTTTCTGAACTGTCAGTTGAACAATATCATCAAGCCTGCAGGGTGGGAGACGATGGGTGGCAATGACGGCACCCAGTCGTATTATGCCGAATATAAGAGTATGAATGGCAAGTCGAAGGCAAAGGTTGCCAAGCGCATCAGCTGGAGCTATCAACTGAAAGATGCTGACTATGCGAAAGTGAATACTTGGGCAAAGGTCGATGCCGCTTATCGAACCATTCATCCGTCTGCAAAGGTGTTTGACCCAGAGGCTGTGATTGCTGCTCATCACAAGCCCCTTGCCTTCCCGACAGCACAGGGATTCGGAAAGTACGTCTCAGGTGGTCGTGGCGGAAAGGTGGTCGAGGTTACCAATCTGAACGATAGTGGAGAAGGGTCGTTGCGCTGGGCACTGACAGAGGCAGGTAAAGAGGATGCAACCATCGTGTTCCGCGTCAGTGGCATCATCCATATCGGTCCCAATCCGCAGCGTCCCTCAGAGCGAGCTATCCGTGCCAAACTGAAGAATGTGACGATTGCCGGACAGACGGCACCTGGAGAGGGTATCCTCCTGTGTGGCGGAAAACTGAACCTCGGTGGCTCTGACAATGTCATTATCCGTAACCTCCGTTCCCGTCTGGGTACGCTGGACCTGCCGCGTAACGAGGGGGAAGCGGATGTAGCCTATAAGAAGAGGTGTTTCATTGAAGGCGGTGCTATCGGTATTGAGAATGCCTCTAACATCATTATCGACCACTGCTGTTTTGGATGGAGCGGTGAGGAGAATGTGACCATGTACGACAACCACTTCACGACGGTGCAGTGGTGTATCGTTCATGAAGGACTTCATAATGCCGGTCATAAGAAGGGAGTTCGTGGCTATGGATGCCAGTGGGGCGGTTCACCTGCCACGTTCCACCATAACCTGCTCGTGAGCAATGACAGTCGTAGCGCCCGCCTTAATGGTGCCACCAATCCCAGTGTCGATAAGAACGTGTTTATGGAGTATATTAATAATGTGAACTTCAACTGGGGACGTAAGAACTCCTGTTATGGGGGTGAGAACGAGGCAGGAGAGGGAAGCTCGCATGAGTGTAACTTCATAGGCAACTATTATAAGCCCGGTCCTGCCCATCCTACGGACAACTATTTCATTGAGCTGTCGGCTGCACGTAAGGGAAAGACGCTGACAGGTCCCTCTCTCTGGTATATAGAAGGGAATGTGATGGAGGGACAGCCAACAGTGGATAACTGGCAACTCATCGGCAACAAGACAGGATTCAGTGTGGAGCAGATGAGAAAGAACGCACCGCTTACCAAACCAGAATATGCGCAATACCTGACCCCTGCAGAGTCAGCTCAGGAAGCTTATCAGCAGGTGCTTGCCAAGGTAGGAACGATCAGACGGGATGCTGTGGAGCGACGCTTGATAGAAGATGTCAAGTCAGGACAACCCAAATACAAGGGTGTTACAGCCAATAAGCAGGGCATTATTGATTCGCCTGCTGATGCAGAGGGCTGGCCTGCCTATACATCTGCTGCTCCTGTTGTAGACAACGATCATGACGGTATGGCAGACGATTGGGAAAAGGCACATGGTTTTGATCCCAACAATCCTAAAGATGGCAACGTGGTAGCTTCTGAAGAGGGCTATACCGCGTTGGAAATCTACCTCAACAGTCTGATGGGTGAGTGATTAGTGATGAGAGGTTAGAATAGTGAACCCCAGGGGTAACTTCCTGGTTTTAGCGTCACCATGGTTCCTGTGGTGACGCTTTTCATTTGTACCACACCAGGTGCATATTGATGCACGATGTCAAAGTCCGTCCAGCCAAGAGCCTGCAAGGTTGCCCAAGCAGTTGCACCACCTTCGATGATAAGATGATCAGGACAATGTTGACTGACCAATCGCCGAGCCGTCTGTGCCATAACGGAACGTAAATGAACGGCAACTTCCTTCCCAGTACGGTGGGTATATGGAATGGTCAGAATGATGTTGTGTTGCCGGTCATAGGCGCTGGTATCCCATAGCGAAAGATCGTTCCCTCCATCGTATATCTCGCGTGGCATCGGTGCTATGCTGATGCCTAAGTCCAATGCCTTGCTCTGGGTACTACCACAGAGGATGAGGGTGGAGTTGAGAGTTGAGAATTGAGAGTTGAGAGTTGAGAGTTGAGAATTGAGAGTTGAGTTTCTAACCTCTAACCTCTCACCTCTCACCTCTAAAATAGCTTTAAACAGGTCAGCAGCACCCGCGAAGAGCGTATGCCCGTCATCATATTCGCTGACGATGCGTAGGATGTCTGCCTCGTTAGTGGCATCAGGCATCACGATTCCCTTTTCTTCAGCCTCAGGGAATCGCTCTTTTATACTGGCGCTTCTGGCAGGAAACTCCGGGTCGAAGGAAAAGTCTGTCTTGTGGAGGGGAACCCCATTAATATAGTATGTTCCTGTTCGTATAATTCTGCCTTTAGATGGATTGGCGGGCATAAAGACAGCGCGTTGGTAGCCCGTAGCCTGCATCAAGGCCAATAGCTCTGTCACTACGTGTCCACGCAGGGCAGAGTCGGTCTTTTTAAAGAGGAGCCTCCCCTCAGCCCCCTCCAAGTGGAGGGGGAGAATGATGCGACGGGTCTCAGCTATTGCCTCTTCCTCCGTCATGGAGCGCGTGTCGGTAGCAATGACGGTAGTCCCCTGTGTTGCGACCTCGTCGCAGCCTACAGGACTACCACATCGCAATCGTACCTGTTGCCCAGCTTCAAAAGCAATCCCCGCAATCTCTGCTGCTCCCGTAATATCATCAGCAATGACAATCATTTCTCACCTCTTACCTCTCACCTCTTCTGTATTTCGCCATGCGTGTAGCATAGTCGATAGAGAGTGTCATGGCGCTGTCATTGGCAATACCTTTACCAGCTACATCGAAGGCTGTGCCGTGGTCAACACTGACACGGATAATGGGCAATCCGAGTGTGATGTTCACACCACTGGCTGACTCCATCTTGCCTGTTTCCTTATTCCAATTGAAGGCACATACCTTCAGGGGGATGTGTCCCTGGTCATGATACATTGCTACGACACCGTCGAACTGTCCGCACTTTGCCTTGGCAAAAACAGAATCTGGGGGTACAGGACCATCCACATCAAAGCCACGCTGTTTCAGTTCTTCAATGGCAGGGATGATTTCTTGCGCCTCTTCCCAACCAAACATACCGTTTTCGCTGCTGTGAGGATTGAGCCCAGCCACACCGATATGGGGCTTCTCGATGCCAAACTGGCGACAGGCATCATCAATCAGTTCCACACACTCTATGACGCGTGCTTTCTTCACCAGGTCGCAAGCCTTTCTTAAAGGTACGTGTGTCGAAACGTGGATGACGCGGATATTTTCATCAGCCAGCATCATGGCATACTTCTTTGTGTTTGTGAAAGTGGCATATATCTCCGTGTGTCCGTCGTAATGGTGGCCAGCCAAGTTAAGCGCCTCTTTATTCAGAGGAGCCGTCACAGTACCGTCTACCTCATCAGCCATAGCCAGTTCGATGGCTTTCTTGATATATTGGAAGGCAGCATTACCACACTGTGGTTGTACCTTTCCAAACTCAAAAGTGCTGAGGTCTACACATTGCAGGTCGTAAACATCGATGGTGCCATATTCAAACTTTGCATCCTTGACACTTTGAACCGCATTCACCTGCAGGTCGAAGCCAAGCAACTTAATTGCTTGGCGCATAATGGCAGCATCGCCTGTCACGATGGGTTGACATTTCTCGTAAGTTTCTTTTCTATTGAGGGCACGCACCGTAATTTCAGGACCGATGCCTGCGGGGTCGCCCATGGTGATAGCTAATATTGGTTTCATTTCTTTTTCGATATTTCGTTATTCGAAATTAATAAAGCGAATTATAAATTTCGCGGGCATCTTGTTCCGTTACTACTCTTGGATTGTTCTTCAGCAGGCGTTGCACCTCCATGGCAGCTTTTGCCATCCCGTCGACGGCAGTCTGGGGAACACCCAGATCAGTCAGCTTTTTGGGAATGCCTACAGCTTCAGCCAGTTGGTAGATAAAGTCCACACCTCGCTGAGCTGTCTCTTCTGCAGACGATCCTGCTGTTACGCCACAGGCAATAGCCACATCAGCATAGCGCTGTGGACAGGCTTCTGCATTAAACTTCATCACAGAAGGCAGGAGAATAGCATTTGACAGTCCATGAGGAATATGGAACTCACCACCAAGCGGGTAGGAGAGAGCATGGACAGCAGCCGTATTCACCGGTCCCAGACACAGTCCGCCATACAGTGAACCCAGTGCCAGAGCCTCGCGCGCCTCTACATCCTTTCCGTCTTTGACAGCACGCTCCAAATTGGCAGAAATCAAGCGGATGCCCTGAAGTGCATAGATGTCAACAGCAGGATGCGCAAACTTATTGGTATAGGCCTCAATACAGTGGGTCAGTGCATCCATACCAGTATCAGCCGTTACCTTGGCAGGCACCGTCCATGTCAGTTTGGGGTCTACATAAGCCGCGTCAGCGAGCAGATAAGGCGACACGATACCTTTCTTCAGGTGGTCGCGCTCATCGAGCAGGATGGCATTAGGCGACACCTCCGAACCAGTTCCTGCCGTCGTGGGCAGACAGGCCATCCAAAGTCCTTTAGCCTTGATGAAACCAGTCCCGAAACAGTCGGTAGCCAGTTGACTGGAATGGACAAAGGCAGCCACCAGTTTAGCCACATCGAGTACTGAGCCACCACCGATACCAACCACACTGTCGGCCTGAAACCGGCGTGCTATTTCCAATATCTTCTCGAAGTCATTGACAGTGGGCTCTGCCATAATCTGGTCGAATACCTCTATGCTGATTCCTGCGCCCTTCAGTTCCGCTAAAGGTTCTTCAAGGAGTGGCAGGATAGGGGGTGCTGTCAGCACGAACAGTCGTTTGAACCCAAGTTTTTGATAATCCTCTACTAATGTTTGTATGCAGCCAGTACCGAACACAATTTTCTGAGGCTGCAAGAGTGTGATAGCTTTCATTGTTTTTTATTCTTTTCTTCTAAATATCCGTAAATAGTCAGTTCTTTATCTGCCAACGGTGTCTTAAACAGGAAACTGGCCAGATAGCCTACTACGAGGACGATGAGATGGGAATAGACACCCAGCATATACTTATGGTGTGTGAAGTTCCACTCACCCAAGTCGAGCAATGTTTCTTTGACTCCTGTTCCATGAATATCCACCTTCGTGGAAGTCAGAACGGCGTATGCTGTAAAGATGACAGCTACAGCAATACCAATATACAGTCCCTGTTTGTTGGCACGCCTGCTGAACAGTCCGAGGACGAAGATACCCACAATTCCGGCCGAGAAAATGGCATACAGTGAGAACAAGGCTCCCAGCACGCCTTCCCCTCCCCAGGAGATATAAAGAGCAGCCACCCCGATGGCACCGATACCTGCAGCCACCACCATCCACTTGCCAAAACGCAACTGTTGTTGGTCAGTGGCATTCTTTTTGAAACGCTGGTAGTAGTCCTGTACAGCAATAGCCGACAGACAGTTGAGGTCTGAGTCCAGGCTTGAGATAGCTGCTGCAGCCAGTGCTGCAATGATAAGTCCGCGAATGCCGACAGGCAGTTCGTGAGCGATGAAGTAAGGGAATACCTCATCGGCTTTGATGCCCTCAGGAAGCAGTGGAGCTCCCTCTGCATGATAATAGGCAAAGAGTGCAGTACCGATAAACATAAAGAGTGCCCAGATGGGTACAGACATCATGACACCGATATAGGCAGCCTTCTTAGCTTCCTTATCGTTCTTGGCAGCCAGATAGCGCTGCACGATGGTTTGGTCGGTACCATATTTTTGCAGCGCATAGAAGATACCGTTCAAAACCATTACGATGAAAGTCAACTTGGTGAGATCCCAGTCGTAAGGTCCAAACGAAATCTTATGATATTCCGAGGCAATGCGGAAAGTTTCAGCCGGTCCGCCCTCGATGCCAAACATCAGAATCAGAATACAGATGATGCCTCCTCCAATCAGCAGGAATCCCTGTGCCACATCCATCCATACGATAGCCTCCATACCACCGAACAAGGTCAGGATAATAATCGTGATACCCAGTATCAGTACGATGGCATAGATGTCAATGTTCAAGAAGGTAGCCAGTGCCATCGATACGAGGAAGAACACGGTGCCTGCCTTCGAGAAATGTCCCAAGGTGAAGGCCAGTGAGGAATATAGTCGGGCAAACAGTCCGAAACGGCGTTCGAAATACTCGTAAGTTGACAATCGTATCACCTTACGGAACAGGGGTACGATGATGCCGATCAACGCCACCAGTACGATGGGCACCATCAGTCCTTGTACCAGCAGAATCCAGTTGTCTGCATATGCCGCACCTGGGTAGGCGAGGAAGGTGACACTGGATATCAGTGTGGCAAAAATAGAGATGCCCACTGCCCAGGCAGGAATCTTTCCGCCTCCGGCAAAATATTGTGACGTGTCTTTCTGCTTGTGAGCAAAATAAACTCCCGTACCAATGGCTGCCAGGATGGACAGCAAAACAATGATGTAATCTATTATATGCATTTCGAAGTTACGTTATTTCGAAAGGGATTCAGCCTTGGCGGCAATCTTTTGTTCTTCAGCAGCAGAAAGTCGGGTGAGAGGCATAAGCATCCAGGGCTCACAGAGTCCTTTGGTCTGCATCATTACTTTCAAGGCAGTAAGACTCTGTCCGAGGGTGCGGTCCTTCTGATAGATCTTAGCAATCTCGTTGGTCTCGTCCTGCAGGCGATTGGCTGTAGTCATATCCCCTTGCACGGCAGCCTCATAGAGCTGTTGGAACATCTCGGGCACAAAGTTTCCAGTGGAGGGTACAATCCCGTCGCCACCCAGTTCAAGTGAGTGAGCCGACTGTGCAGCCCATCCACAGAAATAGCAGAAGTCTTCACGCCCTTTGGCTATCTCGATGCACTGTGCCATGCGCTCCAAGTCACGTTCTGAATCCTTCAGTCCCACGATGTTCGGATGGTCAGCCAATCGGCGGATGACATCCACAGGAATACTCATGTGGGTAGTGGCCAGGATATTATAGAGCATCAGCGGACCCTTGATATTGTCAGCCAGTGTGCGGTAGTAGTTCTCCATCTGCTCTTCTGTCAGCGCATAATAGGTGGGCAGGGTAGCCACGATGACGTCAGCTCCCGCCTGCGTATATGCCTCTGCCTGTACCAGTTGTTCAGCAAAGCAGTTGCCTGTCAGTCCGGCATAGATGGTGATACGTCCTTGGGCAGCCTTGACAGCTGTCTCCACGAACAATTTGCCGTCCTGCTGACTGACACTGTTACCCTCACCGGTTGTTCCCATCAGCAAGGGAGATACTCCTGCTTCGGCAAAAAATGCAATGATACGCTCCACAGCCTGTGTGTCGAGCGTACCGTTTTCTGTTACCGGCGTGACCATCGGTACGACCACGCCATGATATTTTTTATTCATGCACATAAAGATTCCATCCAAGATAAGTTTCTATAGCTTCGTTCAGAATATCCACAACATCGGTGCGGCACATCGCTACATGGTGCTCGAAACCGTTCTTGCAGATGTACTTCATCAGTTTCTGCAGGTTGTCAACCTTCGTCACGGCAATACATCCGTCCATTCCGTATGGATCATCGGTGATCTCGCCTTTGCCGAGGTATGCCTTGATACAGCCCTTGGGGTCGTCGGTAGAAATACGGAAGAAGGTGAACGGACCGCCAGTCACTTTGGCATAGACAGCCCCGAAGGTCTTCACCTTACCCAACGTGCGTCCCAGTACGCCCAACGGACCTAACTTCAGATCGTTCTGTACGAACGATTTCGGGTAGTTGCCACAGTGGGTACAAACACACTTGTTGCGATCCTCGGCAAAATTGTTATTCCAGTCGAGGAGGGCAGAAGCCTTGCCACTGGCCAGTGTCAGTGCATACATCGAGACAGCACCGGCCAGGTCGGTCTCACAGGCAGCAGGAATCAGCTTGTCGCCCAGCATAGACATGGTTACACAAGGAGCGCAGCCATAGTTGATTTCCAGAGAGTCCCAACACTGGATGGCCACAGCCTGCACGTCATTCTTCTCAATCCATTCCTCTACAGCCACACTGAACTTAGCCTGCAGTGCCACTTTGTCTTTGTAGTTGTCTGGAACCTTGGCATAGTCACAGGTGCGGTTACACATCTCAATGAGTTTCGGATCATCGTCACTGATCTTCTGGGCAGCAAAGAGAATCTCACTCAAGTCAGCAGGTACAACGGTGATACCTGTGCGTTGTAACAGTTTTTCTGAGGCACGACAAGTGTTGAAGCCCAGCGGGCGTGTGCCAATCTGTCCGATGCGGCAATGGCGCAAGCCGTTTACGACGCGGCAGATAGCTGCAAAGCGGTCGATATCTTTCTTCAACAGCGGGTCGTAGATAGAATAGGTATGCAGTGTGGTGTCCGTGAAAGGAATACCATATTGATAGAGGTTGTTGCAGACGGAGATCTTTCCGCAGAAAGCATCACGGCGGCTGTCCAAATCCACCTTGTCGTTCTCGTCGTCGCAAGCCTGCACCATGACGGGAACGTTCAAGTCAGCATCGCTGATGGCATTGATGATGCCAATCTCGAATCCGAAGTTTGGAAGCGATACGATGATACCGTCAATCTCGTCACGATGGGCACGGAACTGTTTCGAAACCTTCAGTCCGTCCTCGCGGGTTTCAATACTGCTGCTGCCTGTTGGCGTGGCATCTTCTGGCAGGATGATATACTCGTAGCCTCCCTCCTCCAGCGTCTTTAGCAGTTGTTTACGTACATCCTTTGCTAGTTCAGAATTAAAATAGGCGCGCGTACCAATAATCACGCCAAAACAAGTCTTTCCGTTTTTCATTTGTTTAATAGAAGTTTGTTATAGATTAGAATTTCCGACAAAGTTACAAAAAATAATGGTAACAATGTGTTTTTGATTGTTAATGTAATCAAAAACCTTGAAAAATTATTCTTTTCTTTGTATCTTTGCCTACTGAAATACTAAAACAAAATATCAATGATGAGAAAGATTATTGTCACCGTGGCACCTGTCTGCCATGTGGGTAAGGAAATTCCTGCCGACGTCAAAAACCCGCTGACTCCTGAGGAGATAGCCGAAGATACTATCAATTGTTATAAGGCAGGAGCCTGTGAGGTACATCTGCATACCCGCGACCTGCAAGGTAATCCTACTTTTGAACTGGATGTGTTCCGTCAGACTATCGGACTGATCCGTCAAGAGACAGACATGATCGTGCAGGGTTCTACAGGTGGTCTCTCCACGCTGACCCTTGCGGAACGTTGTGTCTCTCTGGATGTACCAGAGGTGGAAGTAGCTTCGCTGAACATGGGAAGTGTCAATTTCGGAGAGACGGTATATGTCAATACGATGCCCGACCTGCGCTATTGGGCAAAGCGTCTGGACGAGACCAACACCGTGCCTGAAATGGAGCTCTTCGACTTGAGCCATGTGGAGTGTGCCACCCGTCTGGCGGACGAAGGTGTGTTGCATCGTCCCATGCACTATAATTTCTGTGTAGGACCGGGCAATTCTTCTAACCTGTCAGCCACTGGCCGTAACCTGGCTATGCTCTGTTCTCTGATGGAACCGGGAACCAGTTGGGGTATTACCCACGACTCGATGCGCGACTTCTCTATGTTGGCTTGTGCCATCGGCATGGGCGCCTCCGCCGTCCGTGTCGGTTTCGAAGACAGCTTTTATTATGCAGAGGGCAAGCGGGCACATACCAATGCCGAGTTAGTAGAGCGACTGGTAGCACTCATCCGCATGATGGGATGCGAACCTGCCACACCTGATGAGGCCAGAGCTATGCAACATATAAAAAGAGGGAAGAGGTAAGAGGTAAGAGGTGAGAGGTAAGAGGTAAGAGGTAAACTAATCATATTAAAAGAAAAAATGAAACAATGAAACAATACATCATTGCAATAGACCAGAGCACTTCGTCCACCAAGGCATTGCTGTTCGACGAACAGTGTCACATGTTGGGTCGTACCAATGTTGACCACCGTCAATACTATCCCCAGACCGGATGGGTTGAACATGATGCAGAGGAGATCTATCAGAATATGGTAGAGGCTATCCGGCAGTTAGTAGCCCCCCTAGACAGGGGGGATGGAGGGTCTTTTTCTCTCGCCATCACGAACCAGCGTGAAACAGCTGTCGTATGGAATAAACTGACGGGAAAACCTATTGCTCATGCTGTCGTATGGCAGGATACCCGTGGAGCTAAGTTGTGTCAGGAACTACGAGAACTGGGATATACCCGTCAGGTGGCAGAGAAGAGTGGACTGCTCATTGACCCAAACTTCTCTGCTTCTGGAGTGAAGTGGTTGTTGGACCATACGGAGGGAGCCCGCGAGGCCGTGCAACGTGGTGAGTTGTTGATGGGTACCATTGAAACATGGCTCATCTGGAAACTCACAGGCGGTAAAACCTTTGCTACTGATCATACCAATGCGTCACGTACCATGCTGTTTAATATCCACACGATGGATTGGGATGACGACCTGTTGCGTCTTTTCGATATTCCACGCAGCATGATGGCCGATATCCTGCCCTGTGATGCCGTTTATGGCGAGACGACAGTAGAGGGCATCTTCCCTGAACCTATCACCATTGCAGGTGTTTTGGGTGACAGTCATGGTGCCCTTGTCGGACAGATGTGTTTCACCGAGGGCTCTGGTAAGGTGACTTACGGGACGGGCTCCAGTGTGATGGTGAATATCGGGGAGGAGCCTAAGATGGCTCCAGAAGGACTGGTGACCAGTGTCGGTTTCTCAGCCTTTGGCAAGATATATTACGGGTTTGAGGGCAATATCTACAGTACAGGAGCAACGCTGAAATGGATTGCCGACCAGTTGCAGCTCGTAGGTCATCCATCAGAGATGGAAGCCCTTGCAACAAGTGTCGAGGATAATGGCGGGGTGTATATCGTTCCTGCCTTCTCAGGATTGGGAGCCCCCTGGTGGCATAGTGATGTGAAGGGTGCCGTCTTCGGACTCACCTTTGCTTCCACCAAAGCCCATTTCCTGCGTGCTGCCTTGGAGAGTATTGCCTATCAGATCAAGGATTTGATTCTGGTGATGGAGCGTGCTACGGGTGGTCGTCTGAAGGAGATTTGTGCCGATGGAGGTCCTACAAAGAACAAGTTTCTCATGCAGTTCCAGGCCGATTTGCTCGAAACTCCAGTGGTATGTACCGAGGTGGATGATGCCTCTGCCCTTGGCGCAGTCATCATGAATGGCTTTGCCAGAGGTCTATGGTCATCCTTTGACGAAGTAATAGGACTGCGTAAGGTGACGCAGGTCTATCACCCCAACTCTCACCTCTCACCCCTCACTTCTCAATTGTATGCAGGCTGGCGACAAGCTGTCAACCAATTAATAACCAAGATAACGTTATGAAAAGAGTATTTTGTGTACACACTGCCATGGCTCTGGTGGAGCCATTGACGAAAATTTTCAGGGAGTATCTCCCCGAAGTGAAACTAAATCATATAGCTGACGACTCGCTGATTCAGGAGGTCATTGCCAATAACCAAGTGACCCCGGCTGTTCGCCGCCGTTTGCTGTCCTATTATAACGGGGCTGCTGATGCAGGAGCTGATGTGGTATTCAACACCTGTTCCAGTGTGGGCGACATTGCAGACTATGGCAACCAGTATGCCCGTATCCCAGTGTTCCGCATCGATCAGCCGATGGCTGCTGAGGCAGTTGCTAACTATGACCGTATTGGTGTCATTTCCACCCTTCCCACAACGCTTGACCCTACTTGTCGTCTCCTTCGTCATGAAGCAGCAAAGGCTGGTCGTGAGGTGACGTTGGTAGAGGGATTGGCTGATGGTGCTTTTGCTGCAGGACAGAGTGGTGATGGTGAGACCCACGATCGCCTGATAGCTGAGGCTGCACAGCGCATTGCCTCTCAAGTCGACATGTTTGTGTTGGCTCAAGGTTCGATGGCACGCATGGAGCAACGTCTCAGTGAACTGACCGGTAAGCCCGTCCTTTCCAGTCCTGTACTTGGAGTGAAGGGGCTACGTAAGTTCTTAGGTCTATGAGCAGAAAGAACGGTATCCTGACCATGCTCGTCATTCTGGGCATGGTCACATTCCTTGACCGCATCAATATCAGTGTGGCGGGGTCGAGTATCATGCAAGACCTGAACCTGTCTCCGTCACAATGGGGATGGGTACAGAGTGCTTTCATCCTGTCGTATGGGTTGATGCAGATCCCTATGGGAGCCTTAGGCGACCGTTTTGGGCATCGCAAGATACTTACTGGCATCGTACTTTGGTGGTCGGCCTTCACTGCCTTTACGGGTTTGGCTGGTGGCTTGATGTCGCTATTGGTCATCCGTTTTATGTTTGGGGTCGGTGAAGCTGGTTCTTCTCCCTGTTCCACTGGTGTTATCAGTCGTTGGTTCGAGAAGGATGAGATAGGTAAAGCTCAAGGATATGTGTGGGCTGCCAGTCGAATGGGAGGTGCTTTGACCCCGTTTGTCGTTATCCCAGTGATGATGACGGTAGGGTGGCGTGCTGCCTTTTATCTGCTAGGAGCCTTAGGTGTCGTTTGGGCGGTGGTATGGTGGATGTATTATAGAGAGGTGAATGGTGAGAAGTTAGAGGTGAGTGGTGAGAAGTCAGAACGAACTTCTCTTACCTCTAACCTCTTACTTCTTACCTCCAACAAACAGTTCTGGTTGATCTGCGGCATGTATTTCTTCTATGCTTTCGGTTCGTGGTTCTTCTTTTCGTGGTTTCCTACTTTCATGGAGTTAGGGCGCGGGTTTGATAAGACAGAACTGACATATGCTGTTGCCGTTCCTTTCATCATGAGTATGATAGGCAATATTGCGGGTGGTCACTTGACCGACCGTCTGACCAAGCGCTATGGTGTGAAGATAGGGCGCAAAGCGTTAGGCTCTACATCGCTGGCTGTTTCGGCCGTTTGTATGTTCCTTGCTGCTTTCATTCCTGGAAAGATGGCTGTCTTCGTGTTCCTGTCGCTGTGCTTTGGCATCTTCGACCTCATGTTACCTTCAGCATGGGCTTTATGTATTGATCTTGGAAAACATCATGCAGGTACGGTCAGCGGGGCCATGAATACTGCAGGGAATATCGGAGGTTTCTGTTGTGGCATCCTTTTCGGAGAGCTGGTACAGCAGTCGGGCAACTATAATTTGCCACTCTATATGATAGCTGTGATGTTGGTTATCAGTGCCGTGCTCTTTGCTTTTATCAATCCAGAGAAACCGATTGTCAAGGAATAAACAAAAAAGCTTAGGCAACCAGCCTAAGCTTTTAATTTCAAATATACCTCTTTTAAAGACTCTTCATTTCCTACATTACCGGGGAAGATGATGTAGGGGAAGTCCTTGGTCATAATACAGGGTACGCTATTCACGATTTGTCCTAATACACGAGCAGAACGGATGTTCAGTCCGTGGGTTAGAATGTCGTGTGAGGTGATACCACCTTTGGCTACAAGGTAGGAAGGGGTGAAAGTCAACTGACGTACGATGTCCACCAAGAAGTCGCTGACCTGTTGACCCAATCGTTGGCGCTGGTCTGCATCATCCAGTCTGATTTCCTGTCGTGAGGTATACACCACCGGAGTCAGGTGTTCGTCCACAATCTGCCCAATCACCTGCTGGGTCTCCTGCATCAGAACCTCCGCATCATCGAGGATGCGCTGCACATCGAGTTCTACACCGCATGTCCCCTCTGCGCTCAACAGACTCTCCATCTGTCGGGTTGTCTTTTTGACATGCGAACCGACGATGAATAGAGGTGAGAGCTGGGAGTTGGGAGTTGAGAGTTGAGAGTTGGGAGTTGAGAGAATGCTGCGGTCGAGTAGGGGAATGTCGGGGATACCCGCAATAGCCTTGGGCAGGGACGATGAGGAGCGGATGACGATGGATGAGAGTTGAGAGTTGAGAGTTGAGAGTTGAGAGTTGAGAGTTTGGGTGTAGGCATACAGTTCCTCATAACTTTGGGCATTCACAATGTCATAGTCATCGGGGTCTGCACCTTTCTCTTGGATATAGTCGCGCAGCACACTGGTGTGATAAGCAAACACATTATCGCGTGCAAACTCCGTTTCGCTGACCGGAATCAGCCGTTCACCGTCTTTCATATAGTGCACCCCATCAATGGTAACACGTCCTGCCTCAATAAAAGCAGGACAGAAAGGCGTCTTTTTTGCCACGACATAACCATGACGCACCAGACATTCACGGATGACATCCGTTTCCAAGGGGAAGTGGCCACGTAAACAACTGTCGCTACGACTGACAATGATGAGCTGGTAGCCATAGTCCTCGTTGACCCGTATCACCATCTCCATTGCTTCCTTGGTGACGTCAGCGGCATCCTCCCGTGTCATCGCACGGGTATTGGTCAAGATATAGAAAAAGGGAACCGTGTCGTCGAAGCCCTGTCGCACACTCTGTTCATCCCATTGCGTGATAAGCAGACAGCCATGTACTGTCTGTATCCCTGTTGGGTCGTCGTCAAGGACAACCATCTTCCAGCTTCTATCTTTCATCTTGTCTCTTACTTCTCACCTCTTACCTCTTACCTCTCACCTCTAAAACTTCATCACCGCTTTGACAATACCCTCTGCATCCAGTCCGTAATGGTGGAAAATTTCAGCATTCGTGCCATGAACGACATTCTCATCGGGAATACCGAGGATGCGGACAGGAACAGGATTTTCTGCAATCGTCTCGCAAACCATCGCACCGAGTCCGCCAAATTGACTGTGTTCTTCGACGGTGACGAAACGTCCCGTTTCCTTGGCAGCCTTCAGGATAGCCTCCGTGTCGAAGGGCTTGATCCATGACATATCCAATACTCTGGCACTGATACCTTTTTCTTTCAGTTGTAAGCCAGCCTGCCAAGCATGGTACACCGTCTCACCAGTGGCCACGATTGTCACATCGCTACCGTCGAGCACGGTGATGGCCTTACCCACCTCGAAGTGGAAGTCGTCGTTCTCATACACATCGGGAACGGCAGCGCGGCCTACGCGTACATAACAAGGCTTGTCGTAATCGACGAGGAATTTAACCAATTTTTTGGTTACACGCCAGTCGGAAGGCAGGCAGACCGTCATCCCTGGGAATGTGCGCAGCACTGCAATGTCGTGCAACGAGTGGTGGGTAGCACCCAATGCGCCGTAGGCCACACCACCGCTTACACCCAGGATGGTGACAGGATTTTCGCTATAGGCGAGATCCACCTTTACCTGTTCCAGTGAACGGGCTACATAGAAGCAGGCAGGACCGCAGCAGAATACCTTCTTGCCAGAATGGGCAAGACCTGCCGAAATCCCAACAGCATCCTGTTCAGCGATGCCACACTCCACAAACTGCTCAGGCAGTGCAGCAGCATAGTCACCCAGTGTTACCGAGCCACGGGCATCGGTCGTTACAGCGATAATATCTTTGTCTTCACGTGCCAGTTCCAGCAACGTGTCAGTAAACTGTTTTCTACAAGCAATCATAAAACTTCAATCCTTCAATTTTTCAATTTTTCAATTCTTTCCTCGATTTCCTTGACGGCAGCCTCACATTGCTCGGCATTCAGAACACCGTGATGCCATTTGGCAATACCCTCCATGAAGCTCACACCCTTACCCTTGGTGGTATGCGATATAATCAGATGAGGCTTCTGGTTCTGGTAGTTAATGGCGTCGAAGGTCTTGACGATATCCTCCATGTCATCACCGTTCATGTCGATGACATCCCATCCAAAGGCACTCCAGCGCTCACGGATAGAGTCGATGGGCATCACGTCTTCTGTGTCACCACTGATTTGCAAGTGGTTACGGTCGATAATGGCCACGAGGTTGTCCAAGTGATAGCGATTGCCGGCCATGGCAGCTTCATAAATGCTGCCTTCGCCCTGTTCGCCGTCACCCATCAAAACATAGGTGCGGTAGGCAGGAGTAGGGGTGGTAGGGGTATCGTTGAGATAGGCGTTACGGTTCATTTTCTCTGCAATCGCCATACCGATACCGATGCTGAGACCGTGCCCCAGAGCACCGCTGTTCACCTCGATGCCAGGCACCTCGATGGTGGGGTGTCCGCTGAGGATGGATCCAAACTGTCCCAGTGTGTCAAGTACTTCTGGAGCCAGGAAGCCTTTGGCCTCCAATGTCACGTAGAGCGCTTCTACACAATGTCCCTTACTCAGTACGAAACGGTCGCGCCCAGGAGCTTTTGGCGCTTTCGGGTCGATGCCCTGCATCACGTGAAAGTAGAGTGCTGTCATCGCATTGAGGCAGGACAAATCACCTCCGATATGTCCTGCCTTAGCGCGATAAACCACCTCTACCAGTCGCTTGCGGTTCTTCTCCGCAAGCAAGGTTAATTCTTTTGTATTCATAGTGGTTTGATCAATGTGTCATGGTTATTCTTCAAATCTGTCCAGTCCACCTTCTTATTAGTAGGAATGGCATTGATATATTTCTCGATGTTGGTATAACCGTCACCGTTGCAGTCCTTGACGGCATCGCTGGCATCGTTGGGGTTCAGACCGTTGGCTTTCTCCCAAGCATCTGGCATACCGTCACCGTCGCTGTCTTTCCAAGGTTTCCAGTTCTTGTTATACTCTGGATAACCGCCCATCTGACGTGGATCGGTGATGATACCCTTCTTATAGGAGTCCTGTGGCAAACGGCGATATTTGAAGAAACCCTGCTCGTTCTTCGACTTGTCGTGGAGTCCCCACATGTTGCCGTAAGGATTGTCCTTCACTTTCTTCTCATAATCCTTCACATAGTAGGCTACACCGGTTTTTACCTCTTCGCAGATACGCTGGTCAACGATGTCACGGCAGGGCAGGGTAGCACCGGCATGAGCCAAAACCCAGTCGAAGGCTTCCTGTGCACCCATGATCGAGATAGGTGCCATGGCAAACGGCTCTTTCGCATGCATCAGTGCCCGTTCCGTTTCATCCATCTCACCGTCTTTGTCGGCAGTCTGTACACCGCCGTTCCAGTTGTCCTTGGTGATGGCGGGATAACCTTCCATGATATTGCCTTCAGCATATACACGACCGAACATTTTGAAGGGGAACAGTCCTTCAGAACGGCTCTCGGCCTTGATGATGCGATGACCTACCGGCTCGTCTTTCGGAGTCAGTGGACCTGGCTTATAGTAGTTGTTGATGAAGTTGAACATCGATTTGAACTCACCGCCGTCAGCTGTACGGTGTACCCAGTTGTAAACGACGTTGTTCACGAAGTTGAACACACCAGCCCATCCCACACTGGGGTTACGGCCGGTATTGTCAGCCCACAGGTTGCGCATGAAGGTAGTATTCTCACCACCGATGGTTGAACCGAAGGCATGGTTCCAGGTGTCGAGAGCCTTGGCAGAAATGGTATTCTGGATAGTCACATTCACCGTAGGAGTCTTACGTTTGGGTTTGCCGTCGTTCAGGTCGAACATGTGGCGATAGAACGAGATGTTCTCGTCCAAGCCCCATTCACATGAACAGTGGTCAATCATGATGTTACCTACAGGATTACCGCCGAAAGAGTCCTCACGATAGGTCACCAGTGTCTCACCACGACGGAAACGCATGTGGCGCACAATCACGTCGTGTGTATCTACCTGGAACGTCTCTCCGGCGATGCAGATACCGTCACCAGGGGCGGTCTGTCCTGCAATGGTGATATAAGGAGCACGTACGTAGATGGGCGACTTCAGACGGATGATACCGCTCACGTTGAATACGACGATGCGGGCACCACCCTGTTCACAAGCCCAGCGGAACGAACCAGGGCCTGCATCGTTCAGGTTAGTCACGGTAAGCACCTTGCCACCGCGCCCGCCGAAAGTGTACATACCGCCACCCTCAGCACCGGGGAATGCAGGAATCTTAGCCTGACGCAAATCGTATGGCATGCTAGCCCAGGGCACGTAATCCCTTCCGGCTTTAGCCTCTTCTATCACGATGGGGAAGGCCACTGCCCATGCGGAGTCGCTATGTTCCGCCCACTGCTTCTTTTGTGCTTCAATCTGTTGCTTGGCCTCGCTCGTGAGGTCAGGATACTGTGCAAATGCCGTCGTTACCATTGCCAGTAACGATGCGGCTGAAATCATAAGTCTTTTCATATTAGTCTTTAACGCGTTTAATACTATATATAGACGTCCCTCTATTATAAATGTACTCATACAATTCCCTGTTTTCTGCAAACGCGTTTTTATTCCTGTGAACTATCCTTCTAATTTTGTTAAATTTTACAAAAGAACGACATGATTCCCGATAATTATATTATCTTTGCAGCGAAATATATCCGTTTGATTTATCATAACGGGTCATTTACCATAACACGCAAGAACTTTATTTTAATTCATTTTATACTATTAACATTTAAAACAAATCGCTTATGAAGAAAAAATTAACTTTTTTGTTGGCATTGTTGATGATTGCTGTCACTAGCGCATGGGCGGACACGGCTGTGTTGTCTACGCCGAGTGAAGCTGTCGCAACTCTTTCTGATGCCAATGGTATTGTAACAATCACGGATGCCAGTGGAAATACAGGTATTCAAGCTGGTTCAGGATCTTTTACTATTGGTGGAAGTTCGGTAACGCCAATGAAGTTATCCAGCAAACGTCAGTTTAATCTGACTTATGCAGCTGGTGCTACTATTTCTAAAGTAACTCTTTATGTTACCAGTAATAAAAGTGATGAAGGGCAAACTATTGGAACTTCTAGTAGTGACAGAACTTCATTGGGGACATTACCGGTAAAGGGTGGTACACCTCTTGAAATAGATATCACCAGTGTGGAGGGACTGAATGCCTCAGAACAGTTCCTGGCAGTTATTGTTGTGGAATATAGTACCACAGCACCCTCGTTCAAAGCCAGTCCTACAGAACTGACATTTGCGCTGAATCCTAATCTGACTACAAAGACACAGACTTTCACTCTGACTGGTCAGAATCTGACGGATGGCACTTACGATCTCACCGTTCCTACTGTTGAAGGTTTGACCGTTACTCCTACCTCTTTCGCTGTTGCTGAAGGCAAGGTTAATCAGGAAGTTTCTGTTACCTATGCCTCTACAGCTGACGTGGCTAAGGCCAATACAGCAATCACTGCTACAGTTAACGAAATCCCTGTATCGGTGGCTATTACCTATCAGAGCCGTTCAAAGGCTAATACGCAGTCTACTGTTAGCAAGGAAGCTACTTGGGACTGGAGCAAATTGGCGGAGACAGTCGAGTTGACAGACGCTTCTACTCCTAAAAAAACAGATGAATTTTTGTTAGCCGACCTTGACGACCGTATCATCTTCGTAGATGCTTTTGGTGATCCCACCGCTATTAAGATGGAAGGTATGCAGTTCCCCTCTCGTGGTGGATATGCTCAGGGTACAACTATCAAGTTTAAAACCTCTGTTCCTGGTACTATTGATGTAGACTTCAATAATACTGGTGGTGATGGTTCAGGTGATCGCCCTGATCGTTATCTGAACGTGAACGGTAAGAACACCGAGTTCAAGAGCAATAGTTCTACAAAAGTCAGCGCTACAGGAATCGCTGTTCCTGCCGGTGATGTAGTACTCATGGGTAATATGGTTGATGCAGAAGCAGACGGTGGTTTCACTCCCAACATGCTTCGTTGGCATAAGATTACGTTTACTCCTGCCAAGCCAGTTGACATTGAGATTTCTCCTGCCGAGGGCGACATTGCTGCTGCTTTGGCTGCCGCCAAGGAGGGTGTCGCAAAGGTTGGCAACATCACGATTAATTTGGCAAAAGATGGAAATTACACAGCAAGTGCTCCTATCGTAGTCAACTCAGGTCTGACCTTGAAGGGTGACAATTCAACCATTGATGTCACAGGACTTGATAAAGACTTCATCCAGTGGAACAGCGAGCCTGTAGTTGAGGCTGTAGAATCAGGTCAGTATGTGATTACCGATCCTATTCTCATTGAGGGCGTCAACATTAAGGGTCTGACAAAGGCAGTGATTGGTGACAATGGAAAGGCCTACGCATTTGACAAATTCACTATAAATAAGTGTATTTTCGCATGGGAGACTCAGGCAGGCTGGGGTATCGGATTAACAGCATCAATGCCTATCTCATTGACAGTAAGTAACTCTACGATGTACAGTAAGACTGCTGGTTCAAATAACTTCTTCGCCTTGAACGGTTCTAAGCGTCCTTGGGAGATTACTGGTTACACAGATCTGAGTGAGGCAACATTCACTTTCGCAAACAATACGTTCTACAATCTAGCTAAGTCTAAGCAGTTCATCAATACGAACAGACTGAAGGGACAGGCTAAACAGAAGTTTGTCATGAACAGCAATATTTTTGTTGATTGCAGTAATAAGAAGATTTACGGTAATATGACAAACAATCAAAAGCAGATTGTTCCAGACGGAAAGAACACCTATTTCTTCGATGGTGCTGCTTTTGCAGAAACAAACTATAATGGTGACGAGGGTCTAAAGACCAATCCAGGTTTCGATGCTGAGAAGGTTGTTGCAGGTGACTTCACAATTGGAGCAAGCACAGCTCAGGCTAAGTTCGAGACAGGTGACCCACGTTGGGTAGTTACATATGTTGCTCCTGTGGTTGATAAGACTGCTTTGGAGACAGAGATAACAGCTGCTACAACTCTGTTGGGCGAGACAGCTGTTGATGCAGATCCAGGTAAGGCTCTGTCTGATGCTATCACTGCTGCTACAACTGTTAAGGAGACTGGTGAGTTCCAAGAGGATATCGATGCAGCTGTTGTAGCTCTGCAGGCTGCTGAAAAGGCATTTGCTAAGGCTCAGTTGACAGCAGAGATTACCACTGCTACCACATTGTTGGGTGAGGCTGCTACCGATGCAGATCCAGGTAAGGCTTTGAAGGATGCTATCGATGCTGCTACAACCGTTAAGGATAATGCAGAATCTACAGTTACTCAGTTGACTGATGCTGTTACAGCTCTGAAGGCTGCTGAGGAAGCATTCAAGACAGCTACCGGCATCAACGGCATCACCGTAGACGGTGCAGCTAACGACATCTTCAGCGATGGCAAGCCAGTTTACAACTTGAGCGGTCAGCGTGTATTCAAGGGCTATAAGGGTGTTGTTATTAAGAACGGTCGTAAGATTGTTGTTAAGTAACCTACTTTGAATAAAAAAAGAGTGGCGATGGCGCAAAGCTGTCGCCACTTTTTTTTTTATAAAAGTTTGGAGGAATAAAATATTATCCTTAAATTTGCAGAAAACTACTAGGTAACGTCAATAAAATTCTACTAAATACTCATGCATATAAGGAAATTGCTCTTCTTTGTCAGCTTTTGCAGCTTGTCGCTTGGAACCGAAGCGAAGGATATCTATGTATCAACATCCTTTCATGAGCCCGCTACAGAAGGGCTCCGTTTTATCTATAGTTACGATGGCGTGAAATGGGACTCCATACAGGGTGTGTTCCTGCGCCCAGAGGTGGGCGTCCAAAAAGTGATGCGCGACCCATCTGTCGTGAAAGGTCCTGACGGCACGTTCCATCTGGTATGGACCAGTTCCTGGCGTGGTGACCGTGGCTTCGGCTATGCTTCCTCGAAGGATCTGATACATTGGACGCCACAACGCTTCATCCCATCAGGAATGGAGGAATCAACGGTGAACACGTGGGCGCCGGAATTGTTCTATGACGACGTGAAGAAACAGTTTCTGATTGTCTGGGCATCATGCGTGCCAGGCAAATTTCCTGATTATCAGGAAGATCATAAGAACAACCATCGTCTTTATTATATGACCACCCGTGACTTCAAGACCTTCTCGAAGGCACAGCTCTTCTACGACCCCGGATTCAGTGCTATTGACGCGACCCTGGTCAAGCGAGGAACAGGCGACTATGTGATGGTGGTGAAAGATAATTCACGTCCTATGCGCAATATCAAAGTGGCTTTCGGCAAGTCGCCTTACGGACCTTGGAGCAAGGCCTCAGAACCGTTTACCGAGTCGTTTACAGAAGGACCCTCAACGGCTAAGGTGGGCGACTGGTGGTATATCTACTACGACAGTTACCGCTATAAGATATACGGTGCACATAGAACGAAAGACTTTAAGACCTTCCAGAACCAGACAGGAGCTGTCAGTTTTCCGGTAGGGCATAAGCACGGTACGGTGTTTATGGCTGACGAGCAGTTGGTGGAAGGACTTGTCAAATATAATCGTGATGTGGTGTATTATTCAGGAACCACCATTGCCCATCCAGCCCGTCACGACGGTGGACTGAAGCCCGTAGTGGGCGTGCATGCCATCCAGACGATGCGAGGGGCGAAGCCTTGGACCTATAACCACCAGCCGATGTTGGCCTATTGGAATGGGAAGTTCTATATGCACTACCTGACAGACCCGCGTCATGAGCATGAGGCTCCCGGCAAGACCATGTTGCAGACCTCGGAGGATGGCTATCATTGGAGTCAACCCGTGGAGCTGTTCCCAGAATATGACGTACCGGAAGGGTGGACAAAGGAAGGAAAGGACTTCCCGCCAGCCCACAACCTGAAAGCGGTGATGCACCAGAGAATGGGGTGGTATGTTTATCAAAGTTCAAAGCTCAAAGTTCAAAGTTCAAAGTTATTGGCTGTCGGCAATTATGGTATCTGCCTGACCATTAAGGATGAGCCTAATGACGGCAATGGTATCGGTAGGGTAGTCCGTGAGGTGAAGAAAGACGGTTCTTTCGGTCCTATCTACTTCGTCTATTACAATCACGGCTTCAGTGAGAAGAATACCGACTTCCCCTATTATAAGAAAAGCAAGGACAAGGGATTCGTGGCTGCTGTCGATGCCATGCTTGCCGACCCCATGCAACGGATGCAATGGGTAGAGGAGGCTGACCGCAACGACCCACTCATCCCGTTGCCAAAACCTTATAAGGCTTTCAGCGGATATACGCTGCCTGACGGTAGGAAGGTGGCATTGTGGAAACATGCTGTCACCAGTCTGTCAGCTGATGGCGGCAAAACCTGGCGACTGACTAATGTCAATGGGAATTTAGGATGCGACCGTGCGCCCGGCTTTGTTAACTCCAATGCTAAGATATGGGGCCAGCGACTGACAGACGGTACTTATGCCACCGTCTATAACCCTTCAGAATACCGTTGGCCACTGGCTATTTCGCTGAGTCAGGACGGTTTGGATTATACCACCCTGTCGCTGGTACATGGTGAGGTGACTCCCCTGCGACATGGTGGACAATACAAGAGCTACGGTCCCCAGTATGTCCGTGGTATTGAGAATGCTGATTATGCTCTCAACTCTCAACTCCCTAACGATCTCTGGGTAGCCTATTCCAATAATAAGGAGGATATGTGGGTCTCAAAGATTCCTGTACCAGTGCGTCAGCACGCTACCACTCATGCCAACCTCAACGATTTGGCTGATTGGAACCTATACATGCCACAGCTCTGTCCTGTTGAGTTAAAGGACGGTTGGCTGAGCCTCCGTGATAGTGATCCTTATGACTATGCCAAGGCTGAGCGTCTGATTCCCAATACCAAAGAGCTGGAGGTGGAGTTCGACCTGAGAATGGACCAGACGGCAAACGGTGAATTGGACATTGAATTCTTGGACGACGGTGGTAACGTTTGTTCGAGAATTGTCGTTGACTCTACGGGGTCTATCCGAGTAAAGGGCGGTGCGCGTTATGGAACGTTGCTGAAGCAATATGAGGCAGGTACGACCTATCATATCAAGGCCTATCTTTCTACATCATTGCATCGGGCGACTTATGAGATAGGTGTGGTAGGGAAGGTAGGTGTTTTAGGAAAATGCACCCGCCAGTTTGATACTCCTGTAGAGAGCATCAGCCGTATCACGTTCCGTACAGGGCCCTTGTTCGACAAACCAGATTTCAATACCCCTGCTGACCAGGATTTCGATATGCCGCGGGCCGACGAAAAGGATGCCACAGCAGGCTATCGTATTGCCAACGTCACCAGTCGTTCTGTTGACGGCAGTGTCACTGCTATCCTCGACTATGACGATTATGCACATTATGCCGACTATTTCAACGGGATGGAAGATGAAAATATCGTCACTACGATACCTAACGCCCAGTCGTCGGAATGGATGCGCAAGAATATTCCCTTGTTTGACTGTCCACAGGAAAACTTCAGGGAAATGTATTATTATCGTTGGTGGACCTTGCGCAAACATATCAAGCGCACCCCTGTGGGCTACGGTATGACGGAATTCCTCGTGCAGCGCTCTTATGCTGACCGCTATAACCTTATAGCCTGTGCCATCGGACATCATGTGATGGAGAGCCGTTGGTTGCGTGATACCACCTATCTGCACCAAATTCTACATACATGGTACTATGGTAATGACGGCAAGCCTATGGCGAAAATGAATAAGTTCTCGTCGTGGAATCCTGCTGCCGTGCTGGAGATGTGGAAAGTGCAGGGCGACAATGCTCACCTCTTCGGTCTGAAACCCCGATTGGAAGAGGAATATGCCCGTTGGGAGCGTACCAACCGTCTGCAGAACGGACTCTATTGGCAGGGTGATGTGCAGGATGGTATGGAAGAGAGTATCAGTGGAGGACGTAAGAAACAATATGCGCGTCCGACTATCAATAGTTATATGTATGGTAATGCCAAAGCACTGGCTTTCATCAACCGCATGGCGGGTGAGACTGCCAAGGCTCAGCAATATGAGCAGAAAGCCGACACCTTACGACGGTTGGTGGAGAGTAAACTCTGGAATACAGACCACCAGTTCTTTGAAACCATGCGTGGTGACACGCTGGCTGCTGTCAGGGAGGCCATCGGATATATCCCCTGGTATTTTAATCTGCCTTCATCTCCAAAGTATAATGTGGCATGGAAACAGCTGACCGATGAGCAGGGCTTCTCAGCCCCCTATGGTCTGACAACGGCAGAGCGCCGTCATCCAGAGTTCCGTAGTCATGGGGTAGGCAGGTGTGAGTGGGACGGAGCCATCTGGCCTTTCGCCTCTTCACAGACGCTGACGGCTCTTGCCAACCTTTTGGAAATGAGTAATGATGATTACACGTCCCTGAAGGATGTCTTCTTCCGTCAGATGGAACTCTATGTGGAGAGTCAGCACCATCGCGGACGTCCTTATATCGGAGAATATTTGGATGAGGTGAATGGCAACTGGCTGATGGGTGACCGTGAACGCAGTCGTTATTATAACCACTCGACCTTCAACGACCTGATGATTACTGGCATTGCTGGTTTGCGTCCACAGGCAGACGGAAGTATTGTGGTGAATCCGCTCATCCCGCAGAACCGGTGGAAATACTTCTGCCTGGATGGTATCAACTATCGTGGACATGTGCTGACTATTATATGGGATCAGGATGGACAGCGCTATCACCAAGGTACGGGTCTTACACTGATGGTTGATGGTAAAGTGGTAGCTAATCGTAAAGAAATTGGAAAACTGACATACAAATGAGAAAGATATGCATGGCCGTGATGATACTCCTGACACTAGGAGCCTCTTCACAAACCTACGAGACGCAGTATCGCCGTTCGGTGACAGATGTGATGCAAGACGTAGCGAAGCGTTTCGATGTAAGATTTAAGTTCGACGGAAATGTAGATACGGCAGGTGTCACTCTGCCCTATGCTGATTTCCGCATTCGTCCCTATAGTCTGGAACAGACGCTGGATAACATCTGTAAGTATTTCGACTGGAACTGGTGGAAACAATCGGGTAACCTCTATAAAATCAAACGGTACGAATACCCGCGTCGCCATGAAGATGAGGGACGGCAGATGTTGGATTACCTGTCGAAGAAATATGCCAACCGACAAGAATGGGAAGCACGCCGTGCCGTCTTGATCAAAGAGGTGCGTGAGCGACTGCAGATAGATGCCTTCCTCGACTCCTGTGTGAAGGATGCTAAACCCATCCTGTCGTCCATCAGGAAACACGATGGATATACTACTCAGAATATCTGTATAGAACTGACACCAGGACAGCATGTGTTTGGTACCATCTATACGTCGATGAAGAAAGGGAAAAAGCCCTTGATCGTTTGTCCTGACGGACACTGGCCGTCGCGCTATCGTGAAGACGAACAGCAGCGTCTTGCCACACTGGCCAGAATGGGTGCTGTCTGTGTGGACTTTGACCTCTATGGATACAGCCAGTCGAAGGCGGAGGTGGGTGATCATCACTCGGCCAGGGCTCACATCTATCAGGCTGCTTGCGGACTGAAACTGCTTGACTATATGCTGAAGAACCGTAAGGATATTGACGTCACCCAGGTGGCTGCTAACGGTGGTTCCGGAGGTGGTACGCATACCGTATTGCTGGCCCTGCTCGACAGTCGTATCACGGCTTCGGCTCCAGTGGTGCATGTGGCCTCTCATTTCGACGGCGGTTGTCCGTGTGAAAGCGGTATGCCCGTGCAACTGGCGGGTGGTGGTACGTGTGAGGCAGAACTGGCTGCTATCATAGCTCCCCAACCTTTATTGCTGGTGAGCGACGGTGGCGACTGGACATCATCGAACCCTACATTGGAATATCCTTTTATCCAGCGTATCTTTGGCTTCTACGATGCGACTTCGCAGGTGCGTAACATCCATCTTCCCAAAGAGCGTCACGACTTCGGTCCCAACAAGCGACAGGCAGTTTATGACTTCTTCATAGACGTTTTCCACCTCGACCGTTCGATGCTGGACGAAAGCAAGGTAACTATTGAAACACCAGAGATAATGCAAACAAAACTGCCATGATCATGAAGAAAAAACAACTATGGGTCGTGATGGCCCTCATGCTGTCGCTCGCAGCGAGTGCTCAGGAGTATAAACTGTGGTATAACCGTCCGGCTAAGACGTGGACACAGGCACTACCCGTAGGTAATGGGGTGATGGGTGGTATGGTTTTCGGCGTACCAGCCGTAGAACGCATCCAACTGAACGAGGAGACCATCTGGGCAGGACAGCCCAATCAGGTGATGAACCCTGCTGCCAAGGAGTATCTGCCGAAAGTGCGCCAACTGATTTTCGAAGGGAAATATAAGGAGGCTGAAAAACTGGCTAATGAAAAGGTGATGCCTGTAGGGGCAGGGAAGAACAGCGGAATGCCCTTCCAGCCGTTTGGTGACCTGTATATTGTAATGGCAGGCAAAACGAACTACTCCCATTATGAGCGCTGGCTCGATTTGGACAATGCCCGTTCTGTAGTTCGCTATCAGGTGGACGGAGTGGACTATGAACGGGAGACGATAGCTCCGCTGGGCTGTCAGGTGATTGCCGTCCATCTGAAGGCATCGAAACCAGGTATGATCACTTTTACGGCCTATATGCAGTCGCCTCATGAAAATGTGTTGACGGCAGGTGAAGGTCTGGAGGCTACACTCCTTGGCGTCACGTCTAAGCATGAAGGCGTCAAAGGAAAAGTACGTTTCCAAGGAAGAATGACGGCACAGGCAGAAGGCGGCAGCGTGACCCAGTGCAACGGAATAGTCAGTGTGGTAGGTGCCAACGAAGCTACGGTCTATGTGACAGTAGGTACGAATGTGGTCAACTATCAGGATATCACAGGCGACGAGGTGGCTCAGTCGAAAAGCCGCCTTTATTCAGCAATATCCCAGGGTTATCAGAAAATAAGGGAGCGTCACGAAAAATTATATCACCAGTATTATGACAGGGTGAAACTGAATCTGGGAGCAGATAACTATCCTACGATGCCCACCGATAAGCGTATCGAGCAGTTCTCGGCGGTCGCTCATTCTGTTAGCGACAACTATCTTGTAGCTACCTATTTCCAGTTTGGACGCTATTTGCTGATCTGTTCTTCCCAACCTGACAATATCAATCCTGCCAACTTGCAGGGACTATGGAATGATAAAATGTTTCCGGCATGGGATTCGAAATATACCACGAATATTAATCTGGAAATGAACTATTGGCCTTCGGAGGTCACCAACCTGACGGAGATGAACGGTCCGCTGTTCCGCCTGATCAACGAAATCAGTCAGACAGGACGCGAAACAGCCAAGAAAATGTATGGTGCCGACGGATGGGTGTTGCATCATAACACCGACCAGTGGCGCGTGACAGGTCCTATCGACCATGCTCCTTCCGGGTTATGGTGTACCGGTGCAGGATGGATATGCCGTCATCTGTGGGAACACTACCTGTTTACAGGCGACAAGGCTTTCCTTCGTCGGGTATATCCAATTATGCTGGATGCAGCACGTTTCTATTCCCAGATATTGGTGAAACATCCTACGAAGGATTGGCTGGTCATCTGCCCGGGAGAGTCACCAGAGCATGGTGGCAAGGGGCGCCCAACACCATTGGATGCTGGTGTAACGATGGACAACCAGATACTCTTTGAACTCTATACCAACGTATTAACGGCTGCGAAAATTCTTGGAGAGGATCAGAAGGCGGAACTCCACTCTCCACTCTCAACTCTCCACTCTCAACTCAAACAAATGCCACCCATGCAGGTAGGACGATGGGGGCAACTGCAGGAGTGGCTCGATGACTTGGATGACCCCAAGGACGATCATCGACACTTCTCTCATCTCTATGGCTTGTATCCCGCTAACCAGATATCACCCTACAGAACTCCAGAACTGTTTGAGGCAGCAAGGAACTCGTTGCAGGCTCGCGGCGATGTCTCTACAGGATGGTCGATGGGATGGAAGGTGTGTTCCTGGGCCCGTTTCCTGGATGGCGAACATGCTTATAAACTGATACAGGATCAGCTGACATTGACGGCAGATACATTTCTGATATTCGGTGCCGTCAAGCAGAAAGGTGGTACCTATCCTAATATGTTTGACGCGCATCCGCCTTTCCAGATCGACGGTAACTTCGGTTGTACAGCAGGTATTGCTGAGATGCTCGTCCAGAGCCACGATGGTTTCGTGTTCCTCTTGCCTGCCTTACCCAAGGCTTGGAAAGACGGTTCTGTCAAAGGACTGAAATGTCGAGGAGGTTTTGAAGTTGACTTGGATTGGAAAGACGGGCTGCTGACGAAGGCGGTTATCCGTTCGGCACTCGGCGGCAACTGTCGTATCCGTTCTTTAGTACCTTTGAAGGGCAATGGGCTGAAGAAGGCGAGAGGTCAGAATGCCAATGCCTTCTATCAGGTGGCAACGACTCCTCAGCCTATCGTGTCGAAAGAAGCTAAACTAAAAGGAGTGACAGTACCAGCAACATATCTTTATGACTTACCAACCGTCAAGGGCGGAGAATATATACTGAAATGACTATGAAGAAGTTTTTGACAATACTGAGCCTGTTGTTGCTGACAGTGTCGGTACAGGCAGGAAAACCATGGGAAAACGGACGATTGAAGGTATCGGATAACCAACGTTATCTGCAGTTTGAGAACGGACAACCCTTCTTCTGGCAGGGTGAGACAGGATGGCTGTTACCTGAGCGTTTGAATCGTGCAGAGGCCGAGTGGTATCTGCAACGATGCAGAGAGGAAGGATATAACGTGGTACAGATACAGGTGATAGACGGCGTGCCAGCCTATAATATCTATGGACAGATGTCGAATATCGACGGATGGAATTTTGCCGGTATCGACCGTAAGGGCGTCTATGGCTATTGGAACCATCTGGACTTTATCATCGACTTGGCTCAGCAGAATGGTATATACATCGGTATGGTATGTATCTGGGGCGGACTGGTGAAAGATGGTAAGTTGAGTGTAGAGGATGCCAAGAAATATGGCACATTCCTGGCCAAGCGCTATAAAGACAAGCCCAATATCATCTGGTTTATGGGTGGCGACATTCAAGGAGATATTAAACCAGAGGTATGGGAGGCTTTGGCAACAACAATCAAGTCGATAGACAAAAACCATCTGATGACCTATCATCCCAGAGGGCGCTATACCTCAGCTAAATGGTGGTCGAAAGCTCCCTGGATGGATTTCCATACCTTCCAGAGTGGGCATCGTAAATACGGACAACGTATGGGTAATGCCGACTATCCGATTCCAGACAATACGGAAGAGGACAACTGGATGTATGTGGATTCTACGTGGGCTTATAAACCCATCAAACCTGTGTTGGACGCAGAACCCAGTTACGAGGATATCCCAATGGGACTACATGATAAGAATGAGGCCCGTTGGCAGGCATGGGATGTGCGCCGCTATGCCTATTGGAGCGTGTTTGCAGGTAGTTGCGGACATACCTATGGGCATAATGCCATCATGCAGATGCTGAAACCAGGCTATCCGACGAGTTATGGTGATGCCGGTGACGTGAAGACTTGGTATCAGGGACTGAACGATCCTGGCTTCCGCCAGATGAAATACTTGAAGCAGCTGATGCTGTCACTCCCGTACTTTGAGCGTATCCCCGATCAGAGTATTATTCAGGAGAATGGAACAAAGTATGACCGTCTGATAGCTACCCGTGGGCAGGACTATCTGCTGGTATATAACTATACGAGTAGAGTCATGAAAGTGGATCTGACCAAGATTTCTGGTGATAAGAAGAATGTATGGTGGATGGATGCCAGTACGGGAACGTTGCGCTATCTGGGTGAATACGACTCAAAGGTGTTGACATTCCGTATGCACAAACAGCGGCAGGGCATTGAGGATGGTGTGCTGATAGCTATTGATAACACAAAAAACTACTTGCAGAAAGACCAGATTCAGATATCGGATATGACACTCTCCGGTAAGGCAAGAGACTTAAACGAATAATACAAGATGAAAAGATATATTTGTTGGATAGTACTGGCGCTACTGGCATGGCCACTTCAAGCAGCCAAGAAACAAACAATACCAGCGGTCAGTGTGACGGATTTACGTACCGAACGACTGGTGAATCCGATGAGTGTCGACACGCAGCAACCACGACTGGGATGGCGTATCGAATCATCGGAAAAAGACGTGATGCAGACACGGTGCCACCTTATCGTAGCTTCTAGTCGTGAGAAGGCAGAGGCCTTGGAAGGTGACCTCTGGGATGCTACCCTGCAGGGAAACCAGTCGCAATGGATAGTCTATCAAGGTAAGACACTGAAGAGTAATACCCGATGCTATTGGCGCGTGCAGGTTTCGACCACCAAAGGGGAGTCAGCGTGGAGTCCTGTGGCGATGTGGAACGTGGGCTTGTTGACAGAATCTGACTGGCGTGGTCAATGGATAGGATGGAATCATCTGAACCCTTGGGATGTCTTCGCAGAACACAGTCGCCTGTCAGCCCGCTATATCCGTCGGGAGTTTGACTTTGACAAAGAGGTGAAACAAGCTACACTCTATATCAGTGGTTTGGGTATGTATGAGGCCTTTATCAATGGTCAGCGGGTAGGGGACCAGGTGTTGGCTCCGGCTCCAACTGATTATCGGCGCACGGTACTGTATAATGCTTTTGACGTGACCGGTATGTTGGCACAGAAGAATGCCATCGGTGTGGTGCTGGGGAATGGCCGTTACTATACCATGCAACAAGACAAGAAGCCCTATAAGATTACCAATTTCGGATATCCCACGTTACGCCTGAATCTGTTGGTGGAGTTTGCTGACGGAACATACAAGCGAATTTCATCAGATGATAAATGGAAAATCAATACGGACGGTGCTATCCGTAGCAATAACGAGTATGACGGCGAGATATATGATGCCCGCAAGGAATTCGCTGGTTGGACAGAGGTAGGGTATGACGACAGACAATGGAAAAAGGCAGAACGTACGGCTATTCCATACGGTGCACTTCGCGGTGCGATGTCGGAGAATATGAAGGTGCTCAAACAACTGCGTCCAGTCAGTGTGAACCGTAAAGGCAACAAGTGGATTGTCGATATGGGTCAGAATATGGCAGGTTGGTTGAAACTGCGTATCGCCTCTGCAGTTGCTGGCGACTCAGTTATTATCCGCTTTGCCGAGAAACTGGACTCTACCGGACAGATATGGGTTGAGAACCTTCGCCATGCGCAGAGTACAGACCGCTATTATGCCAATGGAAAGGAACAGGGAAGGTGGTGGCATCCAACCTTTGTATATCATGGATTCCGCTATGCAGAAATTACGGGACTGAAACAGGCCACGCCGGATGATTTTGTAGGAGAAGTGATTAGTGACGCGATGGAAGAAACTGGTCATTTCGTCTCCACAGATACGATATTGAATAAGGTGTATCAGAATGCTTATTGGGGCATACTGAGCAATTATAAGGGAATGCCCGTTGACTGTCCTCAGCGTGATGAGCGTCAGCCATGGCTTGGCGACCGTACCCGTGGCTGCTTCGGAGAGGCTTTCCTCTTTGATAATGGTCCCCTATATGCGAAATGGGCAAGGGATATCACGGAAGCACAGCGTGAGGACGGTTGTATTCCTGATGTGGCACCAGCCTACTGGAACTATTACAGTGACGACCTGACATGGGCTGCCGCACTCCCGATGTCCCTCTCCATGCTTTTGGGACATTATGGTGATGATGCACCGATGCGGAAGTATTATCCCCATGTGAAACGATGGCTGGTTCATCTCAAGGAACAGTACCAGCAGGACGGATTGATTCATTGTGGCAAATACGGTGACTGGTGTGTACCGCCCGAAAAGGAGGAGTTGATTCATAGTCAGGACCCAGCACGTAAGACGGATGTGACTCTCATCTCTTCCGCTTATTACTATTATATCTGTAAGATGATGGCAGGATATGCCCGTATGCAAAAGCTGGATGCTGATGCAACCTGGTTTGAGCAGGAAGCAAAGGCGACTAAAACCGCTTTTAATAAACAATTCCTAACCGTCAAGAAGGGTACGACCGTCGTTCCGGGACATATTCTATATCCCGACAGTACGTTCTATGGTAATAATACCGTGACAGCCAACCTCTTGCCCTATTATTTCGGAATGATAGACGATCCGTATGTGAAGCAGGAGGTGGAGAAAAATATCGTGAAAGCTATCATCAATCAGGGCGCGATTACATCAGGCGTTATCGGTACAGGATGGTTGATGCATGCACTGACCAAGATGGGACGAACAGACGTGGCCTGGCTGTTGGCAACCAATAAGAAATATCCTTCGTGGGGGTATATGGCAGAGCATGGGGCGACGACCATCTGGGAGCTGTGGAATGGTGATACGGCTTCACCGAAGATGAATAGCGGTAACCATGTGATGCTGTTGGGCGACTTGCTCTCATGGCTCTATGAAGATATAGCAGGTATTGGTGCTGCCGATGTCGGATTTAAACATATTGCCATGAAACCCGACTTCTCGGTGGACGAGATAGATGATATTGATGCCAGTTACCAGTCGGTCTATGGCAAGATAGTCAGTCGTTGGAAGAAGGAACATGGCAAGCTCTATTGGCATGTGGAGATTCCCGCCAATACCAAGGCAACTCTTTTCCTACCCAATGACGAGACCGTGAACTTGGGCTCTGGCAGTTATGACATCACCCGTGACCTGACACAACGGGGACCACAGGTGGTAGTGGATGAATTTCTCTATAAGACAGCGGATTTCCCGCAATGTCATTCTGCCAGTATCGTGGAGACCAAGAAGGGTGACCTTATCGCTACCTATTTCGGTGGAACGAAAGAGCGTAATCCTGATGTGTGTATCTGGGTGAGTCGTAAACTGAAGGGTAGTCAGGAATGGACCAAGCCGCAAATGGTCGCTGACGGTGTAGAGCTGCGCCCCCTGAAACCTAATAAGGATGGAAAAGTGAGTCAGGTGACAACCAGTATGAAGCCTGCCTTTGGGGCACAATTCATGCCACTGCCTAAATGGACAGGGAGCAGAGGGGAGGCCGCTATCGGCAACAACTATCGCGAGGCGTGTTGGAACCCAGTGCTCTTTGAGACACCTGATGGAGAACTGCAACTCTATTTTAAGATAGGACCTAATGTGGCAGGTTGGCTGGGATGGTATATCACTTCGAAAGACGGTGGAAAGACTTGGAGTCAGCGTAAGAGGTTGCCGGAAGGTTTCTATGGTCCTGTCAAGAACAAACCCATTCTGAACAAAGGGCGTTTGATAGCACCAACGAGTGATGAGCGCGACGGCTGGAAACTCTATTTTGAACTTTCTGACGATATGGGGAAGACATGGCGGAGGACTGCTTTTGTGGAAGCAGACTCTAATGTGAAAGCTATCCAGCCCAGTATCCTGATGCTGCCCGACGGACGCTTGGAGGCTGTTTGCAGAACACGTAGCCGCCATATCGGTGTGACGTATAGTAATGATAATGGAGAGACATGGAGTAAACTGTCATTCCTTGAGACACCTAATAACAATAGCGGTATCGATGCAGTGACATTGCAGGACGGCACTTATGCGATGATCTGTAATGACTGGCCTATCGAGCCGACCAAGGAAAAGGGCGCCCGTACACCGTTGTCTATTCTGCGCAGTACAGATGGCATCAATTGGAAACATTGGATTACCCTGGAGGACAGTCCTGTATCGCAATATTCGTATCCGTCTATTATCCAGGGGCGTGACGGACACCTCCATGCTATTTATACTTGGCGTCGTCAGCGTATCAAGCATGTTGAATTAATACCTTAATGATGATGAAGAAAATTTCTTTGATAACGCTCTTACTGGGAGTCTGCTTGACTTTACAGGCACTGCCAGTGTCCGTAGCAGGTTTGTTTCCTATAGAGAACAGTGGACGTATAGTCTATAACTTCAATGAAGGATGGTGCTTCCGATTGGGTGATGTGGCAGGTGCTGAAGCTTTGGGATTTGACGATTCCCAAAGGGAAATGGTATGTGCACCTCATAGTGTAAGACTGGAGCCGGCTGATGCCAGCGGAGGACGTAATTATCAGGGCGTTTGCTGGTATCGGAAGCAATTTGTCGTCCCTGCCGATATGCAGGGCAAAGAGGTGACCGTTCATTTTGAGGCCGTGATGGGAAAACAGTGGGTCTATGTAAATGGTCAACTTGTCAAGGAGCATTTAGGAGGTTATCTGCCTATTACGATCAATCTGTCACAACTCGGAGTGAAGGCTGGTGACACCTGTCTGATAGCTGTCAAAGCAGATAATAGCGATGACAAATCCTATCCTCCAGGAAAGAAACAGACACAGCTGGATTTCGCCTATCATGGGGGGATGTACAGGGATGTATGGTTGATAGGGAAATCGCCTATCCATATTACAGATGCTATAGAGCGCGGTCAAGTAGCAGGAGGTGGCGTGTTTGTCCATTATGGCGATATTTCAGAAAAAAATGCAGAACTTTTTGTGAATGTGGAAGTAGCGGGAAAAGGTCCGGCTACCGTCCTTGTCCGTATCAAGGATGCAACAGGAAAACTCCTCAAGACCCTCAAGCAAACCAAGACGTTGACAGGTTTCACTACATATCACGTACAGTGCTTCATCAAAAATCCTCATCTGTGGTCACCGGAGAATCCTTATCTTTATCAAGTAGAGATGATGGTGATGAATGGAAAACAGGTGATGGATGGTGGCATGGTTCGTGCTGGTATTCGGAAGGCAGAATTTCGGGGACGGGATGGCTTTTGGTTGAACGATAAACCTTACCATCAGTTGATTGGAGGAAACCGTCATCAGGACTTTGCCTATGTGGGTAATGCGTTGCCCAATTCTCAGCAATGGCGGGATGCGAAAAGATTGAAGGATGCCGGAATGACGATTATCCGTGCTGCCCACTATCCGCAGGATCCTTCCTTTATGGATGCTTGTGATGAACTGGGATTGTTTATCATCGTCCCGACACCGGGGTGGCAGTACTGGAACAAAGACCCTAAATGGGGGGAGATGGTGCACCAGAATACCCGTGATATCATCCGTCGTGACCGTAACCATCCCAGTGTGTTGATGTGGGAACCTATTCTGAATGAGACCCGTTATCCAGAGGATTTTGCTTTGAAAGCATTGCAGATTACGCGTGAGGAATTCCCATACGAAGGGCGTCCTGTGGCTGCTGCAGATTTGAATTCTGCAGGCGTCAAGGAACATTATGATGTGCTCTATGACTGGGCTGACAATATCGGAAAAGGTTCGTTGGATACAGATAAGTGTATCTTTACCCGTGAGTGGGGTGAATATGTGGACGACTGGTATGCCCATAATGGTATCAACAGGGCTGCACGTGGTTGGGGAGAACAGGCACAGGTGACGGCAGCACTGGCGCTGGCTGATACCTATGGGATGATGTATCGTGGACAGCGTCAGTTTATAGGAGGTTGTCAGTGGCATCCCTTCGACCATCAGCGTGGATATCACCCCGATGCCTATTTAGGTGGTATCTATGATGCTTTCCGACAGAAGAAGTATGCAGCAGAGATGTTCCGTTCACAGAAGAAGGATGCACCGATGGTATTTATTGCTCATGAGATGACACAGTTCTCTGACAGTGATGTGGTGGTCTTCAGTAATTGTGATAGTGTTCGGCTTACAGCTCTTGACGGATGGAAGTCAATGACACTGCCCGTTGTCCACCAACCGGAAGGTACTCCCAATACACCCGTGATCTTCAAAGGTGCATGGAATTTCTGGAAGGCACGTGAACAGAGTTATACCAATCGTCGTTGGCAGAATGTGAAACTCGTTGCTGAGGGTATCAAAGATGGCAAGGTAGTATGTGAGCAGACGAAGATGCCATCGCGTCGTAGTACGAAGATACGCCTATATGCTGATGAGATGGGTAAACAGTTAGTTGCCGACGGCTCAGACTTCATCGTTGTCGTTGCGGAGATTACGGATGATAATGGGAATGTCCGTCGTCTTGCCAGAGAACAGGTATCCTTCTCTGTGGAAGGAGAGGGAAGTATCATTGGCGATGCATCCATAGGTGCCAATCCCCGTTTGGTGGAGTGGGGCAGTGCTCCCTGTCTGATACGCAGTACCCATCATGCTGGGAAAATACGCATCATTGCCCGTCCTGCTTACGAGGGTGTTCATGCCCCCAGTGCGGACACGCTGGACATAGAAAGTGTTCCCTACGAGATACCTGTGTGTGTTTCGTCAGTGGTGAGGGAAAGGAAAAACAGTATCATCACCCAACACCCCTCACCCAACAACCAACAACCAGCCCCTGCAACGATGTCTGATGAACAGCGTCGCAAGGAACTGGAAGAAGTTGAAAAGCAACAGCAGGACTTCGGTATAGTTAATTGAAATAGATGTATAGTCCTATCATCACGGTAGCCAAGGCTATCCACAGACCAACGGCGAGTTTCGACTGGCTCTCATGGATGGGAGTCGGTATTTCGTACTCCGTCTTGTTATGATCAGTGAGGGAAATGATAACCATAGCGATGACAAGAATGGCAAACAGCTCAAAAGACAATAGCATGAAATGAGGCCATGGTAACTGAAGCCATTCCGGTGGCCATAGATAGAGTATACCGACAATAAGACAGAATGCGGTACCTACGGTCAACGCAAAGTTGGCGGCACGTGTGGTGGTCCGTTTCCAGAAAATACCCAGAAGGAATACGGCTGCCATTGGTGGTGCGATGAAACCAAGGACACTCTGGAAGACATTGAAGAGGTTAAGTCCCTTGATAGCGTCAATGGCAATGGTGAGGACGATGGCAAGGACAGCACCGATAATGGTGACCAGACGACCCACATAATTAATACGACGCTGTGAAGCATTTGGATTAAATCTCTTCACATAGATATCCATAGTGAATACTGTGCTCAATGCATTCAGTGCAGAGCCAATCGTGGATACCAGACAAGCCGTCAAGACCGCGAATACCAAACCTACCATACCGACAGGGAAGAGGTTCTCCACCATCGTCAGATAAGCCTCGTCAGGATTCTGCAAAGTAGGGAAGAGGGCGAAGCAGATAATACCAGGAAGGATGTAGAGCAAGACATCCAGAATCTTCAACCATCCCGTGAAATTAGTACCCAATTGTCCTTCCCGCAGATCTTTGGCGGCTAATACAGGTTGCACCATCGACTGGTCTGTACACCAGAACCAGACACCCATGACAGGGTATCCTAAAAGGATAGGTAGCCATGGAAATGCCTCGTCGGTATTGGGCTTGAACATCACCCAATAGTCTGCAGGAACCTTGGCGGCTAATGCAGAGATGCCACCCACACGGTCAAGACCGACGATGACAAGGATGAGAGAGACGACGATGAGCAGTATCATCTGATAGACATTAGTATAAGCTACCGCTTTCAATCCACCCAGCATGGTGAAGAATGCAGAGATGATGAGCAGTACAAGGGCTGACATCCACATGGGAATGTCGAATACCTGACGTATCAAGATACCTCCTGCGAAGAGTGTCAGGGCAAGCCAGGATATGATAATTGTAACAATGGTGTACCATGCCAGAATATTACGGGTCGATTGTCCGAAACGGAGTCCCATGAACTCAGGCAGTGTACTGATGTTAGCTCCAAGATAACGAGGTGCGAAAACAAAGGCAAGCAAGGCGATAAAGACGAAAGCATACCATGCGTAGTTACCACTGACGATACCTGTTGTGAATCCTGCCGATGCTGAGGCTATCAACATCGACGGACCTACATTGGTGCCCCACATGGAGAAACCGATGTGGTGCCAACGAAGGGAGTGTTCGGCAAGGAAAAGTGAACTTTCTTTCTTACGTTTACTACTAGCCCATATACCGATGGCAAGCAGGATGACAAAATAAATGGCAAGGATAATCCAGTCAAGGGATTGCATGTAATGTGTATTCATAGTTCAATGCCTTTAAAGTCGTGTGTGATTCTAATATTAGTAGATTGCGAGAGGTCCATGTCATCGGTAGATTCTACCTCATGTGGATACATTTTGATTTGAGCGTCAGGACGTACAAAGACAGGCATCTGGTCAAGGGGAACTTCCACATGGTAGTACCAGCGTCCGCCTTCCAGCCTTTCTCCTGTCAGGAAGTTCACCCATTGACCTTCGGGGAGATAGATGTCACGATGATTGTCGGCATTCATGACAGGACATACCAGCAACTCATTACCGAAGTAGTATTCATCGTCGATATGCCATACCTGACGGTCATTAGGATGATGGAAAAGCAGTGCTTGTACAATGGGTAGCCCGCTCTTGCATGCTATCTCTGACTGCTCTATGATATAGGGAAGCAAACGGTAACGGAGTTTCCACCAGCGTTTAATGATAGGTGCGATGTTAGGATAGTGCCATGGCTCGCGTTTACAGGTACCATGATAACGCATATGGGACGTGAATACGCCAAACTGCGTCCAACGGACATAGACCTGTTCGTCAAGAGGTGAGTTCATGAAGTCAGGTGTGGAGTGGAATCCTGGTACGTCATGACTCCAGAAAGCAAAACCGGAGAGTCCTAAGTGGAGCCCGCCTTTCAAGGAACCAGCCAAGCCTGCCCATGAACTTTCGCTGTCACCGCCCCAGTGAAGTGGATAGCGTTGACAGCCAGCCCAGCCGGCACGCGCCCAGATAATTCCATCGCCAGTGACTTCACGGGTCACTTCGTATGCTGCTTTCTGATAAAGCAACGCGTAGATATTATTCAGCCGTTCTGGTGTTGAGGCATGGTATTGATGATCCATGTGTATGTTTTCGCCGAAGTCAGTCTTGATACATTTGACACCCATATCAAGCAAAGGCTTAAGCAATTGATATTTATACCAGTCAGTTGCTTTGGGGTAGGTGAAGTCAATAGTTCCTGCATAGTCGAGGGTGGAGAAGTTTGACGCACCACCTGTTGAGGTGTCTTCTTCTTTGACAGGTTGACTGATGTAGTGATTGTCCTTTGCCTCTTTCAACTGCTCTGCACCTTGTGCCACATAGGGCAGTTGCCAGAGCGATACTTTAAAGCCCTGTTCTTTCAACCGGCTGATGAAAGCCTTGGGGTCAGGGAAACGCTCAGGGTTGAATTTCCATTCACAGAGCCAGTCGGTACGGAACCAGCCAGTATCCAGATGAATGACATCACAAGGATAGTGTTCTTTGCGCAGGCGGTCGCAAATCTCTTCTACCTCATCAGCGGAGAAATAGGTCATGCGACTCATCCAGATGCCAAAACTCCAGAGTGGGGGCATGGTTGGGAATCCTGTTAGCATGCGGTATCCTTTGAGAATCTCCTCAGGTGTGTGACCACCAATCAGGAAAACGTCAAGGGTGGCATGGTCATTAAGGAACTGCACACTTCTTGAACTGTGGTCGGCAAGTGATAATTTGCAATAGTCAGAAGTATGGAAAAAGACACCATACATCCGACTGGAAAGATAGAAGGGAATATTCTTATAGCAGCGTCGGTTGTTAACCCCCTGTCCGTCTTGGTTCTTCAATTGAAAAGTCTGTCCACTTAAATCCATTTTGCGGAAACGTTCTCCTGTTCCCACAAAGTGCTCGTCAGCATCGCATTTAAATGAGATCGTTGCCCGTTCATTACCACTATCGGCAGAGCAGAAACCTAATGGAAGCGCATCATAGCGTGGCGGGGAGAAATGGTCGTCACTGAGGGCGACAGGTTTCGTGGTGTCACCGTCAGGATAGAAGGTGATGAAAGGAGCAGGTTGCGGTGCGGGTAACAGGTCGCTCCAGTGATCGATGGGTGATGCCGAAAGGCTGATAGTACCCAACTTCTTTCCATTGCTCGCCATGATATCGCCGGCAGCATAATGGAGGGGAAGACGTTTTACATCAGAATCCATCATGAGCATTTCATCGCTGTCTGCCATTTCATCATCTGACATGGTGGTAAACAGCCGGATGATGTTTGGTTCGTAGGCGCGGATGATGAGATCGTAGCTCTGTTGTGACACATCTGTATCAGGCGCCATATCTTCTTGATGTAACTGTTTTTGGTAAGGAATAGTGACGATGATGTCGCCATCGCGTTCTGTTATTCTCGTAGGTGCATAGGCTTTCCATAGGGCTTCGTCCCGTTGCAGGGTAGGGTCGAAGTCCATGAAGTCAAAAAGATGATAATTGGTTTGTTTCATTGTTTGAATATGAGGTTAGGACCAGGGTGATTATCGCCTATCTCATCGCGGCGTATCAAGCGGTCGTCAGTTTTGTTATTTTCTATTGTAAACCCGTCTGTCCGTGCATCGAGGTAGATGCAGAACCCACGGTAGTTGGTAGCATAGGGGGCAGGGTAGGGTTGAGCAATCTCATTATCCCTGATGCTGGAATTCGGCTGGTTGGAGAGGGTATAGATACCGCCAGCGTCATATAACTGGCAGGCATAGTCACTCACCTTATTATGGATGATATGGTTATTCCTCATCCCAGTGTCCAGAGGTGTCCATCCCCAACCGATGCAAATACCACTATAGTTGGTATGAGCAATCAGGTTATTGCTGATGGTGCAGTCGCGTACATAACCAAAACCGATGGCTACAGCACCCCAGTCCTCTTCGCTGCACCATAAGAAGTTGTTGCTGTGTATCTTGATATTTTTACACCGTTCGGCAAGATGGGTATATGGACGATGCACCTCCATCGGACTCTCAGCAAAAGAACCAGCCATGACAGCGGTTCCGCCGATGTGTTCGAATCCGCAGCTCATGACGGTGCAATCGCTTACATTGTCAACATAGTCAAGGGCAGTGGATGCAAGATGACGGAAGAGAATGCCGTCGAAATCTACATGATGCGCATTCCTGACTGTGACAGCACTGGCGGGACGTTCCACCCATGCCTGATTCTCCAATCCGCTGTCCCAAGGCAGTCCTTCTTTCTCTTTCAATTTATAGGCGTCAATGAGTGGGAATCCACCCTGTAGCGTAACATGTCCCTTATGCAGCGGACGATTCCAACAAGTATTTTCAATCTGAAAATCTTTGAAGGTGACATAGTTGGCTCCATCCACGATGATGAGATGTTCGATGCCGTCACGTCGCTCCGTTGTCCTTAGGAGAAAAGAACTGTTCCCACGTTCTCCACCTATGACGGGTTGAGGCCAGGGGTGCTCAAATTCCAAGCGGCTCTCCGGTTCCATAAATGAAACAATGGTCTTGTCGCCTTTTACTTTCATGTCCTTGATGCGAAGGATGGCAATCGCCCAGCGTTGGTGAACCACCATTTCAAGAGTTGAGAGTTGAGAGTTGAGAGTTGAGAGTGTGGCTTTGCATTGTTCCAGAACCTCTTTCGGAGGGGTTGGAATGGTGATTGTCCTGTCTGTCGTGTTGAAGTCAATCATCCGTTCCATCCCCTCTCTGGGGAATAGTTGTTTGTGTTGTTGAGGGGCATCCCCGCAGATAACAGACTGATACTCACCACGAATGACTAATGGTGAATCTTCAGTGCCACTGTCTTCAGGACGGATAAACAAAGGTTCGTTCATGTAATAACGCCCAGCTTTCAGCGTGATGGTGATCCCCCCCTGACATTGCGGGTCATTGGTACGTCGCCATTCACGTGCCTTCCGTAAAGCTTCATGCAGACTTTCGCCAGGATTCACAATAACTTCACCAGCATAGGATAGTTGGAGGTTTAATAATAAAAGAAGAGAGGTTAGTAATTGCTTCATATTTTAATGACGTCAAAATAGTAGAAATGTCACCATTATAAATAGTGACAAAATAAAAGTTTTATCGTCCTTATTAAAAATCACAAAGGCGTATGAAGCAGAATATGAGGCAATGGATGGCAGACATCATCCAACGGAAAGAAGTGACGGCATTGCCTGTCATGACCCACCCAGGTATAGAGATGAATGGTAATACCGTGCGGCAGGCTGTCAGTAACGGACGTGTCCACTATGAAGCGGTACAGACCTTGACAAAGCATTATCCTGCGGTAGCTGCGGCTACCATTATGGACCTGACTACTGAGGCGGAGGCTTTTGGTGCAGAGATAGCCTTCAGCGACATTGCCGTACCTGCTGTCGTCGGTCATTGCCTGTCTAATGCGGACGATATCAATAAGTTGGAGATACCTTCTCTTTCCCAAGGACGTATTCCTGCCTATCTGAAAGCCAATCTCCTTGCGGCACGTGCGATTACCGACCGCCCTGTTTTTGCCGGATGTATCGGTCCGTATTCGCTTGCCGGTCGTCTTTATGATATGTCGGAGTTGATGATGCTGATTTATGAAAATCCAGATGCTGCGCATCAGCTATTGAGTAAATGTACGATGTTTATCAAGAAATACTGTCAGGCATTGAAAAGAACTGGGGTAGGGGGTGTGATGATGGCAGAACCAGCCGCAGGCTTGTTGTCTGATGAGGACTGCAAGACCTTCTCTTCCGACTATGTCCGCTATATTGTTGATGAGGTGCAGTCAGACGATTTTCTGGTTATCCTTCATAACTGCGGCAATACGGGACATTGTACCAAGGCGATGGTGAGCACAGGTGCCGCTGCTTATCATTTTGGTAATAAATGTCAGATGGAAGAGGTTATCCGGGATGTTCCTGCCACAGCACTTGCCATGGGGAATATCGACCCCGTCTCTGTCTTTAAGGACGGTACTCCGGAACTGATGCACCAGACAGTGATTGACTTGTTGGAGAAGATGAAGGATTATCCTAACTTCGTACTTTCCAGTGGATGCGACACCCCTCCTCATACACCACAGGCCAATGTAGATGCTTTCTTTGATGCACTCAAGGAATGGAATGAACAATCATGACGGAGAAGACACTTTCTTTTGACGATTTAGGAATAACTCCCCATGATCTCTACGATCAGATGGGGTATCATGGTACAGAACCTGATATGGCAACCCAGCGAGAGGTGTCTGTTGTCATGGAGGATGTACGCTCATGGTTGCGTCCTCGTTTCTGTTATCAGGTCGTGAAGGAGCTGCCAGCCTTCAACATGGGTAAGATTATCCAGCGTCAATTGCGAGGCTCCGAGGCTTATGCCCTCTTTGTATGTACCTGTGGGATGGAGTTTGAGGCATATCAGCAGCGACTCAAAGAGCAAGGTGATATGGTGCGTGTCTATATCGCAGATGCCCTCGGCTCAGTGATAGCAGAGCGATGTGCCGACCAGATGGAAGTCACCTTACAGGAGAATATCGATAAATTAGGTTGGCATCATACCAACCGGTTCTCCCCAGGCTATTGTGGATGGCATGTCTCCCAACAACAATTACTCTTCCCTTTGTTTAAAGGGCATACCTGTGGCGTCCGCCTCACCGATTCCTCCCTGATGGTACCTATCAAATCGGTCAGTGGCATCATCGGATTAGGAGAAAAAGTCCGCAGATTGGATTATACCTGCGGACTCTGTGATTTCAAGCAATGTTATAAGCGGAAGTTAAAGCTTTCCCAATAGTTGTTTGGCTACGGTAACGGCAGAATTGGCATTGTCGCTATAGCCATCGGCTCCTATCTCATCGGCAAAGCCCTGCGTGACGGGGGCACCGCCAACCATCACTTTCACTTGGTCGCGGATGCCGGCTGCCTCTAAGGCATCGATGACTTCTTTCATATAGCCCATGGTGGTAGTGAGTAATGCACTCATGCAAAGGATGTCTGGCTGGTTCTCCTTGACAGCTTGGATGAACGTCTCTGCAGAAACATCAATACCGATATTGACCACTTCGAAACCGCATCCCTCCAACATGGAGGCTACAAGATTCTTGCCGATGTCATGGAGGTCACCTTTGACAGTACCAATGACCACCTTTCCCAACGAGGTACTTGCGGTACCTGACATCATGGGTTTCAGGATTTCCAATGCTGCTTTCATGGCACGTCCTGCCATCAGCAATTGGGGCACAAAAGCCTTACCGTCCTGGAACCTTCTGCCTACCTCGCTCATGGCACGAATCATCTGACCGTTGATAAGGTCTTGCGGGGCTATATCCTGAGCAATTGCCTCCCGTGTTGCAGTGGCGGCATCATTGCTCTTGCCTTCAAGAATGGCATGATAAAGGCGGTCGGTGGGGGAAGTTGAGAGTTGAGAGTTGAGAGTTGGGAGTTGGGAGTTGGGAGTTGAGAGTTGAGAGTTGAGAGTTGGGAGTTGAGAGTTGGGAGTTGAGGGCGACAATGGTGACAGCCGCACTCCTGGCACGGGCTCAAGGGCCTTAGCCATCAGACGGATATGGGCATCTGTCGTGCCACAGCAGCCACCGATGATATTCAGGCAGTGATTCTCTAATAATGGCCAAACGTCAGCAAGCAGACTCTCTGGTGTCTTGGTATATTGTCCTTTTGCATCGGGCACTCCCGCATTGGGATAGAGACTTACTTTCGTACCATACTGGGCAAGCTGGCTAATAAGCGGGGTCATCTGTTGTACGTCAGAGAGGCAGTTGATGCCGATGGAGTATATAGAGTTGAGAGTTGAGGGTTGAGAGTTGAGAGAATTGATAAATTCGCAAATGTTCTGTCCCATCATATTATGCCCATCGGGGGTAGAGACGGAGAAACTCAACATGATAGGAAGGTCAGGAGCAATATGCTGCGCTGCCTCGATGGCGATGCGGGCATTCTCTACATCGAAGATGGTCTCAATCAGTAAGGCATCAACACCACCTTCAGCCAGTGCGCTGATTTGTTCCTCATAAGCCACATGCAGTTGGTCTTGGGGCAATGGTACTCCTGATGCGGCAACGGATGTCGTGCGACTGGTCGGTCCAATACTGCCCACAACATACCGTGGCTTCTCTGGTGTTGAATACTCCTCCGCCACCTCACGTGCTATTCTGACAGCGGCAAGATTCATTTCACGGCAATATTCCTGTATGCCGAAGTCTCCCATAGAGATGCGTTGGGCGTTGAAGGTGTTGGTTTCGATGATATCGGCTCCAGCCTCTAAGTATTTGCGGTGGATGTCACGAACGATGAACGGACAGGTCAGTGACAGCACGTCATTACAGCCTTTTAGGTCGTAGCTGTGATTGGCAAAGCGTGCCCCACGGAAATCCTCTTCACGCAATTGATATTGTTGTATCATCGTACCCATGGCACCGTCGAGTACAAGAATCCTGTCGGGGTTAGGAGGTAAGGGGTGAGAGTTGAGAGTTGAGGTTTGAGAGTTGACGGGAGATTCGATGATTCTGATAATCTCAGCGACCTCGTCGTCAACCTCATCGTGGCTCTGGTATTCCTCAATGATACGCATAGCCTGTTCTACCTCCCGTTCATTGTGGAAATCCATCTCCAGATGCACGCCATCACCACCGATGTTGTCGAGTAGGGGACGCAGTTCGTCGAGGGTTACCCAGCATGCCATGATACTCTTGCCATGGGCAAGAATCTTCTTGTAGAGGTCATACCATTTAGGACTGCCTCCCTGTGGCTCACCCACACCGGGTGTCCATTGGATGGCATTCAGTTCCTTGATTTCCAATAAGGCATCCAAATGGTGCATGGCGCCCACACCATCGAGGTGATAGAGCGTATAGTCGATCTTCTGGCATTGCTCGCGGATAAACGGTTGTACGAAGCGGCGGTAGTCATCGACACTGATCATCGTAGAGATGTCGCTTTGCAGTTTTGACATCTTGCCGGGAGCCCATGAGGAGAAATAGCAGAATGCCATTTCGTCACCCTCACGGATAATATCGTAAAGTTCATCGAATACTTGGAAATAGATGTCGTTGATCTGCTGCATCTGATGCTCCAGCACTTCAGGTTGCATCACCGTGTCGAGTAACACCTGATCGGTACCCTTTATGGCTGCGAGGACATCAAGTCCTTCCATCAGGTCGGGCATACCCACATAGTAATGTCCTTGTGCCTTTTGTTTGCATGCCTTGAGCAGTTCCTTGTGAAGCAGATAATTCGGGTGGTTGGGGTCAAAGACGATGTTGTCAGAATAATTAGGGTTAGGATGAATCCAGATAGTATCCTCTCCACCCTCAAACACACCGCCCAGAATAGCTGCAAGGGAACCCGGTCCCAATTGTGTGTTGGCAACAGGCAGCATATCAGCCATCAAGGAAGAGTGTGCCACGTACCAATCCAGATAGTCGGCACGCCACTGTGGGTCAAACCATTTCTGGTTTAAGTCCCTGGGTGCTGGTGGCATGGGGATATCCGCATGTGGTGTAACACCTTCTTGGAAGTGCTCCCACATATTCAGTATGATACCCTTATGATTCCACCATTTGATGTATCGTTGCTTTGTTTCTTCAAGATTTTGTTTCCAAGTATTCATCATATATGCTATTTGTTGATTTGTTCTTTTAGGGTATGTCGTCCTTCTCTGATGGTCGTTGTCCGTCCACTATAAGGGAGTCGGACAGTTGCCTCCCGATGGGCAGGAATCTCTGCGTTCAGCACAAAAGAATTGCCCTCCAGACGCCAGTCGGCCTTGATGCCGTCCATCTGTCCACGACACCAAGTGAGGTCGCCTGTGGGATGAGGTGCGATGGTGATATGCGCTTCTTCGCGCCAGATACCTAAGAAATAAGGAATGAGCAGGTTGTTCAGATGTCCCATCATGAAATGGTTCATCGATGCACCGTATTCAGGGTTCCATTGTTCCGTCAATGTGGTGTATCCGAGTTTGATCTGATAACCGTAACCTGGCACATCGTAGTGGTTCAGCATCTTGTAGAGCAGTTCCTGTTGTCCATGATGGATCAGGGCATTGAAAAGATAGCGATTGCCAATGTCACCAGTTGTCAGACGGTCGCCATGGGCATGGATGTCGTTAATCAGTTGTTGCAATACAGCTTGCCGGTCACCCTCTGGCACAAGATCCATCTCAAGGGCTATTGCCTGAGCACACTGGCTGCCCGTCGCAAACTGGTGGGTAGCAGGATGATAGAACTCCTTGATGAATGCTGCCTTGATGCTGTCTGCACGTGCCTCACCCATCAGGCGGTTCCACCAATAGTAGTGTGCCGTTGATACCAGTGGCATTGGTGTGTTTTGGGCAAAACCCGCACGCCCCGGTCCGTAGTCGTACCAGTCGCCTAATCCCTGACGAAGAATGTAGCATGAGTCCTGGGTGGCAAGATAGTCCACATAGCGTTTCATCTGCGGACGATAGCGAGTGATGAGTTTGTCGTCACCATAGAACGCTTGATAGAGGAAGGGAAGGGCGATGAAAGCACCTCCCCATTCGGGTGACTCCAAGAATGGAGGAGCCCAAGAGCCCTCAAAAATGACGTAGTTGGGTGCTATCTCAGGCAAGGCACCATTCGGATATTGCGCATCAGCGATGTTCTGCATGGTCTGTTCCATCATCGCACGACAATCGTAATTGGCTAAGAGTCCCTCACCATTCAACCAGTCTTGTTCCAGCCATCCCAGCTTCTCCCGATGGGGACAGTCGGTCCACACTGCCTGCCAGTTGGAGCGGATGGCGCGGTCAATCAGTCGGTAAGCATCATTGAAAAGAGGATTGGAACATTCGAAGTCCCCTGTCTTAGGAGCTGAATTATACACGAAACACGATGCTACATTTTTCAACACATCCATATCACCCTCTACTTGCAGATAGCGGTAACCATAATACGAGAAGCGGGGGTGCCAAGTATCTTTTCCACCTTTTAATATATACGAATAGTAATGGGGGCGACCCGTTTGCTTCTGATTGACCAATCCTTCTTTCGTCAATGTCTCCCCGGGAATCAGTTTCAGTCGTTGTCCTCTTTTTCCCTGAACGGTAATCTCTGGGAATCCGGCAAGGTTCTGCCCCATGTCGAGCACTAATACGGAATCCTTTCGGATGGTATCCTTCACAGGATAGCGCTCCATGATTTTGACTGGCTGGGCTATCTGCTGACGGAGTATGCCCTTTGGTGCTTCCTGAACGACAGCAGGATGCCATACTGTGGCACCTTCCAAACGGGCATCATAATCCTCACCGCCATAGATGCTGTTGAAGGTGATGGGTGACAAAGCCCATTGCCATTGGTCATCGCTGACGATATCCTCAGTCTTTCCGTCGATATATTCAATATGCATACGGAACAGCAAGGTAGGGGGACCATACGAAATCTTCATTTTGGCATAGCGAAGTCCCTGCTCGTTGTAGAAACCGTTGCCAAGAAGTACTTGGATGGTATCTGGTCTAAGGTCTGAGGTCTGAGGTCTAAGGTGAGAGGTGACATCGTAGGTGTTATAGAAAATGCTTTTGTCGTAGTCGCTCCATAGTGGTGTGAATGAGGCGTCGCCCACTTTCTTGCCGTTGATGGATAACTCATAGAAGCCCAATCCAACGATAGAGACGGTAGCTTTAAATACTTTTCCTTTGGGGAGAAAGGACTTCCGCAACAGGATACTCCGCTGACTCAGTGTGTCCACCTTCTTCCATGCCTCTTTCACGGCGGACTCTTTCAATTTAGCACCCGTATAGTTGCGTCCTTCTGGCAGGCGAGCGTCTTGACGGGTAATAGCACCTATCCACTTCGCCTTCAGAGGTTCTTGCAGGTCATCAGAATAATCAACGCCGTCAATGGCATAAGTTATCTTGCCGTCTTTTATTTCCGCATCTACACAACGGCGTCCAGAGATATACAGACGGAAACGACAGTTCCACTCATGGTTCCATGCAGGACAGAGCATCGGGTTATGGTCGAGGTCTTCCTGTAACAACATCTCTTGCAATCCAATCATACCAGCCCCCCCTCTGTTATGGTCAGGAGCCCAGTCGAAACCAGGATCCCAGAAGGCAGGGAAGCGATAGGGACCGTTGCTCAGCTTCTCCGTATTCAGACGTATTGCCTCATCGGTCATCCCCAGACATGCTGCCCAGATATTGTCTTGTTTCCATCCTTTTGTACTACGCATCTCGATGGCGTGCGGGTCTTTCAGATAGGTATTGCGGGCAATATCGAGGTGTGGTCTTCCCAAACCATAAATACGCCATGGGAAGACAGGATAGAGTTGGGGCGTCTCTGTGTTCTGGATACGCTCCCAGCTGACAGCGGGGGCAATACAGGTGTCACCGTCAATCACCCGAAGGGGAATGTCGGGAAGGTTGGAGTCATCTGCTCCTGTCTCAATTAAGTAATCCTTCAAAGCTCGCAGGGCAGCGACAGTACTGGAGGGATTGCGTGCCATCTTATAAGTCTCACAACCTGAACCAGGATAGATGACCAGGTCGGGATAGTGCTTGACAAAGAAGCGCAACGGCTCCGTGACGAGGACACGGTATTTGTTCAGCGTCGAGTCAGGATGCCATGGCAGCATATCGAGGTACATCTTCCCAAACTCCAGGGCTGTGTCCCACTCGTATTCCAGCCATTTATTCTTCTCAACTCCCCAGTCGTCCCCGTCCTTATGCTTTCCATATTCGGCAGGATTAGGCAGGCCGAAGTTCTCTATCTGTTCACTGAAACAGGCTCCTTCATGTCCCCAATGGTGGCGTGACCATGCGATGGCATTGGGTAGCATACGCAGATAAGTGTCGAGTTGAGGTCTCAGCACATCATAGTCACCGCTTTTGAGCATGGGCCAATAGACAAGGCGTTGGTTCTGTGCCGTCATTGTACCGCCTCCCCATTTTCGATAGTCAGGGGTGAAGGTCATCGTGGAGTCAACATAGACGGGGTCGAAGGTAAAAAGTCCACCATTGAACTTCGTCGGCCATTCCCCATAAGCATTACATCCCAACAGATAACGCATCAGTTCGTAGTTGCGGATCATCTGTCTCACCGCTGGTCGTTGACAATCTGTCTCTATAAAACTGTGCTGCCAATAGTCATGCCACCAAGCACTGCTTCTCTCTTTCGACACGGCTGCACTGACCGATGAGGTAGGCTCCTTACCCGTATATAACTGGATAGTCACCAGACACTTTTTCATCTTCTTCCGTCGGAAGTTCCAACTACGATAGTCAGTTGAGGCATATCTGCCTTCAGAGGTTCCAATGTATGTGAAACCGTCTGCCTGCATGATACCACCCATTTTCAGACGACCGATAGGGTTATAGAGCTGGTCTTTGATGGCATCCAGGCGTTCGCGGGAAACGGTAAAGTCGAATACAGTCTCTGCTCTGTTCTGGTGATAGAAAGAAAGATGACCTTTGGAGGCACGGATGCTGTCAGCAAACGTCATACAGTCCTTGGGTATAACCCATTTATAAGAACACTGCTGGCACTCAGCCTTCGTCACAGGACGGTCCTTATACCGCCAGCTCTCATAACTGAGAGTCGCCTCTCTTGCCTGTTTCGATACGATCTCAGCAAAGACAATGGGGGAGTAAACATCCACCCAAAGTCTGATATTGACATCTTTTCCTTTGATATATATGGCTCCCTCATCCAGACATAGGCGTTGCTCGAAGTCCTGACCGTCAAACGGTTGCCCGTCCAGGTGCAGCCTCCAACGACCAGCCTTCAACAGGGTATTGTTTTCATCGAACCATCCACTCTGTGCGATGTAAAAGAGCAGGTCACCTTTCTCCACCCATACGTTCATGCCGATGTCATGACCTCCGCATGGCATCGACTCACTGGAGTTCTTGCTGGGAGTCGTCCAAACATAGTCCTTGGGGATATAGTCGGCCCCTTGTATAAGCGTAGATAATGCCAGGAAAATGGAGAGGAGGATGTTCTTCTTCATAGTTATTACCAGTTATCTGTTCGGAAGGAAGAAACAGGCAAGCCATCGTGCATCAAGTCACCCTCAGCCCAGTCTTTGAAAGCATAGCGTACGGCAACAGGTTGCTTGACGGCATCACAGGTGACATAGACACGGTTACGTGACACCCATACCTTCGTGGCAGGATGGAATACCTTATCTGCACCTGCCACCTCAAAGTTCTTGGAGGTAGTGCCATGCTCGAAATACACCCATTCCTTGGAGCGGTCGAAGGCGATGACGGCGGTGTCGTTCTGGAAAGTCACCTCTTTATAGGTGGCAAACTCGGGTAATCCTTTGATATCGTAGGTGTTTGCAAGGGCGAGAAGAGCCATTCGCTCACCTGCCTGACGCTTCTTACGGGGATGGATGCCATACTCTAAGCCAGCGTCCATCAGTACAGCCATACGGGCATTGTTAATCATCGTCTCAGCCTTTGCCTGTTGTTCCCGCAGGTACTGACTGTCTTTCCAGTCAATCAGGGAGTAGTCGTATGGGGCTATCTGACAGTAGTAGAAAGGAAACTCACCTTGTTTCCATTCTTCACGCCAACCTTCAACCATTGCTTTCAACAGAGGGGCATAGTAGTCATAACGAGGGACGTTGTCCTCTCCCTGATACCAGATAACACCTTTCATCGTATAGCCGATGAGGGGGTGCAGTTGTCCGTTGAAGAGGGCAGTAGGACAGCGTTGCTGGAGTTTCGAGACATCTCCTACCGTAATGTTCTGTTTTACTTTCGGGAAGGCACGCAACCAGTCGGATTTCATCCATGCCTCACAGGCAGAACCGCCCCATGCGGTGACGATGAGTCCTATGGGAATGCCTAAGGTGGAGCGTAGGGCACGACCGAAATAGTATGCCGTTGCCGAGAAATCACGGACGGAGGCACTGTTTGCCTCGTTCCATTGTCCTGTCACATTGTATGCTGGAGTCAGTGATACATGGCGCTTGACGGTGAATAGTCGCAGTTGGGAGTCTTTACAATGCAACAGCTCTTCCGTCGTTCCCTCGACGGGTTGTTGCTTGAACCCTTTCATCTGCATCTCCATATTCGACTGTCCCGCACAGATCCATACCTCACCGATAAGGATGTTGCCTAAGGTGCAAGTGGAGAGAGGTGAGAGGTGAGAGGACATTTCTGTGAAGGTAATCTCATAAGGACCGCCAGCTTCCGGTGTCTGTACCTTCACCTCAAACTTGCCGTCCTTGTCGGCTTTCACCTGATAAGTCTTCTGGTCCCATGAGGTAGTGACCTTGACAGTCTTACCTTTGTCGGCAGTTCCCCATAGGTTACACTCTGTTTGCTGTTGCAACACCATGTTGTCGCTGAAGAAACGGGGTAGTCTGACCTCTGCAAAGGAATAACACAGGGACAGGTAAAATGCGAAAAGAAAAAATGTGATGCGTCTCATATCATTGTTCTGTTTTTAATTCGGGTTGTGCTAACAGACCGGCAGGCAACAGGTTGTCACCCTTGGTACGATAGCGGGCATTCGTCCAGATACCTTCATAGGGTGCCTTACCCTGGTCCATACCTCGCAGGGCGTTATGCCAAGAGTTGACGACCTCTATCTCTATCTTGTTCTTGCCTTTCCTCAAAGCTTTCGTCACCTCCACCTCATAGGGTGCTGTCCATGCGATGCCGCAGTCGACACCATTCACCCAGACATGGGCGATGTCCCTGACATCGGGGAAAACAATCCAAGAACGTCCCTTGGGAAGTTTTCTCATTTTCAATGTTGTCGTATACATTACATGACCGCTGAAATAACGGATCCGGTCGTCAGGATGCTTACTCCAGTCAAACAACTGCTGGTCGTGGAGTGTGATATTGCTTTCTTTGAAAGTGACACGATAAGAGTTCTCCAAGATTCCCAACGAGGGAATGGAGGATTCCTGCCGTGGGAATGGAGATTTCCCAATGTGGGAATTTTCGGCTTCCAACGTGGATATAAATAAGGAGCCCCAAGCGGGCATGGTGAAAGTCACTTTTGTCCTGTCGTTCTCCTCAGTGTAATCGACTTTCGTCGTCTCATCGGTGATGGGATTATAGATAGTAGGGATGCGTCCCGTACAACGGAAGGAAGCAGTGACTTTCCGTTCTTTACCCTCTTGATTGGCGAGGAAATAGATGTCTTGGTCATCTGTCTGGCGATGGGTATAGGCAATACCTTCAGGAAGAATCACATCGGGCTCGATACCCTCTATCGTCTCTCCATGCCAAGGCTTGTCGATGACCACAACACCTTGTAGGCGTAACTGCTCTATCCGATGATGGGCCTCCGTGGAGATGAGACAACCTTCGGGAATGACTAATACCTTATAATGGAAAGGTTGTGTCAACAAGGCATCCTTATTCATCGAGTCATACTGGTAGCCATGTAAGGGGTTAATCCAGTCTTTCAGGTCGATAATACCGGCAGAATGACGCACGCCGACAGGTGATTCCTCCATCGGCTGTCCGACATTGGCAAGGCGCTTCTGCTCGGAAGCCACACGCTCGGCACCAAACAAACCAGGCAGCATGGAAACCAAACGGTCGGGAGTCAGGGCTCGACAGGGTATCTCCTCACCTGTATAGACAGCGATATCAATCACAGGTGTTCCCTTCTGCAACAAGGTTTGACAGCGGGTAATATAGTCAACGAATGCTTTCGCCTCAGGGAACCATGTCTGGTCGCGCTGGAAGAAAAGACCGATTCCGTCAAGTGTCATGCCTGGTTTACGGTCAAGCCACGGGTTATGGGTGTTGACATGGAAGAACAAACGGTTCATACCCAATGCAAAGTTGCGGTCGAGTAGGGGTTTGACACTCGCAGGCGTCTCGTCCCATACGCCGCGAACTTCCGTGAATCCCTCTGCTTGAACAATGGGTTTGCCATAGACATGGGCACCGCTGATGGCATCGAGCATGTCGTTAGGCTTATCGTGAGTAGGTGAGTTCAACCAGTATTCGCCCATCGGTACGTCAACGTATTTATAATGCTCTATACCGTCAGAGACCATGGTGGGGGCGACACTTTCACTGCTGAGTTGTACACCGTATTCTTTTGCCTTCTGGGCGACAGTAACGAAGAATACCTCGTTGACAAGTTCATTAATCGTCTTGCGAATGTCTCTCAGGATATCATCACCCCCTTGCATGGGAACACCAGCATAGATAGGTAAGAGGGGAATGATGTCATATCCCCTGCGTCGCTGGAACTCCTGGGCGAAAATCTTGCTCCAGTTCTGCGAGCCACACTCCCATGAGTCGACATGCAGGTATTGGATTGCCTGATGGTTAGGACGGTTCATGAAGAGTCCGAACCAATTGTCCACCTGTTTCTCCACTGCTTGTCTTGAGAATTTGTCACACTCCAATCCCTTGGCACCACCAGCTGTGGCATTGGTATGACCTGTAGAGGTGTGTCCCATTCGCAGGATGCGCCACATACCTTTGGGTAAATCGATCTCCAACATGTCACCATTCATCTTGGAATGGATGATGTTCTGTGGACGAAGATAGTCGTCAGCAGATAGTTCGTCTTTGGAAGTATCAGGGGCTATGCGCCATACATAGCCAGCTTTTCCCTCCCACTGATCAATGAGAGGCCAACTGCCGAACTTGATGTTCTTTAATCTGAGAACGGGTTTCCATTTAGCTGCATCCAAATCCTCTGCACCTGGTTCTGTCCCCTTTGGTGTCCATTCAAAACGGAAATATCTGGCACGGGTGGGAGGAATACTGAATGTCGTATTGAACCCTGTGTTCTGCCAGCCCTGACGTGGGGGCGTGAGTTGTTTAACAGCATAGAAATATACGCCGTCATCAGAGGCTTTGACATTCAGACGCTGGCTCTGGAAATTAGTACCAGAAGGCTCTATCTCGATACTCCGCACCATGGTGGGATTGTCGAACTCATACTGAATCCAACAGAGGGTGTCAGCACAATATACACCCTTTGCATTTACTGTAACCTCTGGGGAATATGATACTTTAGGGGTATCAGGCTTGTTTTGTTTAATGGGTATTGCATAAACAGCGATATCCTCATAGTAGTTTTCATAGTGTATGGGCTTGGACATTCGGAAATGGTGAAAGCCTCCTTCCATGATAGTATCACAAAAGACAATCTTCTGCATCGACTCCTCAGGTTTTATCCAGGGGCCACCAGCCAGTGCAAATCCGTCACAGACATGAATACCCATACCCAAATCGAGGGAGTCGGCTTGTACAAGGGCTAAGTCCACCATCTTCCAGAAGTTGCCACTCAGTGCATCAGCCTTGCCCTCATACTCAGGTCGTTCCGCAGCACCACGGATTGGCATCAGGTAACAGCCTCCCAGTCCAACCTCTTTCATTGCCTGCAAATCAGCCTTAATACCTTGTTCGGAGACGGCTCCATACATCCAATACCAGAAAGTCCATGGCTTGGTGGTGTCTTTTCCTTGCGCAGACAGTGCAAGGCACAGAACAATGACTGAGAGGATAATCTTTTTCATTCGAATTGGAGAATTACATTGATGGAGCCTTTACCTTGTGACCAGTAGGGTTGTGCCGAAGGTCCGTTTAAGTCTGTTGTGTTAACTTTGTTGCGTACGGCAGGGATTGCTCTCAGTAAAGCGATACCAGTCTCTGGCAGCGTGTAGAGCAGATGATCACGGCCATCACGTGGGGTATAGATACCCACATAGGTATCAGGAGCGATGATGCCCAGTTTCCCCTCTGTTGTCTCTACCTGCATCCATGTTACGTCAGCAAAATATCCCTTGAACTCAGGATATTCGAACGACTCGCCAGGAATGGGATCGTTATAGTTGGTCTGCCAATAGCCGTATTGTGGACCCTCCATACGGTTCTGCCATACACGGTATGGACCGCGTCCTACCCATTGTTTGCTCTTGACTTTACTTTCCGGATAGTCAAAAGCAATACCCAGAAGGTCTACTACACCGTTGAAATAGTAATCGGCATGTATCGCCACCTCGCCATGACTGTTGAAGCCCCATTTGACAGTGCTGAGGGAACCATGTTGGTAGTGTGCCGTCAGTACATTGTCTTTCAGTTCAAAACCACAGAAGGAACCTTGGTCAGCATACTCGGTATAGTCTGTCTTCTTTTGGAAAGCCTCTTTGTCGTCATGGTTATAGAAACCGTCTTGTGAGCGGTCGCTACGCTTGGCTGCTACAAAGCGAGGCCCATTGCTCAGTGTGATAGTCTTGCTACCTATGGTCACTTGCTTCAACCGACCGTCTTTCTTCGAGAAGACATACGTCTTCCCTGCGGCAGTAACAGCCAATTCGTCAGAAGTCTCTTTCTGGGTACAATTTGTTCCTGCTGCATCAACAACTGCGAGGCGGTCAGACTTGAAAGTCCATGTGAAAACTTCATCGCCCTTAGGGTTCAAGGCATTCACTTGAAGTACATCACCAGTCCCCTTTGGCTTGTCAATGGTGATGGAAGCAAAGGGTTCTACGCTTCCTATGTTTAAAACACCTTGACTGACAGTCTTCACGGCAGATTGTCCAAAGGCAGGCATGTTCAGGTACCGGTAACTGAACTTGCAATCTTTCAGGTTGGTGAAGTTATAGCCATTGCTGACCTTTAACTTGTCACTATTTGCCTCTATCTGTATAGGACTCCATACCTCTCGGATGGTATAGAACGAACCTTCTTTCTCCATATGGGGACCCACAATACCGTCAGAGCCGAAATTACCCATACAATCCACGATGTTGTTCATATCCGTACGCACCACTCCTTGATCCATCAAGTCCCAGAGGAAACCGCCAGCACAACGTGGATTCGACATCATCAGTTTCCAATAGTCCTTCAAACCTGCTCCGTGTCCTCCATCGTAGAGACCATGCAAAAATTCGGTAGGCATGAAGATTTCTTTCTGTCGCATATACTCTGCCGTCTCACCCCATGAGCGATAGTGTTTCGTTTCGAATCCGTTACGATTTGCCCAAGGATAGAGGACTACACGTTTCTGTGGGTCAAACCGATAGAATACGGGTTCCAACTCGTAGTTGAATCCTCCTTCGTTACCATTGCTCCAGAAGATGATACTGGGGTGGTTGACATCGCGCGTCACCATCTCCTCTACTATCTGACTGCCAATAACCGTCTCATGAGGCCAGTGCCATCCAGGTTGCTCACACTCCACATAGAGACCTAACGAGTCACAGACATCCAGAAACTCAGGATCAGCGGGGTAGTGGGAGAGTCGGACAGCATTCATATTCATCGACTTGATCAGTAACACGTCCTCAATATTCTTCTGTTTTGACAGTGTACGACCTGTTTCTGGACGGAAAGAATGGCGATTGGCTCCCTTGATGATAACCTTCTGTCCGTTGATAAACAGACCATCCTCCTTGTCACCGTTATATTGATGGCGATACTCAATGGTACGGAAACCGAAACGTTGGCGTTCCACATGGAGTATTTTGCCATTAGCGTCTTTCAACGTAAAGACGGCAGTATAAAGATTAGGCTGTTCTGCATTCCATGCCTTAATGCCTTTTGTGTTGAAATCAACTTTCGTGCCGTCGCTGGCGACAGGGAAGATAGGGCTTTGTGCTATCTTTGTACCTTTTGCATCGAGGATATCGACACTGACAGAACTGCCAGGAAGAGACCGATTAAGAAAAACATCAGCCATAAACTTGCCGTCACCTTTGGCATCGATAGCAACGCGCTGTATGTTCTGAGCTGGCTTGGATATCATAAAGACAGGTCGCCAGATACCTCCAAAATTCCAATAGTCGGCACGACGTTCTGCCAGATTAACCTGAGGTACCGTACTTTCCTTGAGGACTTCTACTTCCAGACGATTTTTCTTCGAACCGAAGAATACACGATCCGATACATCCATAGTATGACGGGTGAATCCTCCTTGATAAGTGCCATTGCCTGCCTTACGACCATTTATTTGAACTCGGATTTCTGTGAATGCAGCTTCAAATACCAATAGGATCTGTCTGCCCTGCCACTCTTGAGGTAGGGTGAATTCATGTTTGTACAAACCTTTTTCATCGGCAATACCTTCTGGTGTCGCCTTTCCGTAGAAACGCATACCATATTGATAAGTACCAAATCCCTGTAACTCCCAACATGATGGAACGGCAATCTTTGTCCATTGTCCTGAGTTACGTCCATCAGAACATTTAAAATCCCATAATACGGTATTATCGCATCCTGTTCCACTGAGGTATTGCAGATGTGTATTCGTATCAGCAGGTTGTGCTGTTATGCTCATTTGACATGCCGTCAACATGAGCAAAGATATGATATGCTTTTTCATAAGGCTCATTATTTAAAATAATGACTCTATAAGATGGCTTTTGTACCCGATAATCATTACAAAAGGCAATAATCTTCGTCTTATTAGAAAACTAATCAAATAAGAAAATGATTAAAAATTATCCACTTTGCGGTATTATTCCGCCACTTGTTACTCCACTGAAAGACAATGAAACATTGGACGTGGAGAGTCTTGAGAGATTGATAGAACACCTGATAGCAGGTGGAGTTCATGGACTTTTCATCCTTGGTACAACGGGTGAGGAACAAAGTCTGAGTTATGGTGTACGCCAGCAGATGATTCGTGAATCGGCACGTATCAATCATGGTCGTTTACCCCTGTTGGTTTGTGTCACAGACACCAGTATTGTTGAGAGCATTCGTCTGGCTCGTGTTGCAGCTGACTGTGGTGCAGATGGAGTGGTTTCTGCTCCTCCCTATTATTTTGCAACAGGTCAGCCGGAGTTGGCACAGTTCTATGAGGAATTAGTACCCCAGTTGCCTTTGCCAGTATTCCTGTATAATATGCCAAGTCATGTAAAGGTAAGTTTTGCCCCAGATACAGTCCGTCGAATTGCACAGAATCCCCAGGTTATAGGATTCAAAGATTCTTCTGCCAATGCTGTCTATTTCCAATCTGTGATGTATAAGATGAAGGAACGTCCTGATTTTGCGATGTTGGTAGGTCCAGAGGAGATGACAGGAGAGAGTGTTCTGATGGGTGCTCATGGTGGAATCAACGGTGGTGCGAATATGTTCCCAGAACTTTATGTGTCTATGTACGATGCTGCACGCAACCATGATATCGAACGTGTATTCCTTCTCCAAAAATACATTATGCAGATATCTACATCTATCTATACGGTCGGCAAACATGGATCCAGTTACTTGAAGGGTCTGAAGTGTGCTTTGTCTTTACTGGGTGTTATCAATGATGATTTTGTAGCATCTCCCTTCTATAAGTTTGAAGAGCCGGAACGAGAGAAAATCCGTCAGGCATTAGCCTCTCTGCCCATCAAAGAAGGAAAACTATGCATCTGATAGATTTCATCATCTTTTTGGTCTTTACACTGGGAGTAGTCATATTTGGCTGTTCCTTCTTCAAGAAAGGTAGTTCTGCAGATGAGTTTACGTCTGCAGGACATTCCATTCCTGGTTGGGTAGTGGGAATGTCCATTTTTGCTACTTACGTTTCGAGCATTAGTTATATAGGATACCCTGGAAAGGCTTTTGCATCTAATTGGAATGCTTTTGTCTTCTCTCTTTCAATCCCTATTGCTAGCTATTTTGCCGCTAAGTACTTCGTTCCGTTCTATCGGCATAGTGGCTCCGTGTCTGCCTATACCTTCCTGGAAGAGAAATTCGGGGCATGGGCACGTCTTTACGCTTCGGCATGTTATCTGCTAACCCAGATAGCACGTATGGGTAGTATCCTTTATCTACTTGCTGTCCCGATGTATATCCTGATGGGATGGAACCTGCATGTGGTGATTATCACCACGTCTGTCGCTATCATTATCTATTCGATGTTGGGAGGTTTGAAGGCTGTTATCTGGGCAGACGCTATTCAGGGAATCATCTTGATAGGCGGCGCAATCTTGTGTCTTGGTATTCTGATGTTCTCCATGCCGGAAGGTCCTATGCAGACCTTTGAACTTGCCATGAACTCACCGGAAGGAAATAAATTCTCACTGGGTGCTTTCACCTCAGACTTGACGACCTCTACGTTCTGGGTGTGTTTGATTTATGGTATCTTTATCAACTTGCAGAACTATGGTATCGACCAGAACTATGTGCAGCGTTATCATGCGGCAAAGACTGATAAAGATGCGAAATTCTCAGCACTCTTTGGAGGTTATCTCTTTATTCCTGTTTCGGCATTGTTCTTCCTGATAGGTTCAGCATTGTATTCCTATTATGAGGCAGGGGTCGCTACGTTACCTTCGGAAATTGCAGAGAAACCAGATTACGTATTCCCTTATTTTATCGTCAATGGCTTGCCTGTCGGACTGCGTGGTCTGTTGATAGCATCCATCTTCGCAGCTGGGATGAGTACGGTGTCTACCAGTGTGACCTCAGCTGCCACAATCATACTGACTGATTACATTCGTCCTTTCTTCCTCAAGGCGCGCAGTGTGGCTGACCATCTTCGTCACCATGATCCGAATGACCATCACAAGCATCAGAAACTGGAACTTGCCATCGTCAGATTGAGCAGTTTCGGGGTGGGGCTGTTAGGAGCGTGTGTCGCTATTGCTATGCTTAGTGTAGAGAGCATCATTGATGCGTGGTGGACGCTGTCAAGTATCTTCTCAGGTGGTATGCTGGGATTGTTCTTATTAGGGTGCATCCCCCAGAAAATCAACCGTTTCGGTGCTCTCCTGGGGTGTGTGGCTGGCATTCTTGTCATCGCATGGATATCCCTTGCTTCGATGTGGTCGTTGCCAGGTCCGCATCTGCATCCTTATCTTGCTATCGTCCTGGGTACCACCGTGATATTCCTGGTGGGTTTCCTCACCACATGGCTCTATCAGACAGGTAGGAAATAATCAGAACTATTCAATAGGCAATATACGAATCCGTAAGGTTTGAGGCGTTGTGGGCACGGTGTACTTCTTGAGTACTCCAGGTCCACAACTACTGTTTCCTAACCCCATCACCGCACAGTCTATAGACAGATATACTTTCCCTTGATCTTGCAACTCATAGTCATGTGTCTTGCTTGCCAGATAGGGGGCGGAATAGGGAAGGGCGGAGAACGAGAATGGGACATCGACAGCCTCAATCCGTATACCTTTTCCTTTCTTCGTCTTCAGTTCCACAAGGGTACACTCTTCATGGTTTCCTGAGTCTTGCGGACGAGGATAGTGGACATATTGCTCACTGACTGTTGACTTCCACCATCCTATCGGACAGGATTGCTTTCGGTCTGGGTAGTTGTCCCAAGGTCCTCGTCCATACCATGCCAGTTGCTCATAATCACGGGGTAACTCCATGACAATACCTACACGGGGGAGTGGTGGCAGACTGTCAGGAATCGTGAAGGTGAAGACCCATTCGTTGCCCTGTTGCTCTATGGTCATAGGAATCGTTAGCGTATCGAGACCATAGCGTTTCCAGTCTTTCGCTAACCAGTTGCCGAAACTCTTGTCGTTATCCGTAGGGGCACGGAAGACTTGCGGCTTGACGGCAGACATTATCTGTCTGATTCCTGGTGAAAGAGGTTTTGCTTTCAGGGCTTTTGGCTTCTGGGTGTTCACTTTCACCTCTGGACCATTGCCATAAACTGCTTGTACCTCATAATATTTGGGGGTTAGGGTACGGTCACTCATCACGACACCATTCATGCAGAAGGCGTGTAGGTTGGGCTTGTCACCAAAGTCTCCGCCATAGAGGACCTTTCCGTCTTTGATGATACCTTGGTCTACCCAGTCCCAGATAAAGCCGCCAAGCATCCGTTTGTTGGAGTTGATCTCATCCCAGTATTCCTTGAAGTTACCCAAGGCATTACCCATACAATGGGCGTACTCACTGGTCAGTACAGGACGTGGTCCGCCATCAGAACCCACCCAAGTACAGCGGTCACCTTCTCGCTGGGCAATTTCCAACAAACGCTCCCAACGGGCGTTCTCAGCACGTTCCTGATCTGAGCCTTCAGGAATACCTGGGTTCAGATATTCTTGCATCACACGGGGATAGAAACGAGAGATGACATCAACCGTTGAAGGGTCGGGGAGTCCTTGTGCTCCTTCGTAATGGACAGGACGGGTAGGGTCGAACTCATGGAGCCATGCTGACATGGCAGCTTGGTTAGGACCGTAGCCACTCTCGTTGCCAAGACTCCAGAAAATGATACTAGGGTGATTCTTGTCGCGTTCTGCCATGCGGATAGCTCTGTCAAGGAAGGCATCTCCCCAATCTGGTGTTGAGGCAAGAGTGCCACGTAACCCGTGTGTCTCACAGTCTGCCTCATCCATCACATACATACCCATCGAGTCACAGAGCTCATACCATCGTGGGCAGTTGGGATAATGTGATAATCTTACGGCATTGATATGTGCAGCCTTCATCAGTTTCAGATCCTTGATCATCAGCTCCTCTGTCATCACACGTGCTTGATGGGGATCGTGCTCATGACGATTAACGCCTCGTATCTTGATGGGCTGCCCATTAATAAGTAACTGTCCGTCTTCTATGCGAATAGTACGGAAACCCACTTTCTGAGTAACTTGTTCAACGATAGTGCCGTCGCCTTTTTGTAGTTGCAGACAGAGGGTATAGAGGTAAGGACTTTCAACACTCCATAGATGCGGGTTGTTGACCTTTATCTCCATACGGTTAAACTTACGATAACCACGTTGTGGATACCATTCATTCATGCGGGAAGCCTTGTGAGTGCGGTCAAGGACTTCGATTGCTGCGACGGTGTCGGTACCTATGGGGCGGTTGCCATCTTGCAATGTGGCTACGAGACGATAGTCATCACCTGTCTCATCGTCGAAGACCGAGAATTGTGGGTTCATCTGCAATATACCGTCCATGGATGCTCGTATGGCAATATCTCTTAGACGGACATTGGGGGTATGATACAGGAGCACGTCCCGATGAATACCGCCAAAGCGCCAGAAATCCTGATCTTCCAGATAAGAGCCGTCAGAGTATTTATAAACCTCGATGGCAATCTGGTTGACTCCTTTCTTGATATATGGGGTGACGTTAAACTCCGATGGTTCCATAGAGCCTTGACTGTAACCGACTCTCTTTCCATTAATCCATACGTAGAAAGCACTCATGACGCCCTCGAAACGGAGGAATGTCTGACCTTCTTGCCATCCGTTAGGCAAGGTGAATGTCCTTTTGTACTGTCCGGTAGGATTACGCTCCTCATAGGTTGTCCATTCCTTCTTGGGCTCTCTCATGACATAGGGAGGGTCAATCTTGAAAGGATAACCGGCAGAGATATAGATAGGAGTGCCATAGCCGTTGACTTCCCAGTTGGCAGGAACAGCAAGCGTTTTCCATCCTGAGGTGTCGTAGTCCGTGCGGAAGAAGTCTTTGATACGCTCCTCGGGGGTCTTCGTCCAGCGGAACTTCCAGTCTCCATTCAGTGACAGCATGCGGTCCCCCGCCTTCTCTCCATAAGGAATGAAATATGCCCGTGCCGGTTCACGGTTTATCTGCAACACGTGGTTGTCTTCCCAGTCGTGGTGTTCCTGTTGGGCAGAAATAGACAGGCAGCACAGGGAACATAGCGATATAATGACAGTTCTCATTGTACTTCAAGTTCTTTAAATTCTATTTGTTCTGTTTCCATCTTTAGCTTATATGTACCGGCATTGATCTGGGTACCTGTAGTCGTCGAGAGCATTTTCCATTTATTCGGTGTTGGCGGGAATGTCACGTCACGGTCTACCAATACAGCACCCTTTGAGTCAGTGATGGTCATACGGACAGGGATGGCATCACCAGTAGTGTTCTTGTAACGGAAGCGCAAGGCGTACTCTTGTCCAAGACCGGGTGTGATGATGAAAGTAGTACCAGTAGCAGTGGATAGTTTATCTTTCGCCTTTCCCTTGACAGGCACATAAACGGAAGCAGGACGTGCCTCCGTGTCTGCTGGTAATAGTTCTTTAGGAAGTTTGGCTATCGTGTCCGTGTCTAGCGCATGCCATGACATCAAATTATCAGGAGCTGTAGATGTGTTGGGAACACTTGCATCTTTAGAGGCTATCGCAATACCGCAGATGACAGCTTGTCCTGCCTTTACCTCAGGGAAGGAGATCCTTATTTTCCCTTTTTGGACTTTAGTATAAACGACACGCTTCAGGGAACCACAGTAACCTGCTTCCGCCCATGGATCAAGGTCATCGACAACCTTCTTGTCATTCACAGAGACATCAAAGATGCGCAGTCCTTCATAATCGGCAGTCTCCGATGCATAACGTCCGTGCCATGGTTCCACGAAATATAGTTCTATACGGTAGGCACCATTAGGAACGGGGAGGTCATACCACAGACGATGCCGACCAAAGCGGAAGTATTGGAACAACTGGTCACTCTTGGTGCCTCTGATGTCAGTGGTGATATGGCGTTGAGAAGCCTGTAAGGCACTGATACCCTCAAAGTCCTGACCCCATGAATGACTGAATAGGGTGTCGTCAGCCTGCCATTGTTGTCCGAACTCGTCTACAAATGCATCACCACCGCAGTTGATGCGATATAGGTAGTTATAGTCTGCAGCCCCTTTCAGAAGGTCTTTATTACGGTCAGCGGCAGTGGGAAGCTCTGTGTTCTCGGAGACTTTCTCGTTTTTTAAGAGATGTCGGTACATATAGTAGGCGGAGGTAGGCTCCTCCCATGTGGTGACGAGTCCCTTGTAGTTGATAGGACCAATCTTGTCAATACGTCTCAGTGCACCATCAGGTTGTATGCGCCCAGGGTTGTCATGTGAGTTGAATATCCACTGGAAATGTCCGCAGACACTGTCTTTCGCCTGATAGGCGAGACGTGCTTTCGTCTCAAGAAGTGAGGTAAATGACTCTTCGCTGTATTTGGCATTACCATGTAGGTCGATGGTACGCCATGCTCCATATTCACCATTCAGAAGTTGCTCTGGCTGTTTCAGTTCTTTGTCATAGTTCTCTGCAGAACCGCCGTAAGTACCACTCCAGTTCTGGATGACATTCCAGTCAGTTCCCTCTCCACCATTGCAAGTAGTGATGGCACGCTGGTCACGGCAGGTAGGATCGAGTTGTCTGATGATGTTACTGCACTCTTCCGCAAATTTCTTGGGTAGCACACTCTCATTCTGTAATCCCCAAAGGATGACAGATGGTGAGTTGCGCCGTTCTTTGATCCATCTGACAAGCAGACGTTTGAAGTTATTGCGGAACCGATGTGTGTCATACCATATATGCGCTGAGAACTGACTCCAGAAAAGAATTCCTTGTTCATCGCATAACTGTTGGTAAAGCAGGTGATGAGGCTGATGCGCTTCACGAATGGCATTGAAACCTCCATTGACAATCTGTTTTACTCTTGAGCGAATCTGTTCATTTGAGAAAGCATGACTACTGCCAAGGAGATGTTCATACTCACAGGTACCGTTGATAAATACAGGCTGACCATTCAACAAGAAGCGATGGTCACCATCCTTCCTGTGTACTGGCCATGAAATGCTTCGAATGCCAAAAGGTGTGCGTACCTCATCAACAGTCTCAATCTTGCTGCCTGTTTGGGATTTCTCTGTTCCTTGGGCAATAATCGCCCGCTTGATCATCGTGGTTAGTGTATATAGATATGGGTCATCGAGACTCCAGCGATGAGCATTCTCTATCTTTTCGGCATAGTAGAAGGTCTTGCTGTCCCCAGCTTTGATGGTCACGGGTTCTGCATGACGGAATACTTGCTTGCCACTGGAAAGAGAGAGTTTTTGAACGAGTTCTACAGTCTGTGTCTCCTTGCTATAGTTGCGTACCTCTGTCTCAATGAATACGGAGTCACATGCGGCATTGTTCCAGATGTGGACACCGAAAGGCTCGATACGTACCTCATCAGTCTCTATCAGACTGACAGGACGGAAAATACCGAAGGGTTGACTGCCTTCCGAGAACCCCCATTCACTGCTGCATCCTCCACAGACCCATGGAGAGGCTGTCTGCATGGCAGGATGGTCAACATCCACTCGAAGTTGGTTCTCACCGTCCTTCAGACGATCTGTCACGTCAAGTGTCCATACGGTGCGACCTACCAGTTCTTGAGGATATTTATGTCCGTTGAGGGTCACTGTGGCATAAGTGCCTACACCTTCAAACTGGAGGAAATAACGCTTGCCCTTTTGTTTTGTGGTGGTGAACATCTTGTGATATGTCGCACTGCCATGTAAATTACCATGTCGAAGTTGTCTGTAGCCGTAATAGTCGTCAAAGTTGTGGGGGATTGTCACGTTTGTTGCTGTCATGTCTCGTCCTTCAGAACAGGAGGCGGTCCAACCGTCGTTGAGGCTTGTTATGGCACGGCGTCCCTTTGCTTCCGGCTCGGGGAATCGTACATCACTTCGCCCCATGGGAACGCTGGTGGCAACAGCAATGCCGCGCTGTTGGTCATTGTTGACGGCACAATAGAAATGGTATACCACACCATTGTGTTTCACCACATAGCTCTTGTGGGCAAATAGTTCGTCATATGACTTGGAGGGTGTGATAAGATCCTGTCCTGTCCAATCCTGCCAGTTCAGCAAATCCCTACTAACAGCAAAGGTGTTATAGGCGGCATATTTGCGGGTGGGGTTATAGGCAGAGAAATAGAACATGATATATAGATCTCCCATTTTCACAATTTGGGCATCACCGGTGATGATACCAGGAGCCTCGTGGAAGTATACGGGATTACCGTCGTAACGTTTCCATTTTCTCAAGTCATTCGACAGGGCAATACCGATGCGTTCTGCCTTCAGGTTATTGGCAGGATTCACTCCGCCGGCATTGTAGAACATGATAAAGCGGTATTTCGAGATGCCTTTAGGCAGTCCGCCTCTTTTTCTTCCCTTTCCCTTCTGTTTGTCACTTTTCAGTTCATAGATAGTGCTCTTGTATTCCGTCAGTTTCTCCCACCATTGAGCATCCTTGTCGGTGATACTGACAAGAGGACTGTTGCCCGATTGCCACTCGTGAGGTTTTGTTATGTCGCCATCAGTCCATGCCAATCCAATGTTCAGAGGCTCTCGTACCGCTTCGTAACCAGTACCATGTCCTCCGATGTAGGTCATCCAATAGTTCTTCTTGTATTGCCCAATCGCATAAGAACCATCCCACGTCCAGTCGATGAGAGCGGGAAAACCGCCTCGCTGGTTCATATCCCAACCGTCATCCTTATAAGACAAGATGCGTCCCAGTGTCTGCCAGTGTAACAGGTCATCGCTTTTGGCAAGCCATGTCTCATAACCGCGTCCGTCCAGTCCTTCCTTACCATTATAGACCACGTATGTCATAAACCAACTGTCTCCCTTACGGAAGACGGTAGGGCAGTCTATCTTATGATAGTTGTCTGTCGGTACGATGACCATACCGTATTTGAACGGGGTCTTGGCAGTTTCGTATATCTGCTGCATCCGCTCATAGGGAACAGATTGGGCGGTAACAGTGATATAAGGTATGGCTAACAGAATGATTTGCAGTAACTTTTTCATAATGATTATTTTTGGAACAACCAATCAACCTCTCCGGAAGGACCGTTAAGACCACAGTCACGCTGTTTGATGTCGCTAGTGGTAAAACCTGCAACCATGAGGATGCCCTTGGGCAAGTGTAAGGTCTGGCGACCAGCGGGTAGTGTATATTGGTGGATGTTTACCTTCGGCATCTGTACGATACTGATAGCATTGGTGAGCAGAGGCTCTGCCTGTCCGTACTCATTGCCAGTAGCGTCAATCTCCAGTTTTGGTGCTTTTGCCCATTTGGAGTCATCATCCTTGAAGAGACCTACGAGGAGTTTCACGGGTTTGTCACTTTCAAACTCAATGGTTGTTCCTACGATGCGCGTCGTGTCACGGTTCAGTACAAGTGCTTGCAAACCGATAAGTTCAGGAGCGACAGAGTCAACGGGGGTGTCAGGACGGTTCTCGAAGATAATGGCACCTTTCTTAAGAGTGATGAGTTGAGTGTTCTTTGCGAAGAGTTTAACACTGGCAGGTCGGGCTGGCAGGATGTTCTCATTTGCTTTCTCCATAGGGTTCTTCAGTTTAATGATATTCTCTTTGAAAGCGTCGAGTTCAGCCTGATAAACCGTAGCAAGTTCCGACCATGTCTTCATCTTCCCGCCGTCGCCACCTACAGGAATACGGCGCTGGGCTGTCTGCATGGAGTTTGCATAAAGGTAGGCATCCTGTGTCGCTGCGCTCAGTATGTTCCACCAGTTCTGACTCAGTTCCATATACTGAACGGCTTTATCCAGATACTTGATATCCTGTGACCATTTGTAGTTCAGAACCTGTTGTGCGGCTATCACCTTCAAGCGGAAGGCGGCTGCGAACATACGGTAGAACTTCATGTCTTTCCTGACACGTTCGAATTCATCCACATGACGTGTAGGTGTTGCCACAGTAAGGTCGATAGCATGTTCTGCCTCAATGCCATGTTGTGCACATTGGTCCACGATGTCTAGTGGCAGTTCGCCTTTATGCGGAAGATGTTTCCATTCTTTTTCCACATATTCAATGAGTTTCTCTCCTTCAGGTCCACAGCTCTCATAGAAACCGGGATAAATGGTGTATTTGTAAGGATTCACCAATTCCCCCATCGTCATACCGAGCAACAGAGTCTGCCGGTTACCTTCTGTGATGCCAAAGCGACGTAATAGCTTAGGTGCAATCTCGCCCGCCTCGTCATAGGCTTTTAACAATTGTCCTGCAGATATGGTGTCAATACCATAGTAGTCTGCCAGTTGTTGTTTCCAATACGTTTGGTCTTTGCCGCGCTCGCAATTCCAAGAATAACGTCCCCATGCTCGGTACCACATCCAATCACGGTCTATTTGTAACAACCGTTCTCCATGAGGAAGTTTATCTGCTGTATATGGCCAATCCCAATAACTTGCCTGGGGATAAAGGTGTAATCCGTTAGAGTGGTGGACACGGTGCATCGCCTGTACAGCCTTTTGGGTGAATGCCGGTGAAGACCAACGCCAAGGCTCCAGATTGGCAAGGATGTGCACATTATCTATGTGTATAGGGGCTGCATCTGCTAACATACGGTGAGTCTCTCCCCAAGGACCTCCAGGCTCATAAGTAGTCAGAGATTCTCCTGTATATTTGTTCATCGTGTAAATGTTGGGGTAGAAAGGGAGCGAGGCCTTCAGTACGGCAGGACCGTCGGTGTCATGATTTCTAAGAATGATAGGAGGTGTATCAATACGTCCGGAGGCTTTCAAACCATCTTTGATACCGGGAATGATCGTTTCTGTCATCCATTTGATGTCTGTGTCAATTCCAGACATAGCTTCTCCCAGACAGACGAGGAATCCGACTTTTGGATATTTCTCAACGAAGGCTGCTATAGACTTACGTGTATAGTCTGCTATCAGAGGAGTGATAGGGCGGTTACGGTCTTGTGTCTTCAGTCCATAATGATCAGCAAATGGTTTACTTAAGATAATATTATAGAACATCTGTATCACGCGGATACCCCTGCGATCTGCTTCATCAACGAGGAAACCGAACATCTCTTGATTTTTTTGCATAGTGGCATCGTCTACCTCAGGAGCAAAAGGATAGTCCTTGAGTTTCACCAGAGAGGCAAAGGGATGTCCGTTCCAAAGATATACGGTATTCATGTTGTTCTCAGCTAGTAAATCCAGATAGCGTATCCATAATTGTTTGTCATAGAACCATGGGAAATTCTCTGGAGTGTAAGGGTATTCATAGACACGATGGCCAGGCAGGTAAACCGTTTTTTGCAGTCCTACACAGGCTCCTCGAAGTTTCATTTGCGGCACTTCGTTCAGAGAACTTAATGTGGATAATGTCTTGTCTGCTTTGTAACATTCCAGCAATTTATTCACGCCATAGATAGTGCCTGCGTCATTATTGCCGATGATACTAATCTTCTTACCTTTTTTAGTCAGGGTAAATCCCTCTTCTTCTCCTTGATTCGTAAAATCAAGAGTAATCGTATAATTGCCACCTAAGTGTTGTAGCTTAGAGGCAGCATACTCAGTACGAGGGGTTATCTTCTTGATGTTTACTTTTACCTTGGCGGTACTTGACAGGGTTGTAAACAGACAAATAGTCCAGATAATATTCTTGATACGCATATTAAATAGATATTTTGATTTCTTTATTTGCTGGAATTTCTATTTTCTTTCCTTTGACGATAAGCGTTCCATGACCTCCATTGCTGAAAACGGAGATTTCCTGTTGATTCATAGAGAGGTGGATTTTGCCAAAAGGAGTGGGGACGTCACCTTCCATCCATTCCAAATCTCCCAATACGGGTCTTACCTCATATTCAGTGTAGCCAGGACGTACGGGATGTACCCCTAGATAATACTTTCCTAACAGATAGATAGGTGAGGCCCCCCATGCGTGGCATAATGATTTCCCGTAAGGGCGTCCATACATAGCCAAATGCTGGGAACCTGATTCAGAAGGCACGTATTTTTCCCAAAACGAAGTGGCTCCTTCCCGTAGCATTCCTCCCCAGTAGGCGCGCATCTCTTTGAGCACCTCCACATGATACCCCATCATGCAGAGGGCTTCTAGTTCGTAGAAACGCATGTATGGAGTGGTAATAGGTTCTATATGGGGGTTGAGCATGACGCTCTGCATGATTTCACGACGTTCTTCCTCATATGCTAATCCATAAATAATAGCAAACATATTGGGGAACTTGGTAATCTGCTTGTTGATCTGACCATTCTCGATGGCATGATAATATGCCTTTTGCTCGTAGTCCCAGAATGTTTGTTTAATCTTGTTGCGGAGTTCTTCGGACTTTACACGGTAGTTACTTTGGATACCTAATAGTTTACCGCAGACGGCCATTGTTTCCAATGCCTTCATGAGCAGAATCTGTTCGAAACACAACGTACCACGTTTATGCATGGGGAAGTCTACCCAATCAACGAAAATCCAGTCATCAGGCTGCCCTTCAGCCATACCGTCTTCATTGGTGCGGCTTAGCACATAATCCATCAAGGTCACCATGCGTGGCCACATTTCACGAACAAAATCTACGTCGCCAGTATACTGATAGTAATCGAGAACGGACTTGAACCAATAGAAAGTATAGTCCATGATGGTGTTAATATGGGCTGTTACCGGATCCTTCCCTCGCAATTGTCGGATGGTGCGCTTAACGCATTCTGTGTCAAATCGCAGATAGTAGTTCATCAGATACGACTGTATAGCATCTCCAGACCAAGTCCAGCGGTCACGCTTGATGCCATCCATGAAAAACTCCCTTGTAGTAAGGTCCATGGTATAGGCTGCTACATCCCAGATGCGGTTCAATTCTTCATCCGAGCAACGGAACGAACCGCTTTTTTCTATGTCAAAGGGCGTGTATTCGTAGTCCATCAGCACTTCTTCATAGCTGGCATGATTGTCTTTTTCTATATAAACATACCGAAATGCCTTGCTGTCAAGTTCTTTTCCTTCACATAGCACATCAAGTGTTTCGCAGTGTTCTTTATCCAACGCTTCCTCTGCACTCTCTCCATAATAGATATGAATAACACCTTGCAAGCCTTTTACCTTCAAGTAACCGAAAGTCTCATGACCGAAATCATAGAGGATGCCATTATTCTTGATTGCTTTGCTACTTATCGGGCTGACTTCGCTACGTTCCAGGTGGAATCCAGAGGGTGGAGTGTCAGGGCTGTTGAAGTTCCACGAAGCAGCAGGAACATAGATACCAGAACCATGAGCGACACCGTTTTCATCAATCCATATTTTATCCTCATAGGTCACCAGCCATGTAGAATCGGTATGAATAGTGTCACCTTGGATGAATAAAGAGGGTGGAGTGGCTTGATTCCATACTTTGAGGTTGAGTTTATGTTCTCCTCCGGGTATAGTGTATGTATGGGCGGGAAACTGTAACTTGCCGTCGATAGCAAAGTTAAACTGCCCGTCACAGGAAATGGTAATAGTTTCGGCTTTCTCCAAATGGAAGGTTTGGGAAAATTCCACTGTCACATAATGTGAATCTTGTTTCCAAAATGGTGGAAACATAGCGCCACGCTCCGTACGGCGATTATTGAAGATGTTACCTAGCCAAATCTCAAAATCACCAGGATACCATATCCATGTAGCTTTATCTCTTTCCTGCATTGTTTCTTATTTGCTCGTTAACTTGTGGACCGTTATTCTCCCAGACATTGCCAGGACCATTGGCATTTTTTAGGAACTTTTCTTCTGGAGTCCAGTTATCGCGTATGGTAATGTTGGATGACCCTTCATCGGTATAGAGGTAGAACCAATGGTTGGGGTCGTGTACATAACTGGGCTTGGCAATGTCGCGTACAACATTTTCTGAAATAATAGTTCCAGGCTGATTGCCTAGGGTATAGATACCAGCACAGTCGTACATGTGTTGGGCATAGTTATAAATGAGGTTCGCGTGAACCTTGTTGTCCTTCATGCACACGAGGTCGCGATTCCAGCCCCATCCGAGGGAGATACCTGTATAAGAAACATCGTGAATCGTGTTGTGATCAATCGTGATGCCTGATACATAACCGGCACAGATGGCAACACAACCCCAGTCCTCATTGGTGACATCATAGAACTCTGATTGCTCGACAGTCTGTCCGGTACATACTTCGCGGAAGTCTGTGGGCTGATAGGGTAGGTGCGTCTCTAGTCCTTCTGGAGAGAATGAACCGCATACAAAACCATTCATGGCAATATCGGTAAATAGACATTTGGATACAGATCCCCCCTTGCAGCCAATGATATAATCAAGTCCGGAACCTCCCAGATGCGTGAACTGGCATGATTCAAAGTTAATGTTCTCCGTATGGCGTAATTCGATGGCTGCGTCAGCACGTCCTAACCATCCTTGATTATCAAGTTTATGGTTATTGGGGCGGTCTATCTGTGGGCGAAGCTTGTATGCTTCTTTCAGATACATTCCTGCTTGCAATGGTACATGCCCTTTCTCAGAGGGACGCATCCAAGTTGTATGACTGAATGTGATACCTTGGATGGTGATATGACGAACAGGATGCTCTGCGCTTCCAATGAATTCAACAAGCGTCTCTAAAACAGGGACAATGGCTTCTTTCACCGTTTCACCTTGTCGCGGCATATAGTAGAGCTTGTGCTCTCGGATGTCATGATACCATTCACCAGGCTCGTCCAGTAGTTCCAGGGCATTGGTCAAATAGAAAGGTGAGGGATGCTCCGTATTAGGGGTCATGGGAGAAGGCCATGGGTGCTCGAATTGAATCCTTGCCTCTGGCTGATGGAAACGGACAGCAGCAGAATCCCCCTGGATAGTGATATTTTTAATGCGTAGGTTGGAGGTACACCACATCTCGTGTAATACCATTTCGGCATAGGGCGCTTTCTGTATTTTCTCAACCGCATTCTTAGGAACCCATAGCGTTTGGTTCTTTTTGTCATAAGTGCGGATACGGAACATCTTCTCAAAATCACTGACATCACGTGCACGTATGGCTTTCGTTCCATTAATCCATAACTGACGGAAATCAACAGGTCTTCCCTGGTAGTCTGGCACATCTGCTACCAACAGTTTACCTTGTTTCTTCCAACCAGTGACACGTAAGCCACCACTGATGACAGCTTCGGTTCCCTTGATGGTCAATCCGCTGTCTTCAGGTCTCAGTCTTAATGGCTCATCCAGGAAATAAGTACCTGTCCCCAAATGTATGGTAATCTCGTTGGCCTTTCCTAATCTTCTCATTTCTCTGGCCTTGCGGATAGCGTCAGTCAGTGAAGAATCAGGGGTTATAAAAATGTCTGATAGGGACGCATACATAGATGTGCCCCTAACTAACAGACATAATAAAATGACGGTAAGTCTTCTCATAGCGTTAACGTGCAAAAGGTAGCCATAGTGACATGTCTTGAATACCTCGGTTATCCCAGGCATAGTAGGGTATTAATCGAATCTTTACTTTCTTATTGGTAACAGGACGGACTTCACGATAAAGTGTCTTGTTGTCCCATGGGGCATTATTGACAACGATTGCCTCGCCGTCTAAGACGGTCATCTCATGTCCGTTCATAGTCATCTTGTGTTCTGTCAACTTGATGTCGGCGGGAAGAGCAATGTCGTTGATGCGATATCCTCCCTCAATATCCTGTCCCTCAAGGCAGTAGACAATAGGACCACGTTGAACAGCTATCTGATTCTTGGCTTCTTCTACCAGCGGGTTTGCCTCAATCAACCGTGGGCGCATCTCGAAATGAATCTCTATTGTGTCACCGGCTTTCCATTTGCGTGCAATTTCAAGTGTTGTGGGTTCCCCATTGACATGGACAGTATATTGTTCAACCCAATTGGGCTTATGTAGCTTTATTGTCGATAGGTTCTTGGCTTTTTTGATGGTCAGTTTGATGTGGCCGTCCCAAGGATAATCAGTTGTCTGCTCTATTTCCAAATCTTTAGTCTTGAGCTGGTTCTGGCCGTAAAGATTCACATAGAGTGTGTTGCCATTCACAGCATAGGCATATTCCTGAGCCTGACAGAGTGTTCGCAGAGTGTTCGGTGGACAGCAGAAACAAGAGATATAACGCTGACGATGTTTGGGCCATCGCATGACGTATGGGAACTCTTTGGTGCGCCGCAGGGCCTCCGTATAGAAGAAATCCTTTCCGTCGAGTGAAATACCTGAGAGGATTCCGTTATATAATTCATTCTCGATGTTGTCGATAAATTTGGGATTGGCTGTGGTTTGGAACAGGCGCCACGAGAAAAGCATCATACCAATTTGGGCACAAATCTCATTGTGGGCAGCTTCCTGCGGCAACTGGAACTGTCGTCCGTAGGCTTGGTGAATTTGCTGGATGTAGGGTTGGTTGTAGGTGGTACCATCAGGTGATACACCATCGTACAAAGCTCCGCATCCTCCCATGATATATATCTTATGATCAACGATGTCATCCCAGATAGCCTCCAGGTTTTTCATCAACTGGGTCTCACCAGTTTCAGCATAGAGGTCGGCCACACCTGCATACAGATAGTTGGCACGCACTGCATGTCCCATAGCCTCATATTGCTCGCGGAAGGGGATGCGATCCTGATTGTGGTCTTCCCCATTCTTTACGGAGTCACGAATGGCAATAAGTCCCTTGGCCAATTCCAGATATTTTTTATCACCCGTCTCGCGATACATTTCTGCTGCACCCATGTAATGAGATGGACAGATTGCGTTACGGGATAGTTCAGCGGCATCGTTTTTGAGGAAGTTGTAGAGGAAGTCCGCAGCCTTCTTTCCACAGTTAAACAGGGTGGTCTTGCCTGTAGCACGTTTATGGATGATGCCGGCAGTCATCAGGTGCCCGAGGTTGTAGGTTTCGAAGTTCAGACGCGAGGCAAAGGCCTTTTTCTGATCTTTGCCTATCTCGATACCGATAACCGTATTGTCGCCTGCATGACTGTCAATACCAGCCAGTCGTTCGGAAATGACAACAGGGGTGTGGATGTATCCGTCGTTTCGTTGAGCCAAGGCTACTTGCTCTATGAACTTATCCATCAAAGCATCTATCTTCGCATCTTTTGTGATGGCATAAACGGATGCACAAGCCTCTAGCCATTTATACATATCGCCGTCATGGAAGGGAGGTCCATGATGCTTGCCTTCCACAGTACCGGCAGCAACCTCGAAATTGCGGAAACCATGGCTTCCGTGTTTGCCCTCGGCATCAACCACTTCCCAAGGTGTATTCCAAGTGTCCCACATCGACCAGATGCCTGTCGTGGAGAGCATTTTAAAGCGGTCAGCCCAAAATCCCCCTGTCCATTGGGTAGTTCCCATAGGCAGGTTATGCATCTTAGCTTCTTTGCTATGACTCATGTCTGTCAGGCCTTGTGCCGATATCATGTTGGCACAGCCAAGCAATACTGCTATTCCAAGTTTTCTCATAATTGTCCTCCTCTTGCTTTTACGCGTTTGTACCATTCCTCACGCTCTTTGTTCAAGTCGTATCCTCGTTTGGCGAGATAGTTGTTGATACGTCCTTTGTATTTGCCGAATACCTCGTGTTTCTTCTTTGAGCTCTCTGCATCGATAGCCAGTTCACGAGCCTCTGTCAGCCAAGTCATGATTTGTTGTTTCTCCTCGTCCTTCAAGGTTGGAATCATATCACACTGTGCCTCGTAGGTCACCTTCACCACGTTGAAGGTCATTACGTCCTTCACCCGGTCGATATGATGAGGCTTTAGGTACATCGACAGGTCGGCAAGGAATCCGAAGTGTGAACGGTAGAGCTTAGAATCGCATTGTGCCTCAGCGAATTTCTTGTCAGTCTTCTTGACAGAGTCGCGCTCCGCATAGATGTCGTTCAGTTTGAAGTAGCGGTTGGCAATGATATTGACAACGTTCCGTCCCATGGGAGTCCATGTGATACCCAGTTCATCGGTGGCTTTCTGGGAACGGTTGATGATGGTCTGCACATACTCAGGGTCACGTCCTTTGCTGTCCAGTTTGATTTCTGCCTCAGGGTAGGAGTTGAATGTCTTCTTCAGTGTATATACATTCGCTCCGTAGTTCATCTTTACGTTGCGTACCATCTTCACGTCACGGCTCCGCTCAACGAACAGCCAGCCCTTCCAGTTCATCTCGTCAAGCGTCTGCTTGATAAGTGGCAGGTTGATGGCAGGGTCCTTGCTGAGCCATACACTATCTGTATTCGAGGCATGGATAGCACAGATATTTTTGGCACCAAGCTTTTTCATGTCTTTGGCGATGTCCCAGCCATTTTCCGCGATAGTCTGCCATTTATAGAAGATGGCGATACCGTCACTCTTGATTTCCTTGAGGAGTTTCAGGTTGCCGGCAGCATCAAAAGGCGTGTCAATACCTACCACTTTCCCGTGAGCTTTTGCAGCCTCACCGATGGCATGAAGACGGGTAGTAATCTCTTTCCGTTTTGTCTTGTCTGTCGTCCAGTCGTTGCCACATCCGCCTAAGGGCAGAAAGGCTACTCTGACATTTCCCATGAGGTCCATCGTCTTGAAACAATCTTCCATGAGGGTTAGATAGTTGTCACGTTTTGTAAGGTCTTGTCCGTAGAATCCGCTCATGGCGACAGCGCCGACTTTGATATTCAGACTGTCGGCCACGTGCTTGAAGCGTGCCGCATCCTCAGGATTGCGCATTTTGTTGTCAAACATCTCACGTTTGCCCAGTCCTCCCATATCCATTTCAACACCGTCACAACCTAAGTCTTTAGCCAGTTGGAACTCACCTAATTTCTGACGTTTCAACACCATCCAGTCGCAGACGCCTACTTGATAGCGTTCTTGTGCCAACAAAGTGCCGAAATATGGCATACTGCTGGTTAGCACTAAAAAAAGTAAAATGCGTAACTTGCTCATATCTAATTCAATTCATTGCTGCTGATTGGCAGATGGCAACAAAGATACGCAGTTCCAACTCTTTCTTTTCTTCAATGGAAAGGGGTTGGAGTGATGGGATAAAAGAAACAGAGTGACCTCTCTTCCTGTATTTGTCTTTTGCTGCCATGATTGCTTTTTTTTTATGAAGACGCAATAATGGCTGTCGTGTAACCAAAAGAAGGGGGCTTTTATACAGCCTGCATCATCTCTCCAGCATACTCACGCAGACGGCTGATGCTGCGATGCATCAGGTTGCGTACGCTCTGGTAGTTGATACCCATGATGCGGCATATATCCTCGTATTTCCGTTGCTCGATATAGTAGAGGGTAATGATTTGCCGCTGACGGGGCGATAGCCTGTCGAAGTATTTCGTCACACTATCTGTCAGTTCTTGCTGTCTCGTCAATCGTTCGTGATAGTATTCCTCATTTTCTGCAACGGCCTGCATATTGGAATCTGTAATCTCGTCACCAGCAATCTTGCCGTTTCTCCGGAACTCGTCGTTGATGCGATTGCGTAATGAAATGAACAGGTAATGCTCCAGATTGTCGATGGGGCCAAGGCTCTCGTGTCTTGTATATAATTTTACAAAGACGTCTTGTATACAGTCCTTCAGCATCTCACGATTAGACGTGAAACGAGACCCAAAGGCAAACAATTGGTCAATATGCTTGTTATAGAGTTGCGAAAAGTCCGTCATTTCTTTTGATCTATTTTTAGTAAGTAGTTCTTATGCTTTAATCGTTTGTCATTTGCAAAAGTAACAATATATTTTGTAAAACAGCTACAATGTAATGTTATTTTTCTCTATTTTTTTATTTTTTAATACATCTTTATTTGCTCATGCGACGAAGCCAGAAGAGGCGGTTTGCATTGGCAGTGTCAGGCTGAAATTGTCCTTGCAAACGGATATCTTTTTTCAATAGCTTGATATCGCCTGATTGGATGTCAATCGTGTAGAGTTGATAGTTTCCGGCAGCTACAGGAATGCTGGGTGAAGCTGACAGGGCATAGATGATATAGCCCTTTTCCGTATTACCTTGTGCGATATATCCTTCTCCATTCATCATGCTCATCTGACATGCATCCTGCAGGAGTTGAGAGTTGATAGTTGATAGTTGAGAGTTGAGAGGTATGTTTGGCAGTGAGCCGCCTGCCATAAAGATAGCCCATCCGTAGGTGGGGTATTGCTGTGAAAAGAAGGTGACGGCCTTTTCTGGATAGCGGGTACGGTATTCCATAACAGATTTGTAGGCTTCCTCAAAGCCGGTTTTTCCTACTTTCACTTTACGCATCCACTGACGGGGAGCCATGTTGCGACCTCCCTCTGGTGCCCATAGTCCTTGGGTGTTGTAATGCCAGTAGCGAATGTCAATGATATCGACAACTTTGCGTAATTCGGGGTCTGCAAGGATACTGTCCTGTACGTCCTTCGTACAACTGAGGGCTATCAGTGGGTGGTATCCTGTTTCTGCCTCCCATTCTGCAATGGTCTGTAGCCAGAAGCGCGTAAAATGCAACGGGCCCGTGAACTCAGCACTGAGAGAGTGTATCACGTTGGGTTGGTCCTTAGTCTGGTCAAGACACATGCGGATATACTGGCGATGCAGTGGTCGGAGCACAGGATTTTGCTCATTGTAGAACTGTTCGGCCATGAAGATACGTTTATCTCCAGCAAAGGGAACCGGCTCAGGGAAATCGGTACCATTGATGTTGTTGACAGGTCGCCACGGACAATCTACCCAGTGGGCACCTGCCTCCAGTATGTTATGCTGGAAATAGTGTTCGTTGATTAAGAGGATGTTTCTCTTCGATGCCTTTTCGGCAAACTCGTTCAGACGGCTCCAGTACCAGCGGTTAGGTTTGCTGAGATCATATTTTGAAAGACCGTCCCAGGCGACTCCCTCACCTGTGCGTGTGAAAGGCTGTTCATAGAATGGTGCCCAAACATCACCATCGGCTCGCCGTATGCGTTCGTGGTCTGTTCTGCGCAGGTCATACCATAACCCATAGTTGTGGTAAAGTGAACTGAAAGAATGGTCAGCCAGGAAGTTGACAACGGAGTCAATACGGTCAGTCCAACCATTTCCTTCGCGTCCAGGTACGAATCGGGTGATGGCAGGTTTTGCACCTTTTTCAGCAAAATTGTCCTTCACTCGGCCACTCCACCAGGGGATTGTGTATTGATTGCCTGTCAGCAACATACCATCGACTGCCAAATGACCATTGATGATGGAGTAGGATGGCGTCTTTTCCTGTGGTTCGTCAACCGTTTTGGGCAGTTTCTTGTTGACAGCTGTGATGGATGCCGTAAAGGGAATACTGTCCAACCACATCTCCATCGTCAGTCGCGGTTGTGTCAGCGACTCCTGAGCCATTGCCATCGCCTGTTCTACAGTCGGCGAACTCGAAGCATCGGTAGGCCGTGGCAGAATATACGGTTCGAAAGGCAATTGGCCTAATCGCTCCTCCAGTTGACCGTAAAAAAGACTGCGAGGTGACACATGGTCGTTACTGCTTGTCCATTCGCCGTTACCAGTCAGGGTTCCCCAGCAGCCATGTCCGCTGCAACGGTTGTCTGTATCGGGGGAATAGCAATAGAGGGTGGAGGCGGTACACTGCCACAGCATTGAGTTAGCTGTGTTCCACCCTGTTCCAAACTGGAATTGTTCCAAATTGGCCAAACGTAGGTCACTGCCGTCTATATTAACGATATCAAAGAGCAAACCAGCTGCCCATGAGCCTATGCTACCGCTGAATCCCAGTGACTCTTCGCCCTCACATTGCACGAAAGCATTAGGTCCTGCTGCGCAGTAGCCTGCAGCGAAATCATGAATTCCCTGACGCGAGATGCAACGTTGGAAGAGTGTTTGCTGACCACGAGTCAAGAACACCTGTCTTCGCCAGCCTCCTACTTCCGATATGGGATGGTGAGCCATACAGTCTTCTACCGTAATACGACTGGTTTGTTTCTGGAGATTGACAGCTGAGCCAGCCAAATGGGTGAAAATCACCCTGCGTACCCAGGCATCGCGCACATAATCCATGAAAATGCCATCCCAGCAGTGGTCTTCATCCTTTTGATTCCATGAGGCATACTCTGAGTCGATGGTCAGGTTTTCCACACCGCATTCAGAAATCTCACCTTTGTTATAGTCATTGATGAGGTATGCTCCACCATATTCTTTAGACAGGGTAGTGGTGATAGGTGCATCGATGGTGATGGCCTGGCCGTTGATAGCTGTAATAGTGCGGTCCCATGTGATGTCGATATCAGAGGGCTTCCAGCCCGTATAGTCCAGTCCGCCACCGAAATCATTCATTTTCAGCGATTGTATCCACTCTGCAGTGCTGGGACGTATAATGGTGATTCGACTGCCTACTTGTAAACCCTTGACGCTCTTAAGCGTCAGTTGTTTACTGCCTGCTATTACTTTCTCGTCAGTTATTTCCGATGTGTATCCCTGAAGCTGAGTTTTTTGCCCTTCTATGTAGATAGCTGCTTCTCTTTGGGAACCCGTTTTCTGAATCACTGTCAGTTGCTTGTCGCTACCTCTTAATACAATACCAGAGGTGCTGATGCGAATAGGTTTACTGATTTTGTACACGCCTTTTCCTAACAAAATGCAACCTCTAAAGCCATTTTGGTTAGGCTTTTGTTGACTCACATAGTCAACGGCTTGTTGAATCAGTTTGGAGCAATCACCATCTTGCCAAGTCACCGATACGATGACGGGGACATTGGGAATAGCCTGTTCCGAGGCATGATATCCACAAGTGGAATAGTCCATCGGGATATACAGTTGCTTCTTGGGTTTTGGTGCAGCAAACAGCACGTTAGCAAAACAGCAGATGGCCAACAGGATGGTGAGTCGCAGACAGTATTTCTTGTTCATATTCGTTTTGTGTTTTAGCAAATGTTTAATAAGCATTGCAAAGTTAATAAAAATAGGTTATTAGACAAAAGGAATTAATTATTTTTATCACATCCACCCTTTGACTTGGCTCGAGCCAAATCGGGTTCTGGCTCGAGCCAATGCCCGTTTTGGCTCGAGACCCCCTTTTTTCAGTGAAAATCCAAAGATAGGAAGAATTTGGGAATCTTCCAAATAATTGTAAAAAAATCGGATGCACCGTCATGATGCATCCGATTGGTATAGTAGGGTAGTGGAGATTATTCAGCCAAGGGGTCGAATGTACCAGGAGCACCTCCCTTGTTATAGTCACCCCATCCGATGGTCTGCTCTAACTGCTTGTTCTGGTTCTGTACACCACTGTTGAAACCAAGTAGATAGTACTGTGGCTGGAACTTGATGTACAAATCGTTGTGCTGAGAGTCACGGCTGTCACCCTTAGCCTCCTTGACAGTCAGATTCTCCTGATACCAAGTCTTCAAATTAGCAAGGTCGTCTTGGAGGTTAGCACTGTTGAGGTTGATACCTGCAGGACGTACACCACCACCTTTCAGCAGAGGATCTCCGTCCCACTGAGTGGTTCCTACACCATACTTGTCTGCCACGCGATACATGAGCTTTTCACGGCGCTGTCCGTTCAGTGGCTTCACACCTAACCATGTGCAGGTATTGGTAATCTCACCACTGAGTTTCCAACTGCTCTTGAGAGTCTCTTGACCTACACCACCGTCGAAGAGCATCCAGCGACGCATGTCGTCAAAGCGCTTGCCTTCGTAAGCGAACTCAATCTGACGCTCATAGAGAATAGCACTCATACAAGCAGCCTTGTCGCCACTCAGGTTAGCCTGCAAACCATAGTTGTTGGCTGCTGTATAACCAGCACGTGCACGAATCTTTTGGAGTTGCTCTACGGCATAAGCCATATCACCAGCCATACAAGCGGCCTCGGCCAAATTCAGCAATACCTCTGCATAGCGGAGTTCGATGAGTGGAGCAGCAGAATAGAATGGACCTGCACCAGACTTCCATCCACTGGGATTGTAAGTGTAGAGAGCGGAACCATTCAGATCCAGATCATCACTTTTCTTACGGACGAGTACACTGCTGCTATAGGTGCCAGAAGTTGACTCCATGCCCAAATTGTCGGCTCCATAAGAGTTTCCACTTTCTACGTTACCTTGGTCGTTTGCATCAGTGTACCATACATAGCCCCAATACGTGTAGTTCTGACCGTCTTGTGGATTGTGGACGTTGTGTATGGAAGCATCACCGTTATAAGCCCAACGGAAACCAGGGAAGGTGAATGTACGATAGAAACGTGGGTCGCGATCCATAAATGGATAGTCGGCATCCAGCGTCTTGCTTGAAACTTCCAGTTTGGTGTAGCTGTCAGCTACAGCAGCAGGAATTTTACCATCAGACATGGGGAAGAGGTTCAGCATCATACGTGAAGGAACCTGTCCGTTACCGCCCTGATTGTCAGGACGGATATAGCGCTCCCACATATTGTTCTTGGCTGCATCATCGATACCAGTCAGAATAACAGTGGTGTTATACTGGGTAAAGAATATAGCTTCGCGGTTGGCGGTTTTGCCTATCTGAGTGAAAACACTGGCAAAGTTACTGCCATTCACATTGTTACCTGAGTCGTAGAGGCCATAGCCACAAGCGTCGATGGTAGACAGATCGTTCTTCATAGCTGTGTAAGCAGCTGTCCAACGAGATGCATCACCCGTGCGGTTGAATAAGGGACTGGCCCAAAGCACCAGTACACGACCCTTGAGAGCTAATGCTGTTCCTGTGGTTACACGTCCGTAGTTGGAACCATCCTTCCATCCGCCATCAGCAGTTTCGTCCTTCAGAAGATTGGCAGCATTCTCTAGGTCTTCCAGAATAAATTCAATGGTCTCTTTCGTGGTAGAACGTGGTGTGATATTACCCTCAACAGGTTCAAGAACTTCCTTAACCAAGGGCACACCACCATACCATTTTACTAAGTTGTAGTAGCACCATGCACGGAGGAAGTATGCCTGTCCCAGCATAGGATTTTTTTGGCTTTCAGTTAATGTACTGGTTTCTAAGCCACGAAGGAAGTCGTTAATGTTACGGATGCGTCCATAAACAGCCTCCTGAATATTGTTAGCAGTACCCATGAAATAGTCGGGCACAGGAACAGAGGTTGAATTGTCTGAAGAAAGTATCGCTACAGGATCGATAAATGAGGTAGGTTGTGTAGAAGTATTATTCATACCACCATAATATTCCTCAGTAGATCTGCTTGCGACATCTGGTAGTCCGCAAGAAGGATATTTCCATGACATTTCTGCTGTCGTAGGCAGACACCAGCCATAGAGATCGTTCAGACGACCATTGACACCGTCGTAGTCATTATAGACCTCAGCACCCACCTGATCGTAGTTTTTCTTCTCTTCCAGGAATTTGTCACTGCAAGCTGAGAAAGCTAACATGGATGCAAGGCCCAAGCTGAAATATTTTATTGCTTTCATAATTTATAATCTTTTTAATTATATTAGAAACTCAAGTTGATACCAAGCGTCCACTTACGCAGGTTTGGATATTTACCATAGGTTCCTGCCATGGGATTCATGAAACTGTCGGGATAAGGATTGTAGAAGTTCAGCAAGTTCTGACCTGTAATGTTTACACGGATGTTCTTGATACCAACAGATTTGTACAGCTTGTTTGGAATCGTGTAAGCAATGGTCAGACGGCTCAGACGAACAGTGGCAGCACTTACACGCCAGAAGCTGGAAGCATTGCTATTGATACTATAGGCAAGGTTGGGGTAGTGGGCCATACGGTTCTCCTTTACGACGAGATTGCCTGCTCCATCGTAGACATCCTGATAAGCATACATGTTATCGGGATTCCAGAACGAAGGCATGTTGTAGAACTCCAGGTGTGAACTAGAAGAAACGCCACGAGCCTCTGCCGGAACGAGGGTGTAACCGCCCCAGCTGGCACCCAGTTGAGCTGTTAGAGAAATACCCTTCCACTCAGCACCCAGATTCATGGTAAAGCCATAAGGGTTAGAACGGTTAGACAGACATACTTGGTCGTTGTCTGGATCTACGATACCATCAGGACCGGCATACGTTTTGGTCTCCTGATTATAAGCACCACGAACATCTTTGTAAATCAACATACCAGGACGAACCTGGTCTTTGGTCATACCCATATAAGAGGTAATACCGTATTTGTTGAAGTACTCTTCGATATCCTGGAAACTGCGGAACATACCGATGCACTGCATACCCCAAGTTCCGATATCGGTACGTCCACCATAGACAATCTGACGATAAATATAATCGTCCTCGAAGTCCATAATCAGCACTTCATTGTCGTGGAAACCGGTATTGATACCAATCTTATACTTGAAATCCTTGCCAATCTTGTCGCGCCAGTTCAGGCCGATTTCCCAACCCCAGCTATTCATCTCACCAACGTTAGTAGAGGCTGACTGTGTACCGATCATCGATTCTACATTCTGAGCGAGGTTAATTAACATCTCGCGGTTGCGCTCCTTATAGAAGTCGACATTGATACCCAGACGGCGGTTGAGCACTTGTAAGTCAACACCGATGTTGGTCTTGTAAGACTTATCCCAGTGTACGTCACGATTGACGGCTGATGTATTCTTGTTGATAGAGATACGAGTGTTCTTGCTTGGGTCAAGATTAGTGCCCTCACCGAAGATGATACTCTTGTTCTTGTCGAGGGTATAAATCTGCAGCCACTGCCAAGGAGTCAGGTTGTCACGACCAGTGATACCCCAGCTTGCACGAATCTTCAAGAAATCAATCCACTTAAGCCACTTCACATTTTGGAACCAAGGCTCTTCACTGATAACCCAACCTGCAGAGATGGCAGGGAAGGTTCCCCAGTAGTTCTCAGGAGCAAACTTGGTAGAAGCATCTGAACGGAGCAGGAATTCGAACAGATAGCGGTCAGCGAATGAGTAGTTGATACGACCGATATATGACAATGTTCCGCTTTCTGCACGGTTGAAGTTCAGCGACTGGTCACCCTTGGTAGAGTTCGACTGGTGAGTAGAGAAAGCGTAAGGCTCATTGGCCTGGCTGAGGTTGAACTCACTCTCTGTCTCTGATTTCTCGATAGAGAACAGGGCGCCTACATGATGCTGTCCGAAAGTGCGGTTATAGTTGAACGTCAAGTTCATCTGGTAGTTGTCCGTACGAACCATCTGACGACTGCTGTAGTTACCATTGGCATATTCGATACCATTGAAATTGCTGTAGTCCAGATAGTCGAAAGTTGGATCGTCACCACTGGTTGGTGTGTAGAGGTGGTTGCCTGAACCATAGCGTCTCTGCATGGTGTAAAGCGTATAGGCAGTACCAAATTCGTTGGTCTTGTCGGTATTGATACTCTTAGAGTAAGAGAACTTCACCTTTAAACCCTGCAAGATTTTGCTCCAACCGAAGTCGTAATCAATGCTGGCACCGATGTTGAGAGTAGAAGTCATACTCTTAGAGAAGTCACCATTGTTCTGCAAGGTTGCAAAATGGTAGTTCTGATTCTGTACACGAGCACCACCCGATGGACCATAGCTCGTAACAGCATATTCGCCTACATACTCAGGCATGTAGCGAGGACGGGTCAACATCAAGTTGTAGTCTTTTTCGGCATTGGTACCACCAACCTTCAAGAGAGGCTTCTCCTTGTTTCCATAGTCACCGCTTACAGTCAGGTTTGCACCCAACCACTTGCTGATTTTTACGTCTACACCTGCACGGAAGTTCCAACGGTCATAATCCAACTTGCCCAAATTACCATCTTGCTTGAAATAGCTCACACCAGCAAAGTAACTTACGTTTTCAGTAGCACCACTGATGTTGACGGCATGACGATGGGTGAAACCTGTCTTCCAGTACTTGTCCAAGAGGTCAAAATTCAGTCCCTTCATAGCTGCCAACTCGTCAGCTTGGAATAAGGCTGTCGTGTGGTTCAGTGAGGTATTGGTGGGGTCAGCAGCAGTAACAGCATTGTAAAGACGTCCGTAGTCGTATGCACTCAACATGCTTGGGCGTGACACTTGGTTAGTGAAACCAAAGGTACCGCTATATGAAATGGTTGGGGCGCCTAACTTACCTTTCTTCGTAGTAACGAGGATAACACCGTTAGCAGCACGAGAACCGTAAACAGCAGCAGAAGCGTCTTTCAATACAGAGATGCTCTCTACCTCAGAGGGATCAAGGTTGTTGAAAGCCTCTTCACCCAAGTTGTGATAGGTACTTCCAACCTTTACGTCATTAGGATAGATATAGCCATCGATAACGTAGAGAGGCGACTGGGCTGCAGAACCAACATCACCCAGAGAGTTGACGTCACGGATACGCATGGTGGCGTTCTCACCAGGACGAGCATCACCACCCGATACAGACAGACCGTTTACCAAACCTGACAGTGAGCTGGCCAGACCACCGTTTGCCAAGTCCTGCACATCATTCATATCAACCGTAGCAATAGAACCGGTCAAATGTGCTTTCTTCTGGGTGCCATAACCTACGACAACCACTTCTTCTAGCGTCTGTTTGTCCTCTTCCATTTTTAAAGTTCCACCAGGATTAACGGTTTTAGTTATGTAACCGATATAGCTGATAGTTACTTTCGATCCTTTGGGAACTTCCAGTTTATAATTACCGTCAAAGTCCGTCACGGTGGCAATCTTTGTTCCTGCTACCGTAACCGTTGCTCCGATTACAGGTTCACCATTCTCGTCGACAACGTTACCTGTCACCGTTTGATTCTGAGCCATAGCTGATGCCGAGAAGCACAGCATCGCACTGAGGCATAAGGTTTTAATATACTTTTTCATAATCTTTACCTTTTACTATTTTACCTTTTAGTTTTCAGGAATCCAACGTGGGTCACCTGTCTGACGAGCTAACTGAGTAGCACCTCCGATAGTAAAGTCACCAGATTCAGGATTGGCAAACTGTGGATCTTCTTCAATGTTAGTGCCAGAAGTATCATAGTTTCCTGGATCCTGGAAAGTTCCGTCAGCATTCATGTAAGTGTTGTTGGCAAACTCTGCATGAGGCTGGTTTGTACGGCCGTGCAGGAAGCGGCGGGCAACACCGCTGGGTGAGCAGTCAAAGAAGATACAGTCCTTCATAATCCAATATGAATAGGTCTTAGACTGCATTCCATTATAGTTACCCCATTGTCCACCATTCCAAGTGACGTGATAGAAAGTTGAATTCAGGTAATTAACGCTATTTGTAGCTGTTGTGTATTCTGGAGCGGTTTTTACATATAAATTAGGTCCTGTAGCCATACCAGCCTGATAGAAGTACTTGAAGTCACCCTTGTTGTCAATTGGTTCATAGAAAGTAGAGTTCTTAACAGTCAAGTCGTTGATATGTCCACCCTTGTTGGTCCAGAAGACACCACCACCCAAATTGGTCTCAGGTGTCATGTGTACAACGCAGTTGTCAACCAGGAAAGTCATACAAGCTGTTTTTTGCTGGTTGTCGAAGAAGAGATAGCTCTTCAGATCCTTGAAGTTACAGTTGACAATGGTAATGGGCTCAAAGATGATAGGACCTTCCCATGCGTAAAGCGCAGGATCGATTTCATTAGCATGAGCAACCGATGAGTTCTTGCTGAACTCAAAGACGCCCTTGGCACCAACACGGGCAGCACAATCGAAGTCCAGATACTTGGCAGTGAAGCCAGCAGTGAAATTGATAGCTGCATTGGCATCTGTCAACGTAATTGTAGCATGATTATCTTTACTGTTTGAACGTAAAGTAACGGCCTGTCCGTCGAAGTCAATTAAACCACTAATGGTGTACTCTTCGCCACCCTCCAGATCGAAATTCAGGTTCTCACCAATTTTGTCTGCAGGGATAGGATTGTTGGCAAACCACTCTGTCAAATCACTACCAGCAGGAATCGTCATGTAAGTAGGAGTAAACGTTGAGAAGAGGTAAACCAAAGCCTCAGCTGCATCCGTGTTATTTCTGTTCTTATCGCCCAGCGTATGGATGACCATCTGATAGTTGGTATCCTCATCACGCTTTACCTTAAAGGAACAACCGTCAATAATAGAGTCATTGACAAGAGGCTCGTCGGGATTACCTGCGTCAATCAGTGTAACGCGATAGCCACCAGCTCCCATTACAACAGGCCATGAGATAGTCTGCGACGCTCCATCGGCACTTGGTGTAACCGTGATATCCTCAGGAGTAAGAGAGGTTACCTGCGTGTTTTTTACACCAGTGTCAAACGTCTCATCGTCATAACCATCCTTAGCGCACGATGTAAAGAATAGTGCACTAGCTCCTATAGCTAATGTGCACATTTTACTGTACGTAAATAAATGATTTTTTTTCATACGATTTTTGTTAATGTTAATATTAATTGCTTAGGTGTATATCTTAAAAGACGTTATTTTGTCTGAAAAGTAATCAAAAGCTTATCCAAAATGTACCAGAATGCGGAATACCTTGCCTGGATTGGCAGCCCATTCTTCCATAGCGGCAGTGGCTCCATCGGGAATCACTTCTTTGCTGATAAGACGGTCGACAGGGCAGGTGCCACGCTCCAGATAATGGATGACAGCACGGAAATCGGAGGGCTGGGCATTACGCGAACCTCTGATGTCGAGTTCTTTCTGTACGAAATACTTGGTCTGGAAGGAGACTTCGGTCTTGGCATAACCGATGCATACCACACGGCCAGTGAAGGCGACCTCGTCAACTGCCATCTGATAGGTGGGGGTGCTGCCTACAGCTTCTATCACCACATCAGGACCGAATCCGTGCGTGATCTCCATGAGACGGGCATGGACGTCCTCGGTCTTGGTGTTGACAACATAACTGGCTCCCATCTGCTTGGCAAGAGCCAACTTCTCGTCGTCGATATCGGCAGCGATAACGGTAGCACCACGCTGAGAGGAACGAACGACGGCTCCCATACCGACCATACCACAGCCTATCACCATGACTACGTCGATATCGGTCACCTGGGCACGACTGACAGCATGGAATCCCACACTCATCGGCTCTATCAATGCACAGGTACGTGGGGTCAGCAGACCGGCAGGGATGACTTTCTCCCAAGGTAGAGAGATGTATTCGCACATGGCACCCCAACGCTGCACGCCCAGTGTCTGGTTGTGTTCACAGGCATTAACGCGGTCGTTGCGACAAGAGGCGCATTTGCCACAGTTGGTGTAAGGATTGACGGTAACAACCATTCCAGGTTTCAGTCCTTCTGGGACATTCTTGCCAATCTTCACGATCTCAGCTCCAACTTCATGACCTGGGACAACTGGCATCTTCACCATCGGATTGCCACCACGATAGGTGTTCAGGTCACTTCCGCAGAAGCCGACATACTTCATCTTCAATAGTACATCATCATCGCCCATCTGGGGCTCTGGGATGTCAATTACCTTCATGACAGAAGGCTCAGTGATTTGAATTGCTTTCATATCTTGTTGTTATTTCTTACAAATGTCGCTTCTGGTGCATCCTGTAGCCATAGATGGTAACTATGAGGAAGCATACAAAAGGCAAAACAAACGAGGCATTGGTGGCAGGGAAGGTCTCGAAGACGGTGCCCTGGTCTATAATCATTGCCTGAAGGGGTGGGAGTACGGAACCTCCGAGAATGGCCATAATCAGACCTGCTGCTCCAAACTTCGCATCATCACCCAATCCGTCGAGCGCTATACCATAGATGGTAGGGAACATCAGTGACATGCAACCGCTGACGCATACCAGACAATAGACGCCCCATCTGTTTTGGAACAGGATGACGCCTATGGTGAATATCATGGCGAGCACACCAAAAATGGCTAGCAACTTGGCGGGCTTCAACCATTTCATCAGATAGGTGGCAATGAAACGGGAGCAGATGAAAAAGAGCATGGCATAGATGTTGAAGCGCTGCGACAGTACTTCTGCCGACTGCTCGTCCATACCCTCGGCCATGAATACACGTGTGCCATACTGGATGATAAACGTCCAACACATAATCTGAGCACCCACGTAGAAGAACTGAGCGATTACTCCCTCACGATAGTATTTCAGAGAGAAAATACGCTTCAGGGTGCTCATGAAATGTATGTCATGGCTCTGGTCTCCATTCTTGGGCATCTTGGCGAAGAAAATGATCAGGAACATGACGACAATCACCATTCCTATAATTAGATAAGGTGAAATCAGAATGTTCAAGTCGGCATTCTTCATTGCTTCAAATTCTGCGTCGCCCAGCAAGGCACGGTCGGCACTGCTCATCGGATTGAGCTTGGCCTGAATAAAATTCATGGCGACAAACATACCGATAATGGAACCACATGGATTGAAGCATTGTGCCATATTCAGACGACGGGTGGCTGTTTCCTCAGGACCCATCGTGAGAATATAGGGATTGCAGGAAGTCTCCAGAAAAGAGAGTCCGCAAGTCATGATAAAGTAGGAGATCAGAAAACAACCATAGAGTCCGATACTCTTTGAGGGGAAGAACAATAGTGCCCCTGCAGCATACAGTCCCAGTCCCATCAGCACACCAGCCTTATAGCTGTATTTACGAATGAAGATGGCAGCAGGGAATGCCATGCAGAAATAGCCTCCGTAAAAGGCAACTTGGACTAAGGTGCCGTCAGTCACACTCATGCGGAATATCTTGGAGAAAGCCTTCACCATAGGGTTGGTGATGTCGTTGGCAAAGCCCCAGAGCGCAAAACAGAATGTGACGAGGATGAAGGGGATGAGATAACTCACCCCGTCCTTCGAAATCAGGGAACTGTTCTTGCTCATACTTACACCTTATTTATATATAGGACCGAAGTTGGCGCATGCACGATAGTCGGCGCCCTCTTTATCCATACCGAAGGCATTCCATGCGGCAGGACGGAAAATGTCCTTGTCCTGAATGTTGTGCATGCAAACGGGGATGCGCAGCATGGCAGCAAGGGTGATGAGGTCGGCACCTACGTGTCCGTAGCAGATAGCTCCGTGGTTGGCTCCCCAGTTGTTCATGACGCTATAGACATCCTTGAAGGCATCCTTGGTGGGGTCAAGACGTGGAGCAAACCATGTGGTGGGCCATGTGGGGTCTGTACGCTTATCGAGAATCTCATTTACATCGAATGGCAAGTCGACTGTCCATCCCTCAGCAAGTTGCAGCACAGGACCGAGACCCTGCACCAGATTGATGCGCAACATGGTCATTGGCATACCACCTTTGGTGAGGAAATTACTGCTGTAACCTCCACCGCGGAAATAGTCACGGTCGGCAGGCATCCAGTTGGTAGCTTTCAGACAGGCTTCTGTGTCCTCGTTGGTCATTTCCCAGTGAGACTTCATAATGGGTTTGCCGTCCTTGTCAGTCATAGCTCCCGTTGCATCCAACGTGGTGGCACCACTGTTAATCAGATGGATGAAACCGCCTGCGGCTGCTCCTTCTGGGCGCTTGCCACTGACACGTTCTACAGCTTCAGGACTCCAATATGTACGGATGTCGGAGAACATCACTCCCTTGTTGGTTAGCAAGTGGCCGAAGAGCATTGACATACCATTGAGGAAGTCGTTTTCTGTAGCCAGCGTATAGGCTTCGCGGGGACCGTTCCAGTCGAACGAAGTACACATCAGTGCCTCAGGGAAGTCGAAGTTGGGCTTATAGTCTGTCCATTGGCGCTGTCCCTGTACACCTGCTGCAATGGCATTATGGCCGATGGCCTCTTCTTTGTAGCCCATCTCCAACAGTTTCTTGGAACCTTGCATCAAGTCGCGGATAATCATCATGGTCTTCACCGTAAATTCCCAGTCGGCATCTTTCTCCTCGCGGTTCTTGCCCTTGCCCTTACCGTTGAAAGTGGTCATAGGAGTGCCGGGGAACAACGGACGGTCTTCATTATAGTCGTGTCCCTCGTTAGGCTTGCAGTATTTCTCTACCCAAGCCATTGCTTTCTGGAATTCGTCCTTGTCGTAGATACCGAAATCCACACGGCGCAGAATTTCTACCAGCGACACATACTCTGTGCGCATACCCAGATACTGCTGCAGGAAGTCGGCATTGACAATCGAACCGGCAATACCCATGCAGGTGTTGCCCAGTGACAGGTACGACTTGCCTCGCATAGTGGCAACGGCCTGAGCAGCACGTGCAAAGCGAAGTATCTTTTCTGCTACATCAGCAGGAATCGTGTTATCGTTCAAATCCTGAACATCATGTCCATAGATACCGTAGGCGGGGAGTCCTTTCTGAGCGTGGGCAGCTAATACAGCAGCCAGATAGACAGCACCAGGACGCTCTGTTCCGTTGAAGCCCCAAACTGCTTTGGGATAGTAGGGGTTCATGTCCATCGTTTCAGAACCGTAGCACCAGCAACTGGTAACGGTGATGGTAGAGCCGACACCCTCACGCTCGAATTTCTCGGCACATGCTGCAGACTCACCGACGCGACCGATGGTGGTGTCACTGATGACACACTCTACTTTCGAGCCGTCGCCATTGTGGAGATTGCTCTCTATCAGGTTCTTCACTGCTTGAGCTAACGCCATGGTCTTTTCCTCAAGACCTTCGCGGATACCCCCCTGACGACCGTCGATGGTGGGGCGGATACCAATTTTAGGATAGTTTGCCATATTTGTATAGTTTGTTTTTATTTAAAGTTATCTTATATCATGCATCTTTATGAGTTCTTCCATCTTACCCGCATCTGGTCACCGATGATCTCCTGTACTTTATTGACCAGTTGCTCGTCAAGCGGTTCATTCACGTAGGCAATGTTTCTAAGCACATTCTGTGGATTGGCACTGCTGAACAGGGTAGTGGCAATGCGGGGATTGTAACTGGTGGAGAACTGAATAGCCAGTTTCTCGATAGGGTAGCCCACTTCCTGACAGTAGGCTGCAGCTTTTGCGCAGGCCATACGCAAATCTTTGGAAGCAGGATGCCACATGGGGGCTCCGCGACTCGACAGCAGACCCATTGAGAAGGGTGAAGCGTTGATGACGCCTACATAATGCTGTTCAAAGAACCCCAAGAAATCAATCAACAACGTGTCGTTGAGGCTGTAGTGACAGAAATTGAGGATGCTCTCGACGCTTCCCTCTTCAGCATGTTCCACCACCCATTTCAGATTCTCCGGCTGCAGGTCGGTAATCCCGACGTGGCGTACCACTCCTTTCTTACGCAGTTCAACCAGTGCTGGCAATGTCTCGTCAACGATCTTTTGCAGTCCGCCTTCCATGTCGCCCTGAAACTCTACATCATGGACATTAATGATGTCAATATAGTCGACGTTGAGGCGTTCCATACTCTCATAAACACTCTCTGTGGCACGCTTGGCGGAATAGTCCCAGATGTTCTTTCCGTCCTTGCCGTAACGTCCCACCTTGGTAGAAAGATAATACTTGTCGCGCGGAATGTCCTTCAGGGCTTTTCCCAATACCGTCTCAGCTTTCAAATGGCCGTAATACGGCGACACATCAATAAAGTTAATGCCATTATCAACTGCGGTGAATACCGCTTCAATACCTTCACTCTCCTTGATACCACGGAACACACCACCTAAAGAGGATGCACCGAAACCGAGGTTCGATACGCGCATTCCCGTTGTTCCTATCTCATTGTACACCATACTCGTTTTAGTAGAATGTTTAGCAGTCAAATAGTTTTCAAGGTACAAAGATAAATATTTATTTTAAAATAAGACTAATTTTTTCTAAAAAAAATAGGGGTACTCAGGCATTTTGTTTTAGATTTGATTACTTTTGCAACGTAAATGCTAAGAAAAAGAAAGATATATGTATAGCCTAAATTATAAAGTGACCACGAGTACTTGTGACAGTGAGGGACGTCTGAAACTCTTTTCGGCCCTTCAGATGATGCAGGATTGCTCGGAAATGTGGATAGACTCAGAACCAGGGGTTAAGCAGTTTTTTGAGGAACAGAATATGGCACAACTGCTGGCTTCGCGTCAAGTAGAGGTCATCCGAGTTCCGGAGTATAAAGAGGAACTGACGGTAACCACTTCGGTTTATGGAATGAAACCGATGTTTGGATTTCGTAACACATTTATTTATGATGCTGAAGGCAAGCCATGCTATCGTACTTGGAGTATGGGTGCCTTCGTAGATAAAAGCAACGGCAAGTTGAAACGCGTGGATGATGCCACCATTGCCTCGATGCATCTGGAGCCTCAATTGGAGATGAATTATGGCGACCGGCGTATTATATTGCCTAAAGAGGGTGGGGAAGTGCTTGCTCAAATCAAGGTGTTACGGGCTGACATTGACTACAATCGCCACATGAACAATGCTAACTATATCCGTATGGCGATGGAGCTGTTGCCCGAAAACTTTGATGTGAAGGGCCTGCGCGTGGAATATCGCGTAGCAGCCAAGTTGGGCGATGTGCTGACACCAACCGTTTACCGCATAGATGGAGGGGTTGTCGTAGCCTTGTCCATTGGCTCTGAAGCATGTGCCATTATTGAGTTCACGTGATACTTTTTCTGCAATAGGTGCCAATATTTGCAGATTTTCACTATCTTTGCAAACAAATTATTACTAAACAAACACTGATACTACTATGAACATTCTTATTTTACAGGCTTCTCCGAGAGCTAAAGGTAACACCGCATGGATGGCGGAAGAGTACAAAAATGCTGCCGAAGCAGCTGGTCATCAGGTGACATTGGTCAATGTGTCGAAAAAGAAGATTGCAGGCTGCTTGGCTTGCGAGTATTGCCATAACAAGGGTAACGGTGCCTGCATCCAGAAGGACGACATGCAGGAGCTCTATCCGCTGATGGCTGAGGCAGAAGTACTGGTATTGGCTGCGCCCATCTATTACTTCACGCTCTGTGCCCAGATTCAGGCTCCCATCCAGCGTATGTATTGTGTCAATGCCCCAGCCAAAGTGAAGAAGATGGCTCTGCTCATGTCATCCTATTCTCCTGGCGTATATTCTGGTGCTGAGGCTGAGTACAAGGACATCTGCAACTACTGGCACGTTGAGGACAGCGGTATCGTTACTGCCAAGATTGACGAACAGAAAACGGACGAGACAAAGCAGAAAATCCAGGCTATCGTGAATAACCTGTAATGACGCTAACGTATATTTTCCACAGCTGTTTTGTTCTTGAAACAGAGGGGTCCATCCTGATATTCGATTATTGGATGGATCCCTTGAATGTTGTGCCCCCGTTCTTGCAGAAAGGCAAACCGGTGTATGTGTTCTCCAGCCACTTCCATGAAGACCATTTCAATCATCGAATCTTCGATTGGAAACAGCTGAACCAGCATATCACCTATATCCTCTCCAAGGACATCTACCGACGCAGACGAGCCAGTAAGGAGGAAGCGGACGTATGGCTGGCAAAAGGCGGTACGTGGAAGGATGAGCGAATCGGTGTCTGGGCATTGGGCAGTACTGACAGCGGTGTGTCGTGGATTGTCGAGACGGAAGGTCGGCGTATCTTCCATGCCGGCGACCTTAATAACTGGTATGCGAAGTTTCTGCCAACAGCAGTGCCGGGACAGCAGATGTACAGCTTTGAGATGGAGGAGGTGTTCGACCCCATAGCTCATGATAAGCATTTCTTAGGCGAGCTGAAAGACATCCGCAAGGTAGCCGACGGTTTCGATGTAGTGATGTTTCCCATTGACGGGCGCATCGGTAATGGCTATACCCTTGGTGGTCGTCAGTTTATCGAACGGTTCAAGGTCGGCCTGTTTGTCCCCATGCATTTCACCACAGGTTTTGAGTCCGCATGGCGTTTCCAGGAGTTTGCAGATGAAAAGCACGTTCCCTTCTGGGCTATCAGCAAGGAGGGTGAAACCATTGAGATTTGAAAACGATGACACCGATGACAGTGGTGTCATTTATTTTTTCGCGGGCAGTGCATGGCGGTTCAGGAACAGATAGGTGGTGTTCAACTTCATGTAATCGCGTGACATGTACCAGATTCCCTTGTATTGACCACTCTCGCCCCATGAGTTCTTCACCATATAGTAAGGCTTGCCCTGCTCGTCGATAGCCTTGCCGTAGATGAGCATCACGTGGTCATAGGTGAAACGCCAGTCGTCCCACTGCTCCTGACGCATCTGCTGGGTAGGAACGATGCCCTCGGGCAGCATGGCCAGCCCCGTACGTGTAAAGTCGCCTGAGACGTCACCGCCCCAAGCCACCGTGTAGCCAGCGTCCAAAGCCTTGTCGAGAATGTCCATCAACTCGTCGATGGGGATGTTGTAGCTGGGCTTCAGGCGCCATTTATAGGGAGACTCGATGACGAAAGACGCATAGAAGGGGTGGTGTGGTTATGTGTACAAAGATAGTTATTTTTGTGGAAATAACAGCAAAACCTTACGATAATTAACTTTGTTTTATTTGTATATATTCCAATAATTGAATATCTTTGCACAAGTAATGAAAATGGTAGTAACAATTGATTCATTCATCTTAAGTTATATAGAAGTAGAATGGCTTGGAAACTAAAATATCGCTGCAGAGGATGTGGCTATGAAGCGGAGGTGTATGAGGGACGTGGATTGTTCCGCCAGCAGATTATTGCGGTGTCGTGCCCTGACTGTAAGACCATTCAAAATCTCGTCGTGGGTGGTATCATCGCCGATGTCGCTCCATCCTATAGAAGTGAGGTAGGGCGGTTGTGCCTGAAATGCGGCAGCGATAAGATTTGCATTTGGGACATGCGAACGTGTCCCAAGTGTCAAGGACAAATGGAAGATATTGGCGAAAAAGAGTTCTGGACTTAGTGGTTATGTGTATCTTTGAGCATAATCACAAATAATGCTATATAAATTGTAAAGATTTGCAAATTTGGTAATTATTTCAGAAATAATCTTTATATTTGCATCGTCAAATGATAAGTATTTTAAACGTAATAGGAAATGAAACAACAATACGCCGTCGTCGTGCTCCTTGCATTGATAGTAGCGTCAGGTCTGACGAGCCTTGACAGTTATCGCTCTACGAGCCAGCGAGTAAACGAAGATATGGACAGGGCACTGGCTATCACGATGCAAGAGCAGCAGAGTGATGTCATTAGTCAGGACACTATCCGTACGTTTAACAGCCACTTGCAGATAGCGGCTTTGCGTGGCAAGGCTACACTGGCTGTCGATACCCGCAACAGGCAGTTCAAGGCGTATGCCCACTGTTCGGAGGCCACCATCTTCAGCCTTTCCGACCAGCGGTCAGCGGCATTATTGTGGGTGCTGACAGGATTCTGGGCGATGTTCATGTGCTTTAGTGAAAAATTGAGAGTGAAGAGGGAAGAATTAAGTGGCTTCGGCGGGCTGGCGTATTCAGAAGCTGAAGGCCGTTTCTATGCTCCTGATGGCAACGAGGTGCAGTTGACTCCCATGCAGCATCAATTGATGGAGATGTTCTTCCATTCTCCTTCCCATACATTGTCAAAGGCGGAGATTTGCGATGCTCTGTGGCCCAAGAAACCAGATGCCAGCGAGACACTATACACCCTGATTCGCAGGTTAAAACCTGTCATTGAGCAGCATTCTAACCTCAGAATCGAGTCAGACCGTAGCAAAGCCTATCGCCTGACTATCAAATAAATAAAAGTCTGACACGGAAACTGACAATGAAATGTCAGACAGATGTCAGACTTTTTTTCCTGTATTATAGGAATCTCTTCATACCTTTGCGGTTGAAACCGCGAAGATGCTTGTGCTCGGCAAATGAAAACATGTTTTCTTTGCTCTCGCTTACTCGCATCATTGCGCAAAAAAGCAAGTTATGAAGAGATTTATGCAAATGATTGTAGCCATTATCCTCGTAGTAGCAAGCATCGACTGGATAGATGCCTGCTCAGAGGTTAAGACAGATAAAGAAATGTTTAAACGGAATCTGACTTACGCCGATATGTATGAGTACAAGGATTCAACTTATGATTTCGTCATCCGCTATCCTTCATTTTTTAGCGAGCAGCCTAACGATGCAGGTCATGCCCGTTTCATCTATAGCGACCAATGGGCAACGGTGGTGCTTGAAGGCTACGTTTTGCCACAACGAGAAAAGAGCATCAAGGAGGCAAGCGATTCTTTTGCGCAGATCCTTCATGCCACCATGCAGAAGCTGGGCGATAATTACTTCATCCTCTCTGGGCCACAATACGAAGCTGGGAGTATTATCGAGGGTTATAGCTATTACTCCAAGTTCGTCCGTCATGGCAAGTTCTGGTTTGTCTATACGATGGTCTATCCAGACAGATACCACGATGTGCTCACCCGTCTGTTCAAAGAGATAGACGACTGGCAAGTCTGGGAACGTCCGCGCCTGCAAATGATACAAGGAGAGGACCAAACACCCAGAGACAGCTTTTGAGTGATAAGGTTGAAGAGATTTCAGTGTTAAGTAATGCTAAAAGAAGTTTGGTTTTGATAAGTTGATGTGTCTAATAAATGTATAGCAAGACAAGCATGGACAAAAGTGCATTTGAACAACAGGCCCGCTCGTGGCGGAAGAAGGCTCTACAAGTAAGCATGAGCTGCGGAGCGGGCAAGGACGAAGCAGAGGACATCGCACAGGATGTGATGCTCCGCCTCTGGCAGATGCATGATGAACTGGACCGCTACGAAAAGCCCGAGGCACTGGTGGCACTGATGACTCGTCATCTGTTGCGGAACCACCAGCGGCGACGAACACCGGAACTGTTCGACGAGGCCATGGTGGTCAGCCTGAGCAACAGTCCTCACGACCTGCTGGAGATGAAAGAGGATGATGCTTGGCTCGACAAAAGACTCCAGCAACTGCCGACGACACAGCGCACCCTGTTATATCTGCGAGAGGTGGAGCGGCGAAGCCACGAAGAGATTGCCCGGCTGTTAGGCATTGAGACGACATCAGTCAGTACGCTGCTGGCAAGGGCAAGACGAACATTATTAGAAGAAATCAGACAACGGAATAAACGATGAGACAGTACACGAAAGCATTCATACAGTCGCTGCTCGACAAATATTTGGAGGGCATGACGACATTGGAAGAAGAAGATGTTCTTCACCAATATTTCACCCGAGGCGATGTGCCTGCGGAGTGGGAGGACTATCGGCAACTGTTTGCTGAGATAGACGGTATGAGGCCAACGGAAAAGCCTTTACACCGTTGGTGGTCTTGGCGCATAGCGGCAGCAGTAGTGGCAGTGCTGGTGGTGTTCGCCGTAACACAAATGCTACCAGAGAATCGGCCAGAGCCAGTTGTGACAGCCCAAGTGGAAGAAAAGGATAGTGTGACTATTCCGAAAGCAGTAGAGACACGACCAGACTCCACACTGCCTAAACATCAAAAGCAGGCTCCATCGAGCACCAAGCGCCGACTGCGCAAGCCCCAGCCCACGATGACCGACTACGACAAGGCATACACCCTGATGGCTGAAGCGGCAAAGGAACAGCAACAGGCAGAACAAGAGATGGACCAAGCCCAACAGGAGATATTGCACACCCAACTCACAGCTGCCGGCTATGTGGCCATCCAGCAGGAAGACGGAACCATCATTTATACTAACGAACCTAAAGAATATTTTGCATATGAAGAGTAAAAACATTTTTATCACAGGGTTGCTCATGCTGCTGCCAGCCGTCAGCATGGCACAAGAGAACATTCAGAGGGCTTTTGATGCCCTAAGACAGAGTAAGGACATCAAAGAAGTCTTTGCCAGACATTCCTTGGATAAAGACCCCGATACAGGCATGATGGAGGGACTGGAAGATACCTACGACTTCATGATTACCAATCCGAAGGCAACACATTTGGTGGATGACATCCGAAAGGCTTTCCAGCAGGATGAGATGCAAGCCTATAATGTCAGTTCGGGTACACACGGGAATAGCGAGGATTATGTTTCGCTGGCTGTGGGTAACAGCAACAAGGGTGGGGTAGCCATCGGTCTGATGCAGGGTTCCCAATGGATCTATGCCTGCTTCCTCGATCCTAAGGACTCCTTGCGTCAGCACCGTTATGCCTACGCTATGGAGTGGGTGGACGATGGCGATAAGATACGTGGGCGAATCGTCAAGACTTACGCTACTACGCAAAAATTCCGCCAGAGCAGATACCAGTCAAGTACCATCACGGTGAATGGGAAAAACATCAAAATGAGCGGTAGTGGATTCTCGTCAGACGGCGGATTCTCTTGGTCTGGATTTTCGTCAGAGAAGACCTCGGAAGTGTGGCTGACGGAGTTTAACACCTATAAGAATCTGTTCTTGAAGAATCTCAATGGTACGGCGGCCAATAGTTATGCCACCCAGATTTATAAACTATGCAAGAATGCCAAGTCGCTCGAAGATGTGGAGAAGAATATGGTAGCGACAGAGATACAGAAACTGAGAAAGAAAACCAACGACGAATTCATACAACAGTTGTTTGACATGAGCATCGAACGCCTTAAAAAGTAATCCCAACGTTATGACATACTACAAAGCTTTATGCCTTTCACTGCTATTGGCAGTGGAAGGCGGGACCCTCGCGGCCCAAAACCAACCCCAGACCCAGAGCGATTCTTCCCGTGTGCAGCGCGATTCCATCGCGTGGAGCAAGGAATTGGAAGGTGTGGAAATCAAAGCACAGCGGCAACTCATCAAACAGGAGGTGGATCGCATCGGCTACGATGTGCAGGCTGATGAAGAATCGAAGACGCAGACCGTTATCGACATGCTGCGCAAGGTGCCGATGGTGACGGTGGACGGTCAGGACAATATCCTCGTGAAGGGCAACAGCAACTTCAAAATCTACAAGAATGGGCACTACGACCCTAATCTGTCGAAGAATGCCAAGGAGGTATTGAAGGCCATGCCCGCCTCGATGGTAAAGCGTATAGAGGTGATTACCGACCCTGGAGCCCGCGAGGATGCCGAGGGAGTGGATGCCATCCTGAACATTGTAATGATGGACGGCTCGAAACTCGATGGATTGACGGGTGTGGTATCGGCCACCTACACGTCGCTGAACCACCCCAACTTCTATACCTCGCTGACAGGACAGTTAGGCAAGTTGCTGCTCTCGGTAGATTACGGCTATGGCGGCATGTCATCCAAAGAGACTGAGAACAGCCAGGACACGGAGCGCACTTTCCTTGCGACTGGCAACCGTCTGTTGTCTCACAGTGACGGCACCAATCCTGGCGGCATCCACTACGCCAACCTTAATGCCAGCTACGACCTCGATTCTCTCAACCTGCTGTCTGCTTCGTTTGGCGGCTACTTCTATAAGTTGAATGTGCAGGGAGACGGCTGGACGAAGATGAGCAATGCGGCAGCACAGCCTCTTTACAGCTTCAGCAATCACTACTGGATGCCTGGCTACAGTCACAGTTCGTGGAACGGCAGACTGGACTATGAGCATCGGACGCGTCGGAAGGGCGAGCGACTCACTCTCTCGTACATGCTCGCCCTGACGCGTCAACATACTGACCAGGAGAATACCTACGACGACTTGGTCAGCGTACCCTTCGCCTATACCAACAGCCTGCAAACGGAGCGCGAACGCTTCACGGAGCATACCCTGCAGGCTGACTGGCTGCGCCCGTTGGGCAAAGGCCATCAGATAGAAGTGGGTGCCAAATATATTGACCGCAATAACAACAGTCATAACACGCAGGACTTCTATGGCAGTATGCCTACTACCGAAAACCGTTTTGAGCATACCACGCGAGTTCTGGCAGGATATGCCGACTATATCTACAATGCCGAAAAGTGGTCTGCCCGTGCCGGCTTGCGCTACGAATACAGCTATATGCGAGGTAGTTATCCTGATGGCAGTCATGCGGCCTTCAGTCATCGGCTGAACGACTGGGTGCCTCAGGCGAGTCTGAAGTATCAGCTGACGCCATCGCAGTCGCTGAAACTGAACTACACCACGAGCATCAATCGTCCTGGCATCTCCTATCTCAACCCCGCTGTCTCGACCTCGCCCAATGTGGTACAGCATGGCAATCCGCTGCTGAAGAGTTCCCATTCGCAGAGCCTCTCGCTCATCTATATGTATATTGGCAAACGGCTCACGCTGCAACTGGCTCCCAGTTATCGGTTCAGCAATGGTGGCATTGCCGCTATCCAGACAGCGCAGGGGGATGTGCGCTACCTGACCTACGACAACGTCCAGCGCTATCGCCGTGCCTCGTTTGAACAGTATGTGCAGTGGAAACCTTTCGATGGAACGACACTTGTCATTAACAACAACCTGCGCTATGAACATTATGCCAACCCTAATCTTGGCTATCGCAATCATGGTTGGTCGGACAACTATTATGCCAACCTCTCGCAGCAGTTGCCCTGGAAGTTGCGCCTCTATGTGATGGTGTACGGCAAGATAGGACATAGTCCCACGAGTATCTATTATATGCAGCACACTTATTATGGCTATTATGCCTCCTTGCAGCGTTCATTCCTCAAGGGCGACCGACTGACGGTGCGCATCGGAGCCAACAATCCTTTCAACAAACATATTACCTCCAGCGCAGAGACCGTCAATGGCGACTATCGCGACTTTCAGACCTCATGGAATCGCGGGCGCTCGTTCAGCATCTCGCTCACATGGCGCTTCGGCTCACTCAAAGCCAGTGTAAAGAAAACCGAGCACAGCATCGAGAACGACGATGTAGTGGGTGGTATCACAAAGGGGCAATGAGAAAATAATGCTGATAGTATTTATTTGTTCAGTTGCTTGACGGGGAAGGTGAAGTAGGTGTCTGGGAAGGGTTCGTCGCGCAGCGTGAAGTGCCACCACTCCGTGTCTAGCGGCTTGAATCCGTGACGGAGCATGGCGGTTCGCAGAATCATGCGGTGCTCGAACTGTTCGGCAGTGATGCTACGTCCCTTGGGTGATTTACTGTTGTCGCCCGTATACTCACCCGTGTCGGGATTGCCGCAGAAGTCAGGATGGCTCTCAGGACCGAACCAGTCGAACGTGCCGCCCATGTCAAGTTCCTTCTCCGTCTTCATGTCGAAGAGTGTCAGGTCAACCGTAGAACCACGTGTATGGCCACTACGCTCGTAGATGTATTCCTGCTCGAAGAGCACACTCTTGTCAAGGTCGGGATAGAAGTAGGGCTTCATCTTCGTGTCTGAGAGATTCTGCGCCCAGCGAACGAAGTGGTCTACACCTTTCTGCGGACGGTAGGCATCGTAGATTTTCAGTCTGTACCCTTGCGCCATCACATCGTCGCTCACAGCCTTCAGGGCAGTTGCTGCCTGCTTGGTCAGCAAGGCGGTGGGCTCCTCGTAACCGTCGATACGTGCCCCCACGAAGTTGTAGGTGCCGAAGTAGCGGATTTCGAGGATGGCATCGGGCACGGCATCCGTGAGCGTCACAAACTGGCTTGAGTCGTCCGTCGGGCTGCTGGCATGACTGTCTTCTTCGCTATTACAGCAAGTTATCAGACAAGCACCACAGATGATGCCAAGGATGGAGATAAGTACCCATAGTTTCTTTTTCATATCGTATTCTTATTTTTTGATGATTATTTTATGTCCATTATTGATATAGATGCCTTTCTGCGTAGGCTTGCCGCTGATGACGATGCGCTCGCTGTATGTTAGGTTGGAGTTCAGCACATACCCACGGTTTGATTTTTCTAATTCAATTGATATTCCCGCTGCAAATTTACAAAAAAAATCCGTACCAACAAATGTACAGACAGATTATCGAATGGTTTCAGACATAAATGCAGAAAAAGGGCATTTCCAATGACCCCCGAAAAAAGGGGGTCTCGAGCCAAATCGAGGTTTGGCTCGAGCCAAAACCCGTTCTGGCTCGAGCCAAGTCAAGGAGGGGCTCTAGGCGCTCATTACGTTTTCGACTGGACACAATACAGAGCAGTGTATTCAAAAGGAGCTGTGGCGATGCTGTCTTTGCTGGCCAGCATTTATCTGTTGTTTCGACGTGGTAACGCCATCGCTCCTGAAATCACGCCGTCAGTACGTCTTCGACGGTGGACGGCTGCCTTCTTCGCCTGAACAGATCAGAGTACCGTCCCCATGACTGACTATCCACCCGTTAGACATTGCTCATGCCGAGCATACCACAAAGAAAAAACGGAAGCCGGCTGACTTCCGTTTTTCTATTCTTATCTTTGGAGAACAGATCAGAGTCCCCTGATCCGTTAGTTTAACTAAATAAGTTAGAAAGCGCAGCAAGAACGAACACGGCGGGTGCTATTCTTATCTACGTAGTAAAAATTACCGTCGCCGAAATAGTATCTCAACGCGAGACTAAATCCGGTCTCCGTACAAACCCAATAGTAGCCCGTAGCGGCCGTGTAATCCAAACCAGCCTTTTCCCTCAGATTAGCGTGGCCACCTACAGTTGTTATCATTTTTTGTAACTGATAGGCTGAGGGCAGGAACCAGTCAGAGCATTCTGCAGGAGCAACGTCACCATTATTTGCTATCGCATTCTTGAAGGCAGGATAACTGTCATTGTTGTGATTGGGAGTATAAGAGTTGTACGTCAAGCCGCTCTCAGGTTGAAAAGAAGATTCATTGTACTGTACAGGGTTTGAAGCAATACCCAAAGGGCCCCATGCACATCCAGTACTGGCATCGGTCAATCCGAGAGCAAGGCCGTGGTTGAAAGTTCCTTCGCACGTATCGCTGCCCACATAGAAATTCTTGGCCACGCGAGGAGCAGTGCACTTGCCATCCGCTCCGTCGGCATGGATATGGCCGGCAGTACAAAGCAGTTTTTCCAAGTCTCCAGCTTCGGCAGAAGCGGCCATCTTATACATTTCCCAACTGACAGGGTATCCTTTGCTTGCAGCATAAGTCTTGCTAGTCAAATACTTGCCATATTTCTTGCCGGCGGTAGCGGTAATCGTGATGTTAGCAGATGAAGTAGGGCGAATGGCCACGTAGATGGGACCTGCGCCTGTCGAGGGGTTGACGTTGTAGGTGTTGGTGCCATCTTTGACGGTCAACGCAGTAGTGCTGCTGGTGAGGTCCGTCGAAGCGTTGTCCTTCAAGGAGATGGCGAGGATGGCAAGCTGGTTTTCAAGCGTGACCGTAGGCAGGTTGTCGCCATCCCAGGCAGCAGTATATGTAGCCAGATCGAGGTCGTTGGCGATTGTGGCCAGCGTACCGTCCTGCGAGTTGAGGGCATCATAGTTGATGGTGCCATCGGCATTGGCCATTGCTGCGGGATAGACGTAGGTCACGTTCACAGCCTTGTTGGGAGTCTCAAGATCGAAGGTAAAGGTAGCCTTCTTGCCGGCATCGGTGATGTTGCCGTCTGTGAGGGCATTACTCTCAGCCTTTACCAGAGATGATCCGTTATTATAAATCACGGCCATCTTCTCGCCTGCTGCGAAGGTCTTATTGCCGTCGGCAGTCAGTGCGCGGTTAGTGGCTCCGCCGTCGAGACCAACGGTGGTGGTCAGGGTTACTACTTTGCTCTTGTTCTCAAGCTGCTGCTGATTGCTGATGATGCTGTCGTCGTCGTTTGAGCAGCCGGTCATAACTGCGCCCACCAGTGCGAGGGCGGCTATACTAAAAAATCTAATAATCTTTTTCATTGCTTTCTTCGTTTTAGTGGGTTAATTACTCATCTTGTTCACTTTCCCAATCGTAATTCCGCACTCCGGTACTGCCTGCCAGGAGCTGTGGCTGTTCTGACAACTTGAAGACCTCCATCGAGGGCTTCACATACTTTTGCTTTTTCATAAGTTGTTCTCTTTCTTAATATTAATGGTTAATATTTTGACTTTTCACTTTATGAATACGACTCCATAGGTGTCATAAGGATATTTCGCTCCCATGAAAAACGCTGCAAAGATACTAATAATTTTGTTAATGAACGTTGCTCCCCCTTAAATAATGTTAACGGCACAAAAATAACTCCAGTTAGCCTGTTTTTTAAGGGAAAAACCACCGTTATATCGTAAGAAATTCAGATCAAGATTCCGTAAGTTGTACAAGGAGTATGGCCGCAGTCCGTTCCATCCCCGCATGATGCTGTTAAGCAATTTAACGACATTGGCACCCATAGGAAACTGGAGGCTCTGAACGAAATGGTGAATCTATACAAGAAACATCAAGATGAACTAAGTTGGATTGGAGGAAACTTTAACCAGACTGTTAAGCGTGCCAATGAACTGGCAAATAATGGCGAGTTGAACCAGTCCTATTTTGATAAAGTCCTTTCCCCTCAGATTAGAGAGATACAGGAATTGATTTGTGATATTAAGGAAGAGCAACATCAGATTGCAAAAACACTCATCCGGAAATTATGAAGTATGACAGTTGGGCTATATTTAATATGTTTTCTTAGTCATTTGGCGTGCTTTTTAATTGTAAATGTTATTTTTCCGTAAAAAAATTACGGAATATGGAATAATCTGTGTATATTTGCAGCAGAATTATCAAAGGAAATAGTTATGCTTATCAAATTTGCCGTAAAAAACTTCCGAGGCTTCGCGGAAAGGATTGAGTGGGATTTGTCCCATCCAAGTAATTATGAGTTCAATAAATATGCAATCAAAGATGGAATTATTAAAAACGGCATTATATATGGTCCTAATGGGGCAGGGAAATCTAATTTTGCATTAGCCATCTTCGACATAGAAAACCATCTTTCAGCCAAATGGAAAAAGACAGACTACTATACAAACTTCGTATATACAGGAAATCCAAACTCACCTGTAGATTTTGAATATGTGTTCAAATTTGATAATGACATCTTGGAATATCATTATTCAAAGAATTCTGTGGGCTTGCTTGTGGCAGAGTCCTTAACTGTCAATCAGAAACAAGTATTCAGAAGAAATCAATCTGTTTTTGAGATTGACGATGAGCAGTTTAAGGTTGATGCCACCGTAAAGGAAAATTTCAAGCAAAATGTAAATAGCGTTTCTGTTGTTAACTTTTTGACGGCATCCTATCCATTTCCTCAGGATCATTACATCGTCAAACTGATTCTATTTGTAAACTCCATGCTGTGGTTTAAGAATTTGGATAGCCGTGAATTTATTGGACTCGAAACAGCCACATTCAGTTTAGAGGACTTTATCATTCAAAATAAGTATGTTGAGGATTTCTCTGAATTCTTGGCTAAGGTAAGTGAGCAACAATTTAACTTTATTCCTCCGAAAGAAGGTGACAAAAACCTGTTCTGTGAAATTGGGGGCAATGCGATCCTCTTCCAGACAATTGCATCTACAGGAACCTTAGCATTAGAACTCCTCTATGTGTGGATTAAGAGAATGTCTGCTGCATCCTTTGTATTCATTGACGAATTCGACGCGTTCTATCACTTCAAGTTGGCATTTGAGGTATGCAAGCAGTTGTTCAATCTTAATTGTCAGGTGTTCACATCGTCACATAACACCTACCTCATGACAAATGAACTCTTGCGACCAGATTGCAACTTCATCTTACAGAACAATAAGATTAAGCCCTTACAAAGTTGTACTGACAAAGAATTGAGATTTGGTCATAATATAGAAAAGCTATTCCGTGGAGGTGCATTTGAAGTATGATTCTATTCGTATTTGAAGGCAAAGCCGACAAAACCTATTTCGAGGCTATTAAACGACTTTTCTTTCCCGCGAAGTCGGAAACCTTTCTATGTACATATAATAGTAATACCTATTCCCTCTATACGAAACTGAAATCTCATGATGCCCTGAAGGAAATGTTGGAGGTCGATACTGTTTCTGTTCTAAAGGAAATTCTGCTTGAAAAAGGAGATGAGACCTTAAAGGACATCCGCGAAGATGAGGTATCGGAAATCTACCTATTCTTTGATTATGACTTTCAGGAAGATTCAAGGACGCTTGAAGAAAACAACAGTAGGCTTTCCGAATTGCTGGACTATTTCACTGATGAAACAGGAAGAGGTAAACTATATATTAACTACCCAATGGTAGAATCTCTTCGCTATACCAAAGAATTGCCAGACAACAATTATTGGCAATATACCGTCACTCGCCAGAGGTGCCAAGAAGAGAACTTCAAACACCAGGTGCATGAGTTCTCCTTCTACAAGTCAAACTTGGAATATCTCGTGCTCACCATCAAGCCCGCAGACGACGATGCAAAGATTCAGCAGAAGGCAGATACTGCTAAGACCAATTGGCTGCATCTTGTCACGATGAACACGAGCAAGGCAAACTACATCTGCAATGACAAGAACGAGTTGCCAGACGAAGTGAATAATCAGCAAGACATTTTCGACAGTCAGTTATCCAAATACGTCAACACAGAAGAATGCAAGGTTGCAATCCTTAACGCCTTCCCGTTATTTTTGTTTGACTACTTTGGCAGAAAGATTGTCAATTGCAGAGAAGAAACAGACTAAACAAAATAAGTATGAACGACAAAGAATCTGGCTACATTTACATACTGACTAATCCCAGCTCCTGCGAGGATTGGGTAAAGATTGGTAAGAGTTCACGCCCTGTGGATGTGAGAAGCAAGGTTTTCTATAAATAGGATTTAATATGGCAGCAATAAATGATTTGATAGCTCAAATAAAGGATGATGATTTGCGAAACAGGATTGATGCGGAATTAAAACGTCTTTTGAAGCAGAAGAAATTCGGCTTGGTGTTCGAGGATCATATGCCTGAAGGACTCAACGAGGGCCCTATATATCCCACTCTCAAAATAATGGACCAAGTTTTGCATGCTCCTGATAAAGACTTATGGCATGCGTTGATAGAAGCAGACAATTATTATGCCCTGCAGCTCTTGGCTTATCTATATCCGGGAATGGTGGATTGCATCTATATTGACCCGCCATACAATACTGGTGCAAAAGATTGGAAATACAACAATGATTATGTTGATTCCTCTGACCAATATCGTCACTCCAAATGGCTATCAATGATGAAGCGCCGTTTGCTGTTGGCAAAGAAGTTGCTGAATCCGAAAGACTCTGTGCTCATTGTCACTATCGATGAAAAAGAATACCTACATCTTGGATGTCTGTTGGAGGAATTGTTTCCAGAGGCAAGGATGCAGATGGTGAGTGATGTGATTAACCCAAGTGGCTCATCTAGAAAGGATTTATTCAGCAGAAGTGAGGAGTATATCTTTTTTGTTTTGTTTGGTGAAGCTAAAATTATTTATAATAACAACAATATGCTTTACCCGATAAAAGAAAGGAAAGCAAGATGGGACGGCCTTGTTAGAAGAGGCGCCACAGGAAAACGTAGTGCTAGACCAAATCTATTTTATCCATTGTTTTTCAATAAAACTAATGGTAGATTCGTAGCTACAGGAACCCCTTTGCCAAAAGACAAAAATAGAAATGAAATAGTACCTCCAAATGGTTGTTTTGCATTATTTCCCATAAGTGCAAATGGCGATGAAGCAACATGGGGAGTCAGTAATGAGACATTTATTGATAAATTCAATAAAGGGTTTATACGATTTGGAGATTGGAAACCTGGTACAGAGTTTCGTACTGTTTCTCATTTACAAGAAGGTATGATTGCTGCGTTAAATAGAGGTGAAATAGATATTCTTGGTAAAGATGAAGATGGCGCTTATATTTTAGGTGTTTCAAATAAACCTGTAACACCAATGACCACATGGGTACAACAATCTCATAGTGCTGGTGATTTTGGAACAAGGTTGTTAAAACTATTTTTTCCTACAGCTCGTTTCTCTTTCCCAAAATCCCTTTATGCTGTCCACGACACTATCAGATTCTTCGTTGCCAACAAGCCCAATGCATTGATTGTGGATTTCTTTGCAGGCTCAGGCACAACTCTTCATGCTGTTAACCTGCTGAATGCAGAAGATGGTGGCAATCGTCGCTGTATTATGGTGACCAACAACGAGGTGAGCGAACAGGAGGCTAAGACGCTGACAAAGCAGGGCTTTAAGCCTGGCGATGAAGAATGGGAACGATTAGGCATAGCCCGATATGTGAACTGGCCTCGCACAGTATGTTCTATAGAAGGACACGATGTGAACGGACAACCGATGAAAGGTGAATACTTAGGCACAGACCACAGGCAGATGAAAGAAGGATTTGAATCTAACTGTGTATTCTTCAAACTTGACTTCCTCGACAAGACGCAAGTTGCATTAGGACGCCAGTTCCGCGAACTTCTACCAATGCTGTGGATGAAAGCTGGCGCTTTTGGTCAATGTCCACAATTGGAGAAAGACGGTGTTCCAGAAATGCTTGTATTGCCAGAAAACCACTTTGCTGTGCTGACAGACGAGAAATCTTTCGGGCAGTTTGTTGATGAAGTAGATAAGCATGAAGACATTACAATGATATATCTTGTAGTAGATAGTGACATGATGTATAGAGAAATGGCAAAGCAATTTCCAAAGAAACAAACTTGTCAACTATATCGTGACTACTTAGATAACTTTCGTATTAACATAACAAGATGATAATATGTTAGATGAACTTATAACCTTTCAGAAACGAGCATTAGAGAAGTTGCGCAACCATTGTGCGGCAGCTCACAATGAATATAAGAATAGCAGAGAGAATCAGGTTGTTTCCTTCACAGCCCCAACAGGTGCCGGCAAGACCATCATCATGTCGGCTCTGATAGAAGACATCTTGTTTGGTGACGAGAAGTTTGTTGAGCAGCCTGATGCCATTTTTGTATGGTTGTCGGACTCTCCAGAACTAAATTTGCAATCGAAGGAGAAGATTGACACAAAGGCAGACAAGATAAAACTCAACCAATGTGTAGTAATCTCTGACGATTCTTTTGACCGTGAGACACTGGAGGAAGGACATATTTATTTTCTGAATACACAGAAGTTGAGCAAGAGCAGTAATCTGACTCAACACTCAGACAATCGCCAATATACGATATGGGAGACGTTAGCAAACACAATATATGAGAAGGCTGACAAACTATACTTCATCATCGACGAGGCGCATCGTGGTATGAAAGGAACTGATGCAGGACGTGCTACCACCATCATGCAGAAATTCATCTTAGGTAGTGAGAAAGATGGACTTCCTCCTGTGCCAGTAGTTATAGGAATGTCTGCAACAATTGAACGTTTCAATCAGTTGGTAAAGAATTCCACAGCAACGAATAGACCTGTGCGTGTAAGTCCTGAAGAAGTTCGTTCTTCTGGATTACTGAAAGACAGAGTTATTATTTACTACCCCAAGAATATTAATGAACAGAAAGATATAGCCGTACTTCAAGCAGCAACAGATGAATGGATAGCAAAATGTCAACATTGGGAAACATTTTGTAGAGAGCAACATCATTGGATGGTGAAGCCTATCTTTGTTATTCAGGTGCTGAATGGTACAGCAAGCAATATCACAGAAACACCTTTAGATGAATGTCTTGCAAAGATTGAGGAGCGTACAGGTTTTACCTTTAATAAAGGTGAGGTAGTACATTCATTTGGAGATATTAAGGGGAACATAACAATAAATGGTCTTGATGTGCCATATTTAGAGCCTTCGAAGATACAAGACAACAAACAGGCAAGAGTGGTGTTCTTTAAGGAAACACTATCTACAGGCTGGGACTGTCCAAGAGCAGAGACAATGATGTCATTCCGAAGATATATTGATTCTACTGCTATAGCTCAGCTATTGGGCAGAATGGTGCGTACGCCAATTCAACAGCGCATAATGGTTGACGATATGCTAAATGATGTGCAGTTGTTCCTTCCACACTTCGATAAAGAAAATGTAAAGAAGGTTGTTGACGAACTTCAAAACGAAGAAGGTGGGGAATTGCCGACTGATATTATGGATGAAGAAATCGGACATGGAACTTATGTAATGCTTACATCAAAGCGTCATCATCATAGAGTGCCACCAAAAGATTACAGTCTTCCGCTATTTGGAGAAACAGATAATGGTGATAAAGTAGAAACGAATAACTTAACACCTAAAAATTCTCCCGTAGGTCATACACCAAACCAGAATAAGCAACCAGCAGAAGACAGCAACTCTGAACCTATAGACATAGAGTTTGAATATGACGGAATAGATCGTGAGAAGATAGTTGATTTTATAAATAGCTTGTCTCTGCCAACTTATCAGATACGTTCATTCCAAATGAATGACTATCTAAAATCATTATTCAGCTTATGCAATTTTCTTCTATTATCAGGCTTAGATTTAAATGCAAGAGAGCAAGTTATAGACAAGATAGTTGAAAGAATATGTGCCTATATTCAACAACTCAAGCAAAGTGGCAGATATGCAGAAGCGAAGGCTAAGGTGGAAAATTTCGAGATGCTTGCCAATGTGTATGATGCGTTTGGTGAAATAATAAAGGCAGAGCCCGTAAATAGTATTTTCTCTGAATCGAATGTTGATATAGAGAGACAATACAGAATAGCTGAGAAGAAATTAAACAATGAGGGAGTAGGCGCTGCGTATGGAAAGAAATATGATAATCCAGATAAGCAAGATACCTTCATGGTGGATGTTATATTGTTTGTCAGTGACGAGGAACAAATGCAGCAGTTGCATGACTTTGCAAAGAAGGAATATCACAAGTTAAATGATGCCTATAGACATAAGACAACCCGTTTGTCGGATGCTCTTAAAACAAAATATAGAAACATTGTGCGAGATAGTGAGGAGATATCAAATGTCCCCTTCTACTTAGGCGAAAATATAATGTTCCGTAATGATGAAGAGGGTGAAGAATACAATGACCATCTATTTGTAAATGAGCAGACGGGTGTGGTGCGTATCAAACTCAATACATGGGAAAAGGAAGTAATTGATGAGGAGCGTAAACGTGAGGACTATCGTTGTTGGTATCGCAATCCATCACGTGGCAGCGATGCATTAACATTGTACCATAACTATAAAGGTACAAAGAAACCATTCTATCCTGATTTCTTGGTTATCAGAAAAGAGAATGGAGGTGACTATATTATAGATATACTTGAACCACACGACCCTACTCGTGATGACAATGTGAGCAAGGCAAAAGCATTAGCTCAATATGCAACAGAAAATCCATGTATTGGACGTGCTCAACTGATTCGTCAAACAAAAACAGCAACAGGCGATGTACTCCGCAGACTTGACTTTGCGGCACATAGCGAGTTGCGCGAGAAAGTTGCAGTTATTAATACAAATGAAGAATTAGACAATTTGTTTGTGCAGTATGGAGAGTAGATAATAAATAGAAAATAATTAAATATAAATGGAAATAGACACAACATCAATAAAAGGGGAAACATTTGAAAAAGATGTTTTCAGACTCATTTCGGAATGTTTAAGCCAAGATGAAGGTATTATCTTTGGCGGGGAGTTTGATTTCCTTCTACCAGATGGCGTAAAAAAATTAAAGTGGCCAAAGAATACTGCTGTAGAGATTAAGTATCGTCTAATATATAATTCATTTTCCAAGATTAGAGAAATCTATGATAGGATTCAGCCAAGCAAGTTAATTGTCGTTGTCATAAACGAAAACGTGACATCTTTAAGATTAACAAACAATGCTCGTATGAGCAGGCGTCAAATAGAAGTCATTTCATATCAGGACTTATATAAAAAAGCAAGTGCAATAGGCATATCCAATACGGATTATGCTAAAGAAGGAAACAGTGGGAATAAATATCTTGACAATGTAGATGCGAATATCCAAGAAAAAATAAAAGGAGTATTGAAAAGAGATAAAATTAGCATTTTTCTTGGTGCAGGTGTTAGTGCTTCTGCAGGTGTTGTCACTTGGAATAGTCTTTTAGAACAACTCTGTATTAAAAAGGGATTACCCAAAATTGACAGTGATATAGAGAGCGTAATAAAGGGAAGGTATATTATTGATGCATATAAAAAACAGCAAAAAGAGATACCTGATGATTTCTATATAGATATGAGAAATATTTTGTATGCAAATATACATTCCTCAAAATTAATTAATTCAATAGCAAAATTAATTGCAACAAGCAATATAGAGAGTATTATATCCTATAATTATGATGACCTTGTTGAACAAAAAGTTAATGAAGAGAAGCCCTGCTATTCGGTGTTTGATAAATCACGACCAATAGACGGAAGCAGCCTACATGTTTATCATGTTCATGGTTTTATACCACAAAATGGAGACTGGTCACCGATTGTCTTAGGAGAAAAAGAGTATCATCAGATATATCAAGAATCATACAATTGGGGCAATGTAGAACAACTTCACGCACTATGTAGAAGTGCATGTCTATTTATTGGACTGTCTATGAATGATCCCAATTTAAGAAGACTTATAGATATTTCTAATGATGGTGGCGAAGTGGAACCTGTTCATTATGCTTTTCTTAGGAAAATAGAATATGATGTGCCATTTATGGAAAAAGTAATGCGGGGATTTGGAGTAAATTGTGTATGGTATGACAGGCATGAAGAATTACCTGAATTATTAGAGTCGTTATGCAATTGATTTTACATAATTAATGGTTAATTCTTGCGAGTTAGTGGGTAACTCGAAATGAGATAATTCAAATAGTTAAACACAATAATATAAAACAATTAAGATGGCAGGAAATGAAAATATTACAAATCATAGGAATCCAATTGTTATTGGGTTCTGTTTGATTGTTGTTATAACTCTGAGCCTTTTAATCGCGTATCTATGCCATTCGACAAAGATATTAGCAGAATCCCAAGAAAGGATTGTGACAGAGCATGTTAGGCATATTGCAACAGTTGATTCACTTTTCTATGAAATGAAAGAAGTAATACTAAGTAATGATTCTGGAAAGATTGCAAATGCTCCTGTTTTACTTTCACAATTACAAAAGGACTCTGCATTATTCAAGAGAGAAATCTTGCTATCCCAAGAAGAAATGAACAATCTTGTCGAATTACATATAGACAAGATAGAAAATGACTACGCACAAATAGGTATTTGGGGAGGTGTGTTAAGCGTAATCTTCATTATCTTTGGTTTCTTTGCAATTTTCAAACTTGAAGAAACAAAATCAGATGCCCAAAGGATTCTTAATGATGTTATCAAAAAGGGAGAAGAAGCAAAGAACCAAATAGTTCAACTTCAATCACAAGCGTCAGAGCTAAATGGTATTCTTAATAATATAAAACAAGAAGGGACTACGCTATACCAAAATAAGGCAAAAGAGTTTAATGACTTATTGACCAATCTAACGCAACAATTAGCACAAGCAAGCCAAGACTCCACAAAGATTCAAGAAATCCGCAAGGAAATCGAGGAGAAAAGTGGAAATTACCAAATGTCATTAGATGCAATGGAAAAGCAATTGAAACAGTATGAAGCACTTTCAATAACTATTCATGAAGTTTTGGATAAAATCAGAAAGGAGGCATCTAATGAATAATCAGCAAAATGTAAGCGTCTTTAATTATTTGACACAGGTACAATCGTTATTTTCACAATATATACAAATTAAGGCTCAACTTAATTTGTTAGAGAATAATCTGGAAGCATTGGATAAGGCATTTGATGTGATTCCTACACAGCAAAATCTTTTTGCTATCCAAAATACATGGAATCAGAAATATCAAATCATGCAACAAATCCCCCCAATAGCTAATAGCATTGTTGCCAATCTTACTGAAGCGACAAAACTTGCGTTGTCTTCAATCCAAACAAACATTACATCTGGGAATAGATTAAACTTGGCCCTAAATGACAATGCCATTGCTTCTATATGTTCTACTATAGAGCAAAATAGTATTCTTCCTTATATTAAGGAACTATATCGGCAATATTGTATAATGCAAAACATTCCCATGCAATTGAGCAACATTGAAATGCTATTGCGAATGAGTCAAAATAACATCCCCAATTTTAGTCGCTTAAAAACAATAATAAATGGTTATTAAATAAATGCGATTCAATATGGCAAGAGAATATATATTATATTGGTTGATGTCTTTCTGGTGTTTGTTTTAAAAATATAAAATTCGATGATAAGTTATATAATACCACAAATACTAACGTATCAAAACATTGACGATTTATTTGTGAATAATAACAAAGCGCGTTCATTGTCTTATGCTGAAAGAAATTTGTCCATAGATGAATTGCTTAAAGACGACTTCATTTGTGTTGTCGGCGAACCTGGAATTGGCAAGAGTAGACTTATTGATGAAATAAAGAATCGTTCTTCCAAAAAGAATATACATTCTTGCAAAGCATCGGAAATAAAAGACAAGCCTATCCCTAATGATATTGAATACTGCATAATAGATGCTTTAGATGAAGTTGAAGGAGATACATTTTATAGTACGTTACAACAAATAAAGGACTATAAAGAAAAGAATTCAGATTCCAAAGTGTTATTCACCTGTAGAAAACATTATGTGGCATCTTATAAAAACCATTTTGCCTCTTGTAAAGACTTAATCTATGTAGAATTGTGTCGACTGAGAGATGAAGATGTAATGGAAGTTGTAAATAAGTGTTCTGAGATAACAAAAGTTAGTGTTGCTAATAATTCAAAATTAAAAGAACTCCTAACAATTCCTAGATATTTGACTTATTTTGAGGAATTTGAAGAACAAAAAGGTGAGATTTCGAATATCGGTGAGCTATTTGAGTATATGACAAGTCAGTCAATACTAAAAGCTATAGAAGCTCGTTATAATGACAGCAAGAACGAAAACTTCAAGATCCTTATACAAAGAGTATTGGAGAAAGTTTCATTCATCATGGAGATAAGCCGTAAAGACCAAATCTCAAAAGATGAACTTTACACGATTCTTGATGGAATAAAGGGTAATATGACTCAGATGCTCGTAGCCAATTTTGACCTATTTTTCTTTGAAAGTCGCATATTAAAAGATACAAACGGAATTCTACAATTTGAAAACACTGAACTACAGGAATATCTTGCTGCAAAAGAGTTATGTAGACACGACAACATAGAAAGTGTTCTCTACGATATCGCTGTCCAGAAAGACTTAAAGCATATTCATCTCAATTGGTATGATATTATTCCTCACATGTCATATACAAAAGATAGAGTACACTCCTTCATTAACATAATTAAGCTCATTGTATCATACGAGTCTTGCCTTGAGAATGAATCATTTGAATCACTTTTGAGATACATTGTTTCATCTATCCTTTCTCCCCAACAGAAAAAAGAACTATTTTCAATTATACTTGATCATTATCTGCGTGTACCTGCATATATGTATTGGAGAGCGCCAATTCTCAAATTAATGCAAGAATGCTACACGCCCAATTGTAATAGCGAATTAAAACCATTTGTTGAATATGTCAAGCAGTTCAACAAAATACAATTGGCAAATATCTGTGCCATACTTGAGGTGATTGTTGAAGAGGACAAGCTCGATAAAGATATATATGACTATTGGACGTATGCTGCAGATATTCTCATACAAGAGGATGATGAAGAGAAAAAGTTGGCTGCTTTAAATCTATACAAGGCACTTAAAGCCTGGGATAATCTTACTCGCCTTTCAAAAGAGTATAGTTTTTTTTCACAAAAGCTTAAAGAAAGGTATTGTGAAGTTACTGGCTATGGAAAGATTACGGATAATGCTGTTGTAGATTGCTGGTTAAATGGATGCTTTGAGAGTAATCCTCATGCGATTAATGCTGTATTATGCATTGAGGCTCCTGCAACGATAGCTTATGCATATAACAGTATTATTGAAGCCAATAAACTCAACGAGTTTTTCGACCCCAAAGGAGAAAGGGCTGTCTTCTATGAACCTTATCTAAATAAACAATTTACTATTATTTGGAATGAAGATCCTGAAAAGAAAAAACTCATAACAAAAATCATTGCAAATTACATCGAAAGAGAGTCCTATTCTATTCTTCATGAGATTGATGGTACTGTTAAACAAATAATACTTGATAATGAAACAGGAAAGATATTTGTAAAATGCTTTAATAGAGGATGGTATTTAGAAGATGTCTTTAGACACTTTGATGAAAAATTAGTTGATGCAGAATTAGTTTCGGCTTTAGACAAGTTATTGAATGAGATAAAGGTGGATAAATTGCGTATAGATTTTATTCTTACTACTCTTATTAATAAAATCAAGAATGATGAAGCCAAGAGTGTTTCCGTGTCCAAATACATATCACGTTATGCTGAAACATTTGCCCAATGGGACAAAAATTCAGAAGAAGATGCAAAAAGGAAAGATAATAATTCATCATCCATGTTGGATTATCAGAGCCTTACAGAATCTGACGTGTCCAAGTATGTAAAATATAATGCAGCATATAGATTATCCAAAAACATAAACTACTTACAGGAACAGAATTCACAGCCATTTGTGAATGTGATTGAAACATTTATAGATGAGATGAATCTAGACAAATTGAAGTTGGAAAAGAAAGAGAATAATTCTTTCAGTATTTCTACGATGCTGGTTATGCTCCCATCTTTTGTTAGAGCAATGTATCATCTAAACTTCATTGACTTACTAATAAAACACAGGATTGTCTTGGCAAAGACTCTGCCATTTATTCGCTGCATCCCATCTCATGATTACAACGAAATACGAAACATCTATAAGTCTATCATTGGGAATCTCAGCGATGATGAGAAAAAAGAGCTAATGGTTTGGTGGAAATCAAGAAAAGATGACCTCATGAATATCAGCCCTGACAGTGTACTTACATGTATAAACGATTACAATTTTGATGCATTATCCTATAAACTAGAGGAGTATATAGATGAATATACAAAGAACCAAGATATAGAACACCGTTATGCTGCATCGAAAGCTTTGGAGTTAATATCAACTGGATACGGGAACTGGAATATTGAGAAATATAGGAATCTTTTCAATCTATTAAAAGATGACGATATTGAAAGTGTAAAAATGCTATGTAATGCAATAATGATTGAAAAATATCAAGATGCAGAAGCAATTACTTGGAGGATAGACTATCTTAAAAATCATGTATTGCAATCTCTTCATAACAGCACAGGACATGTTCGTGCAATCTCTATAGAGGAATCAGAAATGACTAATCCCAATCCACAGATGTTCAGATGCTTTATGAACATAAAAGGGAATATAAAATTAGATGATCAAATGCTTAGTTTGTTTGATGTTGGACTATCGTTATGTAATAATCCTGACACACAGGAATACGCGAGTTATATTCTTAAACAGATATACAATTTCTTTTTAAATACTGATAATGGTTACATTCCAGAATTGAGGAAGAAAGTGGAGGCGTTCAATGCTAAAAATGTGAGTTTCCTCGCTAACGACATCATGAACAATGCTGAAATGATATTCTTAAAAAAGGAAAAGATTTCGATTGATAAAGCTATCAAGATGTATAATAAATGTATTGATGAATCTCATTTGGAAATACGTAACGATGGTGATTTGAGAAGATATTTCACATATATACATTCCGAAGTTCAGAAAGAGATACAGGATCAAGGTATATACTCTTTGATAAGCCGAGACGTATTAAGTGAAGATTTCATACAGAGGGAGTTAAAGAATACCATTGTAAACAAATGCTGTAAATTGGGTTTGAATGCGATTCAGATAGATAGAGAAGTCGCACTTCAAGATAACAAGCGTACAGATCTTCTCATTAGATATGGTTTTTGTAATCCTATCATGGTAGAGTTGAAGTTACTACATAATGACGAAATTCAAAACGAGAGGAAGCGTCATGAATACAAGAAGAAGTTTATTAAATACACAAACGCTACTAATGCCTGCCTGTCTGTTTTTTGGGTATTTAATGTTCATAATGACAGAAGTGACGCTACAAAATTCAAGAATCTAGAAGAAGAATATAAAGATCTCGACAACACTAGGGTATTACTAACTGATTGTAAATGTAGCAGTGGTATTGATACTGGTATATCTAAGAACAAACAAACTTCTGGATTAAAGAAGGAGAGTAATAAGAATAGAAGAAAAGGCAAATAATGAAGCTAAAGAACAATGAGATATCGCAAGAACACCTGTGCTCTTTTCGAAAATAATGATTAACTTTGCAAACGAAATATGAACATGAACGAGAAAACGATAAAGGAAGCACTGCTTAAAGGCGAACGTGTAACGCTGGAGTGCAAGAAGGCTAAGTCTGAAGTTCCCAAAGAACTTTGGAATACGTACTCTGCCTTTGCAAATACCATAGGTGGGCTGATACTGCTTGGCGTTGAGGAACATCGGAAAGAGACAGATCCTGCCAAACGCTTTGAGATAATAGGTGTAGACAATCATCAGAAGATTCTGACGGACTTCTGGAACACCATCAACAGCGACAAAGTGAATGAAAACATTCTTGTTGAGAAGGATGTTGAGGTAGTTGATCTGGATGGAAAGAAGATTGTATGTATCCATGTGCCTATGGCAGATTTCCGCATGAAGCCAATCTACCTGAACGGCAACGTTTATAAGGGAACGTATAGGCGTAACCATGAAGGTGATTACCATTGCACAGAGCGGCAGGTGAGAGCCATGATACGTGACTCTTTCGAAGATGGCAATGATGGCATCCTGATTGAGCATTACAATATGGATGACATCGACCTCGACACGCTACATCGATATCGTACATTGTTCCGGGTATGGAACAATGACCACGTATGGAACGAGGTTGATGATAAGACGTTCCTCAGGAATCTCGGAGGCTATATCGTCAATAGAGAAGAAGGGAAAGAGGGCTTGTCGATGGCTGGCTTGATGATGTTTGGAAAGGGGTTGCCTATACGGGAACGCTTCGATAATTTCCGCATGGACTACCTCAACTTCTGCAACCTTATTGGTGAGGAACGCTATAGCGACCGCCTGACTTATGATGGGCGTTGGGAAAACAACTTGTATCAGTTCTTCAGCATTGTATTGCCAAAGATGACTTTCGACTTGCCGAGACCATTCCGAATGGAGGGGTTGCAGCGAGTGGATGACACACCTCAGCATAAAGCTGTACGCGAAGCCTTTACCAACTCGATAATTCATGCAGACCTGATGATGGATGCTGGCATCTTACGAATTGAAAAGCATGATGACCGTCTCTGCTTCCGTAATCCTGGATTGTTGAGATTGCCTATAGAGCAGATCTACGAAGGTGGTAACTCCAAGGCTCGTAACCCGCGTATTCAGAATATGCTTCGCATGGTAGGCTTTGGTGAGAATATCGGTTCCGGTTTCCCCAAGATCATTGCTGCTTGGAAAGAGACTGGTTGGGGCGAACCAGAGTTGAAGAATAAGATAGAAGTAGATGAAGTGGAATTGGTTCTGCCTGTTTCAACTGCAACAACAAATGTCGTAAAAGATGTCGTAAAAGATGTCGTAAAAGAACTAACTGATAGACAGCGAGTTATAATTGATTTAATAAGAGAGAACCCTTCGTTGAGCGCCAGTGAAATGTCACAAAAGACAGGCATGGTGACACGAACTATTCAAAGAGACTTGGCATCACTACACGAAAAAGGTATCCTTACTCGCGAAGGTGGGCGTAAAGACGGTAAATGGGTAATACTTAATATTTCGAAATAATTGATTAACTTTCTATGTAAAGCAAAGCGAAAGGCTACGGGTAGGCGCGACAGCGGGAATCCTTAGGGTCGAGCGGCATATAAAATATGACGACACGCTCAATGAGTTCGTTGTGACGGTGGAGCGTAAAAATGTCGAAGATAATGTCGAAGTTAGTGATAGAGATAATGATAGAGTTGATGATAGAGATGACAGAGATAAGGCGTTGAACAACAATAATTTAAGAAATTCGACAAACTCAAAAACAGACAGAGAAGACAGAGATCCAGACAGAGATAAAAATGTCGAAGTTGATGTTGAATTAACTATTCCCGACAAGCCTAATAGCAAGAATCAGAAATATCGGAAAGTAAGAAAGGAGTGATGGTTGACGGGTTGACACCTATATGACAATATCAACTTGTCAACGTTGAATAATATTCTTTTCCCTTAAGGTTCCTCATGGGCTTTAAGGGAAAAGAAGTTTTTAGGAGAAAATGCGCCAGTAGCACCGCTGAAATTGAGTGATAGGCGTAGCAGTATAAAATCAGTATCAAATATGCAATAATTAAAAAGAAAAAGCCCCGTAAATCATTGATTTACAGGACTTTCTTGAAGGGTGCCCGGACGGACTCGAACCGTCGACATTCAGAACCACAATCTGACGCTCTAACCAACTGAACTACGGGCACCATCGTGCACTTTCTTTTGGAAAGCGAGTGCAAAGGTACGGGAATTATTTGAGATTACCAAATAATTCCCGTACTTTTTACAGAAAATCTTTACTTAGCAGGCTGTGCGGGTGCTTTAGGAGCTTCTGCAGGAGTAGTAGGGGCTTTAGCATCAGCAGGTGCAGCAGGAGTTGCAGCATCTTTGGTCTGGCTAGCTCCGAAACCTGGCAAGTTGTTAGGATTGGTTGCTGGTGCCTGATAGTTTTCCATAACAGATGCATCTGTAGTAGCTGTAGGAGCCACCCAAGCACATACAACACTGAAAATAACCATTGCGAGGGCGAGGCCCCATGTGGCTTTTTCTACGAAGTCTGTGGTCTTGCGAACTCCTCCAATTTGGTTGTAACCGGCAAAGCTGGAAGACAGGCCACCACCTTTAGACTCTTGAATCAGCACGATACCGATCATCAGTATGGCTGCAATAACGATAAGAATTACAAATAATGTGTACATGTTACTTTTGTTTTTTATTATTGTTTATTATTAATTTCTCTAAGAAACGTATTTGGTCGGCAAAGTAGGCATTTTTCTCGGGGTAGTTGCTACTGAGTCTTTGTATAATGTCAAGTGCTTTCTGAAAGCGTCCTTGTTTAATATAGATGCGTGCCAGCGTCTCCGTGAAGTATTCCTCTTCGGCAGGTTCTTCTACAACGGGTGGTTCAACGGGTTCTTGCTCATCGTTTTTCAGTTCACTGAGCAGAATGCGTCCTTGTTCCTCTTGTAGGAAGTGGTCAATCAGGTCTTGTCCCTGCATTTGTGGTGTCACTTGCTCAGATGGTGAATTTTCGGTTTCCATCAGATAGGCCACATAGTCGACAGTAGCATCTTTGGGTGTAGGACGTCGTTTTTGATGTTGCTCCGACTTTTCTTTCTCTTCAGGAATAGAATCCAGGAAGGAGTCGATGAGTGACATGGTGCGACTATTGTCTTTGTTGTTGTCTGTCGGCTGTTGCTTATGAACAGTAGGTTGCAGTTTATAATGGGCTGCTTCAACGAGATTGAACAATTTATGTCTGTCTGTGATATAGATAGCAGAGCGACGTAGTTCTTCATCGAAAGATGGGTCGTGGAGCAGGTAGAGATTCTGGAGCATCAGCAGACGTACGGTCTGGAAGTAGGGGTGCAATGCCAGCATAGAGCGCAACTCATAGAGTGTGTCGCGATCCATTCGATCTGGGTGATTAATCATCTCTACTAAATCCATATCTCTAACTTATTATCTCTCTTTACCAATTGGCCACAGTAGCATTGAATATTTGTTCGCAGAGGTCTTTGACCATCTGGGTCACAAGTTCTTCCTGAACAGAATTCAGTGAACGGGTAGTCTCGTATGTTGCTGAAGCAGTAAACTGGCGTTCGAAATCTTCTTTGTGATTGGTGTTGTTTGTAAAGCGTACATTGACAGTCATTGAGAGTTCTGTCTGAGCAGAATAACCTTCAGCCGACACTGATTTGTTACGCTGTTGATATTGTGTGATTTCGCCTTCTATCTTCAGGTCTCCATCCCGTCGAACCTGTTCGAGACGGGTGTGATTGGCAAACTCGTCTTTCAACTGGTTGTTGAACATGGGTCCCATTGGTCCCCAAACATAACTTGAGCGAATAGGGAAATCTGATATTTGAATGGTCTTTGTCTTCGTATAGTCGATACTGGCTCCGTTGAACTTATAGCTGACGGAGCAGCTGATAAGTAAAAGGGTAAAAAGGTAAAGGGGTAAAAAGGAGAACCCTTTTTTCCTTACACTGTATTTCACGCTTGTGTTTAGTGCCTTCATATCTTTACTTTTTTACTTTTTACTTGTCCAGTCCATATTGTTTGAGTCTCCTATATAATGTGCGATCGCTGATACCCAGTTCTTGGGCTGCTTTCTTGCGATTGCCTCCATTCCGGTCTAGTGCTTTCTCCAATGCCTGACGGCTCCATGCGTCGAGATTGAGATTCTCAGGTTCCTTGACAGGCTCGATATATTCTTCGGCGATGGCATCCTCCAGCGTAGGGAGTTGAGAATTGAGCGTAGGTAGTTCGGATGGAATAGGGGTGATTGCTGAAACTGCGGCAGGGGCAGGTGCAGCTTGAACATCTTCAAGCTGTTTTTTCAGCGTGCTCATCTCGCGACGCATGTCGTTGACATTACTGCGTAACTCAAAGAGTATTTTGTAAAGTATTTCCCTTTCGTTCTCAAACGAATGGTCTCCCTCAGAATGAATGGTTGCCAACTGGGTGGTTTCCTGATCCTGTGGAATGAAACGCGAGAGGATTTCCGGTGTTATTTGTCGTTCGGGAGAAAGAATAGAAATCTGTTCGGTAATATTTTTCAGCTGACGGACATTTCCTGGCCACTTGTAGCGCATCAGCATTTGTTTTGCCTCGTCCGTCAAAACCACTTTGTCCATTCTGTATTTTTCTGCCATTTGGAGGGCGAAGAGGCGGAACAGTAAAGCAATGTCCTCGCCACGTTCACGCAGTGGTGGCATCTGAATGGGGATAGAGTTAAGACGATAATATAGGTCTTCACGGAAACGTCCTTCGCTGATGGCTTGTCGGATATTTACGTTTGTTGCTGCTACGATGCGCACATCTGTTTTGCGCACCTCAGTAGCTCCAACAGGGATGTATTCACCGGTTTCAAGTACTCGCAGCAGACGTGCCTGGGTGGCAAGAGGCAGTTCTCCAACTTCATCTAGGAAAAGAGTCCCCTTGTTGGCAACCCCGAAATAACCAGGTGAATCATTGATAGCTCCTGTAAATGAACCTTTGACGTGTCCAAATAACTCGCTATCGATAGTACCTTCTGGAATAGAGCCGCAGTTGATGGCAAAATACTTCTCGCGCCGGCGTGGAGAATTATCGTGGATGACACGTGGAATAATCTCTTTACCAACACCGCTCTCACCAATAATCAGTACGCTTAGATCTGTGGGTGCCACCTGTAAGGCAACATCCAGAGCATGGTTCAATGCTTCGCAGTTTCCTACGATATTGTACCGTTGTTTAATAATCTGTAGCTCAGAATTCTTCATTCAGCCGGCAAAGGTACAAATAAAAACTGACATATTGGCATACTTTTGGCAGAAATTAACTTTCAGTAGCCTCTTTAGCCTTAGGAATAGCAAAACGCACCTTCTCGCTATCGTCTCTTTTCTCATGGAAAAGCTTTGGTAGCGGGTTCTGCAGAGGCTCGTCATAATTATTTCTGTTTCGGAAGATATCAATAGCCGAATAGATGGCCTGACGGAAAGAATTTTCATCGGCAATTCCTTGTCCTGCAATATCGTAAGCCGTTCCGTGATCTGGTGAAGTGCGAATGATGGACAGGCCGGCAGTGAAATTGACGCCATTCTCCAAGGCAATCGTCTTGAAAGGTGCTAACCCTTGATCATGATACATGGCCAGCACACCGTCGAAATGGTAATAAGTGTTGCTTCCGAAGAATCCGTCAGCAGGGTAGGGACCAAAGGCCTGAATGCCATGTTTCTCCAATTCTTCGATAGCTGGTATTATCACATCTTTTTCTTCTGAACCCAACAGACCATTGTCGCCAGCGTGAGGGTTTAGCGAGAGTACGGCAATACGTGGGTTGGAAATGCGGAAGTCGCGTTTCAGACTCTGATGGAAAATCGTAGCTTTTTCGATGATTGCCTCTTTGGTGATAGCTTTCGATATGTCTTTGATAGGCAGATGTGTGGTCACCAAGGCAACACGCAGTATATCGTTCATCAAAATCATCAGTGCTTTCTGTCCTTCTCCTACACTGGCCTCGATATATTCTGTATGTCCTGGAAAATGGAATCCGGCATTCTGGATAGTTGCTTTATTGATGGGGGCTGTCACCAGCACGTCGAAGAGTCCTGCACGATAGTCGGTCATCGCTCTGTCCAACGCTTTAAAAGCAGCCTGTCCTGCCTCAATCGAAGGCTGTCCGAGTTCTACTTTTACCTCATTGTCGAAACAGGTGAGCAGGTTGACTCTGCCAGGACGCGCTTCTTCTGCATTGTTGATAATGCTGAAGTTGGTTTCCAAGTTGAGTGCCTTTCGGTGGTAAGCAGCAATTTTGGGTGATCCATAAATAATGGGAGTGCACAACTCCAGCATGCCAAGATCGGCAAAAGTCTTGAGAATGACCTCGTAGCCGACGCCGTTGGTATCTCCTTGCGTGATAGCCACGCGAATCAATTTTTCTTCCATTTGTTTATATCGATATTACGTTATTTCAATGTCTTGTCATGACGACTGCTTTGCTGTGCTGAGCAATCCGCAAGCCGCAAGAATATCTTGTCCTCTGCTGGCTCGGATGGTAGTGGTGATGCCGTGATGGGTGAGATAGTCGCGCAAGGCCTCCATCCGTTTTTCGTCAGATGAGGGTAGGTTGACATCGGGTATTTCGTGGAACCGTATCAAGTTGACACGACATTCCAGTCCGCTCAGCAGCTTGACAATCTCGCGTCCGTATACAGGAGAATCGTTGAGACCTCCGAAACAGATATATTCAAAGGAGCAACGACGTTGGTGCGTAAAGTCATATTGACGCAACAGTCCGACGGTCTCGCTAATAGGCATTGCTTTTTCTGCAGGCATCAGTTGCAGGCGTTGCTCGTGCAAGGGCGAATGCATGGAGATGGCTACATGACATTCACTTTCGTCTAGATATCGCTTCAGTTTGTTGCGTACACCAACAGAACTCACCGTAATGCGTTTCGGACTCCATTGATAGCCCCATGGTGCAGTCATTATTTCACAAACACGGAGCACGGCATCCAAATTGTCCATCGGTTCGCCCTGTCCCATGAATACAATATTGGTCAGTGAGTCAGCCTCAGGTAAAGCATATATCTGATTGAGGATATCTGCTACCGTCAGATTTCCCTGCCACCCTTGTTTGCCTGTCTGACAGAACAGACAGTTCATTTTACATCCTACTTGACAAGAAACACAAATAGTAGCCCTGTCATGATCCGGGATATATACTGTTTCGACAAATAGTTTGGCATTTTCTCCACAACTGACAGGGAAGAGATATTTGACAGTGCCGTCTTTCGAACGCTGACAGTCGATGGGAGCTGCGGCACCTACCTCATACTCTTCGGCCAGTCGTTGGCGGTTCTGTTTAGAAAGATTCGTCATTTCATCAATACTCTGGGCATGCTTCTCATAGAGCCACTGAGCAATCTGCTTGCCTGTGAATGCAGGCATACCCAGTTTGCTGACAACACTTTTCAGTTCGTCAGCAGTCATTCCCAATAGTCGTTTCTTAGAATTCATGACTGCAAAGGTACAAAATTATTTTGAGCAATGGAGCAGTTTTTACAGAAAAAGTTGTACCTTTGTGCCTAAAACTAAAACGATGAATACAAAATGAGACAAAAAATAGATTGTTTCCTTGCCTGTCAGTCACTTTCCGATATGGCTGATACTATTGCGCAATTGCGTCAAAGTATCACAGTCAGACATATTTTCCTACTTGTGAGTGAACAGCAGGGTGAGGTTGATATTCCGCATGATTGTTCCTTATTGACAGTCGACCAGTTGCAAAGCAGTCAGTATGTGATGCAAGTGGCAGAACATGCAGAAGCTCCCTATGTGCTATTGAGCATGAAGCCGGCTCCCATATCCTTAGGCAACACAGCTTTGGAACGCCTTTGCTTGGTGGCAGAGGATATGCAGGCTGCAATGGTGTATAGCGATCGTTGGCAGATGGAGGCTGGCGAACGCAAGGCACATCCCGTGATTGATTATCAGGAAGGTGCGCTACGCAATGATTTCGATTTTGGAAGTCTGGTACTTATTCGCACCTCTCTTATTCATAAATATGCAACATCCGACAGGGAACGCGACTATCAGTGGGCAGGCTTCTACGATCTCCGTCTGTTTTTAAGTCGGGAAGGAACCTTGTTCCATCTCAATGAGTATCTTTATACAGAAGAAGAGACCGACTTACGAGCTTCAGGTGTCAAGCAGTTTGATTATGTGAATCCTGCCAACCGAGACGTACAGATAGAAATGGAACAAGCCTGTACGGCTCATTTGCGTGAAATCGGTGCATTGATAGATCCCAGTCAGTATTTGGAAGTTGACTTTGACGAGCAGGACTTTGAGATGGAAGCCTCTGTCGTCATACCCGTTTTCAATCGTGTCAAGACCATCAGGGATGCAGTAGAGAGTGCCCTGTCGCAGAAGACCGCGTTCAAATATAATGTCATCGTGGTGGACAATCATTCCACAGATGGCACTGCCGATATCCTGTCGAGCATGGTGTCCACCTATGGCAGCAAACTGCAGATTATCGTTCCGGAACGTCGCGACCTCGGTATTGGTGGATGCTGGAACGAAGCAATTAATAGTGCTCATTGCGGGCGCTTTGCAGTGCAACTTGATTCCGATGACCTTTATTCATCGCCCAAGACCCTTCAAACCGTCGTGGATGCTTTCTATCAGCAAAAGGCAGCGATGATAGTGGGTTCTTACAGAATGTGCGATTTTGAGCTGAATACCCTGCCTCCAGGATTGATTGATCATAAAGAGTGGACAGATGATAATGGCCCCAATAACGCTCTGCGTATCAATGGATTGGGAGCACCACGTGCTTTCTTTACCCCCTTGCTTCGTCAGGTGCAATTCCCTAATACATCTTACGGTGAGGATTATGCTTTGGGATTGCGGTTCTCACGCTGTTATCGCATCGGACGCATCTATTCCGAACTCTATCTATGTCGTCGTTGGGGAGGAAATTCCGATGCGGCCCTGTCGGTAGATAAGATTAATGCCAACAATCTCTACAAAGACCGTTTGCGTACGCTGGAGGTCAAAGCCCGTCAGCAGGTCAATCAATCAGGTTACCGTCAAATGCAATCATCACCGTGGACCCGATTTTTCGACAGGCAATTATGTACTTGGGAAGAAGTGCGTCAACGTTATCGTGATTTAGCAGATGTCCAGACGCGTCAACTAATAGACGAGGGGATGGAGATTTCTGTCCAATGGAATCCTGCCCGTATTCGTTCTACAGGTGCTAAGATTGATTCCCGCACGTTGGCAGAACGTCCCTGTTTCCTTTGCGCATCCAATCGGCCTGAGGAACAGATACATCGTGTGATAGACAAACATTACGAACTGCTGGTCAATCCATTCCCCATTCTCCCTTTGCATTTCACGTTGCCCACCCTGAAGCATCAGCCACAGGCCATTCTTCCCATGTATGCCGAGATGCATCGGCTGGCAAAGAGCTCGCCAGGTCTTACCATATTATATAATGGTCCTAAATGTGGAGCGTCAGCACCTGATCACGCCCATCTGCAAGCTGTCAGTTCCAATCAGCTGCCCTTGCAGAACTCATGGCAACGTTTAAGTCGCAACTTATTGGAAGTGTATAGACTGGACGATGAAGATGGTATCTATCAGATAGTCGATTATCCTACAGCTGCTTTCCTGATTCGCAGTCATTCCTTAGAGAACGATGAACGGCTCTTTAAGAAACTCTATCATGCACTGCCTCAAAGCAAGCAAGAGACAGAGCCCATGATGAATATTATCACCTGGCGACAGGGCGACGTAACGCTGAGTGTGGTGTTGCCGCGCAAGAAACATCGTCCCGACTGCTATGCGGCTGAAGGTGATGCCCAGTATATCATCAGTCCAGGAGCCGTTGATATGGGTGGATTGCTGATAACGCCCCGCGAGGAAGACTTCCGTAAGATTACCCCTGAGGTAGCCAAGGCTATCTATCGGGAGGTTTCGCTAACGCATGAGCAAATGCAGGAAGTGATAGAGCGACTGAAGAGTAACGAGGCAAATGCCCGTCTTGGTTCTCAGAAAACCCAACAGCCCGATGTGACAGTAGGTATTGTGAGTGGTCAGAAAATAGCTTTTTCGCTGAATGCCCCTTATATGGCTAAAGGTGAACTGATAGAAGGCGAACAGACGGTAGAATTTTCTGAAGGTGGTATACTTTGGCGTGGTATGCAGTATCGCGAACTTACTTTTACGCCCCAGTCGCCCTCTGCATCCTTCTCTTTGCATGATGTAACCATCGGCGTCAATTTTCATTGGGAGCGTAAGGAGACACAAGTGTTCTTGGGAACGCTCCGATTGGTGGTAGAGTCTGATAAGATTACGGCTATCAATCAGTTGCCTGTAGAGAAATATCTGGCAAGTGTCATTTCCAGCGAGATGAAGGCTACGGCAGGACTGGAACTTTTGAAAGCACATGCCGTTATCAGCCGCTCCTGGCTGCTTGCCCAGATGAGGCGTAGGGAAGAGAATAGTGAGAAAAAAGATGGATTCTTCTCTTTTATCAAGAAAGACGATGAACTGATCCGGTGGTACGACCGTGAGGACCATACTATCTTCGACGTGTGTGCGGATGATCATTGCCAGCGTTATCAGGGAATCACCAAGCAGACCAGTGAGGCAGTGGAACAGGCTTTGAAGGCGACACGTGGCAGGATACTCTGCTATGGCGATGAGATATGTGATGCCCGCTTCTCCAAGTGCTGTGGTGGTGTGACGGAAGAATTCCAATATTGTTGGGAAGATACTCCCAAGCCCTATCTAGTCTCTGTAGAGGACCCCTTCTGCAATACCAACGATAAAGAGGTGCTTTCGCAAGTCTTAAATGATTATGATCTGGAGACCAACGATTTCTATCGCTGGACCGTTGAATACTCAGTGGATGAGATTTCTGATCTCATCAACGAAAAACTAAAGGACGACTTTGGAAAGATAACCGACCTCATCCCCTTGGAGCGAGGCAAAAGTGGACGTATCTGGAAACTGAAGATAGTAGGAACGAAGAAGACCTTCACTATCGGTAAGGAACTCGAGATACGTCGCGCTCTTAGCGAGACCCATCTCTATAGTTCGGCTTTCGATGTAGAGAAGACAGCCACAGGTTTCCGCTTGAAAGGAAAAGGGTGGGGGCATGGTGTTGGCCTCTGTCAGATAGGTGCTGCTGTGATGGGACAGAAAGGTTATAAATATGATGAAATACTATTGCACTACTATCGTGGTGCCGAAATAAAAAAAATATATTAAATGACAATGAGTAGAAAATCTCCGTGGGCTTGGGTTCCCACACTCTATTTCGCAGAGGGAGTGCCTTATGTGGCAGTGATGACAATCTCCCTCATTATGTACAAGCGTTTGGGCTTGTCGAATACAGATATTACGTTATACACCTCTTGGCTTTATCTTCCTTGGGTCATCAAACCCCTTTGGAGCCCCTTCGTAGATATGTTGCGCTCTAAGCGTTGGTGGATTATAACGATGCAAGTACTGATAGCAGCAGCCCTGGGAGGTGTAGCTTTCACGATACCAGGTCCTTGGTGGTTGCAAGGTTCGTTGTGTTTCTTCTGGCTGATGGCATTCAGTAGTGCTACTCACGACATTGCAGCTGATGGATTCTATATGTTGGGTCTCGACCAGCACGAGCAAGCCTATTTCGTAGGCATCCGCTCAACGTTCTATCGCATAGCTACCATTTTCTCGTCAGGACTATTGGTAGGTTTGGCAGGAGCTCTACAAGTGCTCACTCGCAACATCCGCTATTCTTGGAGCCTGGTGTTCTATCTGATGGCTGGTCTCTTTATCGCCCTCTGGCTTTATCACCATTGGGTATTGCCCAAACCAGCCGAAGACGGTATGAAGTCAAAGAAGACTGCTGGTGAAATCTGGGATGAGTTCAGGCAGACACTCGTCACCTTCTTCCAAAAGCCACAAGTGTGGGCAGGCATTTGCTTCATGCTGTTTTATCGCATGCCAGAAGGCTTGTTGGCCAAAATATCAGCCTTGTTTCTGGTCGATGCCTATCACAATGGCGGATTGGGCCTTTCGGACGGTGAATACGGATTGGTACAGGGAACGGTAGGTGTTATTGGGCTTACGCTGGGTGGTATCTTGGGTGGTATCGTTGCCAGCCGCGATGGATTGAAACGTTGGCTTTGGCCTATGGTGATGGCTATCACGTTGCCCGATTTGGTCTATGTATATCTTTCCTATGCACTGCCAACGTCACTCTTCATTATCAATGTCTGTGTCTTTGTCGAGCAGTTTGGTTATGGATTTGGTTTCTCCGCCTATATGTTATACCTTATATATTATAGTCAAGGTAATCACAAGACCAGTCATTATGCTCTTTGCACAGCATTTATGGCCCTCTCGATGATGATTCCCGGTTTGTTTGCAGGAGCCCTGCAGGAAGCTGTAGGCTATCGGGCGTTCTTTATCATTGTCGTTGTAGCATGTTCGTTGACATATATTGTTACAGCATTTTTGAAGATAGATCCTGAGTTCGGAAAGAAAAAGACTGACGAATAATCAAAAAGTGAAGGCGGCGTAGTTTCACAACTACGCCGCCTTATTATAATCCTAATGATAGTATTAATAATGGAAAAGAAATTTATGAATCTTATTTATTAGTTATTTAAATATTTCGAAACTTTTTTATTTTCGTGCTTCAAAGTTAATTATTTTTTCTCAAACTTACAATACATTTTCTTGACAAAATGAGCTTTTTATGTTGTTAAACATTAATTATCAGGGGCAAAATAGGAAAATCCCTATCTTTTTATAGGTGTTTTATCTTGTGAATATAGGTTTTTTTCCTTACCTTTGCATCAGAAACTTAAAAATCAATTAATTATGAAGAAGATTTATACTTTCTCGCTGATGGCACTCTTGGCAGTGCTGACGCTGACCACCTTCTCGAGTTGTATGACCGAAGACGAGATGATTGCCTACGATCTCTCCGGTGAATGGGAAGGATACATGGGTGAAGACTATTATAGCTATTGGGGTTATGAGGGAACGGGTCGTGAATACGACACCATTATACGTTTCTATCGCAAAGGCTACAGCTATAATCGCGGTGCTACTTCAGGTTATGGTGAGCAAGTAGACTATGATCCATATCATAACGACTATAGGCATCGTGAATTCCTTTGGAGTGTAGGTGGTGGCAGAATTAGAATAACATACGATACGGGAGAAGTGATTTATATCTACGACTTCAATATCAATAGCTCTCGCTTTACAGGGTATATGGAATGCGGCACTTATAGATCCATCTATTTCGATCTATACAAGACATCATCCAACAGATGGGATTCTTACTACAGCTGGTCGCAGATACCTAAGGAATTAGCTAATGACAGTATCAAAATAACCAAAGAGTAATAACAAGAAAGAGAGCCAAGCGGCTCTCTTTTCTGTTTTATATTCCCAAACCTCCGTTGAACGAAGCATCGACAGCTTTCGACTGTTGGATACGAGAGTAGGGTGGAACGTCGTTGGTTACCCAGATGTTACCACCTATCACGCTATGATGACCAATCGTGATGCGACCCAGGATGGAGGCGTTAGAATAAACCGTCACGTGGTCCTCGATGATTGGGTGACGAGGCACGTTCAGCATATTGCCGTTCTCGTCGTATTTAAAGCTCTTGGCACCCAGTGTCACACCCTGATACAGGGTCACGTGATTGCCGATGATACACGTCTCACCTATTACCACACCCGTTCCGTGGTCAATCGCAAAGTATTCGCCGATGGTAGCCCCAGGGTGAATATCAATACCAGTTTTTGAGTGAGCCTGTTCTGTGATGATACGTGGAATGACGGGTACTTGCAGTTCATGCAATTTGTGGGCAATACGATAGTGCGTCATGGCATTCACTACCGGATAGCAAAAAATCACCTCACCATAATTAGGCGCAGCTGGGTCATTGTCAAACATCGCCTGCACATCGGTATAGAGCAGTCGCTTGATTTCAGGCATTGCATCAATGAAGAGAGTAGCTTTACGTTGAGCCTCCTCGTAGGCTTTTTCCTTCGTGGATATTTCTTCGCAGTCCTCGCAGAACTGCAGTCCGTGAGCTATTTGTTTCACCAGCAGACGGTGCAATTCCAGCATGCACTCACCGATATGATACGAGCGTTTCGTTTCGTCCGTCTGACGCTTTCCCATATAATCGGGAAAAATGATGTTTTTCACCAGTGTAACAATGCGTACTACCTTCTCCACCGAAGGCAGCGGAGCTTCTGTAGCAGGCATCATTTTTACCTCCTGCTCCGTTAGTTTCGAGAGCAGTGCTACGTTCTTCAGCAGGATGTCATTCGTGTTATTGTCCATACTTATGGAGTTTAGTTCGATGCAAAGGTACAATTATGTGAGCAAAACACCAAATATTCTTCATGAAATATATGTTAACTGCATCGGCTGGCTCAACCCTCCCTGAACTCCGCGGGAGTCATGTTGGTGAGACGTTTGAAGTATTTGGAGAAGAAAGAGGGATTCGGGAAGTTCATCTCCTCGGCAATCTGGGTGACAGACTTGTCAGTGTGTCTCAGTTCCACCTTGATACGGGTGATGAGGGCAAGGTCAATCCACTCTTTTGCCGTCGTACCACTTGCCTGGCGGATGACGGTGCCGAGGTAACGCTCCGTCAGACACATCTTATCAGCATAGAAACCTATCTGGTGCTCTTTGGCGGCATGTTGGTTGACAAGATAGATGAAGCGGTCGAAGATGCTCTGTTCCCGTGACTGTGTGTTTTGCAGTTGGTCGGTATGCTGGCGGAAGAGTCCGTCATAATGATACATCAGTGCACCTGCGAGACTGCTCATCGTCTGCCGGTTATAGTCAGGCTGGTGTACCAGGTGCCAAATGGTGTCGACCATCAGTTTTGCTGTCATGATATCCTCTTCCTTTACACGGAGCTGGAAGTCACGCACTTGTCCGTTGAAGGCAGGGGGCATCTGTCCTGCGGCAAACGGCATGGGGAAGTCGGGAGAGAGTCCGATACCGTATATCTGCAAGTCCTCGGAGAATCGGACAGGATTGATGATAGTGCCGGGACCGATAAAAACGAGCATACCCTTAGAGAACACCTTGTCCACCAGGTTGACGTTGACCCGTATCTCTCCCTGTAGGATGATGCCTAACCGGTGGTCGTTGATGGCAAAGGGCGGTTGTTGTCGTAACACCAGACGGAAGGCACGAGGGTCACCGTGGATGATGGCGAGTTCCTGACTCAAATAGATATTCTCATGAATCTGTGACAGATGCGGCTCAAGGATGTCCCTCATCCTTGAGAGACTCATCAGTTTGGGTTGCTTGCTCATGGTGCTATGTCGTTTTGTTTCCGATGCAAAGATAATAAAAAAGAGGTAAAATATATCCTTTTTGTATAGAAATCGAACAAAAAGGACAATTCCTGATGCGTATGGATAGCGATTAATCCAATAAATCAGAGTACTTTTGCAGTTGGAACACAAATAGTACAATATGAGAAGAGTAATTTTGGGATTGGTCATCATACCGCTGTCATTACAGGCGCAGACGTTGGAGGAGTGTCAGCATGCCGCTGAGCGCAACTATCCACTGATACGTCAATACGACCTGATAGCGAAGACCACCGACCTGACGGTGAGGAATATCGGGAAGAGTTGGCTGCCACAAGTGTCGGCATCGGCGCAAGTCACCTATCAGAGTGATGTCGCTGCATGGCCCGAGCAGATGGGTAGTATGCTGAAGTCGAAGGGTGTCGACCTGAAAGGACTGAGGAAAGACCAGTACAGGGTGGGTATTGATGTGCAACAGACCATCTATGACGGTGGTACCATCAGCAGTCAGAAAGAGATAGCTCGTCAGCAGGGACTGGTGGAGGCGGCACAGAATGAAGTCAGTATGTACCAGATCCGCCAGCGTGTCAACGAGCTGTATTTCGGACTGTTGCTGATAGACGACCAGTTGCAGCTCAATATGGATTTGCAGGAAGTGCTCAGCAGTAGTGAGAAGAAACTCGCATCGATGTATCAGCATGGTACCGCGGCAGAGAGCGACTATCTTTCCGTGAAGGCAGAACGCTTGAATGTCATCCAGCAACAGACCAGTTTGCAGGCGCAGCGTCAAGCCTTGGCGAGGATGCTCTCCACCTTTTGCGGCATGGACATCCGTCACGTGCAGAAGCCTGTCCCACCTGCCGCTGTGCCACAGCAACAAAACATGCGCCCGGAACTGAAAGCCATCGAGGCACAGCTCCGCCTTGCCGATGCCCGTGAGAAAGCCTTGAACGCGGCTCTCATGCCTAAGTTAGGAGTCTTTGCCCAAGGTTTCTATGGCTATCCGGGCTATAATATGTTTGAGGACATGATGCGCCACCGATGGTCGCTGAACGGGATGATAGGTGCTAAGTTGTCGTGGAATATCGGAGCGCTCTATACCCATAAGAACGACAAGGCGAAGGTCCAGTTGCAACGGGAACATGCTGAGGTCAGCCGTGACGTGTTCCTTTTCAATAACCAGTTGGAGCAGGTTCAGCAGCAGGAGGACTTGGAACGCTATCGGAAACTGATGACCGAGGATGAAGAGATCATCCAGCTCCGCAGTGCTGTCCGTAAGGCTGCCGAGTCGAAACTGGCGCATGGTATCATCGATGTCAACGACCTCGTGAGGGAGATTAACAACGAGAATGCGGCAAAGGTGCAACAGTCCATCCATGAGATAGAGATGTTGAAAGAGATATATGATTTGAAGATTACCTTGAATAATTAATAGCGATATGAGAAAGATAGATGTGCTGGCAGGTATTGCCATGTTATTGACAGCTTGTGGAACCCAAGAGAAGGACTATGATGCCACGGGAACATTCGAGGCAACAGAGACCATGGTATCGGCAGAGCAGAGTGGGGTACTGTTGAGGTTGAGTGTCAACGAGGGTGATGCGCTTTCCGAAGGACAGGAGGTCGGTCTAGTGGATACCACCCAGCTTTGGCTGAAGGTACAGCAGTTAGGGGCTACGAAGAAGGTCTACCAGAGTCAGAAGCCGGATATGGAGAAACAGGTGGCGGCAGTCCGTCAGCAACTTGCCAAGGCGAGGACGGAACAACGGCGCTATCAAGAGTTGGTGAAGGACGGGGCTGCTCCGAGGAAGATGCTCGATGACGCCACCAGTCAGGTCACCGTCCTGCAGAAGCAGCTGGATGCCCAGGTGTCGGCACTTGGTACGCAGGTGTCCACCTTAAACTCACAAGTGTCCACTGTCGAGGTGCAAGTAGCGCAACTGACAGACCAGTTGAGAAAGTGTCATGTCATCGTTCCTACAGGTGGTACCGTCTTGGAGAAATATGTGGAGGTAGGAGAGTTTGTCGCCACAGGCAAACCCCTCTTCAAGATAGCTGATATCGACAAGATGTTCATCCGTGCCTATGTCACCACCGCCCAGTTGCGGCATATCAGACTCGGACAGAAAGTAAAAGTGTTTGCTGACTATGGTGATCAGCAGAAGAAAGCATACGATGGTACGGTATCATGGATATCCAGTCGCTCGGAGTTCACCCCCAAGACCATCCTCACCGATGACGAGCGTGCCGATCTGGTCTATGCCGTCAAGATAGCAGTCAAGAATGATGGTTATATAAAAATAGGTATGTATGGAGAGGTGAAGTTTTAGTTGAGAGTTCATAGTTCATAGTTATGCAAGCCATAGAGGTCAGTCATATTTCAAAATCCTACGGTAAGGTAAAGGCACTCGATGATGTGTCGTTCTCCGTCGGTCAGGGGGAGGTGTTCGGACTGATAGGTCCTGACGGAGCAGGTAAGACCACCTTGTTCCGCATCCTCTGCACCTTATTGCTTGCCGATCAGGGAACGGCATCGGTCGACGGCTATGATGTCGTCGGTCAGATGGGGCAGATACGCAGCCGGGTAGGGTATATGCCAGGTCGCTTCTCACTCTATCAGGACTTGACGGTCCGTGAGAATTTGGAGTTCTTCGCCACCCTCTTCGGTACTACTGTAGAGGAAGGCTATGACATTATTCGTGCCATCTATTCACAGATAGAGCGTTTTGCTGACCGTAAAGCAGGTGCCCTCTCAGGGGGAATGAAGCAGAAACTCGCCCTGTCGTGTGCCTTGGTGCATCAGCCCACGATCCTTTTCCTTGATGAGCCGACCACTGGGGTCGATCCTGTCAGTCGTAAGGAGTTCTGGGAGATGCTGGGAACATTGAAAGAGCGTGGTATCACCATTGTCGCCTCCACCCCCTATCTCGACGAGGTCCGTTGCTGTGAGCGTGTCGCTTTCCTGCATGAGGGGAAGGTGCAGGGTATTGATAAACCGGAGCTCATCCTCGACCGTTTCTCTGCCATCTTCAATCCTCCGCCCATCGTTCCGTCTGCTGTGCCACAGCAACAGGCAGAGCGGGAGAATGTCATCGAGGTGAGTCACTTGGTGAAGGCTTTCGGAAGCTTCCATGCCGTTGATGATATCTCGTTCAGTGTACGGCGTGGGGAGATATTCGGTTTCCTGGGTGCCAATGGAGCAGGTAAGACCACTGCGATGCATATGCTCACAGGACTGAACCAACCCACCTCAGGGACTGGTACCGTAGCTGGTTTTGACATCTGTACGCAGCATGAGCAGATCAAGAGACATATCGGGTATATGAGTCAGCGCTTCTCTCTGTATGAAGACCTGACTGTCCGTGAGAACATCCGTCTCTTTGCCGGCATCTATGGTATGAGAGACGAGGAGATAGCCCGTAAGACCGACCAGTTGTTGGAGCAACTCCAGTTTACGGAACATAAGAATGACCTCGTGGGCTCCCTGCCTCTGGGCTGGAAACAGAAACTCGCCTTCTCCGTCTCTATCTTCCATGCCCCCGACATCGTCTTTCTCGACGAACCGACAGGTGGGGTGGATCCCGCCACACGACGTCAGTTCTGGGAACTCATCTACGAGGCGGCAGGACGTGGCATCACCGTATTCGTCACCACCCATTATATGGATGAGGCTGAGTATTGTGACCGTATTTCTATCATGGTGGATGGCAAAATCAGTGCGATGGGGACCCCAGAGGAACTGAAACAGCAGTTCCACCAGCCTGATATTGATCATGTGTTTACCTATCTCGCCCGTCAGGCGACCAGAAGCAGTGATTAGCCTATGAGACAGTTTGTTAGCTTTGTCATCAAAGAAACCAAACACATCCTGCGTGACCGTCGTACGATGCTGATACTTTTCGGTTTGCCTGTCGTCCTGATGCTGCTCTTCGGCTTTGCCATCACGAACGATGTGAAGGATGTGCGTACCGTCATCGTCACCTCGCAGATGGATCATCAGACCCGTCAAGCCGTCGCCCGTCTTGCCGTCTCAGAGTATTTCACCATCACGGCAACGGTCGGCAGTCCTAGAGAGGCAGAGCTGTTGCTGCGTCATCAGCGTGCCGACCTTGCCATTGTGTTCGGTAAGGACTTCGCTTCCAAGAAGAGTGGGGTGCAGCTGATGGTTGACACCTCCGACCCTAATATGGCTCAGCAGTGGACTGCCTATGCTCAGAGTATTCTGAATACTCCGAATACTCTGAGTACTCCGAACATCAAGCTCCTCTACAACCCTCGCATGAAGTCAGCCTATAACTTTGTGCCAGCCATCATGGGTATGCTCCTGTTGCTGATATGTGCCATGATGACCTCCGTGTCTATTGTCCGGGAGAAAGAGCGTGGCACGATGGAGGTACTGCTCGTATCACCCGTCCGTCCGCTGATGATCATCATCGCCAAGGCTGTTCCCTATCTCTTGCAGGCATTCCTTATCCTCGTCATCATTCTGGTGATGTCGGCAACGGTCTTAGAGGTGCCATTGGCGGGTTCTGTAGGATGGATTATTGTCGTGTCACTCATCTATATCCTTCTTGCCCTCTCGTTGGGCTTGCTCATCTCCAGTGTCGCACAGACGCAGTTTGTCGCCTTGCTGGTCTCGGCGATGGTGCTGTTACTGCCCACGGTGATGCTTTCTGGCATGCTCTTCCCTATCGAGTCGATGCCGCAGGTCCTGCAATGGATCTCAGCGGTGATGCCTCCGCGATACTATATTCAGGTGATGCGCAAACTCATGATTATGGGTGTGGGTATCCGTGAGGTGCTGCCGGAGGTCTGCATTCTCTGTGGCATGACCTTGTTGCTTCTGGTGGTTGCATTAAAGAAATTCAATAAACGACTTGACTCATGACTATCCGATATCTCATCCAAAAGGAGTTCCTGCAGATACGCCGTAACTCATTCATGCCGAAGATCATCTTCATCTTCCCCATCGTCATCATGTGTGTGATGCCATGGGTGATGAATCAGGAGGTGAAGAATATCGTAGTCGACGTGGTGGACAACGACCGTACTGCTTATTCCCAGCAACTGGTTCACCGTATCGCGGCGAGTCCGTATTTCATCTTCGGCGGTCAGCAACCGACGTATGCCGCTGCCCTGAAAGAGATCGAGCAGAGTAGGGCGGACATCGTTTTGGTCATCCCGCAGGACTACAGCCGTGGTCTTGTCCAGGGGCGGCATCCTCAGGTGTTGATAGCCGCCAATGCCGTCAATGGCACGAAAGGCTCTATTGGTTCGTCGTACCTCTCACAGATCGTCTCCGCTTCTCCTCAGTCAGGGGACCATAGAGGTATGAGCCTGGGAGCGGGTGTCCTGAACCTCTATAATAAGAGTCAGAGTTATAAGGTGTTTATGATCCCTGCCTTGATGGGTATTCTGATGATGATGCTTTGTGGTTTCCTTCCAGCCCTTAATATCGTAGGGGAGAAAGAAACGGGTACGATAGAGCAGATCAACGTGACACCCGTCTCTAAATGGTCGTTTATCCTGGCAAAGCTCATCCCTTACTGGATCATAGGGATGTTGGTGCTGACGGTATGCCTCGTGCTCTCATGGGCAGTCTATGGTATCACTTGCCAGGGACCGTTGGGTCTCGTCTATCTCTTGGCGATATTGCTGGCACTGTTTTTCTCCTCGTTAGGACTGATCATCTCCAATTATAGTGACACCATGCAGCAGGCAATGCTGGTGATGTGGTTCTTTGTGGTTTGCCTGATGTTGCTCAGTGGTTTGTTCACGCCAACACGTTCCATGCCGTCATGGGCGTATGCCACCACCTATATCAATCCGATGCACTATTTCATCGACGCCATCCGTACCGTCTTTGTGCGTGGAGGTGGTTTCGGGACCATCGCCCATCAGGTGTCTGCCCTCATGGGAATATCCTCTGTCATGGCGGTATGGGCTGTGTTGAGCTATCGGAAGAACCATTAGTGTATGGTGTTCTGTTCCATCACTCAGCATGTTTTGTGGCGACAAAGATGAGAAAAAATATTGAAAATGCGTTCATTTAAAAAATTTTATTTATCTTTGTCACGTAAAACGACGCAAGGCTATGACTAAAAGAAAACTATTCATGATATTCATTTTGCTGACGGTCGTAATCATAGGCTACGCACAGTCAGTAATTAGTGGTGTGGTGATTGATCGCCAGACAGGGCGCCCAATCAGTCACGCCAGTGTGAGTGCCCAGGGAGGCAAGGAGCATACTGTTACTAACGATGAGGGGCGTTTTGTGTTGAAGACTCAGTATCTTCCTCAATATGTCCAGTTGAGTCATATCGGTTATAAGACCCGTCGTTACCAGTTGGTCAATGGCACCAGTACCCATCTTCGTATTCAGATGATGCCCACTACTGTTGGTCTTCATGAGGTCGTGATTACACGTAACGATCCGGAGGAGATCATGCTTGCTGCTATTGAGCGTATTGAAAAAAACTATCCCAATCGTCCGGAGTTGGTACGTTGTTTCTATCGTGAGACAGCCCGCAAGGGCTCACGTTTTATATCGGTGGCAGAAGCAGTGACCGATATGTACAAATCGGCCTATAGTCGCGGCCCGGAGCGCGATGCCGTGGTCATTCAGAAGGGTCGCCGTCTGATGAGTATGAAAGCCAAGGACACATTAGGTGTCAAGATACAGGGCGGTCCCGTTATGCCACTGATGGTGGATATAGCCAAGAATCGCGAATATGTGCTTTATGCAGAATGCTTGGAGAAGTGCGACTTCCAAATGGAGATGCCTGTGCTCATCGATGATCGTCTGCAGTATGTCATCAGTACAATGCCACGCATGACCACCGTCTTCCCCTTGATGTATGGCAAGTTCTATATTGATCAGGCAACGTTGGCTTTTACCCGTGCAGAACTCGAACTCGATGTGCGTGACTGGCGCAGTGCATCTGATTATATGTTGGTGAAGAAACCCTTCGGTCTGCGTTTCCGTCCCAAGGAACTCAAGGTAACGGTAGTATATGATACCGATGCAGAGGGTATTACCCGCATGAGTTACGTGCGCAACGAGATGCGTTTCAAATGTGATTGGAAACGCAGGCTGTTTGCTTCGCCATTTACAACGGTGAGCGAGATGGTGGTTACCGATCACCTTCAGACGGGTGATGAGGTTCGTCGGCCCAAGGGGCGCAATTCGTTTGGTATTCGCGATCGGTTCTACGATAAAGTGGAATACTTCGAAGACCCGGATTTCTGGGCAGACTATAACATTATCGAGCCCACGGAGAGTCTGGAGAATGCCATTGGAAAACTGAAGAAAAAAGCAAGAAAACAATAATACGATCAATCATAAATCTTAAGGTATGAAAACGAAAAACATGATTTCACTTTTGGTGTGCGTGATGCTCGGATTTGCCAGCAATATTTACGCTCAACAAAGCAAACAGCGTAGCATCGTGGTGCTTTACGAAAACGATGTCCACTGTGCTGTCGACGGCTATGCTAAGCTGGCCGGTCTGCGCGATGCTATTGCAGATACGGCTGATGTGTTCCTTGTATCGAATGGTGACTATGTGCAAGGCCAGACCGTTGGCGCTATCTCCAAAGGCCAGTATGTGGTGGATGTGATGCGTACGGTGAATTACGATGCCATCACGCTGGGCAATCATGAGTTCGACTATGGTATGGAGCGCATGTTCCAGTTGCTGCGCCAGGTTCCCGTCCCTGTAGTGTGCTGCAATCTGCATGATAGGAAAACGGGCCGACTGGTTTTTGCTCCTTACGTCATGAAGCGTGTGGGCAACAAGCGCATCGCCTTTGTGGGCGTGGTTACTCCAACTTCTATGGAGGATGAGGCCTATGCCTTCCGCGACGAACGCGACAGCCTGATATACGATTTACAGCGCGAAGACATTCCCGTGTTGGTACAGCGTGCTGTCGACGAGGCTCGCAGAGCCGGTGCCGACTACGTCATCGTTGACTCCCATTTGGGTGAGGTGCCTACTCAGCGTCATTCTGATTCCCATATACTGGTCGCCAATACCTCGGGCATCGATATCGTGCTTGACGGACATTCGCATGCAACAATACAAGCCGATACTATATTAAATAAAGTAGGCAAGCCCATCATTGTCACCCAGACAGGTACCAAGTTTTCGCATATCGGTAAACTGCTCATCACTCCTGACGGCCGTTTCTCAACCACACTGATTCCTGTGGAGAGTGTGAGTGAGAAGAATCCTTTTGTAGCCCAGGTGGTTGACAGCATCCACACGATGCTCCACGAGCAGACCAGTCGCGTAGTGTGTTATAGTGAGGTGCCCTTGCGCATTCTTGACAACGAAGGCAACGAAGCACACCGCTTTGGCGAGACGACGGCAGGTGACATAGTGACTGATGCTTTCCGTATGGTGACAGGTTCCGATATCTCTGTGCTCAACAGTGGTAGTATCCGCAACGAAGCGAAGGCAGGCGACCTGACCTACGGCGAACTGCTCTCGCTGTTGCCTTACGACAATTACATCGTGGTGGCTGAGGTGAAGGGCAGCACCATCCTGTCGATGCTCGAAAAACTGATGAGTTTCCTGCCGAAGCCCGATGGTCAGTTCCCACAGGTTTCCGGTATGAAGTTTACGGTTCGTGTGGCTACTCATCAGGTGAGCGACGTTAAGATTCTCAACAGCGCCACCCAGCATTACGAACCTCTCAATCCCGATCGCATCTATACCGTTGCCACCACCAAGTATTGCGTAACGGATGGTGGACTCTATAACACGCTGAAAGGCAGTAAGATAACATGGGAGACCAAACGCACCTACAATGATATCTTTATTGAGTTTGTGACCAAGAATCTGGGTGGACATATTGGTCAGCAGTATTCACAACCGCAAGGACGTATTAATAAACTATAATTAAAACTTTAACTATTATGAAGAAAACTATTTTAATGACACTCATGGTGCTCGCCGCTGTCACTGTCAAGGCACAGTCGGTGAATGATTTGTTCACACCACAGACGTTGAACTATCTGAAGTCTGTACCCTTCAGTATCAACCGTTCTACACTCTACACCGCCGAAGAGCTCTATGCTGGCTATAATCCCAAGGTTGAAGCCACTTTCGAAACCTGCTATGATACCAAGGCGTATCGTCACTTCATCAAGAATGGCAAACAAGCTCAGTCGGCTGACGAATCGTTGGCTCGTGCACTCCATGATAATAGTATCCACGTAGCCCTCAACGCGTTCTTCAAGAAGTACAATTCTCGCCTCTGTATCGGTATCATGGGCGGTCATGCCCTGTTGCGTACCGATCCGATGTATAAGAAGGTGGTGCTCCTGAGCAAGCGCCTCACCGAACAGGGTTTTATCATGCTCAGCGGTGGTGGTCCTGGTGCTATGGAAGCAACTCATCTGGGCGCTTGGCTGGCTGGTCGTACGGAGCAGGATGTCGATGTGGCAGTCAAGATGCTCTGTGTAGCTCCCTCGTTCAAGGACAAGGGCTGGCTGGCTTCGTCGTTTGCCGTGATGGAGCGTTTCCCACGCAAGGGTGATTATGTAAGTCTGGGTATTCCCACCTACCTCTACGGTCATGAGCCCTCAGCCCCCTTCGCTACCCACATTGCCAAGTTCTTCGAGAACAGCATTCGCGAAGACCTCATTCTCACCGTAGCCTTTGGTGGCATCATCTATACCCCGGGCAGTGCAGGCACCATGCAAGAGATATTCCAGGATGCTGTCCAGAACCATTATCTCTCCTTCGGCTATGCCAGTCCGATGATATTCCTCGGTACTGATTTCTGGACCAAAGAAATGCCCGTTTACCCCTTCCTCCAAGAAATGGTGAAGTTGGGCAAGTATAAGAATCTGCAATTGACGCTGACCGACGATTTCGACGTGATAGTCAAAGAGTTGGAAGCATTTAAGAACAAACAATGAAACTGACGAAGGAACAAATTGGCGAGATGGTTCGCTTCAGCATAGTGGGTGTCCTCATTACGGTCATCCACTACGTTGTTTACTGGCTGCTCCAGTTGGTTATCAATGTGAATATTGCCTGGACGGCAGGCTACATCATGGGCTTTGTAGTCAACTATTATCTGTCGGCGCGCTATATCTTCCGCGAGAAAGCTACCGCCCAGAACGGGGCAGGCTTTGGCGGTGCCCATCTGGTCAATTACTTCCTTCAAATGGGCTTGCTCAATTTCTTCCTCTGGTTGGGGTGGAGTGCCGAGTGGGCACCCGTGGGCGTCTATGCCATTTCGATACCCGTCAATTTCCTGTTGGTGCGCTTTGTATTTAAGAAATTAAAATAGGTGGAGCGGTTAGTTTCCTACCAATAGTTTGGCAGTATTCAGATAGTTGAAGAACGTCTGTCGCTCAGCCACTCCGTCACCTTCCTCTATGCCATTGGTCTTGGCTTCTATGCACTTGCCGTTCTCATCGTAGTAGTAGCGCCATTCGTAGTTTTCACCTTCCTCTTTGTTGTGCTGATAGGTGAACATCACGTCCGTGCCCTTCCCGTTCGCCAGGAATTCCACGTAATTGTCCCAGTACATGCACTGGCGGCGATGGTTGATGAAGTAGCAGGTACCGACCTCATTTCCCTGTGCATCCGCCTTCTTGTCGAAATAAATATTAGTGTTCTCGGTGACGGGTGGGAATTGTTCTGACAAAGCCTCGTGCAGGGTGATGAAGATGTGGTGCGGATTCTCTGAAGTCTTGTCGGCAGCCATCTTCTCCTGTGCTTTGGCGTAGGCAGCACGAATCGCCTTGATGCGCTCAGCCTTCGGGGTGGTTGCCTTAGCCGTTGATGCCGGAACATGGTTCGACGTGTGCATGACACTTTGGAAAACCTTCAGCAATTGTTTCGCCTCTTTCAGACTCTCGTCGCCAATGGTGGGCGTCAGCTGTTCGTCATCACGCTCAGACAAAGGCTGGTCGTACATGCCCGACTTGAAGATGCCGTGAATGGTTTGCCCCTGCTGGTTGTAATAATAGCGGTTCTCCTGCACGTATCCGCCATCAGTAATACTCTTTGTGAAGATGAAGAGTGGGTAACTGCCTTTGGCATCTACGAGTGCTTCAAAGAAAGACTCATGCCCGTGCGAAGTCCAGTATCGGTTGATGAAATAGCAGTTCGACAGGTCGTAGAACTCCTGGTCGGCTTTCGTCTTCCCTTTATCGAAGTAGAATGTCAGTTCAGTGTGGTCGTCCAGAATAAAGTCTGGGTTAACCTCCTCAGCATTCTCTCTTACGATGGTGAGGTCTAACGGAGCCTTACCGTTCTTACCGTTTTGGGCAATCTTCTGTTTTGCTTCGGCATACAGTTGCCTGATGCGCTTCACCTGTTCGTCCTTTGGCTGTGCCTGCACGACGAGAAGCCCTCCCACCAGCATCAGTGTCATTGTGATGATTCTCTTCATAATTCCGTTTTTCTAAAGTTCCTTGGTTGCAAAGATAGTAAAACTTGAAGAACCCACCAAATAAATTCCTCAGAATTCACTTTCTTCGTATATTTGTTTTATCTTTGCAAATGGATATGAAAAGAAACTTTTTATTACTAACCCTTATGCTGCTGGTGGTGGCAATGGGTGCGAAAGCCGACAAATGGCCCGACGGAACAGAGATGGACGCGTGGTTCGGTAAAAAGGAGAAAGTAGATGTCAAGCAGTTGGGACGTCCATACGTCATCACCGATTATGGCGTGGTTGGTGACAGTACGCTGGTGCAGACGGCTGCTATTCAGCGCGTCATCGACCGCTGTGCCGACGAGGGTGGGGGCGTGATAGTGATTCCTGAGGGGACTTTCCTTTCGGGGGCACTCTTCTTCAAGCAAGGTACGCATCTGCATGTCGTAGGCAGACTGAAGGGCAGTGACCGTATTGCTGATTTTCCCGTGATGCTGACCCGTATTGAAGGCGAGACATGCAAATATTTCCCTGCGCTGGTGAATGCTTACGGCGTTGACGGATTCACCATTACGGGACACGGCACGATAGACGGCAATGGGCTGCGTTATTGGCAAGACTTCTGGCTGCGCCGACAGTGGAATCCTGCTTGTACAAATAAGGATAGCCAGCGTCCGCGACTGACCTATATTGCCAATTCCAAACACGTGACCATTCAGGATGTGCATCTGGTGAACTCGCCCTTCTGGACGAATCATGTCTATAAGAGTCATCATGTTCGCTATCTCGACTGCTATATCTATGCTCCTACGGAGCATGTTTGGGAACAGGACTCGACGAAGGGAGCGCCCTCGTCGGATGCCATTGACATCGATGCGTGTACGGATGTACTGGTCAGCGGTTGCTACATGCACGTGAACGACGATGCTGTCGTGCTGAAAGGCGGCAAGGGCACTTGGGCAGACCAAGACTCTATGAATGGCGACAACCAACGCATACTGATAGAGAACTGTACGTACGGAAAGGTGCACGGCTGTCTGACCTTGGGTTCTGAGTCGCCCCATAATAGGAATGTCGTTCTTCGCCATTGTCGGACGCAGGATGCCAACCGCGTGCTGTGGCTGAAGATGCGTCCCGATACCCCTCAGCACTATGAATACATCACGGTGGAGGACATCACAGGCCGTTGCGACCGATTCCTTTATATCTACCCTTGGACTCAGTTCTTTAAACCGGAGAAGCGCGACGATATGCCCCTCTCATGCTGTAACAACATTGTGATGAAGGACATACAGGTGGAAACACCCATCATGCTCGATGTCAAGACGTCGGATAAATACCAGCTGACGGATTTCTTCCTGGAGGGGAAAATCCTTCATCTGAAATAAAAAAATGTTTTTTCTTGTAGTTTTTCTCTACTATATTGCGTCTAACGGGTAAAAATAATCCAAAAGGACAGACAAAACAATGACAACTTTAGAAAAACAATTTGCGCAAACCGTTGCAGAACATAAAAGCACAATCTACACAGCGTGCTACATGTTCTCAAAAGATGCTGACGAAGTGAATGACCTGTTCCAGGAGGTACTAGTCAATCTTTGGAAGGGATTTGAGAGCTTCGAGCATCGTAGTAACATCAGGACGTGGATTTATCGCGTCGCACTTAACACCTGTATTTCAATCGACAGGAAGAAACGACGCTCTGCCTCAGTCCCATTGACGATGGACATCAACTTCTTTGAAGACCGCGACGAGGATACCCGTCAGGTGGACATGCTCCACAAGCGTATCTCGCGTCTGCAACCCTTCGATCGGGCAATCGTCCTGCTCTGGCTCGAAAACCTGTCGTACGAGGAGATAGGCCAGATAGTCGGTATTTCTACAAAGAATGTCAGTGTTCGCCTGTTTAGGATTAGAGAACAGTTAAAACAAATGTCTAACGATTAAAAAAATTATCCATTATGCCAAACGAATTTGAATTTGATGATATGCGTCAGCAACTGCAAGTGTTGAAGAACAAGCTGGACAAACAGGAAATAGTGAACGACCGACTGATGCGCAGTTCTATGAAGTCTAAAATGTCGTGGATCCGTAAGTATCTCATCATCGCCATTTTTGCTATACCCTTTGTCATGTTCTGTTTACTGCCGATGACTATGGCTGGCACAGTATCCTGGTGGTGGTATGGCTTCACTTTCCTCATGATTACTGCTGACGTAGTGGCCGACTGGTATATCAACTACATTCCCAATGATGCCTTCCTGAAGGGTAACCTGGTGGAGACAGCCCAACGGCTGGTGCACATGAAGGAACTTCGCAAACGCAGTCTGATAATCGGTTTTGCAGTGCTCGTGTTCTGGATTGGCTGGATGTTCTTCGAACTCTATGGCAGTGCTTCGAGTGCCCCTTCCGGTAGCGATACGCAGGGTATGAGCATTGCCTTCATGGTGGGCGCTGGTATCGGTGGTGTGATAGGATCTATCCTCGGTCTCTGCCTCTACTTCAAGATGCAACGCACCAACGATGACATTCTCCGTCAGATAGAGGAAATAACACAGGAATAAACCAAAAACTAAAAAGAAGGTAGCCGACCGCGGGCTACCTTCTTTGTTATTATCGGATAAACAAAAGTTCGCGATATTTGGGGAGTGTCCAAAGCCCGTCTTCCACGATGAGCTCCAACTTGTCTATCTCATAACGGATGGACTCCATCTTAGGACAGACGGTGTCGTGATAGACGATAGCACGCTCGTGGATGTTCTCAATGCGATTAGCCACCTTGCGAGCCTCGGTGAGTTCCTCTACCTGCTGCTCTATGCGCTCGGTGCGCTCGGCAATCTCCTCAATGAGTTTCATGTTGCGCGATGATAGGCGCTCAGCCTTGTCAGCAGAGAAAACGTCCTTCATGCCCTGCACGTTCTTGATGAGCTGACTCTGATAGTGGGTAGCCACGGGTATGATGTGGTTCATGGCAAGGTCGCCTAACACGCGGCCCTCTATCTGAACCGTCTTTACGTAGGTTTCCCATTTTACTTCGTTGCGAGCCTCGAGTTCCTTGCGGTTCATGACCTTGGTGCTCTCGAACATCTTCACACTGCTCTCGTCGAGATAGTGTTCGAAGATGACTGGACACGATTTTTCAACGTCTAATCCGCGGCGGGCTGCCTCCTTGACCCATTCGTCTGAATAGCCGTTGCCATCGAAACGGATGGGCTTGCAAGTCTTGATATCTTCCTTGAGGACTTCCAGAATGGCAGCGGTTTTCACGTGTTGCGTATTGGATGTTGGCTGTTGGCTGTATGCTTGAATCTTTTTATCGACACGCTGCTTGAACGAGGCGAGGGCTTCAGCCATCGCTGCATTGAGGGCTATCATAGCCGATGCACAGTTGACGCTGGAACCTGGTGCACGGAACTCGAAACGATTACCGGTGAAGGCAAAGGGCGAGGTGCGGTTACGGTCGGTATTGTCAATAATCAGATCGGGAATCTGGGGAATGTCGATAGCCATACCCTGTTTGCCCTTGAGGTTGAAGAGCTCGTTGGTGTCCGACTGCTCGATATGGTCGAGCAATTCGGTGAGCTGAGTGCCCAGGAACGACGAGATGATGGCAGGAGGTGCCTCGTTGCCACCCAGACGGTGCTCGTTGGTAGCCGACATGATAGATGCCTTGAGCAGTCCGTTGTGCTTATGAACAGCCATCAGTGTCTCGACAATGAAGGTGACGAAGCGCAGATTCTCCTCAGGCGTCTTGCCAGGAGCATGCAGCAATACGCCATTGTCGGCAGAGAGGCTCCAGTTGTTGTGTTTACCCGACCCGTTGATGCCGTCGAAAGGCTTTTCGTGGAGCAGTACACGGAATCCGTGATTGCGAGCCACTTTCTTCATGAGCGACATGAGCAACATGTTATGGTCAACAGCCAGATTACACTCCTCGAAGATAGGAGCCAACTCAAACTGGTTGGGGGCTACCTCGTTATGGCGCGTCTTGACGGGAATAGCCAGTTCGAGCGCCTGAATCTCCAAATCCTTCATAAAGGCCTGCACGCGGTCGGGGATGGTGCCGAAGTAGTGGTCGTCCATCTGCTGGTTCTTGGCACTCTCGTGACCCATCAGCGTGCGTCCCGTCATCAGCAGGTCGGGGCGGGCAGAATAGAGTCCCTCGTCAACGAGGAAATACTCCTGTTCCCAACCCAGATTCACCTGAACTTTGGTGACGTCGTCGTAGAACAGTTGGCAAACATCTTTAGCTGCCTTGCCTACCGCATGGAGCGAGCGTAGCAGCGGAGCCTTGTAGTCGAGGGCTTCGCCCGTATAGGCGATGAAGATAGTAGGAATACAGAGCGTGTCGTCAATGATGAACACAGGACTGGTTGGGTCCCACGCGCTGTAGCCGCGTGCTTCGAACGTATTGCGGATACCACCGTTAGGGAACGACGAAGCATCGGGCTCCTGCTGTACGAGCAGCTTGCCGCTGAACTTCTCTATCATACCTCCTTTGCCGTCGTGCTCCACAAAGGCATCGTGCTTTTCGGCAGTGCCCTCGGTAAGCGGCTGGAACCAGTGGGTATAGTGGGTTACCCCCATCTCCATGGCCCATTTCTTCATGCCGTCTGCCACGGCATCGGCTATCGAACGGTCGAGACGGGCACCGTTGTCCATCACGTCAATCATCGTATTGTACACATCGGAAGGCAGGTAACGGAACATCTTCTGCTTGTTGAAGACGTATTTTCCGAAATATTCCGAAGGCCGTTCCTGAGGTACTTTTACCTCGACGGCACGTTTCTTGAACGCTTCTTCTACTACCTGAAATCTTAAATTGTTTGCCATATTAGTCTATGTATCGTTTTGTTATGTCTTGATATGCATCGATGCGTCTGTCGCGCAGGAAAGGCCACCAGCGACGCACCTGTTCGGTTCGCTCCATGTCCACCTCGACAATGGTCTCTGCCTCTTGGTCGGTAGGGGCCTCGTAGAGCAGTTCGCCCTGTGGGCCGGCTACGAAACTGGTTCCCCAGAAGAGTTGAGAGTTAAGAGTTTTCTCTTCGCCTACACGATTCACCGTAATGACGGGCAGACCATTGGCTACAGCATGACCACGCTGAACCGTCTGCCATGCCATACGCTGGCGCTGCTGTTCCTCGGGCGTGTCGTTGGGGTCGTATCCGATAGCGGTGGGGTAAATGAGCAACTGGGCTCCCTGCATCGCCATCAGACGGGCTGCCTCAGGGTACCACTGGTCCCAACAGACGAGTACGCCCAGGCAACCAACGGAGGTCTTGATGGGGTGGAATCCCAAATCGCCAGGCGTGAAGTAGAACTTCTCGTAGTAGCCTGGGTCATCGGGTATGTGCATTTTGCGATAGATGCCGGCGATAGAGCCGTCGCGTTCCAGCACGACAGCCGTGTTATGATAAAGGCCGGCGGCACGCTTCTCGAAGAGTGACGTGACGATGACAACCCCCAACTCTCGAGCCAAGTCGCCGAAGAACTCGGTAGAGGGACCAGGGATGGGCTCTGCCTGACTGAATACGTTGACATCCTCGGTCTGACAGAAATACAACCCGTTGTGAAGCTCCTGCAGGACGATGAGCTGGGCGCCCTGCTGAGCCAGACTGCGTATCTTGGTGGCCAAGCGTTTGATGTTCTGCTCGGCATCAGCAGTATTGTGTTGTTGAATAATACCTATTTTCATTTTTTACCTTTTTTACTTTTTAGCTTTAATAGTATTGCATGGTACAACAATGAAGACTGCCGTGTTGCTTAATGACAGCCTGACAATCGATGCCCACCATTTCGCGGTCAGGAAAAGCCTGCTGGATGATGTCCAAAGCCTCTTGGTCGAGGTCGGGCTGCCCGTAAGTAGGCACCAGTACGGCACCATTAATGACCAGATAGTTGGCATAGGTGGCTGGAAGCCGATAGCCCTCATCATAGATAGGACGGGGGAGTGGCAATTTCAAGAGTCGGTAGGGATGGCCCTCCAGCGTCTTGAGCTGTTGTAATTCGCGTTCCATCTCCATAAGGTCAGGATGCGCCTCGTCAGCCCCTATATATAATAAGGTATCGTCAGGACAGATGCGCACCAGTGTATCGATATGTCCGTCAGTGTCGTCGCCCAGCAGACTGCCATGTTGCAGCCACACGATGCGCTCAGCACCCAGATATGTCTTCAGTCGGTCTTCGATGTCGGCTTTGGTCAAGGGCTGGTTGCGATGTGGCGCCATCAGACAGCATTCGGTCGTGAATACAGTCCCCTTGCCGTCGCTCTCAATCGAGCCACCTTCCAAAACGAAGTCCAAATGGGGTTCGTAGATGCCCTTTACCAATCCTCTGTCATACAATTGTCGGTTAATCTGGTTATCCAGTTCGGCAGGAAATTTCTCGCCCCAGCCGTTGAATCGGAAATCGAGGAGGAGAGTTGAGAGTATTCCCGAGCTTTGCTCGCCTACCCGTAGCCTTTGAGAGTTGGGAGTTGAGAGTTGCTCTACCGTGATGAAGCCGTGATCGCGCGCCCACGTGTCGTTATGAGGGATATCATCAACAATAATCAGTGACTCGCGTTTACGGATTTCGCGTGCCATTTCTTCGTAAACAGCTGTGATTTCGGGCAAGATAGGAGCCCAGTCAGTAGCCTCGTGCGGCCATGTGAGCTGCACGGCACTTTGTTTCTCCCATTCGGCAGGCATCCGCCTCTTTGTTAATTTCATGGTGCAAAATTACGAAATAATTATTAATTATATGTGAAGCATTAAAATATTTTTGTAATTTTGCAGCATGTTAGAGTTGCATAACGTAACAATAGAACCGAAGATTCACTCGCTCTCACTAACCGTAGGCGATGGGCAGTTGGTGTGCTTGACAGGTCGCGAAGGTGCTGGCAAGACCACTGTCTTACGTGCCGTGTTGGGGCTGATTCCTATTCAGGGTGGGCACATCAGTATAGACGGAGAATTGCTGACGCCACGCTCGGCTCCCTATTTCCGTCGGCAGATAGCATACGTGCCCCAACAGTTGACGTGTATCGAGGATTACGACAGTATGGCCGACATTTCAGAACTGTTGTTTGGACTGCGTGTGAACAAAGGCGGGGCGTCGTATAAAGTGCCTACCGATGGGCGCCGATGGGCTGAACTGAAGATAGACGAGCGCTATCTGTTGCTGTTGCAGAATGCCATGCAGCTGAACAAAACTCTTTTGATAATAGACGAGCCGGCAGCACCTATCAGTGCCGAAACAATGGAACAAGTGGACAGCTTGTTGACGGAAGCTGCCCGGAGAGGGGCTACGGTGTTGGCTGTCAATTCACGAATCCTTCAAAATCAGATACAACTATGAATATAACGATTGTCAGATTGCTATTAGGTATCCTGTTGCTGGCTATCCCAGCATTGATCCTATTTCGTCTGGATCGTCGCTTCTTGCGTCAATCGGCCACCGTGTTGGTACGATTCTCCTTGACGATGCTGGTGATGCTGGGCATTCTCTACTTCATATTTGAGTGGGACAAAGCCTGGGTCAACATTCTGTGGGTGCTCCTAAGCAGTGGGGTGGCTACAGCCGTATATTGTAAGAAACGTTGGCAGTCGATTCCTATCTATATCAGTATGACGGTGGTTACCTTTGTAATGGGAATCATCGTGCTGTTGTTGTCAGACGTTCCTCATTTGTTCAGTGCATCGTTGTTTATCCCGGTGATGACGATGTTGCAGGCCGAAGCACTCTTCGTTTGCAGAAAAGGGATTACCACCTTTGTGATGGAGCGTCGCGCACATAAGGATTTGTTGGAGTATCTGCAGGGAAACGGTGCTTCACAGTTGGAGGCTTTGCGGCCCTTTGTGACCAAGGCTATCACTCGCGCTTTCAATCCCATCCTGCAACAGTTGCTGTTGGTGGGACTGGTCTTTGTCCCCTCGCTGCTGTGTGGCTTGCTGATAGGTGGTTTCTCGCCTCTGCAGGCTATTGGTTTCGTGACTCTGATGACTTTTGCCGCTTTGAGCAGTACGATGCTGGTGCTCGTGTTCTGCATATTTATCTACACCAGAATTAGTTAAGACACAAAATGAAAAGATGGTTTATCTGCATAGCAGCCATGATGCTGCTCAGTCTGCAATCGTGCGGACAGAAAGTTGAGAAGAATGAATCGGCGGATCAGCATAACACCCTGACCGACGTGCGTATTCCGCAGGAAACAACACCTTTGCAGCGTTATGCCTATAAGGCGTGGTATTCGGAGTCGATGCGCATTCCGTTGGCTGTAGCGTGGTATCTCACCGGTAATCACGTATCAGGTAAATACAAGCGAGGGGGCGTGGCTTTCCAACCGGACGAGGAAGTGAAGGGCGACCCAGTGACCACCTTTGACTATATGCAGTCGGGCTATTCGCGCGGTCACATGTGTCCGTCGGGTGATAACAAATGGAATCAACGTGCCCAGGAGGAGTCGTTCCTGATGACGAATATCTGTCCGCAGAACGGTAAACTGAACGGAGGCGACTGGAATGATTTGGAGATGCTGTGCCGTACGTGGGCAAAGCGTTACGATAGGGTTTACATCGTTTGCGGTCCCATCCTGCGTGGCAATAATCACAAGACGATAGGTCGGCAGCGCAATCGTCGTATCACGGTGCCAGAGGCTTTCTATAAGGTCGTGATGCGTACAGGCAAGAATCCTGCTGCCATCGGTTTTATCTATGAGAACAACGGTAGCAGTCAGCCTATGCGTCAGGCCGTTCGTACGGTTGATGAGATAGAAAAACTGACTGGCTTTGATTTCTTCTCAGCCCTCGAGGATCATATTGAGAACTGGATAGAAGCCAAAGCCAGTCTGAAGGATTGGTAATATCTTTTGGTCAGATAGCCTGTCTGAAGTCTGCAAGCGTAATTTCCACGAGTTGTTCGTCACTCACCTTGCCAGCCTTGGCAAGACGGTTGGCCTGCGCTTGGATGGTCTTCTCAAACAGGTTGCGCACATATCGGGCATTACCGAAGTTGCGGTCTTTCGTGGCAACCTTATTCTGGAGATGCTCAAAAACCGCACTGGCTGCCTCCTTGGTGATGGTATATTGGTTTTTCTTCAGATACTGACGGAAGATTTTATAAAGGTCTTCGGCGGAATAGTCGGGGAAGTTGATGTACCGATTGAAACGTGACTCCAGACCAGGGTTGGTATTGATGAACTGTTTCATCTCGTTGGTATAACCAGCCACAATCACTACCAAGCGGTCGCGATCGTCCTCCATGCGCTTCAGCAGCGTGGCTACGGCTTCAGAACCATAGTCTTGGCTCGACTGACTCTGGGTGAGCGCATAGGCCTCGTCGATGAAGAGTACGCCTCCGAGGGCAGAGTCGCACATGTGATTCACTCGGGGAGCCGTCTGACCTACATACTGTCCGATGAGTCCGGAACGGTCAGTCTCTACAAGATGGCCTTTTTTCAGAATCCCCAAATCCTTATAGATGCGTGCTACGATACGCGCCACGGTAGTCTTACCTGTACCGGGACTGCCCGTGAAGACAAGGTGATAGTTCAGGTTGGGTGTCTTCAGTCCCTTGTCCTTACGGGCTTTCTGCACCTTCACATAGTTGGCAAGCGAGTGTACTTCCGCCTTCACGGCTTCCAGACCTATCAGTTCGTCAAGTTCTTGATAGGGGTCGCCCTCTTCCTTCTTCTTCTTGTCAGATTTGTCGTCGGCTTTATCCCCTTCTTCGCGGTCATCCTTATCCACGAATTTGTATTTATGTCCACTCTCGTCAGAGCCGTCATCGTCATCATCGAAGACGAGCTTCTTTTCCTTGTTTTCAGATCCAGAGTCTTCATTGCCAAGAACCATGGTACATCCGCCCATCATCAGGAAACAGGCGGTGATACAGATAATAATGATTGTCAGTTGCTTACTACTGAAGCGGTCGAAAAAACTTGCCATAATGTTGTATTTTTTAAAGTTTCGGATATCAAAAGAATAAATAAAGGTAAGGCGTAGCACAACAGGTCGGTCAACTGGTAGGTTCCTGGCAGTAGTCCTGCCAGTTGCATGAGTTCGGAAACGATGCCCACCACAGGAATGATGCTGGCAACGGTGATGCGGAGTGAAACGGTATGGTGCTCAAGAAGCGCATGTACCAACAGGATATATGCCGCTGACCATAATCCGCCAGGCAACGAATATACCACAAACTCAGACGGTTGAAAATGAAACATCATCGCGCGCCAATCATGAATGAAAGGCATCAGGCCAACAACATCCAGCACACGAAAGAGTAGGATAGAAGTAGGGCGGTACGATATGTAAATCATGCCGCCAAAGGTGATGAGGACGAGTCCGAGGACTATTTTCTGTCGTGCTGACATAGCTGTTATATCAATAATGCGGTACAAAAATACAAAAAAAATGAAAGAGATGGTGGATAATCTGTGTTTTTTTTGTAATTTTGCAGGCCTAAAAGGTATTAATATTATAAAGGTAAGAAAATGGGAGGCTTTTTCGGCACTATCTCGACAAAAGACTGCGTAAACGATTTGTTTTACGGGACAGACTACAATTCACACTTAGGAACTAAACGCGCTGGTCTGGTAACTTACGATGAGGAAAAGGGTTTCAATCGCTCTATCCACTCGTTGGAACGCCATTATTTCCGTTCACGCTTTGAGGACGAACTGGATTCGTTTAAGGGGAAACAGGGACTTGGCGTTATCAGTGATACGGACCCACAGCCCATCATCGTCAACTCGCACTTGGGTCGTTATGCAGTGGTGACTGTGGCGAAAATTAATAATCTGCGTGAGATAGCTGATGAGTTGTTGGCTGAAAGGATGCACTTCAGCGAGTTGTCTGCCAATAATATCAACCAGACGGAACTGGTGGCCCTGCTGATCAATATGGGAAATACTTTCGTAGAAGGTATAAATAAGGTGTTTCAGAAAATAGAGGGCTCGTGCTCAATGCTGATTCTGACAGAAGACGGCATCATTGCAGCACGCGACTTCCTGGGACGTACCCCTATCGTGATAGGACAGAAGGAGGGTGCATACGCTGTTTCGAGCGAAACTACCAGTTTTCCGAACCTCGACTATCAAGTGTTACGTGATGTAGGTCCAGGCGAGATTGTGCGTCTGCGCTCCAATGGTATCGAAGTCCTGCAGAAGCCCTTGAGCCGTTGTCAGATATGTTCGTTCCTCTGGGTGTACTATGGATTCCCTGCCAGCGACTACGAAGGAATTAATACCGAATTTGTGCGCGAGAAGAACGGCCGCCTGATGGGTGAGAAAGATACAGAACTGGAGGCAGACCTCGTATGTGGCATCCCTGATTCTGGTGTCGGAATGGCAATAGGTTATTCGCATGGTAAGAAGATACCCTATAAGCGTGCTGTCTTGAAATACACACCTACGTGGCCCCGTTCGTTCACTCCTGGCAATCAGATGCGTCGCGATTTGGTGGCTCGTATGAAACTGATTCCCAATGCAGCCATTCTGAAAGACCAGCGTATCGTGTTCTGCGATGACTCTATCGTTCGTGGTACCCAGTTGCGTGACAATGTTCGTACGTTCTTTGAGAATGGTGCAAAGGAAGTACACGTGCGCATATCTTGTCCTCCGTTGGTATATGGTTGCCCGTTTATTGGTTTTACATCGTCGAAAAGCGATTTGGAACTGATCACACGTCGGATTATCAAGGACTTGGAGGGTGACGACTCGAAGAATCTGGAAAAATATGCTACCACAGGGTCGCCAGAATATCAGAAAATGGTACACGAAATAGGTCGCAGACTTGGTCTGACGAGCGTGAAATTTGCCAGCCTGGAAGACTTGATTGAGTCGATAGGATTGCCCAAGGACAGACTGTGTACCCATTGCTTTGACGGGACCTCATACTGTCATGAAAAAGATAACGAATAGTTAAAAGTTAAGAAAATACTAGTTTTCTTCATTTTTTCTTCGTATCTTTGCAGAAAATTTATGGAAGCGTGAAAATAAAGCAAGTGCTGAGCGCCCTTGAACAATTCGCGCCCCTGCCCTTACAGGAAAGCTGGGATAATGCTGGCCTGCAAGTAGGACTAACAGAGGCGGAGGTTTCAGGGGCATTATTGTGTCTGGACGTCACAGAACGTGTGGTTGACGAGGCTATTGCGAAGGGATGCAATCTCATCGTGAGCCATCATCCGTTACTGTTCCGTCCTCTGAAGCAAATCAGTGGGGCTAATGACGTACAACGATGTGTCATCAAAGCTCTAAAGCATGATATTGTGGTTATATCGATGCATACCAATATGGATAACGCTAAAGAGGGAGTAAACTGGAAAATAGCCGAGAAACTAGGACTGGAAGAGGTCTCTTTTTTAGCTGCATCTCCTACCGAAACATCCGGCAGTGGTGTCATCGGCAACATCGGAAATCCGTTGGCTGCTGATGATTTCGTTTTGTTGGTGAAAAAGCAGTTCGATGTAGAGTGTGCTCAGTGTAACGAACTTCTGCGACGCCCCGTTCAGCGAGTGGCAATATGTGGTGGAGCAGGTGATTTCTTGTTAGATGAAGCCGTTAGTCAGGGAGCAGATGCTTTTATCACTGGCGAAATGCACTATCATCAATATTTTGGATACGAACAAAAGATTCAAATCTGTGTCATTGGGCACTATCAGAGTGAACAATTCACTAGCGAAATATTCCGTGATATCATTCAGCGTGAATGTCCTGGGGTGCGTACGGAAATCACAGAAAACTGCACAAATCCAATTTTGTACCTTTAATCGTAATATTGTAATATCTTAATATAGAAAAAGTAACAATTATGGCAAAGAAAGATCCTACAGACATGCCAGTTGAGGAGCGTCTGAAAACACTTTATCAACTGCAAACCACGCTCTCAGGGATTGATGAGAAGCGTGCCTTGAGAGGTGAACTACCTCTGGAAGTACAAGACCTGGAAGATGAAATCGAGGGCTTGACAACACGTATGGACAACATTCAGGCCGATATCAAAGAATATGAGCAGGCCATCAATGTGAAGAAGGGAGAAATCGAGACAGCAAAGGCCAGTGTCGAGCGTTACAAGGCTCAGTTGAACGATGTGAAAAACAATCGTGAGTACGACACGTTGACCAAGGAAATTGAATTCCAGTCTCTTGAAATCGAACTCTGCAATAAGAAGATTAAAGATGCTCAGTTCCGTATTGAAGAGAAAAAAGCGGAATTGGCTCAGAGTCAGGAAATCATAGAGGATCGTAAGCAGGCTCTTGATGTAAAGAAAGGTGAGCTTGATGAAATTATGCAGGAGACTCGCGAGGAAGAAGATAAGTTGAAGGCTAAGGTTAAGGAGCTGGAATCGAAGATAGAACCGCGTCTGTTGACATCTTTCAAGCGTATTCGTAAGAACGCTCGCAATGGCCTTGGTATTGTCTATGTGCAGCGTGATGCCTGTGGTGGATGTTTCAATAAGATTCCGCCCCAGCGTCAATTGGATATCAAGATGCATAAGAAGGTGATTGTTTGCGAGTACTGCGGACGAATTATGATTGACCCAGAGTTAGCTGGCGTAAAGATAACACCTGCAGGTGCAGAGGAAAAGAAGACCCGTAAGCGTGCTATCCGTAAGACAGTTAAGAAGACTGACGATTCTATAGTGCCGGAAGAGGAGGCATAATCTATTTAGACATATACAAAGAATAGGCGTAGGGTGAATGCCCTGCGCCTATATTTTATCATAATCAGGAATGTCTGGTAGAAATTCATACGTATGCTGTTCGTAGTTCATTCTACAACAGTAGTGCTGTAGGCCATTGCTGACAACAAGATAATCGACATGTAAAAAAAGATTGTAGGCTGAAATCTGATTGAAAACTTTCTGTGTCAGTGCTATAGTAGGCGCTTTATACTCGATAATCATCTGTGGAGTCTTTTGCTGATTGTAGAGTATAGAATCGCAACGCAGTTTCTTATCGCCTACACTGAGCTCGATTTCATTGCCTAACAATCCTTTGGGGAATCCTTTATGCTCAACCAGCCAATGCACGAAATGCTGGCGCACCCATTCCTCGGGCGTCAGTCTGACAAAGCGACGGCGCAGAAAATCGAAAATTTCAGGTTTTTCGTGCGTGCCTCTCAATTGAATTTGAAATTTCGGCAGATTTAGTTCGTACATATTGCAAAGATACGAATAATTTTTTTGTTATCCCGAAGAATCTTTCAATTTTTTTTGTATCTTTGCAAACAGAAAAACCTATACTAATGAGACGAATTTATTTGTTAACCATAGGTCTATTGTCCCTGTTATTATCTAACTTGGGAAGCATGGCGCAATCAACAGAAGCACAGAGAGCAGACTCTTTGCGTAGGGTGCTTCCAAAACTCAAAGGAAAAGAACTCCTACAGGCTTATTATAAGATATATAACCTCTGTTATTATGCAGGGTATGTCACGGAAGAACGTAAGGCTATTGACGATCTGTTGGAGGAGGCAGAACGTCAGGGCGATGTGAAGATGCAGGCAACAGCCAGAGCAGCACTGCTTTACTACTATTATAATTCCGATATCAACGACTCGTTGTTGGCTGTATTCCCAGAACAATTGAGCTTTATGGAAAAAAATAAAGACTGGAAAGAGTATTATGATATATGGGTGCTCCTCGTTAATCACTATACGTTTACAAGTCAGAGTAACACGGCTTTACGAGAGGTTAAACGAATGTATGAGAATGCACAGCAACGCAAGAATAATTATGGCATCGGACTGGCTTCTTATGGAATGGGTAATGCCTATATGAATATAGGCTTCCACGAGGAAGCCATCCAGTCGTATGAGCGATGTATTAATGCTTTGAAACAGTCGAGAATGGGCTCCTCAACGCTGTTGGATGTTTATCCCTATTACTGTTCTGAACTCTCGGAAGTGAAAAATTATCAGCGCATGTTGGAAGTGACAGACCTATGGCGAGACTATCTGGATAGCCATAGGGTAGAATTGGGTCTCGACAACAAGTCAACGAGTTCATCGTATTACAGTTATTATTATAATTCTCGTGCTACGGCAATGATGGGACTGGGGCGTCTGAAGGAGGCCGAAGAACTGTTAACAAAGGCTTATCAGTCTACAAAGGATGTTCAGGACAATTCTCAGTTGACGGTATTCTATAATTTGGCACAACTTCACCTGAAGAAAGGCGAGTATGCCAAAGCACTCCGTTTTAACAATCAAATTATCGGTAATGCTAATCCTAGCGACCCCTCCGGCCTCTTAATGCTCACCAAGCAGCGAGCAGAAATAATGCTTCAATCTCAGTGTTTCGATGAAGCCGCAAAACTTTATAAGCAGGTGTATCTGTTGGGCGATTCTCTGAATCTGAATGATGCCAAAAACCAGTTGAACGAATTTAATACGCTCTTCAAAGTTGATGAGATGGAGAAAGCCAGTGAACAGGCGCGATCACGGCATGTCTATATTATTTTGGGTATTATCATTATGGCTTTGTTGCTGATAGGTGTTCTGGGCTTCTATTTCATGATTCGCTTGCGTCAGAAGAATCGTGAATTGGCTGTAGCTCTTGACAGGGCTCAGGAAAGCGATCGCATGAAGCGTACGTTTATTCAGCATGTTTCGCATGAGATTCGTACGCCGTTAAATGTGATTACAGGATTTTCGCAAGTGATTGCAAGTCCCAGTTTCCGTCTGACTGACGAGCAGCGTGCAAATATTGTTGATAGTATTGAAACGAATACACGCGAGATTACGAATTTTGTCAATGAATTGCTGGAGTTCTCAGAAAATGAGAGTCAGAACTACTACCAAATGAATGATTGTGTCAATGTCTTTCTGATGTGTAAAGAACTAATTGCCAATGCGGAACAGCAGAATAATGGTCGGCTGCAACTCGTATTAGAATCAACAATAAACGAATCCTTGACGGTGAACAGCAATCAGCGAGCTCTAGAGCGCATTGTGCGTCAGCTTCTCAATAATGCTATGAAGTTTACAGAGAAGGGTAGTGTAACGCTGAAAATCGCCCAATCTGACGAAGAACAGATGTTGGATGTTAGTGTCACAGATACCGGTATCGGTATTGCTCCAGATCAGCGAGAACTCATTTTTGAGAAGTTTTACAAGGTTGATTCTTTTAAACGTGGTCTAGGACTTGGACTGCCGATGGCACGTCGTATAGCCCATATGATTGGGGGTGATCTTCTGTTGGATGACAAATATACAAAAGGTACGCGATTTATCCTTAAAATCCCAATTTATAAGCTTTAAATTTGGTGATTTAATTAGTTAATTGTAATTTTGCATCATGGCTCAGGCTTTTGCTACATATGATTCGGTGATGAGTGAACTGAAGACTCGCCAATTTCGTCCTCTCTATTATCTGATGGGGGATGAACCTTATTATATTGATAAGATATGTAATTGGATTGCCGAAAATGTTTTGCAGCCAGAAGAACAGGCATTTAATCAAACGGTGCTTTTTGGGTCTGATGTTACTGCAGCACAGATTGTAGATACTGCAAAGGCTTATCCGATGATGGCGGATTACCAAGTTCTCATTGTCAAAGAAGCCCAGAATATCAAGAATACAGATGCACTTGAAAAGTATTTCAAGTCTCCTATGTCTTCTACCATCCTAGTGATGTGCCATAAAAATGGTTCAATCGACGGCAGAAAAAAGGAATATGTGAAGACAATACAACAGGCAGGAGTGCTTTTTGAGAGCAAAAAACTGCGAGAACGTGATCTTCCTGCCTTTATAGAGGACTATTTGAAGGCTAAAAATGCCAGTATAGACCCTAAATCCACCCAACTCATTGCAGAGGCTGTAGGCGCAGATTTAAGTCGCCTGGTGGGTGAGTTAGATAAGGTTTTGCTCTCTCTCCCTGCAGAGGATAGGAGAGTGACGCCTCAGATTGTGGAAGACCAGATTGGGGTAAGTAAAGAATTTAATAGTTTTGAACTAAGAGATGCTATCGTGAACAGAAATGTGTTCAAGGCAAATCAGATTGTGAAATATTTTGACGATAATCCAAAGGCTGGTAGTATCTACTCATTTCTCCCGATGCTCTTTAATTACTTCCAGAACTTGATGTTGGCCCATTATTGTCCACAGAAAAACAGTCAGGATAGGGTAGCGGAATGGCTGGATTTTCGTAATGCGTGGTTAGCAAAAGACTACATGACGGGTATGAGAAACTACTCAGGAATGAAAGTGATGCAGATCTTGAGTAAGATAAGAGAAATTGATGCCAAAAGTAAAGGCTTGGATAACCCTAATACCCCTCCAGGGGAGCTTATGAAGGAGCTAATTTTCTTCATTTTGCACTAAAAAGGGCTCAAAAAAGGGCTCTTTTTTTCTATTTCATCTGATTTTCCAGACATAAAATTTAGGGGTTAAAAGCCGATAAATAAAGCGTTTTTCTCTATTTTTACCCCCTCTATTTTTGCGAATTTTCCGCTTTTTGGGCGCTCGTTCAGAATCTTTCAAAATTTCCAAATTTTCGCTTTTTTCTGAGTTTGAAATTTGGTATTAGAAAGTTTTAACGTTTTGGGTGCTAAATTTTAAAATGTAAAATATAGTCAAGCGAAACAAATATTTAAACTTGCAAATATGTCGTATTTTACAAAAGTAAACAGAAATTGCATTCTATATTTATGTTTAGAAAGATAAAACGAAGTGTTCAGACACCCCATTTAATGGATATGCAACAAACATATTCTATTCTAAAACTTTAAAAATCAGACGTTTAAAGTGATTTATTTGTGCAAAAAATCAAATAATTCATTGGTTTTGGAAAGTAAATAGTCCCCCAAACTCATTATTGTTTTGCTTTCCGTATACTTAATTAACTAATAATCAGATAGTTATAGTTTTGTGTTATATTTAATTATGTTTTATGATTTAGAGAACGAATTTGTATTTACATATCTAATGAATACAAGTACAAACTTGGCATTTTGAATTTACAACTCTAACAATCAAAAGTAGAATCTTAAAATCTAAAATATCCATTAATTTTGTTGTTTATTCCATTTTTTTGTTTTACCTTTGTAAAGTCTAAGAAAAATTAATTTTTTACCCCGAAAACGGTTTGATCAGTCATGAAAGATAGAATTAAACGTATCATGGAAGAGCAACACATGAGTCAACAAGTGTTCGCTGATTTTATAGGATTGTCACCTGCAACCCTTAGCAGTATATTCACAGGTAGAACTCGCCCCACCTTAAATGTGGTGGAGGCCATCAAAAATAAACTTCCATCGATTAGCACGGATTGGTTGCTTATGGGTGTCGGTAATATGTATATTCAGTCTAGTTCTGAGGCGCCTGAAGCAAGTTCTTCCTCGTCAGTTGAGCAGATGCTAGACTTTAATCAGGCACCAAATGATCATCCGTCACCCATTTTTTCGCAGGGTGTAAAATCTACACCTTTGGATTATTCTTCACAAACATTGAAAATTATTGACAAAGAACCGCGTAAAGTTACAGAAATACGGGTTTATTATGATGACCAAACCTATGAAACTTTTGTTCCGTTAAAATCTAAATGAGAGCACAAACCTTAGTGTTCTCATTTTTTTTTCGTAATTTTGTAGGCAAATTATATTAATAAGGTTCATATGAAGAAATATATTCTTGATTTGACGGTCAAACAAATCGAACGCATTAGCCCTAAACATGTTCTTTTGCGCCTGACCGACAGTAAGCCACTTCCTGAGATGCTTCCTGGTCAGTTTGTGGAGGTTCGTGTAGATGGTTCTGCATCCACTTTTCTTCGTCGGCCCATATCTATTAATTTTGTAGATAAGGAAGCCAACGAATTATGGCTGATGGTTGCTATGATAGGTGACGGAACTCGTCAGTTAGGCTGTCTGAGTGTAGGTGACAAGCTGAATTGTGTACTTCCATTGGGCAATGGTTTTACGATGCCTAACCCACTTCTCGCCCCTTCCCCCTCTCCTATATTGATAGGTGGTGGTGTCGGTGTGGCTCCACTGTTGTATATGGGAGCAGTACTAAAAAAACAAGGCATAGAGCCCACTTTTTTGTTGGGTGCACGTACCAAGGCCGATTTATTGGAATTAGACCTCTTTCGCCAATATGGTCGCGTGTGTATCACGACGGAGGATGGTTCCGAAGGAGAACGAGGTTTTGTGACCAATCATTCCATTTTGCAGACGGAGCATTTTGATTGCATCGCTACTTGTGGTCCTAAGCCTATGATGGTGGCTGTGGCTCGCTATGCGCAACAAGCCAATATTGAGTGTGAGGCTTCATTGGAGAATATGATGGCTTGTGGTTTGGGTGCATGCTTATGTTGTGTTGAAAAGACTACTGAGGGCAATCTGTGTGTATGCAAAGAAGGCCCAGTGTTTAACGTAAAACAATTGTTATGGCAGATTTAAGTGTCAATATAGGTCGTTTGTCGCTGAAGAATCCAGTGATGACGGCATCGGGAACCTTTGGATATGGTTTAGAGTTTGCGGATTTTGTCCCCCTAGATGGTATAGGAGGCATTATCGTCAAGGGCACCACCCTGAATCCTCGTGAAGGTAATGATTATCCTCGTATGGCAGAAACCCCTTCAGGTATGTTGAATTGCGTGGGATTGCAGAATAAGGGTGTCGATTATTTCTGTAAGCATATCTATCCTCAAATCAAGGATATTGATACCAATATGATTGTCAACGTCAGTGGTTCGTCACCAGAAGATTATGCTGAGTGCGCAGCTCGTATTGATACACTGGATCAGATTCCGGCTATCGAGCTCAATATCTCCTGTCCCAATGTGAAAGAAGGCGGTATGGCTTTCGGTGTCACTTGTGCAGGTGCCGAGAGCGTGGTGAAGGCTGTTCGTGAACGCTATCATAAGACGTTGATAGTGAAGTTGTCGCCCAATGTGACTAATATTGCCGATATAGCGCTGGCTTGTGAGGCACAAGGTGCTGACAGTGTCTCTCTTATCAACACGCTGATGGGAATGGCTATTGACATAGAGAAGCGTCGCACCGTCCTGAGCATCAATACAGGTGGACTGAGTGGACCTGCAGTCAAACCCGTTGCCCTGCGTATGGTATGGCAAGTAGCCAAGGCCGTTAAGATACCCGTAGTGGGGTTGGGAGGTATCATGAATGCTCGTGATGCTATCGAGTTCTTGATGGCTGGTGCTACAGCGATAGAGATAGGAACTGCTAACTTTATAGATCCGTCTGTGACTATCAAGGTGCGTGACGGTATCAGCGATTGGCTCGACCAACATGGGTGCCAAAGTGTATCAGAAATTATCGGATGTCTGAGGTGAAAAATTTGAGAGCAGTCAAGTGACTGCTCTCAACCAACACAAAAACTAAACTAGACTTAACTAAAGCATATTGGGATTTTCACAAACCCTTCAATAGCACTGCAAAGTTAGTATAAATTATTTAAACTACAAAGTTTTTCTTGATTTTTTTTGTATTTTCATGCGAAAATTTAAAGTTTTGTAGTCTTTTGTAGCAAATAACTATCTAAAATAGCCATTGATGCCATTGCTTCTACAATTGGTACAGCCCTAGGCAACACACAGGGGTCATGTCGACCCTTAGCTGTCAGTTTGGTAGCGTTGCCATAAATATCTACTGTATCCTGTTCGCGCAGTAGGGTAGCCACAGGCTTGAAAGCCACACGGAAGTAGATATCCTCACCGTTACTGATGCCTCCCTGTATGCCACCGCTATGATTGGTCAGTGTCTCCACTTGTCCGCTACGATTCACAAAAACATCATTCTGTTCTGATCCACGTGCTGTTACACCCTCGAATCCCTCGCCATATTCAAACCCCTTCACAGCATTGATGCTCAGCATTGCCATTCCCAGCTGTGCATGCAGTTTGCCGAATTCTGGTTCTCCCAATCCTGGAGGACATCCTTTGATAACGCATGTAATAGTGCCTCCAATTGTGTCACCTTCTGCTTTCACCTGATTAATCAGTTGTATCATTTCCGCTGCCTTGATGGGGTCTGGGCATCTCACGATGTTTGTCTCTGTCAGCGAGAGGTCGTATCGGTGATAATCGTTATCCAGTTTGATGTTTCCTACTTGTGAAGTATAGGCTTGTATGCGAATGCCCATTTGTCGTAAAGCCAGTTTGGCCAGTGCGCCACCCACTACTCTGCTGATAGTGATGCGGGCCGACGAGCGTCCTCCGCCTCGATGATCCCTATGTCCATATTTCTGGGCATACGTATAGTCGGCATGCGAAGGGCGGTACAGTTGGCGCATATTCTCATAGTCTTGCGAGTGCTGGTTGGTATTGCGCACGATAAAACCTATGGGGTTGCCTGTGCTCTTTCCTTCAAACACACCACTCAGCAGTTCCACCTGGTCACCCTCTTGTCGGCTTGTAGTAATTGTGCTTTGCCCTGGACGTCGGCGATTCAGTTCATTTTGGATAAAATCCACGTCGATAGCAATGCCGGCAGGCATGCCGTCGACCACACCGCCAATGGCTTCCCCATGACTTTCACCGAATGTTGTCAGTGTGAAAATGTGTCCAAATGTATTGCGCATATTGTCTTTTACCTTTTGCTATTAGCTATTGGCAATCACTTCCACAGCCACCGCATCCACCGCAGTTTCCTTTGTCACCACATCCTCCGCCACAGCTACCGCAGTTTCCTCCACAGCCACCGCTCATATGGTTTATCAGACTTTGAATCTCCTGGTTGGTGGCTTCGCGGTTTTCTATCACGTGTCCTTCGAAGTGCAGTGTTTCACCAGCTAGCGGGTGGTTCAGGTCTATCTTTACTTTTTCTTCGCCCACTTCAACAATCTTGCCGTAGAAACGCTGTCCGTCCTCGTTTTGTAAGGGTACGATGGCCTCAGGATAAATGTTTTCCTTGTCGAATTTGCCGTCAACTGTGAAAATTTCGCGATCCACGTCAATCACGTGCGACTGTTCATAGTCACCGTAAGCTTCTTCTTTGGCCAGAGCGAAATTGAATTCCTCGCCCGCCTGCTTATCCATCAGATTCTTCTCGAAGGCATCCAGCGCGATACCAAAACCAGTAATAAAGTGGAATGGTTTCTCTTTCGTAGCCTCTTCCACCAACTCCTTACCGCTCTCGCCGTCAATGTAGAGACGATAGCTAACTGCAATATATTTATTAAGTGTATTGCTCATTGTCTGTCTTAGTTTATAGAATTTGGGTGCGAAGTTACGAATTTATTTTGAAATAGGCAAATAACGAGGGTGTTTAATGCTAAAATGATAAAAAATCCATAAAAACGCGATTCTTTGACTGACATCAAGAAAAAGGCATGTTTGCGCACACAGGACCCAAAATATTTGGAGCGTAACGAAAAATGCCTTACCTTTGCATCGTCAATCAGATAAAACTGAGCGACAAAATAGGTAATGAGCCCCTTATATAATATAATAAGGTAAACACAACAAAGAGGGGCATAGTGTTAAATTAAAAAAGAAAGGGTAACAAAATGAAAAGATTGTTTTTAACCGTAGTAGCTATGTTGAGCATGACGCTCACATTTGCTGAGAATGAGAACATGAACAGTGTTAATTCTGCAGAGGCTTACAATCTGAGCGTAAATATCAATCAGTTGAGTAAGGCTTTGAATCTGGCAAACGACCAGGTAGAGGCAGTGGCTGAAATCCACAAGACCTTCTGTTCAGAGATGATGTTTGCCACGCAGTATGGCAAGGAAGAGCGCGATGCTCGCGTTGATGCAGCTATCCGCAAGGATCTTGGTTTCATGAACTACATTCTGAACCGTGATCAGTACAAGAAGTACGTGATGCTGCTCAATGTAACGATGAACAATCGTGGATTGAAGTAAATTAGAGTTGATTTAATAACACAAAAGGTAGGCGAGGGAACCGTAATCGGCTCCCTCGCTTTTTGTTTATTCCATGTTGATCATTTTCATCAGTTTGACGGCATCTACATATTGGGCAATGCCTTGTGCCACTAGCTTGGCATCCTGCATAGCATGAACGACAGTGGCTTGACGGCCTACGACATCACCTCCAGCAAATACGCCCTTGCGAGTGGTCATTCCATAAGGTACCTCGCGTGTGATGAGGAATTTCTTGTCATCATTCTCCAGTCCAGAGGTGGTGCGTACGATTTTCGTAGCTGGTGTGGCACCGATGGCGAAGATGATATTGTTGGCAGGAAGGGTCTGGCGGACAGGTTCCTTGTCTGGCTCCTTGGTCTCCAGCACAATCTCCGTGATGTCGAGGTTGTTGTCCACATGAATCTCCGTGATACTGCTCCACCAATTGAAACGTACGCCCTCCTTGACGGCATCGTCATATTCCGCATGCAGTGCCGACATGGTGTCAATTCCTTTGTGGTAGACAATCTCCACCTGCGAGGCTCCGATACGCAATGCAGTACGGGAAGCATCCATTGCCGTGTTGCCACAGCCGATGACGAAGACACGGGCGCCCTCATCAACAGGCAGCTCGTCACGCTGCATGAATCCCTCGGAAATCAGTTCCACACGGCGCAGGAAGTGTGTAGCCAGACGGATACGCTTCAAGTCCTTGCATGTCGTGGCACCCTCGCCCTCAGAGATACAGCGACCGTTTTGCCAAATTGGAATCTCCATCGACTTCGGCTTGCTGAGTCCCGTGCCGATGAAGACAGCGTCGAATCCCTGTTCGAAGAGGCTGTCGACGGTAATCTCGACACCGACGTGTGTGTTACGGTGGATTACCACACCCATCTTCTCGATATAGCGGATCTCGCGCGCCACCACCTCCTTGGGCAGTCGGTATTCCGGGATACCATAGCGTAGCACACCGCCACACTGTGCCTCCATCTCAAAAATCTCCACGGTAAAGCCCTCACGAGCCAGGTCACCAGCCACCGTGATACCGGAAGGTCCCGCACCGATGACCGCCACCTTGCCACGGGTCTTCTCCGCGATATCCTCATGCGTCAGCTCGTTGTCAGAGTCGAAGTCTGCAACGAAGCGTTCCAGTTTTCCGATATTCACAGGCTGACCTTTCTTCCCCAGCACGCAACTGCCCTCACACTGTTTCTCATGAGCACACACACGTCCGCAGACAGCAGGCAGGTTGCTCTTGGCACGGATGATGCTGATGGCATTTCCCAGGTTACCCTTCTTCAACTCATGAATCCAGTCGGGGATATCATTACTGATAGGGCATCCCTTCTTACATTGTGGCACCTTGCAGTGCAGACAGCGCTGCGCCTCCTTGATGGCTTCCGCCATCGTATAGCTCTCGTTGATTTCTTCCTTGAATCTCATGTCTTAAGTAGTTGTTTTGTCTTTTTATTCATCACTGCAAAGGTAGCACAAATCGAATTAAAAACCAAACGTTGCCGCATGGAATTTGAAAATTTTCTGTCGATTTTGTTTCTGCTTCATCGGAAAATTTGTACCTTTGTCATCGGAAATAATCAAAACGATAAAGTTATGAAGAACGTAAAATTGATTCTAATGTCTGTTGTCGCAGCGATACTGGTCAGTTGCGGTACGACTTCAACGGTGCCCATTACGGGACGTAAGCAGAACTTGATAGTGAGCGACGAGCAGGTGCTCAGTCTGAGCAATCAGCAGTATCAGGAGTATATGAAGTCGGCTAAGGCTTCCACCAATGCCCAGAATACGGCTATGGTGAAGCGGGTAGGGCAGAAACTGGCCAATGCCGTAGTCAGCTATCTGAACGCCAACGGACTAGGTACAGAGGTATCGCAGTATAAGTGGGAGTTCAACCTCGTGCAAGACAAGCAGGTGAATGCTTTCTGTATGCCTGGAGGTAAGATAGTGGTTTATGAAGGTATTCTGCCCGTTACCAAAGACGAGGCATCGCTGGCCATCGTACTGGGTCATGAGATTGCACATGCCGTAGCCAAGCACTCGGCAGAACGATTGAGTAATGCCTACAAACAGCAGTATGGCATGCAGATATTGGGAGCGGTGGCTCAGGGTGCTGGTGCCAGCACAGGGTTGACCCAGTTAGGTGCACAGGTACTGGGTGTCGGTGCACAGGCATGGTCGTCAGGATTCTCCCGTAAACAGGAGAGTGAGGCCGACCACATGGGACTCATCTTTGCTGCTATGGCAGGCTATGACCCGGAAGTAGCCGTCGATTTCTGGCAACGCATGTCGCAGGCCACAGGTGGTGGTTCTTCTTCAATCTTCAGCGATCACCCCACTGACGCCACGCGTATCAAGCAGATTCGGGAATGGTTGCCCGAGGCCAAGCAGTATTATAAAGGTGGAACTGGTACATCACTTAAATCAAGTAAATCAAGTAAAACCAGCACACCCAAAACCACCAAGACCATCAAGATAACGACAAAGAAAAAGAAATAAAGGAAAGCTAATCGCTTTCCTTTTTTTCTTGTAGCACATGTTCGCGCTTATTGATATACCGTTGATAGTAGGTAAGTAACAGTGTCGTCATGGGCAGAGCGATAATCATGCCCAGTATTCCGAGTAGTGAGCCCCAGATGGAGAGTGACAGCAGGATGATGGCTGCATTGAGCCCCATTACCTTTCCCATAATCTTGGGGGTGAGAATGGTGTCCTGAATCAATTGTACGACACAGAACACAAGTACCACCAGGAACATAATCAACCAGAAACTCTGTCCCGTATCAGCGGCCTTGACGATAGCAAGTATAATGGCTGGTATGAAACCAATGAGCTGCAGATAGGGAACCATATTCAGCAATCCGATAAACATACCCAAGCCCACAGCCATCGGGAAGTCGATAATCAGAAAACCGATGCTGAACAGAATACCAACGCAGAAAGCTACAATGCCCTGTCCGCGGAAGTATTTGTTCATACCTTCTTCGACGTCGGCAACCAGTTTCACCACCGAATGGCGGTAACGATAGGGCAAAAGCTCAGGCCAGCCCTGCGTGAACTTCTCATAGTCGATGAGGATGAAGAGCGTGTAGATGAGTACCATCACAAAGGAAACCAGTCCTGACAAGGCACTGAAAGAACTCATCAGTACGTTCCATATTTTGGGGGTAGTTTCCTTGATGGTGCTGATAAATCCTTCATGCGTCACCAGCGCCTTGATGTCGTCAGCCGACAGATGTTCGCGTAAGAAGTCTTCTATCTGGTCAGGAATATTTTTCAAGTTTACACCGTCTGTGATATACGCTATCAACAAGTCCTTGACGCGCATCGATTCTTCGATGATGGGCGGTATCATCACCCAGAAAACTCCCGTCAACACCAATGTCACCGTAATAATAGCAGCCAGCACAGCTACCACGCGATAGTGCATCTTGCACTTGTACTGATAGAATTTCACCAGCGGGAACAGCATATAGGCAATGAGCCATGCCAAGAAAAACGGTAACAGGACACCACTCAGACGGTCGAGCAACAGATAGGCACACACAGCACCGACTACGACCAATGCACCTCTCACAAAGGAGTCGAAAGTAATCTCTTTTCGTTCCATATCTTCAATTCTTCAATTCTTTTAGTCGCTTCGCTTTGTAAAAGCGTCTTGCGACGATTACTTCAATTTTTCAATTCTTCAATTTTTCAATTTTAACCTCAGGCTATTCAATACCACACTGACGCTCGAGAATGCCATCAGTGCCGAAGCCCACATGGGGGTTATTTGCCATTGCATTCCAAAGAGGTAGGGCAGACCTGCTGCCAAAGGAATACAGATGATGTTATAGATGAAAGCCCAGAACAGGTTTTGGTGAATCATATTCACTGTTTGTTTGGATAGTGCAATAGTCTCAGGAATACGACGCAGGTCGGAACCCATCAGGGTCACCTGAGCCACATCCATCGCCACATCTGTGCCTTTGCCCATCGCAATACTGACATCGGCACGCGCCAGTGCCTGCGAGTCATTGATACCATCGCCCACCATCGCTACTTGCTTGCCTTGCGTCTGCAAATCGCGCACCAAGTTTTCTTTGTCTTGTGGCAATACTTCCGAACGGTAGTGCTCAATACCAGCCTCGTGGGCTATTTCCTTGGCGCGCTCTTCCTTGTCGCCACTCATCATATACACCTCGATGCCCATTTGCTGTAGCTGTTGCATCGCTTCACGGGCATGGGGCTTGAGGGTCTCAGACCCCTCCAACCTCCCCTGTTGAGGGGAGGCTATAGGTTGGGTGAGTGTTCCTGTCTTGTCGATGACCATCGCATCCACCTTGCGTATTTCTTCCAGTGCGGTGGCGTCTTTGATCAGGATATTTTTTTCGGCAGCCTTGCCAATACCCACCATCAGGGCAGTAGGCGTAGCCAGTCCCATAGCGCAGGGACAGGCAATCACCAGTACGCTGACAGCCGATAGAATAGCTTGAGGCAGATATGTCTGACCACCGATGAGATACCACGCCAGGAATGTCAGCAAGGCAATGCCTCCTACGGCTGGTACGAAAATCAGGGCTATCTTATCGACTATCCGTTGTACGGGCGCCTTCGAACCTTGAGCCTCCTGCACCATGCGTATCATATTGGCAAGAACTGTCTTCTGTCCGATTTCCTCGGCTTTGAAACGCAGCATTCCTTCTTTGACGATAGTACCTGCCAGCACCTTGTCGCCCGTCTTTTTCTCTACAGCCACCGATTCGCCTGTCATCATCGATTCGTCGATGTAGGCGACGGAATCGCCTACAACAGTGGCATCAACTGGAATCTTCTCTCCGGCTCGCACTTCGATGGTATCGCCAGGCTGCAAGGCAGAGATAGGGGCGTCTACGGTAGAGCCTTCCACCACCAATCGGGCAGTCTTGGGCGTCAGACTCATCAAGTCGCGAATAGCTGAGGCTGTACTATGCTTGGCACGTTCCTCCATCAGTCGGCCCGTCAGTACGAAGGTGATAATCATCACCGAGGCATCGAAGTAGGTATGCCATTCTATGCCTTGTGCTCCCCAGTATGATTCCCCCCAGAACGTGTTGAAGGTGCTGAAAAGGAACGAGATGCCTGTTGAAAGTGCTACCAGTGTGTCCATATTGGCTGAAGCGTGCATCAGTTGGCGAACCGTATTCACATAGAACTGTCGGCCTGGATAGAGAATGTTCAGCAGAGCGAGAATCAGCATCGACTGATTGGCTATATCGCGCGTACCTATATTAATCCATCCCATAGAGATGGCCATGACCACAGCAGCTATGACCCATGATGCCACCACCTTCATCATCAGACCGGTGTAGGCACGTCGCTCAATAGCTTCCACATTGCGGTCTTCCTCAATCACCAAGTCGTAGCCTATCGCCGAGAGCGACTCTTTCATCTGCTCTGGTGATGTCACTGTTTCGTCGTAATCTATCAGTGCTGTACGGGCAGGCAGATTAACGGAGGCCGACTGGACACCTTCTGTCTGGTTGAGACGGCGTTCCACATTGGCTGCACAGCCGGCACACATCATGCCTAATACGGCAAAAGTCTTTTTCTCCATAACGGGTGCAAAGTTACATATTTTGCGTCAAAATAAAAAATTTCTGTCAAATTGTTTGCGTAATTAAGGAAAAAGATATAATTTTGCACTCAACAAACAAAAACGTAGTGACAATGTTGAACAGAAACGCTTACTTTTACGGTTATTATTTTTACTTTACAGCAACCTGTGAAGCGGTAAGCCGTATGTAAGCTCTTACAAAATGAGAATAGAAAAATAAAATAAGGCCCCGCTTCACAAATGTGAGACGGGGCTTCCATTTAAATAGAAAATAAACAAATATGAAGAGAATAGCCATACAAGGACTGATAGGATCGTTCCACGATATTGCAGCACACCTGTATTTCGAGGGTGAACAGATACAGCTCATCTGTTGCGCCACCTTCGAGGAGGTGTTCCAGAACATGAAACAGGACCCCACTGCCATTGGTATGCTCGCCATCGAGAACACCATTGCCGGTTCATTGCTGCATAACTACGAACTCCTGCGCGATTCAGGAACCACTATCGTAGGCGAGCATAAGTTGCACATCTCGCATTGCATCTGTTGTCTGCCGGATGATGATTGGAGCACCATTACTGAAATTCATTCCCATCCCGTTGCCCTGATGCAGTGTCGTGAGTTCCTGGCTCAGCATCCCAATATGAAGCATGTAGAGGCAGAAGATACGGCAGGCAGTGCCAAGATGATAGCCGAGGGACAGCACAAAGGGTGGGCAGCTATCTGTCATGCTGATGCAGCTCGCCAGTATGGGTTGAAGGTGCTCGAGAATCATATCGAGGACAATAAGCACAACTTCACCCGCTTCCTCGTGGTCAGCAATCCCAACAAGGCCGATATGCTCCGTCCGTTGACCGAGGCCAATAAGTCGAGCATCGTCTTCTCTTTGCCTCACGAGGAGGGCAGTCTGAGTCATGTGCTGGCGATTCTCTCGTTCTATAAAATCAATCTCACCAAGATACAGTCATTGCCCATCATCGGGCGCGAATGGGAATACCTGTTCTATGTCGATCTGATGTTCGACGACCTGACTCGCTATCGCCAGTCGATTGATGCAATTATCCCTTTGACCAAAGACTTTAAGATATTAGGAGAATACAAAGATGGCAAACAAACCAATTAAACCAGCAGAAAGACTATCGTCAGTCAGCGAATACTACTTCAGTCGTAAACTGAAGGAGGTAGCCCAGTTGAATGCCGAAGGCAAGGACATCATCAGTCTTGCCATAGGCAGTCCTGATATGCCCCCTTCGGAAAAGACCATCGAGAAATTATGTGAGGTAGCTCATCAGCCCAGTGCTCACGGCTATCAGCCCACTATGGGAACCCCCGAGTTGCGCGAGGCGATGGCCCGTTTCTATAAGCGTTGGTATGATGTCGATTTGGATGCCAAGACTGAGCTCCTGCCCCTGATAGGTTCCAAGGAGGGCATCCTGCACGTCACCCTTGCCTTTGTCAATCCTGGCGACGAGGTGCTGGTGCCTAATCCTGGATATCCCACATATACATCGCTCTCGAAGATTCTGGGTGCCAAGATTGTGAATTATAACCTCCGTGAAGACAACGGTTGGCAACCCGATTTCGACGAGTTGGAGCAGATGGACCTCTCGCGTGTCAAACTCATGTGGACCAACTATCCCAATATGCCTACGGGCGGCAATGCCCGTCGTGAGACCTACGAGCGACTGGTGCGCTTCGCTGTTGACCACGATTTGGTCGTGGTCAACGACAATCCTTACTCCTTCATTCTCAACGAGGAGCATCTCTCCATCCTGCAGATACCAGGAGCCAAAGATTGTTGCATCGAGTTCAATTCAATGTCGAAATCGCACAATATGCCAGGTTGGCGTGTCGGTCTCTGTGCCACCAATGCCGAGTTTATCTCTTGGATTCTGAAGGTACAGTCGAATATCGAGAGTGGCACCTTCCGTGGCATCCAGTTGGCAGCTGCCGAGGCTTACGACAACAGCGACGAGTGGCATCGTGAGGCAAACATTGAGACCTATCGCCGTCGCCGTCAGTATGCCGAACAGATTATGGATGTGTTGGGATGCACCTACGACAAGCAGCAGGTCGGTATGTTCCTTTGGGGCAAGATACCCGATAGCATTGTGCAAGTGGAAGACCTGACGGAGCGTGTGCTCCACGAGGCTCGTGTATTCATCACCCCAGGCTTCATTTTCGGCTCGAATGGTGAGCGCTATATCCGCATCTCCCTCTGTGCCAAAGAAGAGAAACTCGAAGCTGCGCTTCGAAGAATTAAAGGAACATTAGTTAACACAATAAAGAAAACAAAAGAATAACAGAATAGTTGATTTGAGGAATTTCAATTCTTCAATTCTTCAATTCTTCAATTTTCAAAGTTATGGAATTAGACTTAGAACCCCTTAAGTTACCCAGTGACAACGAACGCCCCTTCGTCATTGCAGGACCCTGCAGTGCTGAGAGTGAGGAGCAAGTGATGACAACAGCCAAGCAACTGGCTATGTTTGGATGCCACAACTTCCGTGCCGGAGTGTGGAAACCACGCACCAAACCAGGAGGCTTCGAGGGGCACGGTGAACCGGCTCTCGTTTGGCTCAAGCAGGTCAAGCAGGAAACCAAGATGCTCGTAGCTACCGAGGTGGCTACTCCTGAGCATGTGGAACTCTGTCTGAAGTATGGCATCGACATCCTGTGGATTGGTGCCCGTACCTCAGCCAACCCCTTTGCTATGCAGGCATTGGCAGATTCGCTGAAGGGCGTCGATGTACCTGTTTTCGTGAAGAATCCCGTCAACCCCGACTTGGAGTTGTGGATTGGTGCCCTGGAGCGTCTGAACCAAGCAGGCGTGAAGCGTCTGGCTGCCATCCATCGCGGTTTCTCCAGTTACGATAAGAAGATATACCGTAATATGCCCATGTGGCAGATTCCCATCGAGTTGCATCGTCGTATTCCAGAGCTGCCCATCATCAACGACCCCTCGCATATCGGGGGTAGGAGAGAGCTGATAGCTCCCCTTTGTCAGCAGGCTATGGACCTGGGCTTCGACGGACTGATTGTAGAGAGTCATTGCGACCCCGACAAGGCGTGGAGTGACGCCAAGCAACAGGTGACACCCGATGTGCTCGACTATATCCTGTCGCTGCTCGTCATTCGTGATGAAAACACATCGACGGAGGGAATCACCACCTTGCGTAAGCAGATTGACGAATTGGACAACCAACTGATGGACTTACTCGCCAAGCGTATGCGTGTTTGTCGTGAGATTGGTCAGTATAAGAAAGAACATAATATGACAGTACTTCAGACATCGCGTTACAACGAGATTCTCGACAAGCGTGGTGCGCAGGGCTCGCTCCTTGGAATGGGTCCTGAGTTCGTGGCTCATGTTTTCGAGAGCATTCACGAAGAAAGTGTCCGTCAGCAAATGGAAATCATTAACAAGTAAAAATTGAAAGATTGAAGAATTGAAGGATTGAAGTCCACGCGGCTCTCAAAAACTTCAATTCTTCAATTTTTAAACTCTTCAATTCTATGAAAATATTAGTTCTTGGTGCAGGCAAGATGGGTAGTTTCTTCATCGACCTGCTGAGTTTCGACCACGAGGTAGCCGTTTACGAGAAAGACCCTAAGCGGATGCGGTTTACCTACAACTGTCAGCGTTTCACTGAGTTGGACGAGATACGCCAGTTCAATCCCGATTTGGTCATCAATGCCGTCACAGTAAAATACACCATTCCTGCCTTCAAGGAGGTGATGCCCTATTTGCGTCAGGACTGCATCATCAGCGACATCTCCAGTGTGAAGACCAATCTGAAGGAGTTCTACGAGGAGGCTGGTCATCCTTATGTATCGACGCACCCCATGTTCGGTCCTACGTTTGCCAATCTGCAACAGCTGTCCGAAGAGAACGCCATCATCATCAGCGAGGGCGACTATATGGGGCGTATCTTCTTCAAGGACCTCTATCAGAAACTCGACCTCAATATCTACGAATACACCTTCGAGGAGCACGATAAGACGGTGGCTTACTCATTGAGTATTCCATTTGTATCGACCTTCGTCTTTGCGGCTGTCATGAAGCATCAGGACGCACCAGGCACCACCTTCAAGCGCCACATGAAGATAGCCAAGGGCGTGCTCAATGAGGACGACTATCTGTTGCAGGAAATCCTGTTCAACCCCTATACTCACGATCAGGTCAGCCAGATTCGCACCGAGTTGAAAGAACTCTTGGAAATCATCGACCAGAAGGATGCCAAGGGCATGAAGGCCTATCTCACCAAGATACGCAACAACGTGAAGCGCGACATAGAGATTAAGCAATAGCCCGTCGGCAGTTTGATTACAGCTGAACCTTCACTTCTGTTCCGCTATAGTTCACCGTTTGTGGTGTGCCGTCAGGCAGCACGACGGTGAATTTTCTATTGGTAATCATGCCTGGGTATTGTCCTTTCCGTTGACCGATGGTCAGCGTGCGCTGATGGTCGTCCCAATGGAAGGAGAGAGTGGTGTAGATGCCCCGTTCGTAGTTATATCCGTCACCTTCGTCCTCGTAAAGTGTGAAGTCACCGTCGGCACCAGGATAGACGCGAATTTCCAGCTGGTCCCACGCTTTCTCACCCGTGTATTGCATTTCCTGTCCCAGTGGCAGAATGCTGCCAGCACGTACGAACATAGGTACTCGGCTCAGATGCGTTGTCAGTGTCACTGTCTGTCCGCCTCGATAAGACTGACCTGTCCAGAAGTCGTACCATAGTGCTCCCTTCGGCAGATATTTCGTGGCTGTCTTCGGCTCATTCCACTGGATGTTTTTTACTTCCGCCTTATCACTTTTCACCTCTTTCTTATCCCACCCCGTCATAGCATCCTCTTTGACGATTTGTTCCTCCGTGTATTGCGGGTCGAGGATAGGAGCGGCAAGAATGTTGCGTCCCAGCATAAACTCGTCAGTCATCTCCCACACGTGGCGGTCGGAAGCGAAGTCGCTGAACAGCGGACGCAGATAGCTCTCGTTATTACTGGTCACTTGCCATGCAATACTGTATAGATAAGGTATCAGTCTGTAGCGTAGCCGTATGGTCTGTTCAATGATGTCATAGATGGGTTCGCCTTTCTTGCCGAATTGCCATATCTCGCGAGGCGCATCGGCACCGTGACTACGGAAAACGGGGCAAAACAGTCCGTACTGCATCCATCGTACATACAGTTCCTGGAATTGTGGATTCTGTGGAGCACTGCCACTGCCCTTTGTGTTATATGAACCACAGAAGAAACCGCCGATGTCCGTGTTGAAGTTCGGACAGCCCGTCAGCGAGTAGCTCAGTCCGGCAGGCACCTGCTTGCGCAGCATGTCCCATGACGATGCCACATCGCCGCTCCACAGTCCTGAACCATAGTGCTGCTGACCGGCAAAGGCCGAACGTGTCATGATGAAGACACGCTTCTCAGGCAGTTGGCTTTTGACAGCTCGCTGGTTCAGATATACACCCTTCACCGTCTCCAGCGGGAATGCATTGCGCAGTGAGCGCCAAGTGCCGTTCTTGCCAGCCTTATGGTCGTAGTTAGCCTCCGTAGGATTGAAGAAATCAGGGTCGGTCGAGTCCATCCACCAAGCGTCAGTACCCTTGTCCAATAGCGTCTTCAGGTTCTGCCAATAAATGTCGCGTGCATCCTTCGAGAAAGCATCATACACCCGCACTCCCGATGGATAGTCCAGTCGTGGGGGCCAGAAGGTGAGTCCGCTTTGAGGCCACGTGTCAAAATCGAAGAGCAACCCCTTTTCATGGAGTTGGCGATAGGCTTTTGTCTTGGGTCCGAAACTGGCCCATATACTGATCATGAAGTGGGCGTGACGCTGGTGTACGTCGCTTATCATCTGTTCGCCGTTGGCATATTCTTCCGTCAGGAAATCCATCGCGTTCCACAGATAGTTCGAACCCCAGTACTGCCAGTCTTGTACGATGCCGTCCAAAGGCACTTGCAGTTCACGATACTTATCCACCACACCTATCAGTTCGGCAGCACTCTTATAGCGCTCCTTACACTGCCAGAATCCATACGTCCAGAGTGGGAACATCGGCACGTCGCCCGTCAGATGTCTTATCTCGGCTATCACACCGTCGGCAGAGCCTCCGTAGGTGAAGTAGTAGTCCGTGCAATCGCCCACCTCCGACGAGAACGACATACCCTCCTTGGCATCGTCGTCAAACTGAGTGCGCGAATAGTTGTCCCAATAGATGCCCCATCCCTTGATGGATTGCAGCACGTTCTGGAAGTCCTCCAGGTTCGACTGCTCCATCAGTTTGTGTTCGCCACGACGGTTCATCTTGCCGTTCTGGATAGTGCCCAGTCCGTAGATGGCTTCATCCTTGTCAAGGGTGAAGGTCTGCGTCACCCTGAATTTCCCCTTGTCAGGACCCTCTGTTCGAGGCTCGAAGGTGGCTGCACTTCTCTCGCGAAGCAGTGTCTTGCCCTTTGTTGCAAAGGTAAGTACTCCCGTTTTGGGGTCTATCTTGACGGTGAGCACATCACTGCTCACGCTGTTGCCGTGGTGAGTCACTTTTACGTCCTCGGGCTTGGCAATCACCACGAGTCCCTCCTTTTGATAGGGGTGACCCACAGGTGCTTTCACCACCCTTACGGTTTGGGGCGTGTAGAATTCCACCGTCACTACAGTTCCACCAGCCTGCCACTCTACAGGACTACCACTTATTGCCATTGTGATCATACACAGCAATACCGCCAAAACGTTTCTTCTCATCATGGTTCAATTGATAATATGTTTAGTGAAGCCAAAGATAGTATAAATCGACCGAAATACAAAATATAGTATGCCTAATTTAATTCTTTTTAATGGAAAATGCGTTGTTACTCCTTATTCATTTTTTCCTTGGGAGGAATATACAGCGGGTCATCCATAGCATCCATTTCCTTGAAAATCTTCTCTATTTTCTTCAAAACTTTCCTGTCGTGTCTTTTCCTTCGATCTATCATGTCGGCAAAGTCGAAAGTCGCGATTACCGTTCCAGATGAAGGTTGTGGAGCGCCAGCAGCGGCATTTTGGGCAGCTTTCTGGTGAAAAGCCAATGAATGTTTCTGCTTATCAACACCATAGATGGTAACCTCATGTAAGAGGTTCATTTTCTTTAATAGGAAAATGGTGTCGGGTAGGGCAGTGCGCTTTACTTTAGTACTGTGAAAAGAAGGATGACTGACAGTAGCGCTGTCGAAAGCATACTGCATTGCAAAATACCCATAGAGATTTGTCCGAGCAGCGTGGTGAGTATCAGTCATAATTAATACGTTTTTAATAGGTTTTCTGCTCTCCATATCTGCAACCACACAGGTTCGCTGAGCATGAGTCATCATCACCCATGTCAACAATAGCAATGTTGAATTGAATCGTTTCATCTATGCAGTCTTTTCTGTTTTGCCTGCAAAAGTATAGTTTTTCCAGAAACCCCGTTCTGCCTGAAACGTTATAAAGTTTTATTGTAAAATAAAATAAGACTAAATTAAATCTTTTTAGTAGAGGAAGGTATTGTTCCTAACACATTTTTAGTAATCTTTCTTTTTGTTATACCGAAGTTTAGCATTATCTTTGCAGTATCATTACAAAAATCATGTATGCATGGTTGTATAAGTAAGAGTTATGAAGGACTATCCCGATAAGATGAATGTGGAACAGGCACGGGCGTTTCGTGATGACGTGCTGAATATTGTGGCGCAGATACCGAAGGGGAAGGTGACAACCTACGGGCATATAGCTACTCTGGCGGGATGGCCCAGCCATGCCAGAATGGTGGGACGTACATTACGTTATACACCTGGCGCTGTTGTGCTGCCCTGCCATAGAGTTGTGAATGCCGTGGGGCGCACGGCTCCAGGGTGGAGCAAACAGCGCCAGTTGTTAGAGGAAGAAGGTGTCAAATTCAAAGCCAATGGGCGTGTGGATATGCAATCGCATCTTTGGCTTTATTAAAAGAATTTTCGTTTTCCTTTTGCATTTCTCTTGTTTTTTATTACCTTTGCCTGCAAAATAAGATAAGAACACCATGACAAGAGCTGAATATGAGGCATTGATGGAGAAATATGCCTCCCAGATAGAACACATCAGAGAGTCGGCTCATGAGCTGCATCGCAGTGTAAATCAGACTTATGGCGACAATCTGCCATACGGATATCATCTGGATATGGTGGTCAACGGTATTCGCGACTTTGGCCATCTGGTATTGGCCTGTGAGAACGATTTGCTGCCCCTCTTTTTCGGTGGCTACTATCACGACAGCATCGAGGATGCCCGATTGACCTATAACGACGTGATGAAAGAGTCGCGAAGTATGATGACCGAAGAACAGGCTCTGATGGCTACGGAGATAGTCTATGCGCTGACTAATGATAAAGGACGCACGCGTGCTGAACGGGCTGGCGAGAAATACTATAAGGGTATTCGTGAAACCCCGTATGCTCCCTTCGTCAAGCTATGCGACCGTCTGGCTAATATCACTTACAGTTGTTCGGGCGTCAATGGCGACAATCTTCACATGAAGGAGGTCTATAAAAGTGAGGTGCCCCATTTCCTGGCATCTATCAATCCGCATAGTGATGACCAGCGATTCCTGATACCGCAGGAAGTGGTATTGAAGATGGCTGAGTGCCTCATCGATGACTTGGAGCGCGAAGAGCAGAACGAGTCGGCATGGTGGCATGAGTATTAGTTGAGAGTTGAAGAATTGAAGAATTGAAATCTGAAACTTGAAACTTGAAACTTGAAACTTAAAGTTGAGATATGGCATTTGGAGCTTGGATAGGAGGATTTTTGGGTTGGATGACGGCAGGTCCGTTAGGAGCGCTTGCCGGCATCGTGTTGGGCAAGGTGTTCGATGCCATGATGGACGGTGTGAACACGCCTGAAACACAAGGAACATTTGAAGACCCGTTTGGACGACAGCAAACAGCTCATCAATATCAGCAGCGCCGTCAGTACACCGACTACGGTCAGCGCAATAGTTTCCTGTTCTCGCTGTTGGTATTGGCATCTTATATCATCAAGGCTGATGGCAGAGTGATGCACTCTGAAATGGAGTTCGTACGTAATATGCTTCGCCAGAACTTTGGTCCTCAGGCATCACAGGAGGGCGACGGCATTCTTCGCAAACTGTTTGACGAACAGAAACGGGTAGGGGCTTCCTCTTTTAAGCGTACGGTAGCAGACTGCTGTATGCAGATAGCTCGCAACATGGACTATTCCCAGCGCCTCCAGCTGCTCAACTTCCTGGTGATGATAGCACAGGCCGACGGCTCCTTACCTCAGAGTGAGATTACGGCTCTGAAGGAGTGTGCGCAGTGGATGCAGATGTCGGTTGATGAGGTCGACTCGATGATGGGACTTGGCAAGGACGATTTGGCATCAGCCTATCAAGTGTTGGGCGTGTCACCTAATGCCACCGATGACGAGGTGAAGAAAGCCTATCGCAAACTCGCCCTCGAGCATCATCCAGACAAGGTGGCTGCACTGGGCGAAGATATCCGCAAGGCAGCCGAGAAGAAATTCCAGAAAATCAACGAAGCCAAGGAACGTATTTGGAAAGCGCGTGGTCTATGATAGACATCATCAATCAAGTCAACGACTTACTTTGGGGCTATGTTATTATAGCAGTCTTGGTAGGCTGTGGGGTATGGTTCACCGTCAGAATGCGTTTCGTCCAATTCCGTATGTTGGGCGAAATGTTGCGCTTGCTCAATGATTCTCCCGTCAAGGTTAAAGGACAAGAGCGACACATCTCTTCCTTTCAGGCATTCACTGTTTCGCTGGCCTCCCGTATCGGAACAGGTAATTTGGCAGGTGTGGCTACCGCTATTGTGGTGGGTGGTCCCGGTGCCGTCTTCTGGATGTGGGTCATGGCCCTTTTTGGTGCTGCCACGGCTTTCGTAGAATCTACGCTGGGCCAGTTGTATAAACTCCATCATCGCGAATCGTTCATCGGCGGACCAGCCTATTACATACAGCGCGGACTGCATTGCCGTTGGATGGCAGTACTCTTTGCTATTCTGATTTCCGTCACTTTCGGACTGGCCAACAATTCTGTACAAACCAATACCATCTGTGGAGCCATGGAGGGAGCCTTTGGTTGGCATCCCATCGTTGTTGGCATCATACTCATGTCACTCACCCTCTTTGTGGTGTTTGGTGGTATTCATCGCATAGCCAGAGTCAGTGCCATCTTAGTACCGTTCATGGCGCTGGGTTATCTCATACTCGCCATTGTTATCATCATCATGAACATCCAGCTGGTGCCCCACGTCTTCAAGGTCATCATCGATAGCGCTTTCGGATTAGAACAAGCTGTCGGAGGTACTGTTGGCGCAGCCATTATGAGTGGTGTCAAGCGTGGTTTGTTCTCCAATGAGGCAGGCGAGGGTAGTGCCCCTAATGCCGCAGCAACGGCAACGGTATCGCATCCCGTCAAACAAGGTTTCATTCAGGCTTTGGGCGTATTCACCGATACCCTCGTCGTCTGCTCCTGCACGGCTTTCATCATCCTTATCAGTGGTTTCTACGAGCATCCTCAGCTCAATGGCATCATGCTCACCCAGGCAGCCCTTGAAAGCCAGATAGGTCCTCTTGGCCCGATATTCATAGCCATCGCCATCCTGCTGTTCGCTTATTCCAGTATGATAGGCAACTATTATTATGGCGAAGCCAACATCCGTTTCATGACCAATCGTTCGCTGCCCCTTACTATTTATCGCCTCTTCTCAGGTGGCGTGATGGTGATGTTTGGTGCCCTCCTTTCGTTAGATACCGTATGGAGCATCATCGATTTCTGTATGGCGTTGCTCACAGCCTGCAACCTGGTAGCCATCATCCTTTTGGGTAAATACGTCTTCCGTCTGCTCGACGACTACACCAGCCAGAAGAAGCAAGGCATCAAGAGTCCCACCTTCCATCGTTCCCAAATTCCCGAAATCGAGCAGGATCTCGAGTGTTGGGAATAAAGAAATTTTGCTACCATTAATACCCACATTTTTTAGACTTAATTGTCTTTTCACATGGTTCACAAGCCTTGTGAAGATTTGTTATTGTCGCAAAAGTTTGTTATCTTTGCAAGCAAAACAGATGAATCACAATGGGAAGAGAAGAGAATAATATGGCTTTGTTGGAATTTGAAGCTCCTGTCGTTGACCAGATGCAGAACATCATCAAAGTGATTGGTGTGGGTGGTGGAGGCTGCAATGCCGTGCGTAATATGTATAACGAGGGTGTGCAGGGTGTTTCTTTCGCAGTATGTAATACTGATAGTGCCTCGCTGAAGAACTCTCCAGTGCCTGTTAAGATATTGTTAGGCGAGGGCTTGGGAGCCGGTGCACGTCCTGAAGTGGGTAGGGCAGAGGCAGAAAGCAGTATCGATACGATAGAGCACCTGCTGGACGATCATACTAAAATGGTATTTGTGACTGCTACGATGGGTGGTGGTACAGGCACGGGGGCGGCTCCAGTCATTGCCCGTGTGGCGAAGGAGAAGGGATTGCTGACCATCGGGGTGGTGACAATACCTTTCTATTTTGAGCATCGTCGTAAGATTATCAAAGCGCTGAAGGGTGTTGATGAGTTGCGTCAAAATGTTGATGCCCTGCTGATAGTGAATAACGAGAGGCTATGTGATATTTATTCCGACACGAATATATCTTTGAAGAATGCGTTGGCAGAGGCAGATAATGTATTGAAGAATGCTGTAAAGGGTATTTCGGAGTTGATTACTATCAGTTCAGAGGGAAATATAAACCTTGACTTCCGTGATGTGGAGACGACGATGCGTAATGGTGGCGGTGCTATCATGGCTATAGGAAGGGCAAAGGGTGACCATCGAGTGGAGCGTGCCATCATTGACGCCCTGGACTCTCCGCTGCTTCATGGTAATGATATCAGTAGGGCAAAACGTATCCTGTTCAATATATATGCCAGTGAGGAAAATCCAATTTTGATACCGGAAATGCAAGAGGTGGATGATTTCTTCGATCAATTGGATCCGGATGTGGAAGTGATATGGGGTACGTCAACAGATGATTCTTTAGGAGATGACGCAAAGGTGATTATTCTCGCTACAGATATGAATGACGAGGAAGAGTCAATTCCTAAACCTCATGTAAATACGGATGATGAGTATTATGAAAAGTTGATAAAGGAATTATACAAGCCATTGAAGTCAAAGGAGGAACAGGCTGTAGAACCACCTAAAAAAGAACCGCAAGAAGAACCGCCTTTCATTGTAGAACCTGTTGCTGAACCAGAACCTGCTCAGGAACCTGTTGTTGAAGAAGCGCCTAAATCTGTAGTCAGCAGAATGAAGAGTTGGCTCAACAGACAATTGAATTTACTGGCGCAAGACGAGATATAGTGGATGAGCGAGAAAGTGATGACACCAGAGGAAATGGCTGCTGAAATCAAAAGACTCGCCAGCCAACTGAATACAATGGGTCGAAATGACTTGTTGTTGAAGTCTATTGGTGCGTCCATGTTGGAGGAACTGAAATTAGAGGCAGCAAAGACTCGTTTAAGTCGTTTGGTTATTACCGAGAACTACCGCTTCATATTGGCAGACTATCAAAACAAGGAGATAGAGTTGCAGCCAGTTCACAAGGCAGTTTATCTTTTATTCTTGTCACATCCGGAGGGAATAGAGTTCAAACATCTTGTCGACTATCGTGAGGAGTTACTTCGCTATTATCTTGCTACTGCCCGTAATATGGACAAACACAAGATAGAGGAGAGCGTTGACCATCTCGTCAACCCGTTAGACAATGCCATTAACGAGAAATGTTCTCGTATAAAGAAAGTGTTCCAGGACATAATGGACGAATACACGGCAAGTTACTATATCATCAGTGGACATACCAAAAAGCATGTTGTTGGGTCGTCTAGGATATGGTATGAGCGCCTAAAAGTAATCACTTTACCGAGAGAGCTTGTAGTGAAAAACTTTTGTGACAGGTACCTGTGACCTGTCACATTCTCACCTATTGGTACTAGAACCGAGGTAACCGCCATATTGGTCATAGTAGGTCGTAGTGGTTCCACCACCATAATTCTGTTTGGTAGTTGACGAACCGATGCTGCCACCATACTGATCATAGTAGTTCGTGGTTGTGCCGCCACCATAGTTGGAGCGTGTGGTTGCGCTGCCCGTGCTGCCACCATACTGGTCGTAGTAGTTCGTGGTCGTACCTCCACCATAGTTGGAGCGTGTGGTTGCGCTGCCCGTACTGCCACCATACTGATCGTAGTAGTTCGTGGTTGTACCTCCACCGTAGTTAGAACGTGTTGTTGCGCTACCAGTGCTACCCCCATATCGGTCATAATAGTCTGTAGTAGTTCCACCATTGTAGTTAGAACGAGTTGTAGAAGAACCGATACTTCCACCATACCGATTGTAATAGTTGGTGCTGTACTGAGCGTTTGCTGCGATGGCGAAGAGGACAGCCATCAATGTCATCATTACCTTTTTCATAATCTTGATGTTTTTAGTTGTTTATACTTTGTTGTTGCAAAATTACGATTTATACTTTTCCAATCCAACAAAAAAACAATAACAAGCCTTGTGAAAGTGTTTTTTTTTGTTACTTTGCATCATTCTCGTTATTATTTGCTATATTTGCAACAAAATTACCAATAACGAACAAAGAGTTCGCTAGAGCAATTTATCTTTGCACCAAAATTTAGAAGTTATGCCTACAAATAAGAATGCATTAATTAGATACAAGTACTTAGACAGATTACTGTCCGACCACCATCATTACTATAGCATTCATGACCTGACGGAGAAAGTGAATGACAAACTTGAAGATGACGGTTTTGAAAGGGTTACTCAGCGTTGTATAGAAAAGGACTTATTAAATATGCAAGGTCTGTTTAGTGCTCCTATCGAACATGAGAAGAAGAATGGTAAGAATCGTATTTTTTATTGGAATAGGTCATTCTCAATATTCACACAAGAGATGAGTTGCGAAGAGCGCAACCTGCTTAGAGAGGTCTTGAGTACCATAGGGCAGTTTGACGGGTTAGAAAACTTTAAGTGGCTAGATGATTTTAAAATAGGACTTGGCATAGAGGAACGCCGACAGATTATTAGTTTCAGTAATAATCCGTATTTACAGAATTCAAATCTGCTTGGCACTCTGTTTGATAATATTTCTAACGAGGTAGTTATACGTCTTTCGTATCATACCTTTAATGATAATACTATACGCAGTATTGATTTCCATCCCTATCTGCTGAAACAATACAATGACAGATGGTTCTTGCTCGGTGCTGCAGATACTGATCAAAAGATACTTAACTTTGCCCTTGATAGGATAGATAAAGTAGAACCTCTTCCAGAGAAAAAATATACAGAATGTCCGGATGACATTTATGACCGATTCGAAGATATCGTTGGTGTTACGTTATACGAAGACCGACAGGTCGAACATATTGTATGTTGGGTAAACGATGCCTCTAAAGGGTATGTAAATACCAAGCCTATTCATGAAAGCTATACTCCTTATAAAGGAGAGAAAGAGAACCAATTGCATGAACAATATCCCCAACTGGACGGAGGTCTTTTCTTCAGCATCGACTGTATTCCCAATTTCGAACTTATTAGGGAGTTGTGCTCTTTTGGTGGCAATCTCGTTGTACTCTCACCTGAGTCAATCAGGGATGAGATTAAGAATCGTCTTAAAGCACATTTGTCTCAATATCAGGATTAAATGGATATCAACTCGCAGGAACACATCAAAGCAATTGCTCCCGATGTAGCCAAATCCTATCAGTTGGGTAAGGAGCAGAAATACGATGAAGCGTATCAAACCCTTTTGCCTCTATTTGAAGCAAAAGAGGTACCATCATATTTTGAGGAACCCTGTGGGTGGACAATCTATCGCTATCTGAAGAATAACGAGAGTAAATTATCTTCAAGAGAGATCAGGAAGGCATTGTCTTACTATCTGGCGTTTGCATCGTGTAAGCCAAGCAAATTGCATTCGTGTATCATGATTCAGGCTGCAAACCTGGAGAAGAAGCATGAGAATGACTTCAGATTCATTGAGTTCTGCCGGATGTGGAAACTGGAGAGCTTGCGGGATGAAGATTTTGTTTCAGAGAAAGTAACTACTGAAAACGGGAAGTCCATCGAATTTCAGTCCTTGGCTGAAAATGTAGCTACCCGTCTCTATAAAGAACTGAAGAAGCGTCATACAGAAGAATTCGTCAATGAACTCTTCCCATTCTTTGAGACCGTCAATAAAAAATGTCCTAATAACAGATTCATTGGCATGTATATCGCCCAATTGTATTACTGGCAGGGCGATACATGCAGAGCCATTACTGAATACAAAGCACTTCTCCGTACGACACCAGAGTGGTTTATATGGAAGAACCTTGGTGACATCTGTGGGGACAACGAAATCCGTATCTCATTATATTGCAAGGCAATGACCATGATGGGAAAGGAAGAGTACATTGGCGAACTGCGATTAGGATTGGCTAATCTGCTGCTGGACACTAATAAGGAACAGGCTGCTTACGAGATTGAGCAGTACATGAAGACGTACAAAGACAACGGATGGAAGATAGCCGGTGATGTCTATTTGCTTCAGAATAAACTGTTGGGTGTCACTCCATCTGCACAAGCGAAACAGTTTTATCGGAACAATATCGAGAAGGCAGAGGAATTTGCCTATTTCGACATTCCTACTGTGGAACTGACCTATACAGGTGTTGAGACCAATCATGCAGGGAAAGAAAGGACCAGCCTCGTCAACAAACAGAAGAAGATCTTTGTTCGTACCTCCCTCATGCCTCTTCTGAGGAAGGCATCTATCGGTGATGTCTTTCAGGTAAGAGTCTATGACTACAACAAGCGTAAGATTGTGCTGACAATTCATCCGACGGATAAGAAAGACTGTCAGATGGGGGGCAACAAGAAGCAGCATGTTAATGATACAGATGTTTGTACCATCAGCGGCAAGGTATCTGTTCCTGCCCATGGAAATTTCTGCTTTATTGACCATCAATATTATGTGCCAGAGAAACTGACCAAGAGCAACAGCCTAAAGGAAGGTGATATCGTTAAGGCAAAAGCCAAGAAAATGCCAGATGGAAGATGGCGAGTTGTTTCAATTATAAAATGAAGTGCAGTATGACTTTGACAAGACAGCAACAACAAGCATTAGACTCTATTAAGGAGTTTCTAATAAATGACGTAACCGTCTTTATCCTCAAAGGATACGCTGGTACGGGTAAGACAACGATGATTAGTCATATCATAAATGAGGTGGCTAACCTGGATAAGGTTCCTATCCTAATGGCTCCGACAGGCAGGGCAGCAAGGGTTCTCAGTTCAAAGACAGGAAGGGAAGCTAATACGATACATCGTTGTATTTACGAACTGGACACAATCGAAACCCAAGAAGAATCTGATGACATTCGCTATATCTTCCCTTTGAAAGATGCAGAGGATACGGCAAAAGACCGCATCTGTATTGTTGACGAGTCTTCAATGATAGGGACACGTGAAGTGCATAACGAACTCTTTGAGTTTGGAACAGGCAGTCTTCTTAATGACCTGCTCACTTTTGTTGCACCACATCGGGGTGGAAAGGTTATTTTTATCGGAGACCCTATGCAGTTGCCTCCTGTTGGTGATAATGCATCAAATGCTTTGGATGAACAATTCTTCAACGACAACAAGATAAAGGTAATGGTGGGTGAACTAACCGATGTTGTACGCCAGAACCAAGATAGTGCCATCCTTGGTAACGCCATGAAAGTTCGGGCTCTTTTGGAGTCATCACATCGAAACAATCTTGTATTTGACAGAAAAGAAAACGAGGTTGTTGATATTGAAGGGTATAATATGCCCAAGCAACTGCTCAATATTTACCCCAAACCAGAGATCGGGCAGTCTGTCATTATTACCTTCAGTAATCGTCAGGCCAGAGATTACAATTATGCAGTCCGTGAAATTCTCTATCCAGGTGAGAAGCAGATAGTGATTGGTGACATCCTTCAAGTTGTCAGCAATAATTACGGATTGGATGTCATGAATGGCGATTTCGTCAAGATAACTGATATAAGCGGTGAGATAGAATACCAAAGTGCTCCTGTTTACGTAACTGTAAACAGAGAAAGGGTTAGACAGAACGTCACACTGGCATTCCGGAATGTACGTATCATGTTGGACGACGGAAGAGAGAAAAACTGCAAGATAATCGAAAGCATGCTTGATGATGCTGATGCCAACCTGACATTTATTCAAATACAGGCTCTCTATATCAACTTCTGCATGCGTCATCAAGGACTAAAAAGAAATTCTCAGGTATTTAAGGAATTGCTTAAACATGATCCTTATTACAATGCACTACGTGTGAAATTTGGTTATGCAATTACGGGGCATAAATCACAAGGTGGAGAATGGCATACGGTATTTGTGGACTATACAGGAAGGACGGGGTTGGCTAATGATTCCCTTCGTTGGACTTACACCGTTACTACGCGGGCAAGCCATACTCTCTTTGGGTGCAATATGCCAAATGTTACTCCGATGTCAAAGTTACGAGTGGCACCCATCATTAAAGCTGTTAAACCACGCGAAGAGTATCTGTCATTCACGGATGTTCCAGAAACCCCATATCACCATATTGATGCACCTAATAATTTGAAGGCCAAATATTGGGCTGTATCTGACAAGCTAAGAAGTGCTGGTTGTGTAGTGAAAAGTGTCGAAAGTAAGCAATACTGCGAATGGTATCGCATAGAAGATAACCAAAAACAAAGTCACTTGGTGCAATGCTACTACAACAAAGCGGGTTTGTTCACCAGATATATGGCTGGTGATAACATTGACGGGATTGTTCAAATTCTCTCGTTGATACATGTTAACTTGACACCCTTATGCTCATTCAGGTACACACCATCGAGTAAAGTTTTAGGAATCCTATATAATAATGTAGAGTCCATTTGTTCTGATTTGGACGTGAAGATTACCAACATCGTAGAACATCTTCCCAACTATTGCGTATACTACTATCTGCAAGGGACAGGGAATTATTCGTGCATACAATTTTTTATAACTAAGGATGGATTCATCAGCTATGCCCAACCATTCTCTGATATGGGAACTGACGATGATGTCTTAAAAAAGGTGCTTGAAAAACTATGCCCCTGAAGATATTTTCGTTTGCGAACGTAGTGTTCGCAATAGAGCAGTATCTTTGCATCGTGATTAAGAAACAAATGAGATATGGCAAATAGAAAGACCACCCAGTATTGGGAAGAAAACAAACCAGTTTATCCGCTATGCCTGTGTTATTCACAGGACAAAGGCCTCTATATAAAGAGGTTCACGGAAAACGAGGATTCTAAAGAATTGCTGTACCGCCCTCAAGGATATGTTGGGTTTGTCAATGATAGGCTTACAATTCCCGAGCAAGAGGTAGAGATTGAGATCCAGTCCAATTTCGGCTATAGTAGTGCTTCATATCTTCGAGCCACATTCAAAAGGGGGAATCAATATGTCCTTGATTTTGACCTCTCAGAACTGTACATTTTGAATAACTGTAGCGTCAAGACTTTCGATGTTCCTTTGTATGATTGGGACAGATTGTTTTCCAAATTAGTCGAGGCATATAAGGAATCATCTATAAAGGCTTATACAACACCATCGATTGCCTATTTGGAAGAAATGAGTGCTATGCTTGACAAGAACGAAATAGTAATCAAGGGTAATCTTGAAGAAAAGAATTCAACCCAATGGAAAGGCGACTTCTTAATTGAACTATTCTCTGGTAAGAAAATTAGGGATTTATTGAGAGGATTAGAAATCGCAGGTACTTCTGACCAGATAGTAGTAAAGCATACTCTCAGTCTTTGCACGAAATACATTCGCAAGGTAAAGTTGTTAGATTTGGATTTCAGCGATTCACGTGTCTTACAGATTTCTGAAACTATGATGCACATTCATAAGTTCATGTGTGAAAACAAAGCCGGAACAGAGTATCTACGCATGATATTAGATAAAGAAGTATAAAAAGTTATCACAACGAACATACATTTCGTTATTAATTCGTAAATTTGCATCAATAAATAAAAAGTAGTTATGATTGAACTGAACGAAAAAGCTAGCAATTATGCAGAAGAGAATGTTTTCAACGTTCTAAAGGAAGCATTTGCAAAAGTATATGCAGATGGGTATCGCGACGGGTATAAGGATTGTCAGAATCATAATTCCGTAAATCTTCGTATCAGTAATACTGAATACGTTGATCTAGGATTGCCAAGTGGTACATTGTGGTCTGCTGACTACGAAAAAGACGTGAATGATACAATATTCGAGCCATATCAATTGGCCAGTTCTAAATCTATACCGACCAGGGCGCAATGGAATGAATTGAGAAGGTGTGCTAAGTGGGAGTTTGTTGGAAAAGATGATAAACTTGAAGTCGTAAAATGTACAGGCCCAAACGGTAATGTAATCCTATTCCACCCAATGGGAGGTATAAATTTTACTAAAAAAGTACGGTCAGGTAGAGTCTTATTCTGGGTAAATAGTACGGCAATAAAGAATTGTGCTGTTCATCTTTGGAAGTATGATGGCGAAGGGCATCAAAACGCTGACAGTCAGGATTCCGATTTAAAGTTGCCAATTCGCCTCGTAAAAAATAAATAGGTTTGATAACGAACATAGATTTCGGATTTAATTCGTATCTTTGTATCGTATTAAAAAACAAGCGGTCTTTGATAAGTCTGGAAACTGAAATGGTATTTTGAATTTCGTCTTGCGTTACGCAAGTACTGTTCTCTCGGGAGTAGATTCGCAAGATGTCTTCAGTCTCCTTGGAGTTCTGGAGAGAAACAATGTTAGAGCGTTAATGTTTAGTACGTTGTACATTGTTGTTGTTTTATGAGTTATATTATTATGACTTATTCTTATTCCGAATAGCATACTTATGCTATATCTCGATTTATACTTATACAAAGAAAAGACATTTCAGCGAAAAGACGAGTCGGAGACCGCTTCTTAATAAAACAAAGTGAAATGGATAGAAGACAGATAGCACAACAGGCATCACAGCTCAAAGACAAGGGAGATCTCTTGAATCTACTCAACCAAATCAAAAAGGCTGAGATAGAGGACATGGGCTTTGATTCTTCCATGTATCATCCATTCACAGAAAAACAATTAAACTTTTATTGCAACCCCAATCACACATTTCACAGGTATCGTCAGTTTAAGATAAAGAAAAAGTCAGGTGGCACTAGACAAATTACCACACCAAGGACGCAGAGTTTTATGATGATGCTTTCTGCTGTTAATCAATTGTTCCGTTCAATGTATACCCCATCAGAATATGCAATGGGATTTACGGACGGACGTTCTGTGGTAACTAATGCTTCAGTGCACCTTGGTATGGACTATATCTTGAATATAGATGTGAAAGACTTTTTCCCGAGTATTTACAAAAAAAGAGTATATAAAAGGCTTATGGTTCCGCCATTCAATTTCAATCAGCGTGTTGCTATTTTATTGGCAGGTCTGTGTTGCATGAAAGAGAGTCGGGTGGACGAGAATGGTAATAAGGAAGATGTTTTTGTTTTGCCCCAGGGAGCACCAACTTCGCCAATCATCACAAACATGATTTGTGACAAACTTGATTATTATTTGAGTAGATTGGCAAAACGTTTTAACATGAACTATACACGTTATGCTGATGACATCACTTTCTCTTCTATGCGTTATGTATATAGTAAGAAGGGGAAGTTCATGCTGGAACTCGAGCGTATCATCAAGAAACAGGGATTCACGATTAATGAAACAAAGACCCGACTGCAAAAAAAAGGCGATAGGCAGGAGGTTACAGGTATTATAGTCAGTGATAAACTGAATGTGACACAAAAGTATGTTCGTGACATTCGTAATATCCTCTATATGTGGGATAGATACGGTTATAATGTTGCTTATGGTAAGTTCTTCCCCAAATACAAAGAAGAAAAGGGACATGTCAAGAAAGGGAATCCCGATCTTATTAATGTCATTGACGGAAAACTTATGTACCTGAAGATGGTGAAAGGTGCTGATGATCCTGTTTATGTAAAACTTCATGCGAAGTTCCAAAAGTTAGCAGACAAAGATGCCATCTTTGAAAAGACCAACTCAAAGGGAGTAACGTATCTTGAAACAATTGGCATAACAGAATTTGAGAAGAAGAATTCTACGACGGTTACCTTTGCCATCAGTGAGAAAGGTAAGCACTATGCCTATTTCATGCTCAATGACAAAAAGATGCTGGTGACAGTCAACAAGACACTTACGATTGAAGAAGAACAGAACAAAGAGGTCCTTGCAATATCTTCATGCCGTGGAAAAGACGAGAAACCTTTCTGGCTTATACACCGGAAAGATAAAGTGATGGTTCCTCCACCTCCAGCTATTGATGTGGATGAACTAAATGCAGAATTAGATTCACTACTAAACACATGTTGATATGGAAGAAAACAAAAAAGCTGCCATAGAGAAGATATACTTGTTGACTAAGCAAGATGCAGAGTTCGACGAGGAATTGCGAAAGAAGCTAGGAATAACCTCTTCCGCAAGTTCTGTTATTATTGACGATGAGCGATTGAGCCAAATTTATGAATATTGTATTGAAAAGATAATTCGCAAACAGGCAGAAGAGTTTTACACGGACTTTCCTCTTAACGATATTATTCCTAGTTTAATAGATGATTATGCCAGAATGGAAACTTTTCACAGAAAGGACAATTTTGGTGACTTCTGTCTCGCTCTTTATCAACAAATTGAATGCATGACTAATAAATTGTGTGAATCTTCTATTTTGTCTGAGATTACTGACAAGATGTGGGGATATGAAGCATATGTTAAGAGTGCAGAAAGTGGAAAGGAAATCGACATAAGAGAACGTATAGGAACATATAGAATTGCAGATTTACTTTTTCCAGGCGAGAACAATAAAACAAGAGTTTTGAATGCTGTTGAAAAACCGAAGATATCACTTCAAAACCAATATGCTTATGACAAAATAAAAATAATTGTTTATTTCTATGGGTATGGTGCGAAGATGAAAAGTAGTGACTATGATGGATTCCGTGAAATAACGGGATTACTATATGATATATATCAGTGTAGGAACATGAATCACCGTGGGAATACGCCTACACCTTGGGAAAAGGAAACGTCGAAAAGGGTAGAGTTATTGAAATCGTTCTATTATTTCAAGTTTCTTGGTGTATTAGCTCAGTATGTCGACATGATCAAATCAGGAATAAGAATAATACCAGATATAGCCAATTATGCTAAAACGCTTTCAAAGCGTAAAGTCGAAATGTCAGGTCCAAAAATTGTTGGGAAAATGGATGTCGCTGAGTTGGATAGATTAACAAAGAAAAAGAAATAAATGACCTATGACACAAGTATATTTTGAAAATATTGAAAGAGTCATTTCTTCAATATTGGCTTCGTCACATAATTCAATCCGAATAGCTGTTGCATGGTTTACAAATCAAGTTCTTTGTGATTGTCTTTTAGAAGCACTTAAAAGCAATCAGGAAGTAAAAATCATACTATTAGACGATATCCTCAACAGAAACGAATTTGGTCTTGACTTTGGTAAACTTGCAAAATCAGGAGCTGATATACGTTTTGCAAATTCCACTCCAGGAACCATGCACAACAAATTCTGCATAATAGACAATTTAGTCATCACAGGCTCGTATAATTGGACATACAATGCTAATAGGAACAATGAGAATATTCTTGTGACAGATGAAGGGAGTATTATAAAGGCATATAGAGAGGAATTCGAAAGATTATTTGATGATGCTACACCTATTCCACAACCATACGAGCACCTTAAGTGGACAGATGTTAAAGAGGGCGATTTCTCTGAACTTCGAAGAAACATATTTAGGGATATTATAGCAAAGAATGATGAAAACCGAGAACTTAAACGTGCGAAGCTCTTAAATCTTGACCACGCATATAAAAGTGGAGACTTTAACGAGTTAGACAAAGTCAGTTCACTTCCCATTACAGGAAAGATGAGAACAATTACAGAGGTACTAACAGACAGAAATCGTGACTATGAATTCAAATTGTGGGAAGAGAATACTGCAGGAAAGCCTTTGGATAATGTAGAAGGCTATGTTCGTGTGGAGAAATGGTTCTTCATTCCATTAGAAATAAAGGAAGACAAATACCATCAATTATGTATTGAAGGATCTTTGAAGGTATATTGTTCAAAAGATGACATTTGGTCAAGGGGACTAAAACTTAAAGTCTATGATATAAAATTTATAGAGGTTATTAAGACATATTGGGGCACAAGTACTACCGGTGATTATAAATTAATCCCAGCTAAAATTCTAACAATTGAAGGTGCCAAACTATTTTTCTATCATTTCTCTACACCACTATACAATAAAAGCCAATCTCGAACATGGAAAAGCACTGAGCCAAGAATAATACCTTCTATTAATATTTTTGGAATTGTCAAAGAATCCGATGGCAATATTTTGACATTCTACGAAGGGTGGGATCCACAAAAAAGAGGAGAAAAAATAATGAAAGAGTTTTTTGTAAAGGAGTTATAATAACTCCTTTTTAATTTTTTAGGATAACAAGATTGTTTTGCTTTACGAACATAGTGTTCGCACTCCTATAGTACCTTTGCAACAGAAAACAGAACATAGTGCTCTGTTACTTTAAAAACAAAGGTATATGAAAAACAATATTTGTGGTTACATTGAGTTGAATGGTGAGTTAGTTAAGATTTCATCTGTTGAGGACCTAAAAGACTTAGCTGCCAGACTTGGGGCTGCATTCACAGAATTAACCAACCGAGATTATGAAGCCCTCTGCGCTAAGATGCAGGGAGAATTCGAGATAGATGATTGTGGTGTTCTATACTCAAAAGATGGAAGAAAGGTGTTCTTAGCTCCTATCACGTCAAATGAGTATATTATCAAGTCAGGGGCTATAGCTATTGCTAGTTATGCATTCAACTGGCATTATTATCTGTGCAATGGGGTGTTGTATACCAACAACAAATTTATCTATGAGAAGAAAATTACAAAACTCCTTATTCCAGATTCTGTAATAGCGATAGGAAGTGAAGCATTTGGCGACAACGATGCGATTGAGAAAATTATTGTTTCTCAAAAGTTGGAGTATATCGGTCAAAGAGCTTTTCGTGGTTGTTGGAAAATGAAGGGCTTCTGCCTTCCTCCTTCTGTAAAGTATATTGAAACAGAGGCTTTCGATGGATGCTACAATGCATTTAAAGAGCTAACAATACCAGCTTCTGTCAAGTATATAGGGAGTCATGCCTTTAGAAACTGTCTTACTCTAGAAAAAGTTATCTTTTCTGGACCAATTGATAAAATGGGTTCTGGAATTTTCGAGTCCTGTGACAAACTTTCAGTAATTGTTGTCCCTAAGGAATGCGTAGAGCAATTCCGTGAACAATTACCCTTCTATTCTGAAATAATAACAGAAGTAGCAGAGGAAGAATAATAAGAAATCAAACAAAGAGATAGTATTTACTTAATATAAGAAGCGTATGGCAAGAAACTATTATGATGACTCTTACGAAGAGTATGATGATTACGAGTGTGATAGCTACGATGATGGTGGCTACGAGTGGACGGAAGAAGATTCCTGGGATGCTCTGACAGACGGGATGTATGGTGATATGCCGAGTAATCCTATGGAGTATGATGCCATGATGGATGCATTAGGCTTCTAAAATCATTCGACCATGGGCAGTAGCAAAGCAGGTAATAATTCAAAAGAGCTGGAGTACAATAGTTGCTCCACTCTTTTGGACGACATAAAACAGAAGATTCGCTTACTTAGAAAAAGTGGAATAAGCGAAAGCGAGATAGCATCTCTGTTTTATGTTGAAAGACCGCTGCCCGTACTGATAGTAGGTAAAGATAACAGAATCTTTCTAGGTGATAAGCAGAATGAAATTCATATGGAACCATTAGTCAGGGCTATCTATATACTTTTTCTTAAACATCCAGAGGGGATTGTGTTCAAATCCTTGCCCGATTATCGGAAAGAACTGACTAATCTGTACGATAAAATAAGACCTTGGGGATTGACAGATAGGGCGCTTCAGAGTATCGAAGATGTGACGAACCCTATGCTGAACTCTATCAATGAGAAATGTGCCAGAATCAAGAAAGCATTCGTAGGAATACTTGGAAGCGAGATGGCTAAGCAATATTATATAAAAGGAAACCGTGGAGAGCCTAAGAGTATTACTCTGTCACGTGACCTTGTTGTTTGGGAATAAAAGCAATTTTTCACAAGGCTTGTTTTCTGTTTTTACTTTATAAGCAAGAAAAGAATTGTTACTTTTGCAGTTCCAGATTATGGGACTAAGTATCTTTGTAGAACAAATAAAAAATAAAATTTATGGAGAAGAACGAATTAGTGGGTAAGACAATGGAGGAACTAATTGAAATAGTCCTCGAAAAAGAATTAGCAGAAAGAGAACTTAGAGCAGACTTGGATAATGCTAAGGACAAGCTAAGTATGTATGAAAAGAAACAGAGACAATGTGCAAAATCTGTTTGCATGTTATGTGCACTTTTGATTGTCATGATGATTTCTGTTGCTATTTTACTTTTTAGCAGATAGTCTGTGGATTGTTATCAATCAAAAAGAAAACATTAAAAACTGATAAGTAGCTATGCCAGGACAAAGAACTCAATATAAGCGTAATCAAGGTCAGAGTAGCCAACTACCCTTGGATTTTGCATATGGTCATGTTCAGCCTCAGGCTCTTGAGGTTGAAAAGGCCGTGCTAGGAGCATTGATGATTGACCGCGATGCATATATGGAAGTATGTGAGGTGCTGCATGTGGAAAGTTTCTACGAGCCTCGAAACCAGAAAATATATGCTGCTATCCAGCAACTGAATATGGAAGAGAAACCTGTGGATGTGCTGACTGTAACTGAGCAACTGGCAAAACTGGGAACGCTTGAAGAAGTTGGTGGTCCTGGGTATGTGGCAGAACTGAGTTCGAGAGTGGCCACGTCTGCAAACATTGGCTATCATGCCAATATCGTGGCAGAGAAATATCTGTCGAGACAACTGATTTCATATACCAGCACTATTGGTACCAAGGCGTTCGATGAGACCTACGATGTGAATGATGTCATTCAGGAGGCTGAGAGTATTCTGTTCGACATAGCCCATAAAAACATGAAGAAGGACTACACTTCAGTAGATCCTCTGATTGAGGAAGCTACGAAGATTATGCAGGCTTCAGCTAGCAATAATGGTGGCGTGACAGGCATATCAACAGGGTATTATCGTCTTGATGACGTAACGAGTGGATGGCAAAATTCTGATTTGGTCATCATTGCTGGAAGACCTGCAATGGGTAAAACGGCCTTTGCTTTGTCAATGGCAAAGAACATTGCAGCAGACCAACACATCCCTATGGCATTCTTCTCATTAGAGATGTCTGGAGTTCAGTTGACGAATCGTTTGATATCTAACGCATGTGAAATTGGCGGAAAGAAGATTCTGAACGGCAATCTTGACCGAGCGGACTGGGATCGGTTTGACAAAAGAATCAACAATCTTATTGGTGCACCTCTGTATATTGATGACACACCAGGCTTGTCTGTTTTTGAATTGAAGACAAAAGCACGGCGCTTGGTCAACGAACATCAGATAAAGTTGATTATGATAGACTATCTGCAGCTGATGAACGCCAATGGCATGCGGTTCAATAATCGTCAGGAAGAGGTTTCAAATATCTCACGTTCACTAAAGGGGCTGGCCAAAGAGCTGAATATTCCTATCATTGCACTGAGTCAGCTGAACCGTGGTGTAGAAGGTAGAGAGGGGGCAGAGGGTAAGCGCCCGATGCTTTCAGACCTCAGAGAGTCGGGTGCCATAGAACAGGATGCGGATATGGTGATATTTGTCCATCGCCCGGAATACTATCATCTATATGAATCTTCTGATGGTGCTATTGATTATCGTGGCAAGGCAGAAATCATCATAGCAAAACATCGAAAAGGTGCTACGGATATTGTCTTGCTTGACTTCAAGGGCGAATATACCCGCTTTGAGAATCCGGAAGATAATTCACTGGGAGATCTTCCTTTGACTGAAGGTGGCGAAATAAGAGGTGACAAACTAAATGGTGAGAACAATCTGCCAGTAGGGGTAGATTCTTTTGGGGATGTGCCGATTACCCTCCCACCTCCTATAAACGAGCCCGCACCATATTAATATATGAGTATTGAGGAATTAATAGACAGAGTCATCATGTCTCAGCAGACGATAGAGATTGAGTACTGCACACGCAGTGGGCATGTCTTTAACTGTGAGATTACCGATATAGGCTATTCTCAATACTATGGTGGCGGGTATATTGTGGCTCGTCGGACAGACATTGATGAAGACAGGACATTCAAGGTGAGCAGAATCTTGAGTGTAAACGGGCATTACTTCTCTCGGATATTCTGGCAGCAAATTGGTGATGAGTTTAAGAGAATATACTAATTCAAAAAACTGAGAAATGCTTTGGCATCTATTATGGATTACGGTATTTGTAGTGATTTACAACTTTTTCAGAACGGCCAGAACATTGGACATCGAAGTTGAGAAATGCAGATTGCAGGAATGAAGTAGTTTCATTACGAGAATCTGGGAGATTTATTTTGATGCCAAGGGACGGGAGAGTGACATCGTAGTAGTTCCACCATTGTAATTTGAACGAGTTGTAGAAGAACCGATACTTCCCTTCAAGCAGCAGGCGTGATAGGGCGTTGATATAACTAATCTGCTGACACCGAGTTAACCCGTCCTTGCCTTTTGTGACAGGCACTGAAGTGAACCCCAAAGTTTG
>DEJG01000006.1 GCA_002353295.1 Prevotella sp. UBA2754
ATTCAGCGTATCAACGCTGCCGCACGTCTGGAGGGTATGAGCTATTCAGTTCTGATGGGTAAACTGGCTAAGGCTGGTATCGAGATCAACCGCAAGGTGCTCGCCGACCTGGCTATGAACAACCCTGAGGCTTTCAAGGCTATCGTTGAGAAAGTGAAGTAAATCTCCGCATGGAATGAGAAAGAAAAAGTCGCGACTCCTTGGGAGTTGCGATTTTTTTTTGTACCTTAGCACCATGAAACGATTCGTAACCATATTGCTGATGCTGCTGACCATGATGCCCATGATGGCGCAATGGTTGCACGAGGGTGATACGATAGCCATCATATCGCCTTCGAGTGCTACAGATACAGCTACTGTCAACGGGGGCATCCGTACATTGGAGCGCTGGGGCTTTCACACCGTAGTGAGTCGCTGTGCACTACGTGATTATCGTGGTTTCGCAGGCACTATCGAAGAGCGTCGCAACGACTTGATATGGGCACTGCAGAATCCCAGCGTGAAGGCTGTTATGTGTTCGCGTGGTGGCGATGGGGCAGTTCATCTGCTGTGCGAACTATCTCCTGACTTCTTCAGAAAATATCCTAAATTACTGATAGGTTTCAGCGATATCACTGCATTGTTGAGTGCTGAGGCATGTGTGGGCAACGTGGGCATCCACGGTTCGATGTGTCATGCTATAGCCACCTATGAAGGCAACGACACCATCAGTCAGGCATTGCGGCGCATGCTGTTGGGACAATTGCACGAATATCATGTAGAGGCGCATCCGCTTAATCAGAAAGGCAAAGCCAGTGGCATTCTGGTGGGAGGTAATATGTCCGTCTTACACGGACTGGCAGGTTCTGCCTACGATCCGTTGACATTGCCGGAAATCATCCTTTTCGTGGAGGATACCGGTGAGAGTATGACCAAGGTTGACCGTATGCTTCATAATATCGAGGTGCGTGGATTGATGTCTCACGTGAAAGGTGTCATCATTGGGCAGTTTACCAACTATAAGCGTATTCCCAATACCTTCGAAGACATGAACTACATGTTTCATGAATACTTGCAGCGCTACAACATCCCCGTCTGCTACGACTTCCCAGTAGGGCATCGTCACATGCGCAATTTCCCATTACCAGTAGGGAGTAGGGTAGAAATGGAAGTAACGGGTGAGGGTACTACCTTGCGATTCTAAGGCGACAAAAACATCGAATAGAAATGAAAGAGATATTCCAACGGGCAGAATTGTTATCCGAAAATTTGGTGGAGGTATGAAATTTTCGTACCTTTGCATGGTCGTCGGAAATAGTATTGAGCATGGGGATTAAGGAGATAAATTGCGAGTATTAAGAGAAAAATTTGCGGGCATTAATAGTAGCAAAAAGAGCCTCACCCCCCCGCCCTCTCCTTCAGAGAGGGAGCTGATGGCGAGATTGGAGAAAATATTTGACAAGTTTGTTTACTGATTGTTGAGGTCGTGGTCAGTCATCGCACAGACGCACGAATCGCTCCATACGTTGACAGCCGTTTCCACCATATCGATGATGGTATAGATAGGCAGGATGATGCCCAGTACGGCAATCGGGGCATTGATGCCCGACATGAGCGAAAGCGTGAGGAAATAACACCCCATCGGAACGCCCGCGTTGCCTATGGCCGAGACAACCGAGATGAGCAACCAAGTCAGCATTGTCGGCCAGGAAAGTTCTATTCCTCCCTGCTGCATCACAAAGAGTGAGGTGACCAGGATAAATGCCGCACAGCCGTTCATGTTGATGGTGGTGCAGATGGGTAATACGAAGCGGGAAACCTTCGATTTCACACCCAGTCTTTCTTCGGCTGTCTGCATCGTGACAGGCAGGGTGGCTGCGCTGCTCTTGGTGAAGAGGGCCATCATGATGGCAGGCATCATCTTCGTCATCACTCGGACAGGATTCATTCCCTTGAAGAGTAGGAACAGGGGCAGTACCACGAAGAACTGTAGCAGATTGCCCCCCAAGACCACTGCCACATATTTGCCTAAGGAGTCGGCAATGACACCCGCACTCAGCTGCGAACTCAGCTGGGCAGCAAATGCCACGATGCCCACAGGCAGTATCACTATCAATCCGCGAATCAGCGTGAACAATACCTCTTGGATGCCCTGTAGGAAGTTGACAACCGTTTTCTTCTGAGGCGTATCAGCCATCTGTGAGAGTGCTATGCCTACAGCGGCAGCCAGGATGAGCAGTGAAAGCACATTGCCTTCGAGGAAAGGCTTCACGATGTTGTTGGGGATAACGCTTAGCAGATGGTCGCTGTAAGTCAACTGGCTATTGGCTATGGGTAGCTCACCGTCAGTAACAGGCAGTTGCATGTGGCCGGGAGCAATCACGACAAAGAGCAGCAAGCCTACGGCAGCAGCCACCAAAGTGGTGAGTAGCGTGTAGCTGATAGCGTGGCGGAAGATGCGGCCGGCATCAGGTCCACTGCCCAGTGTGGCCAGTGTGGTAGTGACAGCCAATACGATAGTGGGTACGGCCAGCAGTTGAAAGAGCCGTACGTAGATGGTAGCAATGAAATTGGCTGTTTCGTTGATGCTACTGATCTGTAATAATCCAAGGATGGCGCCCACAATCAGGGCGCCAATCCAAACAAACGCTTGTTTCATTTAAATATTTAACGGAAAAGAATGGTTACTTATTGTGTGTCAAGCGCCAAGAATGTGCATAGTCAATGACGGCACGCAGTTTCTCCCAGTCTGTATCTCCAGGCACGGTGCAGTCGGCACCCAGGATGAAGTTGGGCGAAGCATTCTCCAGCACTTTATCCACAGCTTTCTTAGCTTCCTCTATCGTTCCTGTGGCAATGACACCCAGACGCTCCAAACCTCCGAAGATGGGACGGCTGAATCGTTTTTGGGCTTCCTTCAGATTGAGGGTGGAGCCGTCGGAGAAATTGAGGGGCACGTTGATGATGCTGGCAGGATAGTCGGCAAAGGCATAGAGCGCTTCGGCATTCTTGAAGGGCGTGCCATAGTCGCAGATGTGCAGGATATTGATTTCGCCTATTTCGTTGGCAACCTCCGATACGTGCTTGTCCCACTGGCGCACCTGTTCCTGCCATATCTTGGTAGAGAGCGAGTTGCCGTCGCCACCCTGACTGGACACGTAGAAGCCGTCGGCTCCATGTTTACGGGCAGAGCGCAGATAGTTTTCGATGGAAAGCGACAGGTTCTTGATGGCCTTTCCAAAGGCAACGGGGTCTTCTTCTGCCAGTTTTTTCAGATCCTTGCCGCGTCCGATGGTCTGATGTGCCAGTGCAAGCGGAGAATATACTGTAGGCAGGATAAAAGCCTCCTTGCCAAACTCGCGTGCCAAGTCTTCGATGACAGCCACCTGAGGGGCGAAGAACTCTTCGCTATAGACGGGCACTTTCTCCCAGTCTTTACCGCTTTTAATGTCGATTTGGGGCACGCTGATTTCGTAGAACACCTTTACGAAGTCCATGTTGGTGGCGCGGTAGAAATCCTTGTGGTCCTGTACCGCCTTCCGTCCGAGCTTGTTCTCGAAATGGAGGAAGAAGGCTGCAGGAACGTAAGCATTCGGGCGGCTCTGGTCGAGTACCTGGAGGATGCGCTCACGGCGGTTGTTAGCAACTTGCTGCTGGGCAGCTACTGTCTGGAAACCTGTGGATGCAAACAGAGCCACAGCGATGGTTTTGAAAATAATCTGTTTCATAAGTTTTTTATTATTATTTCGATGTTTCGTTATTCAAATTCAGGTCCATAAGGTCCTTCGTCAGTCTCGCCGCTGTAACCCCAATTCTGTTTGAGATTCGGGTTCAGGATAATCTGTTCTTGAGGCAGTGGCAGCAGGTAGTTTTTCTTTGTGATGTTCTGCACCTTGGTAGTCTTGGTTCCCAAGGTCTCTGCATCGGTAGGCGTGTTGGCCTTCACATATTTAATCAGTATGTGCCAGCGGATGAGATCGAACCAACGTTGTCCCTCGAGTACAAATTCCAGTCGGCGCTCTTCACGCAGCCGTTCGCGAAACTCAGCCTGTGAGAGCCCTGAGAGTTCCAGTGCCGAGCCGTCAGAAGGAGTGTTCTGGATGTCATCGTACGGACTCCAGTAGGCACGGCGGCGCACCTGGTTGATAGCATCGTAGGCGGCTTGTGTCGGTCCGTTCAACTCGTTTTCAGCCTCAGCCTTAATCAGCAGAATCTCGGCATAGCGGATGATGGTGGTGTTGACCGACTGACCGGCAGAATTGCCTGCCGACGACGGATTGGCATAGTTGAGCGAGTCGATGTATTTGCGGAAACGGGGAATGGTGAACACGAAGTCCTCACCCGTATTGGGGTCGTAGAGACGTTTTGCCCAAGAACCGTCACGACGTTGGTCGCGTGGGTCGGTCTGCTCGTAATACTTGTCACTGGTAGCCAGCAGCACAGGCTCAGAATTACTCCAGTTGGTGGCAAAGGTGCAATGCCCCGATACGTTGCCGTTGATGGTGCGGTCGTGCTCGATGGTGAAGATGTGTTCAGCACCGTGTTTCTTGTCAACGGACCAGTTGTCGATGAACTTATCCAGCAGTTTGTACTTTCCAGACTGAATCACCTTGTCGGCATAGTCGATGGCTTTCTGATAATACGCACGCTGGTTGGCTTTGCCCTGTTCGCTGCTGGTCTGAGCCCATACGAGATACACCTTTGACAACAGTGCGGAGGCAGCCAGTGTTGAGGCTTTGCTGTCGAGTGATGTGTAGTCGGCTGGCAGACTTTCAGCTGCCGTCAGGTCGGCTACAATCTGTTCATACACCTCGTCAACGCTGTTGCGGGCAGCCCCTTCGCCCTCTCCGTCATGCAGCACGAGGGGAACCCCACCGAAATAGCGTACCAAGTTGAAGTACATGAAGCCACGCAGGAAACGTGCCTCGTTGATGTAGTTCTGCTTCGACTGCTCGTCGAGCCATGCGGCATCCGTCACTTTGTCGATGACCACATTGGCACGGTTGATGGCTGTATAGTGCTCTTCCCACGCATAGCCCACGAAGAGATTGGTAGGCTGAACGGCGAAGTTAGACAATTCACGGATATGAGCCGAGTTGGTCTGTGCACCAGCCTTTACATAGTCGGTCTGCAGGTCGTTGATGTAGATACTCTGGTTGTTGAACATGCCGTAGAAACCGTCAACCGTAAACTCCTGATAAATGCCATTGATGGCAGTCTCGATATCCTGTTTGCTCTGGTAGAAATTATCCTTGTCGATAGAACTGATGGAATTCTGTTCCAAATCAGCGCAACTGGTGATGAGCAGACTTGTTGCGATATATAATAATGTTTTTCTCATAATCTTTTCGATATTTCGTTATCTCATTATAGCGTGATGTTAAATCCGACTAATACCGTCTTGGCTGCAGGGTAGGCACCATAGTCAACACCCTGATAGAGCGCACTGGTTTCGTCAATACCGTTGCGGTTGGCCTCCGGGTCATAACCGCTGTAGCTGGTGATGGTGAAGAAATTCTGCAGTGACACATAAAGCCGCAGTTTGGCATCCTTCGTGATTTGTGGGACGGGTAGGGTATAGCCCAATTGGATGTTGCGGAATTTCAGATAGCTGGCGTTCTCCACGAAACGGTCGTCGGCATAGATAGAGGTGGCACTGCTGGCTTTCTGGATGGAATTGCTCGGATTGGTCACCGTCCAGCGGTCAGCCACTTCTGCCAGCGGGTTGTAATAGTAGCCATTACCACGATCCAGTCGGCAGGCGAGTGCATTGAACAGCTTGTTGCCGTAGCTACCGCTGATGCTCACGAAGAGGTCCCAGTTCTTATAAGCCAGTTTGCTGCTGAGTCCGTAGGTGAACTTAGGCTGAATGTTGCCCAACACCACGCGGTCTTGTTCATTGACGACACCATCGTTATTGACATCCTCGAACTTCGGGTTGCCTGGTTCTACGGTCGAGATGGTCTGTGCAGGCAGTTGGCTGAGGTCTTCGTCTGACTGGATGATGCCCTTGAAGCGATAGCCGTAGAAAGTACCGAGAGGTTCACCCACTTTGACTATCAGGGGATTGATATATTGCAGGGTACCTACTGCATTGAAGTCGGGCAGGAAATATTCGGAGTTGCCCAGATTGGTCACTTCATTCTTGTTATGGGCAATATTTCCATTGACGTTCCATTTCCATTTCTTGTTGTCTATCAGCACACCGCCAATCTCCAGTTCCACGCCCTTGTTCGTTACAGAGCCCACGTTGCGCAGGACGGTGGAGAAACCCGTCACCTGTTCTACTGGTACATCCAGCAGCAGGTCGTTGGTCTTCTTGTAGTAAGCATCCAGCGTCACCGTCAGACGGTTCTGGAAGAAACCCGTGCTCAGTCCGATGTTATACGAAGTAGTGGTTTCCCATTTCAGGTCGGGGTTCGACTTGTTCTCGATGATATAGCTCGTGGCTTTCTGATTGTTGATGATCACCGTGCGTGGCACTACATTGGCAGCATACTGATAGTCGCCGATTTCCTGATTACCCACCGTACCTACCGAGGCACGCAACTGGATGAAGTCAACACTCTTGCCTAAGTGGAGCCATTTCTCGCGGTCGATGTTCCATGAGAGACCCAGCGAGGGGAACCATCCCCAGCGGTGGTTCTTGGCAAAGCGGCTGCTGCCGTCGGCACGCAGGGTCAGCGAGGCATTGTAGCGTGAATCATAGCTGTAGTTCACACGACCGATCCACGACTGCAGCGTGGAGATGTAATGGCTGCTGACAGAGGGAAGGGTAGTGGCTGCCGCACCGAGATTGTCGTAACCCGTGGCATCATTGCTGAAACCATAAGAAGTGGTAGCCACACTGCTGCGGTCGGTGCGCTGGGCGGTATATCCCAAGAGGGCATTCACCGAGTGTTTCCCTTTGAACACATTGCTGTAGTTTGCGGTGTATTCCGTCTGCCATGTGGTCGTTTTCGTCTGACCTACAGAAGAATAGCCGTTATTGGCCAGTCCACCTGTTGTATAGGATGGTGCATAATAGCTCTGACGCGTATTCGAGATGTCGGCACCGATGCTGGCCTTCAACTTCAACTGTGGGATGACGGTCCACTCGGCAAATCCAGTACCGATGAAGCGCGTGTTCTCTGTCTCAGCTTTGGTATTCTCCAAGTCGCTGATAGGGTTGCCTACGCGTCCGTTATAGATATCCACACTGGTGGGCGTAGGGTCGTAATTATACGTTCCGTCGGCATTGTAGATAGCCGTGTAGGGCGTATGCGAGATAGCTGCCACCCAGGGGCTCGGTGCAAACATGCTGCCGCTATTGTCGGCCACACCCGTTATCTTGTTGTAGGCTCCGTTGGCATTGATGCCTACCAAGAGGGTAGGGAAGATATTGCGCTCGTAGTTGGCACGACCCACATAACGTTTCAGTCCTGTGCCCTTCACGATACCATCCTGACTCTTGTAGCCGCCACTCAGACTATAGCGTGAAATCTCGTCACCGCCGACAGCAGAGAGTTGGTGCTCCTGCGAGAAACCTGTGCGAAGGGCAGCATCCTGCCAGTCGTAACTCTGGGTGGGCGTGTCGATGTGATAGCCCACTTCGCCATTGTCGTACAGTTCGTTCCACAGTCCTACCCATTGCTGTGCATTCAGGTATTTGAGTTTCTTGCCGATGGTGCTCCATCCGAACGTGGCACTGTAATTGATATTGTTACGTCCGTGCGACCCCTTCTTGGTGGTGATGATGATGACACCATTGGCACCACGCGTACCATAAATAGCGGTGGCGGAAACGTCCTTCAGCACCTCGATGCTCTGAATGTCAGAGGGATTCAGGAATGAGAGCGGGTCGAGCGTGGCATCACTTGTCTTGGCACCGGTGCGGGTGGCTGCTGGGTCGTTATAGACGATGAAGCCGTCGATGACATACAGGGGCTCGTTGCCTCCAGTGATGGAGTTGCCGCCACGAATGCGGATGATGCTGGCAGCACCAGGCTGTCCGCTGGTCTGGGTAACGTTCAGACCGGCTACGGCTCCCTGTAGGGCGCTCTCTACCGAATTGTTCTGCTGTTGCAGCAAGTCTGTGCCTACGCTGGAGATGGCACTGGTTAGTTCCAGACGTTTCTGTTCGCCATATCCTATCACCACCACTTCGTTCAGACGGCTGGCATTGTCGCTCAGCTGGATATCCACAGGTTCTGCTGCATCATAGACATCAACTTCCTGTGGGCGATATCCCACATATTGAACACTCAGGGTGAGTGGAAGTTCAACATTCGTTACCAGCGTGAAGTTTCCGTCCACGTCTGTCACGGCACCTAACTCGTTGCTCGACTTGGGAACTACTGATGCTCCTATCAACGACTCTCCGGTTCGTGCATCCACGATGTGACCGGTGATGGTGGTCTGTGCGGCTGACGGCAATACCGTAGCCAGCACTATTAGAAATAGTACTAATCTTGTTTTCATCTTTTTACCCTTTCTTATCTATTTACTTCTGTGCAAGGTCTTGTTGTTCGGCACGATGCAATTGGGCAGTTTGTTCTTTCTGCGAAAGTTGCAGCAAGCCATACTCATGGATGTAGCGGTGCCCATCGGTCAATATCCAGTGAACAAAATGGTTCAGCTGACTATCATGATGGTTGTACGACAGTCCTATCTTACCCGTGGGAATCTCGGCAAACTGCTGTTGCTCCAACAGTTGGATGATGTCGTCAAGACGAGCCTCGTCCAGCACCTGCTCACCATGCTTGTCAATATCCAAGGGCACAATGGCGAGGTCACTGCGAAGCTGTCGGCTCTCGAGGTCGAAGATGTTGGAGAGTGAGTTGATGGCGATGCCCAACGGGTCGCGGCTCAACGCGGTATTGAGGAAACTGTCATCACCTGAAATCTTCTTACCCTTATACGAACTCGTCTCCTGCTTGAAACTCTGGGCATAGGCTCTGGATGCCGACTGCTGACTATTACCTGTGTAGATATGAAGCGCTTGCTCTGCCTTGCTCTCCTTCGTGTCGTCGTCAAACTCGTCCTTCACGAAGAAAAGACTCTTCAGTTTCTTGGCATTCAGACGCTTGCTGCCTAACAGTTGGGCAGCTTCCGACGACTTGCGGATTACGGGCACCACTGCATAGCGGGCTACGAAGATGGCATCGTCCGCCTGTTCTGTCACAAAAGATATCTGATGTTCTGTGTTTGTTTGCTTTCCTGAAACAATTTGGAAAGCGGCGTCGTGGTTGATTTTCTGATACTCGGTAACCCATCTCTCTACCAATGGGCGTACGGCATTCTGTACGCGAAGAGTTACCTGTTCGTTCTGAGCTCCGGCTGACTGACTAACTTGCAGCCCTAAGAGCAATGCTATGGTGAATACTGATTTTTTCATGTTCTTGTCGTTCTTTATATATATTAATAATGTGTTGTTTACTTCTCTCCTCCTTATCATTACGCATCATCTGCATGCTGCAACAACAGCAACACATTCTAGCCTTGCTAGCGTTCGCTGAACGGTTACGCATTCGCATTTGTTTCATCATCATTGTTTTCATTTTTTCTATACTTTAAATGGTTTAACTTTAATTATCTTTCGACGATGCAAAGGTACGGCGAAATTCTCATTCCCACAATACCCTTTGAATGGCATTTTTATATACCATTTGTTTGGTATGATGGATGAAATTATCGTGAGGTATGATAGATGATTGAAAAGAATTTTGTACCTTTGCCGAAAAATAGTGAGGGAACTATAAGGAAGATGGCAATAGAACAAGCGATATTCCGGCGAACAGAACTGTTGTTGGGCAATGAAACGGTAGACCGAATAGCCCAACAGCGTGTTATTATCTTTGGTGTAGGCGGTGTCGGCTCCTGGTGTGCTGAGAGTCTGGTGCGCAGTGGTATCCGGCAGTTGACGATTGTCGACTCCGACCGTGTCTGCATCACCAACATCAACCGTCAGTTGATGGCTACTACGAAGACGGTGGGACAGGTGAAAGTGGAGGCGCTGAAAGAACGTTTGCTGACGATTAATCCCAGTGCGGAGATAGTGGCGCTACAGAAGATTTTCACGGAAGAGACTGCTCATGAGTTTCAAATAGAGACATACGATTATATCATTGATGCTATTGACTCTCTGAAGGACAAGGCATTACTCATCGAACTCGCCTGTCAGACAAAGGCGAAGTTCTTCTCGTCGATGGGTGCTGCCTTGAAACTCGACCCCACGAAGATTCAGGTGGCAGAGTTCTGGAAGGTGAAGGGTGACCCGTTGGCTCGCGCATTAAGAAACCGCTTCAAGAAGCAGAAACGCTTCCCGAAGCGGAAATTCCAATGTGTCTTCTCTGACGAACTCTTACAGAACAGAGGTCATAACGCTACCTGTGGCACGGAGCAGTGTATGTGTCCCAAGGCGAAAAACGGACCAGGAGATCCTACGCTGTTAAACCATGAGTGGTGCTCTTCCAAAGCGCAAATCAATGGTACTCTCGCCCATATCACCGCCATCTTTGGCTTTATGCTTGCTGGTCTGGTGATACAAGACGCTACTGCAGAGAAGCATTAAAGATGCTGTTCCTTATTGATAACCTCCCCATTAAGAATCTTAAAGGAATTAAGATGGATGCCCTCATGCAGCGATAGAATGGCATAGCGGATAGTAGGATCGTTAGCCAGTCGCAAATCTTCCTGTGAGGGACGTGAGGGAGAGGCTGGATGGCTATGCCAGTTGGCGAGAATCCTCAGTCCTTTGGCGCGCGCATATTTCAAGGCAGCAAACTGATCCTTTGGCGCGAAGGAGAAATGCTCGGGGGAATGGTCGGTATTCTCCATCCAGTAGTTCTCTGTGACGACATCGTCAGTCCCCAGTAGATAGCCACAGGTCTCATTAGGGGCATCCTTCTGAGCCTGTGCTATCATCTCTTCTATGACGTTCTGATTTATCTTCATAGTTTTCTAATGGTTCTTGAGGTCACATGCAGCCTGTTCATAGTCAATCAACTCCGTGATAGTCGGATGCTCACCACATATGGCACACGAAGGGCGTTGTTTGACAGGGATGGTACGGAACTGCATTGTCTTAGCATCGAACGTCAGCAGACGGTTGGTCAACAATTCACCAACGCCCGTGAAATATTTCAAGGTCTCCGCAGCCTGGATAGTACCTAACATACCAGCGATGGCTCCTAATACACCAGCCTGTGAACAGGTGGGTACGGCTCCAGGAGGTGGTGGCTCCTTGAAGAAACAGCGATAACAGGCAGTGCCAGGCAGATGTGTAAACGTCTGTCCATTGAAACGCAGGATGCCTCCATGCGAGAAGGGCTTGCCAGCCATCACACAAGCGTCGTTGATAAGAAACTTCACAGGGAAATTGTCTGTGCCATCAACAATAAAGTCGTATTCCTTGATAATATCCAATGCATTGCCTGACCATAGGAACTCATGGAAAGTATCAACCTTCACATCAGGGTTGATAGCATGAATCTTTTCCTTGGCACTCTCCACTTTAGGTACTCCCACGTCCTTGGTAAAATGGATGACTTGGCGTTGCAGGTTGGAGAGGTCGACCACATCGGCATCAATAATACCGATACGACCAATACCCGCAGCCGCAAGATAAAGGGAGACGGGCGCTCCTAATCCGCCAGCACCCACTACGAGTACCTTGGCATTAAGGATTTTCTCCTGTCCCTCCACGCCGACATCCTGTAAAAGGATATGTCGTGAGTAACGTTGTATTTGCTCTTCAGTAAAATCGTACATAACACAAAACTATGAACTATGAACTCTAAACTATGAACTATGAACTAAACACCCCCTCCTCCCATGAAGTACAAGAAGTCGACGGTGTCACCTTCCTTGATCTGTATACCATCCCATTCGGAGCGGTCAGCGAAGTCCTCGTTCACCTGTACACTAACCATTTCTGGCTGTTGCACGTCATTCTGTTTGATTAACTCGGTCAGGGTGAGTGGAAGCTGTACCTCCTGCACCTCACCATTTACTATGATTTTTGCCATTTTTATAAACTATTTGCGATTACCATTTGTTGCCACAATCTTATGGAGTGCTATCACTAATTTGTCAACATCGTCCTTTGAGTTGTATAAGGCGAAGGTTGGTCGTACGGACATCTCATGACCCAAGGCTCGAAGAGCAGGTTGAGCACAATGGTGACCAGCACGGACGGCAATACCTTCTTTGTCGAGCAGCTGACCTGTCTCTGGAACAGGAATACCTTCCAGATAAAACGAGACAACAGAGACACGATGCTTGGGATTGCCAATGAGATGCAAGCCAGGTACCTGAGCCAGTTGCTCTCGTGCATATTCCGTCAATTGATGCTCATGATGCTCTATATTGCGAATACCAATACGACTCACGTAGTCGAGTGCTGCACCTAATCCAATAGCATCAGCGACATTCGGTGTACCAGCCTCGAATCGGGCAGGGGGTGTGTTATATTCCGTACGCTCTATCGTTACGTCCTTGATCATATTGCCACCACCTTGCCAAGGATGCAGTTTCTCTAACAACTCGTGCCGGCCATACACCACTCCGATGCCATTAGGACCATAAATCTTATGTCCGCTGAACACAAAGAAGTCGGCACCAAGGGCTTGCACATCGACAGCAGTATGGGCAATAGACTGTGCTCCGTCTATCAGTACAGGTACATTATGCGAATGAGCAATATCAATGATACGCTGCACGTCGTTAATGGTGCCAAAGGTGTTGTTTACATGACCAACAGAAACGATACGGGTGCGAGGGGTTATCAGTCGCTCAAGTTCCGATAAAATCAAGTCCCCGTTCTTATCGGTAGGAATAGCCCGCAACTCCGCTCCCTGCTCCTTAGCCACTTGTTGCCAGGGTACGATATTGGCATGATGGTCCAGTTCCGAGACGATGACATTGTCACCAACAGACAGATATTGGCGTCCGAACGTCTGAGCCACGAGGTTGATGCCTTCAGTGGTACCACGTACGAAGATGATGTCGTCGGCAGATGGAGCATTGATAAAACGGCGTACTTTCTCGCGGGCACCCTCGTAAGCATCGGTGGCACGAGCAGCCAACGTATGCGCTCCACGATGGATATTGGAGTTATAGTTGCGATAGTAGTCGGAGATTTTATCAATCACCTGGACGGGTTTCTGCGTAGTAGCACCATTATCGAGCCAAACAAGGTCGTGGCCGTTCACCTGCTGTTGCAAGACGGGGAAATCCTTCTTGATCTCGTCGGTAGATAACGTGTCAGCCTCCTCATAGTTCAGTTCCTGCAGTTTCTGAGTCTCGGGAATGCCGATGCCAAAGCCCTCGTCACCTGGCAAGGTGTGAGATACGAGGGTGTCGTCTGGCGTTGGAACATCCTGTGGCTCGTCGTCGGCAAAATATTTGCTGACCACAGCCCGCATCTCGTCCAACAGGCAGGTATCGGGCAATCCGAGATCTTGTTTGATGAGTTCTATCATTATTTCTCTACTTTATTACGATGCTGGTAGTCGTGATAGTAGCCTACCTCTACATTCTCAAGAACAGCAATGGCATCGTCTGTCAATGCTGCAAGACTGAAATACTTGGTCAACAGATAAGAGGCGACACCAAACTTGTCGAGACCCATCAGGCGAGCACTGAGCGATGGAGCAATCTCACCAGGAATACCACTCTGGTGCAGACCTACCACACCCTGATTCTTCTCACCGGTACGTACGAGGATAATCTTTGTTGTTCCCACACCACGACCAGTAAGGAACTGTCCTTCGACCTCTACTTTGTCAGAAGGAATCAAGGGAACACCACGCCACAGGATGACTTTCGTGCCGAAGAGGTCGGTAGTCACTGGTGGTACTCCACGCCATGTGCATTCACGCTCAAAGGCGGCAATCGCACGAGGATGTGCAATGAAGAAAGCCGGCTCCTTCCATACTAACGACAGCAATTCGTCAAGGTCGTCGGGGGTTGGTGCTCCATAGCGGGTCGTGATGCGATGGGCAGGACTGACAGAGGCAAGCAGTCCGAACTGGGCGTTGTTGATGAGTTCCCACTCCTGACGCTCCTTGATACTCTCGACAGAAAGGCGTAGTTGCTCTTCGAGTTGGTTATAAGGATTATTATACAGGTCGCTAACACGGGTATGTACACGAACAACGGTCTGTAGGGTGTTGAGACTGTATTCCGTGGGATTCTCCTCATAGTCGATATAGGTCTCAGGAATGATATTGTCCTCCTCATGACCACTGACTAAGTCGATATGTTTCTCACCATGATCATTGACCGTTGCTTTCAGGCGCAATTGCTTGTCGACAGCCTTCTGGAAAGTCTGACGGAAGTCTGGAACCTCCTTGATGAACTTCTCTAATTCAGAGAGTTTCAAAGAGAGAAATACAGAAGGGGTGACAGCACGGACGCTGACTGTGGAAGCTGCGTCGTTCAAAAGGTCTGCCTCACCGAAGAACTCACCGTCACCCAGCAGGGCGATTCGCAGTTCCTCTCCATGAGGACCTTTGTTGATAACTTCCGCCTGACCACTTGCAACGATGAAGAATTTCTGTTTATCTTTGCCTTCTTTGACGAAAAGGTTACCTAATGATACCTCGACAGTCTCGAAGGAACTTGCCAAACGATTCACAATTTCATCATCGAAAGCAGAGAACAAAGGAATCTGTTTCAGACTCTTTGCGGTAAATGAGGGCACCCCATTCAGGTACTCGATATTCAGACGTTCCGTCTTCTTGAGTTCTACCTTGGTACGGTTGACGCGGTAAGTGCCGCCACTGACCTGAACCCATGGAAGGAGTTTCAGAAGAAGTCTTGGAGTGATACTACCCATCTGAGGGGCAGTCTTGGTTGTGGTCGCCAGTTTTCTGGCGGTGGCAGTGGTTACACTGCGCTGAAGATTTGAATCTGTCATAGTTAAGTTGTTTTTTTATTTTTTGATAATTACCTTATGTATTGTTCCCTCTACATGCTCAACAGAGAGCACTTCATAGCCCTGATCTACAGCATTGCGGGGTACGTTGTCCAGTGGCTCACCTTCTGAAAGCAGAACCTCCAGAATGTCACCCGTTTGTAGCTTAGCAAGTTCGATCTTGGTCTTGACGAAGGTCATCGGGCAATGTTCCTTCGTGATGTCTAATGTTCTTGTTGCCATATCTTCAATTTTAAATAAACATTGTCCGTCCTCCTTCTGAGAGTTGCAGGAAGGTTGCTACGCCCAGCACGTCCTTGACTTCAGGGATGAAGTCTTCTTTCTTCAATCCCAGCACGTGCATTGCCATCTCACAAGCGTATAAGTTGACACCCAATAATTTTGCCGCCTCTACCAGTTCTTCTAAGGTTGCCACATTATTCTTACGCATCAAGTATCGGAATATCTTAGGTCCTATTCCACAGAAATTGAAGCGACTGGTGGGTGTTGTCTTCAGACCGCCCATCATGAAACCGAAAATCTTCGTCAGCCAGTTAGCGCCAAGGAATGTACGTCCCTGTTTCTTCTTGATGGCATCCAGACCCCAAAAGGTGAAGAAGATATTTACCTCATATCCAACAGCAGCGGCACCCGTAGCAAGGGTGAATACTGCTGTCAATTTGTCGAAATCGCCACTGAAGGCGATGAGGCTTAGTTTCTTAGTATTGCTCATTGATGTTCGAAATTATAAATAGGTGTACTCAGATACCTCTCGCCGGTATCTGGCAGAATGACCACGATATTCTTTTTCTCGTTCTCTGGACGTTTCGCAATCCGGATGGCGGCAGCGACGGCGGCGGCAGATGACACACCAGTCAACACACCATCCGTGCGGGCAAGTTGTCGTCCACGATCGTATGCCTCCTCATCCTTGATACGGATGATTTCGTCGTAGATGGTTGTGTTCAGTACCTTGGGGACGAAGCCTGCACCAATACCTTGTAACTTGTGAGGACCAGGCTTTCCCCCGCTCAGTACAGGAGAACTGTCGGGCTCCACGGCAATCACTTGAATATGAGGATTATACTTCTTCAACACCTCACCGACACCAGTGATGGTGCCACCAGTACCAATGCCTGCTACCAGAATGTCAACCTTTCCGTCGGTGTCATGCCATATTTCCTCTGCTGTTGTCTTGCGATGGATTTCTGCGTTTGCTTTGTTCTCAAACTGTTGGGGGATAAAAGCATTGCCAATTTCTTGGGCTAACTCTTGTGCCTTACGGATAGCACCAGCCATTCCCTCATAGGCAGGAGTCAGAACCAGTTCTGCGCCCAGTGCCTTGAGCAGTTTACGACGTTCCAACGACATGGCCTCCGGCATGGTGAGTATCAGGTGATAACCACGTATGGCACTTACCAAAGCAAGTCCGATACCCGTATTTCCACTGGTGGGCTCAATAATCGTAGTGTCTTTATTGATCAGTCCACGACGCTCCGCGTCATCGAGCATTGCGAAACCCACACGATCCTTCACGCTTCGTGCAGGGTTAAATAACTCCAATTTCACGATGATACGAGCTTTCAGCCGTTCATTCTTCTCTGTACGGCTCAGTTCCAACAAAGGAGTGTTGCCGATCAAGTCAATTAAGTTGTGGGCGATGTTTGCCATAATCTTGATGTTTTTTGTGTAAATTATCTGCCTGCAAAGGTAGTGGCTTTTGTCTTACAGTACAATCGCACTCTTGTGGCATTTCATATACCAAACGTTTGGTACATGCTACCTCTAACTGCTGTAAAGCCTTCAAGAGTATGCTGCGGGGCGTTCCAACATTCATCCGCATAAAGCCCTCGCCACCTGGACCGAACATCACACCATCGTTGAGGGCAAGGTGGGCACGATTGATGAATAGGTCGAGCAGCTGACTGTGAGACAACCCTAATTCACGGCAGTCGAGCCATACCAGGAAAGATGCCTCAGGGCGAAGTGGTCTTATCTTTGGCAGATGTTCCTTGCAATAGTTCTCGACGAAGAGGATGTTTTCTTCTACGTAATGCAGCATCTCCTTGCGCCATGACTCGCCTTGTTGATAGGCGGCGATGGTGGCAATAGGGGAGAAGAGGGGAGGGTCGTTCAGCTCATTCACCTCTAACCACGTGTAGAAACGACGACGGAGCGAGTCGTTGGGCACAATGGCATAACTGCTGACGATACCTGCGATATTAAATGTCTTCGAGGGGGCGCCAAAGGTGATGCTGCATTGTGCTGCCTCGTTGCTGACGGTGGCGAAGGGTGTGTGGCGGTGGCCGAAGAGTGCCATGTCACAGTGTATCTCGTCAGACAGGACAAGGATGTTGTGCTCGTAGCAGAAATGAGCCAATTGTTGCAGGGTTTCTTTCTGCCAGCAGATGCCCGCAGGATTGTGCGGATTACTGAGTATCAGAATCTTGCAACGTTCATCCACTGCCTGCTCCAACTGTGCAAAGTCCATGTCGTAATTCCCGTCAGGCAGTCGCTTCAACGGATTATACACCACCTTGCGCCCGTTGCCTTGTGGGGTTAATCGGAAGGGATGATAGACGGGTGGCTGGATAATCACCTTGTCGCCTTCCTTTGAGAAGACGTTGATAGCCATTCCAATGCCTTTGACGATGCCAGGAATGTAGGTAAGCCACTCGCGACGTAAGTCCCATTGGTGGCGGTCGTGAACCCACTGGATGATGGTGGTCCATAGTTCTTCTGGCACTACCGTATAGCCGAACAGTGAGTGGTTGAGGCGCTTACGTATAGCCTCCGTGATGAAAGGCGGTGTCTCAAAGTCCATATCTGCCACCCAAAGCGGCAACAGGTCATCGCGCCCATACCGTTCCTGCAGTACGCCATGCTTCAGGTCGCCACTGCCTCGGCGGTCTATTATCTTATCAAAACTATAAGTCATCTCCTAATGCTTGTTGTATGTCCTCTAATAAATCATCTACAGCCTCCAGTCCTATGGAAAGGCGGATGGTGGTCTGTCGCACATCCATCCGTTCCAACTGTTCCTGGGGGAAGAGTCCGAAGATGGTGCTGGCGGGATGGATAGCCAGTGTGCGGTTGTCGAAGAGATTGGTGGCACGGTGAATCAGTTTCAGTCGGTTGAGGAAACGGAAACAGTGGTCCTTGCTCCTCAGGTCGATGGTGAGCATGGCACCAGCCGTCGCTCCAAACTGCCGTTGGGCAAGTTGGTGGAAAGGATTATCCTCGAGACCGATGTAATTGACCTGCTGAATCGTGCCCAGTTCACGCAACGATTTGGCTAACTGCAGGGCGTTGTCGGCTTGTCGCTGGTAGCGCACGTCAAGCGTTTCCAGTCCTAACGTCTGCAGATAGGCTGCCTGAGGTGTCATGTAGGCACCGAGATTAAACAGCAGTTCGTACTTGATGTGCTGATTGATAGACGGAAACGTGCCGTAATCGATGACCAGCCCGCCCAACGATGTTCCTCCGCCAGAGAGGTATTTGGTGCTGGAAACTACCTCCACGTCAACTCCTAAATCCTTCAAATGTGTCTCCGTAAAGGGAATGACAGTTGAATCGACTATCAGCGGCACTCCATGCTGATGGGCAATATCAGCCAATGCGCTGAGGTCGGCCACTTCCAATTGTGGATTGGTGACTATCTCCAAGAAGATGCAACAGGTGTCGTCATCAACAGCATCTGCCACAGCCTGTAGGTTGGTCAGGTCTCGTAAACGGGGCTTCACACCAAAACGCAGCAGGGTGTTGGATACCAACGCCAGCGTGTTGCCGAAAAGATGTCGGGAAGTCACGATATTCTTCCCCTGTGCTGAAACGGCGAGCAGCGTATTACTGATAGCAGCCATACCTGAGTTGAAAGCCGTCACATGGGCTGCATCTGTCAACGAGCGTACCCGTTGCTCGAGATTCGTCACTGTGGGATTCTCCACACGGGCATAGTCTGGAGCCTTGATGCGATTGCAGAAGGCATCAGCCATTTCTTGAGCATCTTCAAACTCGAAAGCCACATTGTGGTAAATAGGTACTGCCAGCGAGCCGTAGGCATCGGGGCGTACGTAGGGGGTATTAATGGCAATAGTTTGTTTCTTCATAATCATTTAAATATAAAATTCCGACGGGTCAACCAGTCCTGCACGAAAGGCGTATTTCACAGCTTCGTGGGCAGTGTTCACCTGTAGTTTCCTGAATATATTCTTTTTATGGGTATTAATGGTGTGGATGCTGGAATAGCGTTCGTAGGCTATTTCCTTGATGGTTTTGCCTTGTGCCACACCACGCAGAATCTCTATCTCCGTCTGCGTCAGCACCTTGTTGTGCTGTTCCTCGTCAGCCTGTTGGCATATCAAGACCTCAGCTGCCCGTTGGCAGAGGTAACGCTCGCCACGAATGGCAAAGTCGATGGCATGACGGAATAGTTTGAATGGCGCGTCTTTGAAAACGATGCTCACATTGCGGACGGTATATACCAACTTGCGCATGACTTGCACGGTCAGGTCGTCGCTCACCATCAACCACTGTGCATGCGGAAACCGTTCGATGATGATGAGCAACTGGTTCTCATCTACTATATCAAATAAGGTGTAGTCGAGTATCACGATGCTCTTCTCTTCCCGTGTCAGTTGGGCCACCAACTGCTCTTTGTCTGATGCCTGATGGATGGTGGCACTTTCGTGTTCGCGGATGAGTGTCTTCAGGGCAAATGCCGTGAGTTCCTGATTGTCTGCCAAAATAAAATTCACCATACTATTGTCTCATTTAGTTTCATGAGTGCAAAGGTACGGTGAATTTGGTAGCCGTACAATACCGCTTTTTGGTTATTCCGACTACCATACGTTTGGTATATCTGCCTATTTGGTCATCCCCTTCATGCTGAGCGATATGCGGTGACGGCGCAGATCGACCTCGATGACACGGACACGGACGTGCTGGTGGAGGCGAACCACTTGCGTGGGGTCGCTCACGTATTTATCGGCTAATTGCGAGATATGCACCAAGCCGTCCTGATGGACACCGATGTCAACGAAGGCTCCGAAGTTGGTGATGTTGGTCACGATGCCAGGCAACTCCATTCCCTCGTGCAAGTCTTCCATCGTCTGAACGGAAGCATCGAACTCAAACTCCTCAATCTGCTGACGAGGGTCGCGCCCGGGTTTCTCCAACTCTTTCATGATATCCGTCAGCGTGGGCAGTCCGATGGTGTCTGTCACGTAGTGACGGATGTCAATCTCGGAGCGTTTCTCCTTATTATTAATAAGGTCGTCAACACTGCAATGGTGGTCTTTCGCCATCAGCTCCACCACGCCATAGCTCTCAGGATGCACCGCACTGTTGTCGAGTGGATTCTTAGCTCCGGGAATGCGGAGGAATCCTGCACATTGCTGGAAGGCAGCAGGCCCCAGTCGGGGCACTTTCTTCAGTTGGGAACGGCTGGTGAACGCTCCGTTCTCCTTGCGATATTCCACGATATTCTTCGCCAGCACGGGTCCGAGTCCGCTGACGTACATCAGCAGATGTTGCGAGGCGGTGTTCAGATTGACGCCCACCTGATTGACACAACTCTCTACGGTCTGGTCGAGCGAGTGTTTGAGTTTCGTCTGGTCAACATCATGCTGGTACTGCCCCACGCCAATGCTCTTGGGGTCAATCTTTACGAGTTCCGCCAAGGGGTCCATCAGTCGGCGACCTATCGAGACGGCACCACGCACGGTGACGTCCTCGTCAGGAAACTCCTCGCGAGCCGTCGCTGAGGCAGAATAGACAGAGGCTCCGTCTTCGCTGACGACGAAGAGCCTCACCCCCGACCCCTCTCCAGTAGGCGAGGGGAGTGATTGAATACAATCCTCCACGAAACTCTTCGTCTCACGGCTGGCAGTGCCGTTGCCGATGGCGATCGCTTCGATGTGGTAGTCAGCTATCATCTGTTGCAGATGCACCGTAGCCTGTGCACGATGATTGATGGGAGGATGAGGGAAAATGGCCTCGTGATGCAGCAGATTGCCTTGAGCGTCCAAGCATACCACCTTACAGCCCGTACGGAAACCGGGGTCGATGCCCATCACGCGCTTTTGTCCTAATGGGGCGCCTAACAGCAATTGGCGCAGGTTCTCCGTAAACACCTTGATGGCTTCCTCGTCGGCACGTTCCTTGCTGAGATTGGAAAACTCCGTTTCAATAGAAGGGCAGAGCAGTCGCTTGTAGCCATCCTCCACGGCTTCGGCTACCAAACGCTGACAGGCACCGTTGCCACGCACATAATTGCGCTGCAACCGCTGTACGGCATCATCGTCGTCGATGGTGATACTCACTCGCAGGATGCCTTCGCTTTCGCCTCGGCGCATCGCTAACAGACGGTGGGATGAGCAACGCTTCAGCGGTTCCTCCCAATCGAAATAGTCGGAATACTTGGCTGCCTCGTCCGTATCCTTCTTGGCTTTCACCACTTTTGAAACGATGAAAGCCTCACGGCGGAAAGCGGCCCGCACCTGATTGCGACTGCGCTCATCCTCGCTCACCTGTTCGGCTATGATATCCTGGGCGCCTTGGAGGGCTTGTTTTGCGTCGATGATATCGCCGCATACGAAACGCATCGCGGCCTGTTGGGGAGAGGGCTCGCGTTGCAGGAGCAGCAGTTGGGCAAGGGGCTCTAAGCCTTGTTCGCGTGCTATTTGGGCACGTGTGCGCCGTTTGGGTTTATAGGGCAGGTAGATGTCCTCCAGGACGGTTGACTCCCAACAGTCGTTGATACGCTTCTCGAGGTCGGCAGTCATTTTCCCCAGTTCGGTGATGGTCTTGACGACAGTGTCTTTGCGTTTGGCAATCTCCTGAAGTACTGCCAACCGATTGCTGATGGACGTAATCTGCACTTCGTCCAATCCTCCTGTGCGCTCCTTTCTGTAGCGCGAAATGAAGGGGATGGTACAGCCCTCGTCCAGCAGCTTTAAAGTATTCTCGACAGCGTGGTCGGAAAGATGCAGTTCGTTGGCAATCAGTTGGGTAAATATCTTTAAATGTTCCATATCATGATGTTTATGGGTACAAAAGTAAGGAAAAAATGCGAGAATAGCATCATTTGGAAACTAATTAATATTAATTTATTTTGCATTTCAGTGGATTTGTGCTACCTTTGCATGCTCAAAATAAGACTTATGATTTCTGTTGAAGGACTATGTGTTGAATTCAGTGCCAAGCCGTTGTTCACCAATGCCAGTTTTGTGGTGAACGACCGTGACCGTATTGCCTTGGTGGGCAAGAACGGAGCAGGCAAATCGACACTGCTTAAGATATTATGTGGTATGCAGCATCCGACGAGTGGGGTGGTGAGCATACCTAATGACACAACGATTGGATATTTGCCGCAGGTGATGAATCTGCAAGACGATACGACGGTGAGGGAAGAGGCTCAGAAGGCTTTCGCGGCTGTTCGGGCGATGAAGGCGCGTATCGACCAGATGAATCAGCAATTGGCTGAACGTACTGACTATGAGAGCGATGACTATCTGGCACTGGTGGAACGCTTCACGCAAGAGCACGAGCGCTACCTGATGATGGGGGCAGACAACTATGAGGCAGAGATAGAACGCACGCTGGTTGGCTTGGGTTTCGAACGGACGGATTTGGAACGCCCTACCAGTGAATTCTCTGGCGGATGGCGCATGCGTATCGAATTGGCTAAGATATTGTTGCAGAAGCCTGATGTGCTGTTGCTCGACGAGCCTACCAACCATCTGGACATTGAGTCGATACAATGGTTGGAACAATTCTTGGCTCAAAGTGCCAAGGCGGTGGTATTGGTCAGTCACGACCGTGCTTTTATCAATAATGTGTCGAATCGCACGTTGGAAATATCCTGTGGGCATATCATCGACTATAAGGTGAAGTACGACGAATACGTGGTGCTTCGCAAGGAGCGCCGCGAACAGCAACAGCGTGCCTACGAGAACCAGCAGAAGGAAATAGCCGATATGCGCCAGTTTATCGAGCGTTTCCGCTATCAGGCTACCAAGGCTGTGCAGGTGCAACAGAAAATCAAGCAGTTGGAGAAGATAGTACCCATTGAGATTGACGAGGTGGACAACTCGGCTATGCATCTGAAGTTTCCGCCCTGCCTGCGAAGTGGTGACTATCCTGTGATTTGCGAGGACGTCAGGAAGGCTTACGGCGAACACACGGTGTTCTCGCAGGTGAACATGACGATTAAGCGAGGCGAGAAAGTGGCCTTCGTGGGTAAGAACGGTGAGGGTAAGTCAACACTCGTGAAATGTATTATGGGAGAGATTCCGTTTGAAGGAAATCTGAAGATAGGACACAACATCCAGATAGGATATTTCGCTCAGAATCAAGCCCAGCTTCTCGACGAGTCGCTAACCGTTTTCCAAACAATTGATAATGTAGCGAAAGGAGAGATTCGCCTGAAAATCAAGAATATATTAGGTGCATTCATGTTTGGTGGCGAAGCCTCGGATAAGTTCGTGAGAGTGCTGAGCGGAGGCGAACGCAGCCGATTGGCGATGATACGTCTGCTGTTGGAACCCGTGAACCTGTTGATACTCGACGAGCCCACCAACCATTTGGATATGGCATCGAAGGATGTGCTGAAGGAAGCCATCAAGGCATTCGACGGTACAGCCATCATCGTGAGCCACGACCGTGAGTTCCTGGACGGGCTGGTGACAAAGGTTTATGAGTTCGGTGGAGGCCGCGTCAGGGAGCATTTGGGCGGTATCTATGACTTCTTGCAAACGAAACAGATAAGCGAACTCAACGAACTGGGCAAGGCCACCAAAAATTCCCAAGGTGGGAATAAAATATTCCCAGGGAGGGAACAAAACATTCCCAAGGTGGGAATATCCGATGAAGTGCCAGCTAAATCCGTGTCGTATGCCGAACGAAAGGATCAACAAAAGAAACTGCGTAAGGCTGAGCGTGCTGTGGAGGATTCTGAACGCAAGATCAATGATATGGAACGTAGGCTGAAAGAGCTTGACGAACTGCTGATGGACCCAGCGAATGCTTCGGATATGGAACTCGTGACCGAGTACACTTCTATCAAGAGAACCCTCGACGAAGAAGTGGAGCGATGGGAAAAACTATCGGAAGAATTGGAACAACTAACATAAATAATAACAATGAAAATCAAGAAAGTAATGATGATGATGATGGTGTCATCAATGTCGTTAACGACAATGGCGCAAGCGCCAATGAAATCAGGTATTGATTTGACAGACTTGAATCAGAATGTCAAACCAGGTGACGACTTCTACGATTATGCTTGTGGTGGCTGGATGAAGAAGAATCCACTGCCTGCTGCTTACTCGCGCTACGGCAGTTTCGACCGTCTGGCTGAGGATAACAACAAGCGTATCAACGGTATTTTGAAGGAGTTGCAGGAGAATAGCTATCCCAATGGCTCTGTAGAGCAGAAGCTGAGCGACCTCTACAAGCTGGCTATGGACTCCGCCCGCAGGGAGCAGGAAGGGTTGGCACCGGCTATGGGTATGATTCAGAAGATGGAGGCAGCCAAGACTGTTCAGCAGCTGTTCGCCATCCAGTTGGAAATGATGCCTTACGGCGACTCAGAGTTCTTTGGTGCCTATATGGGTGCCGACGAGAAGAATGCCTCACAGAACATCCTGAACATCAATCAGGGTGGGCTGACGCTGGGACAGAAAGATTACTATCTGGAAACCGACGAGGCTACGACCAAGATTCGTGAGGCATACAAGAAACACATCGTACGCATGTTCCAGCTCTTCGGTTTCAAGAAAGGAGCTGCTGAAAAGAAGATGAAGAATATCTTCAAGGTAGAGTTGGCATTAGCGAAAGTTTCCAAGTCGCGCACTGAACTGCGTGACCCCATTGCCAACTATAACAGGATGACGCTGAAGGAATTTGACTCAAAGTATCCTCACTTCCAGTTGGAGAAGCAGATGAACGCCAAAGGCATTGCCTCACAGTACATTCAGGAGCTGGTAGTAGGACAGCCCGACTTCATGGCAGGTGCCGACCAGATTTTTGCTAAAATCACTCCGGCTGAGTATCGCGACTATATGGAGTGGGGTATTATTACGAGCGCTGCCGGCCTGTTGAACAATGAGGTGCGTGCAGCCAACTTCGATTTCTTCGGCAAGGTGATGTCAGGACGTAAGGAAGACCATCCCCTGTGGCGTCGTGCTACCAGTCAGGTGCAAGGCGTGATGGGCGAGGCTCTGGGTAAGATATACGTTTCCAAATACTTCCCGGCATCTTCCAAGGAGCGCATGAAGACCCTCGTGGAGAATCTTCGTATTGCCCTCGGTGAGCGTATCGCTGCCCAGGATTGGATGGACGATTCAACCAAAGTGAATGCGCTGTTGAAGTTGAATACTTTCTATGTGAAGATAGGTTATCCTGACCGTTGGACCGATATGTCGGACCTGAAGATTGATGCGAAAAAGTCTTACTATGAGAATATGCAGAATTGCTACCGTTTTTGGACGAAGTGGCGCATTAATCACACAGCAGGTAAACCCGTTGACCGTGACGATTGGCACATGACGCCACAGACGGTGAATGCCTACTATAATCCAACTACGAACGAAATCTGCTTTCCCGCTGGTATCCTGCAAGTTCCATTCTTCGACCCAACTGCCGACGATGCCTTCAACTATGGTGCTATCGGTGTAGTTATCGGCCATGAAATGACCCACGGATTCGACGACCAGGGACGCCAGTATGATAAGGATGGAAACATGCACGACTGGTGGACGGCTTCTGATGGAAAGAACTTTACAGAACGTACGGATAAATATGCTGACTTCTTCTCGGCAATCAAAGTGCTGCCCGACCTGAATGGAAACGGCCGACTGACACTGGGTGAAAATCTGGCTGACCACGGAGGTCTGCAGGTGGCTTGGTATGCGTATAAAAATGCTACGAAGGATGTGAAGTTGCCTGTTGTCGATGGGCTGACAGCCGACCAGCGCTTCTTCTTGGCTTATGCAGGCGTATGGGCAGGAAATATTACGGAAGCTGAAATCCGTAATCGCACCAAGAGCGACCCCCATTCATTGGGACGTTGGCGCGTAAACGGTGCACTTCCGCACATCGATATGTGGTATGAAGCATTTGGTGTCAAGGAGGGCGACAAAATGTTTATTCCAAAGGAAAAACGCCTTTCTTTGTGGTAAAATCCGCCAAAAACGATAAATTTGCCGTCGTAAATGTAAATTTACGGCGGTTTTTTTGCGTGTTTTAAATTTTTATTACTATATTTGCACCTAATTAATGCTATCCTTAAAAAATGGTAAACGAAAATAGTCAAGATACAGAGAGAACCCAAAGGACGATGCGTCCACAGGAAATGACCCGCGAAAGGGAGCTGGTAAGGGAGTATGAGCCTCAGCAGCCTGCTATGCAGCAGCAACAACAACAGCAGATGGCGGGTGGTAAACAGTGTCCGTTCTGTGGCGCTGTCAATGATCCGGAGGCTATGTTCTGCGCTCAATGCGGTCAGCCTATCAGCAAGGCGTCATGTCCCTTCTGTGGTTCAGAGATAGACCCGGATGCTGATTTCTGTGAGGCTTGTCACCATTATATCCGTAAGGATGTCTGCTCGTATTGCGGTGCTAAATTAACTGGAAACGAAGCATATTGTCCTGAGTGCGGTAGTCCGAGAGGCGGATTGGTATGCCCTACGTGTCATACGATGAACGATTTCGCCTTCTGTAAGCAGTGTGGAACTGCGCTGACGGCTGAGGCAAAGGAACTGGTGAAGGAGTTGCAGAAGAACCCAGATTATAAGGAGCTGATACAGGTGGTGCAAGAATACTCTCGTTTGGAGAGTTCTTTGCCATACAACTCAGAACGCGACATCGTACGTGAGCAAATGAACATGAAGTTGCGCGAACGCCTGTTCACCTTGTTGGCAAAAGACCAGGGTGTGGAGAATCCCGTGATTCCCAAGGTGGTAACAAAACGTATGACGAAGGAAGAACTGGAAGAGAAAAAGTCAGAGAAAATCAGACAGCTGTCTGCTATTCTTGACAAGTTGGCTGTTCCACCGACGTCATCACCCGTTCAAGCCCGCAACTATGCGATGGCCAGTAAACCAATGGGGGTTCGTTTGGCATGGATATGCAATTTTAAACATGCGCTTCACAGCAGTCCCTGTGGATGTGCTAAGCCTCACCTGGGCGGTAAATGGGTAGTTTTAGGAAAGAATAGTACTGCAGAAATAAAAGACGATAAGTAATATATGGATCAAACCATAAAAACCATAAGAACTTCGGAGCAGAATAGCTCGACCTTTAGAGTCGCTCCTATGACGGGAGACAAGACGTACAGACCTGGTTCTGCAGCATCTGTACAGGCGAGTTCCTCCAACGACTTTATCATCAAGGGGAAAGTCTATCATAGTCTGAAGTGTCTCAGTGATAATTCTGGTGAGGCGCAGGTGTTCTTAGTTGAAAGCGATGGACAGCAGATGGTGCTGAAGATCTATTATCCGAATTTTTCGATTAAGAAGACGCTCTTGCGCATCATTCAAAGTTTCGGATTTGAGACCATTGTGAAGATTTATGATTATGGCAAAACCTATGTTGACGGGAAAAATCGCGACTATGAGCTGATGGAATATCTGCGCGGAGGTACGCTTAACGATTATGATCTGGACGGTGATTTCAATCAGTTCCGCCGTATAGCCCTGCAGGCAGCCGCTGCATTGGCTTATTGCCATAACAGCAATATCATCCACAAAGACATCAAGCCCGGCAATTTCTTTTTCCGTGACGAGAAACATCAGGAACTGGTGCTTGGCGATTTTGGTATCTCCAGCGTTCTGGACGGTGATGAGCGAGTGCATAAAACTACTCAGGCTCGCACACCAGTTTATGCTGCCCCGGAGATGTATAACGACGTGATTGACGGTGAGGTGGAAATTACGCCTTCTGTTGACTTTTATTCTTTGGGTATCACGTTGATGACGCTTTGGCTGGGTGAGAATCCGCTGAGTCAGAATGAGCGTGTGATGATGCGCAAAAAGAATGAGGGACGTCTGCCGCGTATCAATGAATTACCTGATCGTGTCAAAATGCTTATCCAGGGTTTGACGGCTGTAAATCAGCAGAACCGTTGGAAATATGAGCAAGTAGAACGTTGGTTCTTGGGTGAAGATGTAGAAGTGGATATTTCTTCTCCCATCTTAAAATATCGCAGTTTTATTGTTGACCCAGAGAAGAATCTCGTGGCAGATAATGTGCACGAATTGATTCCTCTTTTGCTTGATAATGAGCGTCTGGCTATTAATTATCTTTATAATGGTAGAATAGCCGGATGGCTGGAACAATGCGGTAATGTGAAACTGAGTTCTGTCGTAAAGGATATTGTTGTCAATCGTTATCCTGCAGATCAACATGCAGGATTGATGGCTGCGGTATATGTGATGGAACCCACCTATCCTTACAGAGACCTGCATGGCAATCTATGCGACGATTTGCATAGTGTAAGTATTTCAGTATTAAGTTATCAGGAAGAGTATTCTATTGTATTGCGAAATCCCAACGATACGTTGTTCCTGTATCTGGAGTCTCATTCCAAGGCAGACGTCAATACGTTGCGCAGTTACTTCTCGGAAAAAGATTTCGACGAACGTGTTGCTATTATGCGTCTGGTGTATGAGATAGACAAGGACATACCTTTCTTAAATCAATACCCTTCTTCTTCTTTGCAAGAAATTGTTCATTCGTTCGGCAATGAGGATCTGTCGGAGGATGCATGGATTTCTTTGAGTGACGGACGACTCCTTTCCTGGATGCATTGCCATGAAGACCGTATGGCGAGTGAGGCACTGCGTATTCTGACCAATGGTCAAAAACCTACACGTTCTCTTGGCTACAAGGTATTGTATAATTTAGACCGTGATGCCGCCTTTGACTTGCGTGAGGCAGATACTCCGTATCGTGTGGGTGTGTTGTTAAGTCAGTTGATGAAGGAGTGGCAACATCTTCCAGAAAAGGATTTCAACGAGAAAATCAAAGACTTTTCTGACCCGAATGGGCGTTTTGCCTATTTTGCCCAATTACATGGCTGGTTCGAGCAATTGAACCAATGCCGTGCCTGCTTCAATTTGAAGAGTCCGGAAAATACAGAGCGTTTGGGTGTCTATGATTTGAGAACGGCAGCTTATCGTTTCTGTCGTATATTAGGTGCTCGCCCTTCCTATTTATTAGATGACGGATTGGAACTGGTGGACGGGTTGACGATAGACAAGATAGGAAGGAATGCACAATTGGCTGCAGAGATGAAGCATGGTTCGCTGAGTCAATGGCTCTCTATTTTCTTCCATGAAGATCCAGAAAAAGACTTTAGTGAGGCCTACAGCTATGAACGTTCTTTAGAACGCTGGATTCTGACATTGGGAGAAATCGATTCCAATCAAAAGTATTTTAAGCGATTCGGAACAGCCAAGGAAGAGACGGCAGCAAAGTATACTGAGGTACGACAACGCTACTTTAAGGCCAAGAATAAAGAAAAGACATGGCGTAACGTTTTCTATTCGCTTTGTGGTTTATGGGCTTTACTCGTGATTATTTGTGGAGTGGATGATCGTGACTATCTGTTGGAGCATGCTGGTATGGCGATTGTCCTGCCTTTGGGAGGAATGTCTGCTATTATAATAGGTACACGCGCATTCTTTAAAGGTTATGGTTTCGTGCTGTCATGTCTATGGGGATTGTTGGGAATCTTATCGTCTTATATTCCCGTTTACATACTGAAATATGTCAACGGCTCTATGCCTGGCATGTTTATCCCAGCCATACTTCTTCTGACGGTTGTCTATATGGCTGTATGCCATTTCACAGACTTCCGTTCAGATACCAATAGTGAGAACTTGTTGATATCTGAGGTGATGGATGATGACGTAAAGTCAACTTTACTGGAGCCTCTGTATTATACCTTCAAGGAGAAAAAGTTCAAATTTAAGGGTTCTAACTTCGGTCTGCTTGACGATGTGACAAATCAGGTGCGTTCGTTGAGTGGAGAGTCTGTCCTACATTATATATTATGGTCAGCCCTGGTAGGAATCTTGTTGATGGAAATGGTATTGTTCAGTCCCAAGCTTTTGAATGTAGGTAATCCTAATCTGAATAGTTGGAAACTGAATCCGTCAGCGGTGGTTAATCAATTACAAAAGGACGTCGAATAATATGGTTTGTGAGCATTGTCATAAAGAAAACCGTTCGATAGCGAAGTTCTGTAAGTGGTGTGGTAAGCCACTCATCTCGCAGAATGTGTTAGACCAGTTGGTAGGTCTTGAGGATGTAAAGAAACAGCTCAAGACAGTTGTTGATACTTATACCTATCTTCATTCACGTAAGGATATCATGAAGGTACGGCTGAGCGTGAATGCTATAATTATAGGTGAGACGGGAACTGGTAAGACGGCGTTAGCAGAAATCATACGTGATTATTTCTATCAGCATAAGATTATTGACAAGCCTAAATTGACAATGGTCGATGCTGTTGACTATCAGCGCTTCGTTGATAAGTGGGATGATAATATCAAGAAATCGAAGGATGGTATCCTCTTCTTTGATAATGTTCAGAAACTGTTGCCTGACCGTTATTCCAATCAGGTGAATCCGCTTGACAAGCTTTTCGTCGAGATGGATAAGTGGAATGATAATCCTATAGTGATTATCTCTGGTCTTCCAAAAGGATTGGACGATTTTTTGGTCAACAACCCTGCTGCACAAAACCGCTTTAAATATATATTCCGTTTGCCAACGCCTAGCTTTAGTGAACTATGTGATGTCTGCAAACAGGAATTGCGAATCAAGTATGGAATTGCAGCTTACAAACCCGAGGCTGAGCATAAGTTGGAACGTTATTTCCAGTATCAAGTAAAAATCAAGGACGATACCTTTGGTTATCGCCATTTGGCAGTAAAGACAGCTGAGGATATCTTTACATCCTTTATCAGTCGTGGCGCTGATGCCACTATGATAGAAGAAGGTGATATTCGTGGATATGTTCCAGAGGAACGCACATTAGACGATATTCTGAGCGATCTTGATCTGTATATCGGTATGGATCAAGTGAAAAAAGCTGTGCGTGAAATTGCATATAGTGTACAGAATAATGTCCAGCGTGCTCAACGTGGATTGGGCGAACAACAGAAGGCTGGTATCCATATAGTATTGACGGGTAATCCTGGTACTGGTAAGACTACGATAGCCCGTAAGTTAGGCGAAATCCTAGAAGCAATCGGCTATCTCGATAGTGGTCATGTAGTGGAATGTGACCGTGCCAAGATGGTAAGTCCATATCAAGGTGAAACACCCAAAGTGGTGGACCGCCTCTGTGATAAGGCTATGGGTGGCATCCTCTTTGTGGATGAGGCCTATACACTGGCTCCTGTAAGTCAAGGTGGAGATCGTGATAATCAGGGTGCTCAGGCTTTGGAGCAGTTGATGAAGCGCATGGAGGATGATCGTGGAAAGTTCGTGGTGATAGCAGCAGGCTATCGTACGGAGATGGAGAATCTCTTCCGTATCAACCCTGGTGTGCGCAGTCGATTTAGCTATTTCCTGAATATTGACGACTATAATCCTGACGAGCTTTACCAGATTATGCTGGTATTTGCCAAGCAGAAAAAATATGTGTTTGCTCCAGATGCAGAGGAGTTGACTCGCAAGATGATTACTGAGATGTATGATTCTCGTGACAAAGACTTTGCCAACGGCCGTACGATGCGTCAGTTATTTGACAAGATTACAGCCAAGCAGGCAGAGCGTTTGCAGAAGGAGGATATGTCGACGAAGACTAACGAGGAATTGATGACCATCATTCAGGAGGATATTCCATACGAGGCACCAAAAGCTGTCGACTACACTGAGTGTCTTGCAAAGCTCAACGGTATGGTTGGCTTGGCTGCAGTCAAGCAGGAAATTTCCAACCTCGCTGCTTTCCTCAATTTGCAGATACGACGTGGTGAGACCAATACATTCCAGGGAAAGCATTATGTGTTCACGGGTAACCCGGGTACTGGTAAGACAACAGTTGCCCGTATTATGGCTGATGTGTTCCGTACATTAGGTATTTTGTCGCGTGGACAATTGGTAGAGGCAGACCGCAGCAAATTGGTATCGGGCTATTCTGGTCAGACGGCTATCAAGACCAACCAGTTGATAGACTCAGCAATGGGCGGCGTGCTTTTCATTGACGAGGCTTATACTCTGAAATCAGGCGATAACGACTCCTTTGGTGGTGAGGCAATTGATACGCTTCTGAAACGTTTGGAGGATGATCGTGGAAAATTCATCTGTATTGTTGCCGGATATACCGACCAGATGCATGATTTCATCGATAGTAACCCGGGACTAAAGAGCCGTTTCACTCAAACCATTCACTTTGACGACTATACTCCTGATGAGTTGACACAGATATTCGTTAATCTTGCCAAAGGTAAGAACTTTACTGTTGATGACACGACGCGTGATGCCATTCATCGCCAGTTTGAACAGTTGTATCTGCGTCGTGATAAGAACTTCGGTAATGCCCGTGATGCACGTCGCATCTTTGATGCTGCTGTGGAGAAACAGAGTCAGCGCTTGATGGCGGAAGTCAATGATCCTAACTTCAAAGACGAGGATATGTATCGCATCACGGTCGACGACCTTGCTGTACAGCAGAGTGAGAAAGTACGTCCTCTTGACGAAGTGCTTAATGAACTTGATGAATTCATCGGTATGCGCTCTGTTAAGAATATGATTCGCCGTCTGGCCGTTCAGAGTATGTTCATGAAGCAGCGAGCTGCAATGGGAGCAGGAAAGGTTCAGCAGATGGCTATGAACTTTATTTTGACGGGTAATCCTGGTACGGGTAAGACTTCTATCGCACGTAAGATGGGTGAGGTGCTGCAGAGTATGGAAATCTTGCCTACCAGCCGTGTTATTGAGGCTAGCCGGGCAACGCTTGTCGGTAAGTATATGGGTGAGACTCCGAAGATTGTCAATAACATGTGCGACAAGGCTATGGGTGGTATCCTGTTCATTGACGAGGCTTATACGCTATCGTCAGAGAATGACCAGTATGGTAAGGAAGCTATCGATACGCTGATGAAGCGCATGGAGGATGATCGTGGTAAATTCGTGGTGATTGCTGCTGGCTATCAGCGGGAGATGGAGGAGTTTATGAATGTCAATCCAGGATTAGCCAGTCGCTTTACTCATAAGATGCATATCGAAGACTATAACGAGGACGAATTACTGGCTATATATAAAAAGATGGCAGCAAAGGACAATTACACGCTATCGCCTGCTGCCGAGTTCAAGTTAATGGATCTGATATGCCGTAAGGTTGTCAGCAAGACCGATTCCTTCGGTAATGCCCGAGAGATGCGAAATATGCTTGATGAAACAATCCAGCAGTTATCAGTTCGTGTAAGTGAATTGCCTCAAAATGAGGTAACTCAGGAAACGTATCAGCTGATACTGCCGGAAGATATAAAGGATGAATTATGATTATATGTCCGAATTGTAAAGAAGAAATAGAAGAGCAATCGTTTTTCTGCGACCAGTGTGGCCAGGCTTTGATGTATTGCTCTAATTGCGGTCGTGTGGGTACGGGACGACGCTGTACACACTGTGGTGGCTTGATGGAAGAACCTGGAGAGCCACACCAGTCGAGTCAGCCAAGTAGTCATTCAACGGCAGCAGAAATCAGCAGCTCGTTTGCGACTGCCAGGGAGACCAATAACGGAATGCCTCCTCCCGATGTACAGATAAAGGGTATTCCGACACTCACGTTATATAATCCCTCATTAAACATTCGTATGGTGGGTATAAATGGCGCTATTATTGGCCGTAAACAGGGACCATATCAGCAATTGTTTGATGGGAATATGTATATATCGAGTGTCCACGCTCAGCTAATCTATAAGCCCGATTCAGGATGGTGTATTATTGATAAGCACTCCTCCAACGGAACGAAACTCAATGAGCGCGATTTATTGCCAGATATACCGATGTCTATCAAGAGTGGTGATATCGTGTCTTTGGCAAATATAAACCTGCAGGTGAGTGTTAACTAACTTGCCAAACACCAACTTAATGATTGTATCAGTAATTTGCTATGAGTAGAATTGTCTTAACGGCTGCTAGCCGTGTGGGATGTGTAAGAAGTAATAACGAAGATATGGTTCTCGCCTACGACAAATTTGTTCGGGGCGAGGCTTATCATACAGAATTGATGACAGAGAACCTGGACCGTTTTGTGATAGCTTTAGCCGATGGCATGGGAGGGCATCAGGCTGGCGAAGTCGCTAGTGCTGATACTTTGGCGAACCTTCATTTCTTTATCAATGATTTACCAAAAGGGTTGTCTGTCAGTGAGTTTAATGAGATGATGATTATTTGGTTGGAATCTGTCAACAATATGATTGCCTCAAAAGGACACGTAGACCCCTCGATGGCGGAGATGGGAACCACTTTAGTGGGTATTGCATATTATGGTGGTAAGTTTTACTGGATGAATTGTGGTGACTCTCGTCTCTACCGTTTGCGTGACAACAAGTTGACTCAACTCTCTACCGACCATTCGCTTAATACGATGAATGGTGAGAAGCGGCATTCAAATGTGGTTACCAATTGTATTGGTGCCGGATGCAAGAACTCTTTCATGGATATGTATGAGTTTACCAATGATGTCTTGCCGGGTGATGTCTATCTGCTTTGTTCCGATGGATTGAGCGATATGGTTCAAGATTCTGATATTGAAGGTCTGTTAAATGACGGTTCTTCTGCCAACCGACTTTGTGAGGCTGCCATTGAAGCAGGAGGGTATGATAATGTTTCTGCATGTGTTGTTTCTGTTATGTAAATTGAGATTATGCCATTAAGATTACCAGACAGATTGCCGGCTATCGACCTGTTGAAGCAGGAGAACATCTTTGTGATGGACGACTCCCGTGCCCATATGCAGGATATTCGTCCGTTGAAAATTGTGATTCTCAACCTGATGCCTCTGAAAATCACTACCGAGACCGATTTGATTCGTCTACTCTCCAATACTCCTTTGCAATTGGAGGTTAGTTTTATGAAATTACGTAGTCATACGCCAAAGAATACGCCCATTGAGCACATGATGATGTTCTATCGTGATTTCACACAGATGCGCAATGAGAAGTTTGATGGTATGATTATCACAGGTGCTCCAGTTGAGACTATGGAATACGAGAATGTCAACTATTGGGACGAAATGACAGAGATATTCTCATGGGTTCGTACACATGTGACCAGTACCTTGTATATTTGTTGGGCGGCGCAGGCAGGCCTCTATTACCATTATGGTATTCCTAAATACCCTTTGCCCAAGAAAATGTTTGGCATATTCCCCCAGATTCCTTTAGAACCCCAGTTGCCTATATTCCGAGGCTTTGACGATGTATTCCAGATGCCACATAGTCGCCATACCGAATTGCATCGTGAAGATATTCTTGCAAATCCTAAACTTACGCTGATAGCAGAATCACCTGACTGTGGCGTAAGTATTGTCATGGCTCGCGGAGGACGTGAGTTCTTTATTACAGGACACCTGGAGTATGCTCCCAATACACTCGACAATGAGTATAAGCGTGACAAAGGCATTCGTGATGATGTGGACATGCCTAAGAATTACTACCTTGACGATGATCCATCCAAAGGCCCCTTGGTAACTTGGCGTGCTCATGCTAATTTGCTATATAGCAATTGGATTAACTATTATGTTTATCAGGAAACACCTTACGACATCAACCAGATTAAATGACACCTCTCGAACTGCTTGCACCAGCCAAAGATCTCGCATGTGGAATAGCTGCGATTGAACATGGCGCTGATGCTGTCTATATAGGAGCTCAGCGCTTTGGAGCTCGTGCTGCTGCAGGCAATAGTGTGGATGACATCAGACAGTTGTGTGATTATGCTCGTCCGTTTGGTGTGAAGGTGTATGTTACGGTTAATACAATTATCTATGACCATGAACTAGAAGCAACTGAACAGTTGATACGTCAACTTTATGATGTTGGTGTGGATGCTATTTTGGTGCAGGACATGGGTATCCTGAAAATGAATTTACCACCATTAGCTCTCCATGCTTCCACTCAGACAGATAATCGTACAGCCAAGAAAGTAAAATGGTTGCAACAATTAGGGTTTCGTCGTGTCGTTCTTGCCCGAGAATTGTCTGTTGATGAGATTAGTGAGATACATTGCCAAGTGCCTGATATGCCTTTGGAAGTATTTGTACATGGAGCCTTATGCGTTAGCTATAGTGGCCTGTGCTATGCGTCCCAATATTGTTTTGGACGTTCTGCCAATAGGGGAAACTGCGCTCAGTTCTGTAGAATGAAGTTCGACCTTATGGATGCAACTGGTAGAGAGATAGAACATCAGCGCTACCTGTTGTCATTGAAGGATATGAACCAGAGTGACCATATGGAAGAATTAGTGCGTGCTGGTGCTACATCTTTCAAGATAGAGGGGAGATTGAAGGATGTCAATTATGTGAAGAATGTAGTATCTGCCTATAGTCAGCGCCTTGATGTACTAGTAGCAAAATATCCAGAAACGTATTGTCGTGCTTCAAAGGGACATTGCTCTTTTGCTTTTACTCCACATCTTCAGAAAACATTCAATCGTGGCTTTACTACTTATTTCCTTCATGGCAGGCAACCCGATATATTTTCTCCCGATACTCCTAAAGCAATGGGCGAGTATGTAGGGTATGTCAAGGAGGTGCGTCGTGACTCTTTTAATGTGGCTGGTACTGCATCGTTTACCAATGGAGACGGTCTCTGTTATATAAATAAGGTACGCGAATTAGAAGGATTTCGTGTCAATAGGGTAGAAGGAAATCGGCTTTTTCCCCAACAGATGCCAAAGAACCTGCATGCGGGTATGGCGCTCTATCGTAATAATGATCAGGAATTGGAACGCCAGTTGTCTCGTCAGAGTAGTGAACGAAAGATTCCGTTGCTATTAAAGATTAAAACAACAGACGATGGCTTTTCTCTTACAACAGGAGGAACGACAGTTTCCATCGTTTGTGAACACCAACAGGCGGAAAAGCCCCAACGCGACAATATTGTCCGACAACTGTCCAAGATGGGAGGCACACCCTATGAATGTAGTGGGGTAGAGATGGATGACGATTTCAACTACTTTATACCCAGTAGTTTGTTAAATGATTTGCGTCGCAGATTGACAACAGCCCTCTCGTCGGTCGGGAGAAGCCCTCTCGTCGGTCGGGAGAAGTTGTCACGCTGTTTGGGAGATGTCGTCTCATGCCCAGAGAACTATCCCTTCTCATACCTTTATAATATCTCCAACCGTCTATCAGCTGATTTTTATGGGGTAAAAACTCCGTCTGCCTATGAGTTGGCAAAAGGGCAGGGCCCCATTATGCAGTGTCGTCATTGTCTGCGCTATTCGTTAGGAGCATGTGTGAAACATGGAGGTAGGAAACCCGAATGGAAAGAGCCCTTGTATCTTCGCTTGGGTGACGGGCGCCGTTTCCGTTTGGAATTTGATTGTAGTCATTGTCAAATGAATGTGTATGCAACGGATTAGGTATCAAATACTTCTTCTATGCTTTTTGGGGCTGACGGCATGTTACCATCAGGGGCCGATAACACCAGATGCATGGGATTTGACTGAAAAACAGTTGGATTCAATATCCTTTTCGACTACTCATCACTATTCACAAAATTATAATTTTGTGGTGAAAGCGGAGAGCATGCCTTTATCGGACCAACCTGGCGAATTAGCTTTTGATACGATTTATGTTTTAAAAGGTGAGCAATTAGTAGTGGCTGATATTCAGACCATTCCCACCGATTCGATAGATTCCATTTGGGTTAAGGTGGCGCGTGACCAGCTGACACAGGGGTGGATTCGTGAGAGTGAGATGCTGGAAGGCGTGTCGCCTGATGATCCCATCTCTCAGTTTATCGATTTCTTTTCAGATACCCATTTGTTGATATTCCTAGCGTTTCTGATAGTAGTAACAGTTAGTTATGGACTCTATCGACTCAACAGACATAAAGCCTATATTGTTCATTTCAATGATATCGATTCTTTCTATCCTACCTTGTTATGTCTGACGGTAGCCGCTTCAGCCACCCTTTATGCCTCTATCCAGATGTTTGGTGCTGAGTCGTGGCGTCATTTCTATTACCACCCATCGCTCAATCCCTTTGCGCTCCCCTGGCATTTGGCACTGTTTGTAGCCTCCGTTTGGGCCATTATCATCATTGCTGTAGCTGCAGTCGATGATGTGTTACACCATCTGTCTGGTGCCGATGCGCTACTCTATATAGGTGGATTAGCTGGCGTGTGTGCTGTTGATTATGTAGTGTTTAGCGTTTCCACCTTATATTATATAGGTTATCCCTTGTTAATAGCCTATGTTGTTTTTGCCCTTTATCGTTATGTCCACCAAGCGCACTACCGCTTTACGTGTGGAAATTGTGGAACTTTGCTTTCCAAAAAGGGCCGTTGCCCGCATTGTGGAGCGATGAACGTATGAAAATCCTAATAAATGAGGATTGCATAGTTTTGCAGGAAACATTACCTTTGCACCCGATTATGAAACAGAACAGTAAATTTTTGATGATGGGGCTGTTTTCTGTCATGCCCCTAATGTCGCAAGCCATTGAGGTGAGCGACTCTTCTCGCGTTGTTGATCTCGACGAAGTGATAGTTATTTCCCAGCCAAAAGAGCAGGTACGTCTTCGTTTACAACCCGTGAGCAGTAGCGTTTTTGGCAATGAGCAAATGCAACAGTTGACCGTCCACAATCTGAGCCAACTGTCCCAGTATGTGCCTTCGTTTGTCATGCCGTCTTATGGTTCGCGTCTCACTTCGTCAGTTTATGTACGTGGTATCGGTTCGCGTGTCAACAGTCCGGCAATGGGAGTGTATTATGACAACATCCCCTTGATGTCGAAATCGGCCTTCAATAACCACTTCTATATGTTAGACCGTGTGGATGTATTGCGTGGACCGCAGGGAACACTCTATGGCCAGAATACAGAAGGCGGTTTGGTGCGCATCTATTCCAAAGATCCTATGAACTATCAGGGTACTGACATCCGTTTAGGTATCGGCACTGGTCTCTATTCTAATGTCGAGGTGGCTCACTATCATCGGCCCAGCGAGCAGCTGGCGTTTAGTGCAGCAGGTTTCTACAGCGGACTGAAGGGATTCTTCAATAATCAGAATTTTTCAGAGAAGAATGACAAAACCAACGAGGCTGGTGGCAAACTGCGCTTGATTTTCCAGCCTAATATGAAGTTGAAGTTCGATTGGACAGTCGACTATCAGTATGTCAATCAGAATGGTTTCGGATATGGCGAGTTCCAGCCGATAGAGTCTGGTGCCCCGTTTCCTTATAACCTTGATGTCGCTGATCCTGCAACAACCATCATGAATGGTTATAAGCGCAATATGTTGAATACAGGTCTTACTGTCGGCTACAACACCGAGAAGTTTCTCTTCATGTCAACCACCAGCTATCAGTTCCTGCAGGACTACATGCTGATGGATCAGGATTATATTACACCCGACTATTTGCGTCTTGAACAGCGTCAGAAGATGAATGCGCTGACACAGGAATTCGTACTTCGTTCTCACGACAAGAGCCGTTGGCAACATACGACGGGACTCTTTGCTTCCTATCAGTGGCTTCACACCGATGCTCCTGTATTCTTCGGTGAAGCCATTACAAAACCTATCGGCGACGGCATCACTGCTGCGATGAAAAATGCCATGTATCAAGGCATGTATCGTAGCATGCTTGAACAGATGACTCAGCAGATGGTGGCCGACATGATGACCAAGGGAATGCCTGAGGCTGCTGCTCAGGCCGCTGCTGCCCAGGCTGCTCCAGCTGCAGCCGAGAAAGCGGCTACGGCTGCCATCGAGAAAGCAGGCATCAATATGAGTGCGGAGATGGGGGTACCAGAGACATTTAAGACTCCCACTCTGAACTTCTCCGTCTTCCACGAGTCCAACTTCCTGCTCACCGACCGCCTGAAGTTCACAGTCGGATTGCGTTTCAATGTTGACAAGGTGAAGATTGAGTATGATGCGCTGGCGTATATGAATATGACAGGAGGAACGGCCGAGCGTCAAGCAACCTATCATCTGACATCGCATATCGCAGACAGCCGTCAAAAGACCTACGTTCAGCTGTTGCCCAAAATAGCGCTGACCTATAGCTTGCCCGAAAACGTGGGTAATATCTATGCCCTCGTGTCGAAAGGCTATCGTGCTGGCGGCTACAATATCCAGATGTTTAGCGAGGTGCTTCAGAGCGACCTCAATGCCAATCGCAACAATGCTATGCGTGGCGATTATGACGTAGAGCATACAACACAAGACTACGATAATATCACAGAAACCATCTCCTACAAGCCCGAGGAGTCTTGGAACTTTGAACTGGGCACCCATCTCAACCTCTTCGACAGCAAGGTGCAGGCCGATCTCTCTGTATTCTACATGAAGATAAGGAATCAGCAGATTTCCGTCATGTCACCACTCTACAACTACGGACGAATCATGACAAATGCCGGCAAGAGCCATTCCTGCGGCTTGGAGGCAACGCTGCGCGGACGTGCCTTCGACAATGCGCTCGACTGGAACGTGTCCTACAGCTTCACCAATGCCAAGTTCGACGAGTATGAAGCCAATACCAGCAATATGGTAATGGAGGTGGTGTCGTATAAAGACAATTATGTTCCCTTCGTACCCAAGCACATGCTCAGTCTCGTGGCCGACTATCACTTCGGCAAGTTTACCTTAGGTGCCAACCTCTCCAGTCTGGGTAAGACTTGGTGGGACGATGCCAATACCTTCGCCCAGAAGTTCTATGCTGTTCTTGGAGCACATGCCGACTACGACTTCGGTCCTGTCCTGATCTCCGTATGGGGTCGCAATCTTACCGATACGAAATACAATACTTTTGCTATCTCAAGCAGTGCAGCCGGCGGTGCCCGCTACTTTGCTCAGCGAGGCAATCCGATACAAGTAGGAATGGATGTACTAATTCATTTCTAAGAACAAAATAAAAAACTAAACTCAACCATTTCTGTTAATAACGTTAAAATTAACGGAAATATTTAACTAAAAGACTTCTTCGTATCGGTAAAAGCAGTATCTTTGCTTCCGATATGAAGAAGTCTACTATTTGGATTATAGCCATCGTGATGGGATTCGCTTTTGTGGGTCTGCTTTATCTTCAGTTTTCCTATGTTGAGGAAATGGTGAAGATGAAGAAAGAGCAGTTCGATGAAAGTGTGAATCGCAGTTTGTATCAGGCTACTCACAATCTGGAGTTAAATGAGACCAAGCGTTATCTGGAAAAGGATGTGAAAGGGGTGGAACGCCGTGCTTTCAACCAAGATTCTGTGATGATTAACGGTCTCGATGGGTCAATCCGCCATTCCCATCAATTTGCCGTAGCTGCCGATGATGGCACGATATATTCTTCTTTCCAGTTGAAGACCTTTGAAGTGAAGCCAGCTTCCGTTCCTAAGGCGATAATACTGCGTAAGGACAAAAGCTCGCTGTCGGAAGCTACCAAGTCAATGCAAGAAATAGTGCGTCAACGTTATCTTTACCAGAAGGCTTTGCTCGATGAAGTAGTATATAATATTTTATATACAGCCAGTGACAAACCGTTGAAGGAACGTGTCAATTTCCTCATGCTCGATCGTGATATCCGTGTGGAGTTGATGAATAATGGTGTCAATATTCCTTATCATTTCACGGTATCCACATCTGATGGTCGCGAAGTTTATCGTTGTCCGGATTATGATGACGAAGGCGAAAAGTACAGTTATTCTCAATATCTCTTCCAAAACGATCCGCAGTCGAAGATGGGTATTGTGAAGATTCATTTCCCAGACATGAGCAGTTACATCTTCTCTTCTGTTCGTTTCATGATTCCGTCGCTGGCATTTACCGTGGTTTTGTTGATAACCTTTATTTTCACCATTGTATCAATATTCCGCCAGAAGCGATATTCTGAAATAAAGAACGACTTCATCAACAACATGACACATGAGCTGAAAACGCCAATTGCCTCTATATCTTTGGCCGCTCAGATGATGAACGATGATAGCGTACCCAAGAGCGAGCAGATGACAAAGCACTTGGGTGGAGTGATTGCAGACGAATCAAAACGTCTCAGATTCCTCGTAGAGAAAGTACTGCAGATGTCAATGTTCGATAAGAAGAGCGTGGTGTTCAAGAAGAAACAGCTCGATCTCAACGAGATGGTTGAGAATATTTCCTCTACCTTCACCCTTCGCGTGGAGCATACGGGCGGTAAGATTTATACGCAGATAGAAGCTGTTGATTCGGGTATCTATGTCGATGAAGTACACTTCCAGAATGCCATTACTAATCTGATGGACAATGCAGTGAAATATCGCAAACCTGAAGAGCCTCTAGACATTTATATCCGTACATGGAATGAGCACGATCGTCTGATGTTGAGTATTCGCGATACTGGGCAGGGCATCAAGAAAGAAAACCTGAAGAAGATTTTTGATAAGTTCTATCGTGTACATACAGGTAATAAGCACGATGTCAAAGGCTTCGGTTTAGGTCTTGCCTATGTCAAGAAAGTAATAGACCTGCATCAGGGCGAAATCAAATGTGAGAGCGATTTGGGCAAGGGTACCAAATTCACCATCTCATTGCCCGTCATGAAAGAGAATGAATCATAAAAACAATATATTAAACACATTAAACAATAAAGATTATGGAAGAAAAACTGAAAATTCTTCTTTGTGAAGACGACGAGAATCTTGGAATGCTTTTGCGTGAGTATCTGGCCGCTAAAGGTTATCAGGCAGAACTTTGTCCTGATGGTGAGGCAGGTTACAAGGCTTTCCTGAAGACCAAGTTTGATATCTGTGTGCTTGATGTGATGATGCCAAAGAAAGACGGTTTCACGCTGGCACAGGAAATTCGCAGTGCCAATGCGGAGATTCCCATCATTTTCCTGACAGCTAAGACCCTGAAGGAAGACATCCTCGAAGGTTTTAAGATTGGTGCTGACGACTATATCACGAAACCTTTCTCTATGGAAGAATTAGTGCTTCGTGTTGAGGCTATCCTGCGTCGTGTGCGTGGTAAGAAAAACAAAGAGAGTTCTGTTTATCACATCGGACGTTTCACTTTCGATACCCAGAAACAGTTACTGACTATTGGCGATAAGCAAACAAAGCTCACTACTAAGGAGAACGAACTGCTGGCACTGCTGTGCTCTCATGCCAACGAGATTCTGCAGCGCGACTTTGCCCTGAAAACCATCTGGATTGATGACAACTATTTCAATGCTCGTTCTATGGATGTTTACATCACCAAGTTGCGTAAGCATCTGAAGGACGATGACCAAATTGAGATTATCAATATTCATGGTAAGGGCTATAAACTCATTTCTCCAGAGAAGGAGTAACTGTCAGTATTATCATTTTGATTTCGAACGTTCCGCTTCGGAGTCAAATAGGTAGAATTCGAAGAAATGTTAACAAACTAACATTTCTTCGTTTTTTGATATTAACGCGGAACTTTGTATCTTTGTCATCTTGAAACTTAAGCAATAGTGAAGTTCATGCTGGTAGATCATGAGGGAGAGTTCAATGATAGGTATAGTCCATTTTCATGGAAATATAGCCCTTGGGCCATTTCACTTTGTCCAGGAAGAACTTTGCAGAACCCTGTGACAGCAGGAACAAGTCGGGTCTCACTTCCTTGAACTCATATTGCATATTGTTCTGTTTCTCTTGCCAGTTAATGCGTGCTATCTGCCAACAGCCATCAGCGATATGTACCCTCATGTTATCGAGTTTTACAATATAGAACGTCCTATTGCCCTTGGTATAACTGCCCACATATTCCATGCCAGTCTCCTGCTTCTTCCTGTATTTCTTCTGCAAATCCTTTACTTTCTCGCGCACCTTCTTATAGAACGCGTCATACACATTGGCACTCATCATGCCATCATGTTTCAGGAATGACTTGATTTGCTTCTCTGTCAGTTCCTGCTTCATCTCCACCATCCGTACATTCGAGGTCGTGATCCTGCCGTTATTGAACAGCACGTCCTCTGCCATCGTGATACCGAAATGCTTATGTTCCCGGAGAGCTGATACGATAGGGCCGTAACCTGCCAAACGGGCGGCGAAGGTGATGGTCCTGCGGTGGGGAAACTTCGTCAGGTCGATGTCTTTCTCCAATTGGCAAGTCACCGAATAACGCAGTGCCCTGACTCTCTTTTTGAGCGGCATGGAATTAGCAAGCACCTTCTTCAATAGGTATTCTTCGAAAGTCATGCCGTCAGGCAGCACCACCGTCTCCGCCAGATTAAGTGAATAGGCAATATCCTCATCTTCGTCCTGTGCGTATATATTCAATGTCGTGAACAAAAGTGCGGCCGTAAGGATTAATCGTATTACTTTCATTTCCCTGTCATTATGTGTTCGTTGCAAAGATAAGCAATTATTTTCTATTAACCAATAGTTATCCTCTAATATTACAAAGAGGGGACAGTCAATCAAGTTGACTGCCCCTCTCTCTTTGAAGTATTCTAGTAGGAAGATTATTATACGATACCCTGGCTCATCATGGCGCTGGCAACCTTCATGAAGCCTGCAACGTTAGCACCCTTCACATAGTTGATGTAACCATCAGCCTGTGTACCATACTTCACGCAGTTCTCGTGAATATCGTTCATGATACGCTTCAGATAGTTGTCAACTTCCTCGGCAGTCCAGCTCAGACGCTCTGAGTTCTGCGACATCTCAAGACCAGATACTGATACACCACCGGCGTTTGAAGCCTTACCAGGAGCATACAACAGTTTGTTGTCCTGGAAAATCTTGATGGCCTCAGGCAGTGAAGGCATGTTGGCACCCTCGGCAACGGCAATTACACCATTGTCAACCAGAGCCTGAGCCTGCTCGCCATTGATCTCGTTCTGAGTGGCGCAAGGCAGTGCGATGTCGGCTTTCTCGTGCCAAGGACGCTCACCTGCGTGATATACTGCATTAGGATACTCCTCAGCATACTCCTTGATACGTCCGCGCTCTACGTTCTTCAGCTCCTTGACGTATGCCAGTTTGTCAGCGTCGATACCATCTGGGTCGTAGATGTAACCGTCAGAGTCAGACAGCGTAAGAACTGTAGCACCCAGCTGGATGCACTTCTCAGTAGCATACTGAGCTACATTACCAGAACCAGAGATCAGCACCTTCTTGCCCTTCAGCTCGATGCCACGAGTAGCCAGCATAGAAGTCAGGAAGTAAACCGTACCGTAACCAGTAGCCTCAGGACGAATCAGTGAACCGCCGAAGGGGATACCCTTACCGGTGAGCACACCCTGGAACTGGTGAGTCAGCTTCTTGTACTGTCCGAACAGGTAACCTACCTCACGACCACCAACACCGATATCACCAGCGGGTACGTCCTCGTCTGGACCGATAACGCGATACAGTTCATTCATGAATGCCTGGCAGAAACGCATTACCTCAGCATCGCTCTTGCCACGTGGAGAGAAGTCCGATCCACCCTTGGCACCACCCATAGGCAGTGTGGTCAGTGAGTTCTTGAAAGTCTGCTCGAAAGCCAAGAACTTCAGAATACCCAGGTTTACACTCTTGTGATAGCGCAGACCGCCTTTGTACGGACCGATAGCATTGTTGTGCTGAATACGGTAACCCATGTTTGTCTGTACTTTACCCTGGTCGTCTACCCATGTTACGCGGAATTCGTATACACGATCGGGGATGCAAAGGCGCTCAATCAGATTGGCCTTCTCAAACTCAGGGTGCTTGTTGTACTCTTCTTCGATAGTGGGAAGAACTTGACTTACGGCCTGAATGTACTCAGGCTCGTTGGGGAAGCGTTGCTTCAGATTCTCTACAACTTGTGCTGCATTCATAATCTTTTTTCCTTTTTTGGTTATTATACTATTGAAAAATATTTGCTTTGTTATTTTCGGATGCAAAATTACATCAAAAAATTGAATTACCAAACATTTTATCAAAAAAATAACGAAAAAACTTTCTTTTTGTCACTTTTTGATTAAAATCAATCGAAAAATGATAATAATATGCAGTTTATATGTGTGCGAAAACAAAAGTTGTCGCTCACACTGTGAACGACAACTCCTCTTTGTTTTCCTTTTTCGCAATATGTATCACACTGCCTGGTGGCAATTCTCCGTCGACTATCATTTCCGATATTCCGTCTTCGATATAATTTTGGATAGCTCGTTTGAGAGGACGGGCTCCGAATTGCACGTCGTAACCTTTCTCGGCCACAAACATCTTGGCTTCATCGCTCAGGTCAATAGCATAGCCCATATCCCCGATGCGTTTGTAGAGTCCAGCCAGTTCCACATCGATGATTTTCTTGATGGCGTCTAAATCCAATTGGTCGAAAGTGATAATCTCGTCCAGGCGGTTCAGGAATTCTGGTGAGAACTGCTTCGACAGCGCTTTCTGCACAATCTGTCGAGCGTGTTCCTTATCCTGTTCGTTGAGCATCAGAGCCCCTGAGCCTGTACTTGTGAATCCCACGCCGCGTCCGAAGTCTTTCAGCTGACGGGTTCCTGCGTTTGATGTCATGATGATGACGGTATTGCGGAAATCCACAAAGCGTCCGTTGCCATCTGTCAGTCGTCCTTCGTCCAAAACCTGCAGCAGCAGATTGTACACATTGCCGTGTGCCTTTTCGATTTCGTCGAGAAGAACAATCGAGTAGGGGTGACGGCGCACGCGCTCTGTCAGTTGTCCACCTTCCTCGTAACCTACATATCCTGGAGGAGCACCAATCAGTCTTGAAACATTGAATGCTTCTGTATATTCGCTCATGTCGATTCGTATCAGCGCTTCGCTGGTGCCAAACATAAACTCAGCCAGTTTCTTGGCGAGATACGTCTTGCCCACGCCTGTAGGTCCTAGGAACATGAAGGCTCCAATCGGGTGATTAGGATCTTTGAGTCCTACGCGATTACGCTGTATGGCATGCACCAGTTTTTCGATAGCCTTGTCCTGTGCTATCACGTGCTTTTGCAATTCCTGCATCATGCCCTTCAGTCGGATGCCTTCCTCTTGCGCCATTCGCTGAACGGGCACACCGGTCATCATTGATACCACGTCCTGAACCTCTTTCTCCGTTACCGTCTGGCGGTCGTCGATGTCGCCTTCCTGCCATTTGCGGTTCATTTCTGCCAACTGGCTTTCCATCACTGTCTGGCGGTCGCGGAATCCAGCAGCCAATTCGAAGTTCTGGTTCTTAACGGCCTGTTGCTTTTTCTCTGTCACCTCTTTCAGCTGACTTTCCAGCTGAGCGATTTCCGGTGGCACCTGCACATTGCTAAGATGTACGCGCGAGCCCACCTCGTCCAATGCGTCAATCGCCTTGTCTGGTTGCTGACGGTCACTGATATATCGGTCTGTCAATTTGACACATGCTTCCAGTGCGTCATCCGTATAGCTTACGTGATGGTGTCGCTCGTAGTGTTCTTTGATGTTATGCAGAATCTGCAGGGTTTCTTCTGATGTAGTTGGTTCCACCTGCACTTTCTGGAATCGTCGTTCCAGTGCACCGTCTTTCTCGATGGAGTTGCGATATTCGTCGAGTGTTGTAGCACCGATACATTGTATGGTGCCTCGTGCCAATGCAGGTTTCAGGATGTTGGCAGCATCCATCGACCCAGGAGTCGCCCCAGCCCCAATCATGGTGTGAATCTCGTCTATAAAGATAATCACATCCTGATTCTGCTCCAGTTCCTTGATCAGTTGGCGCAGGCGTTCTTCGAACTGTCCGCGATATTTCGTGCCAGCCACTACGCCTGTCAGGTCTAGTGTCACCAGTCGCTTGCCGAAGAGCACGGGCGAGCACTGATGGTGGGCTATCAGCTGCGCCAGTCCTTCCACGATGGCACTTTTGCCGACACCCGGTTCGCCTATCAGTATGGGGTTGTTCTTTTTTCTTCTGCCCAAGATTTCTACGACGCGTTGTATTTCGCGCTCGCGTCCCACAACAGGGTCCAGTTTGTTTTCCATTGCCTGTTGTGTCAGGTCTGTCGAGAAATTGTCGAGCACGGGCGTCTTCGATTTAGTCTGTTTGGCTTGTGTCGTCGTCTGCCCATTCTTCGAAGTCTGGTTTTGTCCTTGTGCTGTCGATTCCTCTTCCTCGAAATCTTCGTCAGGCATGCCGATGCCGTTCTTCACGCTCAGCAATGTCAGTGTATCTTCGTAATTCATATTATTCATTTCTAATACTATTTTGGCTCCGTTGTCTGCCTGATCATGCAGGATGGCCAGCAGCAGGTGTTGTTCGTCTACGCGGGTAGTATGTTGTATGCGAGCCTCCAGCACCGCCAATTTCAGGATATTGCTGGCTTTCTCGTTGAGCACCAGCTCGTTGGTGTTGATAGGCATACCTATTTCATCTTCGCGAACGCGAACCTCCAATGCTGTCTTCACCGATGCCAGATTGATGGCCAGTCGGTTGAATACGTCGATGACAGGCCCGTCCTTCATGCGCATGATGCCCAGCAACAAATGCTCTGGGCCTACGCTTCTGCTGGCGAGTCTGGCTGCTTCCTCACGTGAATAGGCGAGAATTTCGGATACTTTAGGTGAAAATTGACTTGTCATACATCATGATTCTTGCAAACATCGTGCCAAATTAACAAAAAAATTTTGGAGCAATATAGAATAATCATTATCTTTGCAGCTATGTAATATATAATGGACAAATCAAAATAGTATGTACATATGAAGAAAGATTTACTTACTTTATTAGTGACGCTCTTCGCACTGACATTGTCGGCTGGTGAAGTGTCAGAACAGGAAGCGCTGCAGAAAGCCCAACAGTTCCTGCAGGGCAGAACTTTTCAGCAGAAACATATGCGTCGCGCTGCATCATCTCCTACTTTTGCAGATGGAGCTTTCTATGTGTTTAATGCCGATGGCAATCAGGGCTATGTCTTGGTAAGTGCTGACGATCGTACGGAAGCCATTCTGGGCTATGCCGATGAGGGCAATATAGATATGAGCCGCTTGCCTTCCAATGCCCGTGTATGGTTAGAAAATTATGCGCGGCAAATCAAGGCGCTCACCTCCGAGGTTTCTCTGTCAGCTCCTCATCGTGCACCAGGTTCCGAGGTTGTCAAACCCCTGCTGACAGCCAAGTGGGATCAGGAATACCCCTACAATGAGCAGTGTCCCGAAGCCGAAGATAATGATAAGAATGTGATTCACACCCTGACTGGTTGTGTGGCTACGGCGATGGCTCAGGTTATGTTCTACTACCAGTGGCCTCAAAAAGAGGTAAAGGGTTTGGAAGGTTATACCACGAAAAAAGAACCCTATCTCAATGTGGATGAGCTGGATCCTGTTACCTTCGATTGGAAGAATATGAAGGCTGTTTATACAGGTAAGGAAAATGCCAGCGATGCCAGTGTGAAGGCTGTATCCGAACTGATTCGCTATTGTGGTCAGTCTGTCGAGATGAACTATTCTCTCGATGTGTCAACCACCTTCCTTTATGCCGAAACTCTGGTCAGTTATTTTGGATTCAGCAAGACTGTAAATCAGTTGCGCCGCTATGGATTCAGCAATGACGAGTGGCAGAAGATATTGTACGATGAGATGGTAGCCAAGCGCCCTGTGCTCTATAGCGCCAGTAACGGAAGTGGCGGTCACCAGTTTGTGATCGACGGCTACGACGGCAAGGGACTCTTCCACGTCAATTGGGGGTGGGGAGGATATTCTGATGGCTATTTCTTGATAAACGACCTCAATCCTGATGCGCAAAGCGTAACCGGCGGTCCGTCCGATAATGGCTTCACCAATAGACAAGAAGCTATCATAGGTATTCAGAAACCTGTTGTTGGCGATGTGGCTTCCCAACCATACATCTATCAGGATTCTGAAATTTTAACCGACGACGAGAAGGATATTGTCAGCAGTCGTGTTTTTACTCGCAGTTCCGTTTCCGACAACTTCCCAATGGTTTGTTTGAGAGGATGGTTCTTGTATACGGGTAATTACTATCCGACAGTGCAGCGCACATGGGCGATTTATCAAGGAGATAAGTGTATCCAGGTGTATGATGGTGACGGCTACATCGTTGAGCAGAAAATGAGCAACGATCAGCTGTCCGTTCAGCATAACATTCTGATGGGTGCAGGTCTGAAGGGCACATACCAGCTGCGTCAGGTCTATCGTTTCAGCGACACCGACACATGGAAGCTGCCTCTCAATCAAGACAACGGCAACATCCTGGTGGCCGAAATCACAGAAACGCAGCTCACCCTGCATGATACAGGAGGGTATAAGGAAAACGTGAAGGTGAATAAGATGACACTTAGTGGTGACTATGTGGTGCATCGCCCCATGACGGCTACCATCAACTGGACCAAGGACAAGAATAGCCTGCAAAATGAAACTATCTTCTACCTATGGTTTGGAGGTGACGCTAAACCTCTGGCCTATCGTACTTCCTTCATAGGAAAGGGTGAAACAGAAGACTTGGTGATTGCTTTCAAACCCTCTCAGGATGGTGAAGTTTCGATGTTCATCACTTCCGACTACAAGGGTGAAAACGTTATTTTCGACTATCCTGGCACAGTGACTATCAAGGATATGAAGGCGCAGAAGCTGAAGCCATCCTTCACCTGCGCCGATTGGAAGGATAATACACTGAAGTCGACAACGCTTCAGATTTCCGCCAAGTTCCAGAACATAGGTGTTAACGATTATTCCGATAATGTCATCTTCGAACTGGTACCCGTTGATGCCGATAGAAAAGAGGCAGGCAAGAAGCAATATGTGCGCAAGCCTTTGACCCTGGCAGCCGATGCTACGTCATCCTCTATGAATGTAGAGTTTGCAGGACTGACAAATGGTCAACAGTATAAGCTGTCAATCTGCTACTACACCAACGAGCAAAAGGGCAAGTATTTCTACTCTGTTGCTACTACTGACTATTTCACGGTTGATTCCTCAACAGGCATCAACGCTGTCCGTCCGTCCTCTCAGATTACTCGTCCCGCTTACAACCTGCGCGGTCAGCGCGTCAGCGACAATTATCGAGGTCTCGTGATTCAGAATGGTAAAAAATACATGAAGAAATAAGCATGAAAAAGATATCTTCCGTCATTAGTCTGCTGCTTGTCAGTCTGACATTGTCTGCAGGCGAAGTGTCAGAACAGGAAGCGCTGCAGAAAGCCCAACAGTTCCTGCAGGGCAGAACGTTCCAGCAGAAGCATCTCAGAAGAGCCCAGTCGGCCGTTGGCGATGGGACATTTTACGTGTTCAATGCCGATGGTAACAACGGTTTCGTCATTGTGAGTGCCGACGACCGTACGATGCCGATTCTGGGCTATGCCGACAAAGGGCGGCTCGACCTGCAATCCATGCCCGCCAACGTACGGTCTTTGTTGGAAGACTACGCGCAGCAGCTTCATGCGCTGCGCAGTGGCGAAGGTACGGCAGTCACCCCTCATGTGTTGGGCAAGCCCATCGATGTGATGCTGACGTGCCGTTGGGGACAGGGAAAACCCTACAACCTGGATTGCCCGAAGGATGGCGCCGTACGCAGTCTGACGGGATGCGGAGCTACGGCATTGGCGCAGTATCTCTATTACCATAAGCCCAAAGCGGCGAAGGCGATTCCTGCCTATACCACTGAGACGAAGAAAATTGCAGTGGAAGCGCTCCCTGCTTATACCTTCAAGTGGGATATCATGAAGGACAAATATACAGAGAAGGAAACGTACGAAGATGCGTCGGCCATGGAGGTTGCCAAACTGATGCGCTATGCGGGCCAGTCGTTTTCGATGGATTACGCCAGCGACCAGTCAGCAGGCTTGCCTTCCCCCGAAGCCCTTATCAAGTATTTTGGTTTCAGTGATAATACCCGCGAAGTCAGACATGCTAATTATACCAGCAGCGATTGGGATCAGCTCATCTACGACGAACTGGCAGCCAAACGCCCTGTACTCTTCTATGGAAGTGCTGTCGGTGGTGCGCACGAGTTCGTTATCGACGGCTATGATGCCAATGGGCTCTTCCACGTCAATTGGGGGTGGAGTGGTATGAATGATGGTTACTTTGTACTCTCTATCTTGAATCCCTTTACCGTTAATGCCACAGGCGTAGCTGCTGAGTCGGGTTACAATACCACTCAGATAGTCATCATCGGAGGCGAACCGGCTAAGGACGGTGAGTCGCTCGTACTACAGGGAGTAGTTGAGTACATCAATACGGAGGGAATGGAAGAGGGTCATAAGTTCTCTCGCACTTCTGCCACAGAGGATTTCAAGGATGTGCCCCTCAATTTTTATGTATCTTCTCTTGGCGAAACCGCTTCGGTTGATTATGCCATAGCAGTCTATCGGGGTTCAGAAAAGGTGAAACAGATAGACTTTCTGAAGAACCAGACGCTGGCTCACAAATTTGTGACCGCAAAGGGCAACATCAGTTTTGGTGCCGGTTTGCCAGACGGTTACTACGACCTGCGTCTGCTGGTCAGTAAGGCAGGCGAAAACAAGTGGATGCCTTTGGATATTTATGAAGATGCAAGCAGTGAACTGGAAAAATCAACCTATATGGCGGAAATCAAGGGCAATACCCTCACTCTTGGAATAGGAGCAGTGAAATTCGATGCCAAGAATGTGCAGGTTCAGAAGGTTGAATTCACTGACCCCTTGCTGAAAGACCGTCCTGCTGCTGCCACGATTACATGGCTGAATGGCAATATTTTCAACGAGACCACTTTCTACCTGCGTATAGGCGACGACGCCAAAGCAGCCAGTTCCGTATCTTCCTATTGCAGCTATGGCGAGACGGTTCAGGCGCAACTCATCTTTACCCCCAAGCAGGCAGGCGCCAATCAGAAATACCGCATCTATGTGGATGACACAATGACCCAACTGGTCTATGAGGGCACCATCTCCATAGGAGAGGCTCAGATTCAGAAACTGGGTGCTGAAATCACCATCGAGGGTAAGTCTGACAATCCCCTCGACCCCTATAAGTACACCTACCTGAAGGGTACGGTCAAGGTCACCAATACAGGTACAAACACCTACAACGACTACGTGGCTATCCGTCTTACCCAATTGGATGCGTCGTCCAACCCGGTTGGCAGGCCTATTCTCTATTCTTCGATTGTCAATATCGCTCCCAAAGCCTCCGTTGCATTGCCTATCGATGTTGTCGGACTGACACCGGGTGCCGACTATCAGTTGGAAGTCGTCTATTGGTCGCTCGAGCAGGGAATCGAAGACTTGGATGGCACTGGCGACCACACGGCAGGCAAAGAAGTCATCTTTGTTGACAAGAATGCTACTGCCATTACGACGATTCACCAATCGCCACTCACCGATCAGCCCGCTTATAACCTGCGTGGAGAGCGCGTAAACGGCAGCTATCGGGGCATCGTCATTCGGAATGGAAAAAAATATGTCGTTAAATAGGCAATAAAAGTTAATTTATTTTGCTATTTGCCCGCTAATGCGTACCTTTGTGCTCGATTTGAAAAAGGTAAAAAACGCGTTAGCGGGCTTTAAAATGCCCTTAGCGTCAAAATTTTAAAAATAATGGATCAAACATTCGACAACGACAGAATTATCAAAATCAACATCGAGGAAGAGATGAAATCCTCCTACATCGACTACTCCATGTCGGTGATTGTGGCGCGTGCGCTGCCTGATGTGCGTGACGGTTTCAAACCAGTACATCGCCGTATCCTTTACGGTATGATGAACATCAACAACGTTTCAACCCAGCCTTATAAGAAGTGTGCTCGCGTCGTCGGTGAGGTGCTTGGTAAGTACCACCCTCATGGCGACAGCTCTGTTTACGGAGCACTGGTGCGCATGGCCCAGGATTGGAACCTGCGCTATACGCTGGTCGATGGACAAGGAAACTTCGGTAGTGTTGATGGCGACTCTCCTGCCGCTATGCGTTATACGGAGTGCCGACTTTCGAAGATGGGCGAGCATATCATGGACGATTTGGAGAAAGACACCGTCGACATGATGAACAACTTCGACGATTCGCTCGTTGAGCCTACCGTCATGCCTACCAAGATTCCTAATCTGCTGGTGAATGGTGGTAACGGTATTGCCGTCGGTATGGCTACCAATATGCCTACCCACAATCTGGGTGAGGTCATCGACGGTTGCTGCGCTTATATCGACAATCCTGATATCGACACCGAGGGGCTGATGCAGTATATTCCAGGTCCCGACTTCCCAACAGGAGCCTATATCTACGGTCTGCAGGGCGTGAAAGATGCCTACGAGACGGGACGCGGACGTATCGTGATGCGTGCCAAAGCTGAAATCGAGGCTGGCGAACAGCACGATAAGATTGTAGTGACCGAGATACCTTACGGTGTCAACAAGGCCGATCTCGTTGCCTATATTGCCGACTTGGCCAATCAGCACAAGATTGAGGGTGTGGCTAATGTCAACGACGAATCCGGTCGTCAGGGCATGCGTATCGTGGTAGACTGCAAGCGCGATGCCAATGCTAATGTGCTGCTCAACAAACTGTTTAAGATGACGGCTCTACAGAGTTCATTCTCAGTGAATAACATCGCATTGGTAAAGGGACGTCCACGTCTGCTTACCCTCAAGGAATGCATCAAATATTTCGTTGAGCATCGTCACGATGTGACCATCCGTCGCACCAAGTACGATTTGAAGAAAGCCCAGGAGCGTGCCCACATCCTCGAAGGATTGATTATTGCCGTCAACAACATCGACGAGGTGGTTCACATCATTAGAAATAGTAAGACGCCAAGTGATGCCCAGCACAATTTGGAAGTGCGCTTCAATCTGGACGAACTGCAGTCGAAGGCTATCGTGGATATGCGTCTGGCACAGCTCACCGGTTTGCGTGTCGACCAGCTGCATCAGGAGTTCGACGACTTGCAGAAACTCATTGCCGACTTGCAGGAAATTCTCGACAATCCAGAGCGTTGCAAGCAGGTGATGAAGGACGAGTTGCAGGAGGTAAAGGAGAAGTATGGCGACGAGCGCCGCACCGAGATTATCCCCTTCGACCACGAGTTCAATGCCGAAGACTTCTATCCCGATGACCCTGTGGTTATCACCATTTCGCATATGGGATATATCAAACGTACCAAGCTCGACGAATTCCACGAGCAGGGCAGGGGAGGCGTCGGTGCCAAAGCCGCACGTCATCGCGACAACGACTTCACCGAGTATATCTATCCTGCCACCATGCACAACACGCTGCTTTTCTTCACCCAGAAGGGACGCTGCTACTGGCAGAAGTGCTACGAGATTCCTGAGGGCGACAAGAATTCAAAGGGTCGCGCCATTCAGAATATGCTCAACATCGAGCCCGACGACGCCATCAATGCCGTATTGCGCATCAAGAACTTCAACGACGAGGAGTTCCTCAAGTCGCACTACGTCGTATTTGCCACCAAGCAGGGTATCATCAAGAAGACGCGCCTCGACCAATATAAGAATGTACGTGCAGCAGGTGTTCGCGCCATCAATATCAATGAGGGCGACGCCGTGGTAGGCGTTCGTCTGACCAACGGCCATAACGAACTGCTGCTGGCCAACCGCAACGGACGTGCCGTGCGCTTCGACGAGAACGATATCCGTTCTATGGGACGTGTTTCCACAGGTGTCATCGGTATGCGTCTCGATGGAGGCGACGACGAGGTGGTAGGCATGGTATGCGTCAACGACCCACAGACAGAGACCATCATGGTTGTTTCTGAGAACGGCTACGGCAAGCGCTCTGAGGTGGAAGACTACCGTAAGACCGCCCGCGGTGCCAAGGGTGTGAAGACACTCGCCATTACCGAGAAGACAGGCCGTCTGGTAGCCATCAAGGTAGTGACCGATGAGAACGACCTCATGATTATCAACAAGTCGGGCATTCTGATTCGTCTGAAGGTAGCCGACGTTCGCGTCATGGGTCGTGCCACACAGGGTGTTCGCCTCATCAACCTCACCAAGAAGAACGACAGCATTGCTTCCGTTTGTAAGGTGATGTCCAGTCAGGAAGAGGATGTAGAAGAAGCCGAGATTGTCGATGAGGAGCTTCAGGACGAAGCTATCGATACCCCGACAAACAATCAAGAATAAAATGTTTAACCAATATTAAAAGCTTATGAAAAAATTAATGATGATGGCAATGATGCTCGTAGCAAGTGCTACAGCCTTTGCTGGTGACAGTGATGCTTTGAAGGCTATCAAGAAAGCCAAGTCTTATGGCGATGCCGAGAAGCTCCTCAAATCTTCTGAACTGGCCAACGACGAAGAGCGTGCTGAGGCTTACAACAAGCTCGTTGACCTCGCTCTTGAGAAAGTAAGCAAGGAGACAGGTACTATTGCACAGAATCAGGCTGTCAAGCAGCTGGGCACTGGTAAGGAAGAAGCCTACGACACTTTGGGTTTGGGCAACAGCATTGTCAATGCCATCAATGCGGCTATCAAGTGCAACGAATTCGACCAGAAGCCCAATGCTAAAGGCAAAATCAAGCCACAGTATGCTGAGAAGAATCCAGCCCGCATCTGGCCCGTTCGCTCACATCTGGTAAACATCGGTCAGGATATGGCTCGCAAGGGCGACAATGCTGCCGTTCTGAAGTATTGGGGAGCATTCCTTGATTCAGCTGAAGATCCTCTCTTCGCTGCTCAGGACCATGAGGCAGAGAAGGCATATATCGGACAGGTAGCTTACTTCGCCGGTCGCTATGCCGCTGATGCCAAGGATATGCCAAAGGCTAAGAAATATCTGAATATTGCCATGAAGGACCCTGAGATGAAGAAGGACGCACAGAACTTCCTGTTCTACGTGATGCGCAGCACACTGAAGTCCAAGGAAGATTCGCTCAACTATCTCAACGAGATGAAGCAACTCTATGCTCAGGAGCCTGAGAACGACGAGATTCTGGGTAACATCTACAGCATGTACGAAGGTATGAACGACAAGGCTGCCATGACTCAGTTGCTCGACAACCACCTGGCTAAGTATCCTAACAGCTACATCGCTCTGGCTAACAAGGGCTTGATGGCTATGCAGGAGAACAAGGCTGAGGAAGGTGCTACATGGTTCCGTAAGGCCGTTGCCGCCAATCCCGAGAATGCCATCGTACAGACCTATCTGGGTATCTGTCTGAACGCTCAGGCTGCCGGTACTGATGACCAGGCTAAGCGTAAGTCTCTCTTCGAGGAGGCTGTCAAAGCCTTCGACAAGGCTAAGCAGCTCGATCCTAACAAGGCTCAGGTCAACTGGGGTTACAATCGTTATCAGGCCTACTACAACTTCTATGGCGCTGACGATCCCAAGACCAAGGATGCTGAATTAGATGCGAAATAAATCAATATATAAAATAATTTAGTTATCAAGTCCTGCCGTGCGTGATGCATAGCAGGGCTTTTTTTGTCTTCGACAAGGCCAAGCAGCTCGATCCTAACAAGGCTCAGGTCAACTGGGGTTACAACCGTTATCAGGCCTAATACAACTTCTATGGCGCTGACGATCCCAAGACCAAGGATGCTGAATTAGATGCGAAACAGTGGGGACAGGTACTGAAGTGAACCCCAAAGTTTGGACAGTTAAACAATCGAAGCTATAAGCATCTTCCTGTATTGTACGGGCGACATGCCAT
>DEJG01000013.1 GCA_002353295.1 Prevotella sp. UBA2754
ACCCACAACAACGAAATCTATATCGCACCAGGCATGGAGGGTGTTACCCTTCAGCAGCACTACGACTATTTGAAGGCATTGGTCAAGGAAAAAACTGGCAGGGCCATGCAAGAAAAGGATGTGGAGTATAAGGACAAGAATGGTAAAACGAGAGTCCGTAAAGGCAGCAGTCCCATTCGTGAGGGCGTGGTAAACATCAAGTCAGACACCAAGATGGACGATTTGTTGAACTATGTCAATCAAGTGCATGAGAAATGGGGCATCAGAGCCATCCAGATACACATGCACAGAGATGAAGGACATTATGAGAATCCAGAGGACAAATCGACATGGAAACCAAACCTCCATGCGCATATCATCTGGGACTGGATAGACCACCAGACAGGCAAGTCCTTCAAACTGAATGCCGATGACATGTCCCAAATTCAGGATATGGTTGCAGAGACATTGGAGATGGAAAGAGGTAAACGAAAAGAGGAAACTGGAGCCGAACATCTGACCCGTACCGACTTCATCATACAGAATCAGGAAAAGAAACTCCACGCCATTCAAGGCGAGATAGAGGAAAAGAAAACGGAGCTTCAGGAACAGAAAGACGAGATAACAAAGTTGTCTCATGCTTCCTTGTATGATAGGGTGGTTAATGCCGGTCTCAGCCCGACAGTCAGGAAGGCATTGAAGGAGAATGACGAGAAGCACAAGGAAGAACTGCGTCAGGCAACAACAGCTGTTGACGCAATGGGCAATCCCTATGTCTGGCAGAGTGGCGACAAGAAAGGACAGGTTGTTACATGGGCGGAACTGGCAAAGATTCTTGAAAGGGAGAAAAAGGAGGCAGAGATTAAAGCCAAGGTCGATATGAAAAATGCCCTTGCCAAAGCAGAAGCAGACAAACAAGCCGCTATAGAGAAGGTTAAAGCCGAGGATAAGGACGAACTCGATGCCGAGATTGCCGAAATGAAGGAAGTGTACGGAGGTCTCATTGACAAGGAACGTTATGCTTTTAGTGAGAATGGCATGCCCCTCTATTGGTCTGGTGGCCCAAAGGATGGCCAGAGGATAACCAAGGACGATAGAATCAAGTCGTTGGCTGAGCAGTTATCAAAGTCCAGAAATACCAACAAGGCCTTGCTTGAAAGGCTAAAAGTCTTGAGGGATTTGATATTCGCAACATGCAGTCTGAATTTCAAGAAGGTAGTCCAGATTATCGTTGATCAGTGGAAGGCTGGCGTAAAGCAGTTCACAAAGGACTTGAAGGATTTCTTGTTAAAGGCGATGAGTGTTGAGAAAACGGTAGAAGGTCGCAAGTCATACGTCAAGGATGCTTTTGACTTTGCAAAAATACAGGCAAAGACTGATCCTGATTTGAATCTTGATGACAATGCCCTGAAGCCTCTCTACGATGATGCTCTGAAAATTGCTGATGGAACCTGGGAGTCCTACCATCAGAAACACGACGCGCTATTTGAAGAAGCTGTCAAGGCTCTGGTTGAAATGGGTAACTGTTCGTCTCAGCGCCATCTCAACAAAAAACAGGCTGTTGCAATCGAAGCCTTCATCAGCCAAGATGGTGGTGACAGGGATATGCTATGTGTTGACCTCTGGGAAGCCGCAAATCCTAAGATAGAATACTATTGGCGTGACGGAACCTTCGATGCACTTGAAGAACTGCGAACAAAGGAACTATACAATCATAGTTACATTCGTGGCCGCAGTATATAGGCTCAAATTGTTTCATAGATGGTCTCCCGTGTTAGGCAGGGGAGACCATTTATTTTTCAATCACGCCCTCTTTGTCTAACTTTTCGAGGAGATCCGTCACGCTGGAGCGGGCTTCTTCGGCTGTGACATCGTATTCCTCACAAAGTCTGGCGGTCAGGGATTCTATGGTGAAGTCGCCTTGCGCCTTCGCTTCTTTCCACAGCCATGCGGCACTTTTGTTCAAGGCCAATATTTTTCTGAAATCGATGGCTTTGAGGCCTTCACACATAATCACGTTCTCGCCGCACACCTCGCGCAGCACAAAATCTTTCTTTATCCTCATAATCGTCTGTAAATTGCTAATAAATACCTTCTGATGGGGCGCAGCCAGTACCAAACTTTTGCACCAAGCATCCGCCACCTACTATATAAATCACGTTTCTTATTGTCGGCACTCACCACATGCGTCACACGAGCCTTGATGTCATTGAGTCGGCAATGTTCCGTAACTGCCACATTGCCGTCGCCCATCAGCGTCACACGGTCGTAATCGAGCTTAATAATCCGATGCACCACATACCGATTACCATCCACCCATGCCAGCACCACGTCGCCGACATCAACTATACCCCCTGGGCTATGCAGGATGACGCTCTCTTTGCCACCTATGATAAACGGCAGCATGCTGTTGCCATTCACGGGTAGCGTCACGTTCACGCCTTCCCTCGCCAGCCTGATGGCTTCTTCTATGATCTCGTTGTCAGTCATCGTGTGATGGTATCATGACACAGCCTCGCCGCATCTTCGTCGGGCAGGCACTCCAGATGCCACATCGGTATGGTGGAGGCAAGGGTGTTCTCCGTCTGGTGCAAGCCCTCTGCGATTCGGCTGTCCCAAATCTTGCCGCCGACACTCTCAGCCAGATCCACGTATGCCTCGATACCTTTTAGACGGCGTATCTTGTTATAGGGGGCCTGGCTCAGCCTGACAATGCCGCCGATGGGGACGCTGACATTCCTGTAGCACGGTGTCTTGCCGCTCCAGGGCGAGCCATAGACCACCCCGCCTCTCAGGTCGGAGAGCTTTACGGTTTTCCGATAAAGGTGGTGAGCGAAAGGATACTCAAAGAGGGATTGGAGTTTACCGACAACCGTTTCGTGATAGAGGGAAACTACAAGTACACCTACAACAACGGACATCTGGCAATGGCTGACCCGTTGGCCGCCGCCCGCAACTTCCTGAATGCGATTGAGAGGATACCCTCCATCATCGACCAGTATAAAGCGAAGAATGAGGTCTTGGAACGTGAGATACCGCAGTTGCAGGAGATAGCAGGCAAGGTGTGGAAGAAGGAGGAAGAACTGAAACAGTTGAAGTCCGAACTTGCCGCCCTTGACCGCAAGATACAGCTGGAACTTGCGCCGCCTACACCCGAAATCACCGAAAAGGAGAATGAAGGGCAACAGGTCAAACCGGAAGCGAAAGGTGTGCGAAACGGTATCAGGCAATATCCCGAAGATACATCACCGCAAATACGCAATCCATCGGAAAGTATTATCGCCAATCACACCATAACTGGGCATCCGGGGCTGTATGCCAAGGAGGAAACCCGGTCCAAAGGATTGAAAATATAACCTTAGGAATTTTATCTGAAGTATTAATAAGGGCTATCCCAAAAGGTCTAAAAGTAAATTTTATCCTTTCTGCAAGTATCTGTAGGATGGCAACTGCATTTTTTTCTTTTTGGGCAGCCCTTATTAAAATTTATTCTTATTTTAGGTTATATACATTCATGTCCATTTATGTAAAAAATCCTGCTGACCTTGTTTATGTCTTGTCAGTCACCATTTGCAAAACCATATTTGACCCTCAAAGAGGCTGAATTTGATAAGCAACTTGCTACATACTCATAATAAGGAGCTAAATAGAACACGAATGGGAAATACTCAAATGCCAAACTAAAGAAGATATTGGCCAAAATAAACGTTATACCGAGAGAGAAACTTGATTTTTCAACTTCCTAAAACGGTGTTGTTCAAACATTTCTACTTATTTGTACTTACCAGTTGAACCTACGCTTCCCTA
>DEJG01000012.1 GCA_002353295.1 Prevotella sp. UBA2754
TCGAAAAAGATAGCAGGGCTTCTTTGTTTTATGGTTGATTTTTTGTACTTTTGCAGTTGTTATGCAAGTAGTTTACGAAGACAATCATATTATTATCGTCTACAAAGAGAGTGGAGAGATAGTCCAAGGTGATAAGACTGGTGATGTTCCATTGTCGGAAACGGTCAAAGCGTATATCAAAGAGAAATATGCCAAGCCAGGTGCAGTATTTCTTGGCGTGGTACATCGTTTAGATCGTCCAGTGAGCGGATTGGTCGTTTTTGCCCGTACTTCTAAGGCGCTGAGTCGGTTGAATGATATGTTTCGCAATGGTGATGTTCATAAGACCTATTGGGCTGTTGTTCAGCAGCGCCCTGACAGAGATGAGGGAACTTTGGAAAACTGGTTGGTGAGAAATGAGAAACAAAATAAAAGCTATGCCTACCAGCGCGAAGTTCCTCAGTCAAAGAAAGCTATTTTAAGATATAAGCTAATAGGTCAATCAGAGCGTTATTACCTGTTGGAAGTCAATTTGCTGACTGGTCGTCATCATCAAATCCGTTGTCAATTAGCAGCTATGGGCTGTCCTATCAAGGGGGATTTAAAATATGGAGCTAAGCGTAGTAATGCTGATGGCAGTATCTCACTGCTAGCTCATCGTATAGAATTTATTCACCCCGTATCCAAGCAACAGATAGTGGTAGAGTCGCCTACACCTCAAGATAATCTATGGCAAAACATTAAATTTTCTGCCAAATAGTTTCATATTTCCAAATTTTACCTTATTTTTGCATCATACTTTGCAGAGTTAGGTTATGAAGAAAGCATTCTGGTGGATATTGGGCATCTTATTGAGTCCTATTCTGCTGTTTCTGATTTTGACGTTGTTGCTTTATTTTCCTCCCGTTCAAAACTGGATGGTAGATAAGGTCGCTGCCGTTGCATCAGACAAGACTGGGATGCAAATCACGGTTGATCATGTTGACCTTTCCTTTCCGCTTGATTTAGGGATAGACGGTTTTCATGTGTTACAACCTCCCTCGGATACAATTGCCGATGTGAAACGTATGGTGGTCGATGTACAATTATTGCCATTATTGGAGAGTAAGGTCATTATCAACCAGTTAGAAATTAATGACGCGCAGTTTAATACATCTCAGTTTGTTGATGCAGCACGTGTAAAGGGGCAATTTAAGCGATTTGCCCTTCACAGCCGTGGAATAGATTTGGACCAACAGACAATAGAAGTGAATGGTGCCCGACTGGAAGGTGCAAAAGTGGATATTCTCTTGAACGATAGTGTTCCAGAAGATACTACGACTTCAGAGAATAAGTGGAAAATATTGGCTGATAGTCTTACCATCATTCATTCGGATGTCGCATTCCATATGCCTGGTGATTCAATGAGTATCTATGCCCGTTTCGGGCGCTTGTTGGCAAAGGAAGGAGATGTGAATCTTGAGACTCAGACATACAAGGTGACTTCCATTGAGTGGAATAATGGCACTTTGCAATATGATCAGAATTTCCTGCCTCGTATTGACGGATTGGATTATAATCATATAGACCTCACTCACATTGATATCGCAGTAGATTCCGTCTATTATCATGATCCAACAGCTCGGTTGGTGGTTCGTTCATCTCAGTTAAAAGAAAAAAGTGGACTGCAGGTTACAGATCTGACAGGAACGATAGCTATGGAAGAAGGCAAAATTAAATTGCCCCAATTGCATCTCAAAACACCTGATTCTGATGTGGAAATAGAACTTGATATGCCTCTGTCGCTAATGAGTGCTGTAGATCCAGGGAAAATGCGGATGCGCCTGAATGCTCAACTCGGCAAACAAGACCTGATGCGATTCTTAGGGGGAATGCCACAATCGTTCCAACAGCGCTTTCCCAATTATCCGATGAGCATAAAAGGTTCTGCAAATGGTAATCTAGATTATATGGAGTTTGATGGGCTGGACGTTTCCCTGCCCACAGCTTTTCACGCTAAGGCTTCTGGTTTTGTGGCCAATCTTTATGACCCCAATCGCCTCCGTGCGAAGGTGACATTTGACGCAAAAGGTGAAGATCTGAATTTCGTGGGAGGCATGCTTCCCAAGGACGTACGAATCCCTCAAGGCATCGTGGCTAACGGACTCATACGTGCAGATGGTTCTCAGTATTTCGCTGATGTCGTCATGCGTGAGGGCAAAGGAGTGGTAAAGGCAAAAGGCATTCTAAATACTGCAGTTATGCGTTATAACGCAGATCTCCAGATTCGTGATCTTAATCTGCATCATTTCCTCCCCAAAGACTCTATTTATACCCTTTCTGCCGATGTTGTTGCGAAGGGACAGGGTACAGACGTTTTCTCACCTCGTACTACACTGCAAGCCGATGCAAAAATACTTCGTCTAGACTATGGTCCATATCATTTGAATGATATGACTGCAATGGCAGATATTCATAATGGTCGTGCCCAGGCAAGTATTACTGGTGATAATCCTTTGCTTAGTGGTACCATCGGACTGGATGCCTTGATGAGCAAGAAGAAGTTTGACGGCACCATCACTTCCGATGTAGCCCAGTTGGACCTTTATCAGCTTCGATTGGTAAGAAAACCGCTGAAGATAGGACTTTGCGGTCATCTGGATGTTAGCTCAGATTTGAGTAAGACCCACTATATCAGTGGTTTGATTTCCGATTTGTCGATACAAGATTCCTCGAAGGTGTATCGTCCTGAAGACGTGGGTGTTTTGATAAACCTTCGTGCAGACACCACCTATGTACGTATCCAGAGTGGTGATTTTATTGTAAAGGCAGATGCAAGCGGACATTACGAAAAGTTACTGCAACAACTTTCCATTCTGGGTGATTCGGCGATGGCGCAAATCGACGAGAAGAAGATTAATCAATCAGCACTTCGCCGTCTACTTCCTACGATGAAGCTTCATGTGGAAAGTAAGAAGGAAAATCCAGTAGCTACCCTGTTGAAGACAGGTCAGAATATTGATTTTAAGGATTTGCTGTTTGACATGACCACTTCGCCAGAGACAGGAGTCAACGGCAATGGACATATCCACTCCTTGGTATACGATGGAAACCGCTTGGACACCATCAATTTTAGACTCACCCAGCGCAAACAGCATCTGAGCTTCGGTGGACAGATACGCAATAATAAACGCAACCCCCAGTTCGTATTCAATGCCCTCTTTGATGGAGTTTTTCAAGAACGGGGAGCTACCATGGGTGTGCGCTATTACGATGCCCAAGACAAGTTAGGTGCCCGACTTGGAGCCCAAGCTGAGATGGTGGATAGTGGTATCAATGTCCGTTTTATGCCAGCTCGTCCAACACTTGGTTATAAGGAGTTTACCCTCAACAAGGATAATTTCCTCTTCTTGGGTGCTAATCGAAAAGTGAAGGCCAAGATAGACCTTATTGCTGACGACGGAACAGGTGTGAAGATATATTCCGAAGAGAGCGACCCAGACGCTCTGCAAGATATTACCGTCAGTCTGAATCGGTTTAATCTCGACGAGGTAACCTCTGTATTGCCTTATGTTCCTCGCATGTCAGGACTGCTGAATGGCGATTATCATGTGGTGCAGCATCCAGATGGCAAGTTCTCTGTAGTGAGTGATATGGCAGTGCAGAATATGACCTACGAGCACAGTCCTATTGGTAATGTCAGCACTGAGTTGGTCTATCTGCAGAAAGAAAATGATGCCCATGTCGTAGAAGCTCGTTTGTTGCGTGACGACAACGAAATAGGATTGCTGAACGGAACCTATTATAATACAGGTGACGGTGCTTTGGACGCTGTGTTACACCTCACACGTTTCCCCTTGGAATTAGTCAATGGTTTCGTGCCTGACAAAATTGTGGGTTTAGAGGGCTTCGGTGAAGGCGATGTAACCATTAAAGGACCGTTGAAGACCCCTCAAGTGGAAGGTGAAATATATCTCGATTCTTCCTATCTGGTGAGCGTGCCTTACGGTATGCGTCTGCGTATAGATAACGATCCCGTTCGTATTGTAGGTTCTAACCTGTTGCTGGAGAATTTCTCTCTCTATTCCTATAACGACAACCCTCTGACCCTGATGGGAAGTGTCAATTTCGGTAATCTCGATCGCATCCTGGTTGACCTCCGTATGCGTGCTCGTGATTACCAGATAATCAGTGAGAAGGAAAATCCCAACAGTATAGCTTATGGCAAAGCCTTCGTCAACTTCTTTGGTCGCATGCAGGGCCCGTTGGACAATCTCAATATGCGAGGACGCCTCAATGTATTAGGTTCAACAGATATCAGTTATATTCTGCGTGATACCCCGCTTTCTAACGACAATCGCCTTAATGAATTGGTGAAGTTTACTGATTTTAACGATACCGTTCAAGCTGTAGTCCAGCGTCCGCCACTGACAGGCCTTAATATGGACCTCACTGTGGAAGTGTCGAAAGGTGCTCATATTATGGCTTACCTCAATGCCGACCATTCCAACTATATCGACCTGATGGGTGGTGGAACATTGCGCATGCGTTATACCCCTGCTGACGCTCTCCAGCTGACAGGGCGTTACACGCTGAGCAATGGCGAGATGAAGTATTCTCTGCCTGTTATTCCATTGAAGACCTTTACCATCCAGGATGGTAGTTATATCGAGTTTACGGGTGACATGATGAATCCTACGTTGAATATTACGGCTACTGAGCGCAACAAGGCTACCGTATCCAATAATAACGGGGTAGGGCGCAGTGTGGAGTTCGACTGTGGCGTTGTTATTACCAAGACGCTCAAGAGTATGGGTATGGAGTTTACTCTTGATGCCCCCGAAGATCTGCAGTTGCATAACGAATTGATGGCGATGGGTAAGGAGCAGCGTGGAAAACTTGCCGTCACGATGCTCACAACAGGAATGTATCTGGCAGATGGCAATACAAGTGCATTCTCAATGAACTCTGCACTCAGTTCATTCTTAAATTCAGAGATCAGCCAAATTACGGGTAACGCTTTGCGTACTCTCGACCTGTCGTTTGGTATGGACCAGTCGTTTGATGCTACAGGAGCTTCGCATACAGACTATTCGTTCAAGTTTGCCAAGCGGTTTATGGATAATCGTCTGAAGATTGTCGTAGGTGGTAAGGTGTCGAGTGGTGCTGAGTTGCAACAGCGCAACAATTCCTTCTTCGATAATGTTTCAATGGAATATCGCCTGGATCAGTCTGCCAATAAGTTTATCACACTCTATTTCCAAAACAATTCTTACGATTGGCTCGAAGGTTATACTCAGAAATATGGTGCAGGTTTCGTTTGGCGACGCACAGTTTCCAGTTTCAGTGATTTGATAAACTTCCGTAGTGGTAAGACTAAAATGCCCTTACGCAACCCAAACAATCAGAAGGCTCCGATGATTCCGAGAGACTCCCTAAAGACAAAAGAAAATGAAACGAAATAAGTTCCTCCTGTCCTGTCTGAGTGTCTTGTTGCTGACGTCTTGCAACATGACCAAGAATATCCCTGACGACGATCAGCTCTTCACGGGACTCACCAAGATTACCTACGATGATTACGATAAGAACGACCATTTTGTTACTACCAAAGAGGAGGTAGATGCTGCCCTGGCCACAGCTCCTAATGGTGCAATCTTCGGCAGCAGCTACTATCGTGTGCCATTCTCTTTTGGAGTGTCTGTATGGAATACCTACGCCCATAAAGACAGCAAGTTTGCCAAATGGATGACGAAGTCTTTTGGCAAGCAACCTGTTCTGATGTCGTGGGTCAATCCCCAACTACGTTCCTCAGTGGCTGAGAGTGTGTTGCGCAATAATGGGTATTTTCATGGCAAGGTAGATCACGAGACCATCACCCAGAAGAATCCTAAGACAGCCAAGATAGGCTATCATGTGCATCTGGGTCACCTCTTTACACTCGACAGTATAGAGTATTTAGGATTCCCGCTTGCGGCCGATACGTTGATACGTGCTGCGGCCTCCGAAACACTGCTCCACAAGGGCGATCCTTTTGTGGTGGCCAATCTTGATGCCGAGCGCAGTCGTATCAGTTCCCTTTTGCGTAACAACGGTTTCTTTTACTATCAACCCAATTACGCCTCCTATCTGGCTGATACCTTTGCAGTCGATGGCAAGGCACAGTTGCGCTTCCAGCTGGCTCAGGGTGTTCCCGAGGCAGCCCGTCATCCCTGGTATATTGGTCGTATCAATATCAATATGCGCAAGTCGTTTCAGGAACAGTATACCGATTCTGTCAAGCGGCGTTATTTCACCGTTCGTTTTTCTGGCAAGAAACCGCCTCTCCGTACCCGTGTGTTGATGGCCGATATGAAGTTGCGTCCACGCCAGTTGTATAGTTACGATAATTATCTGCAGTCGATTACCAAACTGAATGCGATGGGTTTGTTCTCGTCTACCGATTTCGTGTTTACTCCACGTGACACCACAGCCATGTGCGACACCCTTGACCTGACCCTCAATTGCGTGTTTGAAAAGCCCTGGGATACCTATATAGAAACCAATTTCAATGCGCGCACTATCGGACGCATCGGACCAGAATTAAAGCTCGGTGTCACTCGTCGCAATGCCTTTCGAGGTGGTGAGAAGATAGATATCAATCTGCACGGCTCTTACGAGTGGTCAACACGTGGTGGTTCATCGATGAACAATTACGAATATGGTGCTGACGCCTCTATCGAGTTTCCTCGTATCATTGCTCCCTTTTTTGGTGGCAACCGTGTGCGTCGCAACAAAGATGGACGTATCATCCGTCGTCGCCGTTTTTATTCCACACCGCTTACTATAGCCAAAATATCCACTAACATCATCTATCGCCCCGACTATTATAAGATGCATGTAGTGAGTGGTGAGTGGACCTACCGTTGGCAGACCTCAGCCCAGAGTCGCCACGAATTTTCTCCTCTGACGGTGAAATACCAGTTTATGAACAGCCATACACAAGCCTACGATTCGCTAGTACAAGCTAACCCTTATCTGGCTGCCACGATGCAAAATTACTTTGTGCCCGAGATGCGCTACACCTATATCTATCAGAGTCCGGCAGATAAGTTGCACCCCATACGCTGGGAGACCACTATTGCCGAGTCGGGTAATCTGGTGTCGCTGGCCTATATGATTGGTGGCAGGAGTTGGAATGAAAAAGATAAGAAACTCTTCAAAAATCCCTATTCCCAGTTCATCAAAATAGAAACCGACTTTACCAAGACGTGGACGCTCAGCAGTGCCTCGCAGTTAGTGGGTCATGTCAATGCTGGCTATATCTGGCTCTATGGTAATTCTAATGCGCTCCCCAATTCCGAAATGTTCTATGTGGGAGGTGCCAACAGTGTGCGTGCCTTCCCCGTTCGTGGTGTCGGTCCGGGTAGCGTTGAGTCTTTTGGTGCCAAAGCTTTCGATTATCTCCTGCGCAATGGTAGTGTGAAGTTTGTGGCTAATCTCGAATATCGTCGCCAGCTCTTTGGCAAGCTCTATGGAGCCCTTTTCCTCGATGCAGGTAACGTGTGGACTCCGCCAAACGATAAATACGGTGAGGGCAATCTCGCCCAAGAAATGTCGGAGAAAGGGCGTTTCCGTCTGAAGAATTTCTTCCGCGAACTGGCAGTTGGAACGGGTATTGGTATCCGTTATGACCTAGATTTTCTCGTGCTCCGTCTCGATTGGGGTATCGGTCTGCATGTGCCTTATACCACCAAGAAGAGTGGATTCTTCAATGCCGAGAGTTTTAAGAATAATCAAACCCTCCATTTTGCTATTGGATATCCATTCTAATGACGGTAACATCGAAAAAAAACAGGAAAATGTTTGGATATTTGTTTGATTTTCACTAACTTTGCACCCAATTTGAGAAATTAGAAGTCGAAAAGATAGTCGATGAAGAATGACAACATGAAGAATCAGTACCGCGTGAACGAGCAGATTCGTGTTCGTGAGGTACGTATTGTAGGAGAGGGCGAAAGTTCGGTTGTTCCTACCCGTCAAGCATTGGATATGGCGCGTGAGCAGGGCGTTGACCTTGTGGAAATATCGCCAAATGCAAATCCTCCTGTGTGTCGTTTGATCGACTATTCGAAATTCCTCTACCAGCAGAAGAAACGCCAGAAGGAGATGAAGGCCAAGCAGGTGAAGGTGGAGGTGAAGGAGATACGTTTCGGACCTCAGACCGACGAGCACGACTATCAGTTCAAGCTGAAGCATGCCAAGGAATTCCTGGAAGAAGGTAATAAGGTACGTGCGTATGTGTTCTTCCGTGGACGTTCTATTCTGTTTAAGGAACAGGGTGAGGTGTTGCTGCTCCGTTTCGCCAACGATTTGGAAGAATATGGTAAAGTTGAGCACATGCCTTCGCTGGAAGGAAAGAAGATGTTCCTCTATCTGGCTCCAAAGAAAGCTGGTGTTGCCAAGAAGAGCCAGCAGGCTCGCGACAGAGAGGCTTCTATCGCAGAAGCCAAGGAGGCCGAGAAACAACAGGCCGGGCAGGCAGCACCCTCGAATGGCGGCTTGTTTGCCAATGCCAAAATCAGTGCCGATGCGCTGAAGAAGTTGACCGAAGATTCGGAAGATTAATTAGGAAAAGAAAGAAGGCGTCGCGCCCGGTATATGCGTAGTCGCCGATTATAATAACAATTTAAAATTTAAAAACAATGCCAAAAGTAAAGACAAATTCCGGTGCGAAGAAGAGATTCTCTTTCACTGGTACAGGTAAGGTCAAGAGACACCACGCTTACCACAGTCACATTCTGACTAAGAAGACCAAGAAGCAGAAGCGCAACTTGGTAGGTTCAACAATCGTTGATGTATCAAACATGAAGCAGGTTCGCGACCTGTTGTGTCTCCGTTAATTCACCTATTGTCAAACATT
>DEJG01000004.1 GCA_002353295.1 Prevotella sp. UBA2754
CATGGAAGCTCTTGACTGTGGCACCTGAGGCACCCTTTTGAAATTTTCCGTCGTTATTGATACCATATTTGCCTTCCGCACTCTGTGGAACATAAATGCCGATGAATGGTTTTGAGAAAGACTCGGGAGTGTTCACAACACCTTTGTTTGTGAAGTTCAACTCGGTAGCGGCTGCATCAACTGCAGTAGCAAGGAAAGGAACGTTAGCGTCCGCATGGTCGGCAGTAGTGAAGTTGACGGCATCTGCCGTTGAAGAGGTATAAGTGGCAATCTTACAGTTGGTACTGATTTCCGCCTGTCCCACATAGAATGGCAGACACATGGTGTTGATGCCAGCCTTGATACTGCGTGTTACCTGTACTGCAGTAGCGGTGAAATCAATCGGAGTATAGAAAGGATAACTCTCGTCGAGTACCATCTTCGGTGTAATGTTCTTCTCTCCATCCCAGCGGATGACATTGTCAGTATCAAAGAAGTCGGTGGGTGAGAGAATCAACAGGTTAGGATTCTTCTTGCGCAATTGTGGACCATCACCATCAGAAACGACAGCACCTGTCAGGTTGAGGAAGCACACATCAGCAGATATTTTGTTATGTAATAATTCAAAGTCGTTGTAATTAATTTCCGCCCAACTGTTATTTAAATCAGCGCATACACCTTTTCGCATTGCACCAGTCACGATGATTTGTTGATCGGTAAGAGATGCGTCAGCTTTACTGCTCAATAAAGCACCGCCAATCATTGTTCCCTCTACCATGATGTCGTCAATATAGATAGTATTTCCTTCGCCATCGGCAGTTTCCTCATAGGGCCAAATAGCGAGGACATTACTGTTGTCGTCAGTAATTTTCTCTGATTCATAGCCTTTACCGAATTCAAAGACTAGTGTCTTCCATTCATTAGGAGTGTTATAATAAGCGGCACGCTTTGCATTGAAAGCACCGTCCTTACCTTCCAGTTGAACTTCGACATTATGTACATCTGCCATTTTGATGCGGAAAGAAATACGGCGAAGACCTTTAAAATTAATATCACCAACGGCAAGAGCGGCATTGTGATGTTCCTGATCCCATCCACCAGGATTCGACTTGGGCGTAATTTTCAGAACTTTGTTTCCACCGTCTTCTACAACAGTGGGATCAGCGCGATTCCAGAATCCACCGTCGGAGCCCGTTTCCTTATCCTCGCCATTCCAGATGACTATCTGTGCCGAGGCTGCAGTTGCGGTCACTATGGTGACCAATGTGAGTATTAGTTTCTTCATACGTTAGAGAATTTAGATTGTTATTATTGTGTTATTGTTTGTTTTATTTAAAATGTTATCCTGAAAAACAATCTTCTTGACTAACTACTATTAACTATTACTAACCATTCAATATTGCGATACCTTCACATCGCTGACCGTGATGGAACCACCGTAGTTGTTGATGCTCCAGCAGTTCTTCTGAATGCCATAGATACGCTGGGTGTAAGCAACATTATCGTTGATGTACATCACCAATACGCTGTTGTCGGTATAGATGTCGATGTTGTAGGTGTTGTCGGCAGGACGGGCAAAACCGTAACCGTCGATACCCTCTACAACACCCTTACCATTGGCGCCTTCTTCCTCGAATTTGACCTTACGCCAGTCCTCACCCTCGGGGTTGACCACGATGGTGTAGTACTTTTGAGAATCAGAGCCGCGAACGAACGACAGGCCGAACTTGTCCCAATTGTTCGATGTCTTGACTGTGAGCGAGATGTGGTTGTGACTACCCAGGCGGTTGTAGAGCACGTAGGCATCGTCGCCTGACAATGTGCCATTGTTGAAACCGTGGCTCTCCATGACATTAACAGAAGCCTGTTGGCTGTACTTGCTGTCCATAGCAGGCACCTCACCCAAAGTTAGCGTGCCGTCGGCATGCTGGATAATCTTATGGCATACCAGTGCACCGGCCCATGCTGGCTCACTGTCAGCACCTACGTTGATGTTCTTTTCGAAAATGGTAGAACCTACACGATAAGGACACCAACCCCAAATATAGCGGTCTGTTCCGTTAGAGGCCGTTTTGCCGGCATAGAAGGCACGGCTGTCGAGTATACCCTCCTTGCCGTCCTTAGGCCAGTTGGCACCCGGGTCGTTGAAGCAAGCCTTCAAATCGTCGTAGCTCTTTGCCATCATATACTTTACCTTGCGGCTCCAAGCAGCGCGATAACCCTCGCTATAGACGAGATACCAGTAGTCGCCCATTTGGAAGACATCAGGACACTCGCACATGCGGTCCCATACCATATTGAAACTGCCTACGTGCTCCCATGTCTTGAGATCGGTAGATTTGAATTCTGCAAACTTCAGGTTGCTGGAAATCACCATACGCCATGAACCATCGTCAACCTTGAACACCTGTGGGTCGCGGAAGTCCTTGGTGGAATATCCGTAGTCATCACCCTTCAACTGCCACAGGTCGTCCTTTGTCCAAGTCTTGAAGTCCTTTGACGTGGCACGCATCACTACCTCGCGGTTGGGCAGTAGCACGTTGTAACCTGTATAATAAATATAATAGGTCTGGTCAGCCTCATTATATACGGCACAACCTGTTCCCAAGGAAGCGTCCTGCAGGGCAGTAGAAGCACCTACGGGCAGCACCTCGCCTAGCGGCTCGTAATTGGCTCCGTCGGTAGTGCTGATGCCCCAGAAGGGATGGTAGCAAGGACCATTGTTGTCGTACTCCTGCAGATAAAGCACCTTGAAGTTGCCTTCTTTCTGATCGTAGAACGGCATGGGGTCGCCACAGCGTCCGAGAGCAGGCGAATAGTAAGTAAGAAAACCTTTCTCGTCGGCTGAATTGAAGAAGGCAGTCGTTCCTGTCCAGTCCTTTTCGGGATCGGGGCCAAACTTGTCGTCGCTGCATGCCGTCAGCGCAAGGGCTGACAGCATGATGGCGAATGTAGAAAATATCTTTGTCTTCATAATGAATTATTTCGTTAAGTAATTGATAGCGTTCTTTGTCATGGTGGCTACATTCTTGTGGAAGTTCTCCACATAGCCAGCCTCGAAGGTGTAAGAGTACCAGTCGTAGCAACCGGAACCGATACAGATGACACCACCCTTGCCATCGTGGGCAGGATATTCCCAGGCAACGATAGCACCGTCGCCGCCAACACCGAGAATCTTACCGCCAGTGCGAGCCTCCCAAGCGGCATGGTCGGGATAGTCGCCCCAGTCAGTGCCTATGTGATACTGGGCAGTAGAGTTGGTGATGTGGTAACCGGCATCAGTCGTGTAGGCATGACCGGGCTGGTCGCCTTCGATGAGTCCCTGGAACATAGCATGACCGGTCTGACCGTCCCAGATGCGGAATTCCCATGGACCGCCGCAGAGCTCAGCCTTGTCTTCGTCCTGTCCCCAGCAGTTGTTAGGAGTGGTCCACTCATCGTCGCCAGTGACACCGATGAACGAAGCCAGGTTGGTAGCATAGCGAGTGAGGAACAGGGCACCGCCATTCTCGTAGAACTGGCGAATCTCGTTCTTAGCCTCCAGAGCCTCAGGAGCATTACTTACGAACTGATCGTGGCCATCCACGCCACCATCCTTATGGTAGTGCCACCACATGATCTTACACTCAGAGAGGTCGATGGTACCGGCATGTAGGTCGGCAAATGAAGCATAGAGGGTTCCCTCGATGTTGCTCATCATCCACTTGCAGGCCTCCTTGGCTTCGGGATCGAGATCGTCCATCGAAGGAGCAGCCCCGATGAAGAGCGCCTTGGCCTTGTCAATGGCTACCACTGTCACAGTGTAGGTGGTCTCAGCGGTATTGTTCGTCACGGTGTAGGTGACAGGCTGAGAGAAGTCCTGCGCGATGCCTGTTGCAGGCGTGATAGTAGCATTGTCACTGTAATCGATTGTAGGTACGATGCTGGTGACATCAACAGAGGCAGGTACATAGATGGTAATCGTCTTAGCATTCTGGTCGATGGTGCCTTGATAGATGTCGTTGGCAATGAACTGGTAGATGCGAGCCTCGTCGCGCAGCACATTGATAGTCCAGTCGAGTACGACATCGCCATTGGTGATGTGTAGCACTTTGGCAGCATTCATACTAAGTGTCTGTCCCAAGCTGATGTTGGCGGTTGCCCCGTTAGAGATGGTGAGCGTGGTCACCTTCATGGCTGAAGTGTCATAAACTTCAGGAAGGCGAACGGTGATGGTACGTGTGGTGAGGTCGATAGTCCCCTCATAGCCATCGAGTGCAAAAGCCTCCACCATGCAGTCGCCGCTGAGTCGCAGGTCGCTGGTATGGTCGTCGCTGCATGCCGTAAAGCCCAGCACGATGAGCAGTGCACCTAATATATTGAATATCTTCGTTTTCATATATCTATAATCTTTAATCTATTAACTCTAAACTTTCAATTACCAGTTGCCGATATTCTGAGTGTAGTGTCCGTTAGAGGCGGAAAGTTGCTGGAAGGGGATGGGCAGATATTCGCTCTTGTTAGGAGTGAAGTGAGCCTCGCGATAGAAGGCGTTGTTGTCCATTTCCTCGGCATAATACTTATTGATAACGGTAGCTGCATCGCCCCAGCGCACCAGGTCGAAGAAACGCTCGGCCTCCATAGCTAGTTCCAGACGGCGCTCCATCTTGACAATCTTGACGGCTTCGTCCTTAGAGTAAGTCCCCTTATAGTTGGCGCAATACATCTTGACACCGTAGGCGTTCTGATAGTTGGAAATCATCTGTGTGCTGCCAGCGGCACGGGTGCGCACTTGATTAACCAAAGCGATAGCCTGATCGGTGTTGCCCAACTGTGCGTAAGCCTCTGCACGCATCAAGAGTACATCGGCATAGCGGAACACGATGCGGTTCATCGAACTGGCCCAGTAAGAACCCTTGATGAGGTATTCACCGATGAGGTCGGGATCGACATTCTGCTTCAGTGTGACGTAATATCCATAACCACCGTTCGAACGGCTCCAGATGCTGGTCTTGTCCATCATGAACTTCTTGTTGAACATATAGGGCAGTCCAGGCATACCGACTGTCAGGAACAGACGTGGGTCGGCATTGTCGGCAGTCATGTCGTAGTCCTTCTGGTTGTAGGTATCGAGCAGAGGCAGACCGTCGTCGCCAGTGTGGAAGGCATTCACGAGGTTCTGTGATGGTTTGTAGAAGTCGGTACCGCCATCGGTTGCTCCAGGAATGTTGGGTGGAATCAGTCCGTAGCTCCAGTTCAAGTTACCGTAGGTAGAACCGTCATTGCGTGAATACTGGATAGCCCAGATGCTCTCGATGCCGTTTTCATACTGCTCCTCGGGGCGGAAATTGTTGTGCATGTCGCGCTCCAAATCGTAGTTGGCATAGAGTGAAGGATTGGTGAACTCGATAACCTTCTCCAAATCCTGCTGGTTGATAGAAGTAATCTGATGCGTCTTGGCATCGTCCTGACGGTATGCCTTGTAGAGATAAACCTTAGCCAGGAAGGCAGCAGCGGCAGCCTTGGTGGGGCGACCCTTGTCTGCCTGAGTCACAGGCAGTGTGTTGTAAGCCTCCATCAGGTCATTGATGATCAGTTGCCATCCTTCGTCGTTGGTATATTCCGTATTCGACAGCTCATTGTACTCCTGATAGCTCAGATTCTCGTTCACCACGAAAGGAATGTTCTTGAACAGACGCTTCAACAGGAAGTGAGCATAGGCGCGCAGAAACTTCATCTCTGCCAGGCGCTGGCTCTTCATCTGATAGCTGTCATCGGTGGTGTTGAGCAGTGCGATGGCACTGTTTACACGCGAGAGTGAATTATAAAGACGAACCCAGATGTCGTTGAGGTTCCAGTTGGTGGTGAGCACACCCTGTTCAACCTCTAACTGATGGAATACATCACCGTCGCTCGTACCCGAACCGCCTTTGTAGGCATCGTCGGAACGCACGTCAAAATTCCACATCGAGAAGGAGGAGTTGATGTCCTCAGCAGTGGTGAAGATGGCATAGGCAGAAACTACCATGGCCTCAGCATTTTCAGGGGTCTTGGCCTGCTCATCGCTCAGCGTACCCTGTGGAGTGTGCTCATCCAGAATTTTGTCGCAGGCTGTGAATGTGCATGCAATGCTGATGGCACAGATGATATATAATAGCTTTTTCATATTGCGCTTTGATTTAGAATGAAACATTGAGACCAAACGTTACGTTGAGAGGAATAGGATAGCCGAAGTTGGCATTCTCAGGATCAACGCCTGTGAACTTCTTGCTCTTGATGGTCAGCAGATTCTGAGCTGAGAGATACAGACGCAGGCGTGACAGATGAATCTTGTCGCAGATGCTCTTGGGGAAGTTATAACCCAACTGGAGGGTGCGCAACTTAGCATAAGAACCGTTCTCGACGAAGTAGGTAGAGACACGTTTTTCATTGTTGTTATCCATCGTGCTGACGGCTGGGATGTTGGAATCCATGTTGTTGGGGCTCCAGGCATCGAGCAGACGACGACCTTTGTTCAGGTTCGAGATGTTCAGACCACTCCAGAGGTCGGTCTGCTTCTTCAGATCGCTGATGACATCAACACCCTGTACCCCCTGCCAGAACATGGTGAGGTCGAAACTCTTATATTGCAAGTAGATATTGAGACCCCATGTGAAATCGGGTACTGGTGAGTAGATCCAATCCTGGTCTTTCTCGTTGATGACACCGTCGTTGTTCAGGTCTTTCCAGCGGATGCGACCCAGACCGGCACCATCCTGCTGAGCATGGTTGTCGATTTCTGCCTGACTCTTGAAGATACCGTCATAGACATAGCCCACCTGAGCACCCATCGGATGACCGATAACGCTCTTCACACCGTTACCACCGAAGGTACCGTTGGCAGCCAATGTCTCAGGAATCTTGGTGATTTCGTTACGATAGGTACCGATGTTTCCGGCAATGTCGTATGAGAAAGCACCAATCTCGCCACGATAGCCGAGGTTGAGCTCGATACCCTTGTTGAGCATCTCGCCGGCATTGATCCACTGACTGGAACCCTCACCCATCACACCGATACCAGGCATGAACACCAAAATGTCCTTGGTCTTCTTGTAATACCACTCGAATGAACCATAGAGGGCATTGCGGAAGAGGCCGAAGTCGAAACCGAGGTTGGTCTGTGTGGTGGTCTCCCACTTCAAATCGTCGTTACCCAACTGGTTACGTTTGAAACCGCTTGGCAGCTGCTGACCACCGTTGGTACCCTGAATGTCGTAGCTGGTACCATAGCTCTGGCCACCGAAACCTGCCTCACCATAGTTACTCTCGAAAATGGTGTAACGTGCGATGTTGTCAATCTCCTGGTTACCGGTCTGACCCCATGAGGCACGCAGCTTCAGGTTGTCAATCCATGTGACATCCTTCAGGAACTTCTCCTGATTGATGCGCCAACCTGCAGAGATAGAGGGGAAAGTACCATAGCGGTGGTTCTTACCGAAACGGCTGGAACCGTCGTGACGGATCGTGAACGAAGCCATATATTTGTCGTCATAGGTGTAGTTCACTTTACCGAAGAATGATACCAGTGTGAAACCTCCGCCGTTACCGTAGGCCTCTGCCTCGCCGACACCGGCGTTGGGCCACATGTAGTCTGGGTTTAGTATGGCATAGTCGTATTTCTTGCCACTGATCCACTTGTCGTCCTCGCGGTTGATTTCCATACCCACCATAGCGTCGCCACGATGCTTGCCAATTTCCAGATTATAGGTAGCAATGGCGTTCCACATCCACTTGGTCCAGTGCTCCTGCTTGCCTTCTACGGCATTGATGGGGTTGGCGACCGTACCCTCTGTGACAGGATAGGTGAAGATGCGCTGTTCCTTCTGACTGTAGTCCAGACCGAAGGTAGAACGGATATGAAAGTCCTTCAGAGGATTAATGTCGATATAGGCATCGCCAAACAAGCGCCAGTAGGTGTAACGGTTGTCGGCATTACGGTCGAGACGTGCCATTGGATTCTCGCGGTCGGGATAACCACCTACGGGACCGGCATAGTCACCATTGATGGTGCGGATGGGCAGCGAGGGGTTGAACTGCAGCACATTCTCGAGGAAACCGCCAGGAGCAGCCACCTCGCTGGTGCGGTTAAGGGTGAAGTGCTCACCTACGGTAACCACGTCGAGGTCTTTGATCTTCAGCAATTTGAATTCGGTATTCATACGAGCAGAGATACGGTTGAAGTCTGACTGCTTGATGATACCCTTGTTGCCATAGTAACCAACGGAGAAGAACGAAGAGCTCTTCTCAGAACCACTGCTCAGCGATACGTTATACTGTTGAATCACACCTGTTCGGGTAGTCTCTTTAAACCAATCTGTATCGGCAGCAGGAGTGGTACCTGCTACGTCGAGATACTTGTTCATGGTGATGCCATTCAGTGTGGGTACGCCCTGTGAGTTGTAACCCCAGTCGTAGCGATAACCCAAACCATTCTGGTTGGGGTCGAGACCGTCATTGACATATCCCTGCCACATCACCTGACCGAACTCCTTGGCATTGAGCACATCCATCTTGTGAGCGTAGGTCTGTACAGACACGCTGGCATCGAAGTCAATCTTGATCTTGCCTTCCTTTCCCTTCTTGGTAGTGATGATGATTACACCATTGGCAGCACGGCTACCATAGATAGAGGCTGAGGCAGCATCCTTCAACACCTGAATAGATTCGATGTCGTTACCATTCAACTCGTGCATACCAGCCTTGGTGGGCACACCGTCGATGATGTAGAGTGGGTCGTTGTTGTTCAGTGTACCGATACCACGAATGCGGACGGTGGCACTACCGGAGGGAGCACCATCGGCCGAAATGTTCATACCTGGCACACGACCCTGCATGGCTTTGATGGGGTTGTTCTCGTTCTGCTTGGCCAGTTCACCAACACTGACTACCGATACGGCACCCGTCAGGTCGGCTTTGCGCTGGGTGGTATAACCTGTCACCACCACTTCGTTGAGCGAGAAAGCGTCGTCCTGCATCACCACCTTCATGCCGTTGGCAGCAGGGAGCTCTTGTGTCTGATAGCCGATGTAGGTGAACACGAGTGTTTTCCCAGCATCAACCTTCAACTTGAAGTTACCGTCGAAATCAGTAACGGTACCATTCGATGTTCCTTTCTCCATGACGGTAGCACCGATGACAGGTTCGCCTGTGGCATCGGTGACGTTACCAGCAATCTCCTGCGCGTACATTATAGTACATAGCAGCATGGAGAGGAAACTCAAAGTGATTCTTTTCGCTTGTTTCATTTGCTTGTAATTATTGGTTAGTACTCTTGAAAATTAAACTGTCGCAAAAGTACTATAAAAATATGCGAGCGATTAGAAAAAATCGTTCGCATACTAAAAATATTGTTTCATGGAACAAATGTTGACTATTATGTCAATTCTGTTCACTTTGCCCGTCCTGTCGCAAGTCCATGGGGTATTTGCCGTATTGTTGCTTGAAACATTTCGAAAAATAACCTGGGGTGCCGAAGCCTACCTCGTAGGCTATCTCCTGAACAGTCTTGGTGGTAGTGCAGAGTAATGCGTAGCCTTGTTGCAGACGCATCGTACGGAGCAATTCGACCGGTGTCAGACCTGTAATAGACTTGACACGGCGGTACAGTTGCACACGGCTCAGCCCCATCGACTCCCCCAAGTCGTCCACCTTCAGATTGGCATTGCCCATTTTCTGGCGAATAGCCTCCTTCAGTTGTTCAGCGAAGATGACGTCCTGCGAGCGTGGCGTAGGCATGTCCTGCTCGGCAATCTCTAACAGCGAGCGCTTGGGGTGCTGTGCCACATGGGTGTATAGCTGTGTCTCTTCCTCGTTGAGGGCTTGGCGTTGGCGAATGGCCCGACGGGTCTGCCAATAGGCATATAGCAGGGCACCTATGGCTATGATGAGCATGGCGATGAGGATGATACTGCCGATGAGCATCTTGTGCTGCACGTTGTAGAGTCCTAAATAGTCCTCCAGCTTGTCTTGTATGGTGACGAGGTCTTTGTTCTGTTGAAGCAGTTTCTTGGTGGTCGTTGCTATTGGCCATACGTTTTCCTTCACCACTAAGATGCCGTCCAGCGTGTTCTGACGCTTATAGGGCTTGCCGGTCAGGATGTTGATGGCCAGTTTGATGATTTCAGCACCCCCCGTGGGATAGACATAGCTTGCCAACTGATGACCTAACTGCACATATTCCAATCCTTCGCCTGGCATGCCGTCGATGCCGAAAATCTTGATGCGGTCTTCTGTTTTGGTCTCGGCAACGGCACGATAGACTCCTGTAGCCATACCGTCGTTATGGCAAAACACGATGTCGGGCAGATGACCCGTATGTATCTGTTCCAATGCGATGCGGTATGGGGTGTCGGAACTCCAGTCGCCTTCACGACAGACATATTCCACTTCGTCGTGCCCCTGCATGGCCTGTGCAAAACCCTTGTGGCGCTCTTGGGCAGGCGAACTGCTCATCAGGGCTGTAATCTCCAAGATGAAGGGCTTGTGGTCTTTGATGCCGTGAGCCACGTCAAGGACATTGACACCGATGGCACGTCCCGCCTCCACATTGCTTCCTCCGATAAAGGCGGTATAACTATTTTCGTCAACTGTGCGGTCGAAACAGATGACGGGTATGCCACGTGCTTTGATGCGAGCAAGCGCCTCGCCAGTAGGCTCTGCCTCGTTGGGAGCTACCACCAGTAGGTCGATGCCGGCATCTGCCATGCTGTCGATTTGCTGGATTTGCCGTTTGGTGTCATCGTAAGCACAGACGATGGAAACATTCACATCGTGGTCATAAAGGTGCTGTGCCGCCAGCATCTCGTTGTTGATTTTGTCGCGCCAAGGCCCAGCAGAACATTGCGAAACACCTATTTTATATATCTTCTTGCTGTCAGAGCAGGAAGTGAGCAGCAGGAGCAGTGCGAAAAGCATCCAGATGATTTTCCTCATGTGAGCTGATAATTATGTTTTGCGTTGCAAAGATAATAAAAAATCGTTTTCCGCTATCATTTAAGGAAAAAAATTGCTACCATTAAGAGAAAAAATTGCTACCATTAATAGTAGCAAAAAAGCCCAAGGAAATTCTTCCCTGGGCTCTCTTGTTTTTATTGGTTATATTCTTTATTAGATGGACATCAGATATTCGATGCTGTTCTTAGCCAGCTTCAGAATATTGTCTTGACAAGAGTTGTTCTTGGGGTGGGCGCTGATATCGTTAGTGCCATCCTCGTTCTTCATAGAGAACTCGCAACCGCCATTACCAATGCAGAGCACGGTGCCGCAACCCTTCTGGAATCCATCAGGAGCCTTCTCGGCACCCTTGGCCTCCCAGACGTTCAACTGGCTGACCCACTTCACTTGACTATCCCATGTGCCGAGAGGATAGATACCATATTCCTCAGTAATCGACTTGTAGCACTCTTCCGTATCGTTATCCAATTCGGTCAGAATACCTGGAATATCAAAGAATAGAATATTGTGGTTCTCTGTCCAACCATCACCCTTCATGGCGATAGCAGCAAAGCACTCGTCGTTGATCTTCTCAACAGGGATTCCCTCATAGATAGCATGTTTGCTGTAGTCCATGGAGAACTTGCCAGTGTTTACACAGACTCCCATTTTCCAAACATCGTGATTGATATTTCCACGACCAACATCAACGCCTGGAGCTGTGCGAAGGAGAGATGTTTTAACACGGTTGATGGTTCCGATGTATGGCACGGCATACGACCACAGCAGCAGGTTGCCACCATTCTTGACATATTGCTCGATAACAGGAGCTGCATTCTTGGCTACGTCTGAGAAATTCCAAACATCGTCAGCACTTCCCTCGTCAAAGTCGCGCAACCAGAAGAGCATGCGGTAGTCTTCGATATTTTCAACGGTGCTGATATTTCCAAAGTAAACATATTCCCCCTTTGGATAAGTTTCCTGGAACCAGAGCCATGCTGAGGCTTCGTCATCATCGCCTTTCTCCAGCAGTTCCTCGGGAGTAGCATATTCAGACAGGAAGGCAGGAATCTTACCACCAATCTTGGTAGAAGCAGAGATAGGCAGCGCCTTACCCTCGGCATTCTGAGCAATGAGGGTTGCTTCCCAACGTTCCTTCATCTCAACACCCTTGATGGTGTAGGAAGTGCCGGTAACGGTTTTAGTAATCTCCTTAGAACGATCGCCGTTGACCAATGTGAGAATATAGGAAGTAGCATCCTCTGCTGCATTCCAAGTGATTTCCAGATTGTGCTCATCGTCAGAGATATCTACCTGAGTCATCTTCAGGTTCTCTGGGGCTGTAGCACCACCACGTGTGTAGCTGGTCATCACACCCTTAGAGGTAGCATCGCCATTGGTATATTTGAAGAGGAACTCGTAGAGCTGGTTGGTCTCCAGGTTCTTGAGTGTGAAGGAATTACCCTCAATAGTAGTCAGGCCCTGAGTCTGTGAACCGTTCTTGAAGACAGCCACCTGCATCTGAGCACCTGTTGGCACCTGCGACCAAGTGAGCGTGTAGTCGTAATCGTTAGCACCGCTGGCTGCACCAGAGATGGTGGTGACATCGGGAGCTGGCAATTGCATGGCAGCTGAACCTGGAAGGTCTCTGTCCTGACAGGAAGCCAACAGCAGGACGCCCATCAGTGCTGCACCTATTTTATTATATATAGTCTTCATAATTACTTTAATTTTTCAGTTCTTCAATTTTTAAATTCTTAATAGCCTTTGTTCTGATGGTAGAGTCCCTGAACATAGTTCATCTGGTTAGATGCGATGGGGAAATACTCGTTCTTACCCTTGGTGAAGAAGGCATCCTTATAGTAGAGGGCATAGGTCTGACCATCGTATTCGTCGGTTTTCTCAGAAGCGAAGTAAGCATTGAGCGTTTCAGAGAGCATACCCCAACGACGCAGGTCGAAGAAGCGGTGTCCTTCCATAGCCAGTTCTACACGGCGTTCCCAGCGCAGAGCCTTGCGAGCATCGTCCTTAGAGGCGAAGTTACCGTACTTACTGATTTCGCACTGATCCTTAGCATAGCCGATAAGTGACTTCGCATTGATGTCTTTTGCTGCACGGTCGCGGATGGTGTTGATGATTTCCAAAGCCTCGCCGTTAAAGTCACCGCTCTCGATGAGAGCTTCGGCACGCATCAGCATCACATCTGTATAGCGCAGCACGTAGTCGTTCTGGGCAAATGCCTGCCAGGGGTTGTCATAGGTCTCACCCTTAGAACGCTGAGGAATCTCCTTCATAGAGCAGTAGTAGCCATAGGTGTTAGGAGTACGGCTGTTCTTCTTCTCCAGGGTGAAATCAGCCTCGTATTTGTAAGGATAGGTAGGCATACCGACGGTGTGGAACAGACGTGGGTCGTACTTGTACTTTGTGTCGGCGCCCAGAGTGAGGATGGCATTATGATCCTCGTCGAAATTATCCATAGGCAGACCGTTCTTGGTCTTGAAGGCGTTCACGAGGTTCTGTGAAGGCTTGTGGAAGTCCCAACCGCACGACCACATGAGCCATACACCATTCAGCATGTTCGACCAGTTGGCACGTCCGTAGAGCGTACCGTCGTCGGCCTTACCAGAGTGCTGTACGGCAAAGATACTCTCGCAAGAATTGGCATAGTCCTGCAGGAAGATATGACCATAGGTGTCGAGATAGTCGTATTTTGAATTCTTGACCACTTCGGTATATTCAATCACCTTCTTGATTTTGGCCTGGTCAACATGAGCATAGCCCGTGGTAGCCTCGTAGCCGTCACCGTATGCCCAGTTCAGATAAACCTTGGCGAGATAGGCAGCGGCAGCCACCTTGTGGGCACGTCCAGTCTTGCCAGGATCGGCCTCTGCCAGATTTTCGTAAGCATATTGGAAGTCGTCGATAATCAACTGCATGAGGTCGTCGTGCGAACTCTGTGGAGTAGCCTCGATAGCGGCATTGTCCATACCTTCAGTGATGAAAGGCACTTCATACCACATCTGTTGCAACTTGTAATAGAAGTGGGCACGCAGAAAACGAGTCTCAGCCTTCAGTTGCTTGATATTAGCAGTCTCCTCGACATTCTGCATGGCTTCCAAAGCACGGTTGCAACGAGAGATAGCACTGTAGAGTTGGTACCACAGTTCGTCGAACTCACCACGGTCGGGCTGCAGGGTAGAGAAAATCTCCATGGGGTGATAACCTGTATCGTTTTCACCAGAACCGCCCTTCAGACAGTCATCGGCACTCATATCGCCGTATGGCCACAGGTTGAAGGGATAGGAATACCAGTCATCGCCCAGTTTGGCGTATGCAGCGGTGACCAGTTTGTCAGGGCTGGAGAACGCCGTTTCTTCATCGAGCGTACCCTGAGGCTTCACGTCATCCACGCTACAAGACACTGCAAAGACAGAAAGCAGCAGCGTTGCAATATATATATTAATCTTTTTCATTGTTCTTTTAATTCTTAATTCTTACTTCTTAACTCTTAACTCTATCAGAATCCAAGTTGTATTCCGAATGTGAAGGAAGCGGTGTGAGGATAACTCCATGCTGTGCTCTCAGGATCGGAGCAGGTCAGTGAACTTGACTTGATGGTCAACAGGTTGTCGCCAGAGAGATAAACGCGGGCACTGGAGAGCAGCAACTTCTTGACGAGGTTGGATGGCAGACGGTAGCCCAACTGCAGGGTACGCAGCTTGACGTAAGAACCATTCTCTACAAAGTAAGAAGACATACGACCCTCGTCGGCACCGTTAGAGGTGGTCAAAGCAGGAATGCTGGAACCGCTGTTGGCTGGAGTCCATGCCTGAATGACGCGTTCACCCTTGTTAGAACCAGCATCGGTGATGCTCCAGAAGTCGGTCTGGAACTTCTGGTCGTTGATGACGTCAACACCAGATACACCCTGCCAGAACATGGTGAAGTCGAAGTCTTTGTAACCCAGGTTTACATTGAAACCGTAAGAGAAATTGGGCACTGGATTGAATACCCATGTGCGGTCGGCCTCGTTGATTTTGCCATCACCGTTGAGGTCAGCATATTTCAAGCCGCCTACGCGGGCACCAGCCTGGCCACTGGCCAGCACTTCTTCGCGCGACTGGTAGAGACCCTCAACCACATAACCGATGCGTGAACCGTAGGCCTTGCCGTCCTGTGACAGGTTGTGGTAGTCGTTGTGCTCGTAAGAGTTCTTTGACTTCTCAGGCAGATAGGTCACCTTAGAACGGAAGAAGTCAACATTTCCTGTGATGTCGTAAGAAAGTCCGTAAGACGTGGTGTGACGATAGCCCAGGTTGAACTCCATACCCCAGTTCTTCAGTGTAGGACCGTTGATCCAAGTCTGACCACCGAAACCGATAGCACCGAGGAAGGCGGGCTGCACGAGCATATCCTTTGTCTCCTTGAAGAAGAGGTCGTAAGAACCATAGAGGTCGCCTCCGAAGAGTGAGAAGTCGGTACCGAAGTTCCACTGTGAAGAAGACTCCCACTTCAGGTCTTCGTTAGATGACTGTGACTTGTAATAACCAGAGGGCAGTGTACCTGAACCCTGCAGATTGAGGTCGTAAGCGGTAGAGTTCTCACGGCTTGAACCATAGTCGGCAATATAGAGTCCGTAGTGGGCATTGTTAGAGTTCATGCCCTGATTACCGGTAACACCATAGCTGGCACGAATCTTCCAATCGCGCAGCCAGTCAGCTTTGATATGCTTAGACAGGCGATAACCGAGTGATACGGATGGGAAGGTACCGTACTGATGGTTCTTACCGAAACGGCTGGAACCGTCGTGACGCAGGGTGAACGAAGCCAGCAACTGGTCGTTCCAGTTGTAGTCAATCTTTCCGAAGTAAGACATCAGCTTATAGCCGTCGCCGGCACCACGAACAGTCTGAATACCTGTACCTGCGCTGGGCCACATATAGTCGAGTGTCTCCAAAGGATAGTCAACACGGCGACCTGCGAAGTCGATACCATTGTCCTGGTGAGCCTCCAGACCAACCAAGACGTTGAGGTTGTGGTTCTCGGCAATGTCGAAGTTATACTGAACAGTGTTCGACCAAGTCCACTTGGTGCTGTGGGTCTGAGCCAGCTCACTGGCATTAGTTGCATTGTTGACAACATCAGAATGCCAGGTGTGGGTCAGTGCGCGGATATAGCTGTTGGTATAATCGATACCGAAGTTAGAGCGAATCAGCAAACCCTTGATGGGAGCGATGTCAACGTAGGCGTTGGCAAAGATGCGCCACTTCTTCAGACGGTTGTCCTTGTTGTGATAAAGTTCGCGCATGGGGTTCTGACGGTCACTCATACCACCGACAGGACCAGAGAAGGTGACACCATCGATTTCATAGACAGGAAGCGTAGGAGCCATCTTCAGAGCATTCTCCAGAGGAGCAGCATCTACATTATTAGAGTAAGAGAACTGTGCATTCTCGCCGATGGTAACAATGCTGTTGAGCTTGTAACTGCTGTTGAAGCGGGCTGAGAAATTCTCGAAATCGGTGTGCTTCAATACACCAGTAGCCTTCTTATAACCAGCTGAGAAGAGCATGGTGGTCTTGTCGGAAGCCTTAGAGAACGAGATGTCGTAGTTCTGAGTAACACCTGTACGACCGATCTCGTCAACCCAGTCGGTATCACTGTAAGGCATGGTCTGCTTGGCATTCATGAAACCACCATAGAAACCGCCGACAGAGAACGATTGCATAGAGCCAGTCATGGGGTCGTAAGCAGAAATCGGTGTGCCTCCTTCGACATTTAGTGACAGACCGTAGTTCTGAGCGTAGTCATGAGGGTTCTTTCCATCGTTAAGAGCTGCCTGCACGAGGGCTGTGGCATATTGTTGACTGTTCAGCAGTTTCATCTTCTGCGACATCCATGCTACAGAAATAGAAGCGTTGAAGTCGATGTTAATCTTGTCGCCCTTCTTGCCCTTCTTGGTGGTGATGATCACAACACCATTGGCAGCACGGCTACCATAGATAGAGGCTGAGGCAGCATCCTTCAATACCTGCATGGTCTCGATGTCGTTGGTGTTCAAACTATTGAGCGAACCGCTGTAAGGCATACCATCGACAATATAGAGAGGGGCGGTGCTTGAACCACCCATAGAGCCGATACCACGAATCTGGACATTGGCTTCGCCGGAAGGAGAACCGCTTGTGGTGATGGTCATGCCAGGTACCTTACCCTGCAGGGATGCCATGGGATCGGTTGAACTGGCCTTGAAGTCTTTGGTCTCAACAACACCCACAGAACCGGTCAGGTCGGCCTTGCGCTGAACCTGATAACCTGTGATGACCACTTCATTCAGAAGCTGGGCATCGTCTTTCATGGTAACTGTCATGCCGTTCTGGGCTGGCAATTCTACTGTCTGGTAGCCGATGTAAGAAAAGACGAGGGTCTTGCCCGGCTCCACCTTCAACTTGAAGTTACCGTCGAAATCAGTAACGGTACCATTGGTAGTACCTTTCTCCATGACGGTGGCTCCAATGACTGGACCAGCAGCGTCATTCACTGTTCCCGTGATCTCCTGTTGCGCGTACATTATTGTACAAAGCAGCAAAGAGAGGAAACTCAAAGTGATTCTTTTTGCTTGTTTCATTTGCTTGTTAATTTGGTTAGTACTCTTGAAAATTTAACTGGTGCAAAAGTACTACCATTTATGGTAAGTGGCTAAAACAGATGTTTCATAGAACTAAAAAAATCGTTCAATGTAACATTTGTATTAGTCATTGAACGATTTTTCTTAGCTTTTTCGAGTGTCGCCTGGCAGGGTACCAAACTCTTCCTTGAAACATTTGGTGAAATAGCTGGGGGCAGTGAAGCCTACTTGATAGGCAATCTCACTGACAGAAAGATCAGTGGTTTGGAGCAATACCTTACTGCGGTTCAGACGACTTAGTCGGATGATATCAACAGGAGTTCGTCCTGTCTGCTGTTTCACCTTGCGATAGAGTTGTACGCGGCTGACGCCCATTTCGCCAGCCAATTCCTCGACACTGAAATCGCTATTGCCGATATGTTCCTGTACTTTCAAGCGGAGACGTTCCAAGAAACGGGCATCGGCATCTGCCTCTATCTGTGTTTTCTCCTCTGGGGTGACATCAGTGACTTCGGGTTGAGGTGCGCTTTCCTCAGCAGGAACATTGACTACCATCGAGAAGGCTTGACGCTCCAGGCGATGGCGACGGCGCATATTGGTGATGGTGATAGCAGCACTGGCTGTAATGATGAGGAGAATGACAGCCAAGAGAATGGTGAACATGCGGTGCATGTCGAGTTGCTGAAGGTAGGTATCTGCTTTCTCATGCAACTGGTCAAGGTAGGCTGTCTGGCGGAGGGTTTCTTCGCTCTCTAACAATACAATATTAGCATTGTCGTGGGTGACGAGTGCCGATTTTAGCAGATTCTCTTTTTGATAGGGCTTATCCATCAGAATGTTGAGGGCCAGGAGTATGAGTTGGTCGCCATGAGTGGGGTAGATGTAACTGGCATCGAGCAGGGAGTCGCGCACCAATTGGATACCTCCGTCTTCACCTGGCAGTCCGTCGATACCGCAGTAGCGTGGCTTTTTGCCGTTAGCGTTCGGCTGTTGCTTTTTCTGTATAGCCTTGCGTGCTCCCATAGCCATACGGTCGTTTTGTCCGAAAACAAAATCGATGTTGGTCAGGTCTCCTTGGTATTGCTGAATGGCATCGTAAGCACTTTTTTCTGTCCAGTCGCCCTGCAAGGTGTCAACGAGCTGGAGTTCAGGATAACGGCTGATGGCCTCCGTAAAACCATTGTGTCGCTCGATGGCAGGGGAAGAACCTTTGAGACCTTTGATTTCAAGGAGACGCCCCTTTCCTTTTAACTGGTGAGCGATATATTCCCCTATGGTTCGTCCCATTTCGTAATTGTCGGCACCGATGAAGGCCGTGTATTTCTTCGAATTGGTTTTGCGTTCAAACACAATGACGGGTATGCCTTTATCATAGGCACGGTCGATGGCTGGCGAAATGGTCTGCACTTGATTAGGAGCTACAATCAGCAAGTCGATACCCGTACTGATAAGACTGTCAATCTGCTGAACCTGTCGCTCGTCACTGTCGTAGGCAGAGGCAAAGCGAAGTTCTACGTTTTCATGGATATAGGCTCCCATGCGCAATTCGGCATTCTGTTTTTCGCGCCAGATGTCGGCAGAACATTGGGAGACGCCAATCACGTATTGTGGCTTTTGCTCATTACAACTGCTTAGAAGTAGCAGTAGCATGGGAATTAGTAAAGTTTTTAGATGGTGTTTCATCTTTTGGGGGATGTTTAGGGTTGACTCTCGCCTTCGACGTATTCTTCCAAGAACATGTGTTCTCCGTCATAGACGGCATAAGTGAACTGACTGATCCAATCACCTAAAATCATCAGACGGACATGCCGTTGCAGGTTGATGTCCAGTTCGATATGGCGATGGCCGAAAATAAAATAATCTATATTAGGATGGTCCTCGATATATTGTTTGGCAAAAAGCACCAAGTGCTCCTTGTTTTCACCCATATAGGTGGGCTCGTCCGTCTCTTTATGTTTGATATAGCTATGCTTGGCCCAAGTGAGTCCGAAACTGACACCCCAACGGGGATGGAGGGCAGAGAAGAGCCACTGGCATATCCTGTTGTGGAAGATGGCACGAATCACCTTGAACGACTTGTTGGGGTCGCCCATCCCGTCGCCATGAGCCAAGAAAAACTCCTTGCCGTAGATTTCAGTGGTCTCGGGTTGCTTGTGGAGAATAACACCACATTCCTTTTCCAGATATTCGTATGCCCAGATGTCGTGATTGCCCGTGAAATAGTGTACCTCGACCCCCATATCTGTCAGTTCGGAGATTTTGCCTAAGAAACGGGTGAATCCCTTTGGTACGACATACTTATATTCATACCAGAAATCGAACATGTCGCCAAGCAGGTAGATAGCGGCAGCTTTCTCCTTGATACTGTCAAGAAAGCGAACCAGCCTACGCTCCTGCATCCGTTGGTGCGGGATGGCCAGCGACCCAAGGTGGGCATCAGAAAGAAAATAGACGTTCTTCATAGGTCAGTCCAATCCAAGTTCGACACGTGCCTCTTCTGACATCATACTTTGGTCCCAAGCAGGTTCGAAGACGAGGTTGACATTGGCACTCTGAATGCCTTCTACCGACTCGACCTTCGTGCGTACATCTTCTAATATAAAGTCGGCAGCAGGACAGTTAGGTGCCGTGAAGGTCATGTCTAAATCAACCGTGGCGTCTGCTTGGACATCAATCTTGTAAATCATTCCGAGGTCGTAGATGTTGACAGGAATCTCAGGGTCATACACTGTCTTCAATACATCGACAATCCGCTCTTCCAACTTTGTTTTTTCTTCTTGTGTCATTCTTTGCTATATTTGCTGCAAAGATACAAAATAATTATGAATTACGAATTACGAATTGCGATTTATTTAATTTTCAATGCCCGCATCGCATTGAGGACGGCAAGAACGGTGACACCGACGTCGGCAAAGACTGCCAACCACATAGTGGCAATGCCCACAGCGGCCAATATCAAAACGGCTACTTTCACGCCAATGGCAAACACGACATTCTGACGGGCTATTGCGAGTGTACGACGGGCTACACGAATGGCGAGAGCTATCTTAGAAGGTTTGTCGTCCATCAGTACTACATCAGCTGCTTCAATAGCCGCGTCACTACCCAGTCCGCCCATGGCGACACCGACATCGGCACGTGCCAGGACGGGAGCATCGTTGATGCCGTCACCGACGAAGAGAGTTGAAAGATGAGAGTTGCGAGTTGCGAGTTGTTCCATGTAGGCGACTTTGTCGGCAGGTAGCAGTTCTGCATGGTATTCATCCAGTTGGAGCTGTTGGGCTACATGGTCGGCCACTTCCTTGCGGTCGCCAGTGAGCATCACGGTACGCGTTACACCCAACTCTTTCAGTAGGGTGATAGCCTCGGCGCTATCGTCCTTTATCTTGTCGTTGATCACGATATGTCCAGCATAAATACCGTCAATAGCCACATGAATAATGGTACCCACATGATGGCAGTCGTGCCATTTGGCTCCGATGGCATCCATCAGTTTGGTATTACCAACGGCTACCTGCTTCCCCTCTACGGTGGCGCGGATACCTTGTCCTGCAATTTCCTCAACGTCAGTGATGCGACAACCGTCAGTGGCTTCGTCGGGGAAAGCATCGCGAAGAGCTGCTCCGATGGGATGGGTGGAGAAATGCTCAACGTGGGCAGCCAGATGCAGCAGTTGGTGCTCGTCGCAACTGTCAGGGTGTACGGCCTCGACGGCAAACTGTCCGTGGGTGAGTGTCCCTGTCTTGTCAAAAACGACGGTACCGACTTTCGATAGGATATCCATATAGTTGGCACCCTTGATGAGAATGCCAAGACGCGAAGCACCTCCGATACCACCGAAGAAGGTGAGGGGGACACTGATGACCAATGCACATGGACATGACACCACGAGGAACATCAGCGCTCGATAGAGCCAGACGGGGAAAGAGGTGAGAAGTGAGATGTGAGAGGTGAGATAGATGAAAAGTGGGGGAACGAGAGCAAGGGCAAGAGCGGCACCTACCACAATGGGCGTATAGATGCGGGCAAAACGGGTAATGAAGGCTTCGCTCTTTGACTTATGTTTTGTGGCATGCTCTACGAGTTCGATGATTTTCGAGACGGTGCCCTCACCAAAAGTTTTGGTAGTACGTACGCGAATGACTCCTGAGAGATTGACACATCCAGAGATGACCTCATCGTCCACGGTAATCTCTCGGGGCATACTCTCACCGGTAAGGGCGATGGTGTTCAGTGCCGACGAGCCCTCAATAACTACGCCGTCCAAAGGTACTTTCTCTCCTGGGCGTATGACAATAGTAGAACCTACTTCCACATGATTAGGATCGACATTCTCTAACTGCCCTTTCACCTCTACATGTGCTACATCGGGTCGGATGTCCATGAGGTGCGAAATGCTCTCACGGCTCTTGCCTTCGGCATATCCCTCGAAGAGTTCACCAACCTGGAAAAACAGCATGACGAAGACGGCCTCGGGAAACTGATGTTCGGCACCAGGCAGGAAACCAATACAGAGCGCTCCGATGGTGGCAATAGACATGAGGAAGTGTTCATCGAAGGCATCGCCATGGGCAATTCCTTCAGCGGCTTCCTTGAGTGTGTCGTGGCCAATGAGGAGATAGGGTACGAGATAGATGAGCAGCAGTTGCCAGGTTGGAAGTGCGAAACTCTTCTCGATAATAACGGCAATGACTAACAGAACGGCACTGATAATAATCATTGCCAACTGATGTTTCTGCCCTTCGTGATGATGCTCATGATGATGTTCGTGATGATGTTCGTGAGCACAGCATTCATGATGATGTTCGTGATGATGTTCGTGTGACATACCTTTTCAATTTTATTGTTTTCTGACTGCAAAGGTATGGAAAGAGTTTCGCAACTGGGTTGCAAACAAGAAAAAAGTGACGATTTCTGCAACTGGATTGCAAAAGCTGTTACAGACGTCCGTTCTCTTTGTAGCTGTAGTAAGCACCATCAGTCACGATGACATGATCGAGAAAATGAATGCGCATGGTGTCGCAGGCACGTTTGATATGCATGGTGATGTCGTTGTCCTGCGAACTGGGACGCAGACTGCCTGATGGATGGTTATGGCAGACGGCCAGAATCGTTGCATTAGCCAGTACGGCCTCCTTGATGATAATCCTGACATCAACAGAAACCTCCGTGATGCCGCCATGGGAAATGCGCATTTTCTTAATGAGTCGGTAGTTCTGATTCATAAGCAGAATCCAGAACTCTTCGATATCCAAATCCTGCATTACCGGGTGCATGTTATTGTAGATGCGGGTAGCTGTACCACAGTCAGGACGCTCTTCGGGTGACTCCATCTGCCGACGCTTGCCTAATTCGCTTGCTGCTAGGATGGTGATAGCTTTAGCCTCGCCGATGCCATTATAATCGCATAATTGGTGGATAGACATCTTTCCCAATGTGTTGAGATTGTTGTTGCAGTCGTTGAGAATGTGTTTCATTAAGTCGACAGCACTCTCCTTCGTGGAGCCGGAACCAATCAGAATTGCCAATAGTTCGGCATTCGATAGTGCTTCGGCACCTAAACGCATGAGTTTTTCACGAGGGCGATCTTCCTCTGCCCAATGGTTGATAGTAAGTTTGTCCATTATTATTTATAGAAATTCTTCTCGAAAGCTGTGAACTCATCCTTTTTCATTACACAGCGTTTCCACCAGCTCTCTATAAAGCCAAGACCATAGCCCATCAGTTGGACAAAGGCAGCAGGGATACTGAGCAATCCCACCTTCAGACTCTTGTTCCGAATAGATGAGTCGATGAGTATGATGAGACTATAGAGGATGATGGGCAACCAAGGGACTGCACAAAGCCAGAACCAACGGTGTACATCGTCGTAATGCATCAAGACACGTCCAATGGCTGAAATCAGGATTAATCCTATCACTCCCACCGTAAAAACGGTAGGCAGCAGGTGAACGAGTTTCATCGTGCCTGGATGGCGCTTCTCGAGATTGATACGGGCTATACCACTATTATATACCTGTCGGAAGAACTTTCGGAAATCGGTACGACGCTTGTGCCATACCCATGCGTCAGGAAATAATTGAGGCTGGTAGCCTGCTTCTACGATGCGATAGCTGAAATCAATATCCTCACCAAAGCGCATCTTTGAGAATCCACCTAACTGGAGATAGACATCACGGCGGATACCCATATTAAAAGAACGGGGGTAGAACTTGTCGAGTTTCTTCTTACCACCGCGAATGCCGCCAGTAGTGAAGAAAGAGGTCATCGAATAGCTGATTGCCTTCTGGACGGGTGTGAACGATGGATGGGATGCATCAGGACCGCCAAAGGCAGCGAGTTGCGAGTTGCGAGTTGCGAGTTGCGAGTTGATATTTTCTAAATACCCTTCAGGTACGACTACGTCCGAGTCAAGGATGATGACGTAATCGCCATGAGCGCGCTCAACCCCATAGTTGCGACTTTTTCCAGGACCGCTGTTGTCCTTATAGTAATAATGTAAATCAAGGATGCCTGCGTATTTGTCGCAAACATCCTTGCATGGTTTCTTCGAACCGTCCTCAACAATCACCACCTCAAAGTCTTTCAGTGTTTGAGAACAAAGGCTCTCAAGCAACTCGTCCACTTCGTCAGGGCGATTGAAAACTGGAACGATAATCGAATACTTCAATTTCTCAAATTCAGATTACTCCTTCACACGGTTCAGATAGCTGCCGTCACGAGTATCAACCTGAATAAGGTCGCCTTCGTTGATGAAGAGAGGAACACGTACCTCAACGCCAGTCTCCAATGTGGCAGGCTTCGTAGCGTTGGTGGCTGTATCACCCTTGATGCCTGGCTCAGAGTGAGTAACACGGAGGTTGGTCTTTACAGGCATTTCAGCATAGAGCACAGTGCCGTCGGTGGTGTCGCTAACTACAGACACAACATCGCCTTCCTTCATATACTCATGACCAATCACGAGGTCGTTAGCGATAGGAATCTGCTCAAAGGTCTCTTGATTCATAAAGATACGACCTTCCTGGTCCTCATAGAGATACTGATAATCACGGTGTTCGATGACAACATCTTCCAGTTTTTCACCAATGTTGTAACGACGCTCCAATACACGACCGTCTGTAACATTCTTCAACTTGATGTTCATGATGGTGTTGCCCTTACCTGGCTTACGATGTTGGAAATCGATGCAAACCCAAATAGCACCATCCATACGGATAGCGGTTCCTTTCTTAATGTCTTGTGAATTAATCATATAAAATAGCTATTTTGATATATTATTATCGTTTTGCGGGTGCAAAGGTACAAAAAAAATGAGAAATTAGAAATGATAAATGAGAAATTTACATAAAAAACTTGCGTATTTCGAAATTTATGCGTAATTTTGCACCCCGATTCATGGAATAATAACAATAAAAAAAGATAAAAACAATGAAAAGAACATTTCAGCCACACAATCGTCGCCGCGTGAATAAGCATGGCTTCCGTGAGCGCATGGCAACAAAGAATGGACGTCGTGTACTGGCTTCTCGCCGTGCCAAGGGTCGTAAGAAGTTGACTGTATCTGATGAGAATCACGGAAAGTAATCCGCGTCCATTAGTGAGTAAGAAGAAAGAAATGTCGGGAGTAGACTGAAGGTCGGCTCTCGATTTTTTTTTGTTTTTAATTTGGCATTATCGATAATTCTTTGTACTTTTGCCGTTTAGATAGCAGAGTATTTATATTATATAATGAACGCAAAGGAAATCTGTAGCAAGATCATGAACAAGGTGGGCAACTATTATGTCATTCTCAACCTATTGGGTATGTTGGTTGTCATCATATTATTGTGTTGGATTGTCAAGTTTGGGTTGGCAATTTATACACACCACGGAGAAGGTATCTCTGTACCAGAATTGAAAGGTATGTCTTATCACAGAGCCCGTCTTCTGTTGGAAGAGAACGGACTGAATATTGTGGTTAGCGATTCTGGATATGTGAAGACGATTCCGGCTGATTGTATCTTGGCTCAGACTCCAGGTTTTGGATCGAAGGTGAAGTCTGGTCATACCATCTATGTGACGGTCAATTCGCCATCATCCCCAACCTTCGCGATTCCTGATATTGTAGATAATTCCAGTTACCGTGAGGCCGAGGCCAAGTTGATGGCTATGGGTTTTCGTCTTACGGCCCCACAGAAAGTAGTGGGAGAGAAAGACTGGGTATATGGCATCCTCTGTCGAGGCAGACGAGTCTCGAATGGTGACCGTGTACCCATTGACTATCCGTTAACCCTGATGATTGGTACAGGAAATTATGACGAGGAGGATGTTGCCTTGGATGAGTTTGTTGATCCTACTTACGAGGCAAATCCGACAGATGAAATGAATACTACGGAAACGGGACAACCGGAAGTTGATGAATTTGTGGAGGTAAAGGCACCATGACAGAGGAATTAGACGATATAGTCATGCTGGAAGACGGTGACGGAGAACAGGGAGATCTCTACGAACACCTTCGGATGGAGGTGGATCGGGGACAAGATCCCGTCCGCATTGACAAGTATATGTCTGAACATGTGCAACATTCCTCTCGTAATCGTATTCAAAAGGCTGCCGATGCTGGCTTTATCCATGTCAACGGCAAACCTGTCAAGAGCAATTATAAGGTTCGCCCTGGTGATGTGATTACCCTGATGCTCGACCGTCCTCATTATGACACTACGATAGAGCCAGAAGAGATTCCTTTAGATATTGTTTATGAAGATGATCAGTTGATGGTGATCAATAAGCCTGCAGGGATGGTGGTACATCCTGGTTGTGGTAATTTCCATGGTACACTTGTGAATGCCGTTGCATGGCATTTGCGTGACCTGCCTAGTTATGACCCTAATGATCCCTCTGTAGGATTGGTGCATCGTATTGATAAGGATACTAGCGGCTTGTTGGTTATTGCCAAGACCCCTGAGGCAAAGACGGAATTGGGAGCTCAATTCTTCAACCACGATACACACCGTAGTTATAATGCTTTGGTATGGGGAAACTTCACAGAGGATACTGGACGAATAGAAGGTAACATTGGACGTGACCCAAAAGACCGCCTTCGTATGGCAGTGTTCCCTTCGGGTTCGGAAATAGGTAAAAGTGCTGTTACCCACTATCAGGTTTTAGAGCGCTACGGCTATGTTACTTTGGTAGAATGCAGACTTGAGACTGGGCGTACCCACCAGATCAGAGCCCACATGAAACATATAGGACATCCGCTGTTTGGGGACGAGCGCTATGGCGGTACTGAAATTTTGAGGGGGGAGCGTACAGCTTCCTATAAAGCTTATATTCAAAACTGTTTTAAAATCTGCCCTCGCCAGGCATTACATGCACGGACGTTGGGGTTTGTGCATCCTACGACGGGCCAGCAAATGGACTTTACATCGGAACTGGCAGAGGATATGACAGCATTGATAGACAAATGGAGAAAATATTTTAAAAGTAATAATATATAAATGATGGAAAATATGAAACGTGTAATTGCCATTGTTTGTGGCGGCGACTCTTCTGAGCACGATGTCTCATTGCGCTCGGCTCAGGGGCTTTATTCGTTTTTTGACAAAGAACGTTATGATGTGTACATTGTAGATGTAAAAGGGCAAGATTGGCATGTTGAACTGCACGATGGTACAGTTGCCAGTATCGATCGCAATGACTTTTCTTTCATAGAGAATGGGAAGGCTAAACGTTTCGACTATGCATATATCACCATACATGGTACTCCTGGTGAAAATGGTATCATGCAGGGCTATTTCGATTTGGTACGTGTACCCTATAGCACTAGTGGTGTATTGGTTGAGGCAATGACCTTTGATAAGTTCGTGCTTAACCAATATCTGCGCGCCTATGGTATTCTGGTGGCCGACTCACTGCTGATTCGCAAAGGCTATGAGGAATTGGTGAGCGATGACGAGATAGAACAGCGCATAGGTATGCCTTGTTTTGTGAAACCTGCTACCGACGGTTCTTCGTTTGGTGTATCAAAGGTAAAGGAGGCCGACCAATTGGCTCCAGCTATCCGTAAGGCCATGATGGAAAGTTCGGAGGTGATGGTTGAACAATACCTGAAAGGTACAGAGATAACAATGGGTATTTACAAAACCAGGGAAAAGTCAGTACCATTCCCCATTACTGAGGTAGTAACTCAGAATGAGTTCTTTGACTATAATGCTAAGTATAATGGTCAGGTTCAGGAGATAACTCCTGCCCGTATTCCGGAAAATCAAGCCCGTCGTGTTCGCGAAATTACCAGTCATATCTATGATATCCTTCATTGTAATGGTATCATCCGTATTGATTATATTATCTCTCCTGAAGGTAAGATTTATATGTTGGAAGTAAATACAACACCAGGTATGACACCAACCAGTTTTATACCTCAGCAGGTAAAAGCTGCTGGGTTAGAGATGAAAGATGTATTAACTGATATCGTTGAAAACCAGTTTATTTAAGTGATGAACGAGTTTGACGAGATAAGACCCTATGAAGAGGGGGAAATGAAACAGGCGTTTGAGGAACTGTTGGCTGACCGACAGTTCTCCACGCTACTGAAAGGTTTTGTACCTTGGTTGCCAAAGTCTGTTCGTAATGGATTGTTACGACTGGCTTTTACGGGGGTCAAGACTCCACTGGACTTCCAGCTTCGTTTCATGAAACCCATAGTATGGTATTTTGTCCGTAAATACTCTGACGGCCTCACCTTTGACGACAGCCAACTCTCCACTCTCCACTCTCCACTCTCAACTCAAAGGTTCACCTTTGTCTCGAATCATCGTGACATTGTGCTTGATTCTGCCTTTTTGGATGTGTTGCTTAATAAGCATGGATATCCTACGACGGTTGAAATCGGCATTGGCGACAATCTGCTGATCTATCCTTGGATTAAACGACTGGTTCGTATGAACAAGGCTTTTACTGTTCGACGCGGTTTGACGGCTCACGAGATGATGAAGAGCAGTCTGTTGATGAGCCGGTATATCCATTATGCTGTTACGCAGAAAAAGGAAAATATTTGGATTGCACAGCGAGAGGGTAGGGCAAAGGATTCTGACGACCGTACTCAGGAGTCTGTCTTGAAGATGTTGGCGATGGGGGCTGAGACGGATGAACACTCACCTCTCACTTCTCACCTCTCACCTCTCAACATTGTTCCATTGACGATTAGTTACGAATATGATCCTTGTGACTATCTGAAGGCACAGGAGTTTCAGCAGAAACGTGACAATCCTACTTTTAAAAAGAGCAAGCAGGATGATCTCGATAATATGAAAACGGGTATATTCGGCTATAAAGGACGTATCCATTACCATTGTGGCACTCCAATTAATCAGTGGCTGGACGAACTGAAAGAGTTCCCCAAGAATGAGTTCTTCAAAGCGGTTGCTCTACGCATGGATAAGGAGATACATAGTCACTATCAGCTTTACCCTTGTAACTATATTGCATTGGACATGCTGGAGAAAACCGACCATTCGCAAAACTACACCCCTGCCGATGTTCAGCGCTTTGAGGACTATCTTGCCGGTCAGCTGGCGAAGATTAAAATCCCCAACAAGGATGAGGCTTTCCTTCGCGAACGAATACTGACTATGTATGCCAACCCACTTCGTAACTACCTTGCAGCTCATGAATAAAATTCAGTACTTTGCGCTCCTGTGGACTTTCCTGCTCGTAGCCTGCACCACCGATAGTTATAACAAAGGACAGGGCAAGTATTCGCTGATGCAGGCAGAACTGGTTGATCTGTCTGTTAATGCCGACAAGCAGGCCACGGCATTCACCATGGACGACGGTCAGCGTTATGCGCTTACCCCCGTTGCTACCGCCTCGTGGATTCAACGGCCTGACACCACCTATCGTGCCGTACTCTATTTCAATGTCCTGACTGACAATACTGCCGAGGCTGTTTCTATAGGGACAGTCCCCACGCTGAGGGCCAGAGAGCATTGGAAATTGGACGAACAACGCGAAGACCCGTTGGGGTTGGAAAGTGCGTGGTTAGCTAAAAACGGGAAATATCTGAACTTAGGCGTGTTGCTCAAAACAGGACAGGTAGATGGCGAGGATGGCGTACATACCGTTGCCTTAGCCCAGGACACCATCATTCAGAATCCTGATGAGACACATACGGCAAAGTTCCGCTTCCTCCATGATCAGGCAGGAGTACCCGAATACTACACCAATCGCCGCTTTGTCAGCATCCTCCTCCCCGACACCATCAAGTTAGACACCATCCGCCTTACTTTCCCCACCTACGAGGGAAAGGTGGAACGCATCTTCGTTCCGTGAAACTTGAAAAGTTTCTTTGCATAGCTATTTATGTGAATTAACGTCCAAAATCGATTGAGTTAACTCGATTCGTCAAATGAGTTAACTCGATTGATGATTTGGGTTAACTCAGGTTTTTGAGGTGATCATTTCCACAGGTGAAAATAGCAGACTATTTCAACGTAATGTTACCATCTTTGTCGATGGTAGCTTCGCTATGGGGAACGTCGGTTTTGGTGAGATTCATCATTTCACGCGCTACGCGTTGATTGGGGTCTTTGCGAGGACCAATGCCTTTCTGCTGGAGGAAGGAGTGGATTTGGCCACTGAGGAAACGGCCTTGCTTGTCAACCTTGATTTCTACAACAGGCGAATAAGCGGAAATGCCGGCTAAACTCATACCGTAGGGCGTGCAGAAATTACCGAGGCTGTAGGCTATGAAACGGCCTTTATAGACCTCTGTGGCACGCACTACATGAGGACCGTGACCATAGACAATGTCAGCACCATTGTCGATGCAGAAATGGGCAAATTCGCGCAGACTGCCTCGGTCTTCGCCCAAGAAGCTCTCTGCGCCCTGGGGCAGATGACTCTTCGAGCGTCCTTCAGCTCCACCGTGGAAAGATACGATGACAATGTCTGACTTCTGTTTCAGGTCGTCGAAGATGCGCTTGACCGTCGCCAAGTCACGGTGTTTCAGCGTATATTGATTATGTCCGAAGGCACAGATGCCGAACTTGATGCCGTTGCGAACCACAATGGCTGATTCTGTGCGTCCCTTGATGCCTGAGAATTTGATGCCCTGCTTGTTGAGTTGCTGTTCGGTGCTCAGAATACCCTCCTGTCCGAAGTCGTTGGCATGATTGTTAGCCATGCTGAGGAAGTCGTAGCCAGCCTCTTTCAATAGATAGGAGAAACTGGTTGGTGTGCGGAAAGAATAACTGTTAGGACCACCGCCTTTTGTGCTCTTACCGCCATCCAGTAATGTCCCCTCTAGATTACCAACAGTAATAGTGGTGCGTTGTAGGATGGGCTTCACGTCGCGAAAAATCTCCTCGCCATTCTTGGGAGGCAGTGAAATACCAGGGTAGGTGGTACCCATCATGATATCGCCTGTCATGGCAACGGTGATATCATCAGAAAAGCAGGCCACTGAGTAGCCTGCTAATATCGTTACTAAAAGGGCTTTGAGTTTCATCTTATTGTTTATTTAGCCACACGGCGCACACCGATGTAGCGGCGATTGTAGTTTCCGTCGTTAGAGTGACTGATTTTTACACCTCCCTTGCTGCTGGCATGGATAAACGTGAAGGTGTCGGTGATAGGGTCGAAGTCCATCACGATACCTACATGCCCAACGTTGCGACCAGAGTGGGGGCTGGTGAAGAATACCAAGTCGCCCGGCTGCATCTCTTCACGTCGGATGGGGATGTTGCGGGCATATTGATCGCGTGAGGAACAGCCGATAGATATGTTGTTCTGGCCATAGACATAGCTGGTAAATCCAGAGCAATCGAAGCTATATGGACCCTTGCTGCCAGAACGGTAGCGAGTGCCTATAAATGAAGTAGCCTGGCTGAGAATATCATCGGCTGTGGTGAAGTTAATATTGGTGTCATAGCCATCTGCATAGAGAAAATCGAAATTGTCAATCTCCTCATAGACGGTCTCTGTACGGTGTATTTTCTTTGTCCTCTTTTTCTTGCTCTTGGCTAATGCTACATCCGCAGAGGAAAGAAGCATCAGTAAGATGCAAAACATAATTTTCTGTTTCATTCAAAAAAATAGGTTAATAGCCTTCTAATGCTACAAAGGGTTTGGTTAATTGTATCTGAGAATCTGTCCTGCACGGATGCGTGTAGTCGACTTGATGTGATTCAACTTACAGATAGCGCTAACCGTCATACCGCGTTTACGAGCGATTGATGAAAGAGTTTCGCCTTTTGCCACTTTGTGGAAGCGGGTAGAACGGGTCTTTGCTTTCTTGTCACTCTTAGCGGACAGTACTGATGCATAGTCGGTCTGTGGAATATCCAAGTCGCCATTGACGGCCTTGCCACCAACACCACGTAAACGCGTTGCTTCGGCTGATTCACGATTATAGGTTGACTTACGGAATATATAATAGTCGTCAACAACATCCTGATTCTTAAAGTCGAACATCAAAGCAGGGTTCAAGGCAACGCCACACAGACGGGTCTCAAAATGCAGGTGTGAGCCAGTGCTACGACCTGTGTTTCCACCGAGTCCGATAGGATCACCGGCACGAACCTCTTGATCCTCTGTAACTAATTGCTTTGACATGTGACCATAGATAGTCTCCAATCCATTATAATGACGGATAACTACATACTTTCCATAGCCGCGTCCTTCATATCTTACGATACGAACCTTACCGCTGAATGCAGCGCGAATGGTATCACCAATATAAACCTTGATGTCCAATCCCTTGTGCTGACGTCCCCAGCGGGCACCGAAGTTGCTTGTCAGCAAACGACTGGTGGTAGGCATACAGAAGTCCTTTAAGTCGATACGGAATGAATCGGGTAATACGGTTGCCTTGTGAGCATAACGATTATTCCAGTCATTATATAGGTCAGCAGCAGGAGATGCATAGCTCTCTGCTTGTATCAATCTATGGAGTGCCATGCTGTCAACTGCTTTCATCTTGCGGTCGATGGGCGCTTGATTTGCCAATAAATCTTGTCCCATAGCAGGAATGGCTAATATGGTTGCTACTACAGTAAATGCAATGTTTTTAAATTGTCTTTTAGTAAGCATAAGTCTTAAAAATTCAATTCGAGAAAGTTATTTTTTTCGGAAATTATCGGTGCAAAAGTAATAAAAATAATGGAGGAATCGTAAAAATGTGGTGTACGTTAACAATAATTGTGTGTTATTTAACACTTTACATTAAGAAATGGCAGCCCAATTAACGTTTGTTTTGCGGAGTTGTTTCAGCCTATTCCAAAGCATATAGTATTTTTCCGTTTTGCATTCAGGATCTTCATCTATAATGATTTGGGCTTCGTCGCGTGCCATCTGCACCAGTTGTCCATCGCGTGCTATATCTGCAATTTTGAGGTCGAAGGCCATACCGCTTTGTTGGGTTCCTTCAAGATCGCCAGGTCCGCGAAGTTTTAAATCGGCTTCTGCAATGCGGAATCCATCATTGGTTTCACACATGATATCAATTCGTTTACGTGTGTCTTCGCTTAGTTGATGATTGGTAACAAGGATGCAATAGCTTTGGTCGGCACCTCTTCCGACACGTCCTCTTAGCTGGTGTAATTGACTGAGCCCGAATCGCTGAGCTTCGAGAATGACCATGACGGAAGCGTTGGGGACATTAACTCCTACCTCTATCACTGTGGTGGCAACCAGCATCTGTGTTTCGCCCTTCACGAAATGTTGCATCTCCTCTTCCTTCTCCTTAGGTTTCATCTTACCGTGAACCTTGCTAAGACGAAACTCTGGAAAGACCTGTTTCAAAACCTCAAAGCCGTCTTCCAGATTTTTCAAATCGATTTTCTCACTTTCTTCAATCAGTGGAAAAACGATATATACCTGTCGGCCTTGCTGAATCTGTTTGCGCAGTCCGTCGTACAAAGAAGGCATAGAACGGTCAAATACATGTGTTGTAACCACAGGTTTACGGCCTGGAGGCAGTTCGTCAATCACACTAACATCTAAATCCCCATATAGAGTCATAGCTAATGTACGAGGGATGGGTGTTGCTGTCATGACAAGGACATGAGGCGGGTTGGTGTTCTTGGTCCATAATTTGGCGCGTTGAGCCACACCAAAGCGGTGTTGCTCATCTACAACCACCATACCCAGATTGGCAAACTGAACCGTATCTTCAATCACGGCATGGGTGCCTACAAGAATTTTTACACTTCCGTCCAGTAATCCTGTCAATACCTCTTGGCGCTTTTTGCCTTTTACGATGCCAGTTAACAGTTCCACTCTGATATTCATTCCGTGCAGGAACTCTTGAATGGTCTGCAGATGTTGTTCTGCCAAAATCTCGGTAGGCGCCATGATGCACGCTTGATACCCATTATCCAAAGCAATGAGCATAGACATAAGGGCGACAAGGGTTTTACCTGACCCTACATCGCCTTGCAACAAACGGTTCATCTGGCGCCCGGAACCAGTATCTTTCCTGATTTCACGAATGACCCGCTTTTGTGCTTCTGTCAGTGAGAAGGGCAGGTAGTGGTAGAAGAAAGTATTAAAGTTGTCGCCTACACGCGAGAAAGTATAACCTCGATATTTTCTTCGGTGGTCGCTGGCGTATCTCAGAATATTGAGTTGTACATAGAAGAGTTCTTCGAATTTCAGTCTGGTACGCGCTTTTTCCAGTTCCTTCGCATTCTGAGGATAATGGATTTTACGCAGGGCCTCGTCACGACTCGTGAGATGCAGACGGTTGGTGATGAAGTCTGGAATAGTTTCTGGTAGGGGCTCCTTCAGAATATCGAGCAGCGACTTGGTTAATTTCTCTATCGACCTGGAATTGAGTCCGCTCTTCTTCATTTTCTCCGTAGTGTTGTAGTAGGGTTGCATACCCATAGCGGAAAGTTCCAGTTTGTCGGCTTCGTCAATATCAGGATGCGTCACATTGATACGACCGTTGTAGACGTTGGGGCGTCCGAAAATTACATATTCAGTACCGATTTTATAATTCTGTTTGGCATATTTACCACCATTAAACCAAGTGAGGTCCATCACTTTACCATTGCCATCAGTAAAGTGAGCGACAACACGCTCTTTACGGGCACTCATCTTGAAGGTCTCGAAACTTAGGATATGACCTTTTACTTGCACGAAAGGCATGTCGCCAGTCAGTTCGCTGATGTGGTAGAGTCGGCTGCGGTCAACGTGTTTGTAAGGATAATACTGCAACAAATCGCCGAAGGTCTCGATGCCCAGTTCCTGACTGAGCATCTTTTTGCGATTGGGACCTACTCCTGGCAGGTATTGTATGTCTTGTTGCAGTATATCGGTCATCCTATCAATACTTCTGCGATTTTTAAGTCGTATGGGGTTGTTATCTTGATATTCTCCCGATTGCCGTCAACGAGGGTGATGTCGAAACCAAAAGTTTCGACCACGCTGGCATCATCGGTGAATCCGTCATTATAGGGTTGGCGGTTGGCAGCTTTCAGCAGTTGAATGTCGAAGGTCTGGGGGGTCTGCACCAATCGGTAGTCGCTTCGCGGCTTAGTGCCTTCTGTGATGTGCCGCAAGGTCTCTACGACAGGGATAACAGGAATGACAGCTTTCTTCTTTCGAGCTGTCTCATAGCAGTTTCGAATCACCTCTAAACTGGGGAAAGGACGCACACCGTCATGCACTCCCACCACGCCTTCGGCATCATCAGGAATCAGTGCCAGACCGTGTTGGACGCTATGGAAACGAGTCTCACCGCCATCGGTCATCCGATAGTTCACTTGGAAATGGTAGTCCTTACACAGTTGCAGCCAATAGTCCTGTTGGTCTTTGGGTAGCACAAGGATAATTTCCAATGTTTCGCTATAGGCACGGAAACGTTCCAGTGTCCGCATCAAGATTGGTTTTCCTCCAATGGGCAGAAACTGTTTGGGGATCTCACCTCCCATACGCAATCCCTTCCCTCCGGCTACTATGATAATATAGTCCATTATGCCATCAAGTGTTTGAAGCGCATGCCTTCAGCTATTTGGTTTGCCTTCTGTGGGCTGGTGAGTTGACCCAGCAAGTCATAGGCAAAGGGGAAAGCAGCAGCAGGTCCCTCACCCGTAGTGACATTACCATCGACCGTGACGAGTTGTCCCGTATAAGTAGCTCCCTCCAAATCCTTCTCAAAACCAGGATAGCAGGTAGCGCGTTTACCCTCAAGAATACCCAGAGGTGCCAGGACGACAGCAGGTGAAGCGCAGATAGCAGCCACTTTCTTGCCTGCAGCAAATTGATCGACAATTGCTTTACATACCCCCTTGTGTGCATATAGATTAGAAGCCCCAGGCATGCCACCAGGAAGGAACAATAAGTCGGCATCAGAGAAGTCGCCCTGTTCAAACATGATGTCGGTCTCGATGTTCACACCATGAGCTGTCTGTACTAAAGGAAAGTCCGTCGTACTTACGGTGACAACTTCCAATCCGCCACGACGCCATACGTCAATGGGAATCAATGCTTCAATATCCTCGAAGCCGTCTGCTAAGAAAACATATACCTTTTTCATGATCTCTCTATTTTAATTGTTCTAAGTATTTTTGGATGGTAGTTTGCAACCCCATGAACAGGGCATCGCAAATAATAGCATGCCCAATACTTACCTCGTCAGTCCAGGGAATCATCTGGTGATAGTAGTGCAGGTTTTCCAATGACAGATCGTGACCCGCATTCAGGCCAAGGCCCACTTTTCTTGCTTCCTCGGCAGCTGCAATGAAAGGTGCAATGGCTGTTTCACGATTGGCGGCATAGTTGGCGGCATAAGGTTCTGTATAGAGTTCTACGCGGTCAGCACCACATGCTTTTGCTCCTTCCACCATTTTGGGGTCTGGGTTGACAAAAATACTGGTACGGATACCTGCATTCTTAAATGTTTTGCAGATATCTGTCAGGAAAGTTTTGTTTTCGATAGTGTCCCATCCGTGATTGCTGGTTATCTGATCGTGACCATCGGGTACTAGAGTCACCTGTTTAGGAATCACTTCCAAAACCAGTTCTACGAAGGAATCAATAGGATTTCCTTCGATATTAAACTCAGTTTTAATGAGTGGTTTCAGTTCTCGTACATCTTGATAGCGAATGTGTCGCTCGTCAGGACGTGGGTGTACTGTAATCCCTTGAGCACCAAACTGTTCGCAGGCTTCTGCCACCTTCAAAACATTAGGATTATTGCCACCTCTGGCATTGCGAATTGTCGCAACCTTGTTGATATTTACACTCAGTTTTGTCATTTTCTAAGTAAATTTGTTGGTTCGTTTTGACGCATTTTCACTAAAAATAAGTACCTTTGCGCTCATAATACACGGCAAAGATACAAAATGTTTGCCAAATAACGGCTAAAAACGACAGAATTTTTATGACCTCACGAAAACTACGGTTTGCTATTTTCGGCAACACCTACCAGCCGAAAAAGTCAGTTTCCATTCAGAAGATACTGGCTTGTCTTGCTGAGCGTAAAGCTGATGTCTATGTTGAAAAAAACTTCTATGACTTCCTAGTTCACGAACATCATATAAGCTTGGATAGTGCTTATGTGTTTGATAGTAATGATTTTGAGGCTGATTTCGTCATCTCCCTTGGAGGAGACGGCACTTTCCTTCGCGCCGCCAGTATGGTGGGCGACAAGCAAATTCCCATTTTGGGTGTTAATATGGGGCGTCTGGGCTTCTTGGCAGATATTAATGCCAATGAGATCGAGTATATCATCCAGGCTCTTTATGAGGGTGAATACTCCATAGAAACACGTGCCGCTATTGCCGTAGAGACAGATGGAAGTAAATTGCAAGGCTATCATTGTGCTTTAAACGATGTAGCTATCCTGAAGCGAGATAATGCTTCGATGATTTCAATTAGAGCTACTGTAAATGGTGATTATCTGACGACGTATCAAGCTGACGGGTTGGTGGTTAGTACGCCTACAGGTTCTACGGCTTACTCTCTTTCTGTAGGAGGTCCCATCATCGTACCCGGTACCTGTGTATTCTCGATGACAGCAGTAGCTCCGCATTCTTTAAACATCCGTCCTATTGTCATTCCTGACAATGCCGAAATTTGTCTGACAGTGGAAAGCCGTTCCCATAATTTCCTCGTAGCACTCGACGGCCGTTCTGAGAATTGCAGTGAAGGTACGCGGCTGACTCTCCGTAAAGCTCCCTATTTGGTGAAGGTCGTCAAGCGAGCAGGACAACGTTATTTCCATACATTGCGCGAAAAGATGATGTGGGGTGCTGATCAGCGTGGTTAGTCCTATGCTTTCGGCAGCCTCAGGATAAAGCGACTGCCTTCTTGGTACGTGGTGTCGAGAATTACATCGCCTCCCATTTGACGGGCTATCCTACGAGCCAGTGGGAGCCCCAGGCCTACACCTTCCTTGTAAGCATCTACCTTATAGAAATGTTCGAAGATTTTTTCTTCTTCGCCATCTTTGATGCCTTTACCTGTATCGGTCACACTGAAGCAAACCATATTTTCTTCCATATCATCGAGACTGCAGGATAAAGTGATATCGCCATGACTGGTGAATTTGCAGGCATTATGCATCAAATGGTGCAGGATTTTCTCTGTTTCCTGTGCGTTGGTCTTGATTTTAAAACTATCTTTTAGACTACTCACAAAATGCAAATCGTTTTCCTGTTCTCCTACTTGAAAATTCTTCAGCACCTGTTTAGCTAAATCATTACAACTGATTGTATCGTTCTTGTCAATATAATGAATACTCTCTTTGCCCGAAATATCCAGTATTTCGTTAATGATGTTCACAATACTCTGCGCACTGTTAGTGATTCGGCTGGCTATTTCTGTACGTTCCTCTTGTCCTAATTCTGTGTCGGGATCGCTGATGACTTGGGCAAAACCACTGATGATGTTCAGAGGTGTGCGTATTTCATGACTCATGTTTTTGATGAAGTTAATTTTCATCCGCTCCGATTCTTTGGCCTTGTCACGGGCAATCTTCAACTCTTGGTTCTGTTGCTGTAGTTTCTTAGTGAATTTTCGCTTGTTGTATTGACACATTGCAAAGGGTACGAGACAGGCAACGGGGAATATGGCTAGCATGGTCCACATAGTACGTTGGTTACGTTCTTCACAGGCATTTTGTTCACTCTCCATTTGGGCCAGATCATTGGCAGAGCCTATCAGCTCCTCACTCATTATCACATTGTCTACGGAGTCTTTCACAGCCATGTAGCGTTTCTGTGCCTCGAATGCTTTATGCACGTCGCCTGCCAACTCATAAATCTCCGTTTGGAATTTATACTGGTCTGTTGAGTTGGTCAACAGGTTGGTGAGCTGAATGGCTTCCTCATACTGCCTGTCAGCCGTCTTCTTGCAAATCATCACATACTGATAGTAGGTTGTACTGAAATTGTTGCCCAGCGTTTCCTTCAACTTCATGTATTCCTGATAAGCCTGATTGACCGTCTTCCAATCGCGCATGGCAAATGCTACAATGGTCTTGAAACCGATGGCGTCACTGTACTCGTAGGTACCGCTCTTGGCTTTGATAATGGAAATGGCACATTCCAGATGCTTCATTGCATCCGCAGGTTTAGTGTCCATATCGATATTTGCCAAATCCATATAGATAGAACTGAGTTTGGCAGGTTGGGAATGGTCAACTTCTTCCAATGCCCGCTCAAAGTATTGGTGGGCCAGTTCCATGTTACCGCGTAGTGAATAGATGATGCCTCGCAAGTGGGTTACCTGATAGTATTCGTCTTCCGCCTTGCGTTTTCGCATATCGTTTTGCATCAGTGTGGTTTTGCGCAGTGCTCTGTAGAAATGATTGTGATTGACATCATAGAGCACTTCGAAAGTCCAGCCGCTGTAATACTCTGGCAGTTTGTTTTCTTTCAGATGGTAGTCTCGGTATTTTTCCGCAGCGATATAGAAGGCACCTTCGTCATTGTCATTAAAGCATTTGCGTACTTCATTCAGCAGTTGAGTGCCGAGAGTGTCTTGTTCTATAGTCTGTGCACACAGTGACTGTGGCACACAGACAAGGGCGAGAAGGAAAGCGACTGTGAAATGTCGACAATAGTTAGCTGTAATCATAACTTCATTAGCTTATGGTCGTGCAAAGGTACTAAAAATAATTGGATTTCCAACACATTTTCTCTTTTTTTTGTCATGTTTTTCCAATAATATATAAGGTGGGAATGTTAAATATTTCATTTTCTCAAAAATAATCTCTCTAAAATTTGGATAAAAAGAATAATAGTTTTACTTTTGCAGTGTACTATATAAGTGGTACACTATTACAGAGTCAATTAATTCGTAATAAACTATAAAAGTAAAACGTATGATTAACGTTGAAAACATCAGTTACAAGTACAAGGGTCAGAAGGCTCTTGTGTTTGACGGGTTCAGTCTCCAGCTGGAGGAGAACCGCATTTATGGACTGCTCGGCAAGAACGGTACGGGTAAGTCGACACTGCTTTATCTGCTCACAGGACTGCTTCGTCCTGCAAAGGGTGTAGTTAGTTGCGATGGCATCGTGACATGTAAGCGTGAACCGGAGATACTGCGTGACATGTACCTCGTCACGGAGGAGTTCGACCTGCCATCTATCCGCTTGTCAGAGTTTGCCGACCTCAACCGTCCTTTCTATCCCAAGTTCTCTTACGAGGTACTGGATAGTTGCTTGAAGGACTTTGAGTTAGACCGTCATGTGAAACTCAATGAGTTGTCGATGGGACAGCGCAAGAAGGCATTTATGTCATTCGCCCTTGCCACGAATACCAAGTACCTCTTCATGGACGAGCCTACTAACGGGTTGGATATCCCCTCGAAGTCGCAGTTCCGCAAGGTTATCGCACAGCACATGACAGAAGACCGTACCATTATTATCTCTACCCATCAGGTGCATGACGTGGAGCAGTTGCTTGACCACATCCTCATCCTCGACCAGCGCAGCATGCTACTCAATGCATCCGTGCAGGAGATTACCGACAAGTACACCTTCGAGTATCGTGCCCCTCAGGAGATGGACGACACCGTGCTCTATGCCGAGCCTACCCTGCAGGGTAATGCCGTCATCGCAGAGCGCAAGGCTGGTGATGCAGAGACACAGATCAACCTCGAACTATTGTTTAACTTCAAAACGCAGACAAAATGAAAAACTTCGATTTCCATAGATTCGCTTTGACCTTTAAGAGTCAGTTGCTGATGGGACGCAACTTCTGGTTGAGACTGTTCCTTATCTTCTTCCTCGTGTTGTTCTTTGCGGAATTGTTCTTCACAGAGGTTGTCGAGGTAAGTCTCTACGACTATACTACAAGAGTAGAGAATACGACTAATTTCTGTATCGTCTTCTTCGTTATATCGATGCTCTTTGGTGCTACGGGTATCTTCTCTGTATTGAAAGACACTCGCAAGCGCATCGCCTATCTGATGTTCCCAGCCTCCAACTTGGAGAAGTATGTCAACAGTCTGATCCAGTCGACCGTCGTCGTCGCTATCGTGACCTTTGCCGCATTCTTCTGCGCAGACTCTATCCGTACGTTGTCGGCACCCATTTTCGGACATGAGATGATTTGGGGTGTCCCCTCTTTCCTAAGTCAGATAACACCAGACTTCCATGCGACGGTGACGGCTCCGAATGTGGAAAAGGTACAACAGTGGTGGCTCGGATTCTTCTTTGCCATAGGAACAATCCTTTATTTCCATTCCCTGTATATGCTGGGAGGGACGGCATTCCGTCGTCAGCAGTTCTTGATGACTACTTTGTTCATAGTGTTGTGCTTTATCATCATCGTGAACGTACTTCATCACATCGACTTTGAAGGTAATATTAACCTCTTGAGCTACGATGAGCAGAACGGTCTCCAGGTACATCCGGCAATGTATGTCATCATGGTGTGTCTGTATCTCTTGACTTGCTTCAACTACTGGTTGAGTTACCGTATCTTCTGCCGCGTACAGGCGATTAACAATAAATGGTTGAACGTATGACATTCACTAACGACAAAGCAATTTACCTGCAGATGGCCGATCGTCTATGTGACGAAATCCTGGCAGGTACCTATAAGGATGACGACCGTATCCCTTCTGTGCGAGAATATGCGGTGATGCTGGAGGTGAATACCAATACAGCCGTCAAGACTTATGAAGAACTGGCGCGTGCGAACATTATTTATAACAAAAGAGGTCTGGGGTATTTTGTTACCAAAGGAGCAAAGAAACAGATTCTCAAAGCACGCAAGAAAGAGTTCATGGAACAGAAAATGCCTGAGATTTTCAGGCAGATGAAACTTTTAGGTATTAATAAGGAAGATATTTGCAACCTTTTTGATCAATATAACGTCTAAGCAGTATATGATACACTTAAAAGACATCAACAAAACCTATCAAGGTGCCCAGCCACTTCATGTTCTGAAAGGAATCTCCCTCGATATCAAAAAGGGTGAGTTCGTCAGTATCATGGGAGCATCCGGTTCAGGCAAATCTACCTTATTAAATATATTAGGTATCCTTGACAATTATGATTCTGGAGAGTATCTGCTGAACGGAGTGCCCATCTGGAATCTATCGGAGTCGAAGGCTGCTGAGTATCGTAACCACATGATTGGATTCATCTTTCAATCGTTCAACCTCATCTCCTTCAAGACGGCAGTGGAAAACGTGGAGCTGCCGCTGTTCTACCAAGGTGTCTCTCGTAAAAAGCGCCATACCCTTGCTCTGGAATATCTGGAGCGTTTGGGACTGCTCGACTGGGCAGAACACTATCCCAATGAACTATCGGGTGGACAGAAACAGCGTGTGGCTATTGCCCGTGCCTTGATTACGAAGCCGCAGATTATTCTGGCAGACGAACCTACGGGAGCACTCGATTCCAAGACATCCGTAGAAGTGATGCAACTCCTCAAGAAATTAAATACTGATGAGGGCATGACGCAGATTATCGTTACCCACGACCCTAATGTGGGAGCACAGACCAACCGTATTATCCGTATTAAAGATGGAATTATTGAAGGAGATATGGCAGACGGCCCAAAGGAATAAATTGCGCACGGGCTTGACAGGCTTTGCCGTGGCGTGGGGTATCTTCATGCTCATTGTCCTATTGGGAGCCGGCAACGGACTGATTAATGCCAACTTGCAACAGAGTGAGCAGTTTCTTTCCAATTCGATGGTGGTCTTCGGCGGACGCACGTCCAAACCGTATAACGGTCTGCAAGAAGGACGTTCTATCCGTCTTCAGACGCGTGACGTGGATGCCACAGGCAGTGATTTCCGCCAGACGGTGGATGAGGTAGGCGCCCGTTTTAGTGTGGGTGTTACCATCAGCAACAATCAAGAGTATATCAGTACCACCGTTTTGGGAGTTTATCCCAACCACACGAAGATTGACAAGACCGAACTGCTGTATGGACGATTTATCAATGACATAGACCAGCAGCAGAAGCGCAAGGTGTTGGTACTGAGCAATAATCAGGCGCAAGAACTGGAACCGAAAGACTATGCCTCATTAGTCGGGCGCTTCGTCAAGGTGAACAATTTCATGTTTCAAGTGGTGGGCATCTATAAGGATGAGGAAGACGGTGATGCCAATGCCTTCTCTACCTATTCGGCTATTAAGAGTATCTTCGGAGCCAATACAGATGATGCAGGCAACATCGAGTTTACTTTTCATGGGCTTGCCACAGAGAAAGATAATGAGGACTTCGAAACAGATTATCGTCGGCGCATCAATGCCAACCACCAGGCTCATCCTGAAGACGAGAGTGCCATCTGGCTGTGGAACCGCTATACACAGAGTCTGCAAATGACTCAAGGTATCTCCATCATCCGTACCGCACTCTGGATAGTGGGTTTGTTCACCCTTCTGAGTGGTATTGTGGGCGTGTCGAACATTATGCTCATCACGGTGAAAGAGCGTACCCACGAGTTTGGCATCCGTAAGGCTATTGGTGCCAAACCTTGGAGCATTCTCCGACTGATTATTGTTGAGAGTGTCATCATCACTACCTTCTTCGGTTATATAGGTATGGTGCTGGGCGTTTGTGCTAATGAGTATATGGATGCCACGATTGGCCACGACACCATTGATACAGGACTTTTCAAAGCCACCATGTTCCTCAACCCAACCGTTGGACTGGATGTGTGTATCGAAGCCACGATGGTGATGGTCATTGCAGGAACAATAGCAGGACTTATTCCTGCCTATAAAGCATCACGAATCCGCCCGATAGAGGCCTTAAGAGCAGATTGATTATGAGAATAGACTTAGATAGTTACAGAGAAATATTGGACACGCTGACTCGCAATAAGTCACGTTCCTTCCTCACAGGTTTCGGTGTATTCTGGGGAGTCTTTATGCTCATTGCCCTGATTGGCGGTGGACAGGGACTGAAGGAGATGCTGCAAAGCAACTTTGAGGGATTTGCCCAGAACACGGTGATGATATGGGCGCAGCAAACCACCAAGCCTTATAAGGGATTCCGCAAAGGACGCTGGTGGTCGATGGAATATCAGGATTTGGACCGCCTGCGCCAGCGCGTTCCTGAATTGGACAAGGTAGCTCCTATTCTGTTTGCTCCATGGGGAATGACGAATACGGCCTATTATGGTGAACAGAAAACATCACCACGCATTCAGGGCGTTACACCGGAATATGCTGACGTGGTAGCACCAAAGATGTACTATGGTCGTTTTATCAACCAAGTGGATATGGAGGAACAGCGTAAGGTGTGTGTCATCGGCAAGCGCATCTACAAAGAGCTCTTCAAGGAGGGCGGCGATCCCTGTGGTAAGAGTATCCGTGTAGATTCCACGTATTACGAGGTGATAGGTGTTGATTACAATACTTCGGGCATTCGCTTCAATGGCAGTAATGATGAAAAAATCACATTGCCTCTTACACTGGTGCAGCAAACCTACAATCGAGGTAACGAGGTAGATTTGATTGCTGCCACAGGACGCGAAGGCGTAGTGATGAGTCGTATCACACCGCGAATCCGCGAGACGATTGCCCGTGCCCACTATGTTGACCCCACCGACGAACAGGGTGCTATGGTTTTCAATACCGAAGTGCTCTTCCAGATGCTCGACAATCTTTTCAAGGGTGTCAATTTCCTCATCTGGTTGGTGGGCTTGGGTACCCTTCTGGCTGGTGCTATCGGTGTGTCGAATATCATGATGGTGACCGTTCGCGAACGCACCACCGAGATAGGTATTCGGCGAGCCATCGGAGCCACTCCCCGTATGATTCTTTCGCAAATCATCTCAGAAAGTATCGTGCTGACGTTGGTGGCAGGTATGAGTGGTATCCTCTTTGCCGTCATGATTCTCCAGATGCTGGAATTGGGAAATACGGAGGATGGTATCCTTACTGCTCATTTCCAAGTGAGTTTCTGGACAGCCATTATGGCAGCACTTGTGGTGAGCCTGATGGGTGTTATGGCTGGTTTGGCTCCAGCCGCCCGTGCCATGAGTATCAAACCGGTTGACGCGATGCGCGACGAGTAACGAATCTCTAAATAAAGAAATAACAAAAAACGAAAACAATATGAAAAAGTACAGAAAACTGTTCATTGCAGCCATCATTGCATTGATCTTCATCGGAACCTTCGTGTTCCTATGGCAGAAGTCACAACCCAAGGAGATTGTCTATAACGAGTTCACCCCCGAGATGAACGAAGTGAAGAAGACAACGATTATTACGGGTAAGATTGAACCTCGTAACGAGGTGAATATCAAGCCCCAGATTGGCGGTATCATTACCGATTTGTATAAAGAACCAGGCGATGTTGTTCAGGCTGGTGAGGTGATTGCTAAAGTGAAGGTGATTCCTGATATGGGACAGTTAAGTTCGGCTGAGAGCCGTGTGCGTCTGGCCAATATCAATCTCAAGCAGGCGCAGGTGAACTACGAACGAGAGAAGAACCTCTACGACCAGCAATTGGTATCTGCCGACGAATTCGACAAGATTCGGCAGGCTATGGACCAAGCCAAGCAGGAGGTGGATGCCTCAGTCGATGCCCTGCAGGTGGTACGCGATGGCGTGTCAAAGTCGAATGCCAGTGCTTCCTCTACGCTGATTCGTTCCACCATCAGCGGTATCATCCTCGACATCCCTGTCAAGGTGGGTAACAGTGTGATCAATACCAATACCTTCAATGACGGTACGACCATTGCCACGGTGGCAAACATGAGCGACCTCATCTTCCGTGGTAATATTGATGAGACGGAGGTTGGCCAGCTTTACGATGGTATTCCGATGAAGATTACCGTTGGTGCCCTGCAAGACTTGAAGCTCGATGCCAATCTGGAGTATATCTCCCCTAAGGCTGTTGAGAACAATGGTGCCAACCAGTTTGAAATCAAAGCCGCTGTCAAGGTGACCGATAACGATAAACTGCGTTCTGGTTATTCTGCCAATGCCGAGATTATATTAAATAAGGTGGAGAAGGCGCTGACCATTCCTGAGAGTGCCATCGAGTTCTCTGGCGATTCTACTTTTGTATATGTCATCAAGGGTAGTGGCACTAAGAAGGAGTATGAGCGCCGTCAGGTCACTACGGGCTTGAGCGATGGTGTAAATATAGTCATCAAGAAGGGACTTACCGTCAAGGATAAAGTGCGCGGCCCACAAGTTGTAGCAGATAAGAAGGAGGAAAAGTGATGAAGAAAAATGTTGTTTTAATAGCGCTGGTCCTTCTGGTGTCGCTGGACTGTCTGGCTCAGAAGCAATGGACGCTCCGTGAGTGTGCTGAGTATGCATTGAGCCACAATATAGGCATCCAGCAGAAAGACCTGACCCGTCAGCAGGACGAGGTCCGACTGTCAACAGCTAAGAACAGCCGACTGCCTGATTTGACAGGTACCATAGGCGAGACCTTTTCGTTTGGTCGTGGCTTGACAATGGATAATACCTATACCAATCGAAGTACTAATTCCACGCAGTTCAGTATTGGTACCAGTGTCCCCTTGTTTACAGGTTTCCGCATTCCCAATACCATCAAGCTCAACCAACTCAATCTGGAAGCTGCCATTCAGGATTTGGAGAAAGCCAAGAATGATGTGGAGATGCAGGTGGCTAAGGCCTACGTTCAGATTCTCTATGACATGGAAATAGCCGATGTGGCTTGGCGACAGGTGGGCATCGACTCCATGCAGGTGGCACGTCTGGAGGCTTTCTTCAATAATGGTAAGGCGAGTGGGGCAGAGGTGTCGCAACAGAAAGCCACACATGCACAGAGCATCCTGACGGCAACACAGGCAGATAATAATCTCCAACTGGCTATCCTCACACTGACCCAACTTCTGGAGTTGCCTACTCCTGAGGGCTTCTCGGTAGTGCGCCCTGATGTGCCCTTCCAGGCTCTGACGCTCCCCAATCCGGAAACCATCTTCGCTGAGGCGTTGACTTTCAAGCCTGAGATTCGTGCCGAACAACTACGCCTCGATGCTTCTGAAAAAAGTATTAAGATTCAGGAGGCTGCACGTTACCCACAACTTACATTGAATGGTGGACTGCAGACGAACTACTACAAGACCAGTGGTATGCAGCAGGATGGTTTTGGCACGCAGTTGAAGAACAATTTCTCGCAGTATATCGGTCTGAATCTCAATATCCCTATCTTCAATCGTTTCTCTACGCGCAATAATATCCGTAATGCGCGTTTGGAACGTGAAAACCAGCTGTTGAAGCTCGATAATGCGAAGAAGACACTCTATAAGGAGATTCAGCAGGTCTATTATAATGCCGTAGCTGCTCATGCCAAGTATGAGAGCAGTGAAGCAGCTCGCCAGTCGAGTGCCGACGCCTTCCGTCTGGCTCAGGCTAAGTATGAGAATGGTAAGGCGAATATCACCGAGTTCAACGAGGCGAAGAATCGCTTTCTGAAATCAGAAAGTGATCTGGTTCAGGCTCGTTACGAGTACCTTTACCAGACCACGCTCTTGGATTTCTATAGGGGTAAGGAACTGAACTTTTAGTGAATGATGACCTTCCGTCCCTGATGGATATAGATGCCTTTGGTGGCAGGCTTGGTGGACATCCGCTGGCCGTCAAGTCTGTACCAAGCATCATCCGTTACCTTTTTAGTCTTTATATCCCGAATACCAGTGTTAGCACTCACAAAATTCTTAAGCTCATAGAGGGCTGCGTATGGCTTTCCGGTATTGTGGTCGTATAGGGCGGCATTCCACCAACCACTGGTTACATTCTTATTACCATTATCTTCCATCCACCACCAGAAGAGTCCCTTTACGCTGCTGTGTTCCTTCAACTTTGCTATAAGGTCGGCGGTGAACTTGCGCTGTCCTTCCTCGGTATATGGGTATGTAGCCGTATAGTCGTAAGTGGTTTTGTCCATAGCCCATTTGTAGCTGTATCCCGTCTCCACAATCATAATGTCCTTCCCATACGTTTCCAGGGCTGTCAGTGCAGCGTCCAGCGTTGCAAGGTCTTTATGATAGGCTGGATAGTAACTCAGTCCAATGATGTCGTAATCCATTTCATTGGTCTTCATGCGATTAAAGAAGTCTGTCAAAACGTTCTTGTTCGCTACGCGTTCGCTGTGCAAGATAATCTTGGCATCTGTGCACTCCTCGCGACAGGCTTTGGCGGCTTGTTTCAGCATAGTGTAGAAGCGGGTCCAATTGGCTTCAGGACTATTAGTATAGCAACGGTTGGTCTGATTGTCGCCAACAGCAGCCTTAGTCCCCCACAGCATACCGTATGAAATTTCATTTCCTGTCTGAATGAAATCAGGGGTAGCTTTAGCAGCTTTCATCTGTTGCAAGGCATCTTTGGTGTATTCGTATATCTTGGTGGCCAATTCCGCATCGCTCAGAGACTTCCATGCATCGGGAGTCCATTGTTTGGCAGGGTCAGCCCAAGTGTCACTGTAGTGGAAATCGAGAATCAGTTTCAGACCAGCGGCCTTGATGCGCTGTCCCAGGGTTTTTACGTATTCTAAGTCTTGTACGACACCTTCCTTCTTCTCGCTGTCGCTGGCTTTCGATGGGTCAACAAACAGACGGACGCGCATGGCGTTCATTCCCTGTTCTGCAAAGAACGAAAGTGGCTGAACGGTGTTGCCGTCTTTGTCTTTATAGACAACTCCTGCTTCTTCGTACTTGGGGAGCATGGAGATATCTCCTCCCACGAATTTTGTTTGTGCCTGAACACCGATTGTCAAGGCCATCATCATTGTTAGTAGTAAATGTTTTTTCATGTTTTATAATCTATAACCTTTAACCTTCAACCTTTATTTGTGCCTGTTTCTCCGTTGCTCACGGTATTTGGCTTTCTGCCGTGCAGAGCCGCTACCGTGAGCACCAGTGATGTATGCTTTCTTCTTAGCTTTGGTTTTTACCTTGCCCTCTTCTTTTCGAGGACCGCCTCCACGTCCGAAGTTGATGCCATTCTCCAGAATACTCTGAAAGTCTTCCTCTTTACTCATAGATCAATGATGGAAAAGTCTAACACCAGTAAATGCCATCGCGATGCCGTATTTGTCGCACGTCATGATGACATGGTCGTCGCGAACGCTTCCGCCAGCCTGGGCAATAAACTCCACACCACTCTTATGGGCACGCTCAATGTTGTCGCCGAAGGGGAAGAAGGCGTCTGAGCCCAGTGCCACCTTCGTGTTTTTGGCTATCCACTCCTTTTTCTCAGCCAGTGTCAATACCTCAGGCTGACGGGTGAAGAACTGTTGCCAAGCGCCATCGCGCAATACGTCATCATGCTCATCCTCAGAGATATACACGTCGATGGTGTTATCACGGTCGGCACGACGGATACCCTCCTTGAAGGGCAGCGACATTACTTTCGGATGCTGGCGCAACCACCAGATATCAGCCTTGTTACCTGCCAGACGGGTGCAGTGGATACGGCTCTGCTGACCGGCACCGATACCGATGGCCTGTCCGTCCTTCACATAGCATACTGAGTTCGACTGAGTGTACTTCAAGGTGATGAGGGCGATAATCAGGTCACGCTTAGCCTCTTCCGTAAATGTTTTGTTCTGGGTGGGAATGTTCTCAAACAATGCAGGGTCGTCGAGTTTAATCTCATTGCGTCCCTGTTCGAAAGTGATACCAAACACCTGCTTGCGCTCGATGGGCTCAGGCTGATAGTTGGCATCAATCTTAATCACATTATAAGTACCCTTACGCTTATCCTTAAGAATCTCGATAGCCTCAGGAGTATAGTCGGGAGCAATCACACCGTCGCTCACCTCACGCTTCAGAATCTTGGCGGTGGTAGCATCGCAAGTGTCCGAAAGGGCTACGAAGTCGCCATACGACGACATGCGGTCGGCACCACGGGCACGGGCATAAGCGCAGGCAATCGGACTCTCGTCCAGTCCCTCAATGTCATCCACGAAATAGATGTGCTTCAGCGTGTCGTCCAAAGGCAGTCCTACGGCAGCACCGGCAGGACTCACGTGCTTGAACGAAGCCGCAGCGGGCAGTCCAGTAGCAGCCTTCAGCTCCTTCACCAACTGCCAAGCATTGAAGGCATCCAGAAAATTGATGTAGCCAGGACGACCGTTAATCACTTCGATGGGTAACTCGCCTTCCGTCATAAAAATGCGTGAAGGCTTCTGGTTCGGATTGCATCCGTACTTCAGCTGTAACTCTTTCATATTCTTTTGTGATAATTTCTTGGTTTTGTGTGCAAAGGTACAAAAAAAAGTTGTAACTTTGCCATCGTTATGGAGAAAAAGAGACATGCATTACGCAAACTATTAGAAGCGGTGGAGCGCGAGATACTGAAGAAACCCAATCGCAAAACGCTCGACCGCCTGTCGCTCTTGGCAGGTTTTCAGGACTGGGAGTCGTTTCAGGATGCGCTCAGCGGAGAGACCGGCGAGGCCGTCTATGGCGGGCACACTGAGCATGCTCGCCCGGAGACCCAAGACAAAAAAGAGATGCCCACCGAGTGAGCATCTCTTTTTTATGTCGTGCAGGTTGTGCCTGCCTGCTGTTAGGATTACTCCTTGCCAGCCAGACCGC
>DEJG01000022.1:0-52485 GCA_002353295.1 Prevotella sp. UBA2754
AACTTTCTGGGTTCACTTCATTAAGACTGGTAAGAATTTCAGTGCAGTGAGCGTGGGTAAGATGGACGAAATTATCGAACATGTGCTGCCGATGGGGCCGAACGTGACGATTCAGGGCAAGGTGTTTGCTGGTCAGGCTGTGGGTGCTACGGGCAGTGAACTTTCATTCCAGACGCTCGTGCCAGGTCAGGACAGTGGTTTCCTGCACACGCACAAGACTCATGAGGAACTGTACATTATCCTAAAGGGCGAGGGCCATTATCAAGTGGACGGTGAGGTATTCCCCGTCGAAGAGGGCACCATCGTCCGTGTGGCTCCCGAGGGTAAGCGTGCGCTGAAGAACACAGGCAGGGAAAATCTGACTATGCTCTGCATCCAGTATAAGGCCAATGCCTTCGGCGAGGCAGACAGTCCTATGACGGACGGCGTGATTCTTCAGGAAGAATTGAAATGGTAAGCACGGCGATGGAGAGAGCGTTGCAATTTCTACACAATCATAAGGATGTTGCCCTGGCTACGAGCGAGGGCAACATTCCTAAGTTGCGCATCTTTCAGATAATGAAACAGGAGGGCAATGTGCTCTACTTTGCCACTTCGGAGCAGAAAGCCGTCTGGCGAGAGTTGCGCAAGAATCCCAATGTGGAACTGATAGCCTATGAGGGCAATATTTCCGTGCGTTGTTCGGGTTTGGTGAACTTCAACGTGGAGGACGATACGAAGCGCTGGATTTACGAGCATAACGATGTCCTACAGCGCCTCTATTCCAGCTACGACCAAATGGTGTATTTCTGTCTGCCGATAGCCGAAATGGACTACTATGACCTCCAGCCCACTCCGCCGGAATTTCTGCATTTTGACCTGATGGTGGGAGAAGTAAGCGAAGAGGACAAATCATAAAGTATCCCGCCCGCATCTTCCTCCGTTTCCTCTCACTGGCCCAGCAGCATGCACGGACGGAGCGCGAGGTGGCCTTCTATGCCGACAAGCTCTGCATCACGCCGAAGTATCTCTCGCAGGTAGCCCGCACCATCACCAACCTGCCTGCCTCGCAGTGGATTCAGTTCTATGCCGCCTTCGAGTTGGTATCGCTGCTCAACGATACCACAAAGACGCTGACGGAGGTATCGGACCTGATGCACTTCGAGAACGTCTCCCACTTCTCCCGCTATGTGAAAAAAACGCTGGGGAAAACACCGTCAGCGTACAGGCAAAAATAGCAAAACGGCAAAATGTGAAACTTTGGAGGCAATTCGTGTAACGGCGGATTGCTTTTTTCGTCGTACCTTTGCACCCAGAAATCAAAACTTAAAAAGTATATGGATATTTTCGAGCAATTAAGATCAGGGGCTGACGTCGATATGGCGACGCCCGAGTATGCAGAGGCCATCAAACACATGACCGACTGCGCTAACATTTGTTTCAAGATTAATACGACTGCGCCGCAGCCTAAGCAGATTCGCCCGCTGGAGGAAGAACTGTTTGCGGGTAATCTCGACAAGACGAGCTATCTGATGCCGCCCCTTCAGATTGACTTCGCCCGCCAGATGAAGATTGGCAAGGGCGTGTTCGTGAATCATTCGCTGACGTGCATGGCGGCTGGCGGCATCACCATCGACGACGGCGTGATGATCGGCCCCAACGTGCGTATCGTGACTGACAACCACGACTTCCAGAATCGCATGGTGCTGCGCTGCAAGCCCGTGCACATCGGCCGCAACGCATGGATTGGCGTGGGCGCCATCATCCTGCCCGGCGTGACCATCGGCGAGAATGCCGTGGTGGCAGCAGGTGCCGTAGTGACCAAGGATGTAGCACCGAATACGATTGTTGGCGGCAATCCGGCAAAGTTTATCAAGAACATATAATATAAAATAGGAGGACAGAATATGATATTCGACAGAAACAACGAGAAGCAGGTAGTGGCACTTTTGGGTGCCGGTAGTATGGGAACAGCCATTGTGCGCCGCATCGGTGCAGGGAAGAAAATCCTGCTGGGCGACATCAGCGAGCAGGCATTGGAGCGCGTCAGCGAGGACTTCCGCCGCTGTGGCTACGATGTGGATACGCTCGTGGTGAATGCGTTGCAGAAGGAGAGCGTGCAGGCATTCGCACGCCGAGCCGCAGAACTCGGCCCCGTGATGTACTTCATCGACACGGCAGGTGCGTCGCCCAATCAGGCTAAGCCAGAGCACATCGTCGACCTCGACATGGTGGGGACGGGCTATGCCGTGGATGCCTTTGGCGAGGTGATGGCCGAGGGTGGGGCAGGACCCATCATATCGAGTCAGGCAGCGTATATGTACCCCATACCCAACGACGTCGAAGTGCAACTGGTGCGCACGCCGACGGAAGAACTGAAAAAAGTGCCCTTCATCCAGAAGGTAGCCATGCAGAACAGCGGTCTTGCCTACATGATAGCCAAGCGCATGAACCACCTGCAGGCCCAGCGCGCCGCAGCCACCTCGTGGTGTCAGCGCCGTGCACGCATCAACACCATCTCGCCGGGCATCATCGTCACCCCGCTGGCCTACGATGAGTTCCGCGCCAACGGCGAGGGCTACCAGCGCATGATTGACGCCAGCGCTGCCCAGCGCGTAGGCACCAGTGACGAGATTGCCGAGGCAGCAGCCTTCCTGCTGGGCGAACATGCCCGCTTCATCACCGGCACCGACCTGCTCATCGATGGCGGCGTTATTGCCAGCATCCGCACGGGCGAGTATCAGTTAGGATAGCCATCGCCTCGCATCGTATTGAACAGCGATGCCTGCAATCCATGTCTTATCGGCGGACGAAAGCTACGCACTTTCGTCCGCCTTTTGTCACTTTTTATGCGCAAACAGCTTGTAGTTCCTCAACTTTTTGTATATTTGCACGCAAAACATTTCAAACCGACAGCGTTTATGCAACGACGAGACGACGGGCGTGATAAAGTTGAAGGATGGAAAAATGGAAGGCGGGAAGTCGTTTGATTCCTGGAACTCGCTCGACGAATTAACACTTCGGGCTGAAAGGCCTCTAAACAGGGGATTTTTCGATTTTTGAATTGTTAAAATCCAAAATGAAGGTAATTGAAGAATAAAAACAGAATGACAAAAGCATTAATTCAAAATAAAAGGTTATGGATTTGACGAATGATGATGCCTTGATGGAATTCAGGGAAATGAGACGTAAGCGCCAACAACTTTCAAGCGAGGAGAGCATCGGCATCTTGGAACGGGCTACTTCCGGCACGTTGGCACTGCTCGGCGATGGGGGCTACCCGTATGCCGTCCCCATCAGCTATGTCTATAATGACGGGAAGCTGTATTTTCACAGCGCCATGTCGGGTCACAAGGTGGATGCCATCAGAGCATGTGACAAGGCATCGTTCTGTGTCATTGACCAGGATGATGTAAAACCAGCCGAGTACACGACCTATTTCCGCAGCGTGATAGCCTTTGGCAAAATCCACATCGTTGAGGACGAGTCGGAGAAGCTGGGCATAGCCCGAATACTTGGCAACAGATATAATCCGAATCAGGAGGAGGCATTGCAGAAAGAACTGGAACACGGGCTTGGCCGTATGCTGGCCATCCGTTTCGATATCGAGCATCTGACAGGCAAGGAAGCCATAGAATTGGTACGAAGATGAAGATAATCACAATAAACGGTAGACTCCGTATGGAACAGATAAGAAGAAAACTCTGTTTTTTGACCGTATTGCTGGTTTTATGCAGTTCCACGGTCTTAGCCGCTTGTCATGATTGTGACAATCCGGCTGACGGTAAGGTGGCGGAGATAGTTGAACGAGGCAAATTATTAGTCGGTACAACGGGTGACTATCGCCCGCTTTCATTCTGTGAGGCCGACGGAACGTATTGGGGGTTCGGCATTGAATTGGCGCAGGAGATAGCCCGTTCCTTAGGCGTGGAAATCGAATTTGTCAAGACTTCATGGCCTACGCTGACAGCCGATGTCTTGGCAGAGCCCCAGACTTTCGACATGGCGATAGGCGGCATTACCATCACCGATGCCCGCTGCGAGACGATGCTGATGAGCGAGGGCTATCTGGCCAACGGCAAGACGATGATGTGTCGTGCGTCGGATGCCGGTCGTTTCCGTTCCTTAGCCGACATCGACAAGCCGGAGGTGCGCGTCGTGGTGAATCCCGGAGGACTGAATGAGAAGTTTGCCAATGCCAATCTTACGCATGCCACCATCATTGTTCATCAGAAAAACGAGGAAATACCCTCGTTGATTGCTGAAGGTGCGGCCGACGTGATGATTACCGAGATAACCGAGGCACCCTATTACATCAAGGCAGACCCCCGTCTGGCTGCACCGCTGTTGCGCGAGCCGTTCACTCATGGCAAGATTGGCGTCTTGATGCGGAAAGGGCAGGACGACTTGATGGAAAAAGTGAATCACGTCATCAGAAGAATGAAATCGGACGGCTCGCTGCGCCGTTTACATGAAAAGTACGGACTGGTCTATAGCCTGTAGCAGGGGCAGGCATGTCAATTCATCGGGCTTGCAGCCATTGTTTCCGTTCTTCCTCTGACATTTTTTCTATGGCATAGCGTAGCATGGTGCGGGGCATCTCATGAGCATGTTGGCGTAAGAAGTCACGAAGAATGTCAAGGGAAACATTCTTACCCATTTCCCTGAGCATCCATCCCACCGCTTTATGCATTAGGTCATGAGGGTGATGCAGATGAATCTCGGCATAGCGCAGGCACCAGGACGGATTGCCCTCATGTGACGTTTTCCACGTGCAAACGATACTTATCCGCTGTCGCCAAAGATTCCCGCTTAGCGCGAGTTCGTCGAGCACCTGCCGTTTATAGGCGTCATTTTTCCCAAGGAATGTTGGTAATAATAGCCAGTGCCCCAGAATTTTTGGCGCCGATAAGTCTACGAGGTCCCAGTTGTTGGCCTGCTCGGCATATTGAAGATACATCGTCAGAATCTCATCTCTCCTGTGAATAGCCTCCTTCTCCTTCTCGCCGATGGCATCAGAGAAGGTGCGCACAAGTCTCTTCGATGCCAGCTTTTCAAATTTAGCTACTAAAATCAGAAAACCGCACAATCTCACCTCATGCCACTTCGACATCAGCAGTTCCGGTACTTCTTCTAACGCAATGTCATCAGCCACAGCACGCACCACCTCTCTTGTCTGGGGAACCTTCAGTCCAAGGAACTCATCTCCTTCACCATACTCCCCTTTCCCAGTCTTGAAAAACCGCATCAACACCTGTCGCTGCTCTTCGTTGCGCTGCGACTCCATATACGCTATTATTTTCTTACTTTCCATTCTCTTAAAAATCAAAGCTCGCTGCAAAGTTAGGAAAAAAGACAAAAAAAACATAAAGTGATGTTACTTTTTACGTTAAACTTACGTCTTAGAGACAAAAATGATACACTAATCAATGTCAAATGTGAAGCGAGTAATACGACAGGCAGTGTTGCCGGCTGATGGCGAGAGAATCATGGCGGTTTTCGCGGCAGCAAAAGGTATTATGCGAGCCTCAGGCAACATGTGCCAATGGAGTGATGACTATCCATCGTTAGATGCAGTCAGTTCCGATATCGGTCGTGGTGGCGCTTATGTCCTCGAGGACGAGGGCTTGATAGTAGGCTATTTCGCTTTTCTGCCTTCACCGGAACCAACTTATGCAAAGATATACGGTGGAAAATGGCTGGACTACGCGGAACCTTATCACGTCGTCCATCGGATAGCCAGTATGCCAGACTCCCACGGTATTTTCGAGAGTATCATGAATTATTGTTTTACACGCTCAAGGAACATTCGCATTGACACCCATCGGGACAATCACATAATGCAGCACGTCGTGCTAAAGCATGGCTTTGTCTACTGCGGTATTATCTATCTGGCAAATGGTGACGAAAGGTTGGCATATCAATGCGTGTTATCCAATTACCACCCCAACACCCAACGACTGTTGGAATAGTTTCCGATGAGCTCAGCATCGCGAATGGGATCTAGCTGACGCATCATCGGACTGCGCTGAGTTGTGTCAATGGGGTTGCCCTCAATATCATGGCTGTTGAATTCCAGAATCGTAGCAGTATTGGCAGTTTTGTCTGTTTGTCCCCAACCGTGCGCAGGAATGTTCTCCAGTGTACAGTTCAGTAGTACGCATTCAGCATGCGGATAGTTCTTGCCTTTATTGTCAGGCAGTCGGCCAATCTCAGCATGTGGTGAAAGCCCCTTCAGATGGCAGCAGACAAAAATGTTTCCATGATTCTCTTCAGTATTGCGAATCCACATGAAAGCACCTCGGCTGGTGATGGTGCAGCGATTGAAAAATGACGGGCCACGTCCTAGAATAGTGTCGCCACCGCCGTCGATGCGGCAGTTTTGCCAATAGCAACTGCCGTTGGCTTGCAGGGCATCGCCGTCGCCGATGATGTGAACATTCTCAAAGATGTTGCGTTCACCATTCACAAGCAGTCCCTCTGCCTGTCCTTTCCCGTCAGTCTTTATCGTCATGTTGCGGATGATGAGGTCGCTGCAGTTGTCGGCGGAAAAGGCAGCGCGTCGTGAAGGGAACGTGCCTCTCACCTCGTTCGTCTTGATGTCTGCAGGGTGGGGATTGAATACTTCATTGTTCTTGTAGTGTATCACTACACCCTCGCGACTTTCACCATCCATAGTCACAAACCGTTTATTGCGGAAATATACCAGTTCTTCGTAGTCGCCATTCTTCACCAGCACTCGGTAATGGTCTTGCTCGGAAGGCAGAGAATCGGGAATGAAGTCCAACGCCCCTTGTACGGTCGAGAAATCGCCCGTGCCATCGGCCGACACTGTCAGTTTACGTTGATTGACCTCTGGCGCTTGTTTCTTTGTTCTAAACGTCCAGCTGCGTTTCCCCTTGATGCCGTTGCACCCTGTGATGACATCTTTATCGATGGTGACATAATATTCATGGTCGTACTCCAGCATATTGTGATGCAGATAAATTGTAACCTGTTGGTCCTTGGCTATCATGGGGTAGAAGTGGAATCCATCGGAAAAACCTCCTATAATGTCTAACTGATAGTGACTCTTGTCCCATGCATTCATGCCTGACGGCGTGCCCGCTTTTGTGTTGCGGTTGGTGATGTGCTGCACTTTATATTGGTAGGGTACGGGTGTGTACTGTGCTGCCATATTTTTAGGTTGTGGTTCTGTTGGCCCTGCAGGTATGCTCATGTCGAGTCTGTCAACGAGTTGTCCCGTCTGCATATCATATACAGACACAAACCCTTTCTTCCCAATGATTGCCTCGTCCGACATAGTCAATTGCAGATGCGTGTCGATGTTGACATCCATAGCTCCGTTCTCAGGCATCATCTTGACGATGCGGTTTTGTGCATAACCTACACAACAAACTATCGTCAATAAACTCGTAACAACAGTAAGTCGCAAATTTTTCTGTTTATGAACCAATACACTTTTCATCATTATTCCTTCATGTTTTCTGCAAAAATAGTAAAAATAACCCAAATGATGTCTTTTTTTTTCGCTTAATCGTCATTTTGTAACTTTTATTGTATCTTTGCAGCCATGATAATATTTCAAATCGTAAAATGGATAACCAACAAGAGATATTCCCCATAGTAGATGAAGAGGGAAACGTGAAAGGTTCAGCCACGCGAGGCGAGTGCCACAGTGGTTCTAAGTTGCTGCATCCTGTCGTCCACCTTCATGTGTTCAATTTCAAGGGCGACATCTACCTACAGCGTCGGCCTGACTGGAAAGATATACAACCAGGCAAGTGGGATACGGCTGTTGGGGGGCATGTTGATTATGGTGAGACCCCAGAAGAAGCGCTGCATCGTGAAGTGCGTGAGGAGTTAGGTATTACTGACTTTCTGCCTGAGTTCGTCGATAAGTATGTCTTCGACAGTCTGCGTGAGCGCGAATTAGTGTATGTGAATCGTACCGTCTATGATGGAGAAATCCATCCATCGGCTGATGAATTGGACGGAGGTCGTTTCTGGACAATGGATGAAATCAATGAATCAATGGGGAAAGGTATTTTTACTCCTAATTTTGAGAGTGAATTCAGAAGATGCTTCAAAAAGAACCCGGAGTCTCGCAGATAGTTTGAATTTGTATTTAATTAATTCTCAGAATCATGATACAACGTGTAAAGAAGTGGTTGCAGTCGCTGTCGTTTCGTACTGGTGTCATCGTCTTATTGTGCTGTATCCCTTTTTATATATTATCTTTCGCCCAAATGCTGTTGCCCATCAGTGCAGCGGCGAAGGGTGTGTTGTGGACTATCCTTTTCGGCTTGGCAAAAACCTGCCAGTATGGTGGATTGACCATACTGGGTGTGGAAGGTTATCAGCGATTGAAAGCGTGGTTTAGAAAGTGAAGTCCACCTTCTTCACATTATTTCCATAGATAGTTCGGAAATCGTCTTTCATGGAGATGACGTGGTAACCGGCATCCCTCCATTGGACTGCCAATTTGAGCGCTTTCTCTCGGTTGGCATGGTCGCGCTCGTCATCATCGGCAATCAGCATAAATGCGGCAGTGCGATGTTTTTTGTTACTTAGGCAGTAGTTGTGCATGGCAGCATCGCCACCACTGTTACCAAATGACAATACAGGTACCTTGCCGATTTCCTGTGCTATTTGCAGCACTTTGTTGGTCTTCAGATTCTTGATAATCAGTTCGTCTGTGCGTATCAAATAATCTTCTTTTCCCATTGTGAAATTCACACCAGGGGTATCCCCCTGCTTGGTGGATTTCAGTTTTACATCCATGCCGATGATTCTGTTAGGAGCAATACCGATTGGCTCAGCCAAAGCGCGACAGATGAAGCGGTCGGAACCCGAAACGACATAATAGGTGAACCCATTGTCCTTCAAGTATTCAAACACCTCGCGCATAGGCAGGTAAATAGCTTGTCCGTGCGTCATGCCTGTGAATCCGTTGGCAGGTTGGTTGGCGTAGTTTTTCACGTAGGTGTCAAATTCTGCCAATGTCATTCCCGCATAGGCCTTCGCAGCAGCATAGGCATGAATCATGTCAAAGCCACTGGGCAGTGCTTTCCCTTTGCGCACGAAGTCCCTGATGTGCTGGGCAGCCTCGCGCACGTCTTCGGGAGCCTTGTCGCGATATGTTGGGTCGTCCAAAGCACGGTATTCCAACATATTGTATTCAAAATAGGTGGGATATAGCTCGCCCATGAAGGTGCCGTCCATGTCGAATGTGGCAATGCGGTCTTCTTCTTTGATGAAGTTGGCCGATTTGGGATTCGTTACATCTTCCACATACAGTTTCAGTGCCGACAGTGCGTCGCACTCGTTCCATGAAGTGAAATAATTCTTCTTAGCAAGTGATTCTACATTATTGGTACTGCAACATGATGTCATGACCAGGTTGCACACCAACAGACAGGCAACCAGCATCCATACTATATAATTTTTCTTCCTTAAATACATAGTTTTGATTGCCTTATCGCCGATTAATCACTTATTTCTGCGAAACTGTGGTGTTAATGACAATTTTCTGACCAGCGCTCTCAGTGGTGTTCTCATCCTTGATAGACTTCACCCATCCATCATCAGCAAACTCATAGGTGGCAGTGTCTTTGATTTCGATTTTCAGCATGCCGCTATTGATGAGTGTATCGATGTTTTGCTTCACCATTTCTGCTTGTTCAGGCATGGTAGCCTCTACTTGCTTGATGATTTGCTCCTTCAACTCTTCTTTCGTCATGTTCGATGAAGCGCTTACAGTCACGTTCTGACCGTTGACAAAATACATACGTTTCATCTTGATGCCTTGGTCGTTGACATATTCCTCTTGCGCTCCGGTCATGATAGTTTTTCCATTGAGTGCCAGCGGATTGACACCCCATTGCAGACTCTTCAGGATATTTTCCTCACTGACACTTTGGGTAATCTGCTGCTTCAGTGCATCTTTCGACAGCGTCTGACCCAGTTGTGGAATGGTCTCCAGCATCTTGCCGATAAGAACCTCACAATTGGTATCTATCTTCTTGCTCACATCTGCATAGTTGCTGATACTCAGAGGCTTTCCGTCCTTATTTGTAACAATCAGGAGATCGATTCCCTCCATCATCTGCTGGGTGGCAGTGAGTATCTTTCCTGCGATATTATTATCTTTTGCATCTGATGTTACTTTTGTGTCCTGTAGTTTCACCAAGTAACCATCAGCTTTGGCTTCCACCACATTCATCGAGCTTTCGGATGTAATCGTCACGGAACCTTGTCCTGGAATGTTTGTTACACTTGTTGTCACATAGGTTTTCTTGTCACCCTCTTGCATCTTAGGAGCCACTTTCAGTTGGGCCTGTGCAGCCAATACGACAGTCAGCATGAAGCTGAGCAAAAATGTTTTTTTCATCATATTCATTTGTTTTTTTCGCGACAAAGATAGTATAAATAGGGGGAAACACAAAACAAATCGGGAATTATTTGGAATTTCAGCGTGTGATTGATAACTTTCGTACTCAATCAACTATAAATTTAGGTGATTGAGTTGCAAGACTCAAAAAGATTTTGTAATTTTGCCAAGAGAAATTATCAATTATTATATACATGAGAAAGTTATTACTGACATTATTGGCCATGACTATGACAGTGGTCAATGCCCAAGACAAGTTGTATAAGAATGAGTTCCCACTGGGAGATGTGACCCTGTTAGACGGTCCATTGAAGCGGGCTCGCGATTTGAATATCACGACGCTGTTGAAATATGATACCGACAGGCTGTTGGCTCCTTATCTGAAGGAGGCTGGACTGACGCCTAAAGCCAAATCGTTCCCTAACTGGGACGGACTGGACGGACATGTGGGTGGTCACTATCTTTCGGCCCTGGCTATCAATGCCGCTACAGGCAGCGAGGAATGCCGCGCACGTATGGAGTATATGATCAGCGAACTACAACGCTGTGCCGATGCCAACCAAAAAAAACACCCGGAGTGGGGGAAGGGCTATGTAGGAGGGGTACCCGGCAGTGACCGTCTGTGGAGCACATTTAAGAAGGGCGACTTTGCTGCTTTCTACGGTGCATGGGTACCTTTCTATAATATCCATAAGATGTATGCAGGTCTGCGTGATGCGTGGCTCTATTGCGGCAACGAACAGGCTAAGCAGTTGTTCTTAGGCTTCTGCGACTGGGCCATTGACCTGACGGCAGGACTTACCGACGAACAGATGGAACGTATGCTCGATATTGAACACGGAGGTATGAACGAAGTGTTGGCCGACGCCTACGCGATGACTGGCGACAAGAAGTATCTTACGGTAGCCAAGCGCTTCTCGCATCGCCGTTTACTCATCCCTTTGTCGCAGCGTCAGGACTGTCTGGATAATATGCATGCCAATACGCAGGTGCCTAAGGTGATTGGGTTCGACCGCATCGCAGAACTCTCAGGTGAAGAATATTTCCACGATGCCAGCACCTTCTTTTGGGACATCGTGACAGGCGAGCGTTCACTGGCGTTTGGTGGCGACAGTCGTCGTGAACACTTCCCCAGCAAGGAGGCTTGTAAGGATTTTGTGCGCGATATTGATGGGCCCGAAACCTGCAATACCAATAATATGCTGAAACTGACTGAGGATTTACATCGCCGCAATCCCAATGCTACCTATGCCGACTATTTCGAACTGGCTACGTTCAATCATATTCTTTCTTCGCAACATCCGGAACATGGCGGCTACGTGTATTTCACCTCAGCACGTCCCCGTCATTACCGCAACTACTCTGCCCCTAACGAGGCGATGTGGTGCTGCGTGGGCACAGGTATGGAGAATCATGGTAAGTACGGACAATTCATCTATACCCATGTGGGCAAAGCCCTCTATGTCAACCTCTTTGTTTCATCCGAACTGAACTGGCGCGAAAAGGGCATCCGTCTGCGTCAGGAAACCGGGTTCCCCTATAGTGAGACAAGTCGTATCACCATCACGGAAGGCAAGGGCCAGTTCCCCTTGTTGGTGCGTTATCCAGGATGGGTCAAGCCTGGCGAATTAAAGGTAACCGTGAATGGCAAGGCAGTAGATTTGATCAGCGGTCCTGCCAGCTATGTTGCGATTGACCGTCCGTGGAAGAAGGGCGACGTGGTGGAAGTGCGTTTCCCCATGCACAACAGCGTGAAGTATCTGCCTAATCTGCCTCAGTATATTGCCTTGATGCATGGCCCTATCATGCTGGCTATGAAGACCGGTACGGAAGACTTGGCTCACCTCATAGCCGACGACAGTCGTTTCGGACAGTTGGCAGTGGGCAAGAAACTGCCTGTCAACGAGGCTCCTATTCTGATTAACAATCATGTGGAAGAAATTGCCAACCAGTTGCAGCCTATTGCCGGCAAGCCCTTGCACTTCACTCTCAGTACCCGTATGGAGAATCCCATCCGCAACGAGTTGCAGCCCTTCTTCGAGATTCATGATTCACGCTATATGATGTACTGGCTGGCTCTGTCGGAGCAGAACTACAAGGGCTATCTTGAACAGATGGCAAAGGAAGAGCAGGCTCAGCAGGCATTGGAAGCGCGCACTATTGATAAGGTGCAGCCAGGCGAACAGCAGCCAGAGTCCGATCATTTTATGGAGACCGACGAATCGCAGAAGGGTAATACCAATGATGTCTTCTGGCGCGATGCCAGCAACGGGCATTACTTCAGCTACCTGATGCAGACCGCTGGACGCACCGACCTGAGTCTGCGCCTGAAATACTGGGGCGTGGGTGAGTGGAAATCGCATGAGTTCGATATCTTTGTGGACGACGTACTGGTGAAGTCGGTGAACAATACTGGCAAATACCGCATTTCGGAGTTTAAATACGAAGTCTACGACCTGCCTGTAGAAGTGTTGCAGGGCAAGAAACAAGTGCGTGTGAAGTTCGTTGCCAAACCAGGTAAGCAGATTGGCGAAATCTATGGTGTGCGACTGATTAAAAACAACGAATAACCATCATAAAAATTCAAAGACGTATGAAAAGAATCACAATTGTTCTGTTGGCTTGTCTGACAACGATGTTCTGTTGGGCACAACAGGCAGACCCGCTTGGGCAGCTCAAGGTGCAGCCACGCAAGGCGTATGGTACGGATTGTCCTTATCTCTTCGAACAAACGCCCATGACGAAGGCTCCCAAGGGCTACACCCCTTTCTATATCAGTCATTACGGTCGGCATGGATCGCGTTATAATTGGAATGATAAGCTCTACTTGAATCTCGATACGTTGCTTACGAAGGCACATCGTCTGCATATACTGACACCGGCAGGTGAGACTTTCTACGGAAAATTCCAAACTGCCAAGCAGGAACTGTTGACGGGGTGGGGCGAATTGACCCAGTTGGGATGGGAACAACACCAGCGAATAGCTCGTACGATGTACAACCAGTTTACGGATGTCTTTAAGAATGGTGGTAATGTGTTTGCCGTTTCCTCGCTCTCAGGCCGTTGTATGCTCAGCATGTCGGCTTTCTGTCAGGAGTTGGTGCAGTGTAACCCCAGCATAGAGATTCGTGAACAGGCCTCGCGCTTCACCCTCGATGGCGTAGTGCCCACAGACCGTCAGAATCCTGTCAAGCATCATTTTGCCAAACCCGATAAGCCTCGTTATGAGAAGAACCGCGACCAGTTCAAACAGACGAACGATTTGCCGGACAAGGTGTTAGCCCGTGTGTTTACCAATACCGACAGTCTGCCTTGGAACAAGCATCGCGCCGCTTATGTGCTGATTGATTTCTACAAGACGCTGCCCAGTATCAATCATGAAGGTATGATGGAGGGTATTGTTACTGACGAGGAGATAGCAGCTCAATGGGAGGGCAGTAATCTGGGATCCTACTCGTGGGTGTTCTCTGGAAAATATGATGTGGTGCCTATCTTGGAGGATATTATCAAGAAGGCTGACGCGGTTTTAGCCGGTACGAGCGACCACTTGGCAGACCTCCGTTTCGGACACGACAGTTTCTTAGGTCCGCTGACCGTATTGATGGGTATCAATGGTGCCGATACGGACCCGGAGGACCCTTACGAGGTGAAGTATTGCTATCAGAATTGGGAAACGTGTAAGGCCAGCAATATGCAGTTGGTGTTCTATCGCAGTCAAAAAGAAGATATTCTTGTGAAATGTCTTCTGAATGGTCTCGAAGCCACGCTTCCAGTACCCACTGCACAGGCACCCTATTACAAATGGTCGGATTTCCGCGATTTCTACCTGAAACGTTGTCAAGATGTCCCTACCGAATAGGGACATCTTTTTTATAGTTCTGTCTCGCAGCGCAAAGGCAGTTCTGCCGACGAGCCACCCACCAGCAACTGTACCTTCCCAGGTTCCAGCATCCATGCTTGGGCTGCTGAATCCCAATGGCAGAGGTCGTTGCGACGGACGGTGATGTTGACCACCTTGCGCTCGCCAGCCTTCAGTGCCACCCGCAGGAAACCCTTCAGTTCCTTGACAGGACGATCGATGTGTGAGAGGGGGCGCGAAACGTAAACCTGTGCAACCTCCTCGGCATCCGTATCGGATGTATTGGTCAGCGTAAACTGGATGTTGATGCCTTTGGCAGTAGGTGTCGCCTTGATGTCGCTGTAATCAAACTTGGCATACGACAGTCCATGACCGAAAGGATATGCCACAGGAAGTTCTTTGCAGTCGAACCAGCGGTAACCCACCAAATCTTCTTCTGCGTAGTTGGCAATGAGCTTCTGCTGGCGGTCGTTGCTCTTGTTATTGACAATACCCACAAAGATATCGCCCTGTTGGTCGTTTGCTATCTGTTGCGGATAGGATTTCGTAGCATATGCAGGCACATCACTCAGTTGCTTGGTCCACGTCATAGGCAGTTTGCCTGAAGGTGAAATATGTCCTGTGAGTACCTCGACTAAAGCCTGGCCACCCATCGAACCATTGAACCATGAAACCAATAGTGAACTGGAAATGGGGTCGACCGTACTGATATCCACTGGTCCACCAGCTACTATTACAGTGACTATATTTTTGTTTGACTTTACCAAAGCCTTTGCCAATTCATCCTGTCCTGAGGGTAGCGTGATGCTTTGACGGTCGGAACCTTCCGTCTCTACCTCACGATTGTCGCCTGCAAAGAAAATAACCAGGTCGGCTTTTTTAGCTACTTTTACCGCCTCAGCCATCAAACGCTTGTCGGCAGGTTGGATGGGATTCTCATGTTTAAACAGATTCTCACGGCTAAAACTTTTATAACCAGGTACATAGGTTAGTTTTACCTTGTTGCCCAATGCTTTTTGCAAGCCTTCCAGCGGGGTAATCTCCTGACGCGTTTTTACGCCAGCACCTACACCGCCTAAAGCCATTTTTGTAATAGCATTCTCACCGATAACGGCAATATGTTTCACATGGGTGGTATTGATGGGCAATAGTCCTTCGTTCTTCAATAATACAATAGAACGACGAGCCACATTCAGGGCAATATCCATTTCTTCAGCATTACCCACCGACAGTTTGTTGGCTTCGCTGGCGGGAATGGGCTTGACAGCCAGTCTTACCCGTAGTATTTCACGAACACGCTGGTTGATGATGTCCTCGCTCACCTTCCCAGCTTTGATAGAGTCGAGTAGTGGCTTGCCAAAGAAACGGTCGCCAGGCATCTCTACATTCATACCTGCGGTGACGGCATCGACGGTAGAGTGAACACCCCCCCAATCGCTGATCACCATGCCCGGAAATCCCCATTGTTGGCGCAGAATGGTGGTTTCCAGTTGCTCATTCTCTGAGCACCAGCGTCCGTTCACCTTATTATATGCAGCCATCAGTCCCCAGGCATCAGCCTCACGAACAGCCATCTCGAAGGGACGGAGATAGATTTCGTGCATCGCACGGTCGGAGATGTGGACATCCACAAAGCCACGGTAGTTCTCTTGGTTGTTCAGCGCATAGTGCTTCAGACAAACAGCAGTACCGTCGTCCTGACATCCTTTGGTATATGCCACAGCCAGGAAGCCACTCAGTATGGGGTCTTCACTCAGATATTCGTAAGTGCGACCACCAGTAGGAATGCGCTGGATATTGATGGCGGGTCCTAATATCATGTCCTTGCCACGCAAGCGGGCTTCGTGACTCATCCCCTTGCCGTAGTTGTATGCCCACTCTGTACTCCAGGTTGCAGCCAAGGCAGAACCAGTAGGGAAGAAAGTGGCTGAATCGGTGGTCAGATTCAGGGAGTTCCACGAGTGTGGCTCCATCTCCTCACGAATACCGAAAGGTCCGTCGGCATATTCCATATCGGCTATGCCTAATCGGGGTACACCAGCCGAAGAGAACATGTGCTTGCCATGCAGCATCGCCACTTTCTCTTCCAGCGTCATCTGCTGGATCAACGATTCTATCTGCTGTTCGTTGTTCAGCAGTTTGGTGGGGTAGGGCTGACTCATACTTGTTGTGACCATCACCAAAGCCACCCCTAACATCATATATCTATAACATTTCATAAACATCAACTTTCATAATTCAACTTTCAACATTCAGTATCCCAGTCCGATATAGCTGTGTGCAGGCAGTGTGATGTCAAATACTGTTGCACCGTCAGCATAGCCAAAGAAGCGGTTGCGTCCCCAACCTGAAACCACCTGAGGCAGTGTGGCAGGCTTGTAGGTCTCGCCTGTCAGCAGGTTACGAAGAGAGCTTACTTTTGAATTCACTACCACACGCAGACTGACGGATGCATCATTAAAGTTTTCAACCACCATTGTTTTGTTGTCGTAGGGGAAGAGAGCGACCTTAGAAGGCCCTTCGATGTAGGCACCTACATCCTTGCTCATGGCACGACGAATCACATTGAGTGCAGGAGCAGGATAGTCGTAGAGATTGCCGAAATCATCGGGAATGGTTAGGACGAAGAGCATTCCCTTCGAATAAGTGTCGCGCAGGAGGATGGGATATCCCGACACGCCACCCGTCAAGGGGCGCCCGGCACTGACCACCTCCCAGGCATCATTCGTAAAATACTTCACCTGTGGAATGATGAATTCGCGTTCCGACTTACCCAAGAATCCGAAGTCGTTGACAATCGCTTTCAGATCGCCACAATACAGTTCTGCCACGTCGCCAAGGGGCTCCTTCATCGCTTTCAACAATCCCGTAGTAATGATGACATCGCCACCCTTCTTCAGTTGCTGCTTGATTTTCTCCACAATCTGTGGATCCTTGGCTGCCTGTTGCGTCAACAATATCTGTTGCTGACCTTCCTTCCATTGTGGATACATATCCATTGGTAAACCAATCATGCCTAAGTAGTTCTGTAGGAAATCCTCACCGGAAGAGTGGTAGGGCTTATAGGAAGCCAGTCCGATGGGATTGCCCAGCAGACCAATGAGTTTGTCGGTTTCGTGAAGTGTGACATCCGCAAAGCACGCCATGGTAGTGGGGGTGACGGTCTTGCCGTTCTTCTGGAAAGGAGCCACCATGTCGTCGTAGCGGAAGCTGTTGCCGCCTGCATCTTGCCAAGGTGCCCTCATACGAGCATCAATCTTCACGTCGTTCAGTTGCATATAGTTCCACAGAATGATTTCAGGTGTGCGTGCCAGCATGGTGAGATGCAGCTGCTCGGCATAACGGTCCATGCTCATGTGGATGCCGCCGGCATCCACCCATCCGCCTCCGTTCTTGCCAGGAGCAATATTGTCGAAGTAGCGGATGATATTGTAGCTCAGATAGTTCTGGAGGTGCTGAGCCGACCCTGGGTCGCGTGTCTCTGTCCCCGTCCATAAACCGTCGAAATAGACAGGTTCTTCTTCCAGATTGAACCCCAGTCCGTGGAAATGGTCGTACCAATTGGGGTATTTGATAATTACCTTCACCTTGGGGTTCACTTTCTTGGCAGGACCCACCACCAGTTCACGTCCAGCATCAGCCATCAGCCGCAGACGATATTCCGTCCAACTCTTATTACCCTTGGCAGCAATCTCGTCATCATTCTTCAAGTCGATGAAGAAAAAGTCGTCAAGAATAAAATCATCGAAGAATTTTGCCGTATATTCTGAGATGTGTTTCACCTGTTCACGCTCTTCGGGACGGGCATAGCTGTACGTCTCGAAATCAGAAGGTTCAGAACGGGTGAAGGTAATACCGCCACCAATTTCCAATCCCTTGCTTTGGAAAAATTTCTTCACCTTGAGCAGTGTCTTCTCTGGTACGATAAAAGCATCACGATGCGTCTCCAGATAGATCTTGTCCAAATCCACCTGACTGCTCACCGTTTCCCAAGTCTGATTCATGAATTTGTCGTCCTCCATGCGTGCCACATCCTGTGCACGGATATAGGTCGATACCTTAAAGTTTTTGTACTTTCCTGCTACGGCAGTACTTGTCATAGTAAGGAGTGTCATAGTTACCAATAAGATTCGTTTGAAATTCATTATACTCATTTCTTTGTGTTTTTTAGGTTATTATTGAAAACAGGCATCCCCTATAGGACGGAGATACCATCGAACGGCCCAGGTGAGGGATTTGCCTGGCTTCAGAGAAGTGTAGGCTCCCTGACTCTCTAATTCGATGTAGGTCTTACCACGATTGACATAGACTTGAATTTCTGCTTCATTGGGTGCTGGTTGATCTTCTTCAAGATTCTGGAAACGCTTCATGAGTATCAGTCCGTGATTTTGATAGGCTAACCATCCTTCACCGTCAGCATTGATTTTTCGGTTAGTGGGTTTGGTGTCAGGTTGGTAATATACGAAGTCATCTTTTTCCTTGAAATCCATCAGACCGGCAGGCGTAATGTCTTCAAGGTCTGCATCGAAGTAAATACATCCACCGTCATTGACTACACGAGTGATTTCCCATGGAGCCACTTTGCGTTCCAAAGGTGAAACATTCGTGATAGTATAGCTGACAACGAAGGCAGTATCGGTAGGGTCAACATAAAACTCCTTGGTGATGCGATACTGGTGTGTACGAGGCACTTGGCTCGTCATCACAAGGGATGATTTGCGCTGTTTGACAGCGTAGGGCATGTTGTCGTATTCCGGAACGGGTGGCCAATACCACTCTTTCTGAGGACTCGTCCAGAACGTACTGCCAAACGCATTGGGCCACGGCAATTGTGATAGCATTTCACGGTCGCCATAGCGAAAAGATCGGATTTTCCCGCCATTAACATCAATGGTCATGGCGACACTATCCATTTGGATAGTAAAGAGAGAATCCCCTTGGTTTTGGATCACTGGAACTTCTGCCCCTGCTGCTTGAGAGCACAGCAGGGCTATTGAAATGATAAAAAAATATTTCTTCATATTACTTTTTGACTACGTTTTTGAAAGCAGAACCGAAAATGACATACTGGGTGTTGCCAGCAATGGTTCCCTCGTTCTGTCCCCAAAGGAAGGGCCAGTCGTCGAAGTTCTCGAAGTGGTCGGGCTTGCGGAAAAGCAAACCTGGTGCCACATTACCTGGAATGAACGAAAAATCAGCGCGGTTGTTGCCATAGAACACTGCCTTGGGACGGGCGGCACCAACGGCAGCCACAAACGAATAGTTGTGATAGGGGTGACAGCCATAGAGCCAGTTGGCTACACGGTAGATCTCGTCCTTGCTGATGATTTCGGGAAAGAAAAGGTGGGCGTAGTTGATGGCGATGCCGAAATTAAGTACCATGTTGACACCTGCCCAGTTGCCCAGTCCGATGGGTACACCGTATGGGTTGTCCTTGTCGAAGTCTTTGATATACTTATCGAATTTCACCACGTAGGGGCGCAGACGCTCTTTATAGGCTGCATCTTTCAGGGGGATGGAGTCGAAGGCTGCTTGCAGGGCATACACAAAACCATTACCATGCATCCAGTCTTCCGCCTGTGGTGTGTCGAGCATTTTCCAAACATCAAAATGGCGACGGTTAGGCATATTGGAAGCTTCGGAATGCAGTCGCTCGGCCTGTTTGCGAGCCCGCTGTGCCAATTTGTCGTTATAACCCGTCAGTGCCCGTGCTGCAGAGAGGAATACGCCAGCAGCCTGTTGGTCGAGCATTGCATTGCGAGTGGTGAAAGCCCACATGTCGTCGGGCGTACCACTGCGCTTGCCATCAGCAGAAACTTCGTAGGGTTTCAGACTGGGGTCGTAGTGCAGTCCGTCGGTAATGGAGGCTGCATCGCCCAGATGGTGGTAGTTGTCGAGAACGGAATTGGACAGAGTCTGTGCCATGTGGCCTATCTGTTCTGCCTGAGCCACGAGGTTCAGCATGCCATGCTCGATAAACTGGAGGATGTCGGGCGTGCCGTCAGGACGGTGCAGATCGACATAGCGTTGCTGTTCACTGACAAAGGTCTCGTCGCGCTGAGGTTTGAAAAGCTCCCATGCACGCACCAAGTTCTGTACGACATTAATGTTTGACCCTGTCTCGATATCAAAGTCGCCAGCATCAAAGAAACCACCAACGTTCAGTCCTGAAATGAGTTCCAAAGGTTTGTATTTCGTATCTGTAGTAGCTCCCTGTGAGTGCAAATCGAAGTGGTCGCTGGGTGGAGCCTGCAAATACCCCTCCTTGAAGGGCTCGCCATGCCACGTGCGATAGCCCTCGTTCACGTACATGTGGTTCATATGGATGGGAATCCAGATGTCAGTAGTGGCATCCGTTATCTTGTCATACACATGTTTGTCAATGAGGAAATCGTTCGTCTTCGTATCACCATATTGGATATAATAGACACCAGGTTCGCGAACGCTGGAAAAGTCGAACTTCACATAATTATATTTAAAGTAATTACCCCATTCCTTGACAGCACCTTCGAATGCCTTCTCCTTTGTGCCGTCCGTCTTGATGCGCCAGAGCGAAGCCGTAGGCTTGACGGCATTCTGTTTGTCGAGCTCTATGACAGCAACCTTAGGCTGTTCGGGAATGTAACCCACCTGTGAGAAGCCGATGTTAGGTTCGCGAATCCATCCCGGAATGGCGTGAGGCTCAATGGTCCATGTGAAAACCTTGCCTGTTTTTCCGGCTGGTAATACACTGCGCAATACGTACCACCCATTCTGTGCCAACATGCGTCCGTCGTAGAGCTTGAGTTCCGCATCCTCGCTGCTGATACGAATCATGCGCTCAGGTGCATCCGTCGCCACTATCAAATCATGGCCTGACTCCATAGGCAGTGGATCGACAAAGCGGTTGGTGCCGCGGTCATCATAGGTCTTGAAACCCTTGAATTGTCTGGGCTTCTCGCTATTGGGGCGTGTAATGGTCTGACTGGCCGCATAGCGTGGAAAACGGTTCAGCCGACCGTCCATCACGTAGGTCTTCTGCCAATACTGCGATGGTAAAAACTCGATGTTGAATCCAGCTTCGCCAGCCAGAGCAGCAGGAACAGGCTTGTCCAGATAGACCGCAATTTCAACTGCTTTCCCTTTGGCAGTCACTATCACACGACTGTCAAAGTCGTAGTCGTCGTAGCGCAGTGCTACTTCGATAGAGCCTTTCTCTTTGTTAACTTTGCGTGATGTCATTTTGGGCACTAAGTCCCATTGCTCAGGTGTGTTATTTAAGCGGATAGCACCACCCTGTACCGTACGCACGCCGTGATGGATAATCTCTATACCCGAGTTTTTTTCGTCATTGAAACCACCATTGAAACTGTTGCTGAACACCAATACATTGACTCCTTGGCGCTCGAAATACTCCAAATCGTTCAATCGGAGTTCCTGAGCTGACATACTGCATGTCATCAATAGGGAGAGACACAAAAAAACTATTCTCATAAAATACATCATTGAATGTTGGTAATAAATTTATTAAATGGACGAACAGAATACAGAAATGTAAATCACAATGTGCAAATATTATAAAATGTTAACTTAAAATGTCCCCTGTTTGAAAAATTTTTATTACCTTTGCAGTAAATTTCATCAACTATTACAATTATGGAAAAACTTAGGAAACTATTCGTTATGATTGCCGTAATGATGGCTGTTTGTGGTTGGGCGCAGTCATCAACCGACTTCCAGTCGGTGGTATGCCATGCCGACGGTACCGTTACCTTCAATTACCAAAACGAACATGCCAAACAGGTATTGGTAGATGTACAATTTGCAGGCCGAAAAGAGATGAAGCGTGATGCACGGACTGGTCTATGGACGGTGACAGTAGGGCCTGCAGCTTCTGATATGTATCCCTACTGCTTCATTGTGGATGGTGTGAGTGTCATGGATCCGAAGAATGCACAGTATTTCCCTAACGAAGGCTTTAAAAACAGTCTGCTGGAGATACCCGCCAGACAGGGTTCGTTAGCACATGACATCAGACAGGTGCCCCACGGACGGTTGGAGTACATCCACTACTATTCTAAGAGTCTGGGAGGGACAAATTCTGCTGTTGTCTATACACCGCCCACGTATATGATGGATAGGGAGAAACGTTATCCTGTGTTCTATCTCATCAGTGGTACGACAGATACTGAAGAAGTGTATTACAAGGTAGGTCGCGTGAATTATATTCTCGACAATCTGTTGGCTGAGAAAGCTGCCAAAGAGATGATTGTTGTGTTGCCATATGGTAATCCTTATAAGTTGCTGCCTGTGAAGAGCGACAGCCTGAAAATGCCTATGACCAATTTCGGAGGCGATGTGTTCAGCCGTGACCTCATCAATGACCTGATGCCTTATATCGAAAAGAACTATCGCACCAAGAATGATGCCGACCACAGGGCTATCGGTGGTTTCTCGCGTGGCGGGAATCAGGCACTTTACAATGGATTAGCCAACCTTGACAAATTCTCGTATCTCTGTTCCTACAGTTCGTTTACCTCGATGGATATCCCCAAGGTATATGATGATGCTGTTGCTACCAACAAGAAAATCAATCTCTTCTGGTTAGGTGTGGGAACAGACGACTTCCTCTATGGTAATGCGCGCGACTACATGGAGTTTCTTGATAAAAAAGGCATCTGTTCTGTTAAGGTGTTTACCGACGATAAGTTTGGACACACATGGATGAATGCCAAATATTTCCTGAGCAAGACATTGCCTCTGCTCTTCAACAAGAAAGCATCAGAAGAAGCTATGAGTAATGCTCAGCCCGCACCTGCCGCCACAGGAAAAGAACAGCAGTTTACGCCAGGAGTGATGGCACGTATGTTTCCCAAACCCCTCGTATCTCCCGAATACACCGAACAGGGTATCACGTTCCGGTTCAAGGCTCCAGAGGCACAGCAGGTGATGTTAGAAAGTGAGATTATGCCAGAACCACAGAAAATGGAGAAAGACGAGGCTGGCGTGTGGAGCATCACACTAACCGATTGTCTGTTTGAAACTTTCAAGTATTGCTTCGTTGTAGATGGTATGCGTGTGGCTGATCCTCAGAACATGTATCTTTCTCCAGATAAGGGCTTTAAGTATAGCATCGCTGACAATCCGCAGTCACCTTTCAATTATGCATCGCAAGGCGACATCGCTCATGGCAGGGTGGGGTATGATGTGGAAAGACAGGAAGCGTGGTATATGACGGCCATGCCTGCGCAGCCCACACGTCCTGCGTTCATCCAACTTGTGCCTGGCAAGGACGACACGATGGAGAGCTGGTTTAAGGTGGGAGGCGCCGATGCCATTGCTGACCGTTTGCTGGCCGATGGCAAGACGGTGCCTTGTGTTATCACCACCAGTACACTTGAGTTCATGAAACATGCTCCGCAGATGTCCGATCTCAGGGTGCATACCCTGCGCGCCGACGATTTCCCCACATGGTCGCAACGTCGCAGAGCTTTAGTGAAATTACTCGTTAGTCTGAAGAAATAACTCCTATTGATTATGAAAAAAATACTATTAGCATTCACCATCCTGCTGACCGTCGAGGTGTCAGCACAGTATAAGTATCCGTTCCAGAATCCTGACCTGCCTTATCAGGAACGTGTGGAGAATCTGATTTCGCTATTGACACCAGTGGAGAAGGTGGGACTGATGATGAACAAATCTGCCTCGGTCGATCGCCTCGGAATTCCATCCTACAACTGGTGGAGCGAGGCCTGTCATGGCGTCCGTCAGGAGGGGTATACCGTCTATCCGCAACCTATCGGTATGGCGGCTGCGTTTAATGCCCAACTCTTCTACGATGTCTTTTCTACAGTTTCGGATGAGGCTCGTGCAAATTGGAATAGAAGCAACCATAACATCTTCAACGTGCCGATGGGTGTCATCTACTATCCAGGCAACCCCGAACTTACTTTCTGGTGCCCCAATGTCAATATCTTCCGTGACCCTCGCTGGGGGCGCGGACAGGAAACCTGTGGCGAAGATCCCTATATGAATGCTGTACTTGGTGTGCAGACAGTATTGGGTATGCAGGGAAATGACAGCCATTATTTCAAGACACATGCCTGTGCCAAACACTATGCCGTGCACAGTGGACCGGAACCCCTGCGCCACTCGATGAATGTAGAGCCTACGAATCGTGATTTGTGGGAAACCTATCTGCCTGCTTTCAAGGCATTGGTGAAGAAAGGTAATGTGCGTGAGGTGATGTGTGCCTATCAGCGCTTTGAAGGAAAACCTTGTTGCACCAGTGACCGTTTGCTGATAGACATCCTGCGCAACAAATGGGGGTACGACGGACTGGTGGTGACAGATTGCGACGCCATCAATAATTTCTATACGAAAGGGCAACATGAGACCCATAAGGATGGGTTGTCGGCCAGCATTGATGCCATTCTGAATGGCACCGACCTGGAGTGTGGTAAGGTAATGATGTCGTTGGAGGAAGGTTTGAAGAAAGGACTCATCAAGGAGGCGGATTTGGATCAGCATCTGCGTAAGACATTGATGGGACGTTTCGAACTGGGTATGTTCGACCCAGCCGATCGCCTGCCATGGGCTAAGTTGGGTGCCGATGTCATCAGTAGTGAAAAAAACAACGAGTTGGCAGTGCAGGCAGCACGTGAGTCGATGGTGCTGTTGGAGAATAAGGGTCATGTACTGCCTCTCTCAAAGCAGATCAAGACACTGGCAGTCATTGGTCCTAATGCCGATGATGCCGCTATGCTGAATGGTAACTATGGTGGTACGCCGACTCAAGCTCATACCCACTCACTGTTAGAGGGCATCAAGGCTGCTGTGCCTGGGGCCAAGGTTATTTATCAGAAAGCATGTGAGTTGAATGATGAATATGCAACCATTCACCATCTGGCAGACTTCAACGACGGCAAGGGCGTCTATGTGGAGTTCTGGAATAACAAGGAACTGAAAGGCGAACCGGTGAAGACTGGTTATTACAAGGATTTGGCTTTCACCACCTTTGGCGCGTGGGGCTTTGCAGAGGGTGTCAACAATGATTCGCTGTCAGTGCGTGTCAGCGGTAAGTATAAGTCAACCTTTACAGGTGAGATGAAGTATTCGCTGACTTCTGATAACGGATATGTCATCAAGGTGAATGGCAAGGTCATCGAGAAAGCTAAACCATCGTTGCCTCAGGGAGGCTATTTCCATCGTTCTATGAACTATCAGTCATTCCCTGTGAAGGAAGGCGAGGTGTATGACGTAGAGATAGAATACCGCCGTGGCGACGGTCAGTTTGCTATGTTGCGTGGTGATATCTGTGAACGTAATCTGATAGACTTTGCTCCGCTGGCTGAGGCTGTGAAGTCGGCTGATGCCATCATTATCATCGGCGGTATCTCTGCACAGATGGAAGGTGAAGGCGGCGACAAGGCAGATATCGAACTGCCTAAAGTACAACAGCGACTGTTGCGTACCATGCATGCCACAGGACGTCCTGTCATCTTCGTCAACTGTTCTGGTTCTGCTATCGCTTTTGGCAGTGTAGAAGGACAGTATGATGCGCTGCTTCAGGCATGGTATGCCGGACAAGGTGGCTCGAAGGCATTGGCAGAAGTGCTCTTCGGTGACTATAACCCAAGTGGCAAACTGCCCGTCACTTTCTACCGCTCGAACGACGATCTGCCTGATTTCCTCGACTATTCGATGAAGAACCGCACCTATCGCTACTTTACGGGTGAGCCTCAGTATGCTTTCGGATATGGATTGAGCTACACTACATTCAGTGTAGGTAAGGGTAAACTCTCTGCTAAGTCGATGAAGAAGGACGGACAGGTAACCCTGACAGTGCCGGTGAAGAATACGGGAAAGCGTGAGGGCTGCGAAATCCTGCAGGTTTATGTGAAAGCATTGAACGACCCTGGTGCACCCATTAAAGCACTGAAGGGTTTCCAGAAACTTACGCTGAAACCAGGGGAGACAGGTATCGCTCAAGTTACACTGGATAGCGAAGCTTTCGAATACTACGATGAAATGATAGATGAATTAGCTACGAAATCAGGACACTATCAGATTCTCTATGGAACCTCTTCGCTCGCCAAAGACCTGCAAACGATAGACTTTACTGTCAAATAAAGAATAAGCCCTCGGTTGTTGCCGAGGGCTTTTATGATGCTTATGCGTCTTTCGGACGTTCCAGCTTGTCTTGTTTCAGTGCTTCCACGAAATCGCTTATTCTCCGCAACTCGCGAGGAATGCGGATGTTCTGCGGACAGTGGGGCTCGCATTGTCCACAGCCGATGCAGTGGTCGGCTTGACGTAACTTGGGTACGGCACGGTCGAGCCCAATCAGGTAGTTGCGGCGCATCTCACGATAGTCTTTGTCGCCTTTGTCGCGTGGTAGGGTGCCCTCGTTCTTACATTTATTATAATGTACGAAGATAGCTGGGATGTCAATACCATAAGGACAGGGCATACAATACTTACAGTCGTTGCAGGGAATGTTGGACAGTCCTACAATCTGTTTGGCAATGTCCTCTTGCAGATATTTCATTTCTTCAGGCTTAAGAGGTTTCAGTGGACAGTAGGAGAGCAGATTGTCTTTCAAGTGTTCCATGTAGGTCATACCGCTTAACACGGTCAATACCCCCTCTGGGGTTCCGGCATAGCGGAAAGCCCAAGAAGCGATACTACGGTCTGGGTCGTGCCTCTTCAGTTCGGTGGCGAGATATTGAGGCAGGTTAGCCAATCTGCCACCCAGCAAAGGTTCCATGATGACGGCAGGGATGCCTCGTTTCTCCAGTTCAGCATAGAGGTAGCTGGCATCGGTATTGCGGTCGTTGATCTCGTTGGCATATTCCCAGTCCAGATAGTTTAGTTCAATCTGCACGAAGTCCCATTTGTACTTATCGTGTTGTGAGAGCAGATAGTCGAATACGGCAATATCGCCGTGATACGAGAAACCGAGGTTACGGATACGACCGGCCTTGCGTTCCTCTACCAGGAAGTCGAGCATACCGTTGTCGAGATAGCGCTGATGCAGATTCTCCATACCACCGCCACCGATTGCGTGCAGCAGGTAGTAGTCGATATAATCTACCCGCAGGTCTTTCATCGATTTGCGATACATGGCGATGCTGCCTTCACGCGTCTGCGCAGCAGGGTTGAAATTCGACAGTTTGGTAGCCACGAAATACTCGCTGCGCTTATGGCGACTGAGTGCGATACCTGTGCAGGCTTCCGATTTACCTTGGCAATAGACAGGTGACGTGTCGAAATAGTTAACACCATGCTCGATGGCATAATCCACCTGACGGTTGATCATTTCCTGATCGTAATCGTCTTCATTCTCCGTCTTTGATGGCAGTCGCATCATACCATAGCCCAGCAGCGACACCTTGTCCTTGGTATTTGGATTGATACGATAGGTCATCTTGCCTACAGACGGTTCCACCTGTTTGGCATACTCCTGAACGGCCTTGATATCTTTCTTCGACTTACAGCCTGTCATAACAGCGGCAGTAGCCAATGCGCCTCCTCCCAATAGCTTGAGGAATGAGCGTCGTGATATATCTTTCTTTGTCATATTAAACCTCCTTATGCACTTCGTGTCCTTCTACATAAATAGCTGAGAATGGGCGTGCAGGACACAGATTCTCACACGCGCCACAACCAATACAACGGGCTTCGTTGACAACGGGAATCTTCAGTGACTCCTCGTCGTCAGGGTCGGAGGGCACCATCTCAATGGCTCCCACAGGACAGTGGCGGGCACAATTGCCACACGACACGCCGTCGGTCAGTGGAATACAGTTCTTCTTCACCCATACGGCATGACCAATCTGGATTGATGACTTCAGTTCTTTCGTGATGGGTTTGATAGCACCAGCGGGACAAACATCCGAACAGCGGGTGCACTCAGGGCGACAATAGCCTAATTCATACGACATGGTGGGCTGCATGATGGATAGCCAGTCGGTGCCTGGGCGCAACACGTGGTTAGGACACTCCGATACACAGAGCTGGCAACCGGTACATTTCTGTTGCATATTGGCTGCTGACAGCGAACCTGGAGGCGTCAGCTTAGTCTGGCGCTCAGGGGCCACCTTATCTTCAATCTCAGCCAGTCCGCCATCTGTCGTCTTGGTTTCTTGAGCCATGGCTGCTGTGGCCATGATGGCTGATGTCAGCAGGAAACTGCGCTTGCTGGGGTCAATAGGGGAATTCTGATTATTCTGATTACTCCGACCATATTCCAACGCTCCAAACTTGCAACTTTCCATGCAGTCGCCACAAACCACACAGCGGCTATAGTCAACCTCATGGTTCTTGAAATCGATGCAGGAGGCTTTGCAGTTCTTCGTACAGAGCGAACAGTTCTTGCACTTATCGGCATTGAACTGAATCTTCAGGAATGAGAAACGGCTGAGGAACGAGAGCAGTGTGCCAACAGGACAGATCGTATTACAATATGTACGACCGTTGCGCCAAGCCAGGACTGCTAATACCACCAGTGTGATAGCGGCAATGAGCAGAACGGTGGTGTTGTTGGGCAATCCCGTTTCTACATCGTAGAAAGCGTAGTTATCGTAATATTCTGAGATATTGGCCAGCACATTGTTGCCCATCTTATAGAGCGGTTGCAACAGTGTGGTGGCGATACGACCGAAAGCAGAGTAGGGGGCGAGCAACTGTACAACACTGCCAACACCTAAGAGTAAACTGCCAACACCCAATGCCAAAACGCCATAGCGCAACCACGAAATAGCTTTCGAGAAGGTGTAACGGTTCTTCTTCACTTTCTTACCAAACCATCCGAAGATATCCTGTAGGATACCCAGCGGGCAGATGACACTGCAATAAATACGTCCGAAAATGAGTGTCATTACTACTAGGAACACCAGTGCTACCACGTTGAGTGCCAGAATGACCTCTAACAGTTGCATTTTCGGCAACCACCTGATCCAGGCAATGTCGGATGCCGTTCCTGTGAAGTCGACAAACAGCCAAGTGATACAGAAAAAAGTCACGGCTGCCAGTGCAATACGAATTTTTCTTAACATAAAGTATTTTGTATAGTTTAATTTCTTATTCCTCTCACAATGAGAATGCTCAGTTCATAGAGCAGATAAATAGGCAGTGCCACCACGAAGAGCGTAAACGCATCGGTGGTTGGGGTAATGACGGCAGCCACAATCAGTATCGCTACTAAAGCATGACGCCGATAGGTAGACATCAGTTGTCCGTTGATGAGCCCCATGCGTCCCATCAGGGCACAAACTACGGGTAGCTCAAACACCAGTCCCATTACCAGACTCATTCCCAACAGCGTGTCGACATACGACTGTAATGTCAGCATATTAGCCACATCGGGCGAAACCTGATAGGTGCCCAGAAAACGGACCGTAAAGGGAAATACGATGAAGTAGTTGACCAACGTACCGATGATGAACATCAGATAAGCGGCTCCCACAATCCACACGGCATAGCGGCGTTCGTTGTCGTAGAGGCCTGGTGACACAAAGCGAAAGAGCTCGTATAGTATATAAGGTGAAGCAACGAGTAGTCCGGCATACATCGCTGTCCGCATGTGGATCATGAACTGTTCGGTGAGTCCCGTGTTCATCAGGTGGATACTGAAGTCATCAACACCTAATAAATGATAGGTGATGAAATCACTCGAACGGGGAGCCAAGACCACGGCAAACAACTCGTCTTTCATGACGAATGCAACAATGCCGAAAAGAGCCACAGCACCTAATATGCGAAACAACGTGGAGCGCAGTTCATCGAGGTGATCCCAGAAAGTTTTGTCTGCTGTTGGTACTTTTAATTCTTCACTCTTCACTCTTCACTTCCTTATCGTCCACCTCTTTCATACCGTCCTTGAAACTCTTTACACCTTTGCCCAATCCTTTCATCAGCTCGGGAATCTTCTTGCCTCCAAACAGTAACAGGACAATGAGGGCGATAACGAGAATCTCGGTCATTCCTAATCCAAACATATCTTTGTCTTTAGTTACTTAATCGCTGACAAAGTTAAGGTTTTTTTTTGAATATCTTGTTTGTTTGGGGAATAATTTGTATTTTTGCTGAAAAATTTTTGCGTATGAATATGGAAGTAGAATTCTTGTTGCGCCTTTTTTGTGCTGCCCTTTTAGGAGGATTGATAGGCTTGGAACGCGAATACAGATCGAAGGAAGCCGGTTTCCGAACCCACTTTCTGGTGGCTATGGGTTCTGCCTTGTTTATGATTGTGTCGGCTTACGGATTCGGCGATGCCATGTATCATGATTTACAGCGTTGGGATGTATCGCGTATTGCAGCTCAGGTGGTAAGCGGTATCGGTTTTATCGGTGCAGGTACCATTATCTTCCGCAAAACGGAGAATATCGTTAGTGGACTTACTACAGCGGCTGGCGTATGGGTAACGGCAGCTATCGGTCTGGCCTGTGGTGTAGGCATGTACATAATTTCCATCGGCAGTACGCTGATGGTATTAGCAGGACTGGAGGCATTCAACTACTTCCTCCATAAATTCGATAAGCACAAACCGTCTTAGCCCTTGTAGCTCAAGGCAGCACCGATAGCGGTGCAGAATTCAGAGTACTTGGGAATGTGGAAGTGTACGTCATAGATTCGTTCGAGCATGGGGTACACTTCTTTGCATTCTGGATAGAGCGTCAGATTGCCGATTAACACAAAGTCTTTGATACCTGTGTTCAGTGCCGACAGAATAGCAGCTGAACCGATGGTTTGCAATACCATCACGATGATGCCAAGGGCAATGTCTTCCTTGGGTGCGTTATACTGCGCCTTTGAGAATAGTGATGCGGTAGCGTCCATAGGTAGTCCTGGCAACGGATGGGTGGAGATGTCACCGATTTGCAGATTGATGTTGCGGATGTCGCCCTGTATGGCCAGACTCTGAATCTGTTTCGGATCACGGGTGTTCAGCATCACGCGGGCCAAGCCTTGCAGCGTTCCGCCTCCGATACCGAGACCTCCGATATGGCGAATCTCATCGCCTTCGCACTGCACAAAACTCGTACCAGTACCCATTGACACCACAATTGCCTTGTCGAGACCACTCTCAAAGCGAGCTCCCAGACCGTCGGCTATAAACTCATCAGTCTTCTGGGTAGGCAGTCCGTAAACGGGCTCGTTGATATAAGAAGCCCCCACTCCTGTTACCATTACCTGTTCGACATCCTGCAGCGATATTTTGTTGTCGTGTAGATATTTGCCGAAAGCCCCATAGAGCGATGTCACTGGGTCGGCAGCAGTAATACGGATAGGTGAAACCACACGCTTGTTGCGCAGTCCTACAATCTTCGTGGTGGATATACCCACATCAATTCCAATAATAATTCCCATTGCTATTCAGTTGTTTTATGCGGCAAAGGTACGATTAAGTGAGCACAAAACAAAGAAATTTATTTCTTTTTTTTCGAACGTGAGTACTTTCGACATATTTTATATGTCAAAGGTACAAAGTTTTTTTGAATACTCAGCCCTTTATGTAGAAAAAATCAAATTGTTTTGTAACTTTGCATCCGAAAACGTAAAACTTTGATGATGAAACAATTGTTGATATTGATATGTCTGTGTCTGTCGGCGGTAGAGGTGTCAGCTAATCGTCAGGACAAAGAAAAGGGTGATTCAATCTATAATCGACTGGTGGAGCTCTCGTTGCGTGACTCAATCAATCAGTTGCAGGCGGAGAAAGATGCGGCATTGGCTTATTTCTCTGAACATGAACAGTGGGATCATTATTATTATATAGCTACTCTCTGTACGACTTCGAAGGTGATGTATCAGGGACAGATGATGACAGGTCTGCGCGAATGCAGAAAACTCTATGAGTTTGCTCGCGATCAGGAACATAACTATGGACGAGGCATCGTGATGGCTCAAATAGCGTGGCTCTATGGTTTTATCGGTGACCATGAGGCGGCTCTTCGTCAGATGCGTGAAGCCTTCAGCATCCTGCGCCGATATCCGATGACTCGCGAGAGCATTGCCTTGTTGTATCATTATGCCTATACGTTGGAATTGACAGGCAATTATGAAGAGGAGGCCGCTATGATAAAAGTGGCAAAACCTTTGATTCGTAGCTTCGAATGGGGCGATACGGCCACACTTATTTATCGCACCTATCATGACAATCTCTTAAATGCCGAGACTTTGATGGAGGTACGACGTGGGCAACTGACGAAAGCTGGTAAGATGGTTGACCGGTTGATAGCTAAAATGGCTAACAACGATGAGCAGAATGAATATGAAGCACTTCGTGCTATTGCGGAATATTATAAGGCGAAGGGTGACTATGCTTTGGCTTTGACCACCACTGACCGCATGAAACCACTGGCCAATAATTCAGGTTTGCAATGGGGGTGGGGATTGCTTCGTACGGAGATACTCCACAAACTGGGACGCTCTGAGGAGGCTTACAATCTGTTGCGCCCGATGATTGATATGCGTAGCAACGACCGTATGGGGCAGTTACGCCAACAGTTGAGTGAGATGGATACCATGACGGAACTCGACGAACTGCGCTTCCATCGCCATCAGATGCAGTTCTGGTATGCCGTTGGTATTGCTTTCGTCATTATCGTGGCACTTGGCGTATTCTTGGTGTTACGCCATCGTGCGGCCAAGAAACTTAAGAAAGCTAACACCCAATTGCAGGAGGCTTACGACCAATTGGAGGAAACCACTACAGCCAAAGAGCGTATTGAAAGTGAACTGCGAATAGCTCGTAATATCCAGATGTCAATGGTACCCAATGTGTTCCCGACTTGCGACCACCTGGATCTCTTTGCCACGATGACACCAGCCCGACAGGTGGGTGGCGACCTGTATGACGTTCAACTCATTGACGATCAGCATCTGTATTTCTGTGTGGGCGATGTCAGTGGCAAGGGTGTGCCTGCTTCCCTCTTCATGGCACAGGTTATCCGTCTGTTCCGGGCTATGGCTAAATTCCGTACTGAGCCATCAGAGATAGCTACCTATATGAATAATGAGTTGACAAGCGATAACGAGAGTGGCATGTTTGTCACCATGTTTATCGGCAAACTGGAACTGAAGACTGGACGACTGGAATTCTGCAATTGTGGACATAATGCTCCTGTGGTGGAGTGTGGCAGTCAGAAAGCACGATTCCTGGAAATGGAGAGTAATGCTGTCATTGGACTCTTCCCTGATATCGAGTTTGTGGGCGAAGTGATGGAGGACATACGCAATACGATGCTCTTTGTCTATACTGACGGCCTCAACGAGGCTGAAAACGTTCAACAGGAACAGTTTGGCGATGATCGTCTGCTGGAAGTTATGCAACAACATTCATATACTTCTGCCCATGAAGTGATTGATACCATGACCGAATTGGTTGAGCAACATCGTCAAGGAGCAGAACCTAACGACGACCTGACCATGCTCTGTCTGAGATATAAATAAGGCTTCTCATGCACACGAATACCTTATTAGTAAAAAAGTAAAAGCCCCTGCTAGAGAAATCTCTAAGACAGGGGCTTCATAATGAAAGGAGGAGTGGTACCTCCAGGAATCGAACCGGGGACACACGGATTTTCAGTCCGATGCTCTACCAACTGAGCTAAGGCACCATCATTATGTTTCTTTCAAGCAATCCTCTTGATTGCGGGTGCAAAGGTACAATAAAAAAAATAATCCACCAAATTTTTGACGGATTATTTTTCGTTTTGCTCAAATTTTGCACTATTTCACCAGATACTTCTTGCCATTCAGGATGATAATGCCCTTATGGTTGGCAGATACCCGCTGTCCACGGAGGTTGTAGCGAGGGGCATCTGTCCGTTGGTCTGTCTTGACAGTGTTGATGGCTGTGGGAGTCACTAGGGTGTACTTGTTGTACCAATCCCATTTTTGCACGCTAACGCCTTCAGAGTAGTAAGTCACGGAAAGGTAATATGACCTGCCTATCGTCAGATTAGGAATTTCGACGTTATAGAGTGTCTTCTGCTGACCTGCTGGTATTTGTACATCCTTGATGGTCACGTAATTCTCCATGTATACATAGCTATCATTGCTGTCGTACCACGCAGCTACTTCAATCTTCTCATTATAGTCGTAAGTGCTGTTATTCTTGAGAACAACATTTGTCTTAATCGATGTCCCTTCAATGGTGTAGTCTGACTTGGCGTTGGTCACGTTCAGAGAGAAAGACATATCTGCCGGAACCAATACTTTGCCGACAGTACATGTCGTGCTGTTGCCCCAGTAAACAATACCTGATGAGAAGTAGTAAACGGTAAGGTAATATTGGGCGCCAGCTATCAAGTCTGGGAACTGAGCAGTGACTTGTGTTTGTTCGCCTACAGCAAGGTTGATGTCTTTAATAACCTCAACCGGGTCCCCAATATAATTCCAGTCATCATCAATCTGTTGCAGATAGAATATTATCTGGTCGTTATACGTATTATTTCCTGTATTCTTAAAGCTGGCTGTGGCATTGATGGTAGTGCCCTCAATAGTATTATTCTTCGCACCTTCGATCGACAAGTCTGTTTGGAGTTCCTGAGGAAGTGATTGCTCAATGGTGATGTTTGTCTGGTAGACAATGTTCTGTTTGTTGTAGTCCGTGGAGATGGCAAGCGTTAATGTTCCTGCAACCTTTGAGGTGAAGGCAATCTCAATGTCTTCCGTCTTTCCGTTTTCGAGGTATGATGATGCCGCGGCTACGAAATCAGAGTTAGTGCCAAGCCATACATAGAATGGGGTCTCGTTGTTATAGCCGTTATTCGTCCAGTTGATCACTGCCGACATGTTACGTCCCGTCTTCTTGACTCCATTCACTGTCACCTTGTTAATCTTAATGGTCTTCTCTAAATCTGAAGAATTTTTCAGGGTGAGGTTGTTGCCACTGATCTCCGCAAGGAGGATATTGTCATCATAGAACTCGCATTTTTTCCATTCTGTCTCTCCGGGATAGCGGTACATCTGGCGCAGCTCATAGATACCATTGTCAAGGTTAGCGCCAAAGGAGAGATTAGCGTTGGCATAAGAAAAATATCCCTGATTGATCGTTATGTCTTTTTTTGTGTCGAGAATCTTGAGAAGATTACCGCCCTTGCAGAGTGCCCATGCATGGTCAACGGTAATACTTCCTTCTCCCCAGAAACCAATCCAGCCATTTACTGCGACATTGGTGAAGTCGTGTGTGGAGCTGCTACGGGTGAACTGGTATGTATTATACTGGCTCATGTAGAAGATATCTGGTTTTGCGGCAGGCTCCCCATGGTCAGGCTGTACACCGATAATGGCATTCTGACCCCTGGTGTAACCGTTTTCAGATATTCCGCCTCCGATACCTCGTCCCTCAGGATTGAGTACTGACAGCACGAAATGTCCATCGGAATAGCCTCCCCATCCCCAGTTGACATGGAAGAGTCCCTTGTTGTCGTACCCGTCGATCACGAACTGGTGACCGCCAGAGCCTGAATTTCCAGAATACAGTACAGGACGTTTGTTGGAAAGCTCCTGATAGATGATGGTCTCCCATTCCGTTGTAGTATAGTTGGAGCGGCTTATGTTCTTTGCCGTCTTACTATAGCCGAAATAGTTGATGAGGTTTCCGGCGCTGACACCTGCCCCCGACTCATTACTTGTATAGTCCATCTGCACAGCCTGTCCACAATAGCGCATCAACTCAGCTACGGCATCGGCTGCAGCACCAGTCTCATCATAAGTATAATTGTCTTTCATCTGATTCCACTTGAGAGTGGTGGCAGGCAGCTCAGAGAGATTCAACCCTTTTGTACTGGTTGTATATGCTGGTATGGCTGACGTTGCACTTTGGGGCCATTTATGATAGTACATCACCTGTGCCATGGCGGTGGCGACACAGCCAGTGACACAATGGTCCTCACCGTCCAACGGACACTGCAGGTTATAAGGTGCTCCTTGATTCCACTGACAAGTCAGCAGGGGTGACACGGGGGCACCTAAGACACGACGGGGATGTGTGCTGGTCTGGACATCATCACCCAAAGCCTTGATCTGCTCGGCATAGCTTTCCAGCCATTGGCGGGCATTGACAGGGAGCTTGTCCAACTCCAGACTACCCTTGTCGGCATATCCCAATACAGGTATGGTACGGTCGTCAGCACTGACAATCACGAAACCGTTCTGTCCATCGGCATTGAACACATAGAATTGGTCGTCACCGATAGCTGGTGCGCGTCGCATAGTCTTCTGCTGAAACGATTTGCCCTGCATGAACTGGCGGGCTATAGTCAGCGCCTGTTCTTCCGTCACGTTGCCTGCCATGATCGTCATACTGACGAGTGCAAGGACAAGTGAGAATAGAATTCTTGTCTGTTTCATAATAATTGTTATTTATATAATTAAGGTTTATCATCATTCTTCCCCGGGGAGTTTGTTTTCTGTCTGTTTACCTTTCAATGCTGCTAACCCTTTGATACCGTCAGGGTTATAGATGTAGAATTTTCCGTCGCCTTCCTGCATCCAGAAGTTGCCGTTCCAGTCGCAATACAGATAATCTACTTGGTTGAACTTGATCTCTCCGAACATGCCAAACATGCCGTATGTACCCTCGATGCCCGTGCTGAGTTCCTGTGAGATCTTCGGCTCGCCCTTCAGGTCCTTGTTATTCCACTCGTAGAAATGTTTTTGGTAGTTGTCCGTGATGGCGAGTACATGTTTTCCGTTACAGGCAATACGAGTAAATTTCTTGTTCTCGCCAGGCAGACAATAGACTTCCTCCCATTTCATCTTCTTCATCGGTGATCGCATCACCTGTTCACCCATGCCGACGTATATCATGCTGTCGACATCATCGCGCCAGATGCCGGAGAGCTCGCCTCCGCCACCATTGCCGATCTCCTTCATCTTCCATATCTTGCTGCCGATGGCATTACGCTTGTCACGGCTGCTGGTGGAAGGAAGTCCTTTGGGAAGTGCTCCTATCTCATCTCCGTTGATATAGACGAGGGTACCTCTCTCGCTGAGCAGACCGTCTGTTGCTTTATCGTAAAAACCAGTGACCCGGTGCTCTTTCTGGTCGATAATCAGGTTGGTGGCATTATTGACCAATCCCAGATAACGTCCACTGGGGGAGGTGATAATCCGTTTGTGCTCCTGTGCCTTGGTCAGGAATATGGCAGGATCGTTCCATGCTCCTTCTGGAAGAATCACTTCAGAGGTGTTCACGTCTGTTCCGTTATACTTGACGACACCGATGTCGGCAAGTCGGAAGTAAAGGTTCGTGCTGTCTGCTCCTGCACTGAGAATCTTCGCACGGCGGCGAGTCTTCTTGGGAATGACAATCTTTATCTCTCCCGTTTTCTTGTTGACGGCACGTAGTGCGTTGGACTCCCCGTTGGGATAGTCGAGGATGTAGATGTTCTCCGCATCCTCAAAGAGTCCGTTGTTTGCCCACTCGTCCAGCTGGAGGATAGCAAACTTGTCGTTTACTTTACTCTGGACCGGTTTCTTGGCAGCGGCAGCCGGTTTCTTAGCTGTCGGTCTTTTCTTCACTTGTGCTGTGATAGCGACACACGTCATTGCCAACAGACAAAGCATGATGATGTTTTTCTTCATAATTGTTGTATTTAGGTGTAGTAATCCAATCGTACTTATGTCAGCAGTTATCTTAGCCAGGTTCGTGGGCAGACTTTCTATGACTATATCAATCAATTGAGAATAGAAAAAGTAAGTGTACCTTTGCTCAAAGAGCATCCAGAGTACACTTTAGAATATATAGCCAACGAAAGTGGGTTTGCCTCTATCTCAACCTTTCGCCGTGCATTCCAGAAATTATTGGGGAGGACTCCCCGTCAGTTTATAGCGGATTCCAGCCTTGAGCCTTGAGTTCGAACTCTTGGTCATCGCGAGTGACGAGTATATGCCCTAGACTTTCCTTGGTGATATGGCCGATGAGTTTTACGTCTTCCATTGCTTCGATTTTCTCATGGTCGCCGATGGGTACGGTGAAGAGCAGTTCGTAGTCTTCGCCACCGTTTAGGGCACATGTGGTGACGTTCATGTTCAGTTCTTCAGCCATCACTGCCGTCTGGTAGTCGATGGGTATCTGTTTTTCGAAGATGCGACAGCCCACATGACTCTGCTTGCAGATATGCATCAGTTCACTGCTGAGGCCATCCGAGATGTCCATCATGGAGGTCGGTCGGATATTGGCTTCGCGCAGCCGCTGAATGATGTCGCCGCGAGCTTCGGTTTTCAACTGCCGTTGCAGCAGGTATTCTTTGCCGGCAAAGTCAGGTGTAGCTAAAGTTGAGAGTTGAGAGTTGAGCGTTGAGAGTTTTTGGCTGTCGCTATTGGCTTTCGCTTCAGCAATTTTCTTCTGAAGTTCATTTACCTGTTCATAGTATATTGCCTTTTCACGTTCCAAGAGCTGGAGTCCCATATAGGCAGCACCTAGGTCACCGCTGACACAGATAAGGTCAGTCTCTTTGGCACCATTACGATAGACGATGTCCTCCTTGCGGGCTTCGCCGATGCAAGTAATCGAGATGGCCAAACCAGTATAACTGCTTGTAGTGTCTCCTCCTACGATGTCGACATTCCATTTGTTGCATGCCATACGTAGACCGCTGTAAAAAGCTTCTAGGTCTTCAACACTGAAGCGCTTCGACAGTGCCAGAGAGACCGTCATCTGGCGAGGAATACCGTTCATGGCAAAAATATCGCTGATGTTCACCATCGCCGATTTCCATCCCAAGTGTTCCAGATCGATATAGGTGAGGTCGAAATGAACGCCCTCCATCAGCATATCGGTGGTGATGAGTACTTCGCTATCAGGATAATGGAGTACGGCACAATCGTCGCCTACACCATATCGCGTGGATTCGTTCTGTGGTTTAATATCTTTTGTCAATCGGTCGATGAGACCGAATTCTCCTAATTTTGCTATTTCCATCCTTCTGTGGGGTGATCTTGATTTTTTTGAATTGATATGTTATGTTCAATTTTCTCAGAACGGATAATCATTTCCCGCATAATCTCCGTCATGCGGGGTTGGGCGGCATTTGCTGCTTCCTGGACTTCCTCATGGCTTACCTCTACGGGATTGTCGAAACCACCTAAGTCAGTGATAACGGAAACTCCGAATGTGCGAATGCCGCAGTGGTGGGCAACAATGACCTCAGGAACGGTTGACATGCCTACGGCATCGGCTCCCATCAGGTGAAACATCTTGTATTCGGCAGGTGTCTCGAAGGTGGGTCCCTGCAGTCCGAGATAGACACCGTAGGTAATGCGTATCTTCTTCTCAAATGCGATGTCAGCAGCCAGTTGGATGAGTTTTTTGTCATAGGTCTCGTGCATATCGGGGAAGCGAGGACCGGTTGGGAAGTTCTTGCCACGCAAGGGATGCTCAGGGAAGAAGTTGATATGGTCGGTGATAATCATCAAGTCGCCAATCTTAAAATGAGGGTTCATACCGCCAGCTGCATTCGATACAAACAGCGTCTTGATGCCCAGTTCGTACATGACGCGGACAGGGAAAGTTACCTCCTTCATGGAATAGCCCTCATAGAAATGGAAGCGTCCCTGCATCGCCATGATGTCGATACCTCCCAACTTGCCGAATATCAGCTTGCCGCTATGTCCCTCCACGGTAGATACGGGAAAGTTAGGAATTTCTGTGTATGGGATTTCAATCTTGTCAGTTATTTCGGAAGCTAATTGTCCGAGACCCGTCCCCAGAATAATTGCCGTCTTGGGACTTGTGGTCATTTTTCCTTTTAACCAAGATGCTGTTTCTTGAATTTTTGCGTACATAGCCTATGATATATTGGTTAAACATATCTTCCTGGTCTTGCAGGAAGTGGATATTGACGGGTAGCGTATAGATGCTTTTGCGCACCAGTTCACTCAATCCCTCAGCGTTCTGCAGACGAGTGGCGTCTTTCTCTGTCGTTATGATGCACCGAGGCTCGGGCATCTGTGCGAAAGTATCGTTTATCTGTTTGATGTCTTTAGCCTTAAACTGATGATGATCTGCGAAGGTGAGTGGAGTGAGGTGCTTGGTGTAAGGCTCTAAGTCGTGAATCATCTGTTCGGGTGATGCAATGCCAGTCAGCAACAGGATGTGCTCATTCTTTTTTAGTTCGTCCAAGCGTCGTGAGTCACCTCCGAAAATAGGTTGCAATGCTCCATATGCTAGGCAGGTGAAGTAAAGACTCTGATAAGGATATAAATTCATGGCCTTGGTAATCACACGATATTCCATTGGTTTGAGGTCCTTGGGACATTTTGTGACTATCACAATGTCAGCACGGTCTTTGCCGGAAAGGGGCTCGCGCAGTCGACCGGCAGGCAACAGGGTATCATAGATAATCAGTCGGTGATAGTCTACTAACAAGATGTTGATGCCAGGTTTGACATAGCGATGTTGAAAGGCATCATCTAACAGAATCACATCCAAACTGTTGTCGCGGCTTACCAATTCTTCGATGCCGTGGCATCGACTTTTGTCGACAGCCACAGTAACATCGGGGAATTTCTGTTTCATCTGATAGGGCTCGTCTCCTATTTCTGGCATCGCAGTCTGTTGGTCGGCAATGATAAATCCTCTGCTTTTACGTTTATAACCACGACTAAGCACCGCAACGCGGAAAAGTTCCTTCAGATGTTTGATGAGATATTCAACGTGAGGAGTCTTACCTGTGCCACCTACTGTGATGTTGCCAACCGATATGACGGGTACGTCATAAGCACGGCTCTTTAGAATGCCAGTTTCAAATGCGAAATTGCGCAATTTGACACCTAGCCCATAGAGCCAGCTCAGCGGAAGCAACCACTTGTTGATGACAATGAAATCTCCCTCTACGCGCATGAACCTGAATTTTTTGTTATTTAATATTCATGAAGAATGGCAGACGTGCCTGAATAGCACTCTGGTGATTGATATTCTTGATAAACCGGAAGGGTTCGTAGTATTCACCCAGTGTTGTTTGCATCTGCTCGTCAAGATAGCTCTTCTGGTTAGCCTGCTCCAGGAACTGTGTGAACCAGTCGGTGGGCTCTGGATAAGCCACGGTCTTGAATTCCTCAACTTTAGCTATTTGAGCAGCCTTCTTGACGGCATCGTCTAATGAACCGATAGCGTCTACCAGTTTGATACCAAGTGCATCGTTACCCAACCATACACGTCCCTGAGCAATCTCCTCAACAGCTTCAACAGAGAGCTTTCTGCCATCTGCCACACGTTTGCGGAACAGTTCGTAACCACGTCCAATATACTGGTCGAGCAAAGACAATTCCTCTTCATTGAAAGGACGTGCTATTGTGCCAAATGCTGCATGTTTGTTGGTTTTTACCTCATCGAACTTCACACCTAGCTTCTCGGTTAGCAGCCCACTGAAATCTGGGAACATGCCGAAAATACCGATAGAACCAGTAATGGTGGTTGGCTCTGAATAGATGTAGTTAGCTGCACAGCTGATATAATAACCACCTGAAGCTGCATAGCCACCCATGGAAACAACAATAGGTTTCTTTGCCTTTACATTCATGACTGCGTGCCAAATTTGCTCAGAGGCATAGGCAGAACCACCAGGAGAGTTCACACGAAGAACAACGGCTTTCACGTCATCATCGTTGGCTAATTTCTCCAGATCTTTGCATACAGTATTGGCCACGATGCTGTGTTCTTGTTGAATTATGCTGCCAGTTTCAGAGTCAATAATGTCGCCATAGGCATAATAGACGGCAATCTTGTCGCCTTTCTCCTTGACTCCCTTTACGTTTTTCATGTCAGACAATGACAACTGATTGATGTTATCATCGGCCTCTATCTTCAAGAGTTTTTTGATTTCTCCCTTTACCTCATCCGTATAAATCAGTTTGTCCACCATCTTCATCTTTACCAAGTCGGACTGTTCTGACAAGGCCACAAAACGGTCTGCATATGCGTTTAAGGAGTCAACAGCGATTTTACGACTATCTGACACCTCCTTCAGCATGACCTTCCAGATACCTGTCATATAGGCAGTCACCTGTTCACGGTTGGGTTCGCTCATTTGATCAGCAGTCATCATTTCTGGGGCACTCTTATATTTGCCAACCTTACAGAGCTGGTATTTCACACCAAACTTAGCCAGTAGATCCTTTACGAAGTATGGATTGGCTGCCAGTCCGTGCCAGTCAACCATTCCTTGAGGGTTCAAGTATATTTTGTCAGCAACCGAACAGATGTAGTAGGTTGTCTGGGTGTAGCTATCACCATAAGCAATAATCCATTTACCGCTCTTCTTGAAATCGAGTAGTGCCTCACGGATCGCATGAGCAGAGGCAGGAGAGTCAATGGAGAAAAGACCTGACTCGATATAGATACCTTTGATATCTTCATTGTCTTTCGCTTTCTTGATAGCGGCAATGATGTCATCGAGTCCCATGTTTTCAGTCAGCTGACCAGACAATTGTCCCATAACATCTTCTTCGGCTCGTTCATTGACTTGGCCTGACAGCATCAAGGAGAATACAGAGTTTTCCTTTACAGGAACAGAGGATGCTGATGAAGCGGCTAGTCCTACGAGTGAAATCACAAAGAGAATTCCCATGATAAGGGAGAAAACGATAATGCCTGTGACGGTGGCAAAAACGTACTTGATAAAATCTTTCATAACCTATTTTATAAATGATAACTTTCTGCAAAGATACGACTAAATGCGTTAATCACCAAATTTTTGACCTTTTATTTTATATTATATCAAAGGTGTAGGTTCATTCTGCCAAAGTGTCAGTCGATAGAGATTGGCACGTTTTTCGCATAATATGTGGCAGAGAGTATTAATTATTAAATTTAAAAGTATTATGAATATTAAACCATTAGGCGACCGCGTGTTGGTATTGCCAGCACCGGCAGAAGAAAAGATCGGCGGTATCATTATACCAGATACTGCAAAAGAAAAACCCCTTCATGGAACCATCAAGGCTGTCGGACAGGGAACAAAGGATGAAGAGATGATTTTGAAAGCTGGCGATGAGGTACTATACGGCAAGTACAGTGGCACAGAGCTGGAATTCGAAGGTGAAAAATATCTGATGATGCGTCAGAGCGACGTGTTAGCAGTGTTAGAGAAATAATCAGAATAATCGGAATAATCAGAGTACTCTGAGTACTCAGAAAAAAAATAAGAATTATGGCAAAAGATATTAAATTCAATATTGAGGCTCGCGATCTTCTGAAGAATGGTGTAGATCAGTTGGCCAATGCAGTGAAGGTTACACTTGGTCCTAAGGGCCGTAATGTGGTGATTGAGAAAAAGTTTGGCGCTCCGCAGATTACTAAAGACGGTGTGACGGTTGCTAAGGAAATCGAGTTGGAGGATAAGTTTGAGAATACAGGTGCACAGCTCGTAAAGAGTGTTGCTTCCAAGACAGGTGACGATGCTGGTGATGGTACGACAACTGCTACCATTCTGACACAGGCAATTGTTACTGAGGGCTTAAAGAATGTGACAGCTGGTGCCAATCCTATGGATTTGAAACGTGGTATCGATAAGGCTGTGAAGGCAGTTGTTGATTTTATCAAGGAAAATGCCGAGCAGGTTGACGATAACTATGACAAGATAGAACAGGTTGCTACTGTTTCAGCAAACAACGATGAGGAAATTGGTAAGCTCTTAGCTGATGCTATGCGTAAGGTTTCTAAGGATGGTGTTATCACCATCGAGGAATCAAAGAGTCGTGATACCCATATCGGTGTTGTTGAGGGTATGCAGTTTGACCGTGGATATCTCTCTGGTTATTTTGTAACTGATTCAGAGAAGATGGAGTGTGTAATGGAGAATCCTTATATCCTTATCTACGACAAGAAGATTTCAAATATCAAGGATTTCTTGCCTATCCTGCAACCTGCAGCTGAGAGTGGTCGTCCTTTGCTCGTTATTGCAGAAGATGTTGACTCTGAGGCTCTGACCACATTGGTTGTTAACCGTTTGCGTGGTGGCTTGAAGATTTGTGCAGTGAAGGCTCCAGGCTTTGGAGATCGTCGTAAGGCTATGCTCGAGGATATTGCTACACTGACAGGTGGAGTGGTTATTAGCGAGGAGAAAGGTCTGAAACTGGAGCAGGCTACGTTGGAGATGTTGGGTACTTGCGACAAGGTGACTGTCTCAAAGGACAACACAACCATCGTGAATGGTGCAGGTGACAAGCAGGCTATCCAAGATCGTATTGCACAGATTAAGAAGGAAATAGAATTGACAACTTCTTCTTATGACAAAGAGAAACTTCAGGAGCGTCTTGCCAAATTGGCTGGCGGTGTTGCTGTGCTCTACGTGGGTGCTAACAGCGAGGTTGAAATGAAGGAAAAGAAAGATCGCGTGGACGATGCCCTCTGTGCAACTCGTGCTGCTATTGAGGAAGGTGTTGTTGCTGGTGGTGGTACTACTTATGTTCGTGCCCAGCAAGCTCTTGTTAACGTAAAGGGTGTCAATGCTGATGAGCAGACAGGTATCAATATTATCTGCCGTGCAATAGAAGAACCTCTGCGCCAGATTGCAGTTAACGGTGGTGGCGAAGGTGCTGTCGTCGTTCAGAAAGTCCGTGAAGGCAAGGGTGACTTTGGTTACAATGCACGTACTGATGAATATGAGGATATGCGTAAGGCTGGTATCGTAGATCCTGCTAAGGTGGCACGTGTTGCCCTTGAGAATGCAGCCTCTATCGCAGGTATGTTCCTGACTACAGAATGTCTGATTGTTGACAAGCCCGAAAAAGAGCCAGCTATGCCAATGGGTGGAGCTCCGGGAATGGGAGGAATGATGTAACAAATTGTAAACCAGACATATCAAAACACGAGGGATTAAGTTAAAATTAATTCCTCGTTTTGATTTAAATCAAGAAATGTCCGATTTTCTTTCCAAAAGTTTGCTTTGTATCTGTAAAGTTTGTATATTTGCAATGTCAAATAAAACATTTTAGGTGGGATTTAGCGAAATAAAGATATTTTTTTGATTTGTTTTAGTAGATTAGTTTTTAAGTAGTTTGTTTTAAAAAACCGATTGTCGTGAGACAGTCGGTTTTTTGATGTTTTTTTTCGTTGAATACAAATTATTTAGTAACTTTGCAGGCAATATATGCATCAGTTACTCAAGTTATACAAGACGTGGAGTGGGCAAGAGCCTGCAAAAACAGAACAATTGCCCGTAGCGGGAAGCAATCGGGTGTATTATCGTCTGACAGCTCAGGATGGTTCTAGTGTAGTGGGGGTTATAGGTACGAGCCGTGACGAAAATCATGCCTTTGTCTATCTCTGTCGGCACTTCATTAAACGACAATTACCTGTACCTCAGTTGTTGGCTGTCAGTGATGACGAGTTGCGTTATCTGGAGACAGACCTGGGGTCCGTTTCTTTGTTTGATGCCATCCGTGGCGGTCGTGAAGCTGGTGGTCGCTATACCCTCAAGGAACAGGATTTGTTGAGACGTACCATTCGCGAACTGCCTAACATCCAGATGCGTGGTGCTCGTGAATTGGATTTTTCCAATTGTTATCCGCAAGCCGAGTTTGATGTAAATAGTGTGCTTTTTGATCTCAATTATTTCAAGTATTGTTTTCTGAAAGCAACAGAACTCGATTTCCATGAGTTGAAATTGGAAGCTGATTTCCGTCTGTTGGCCAAAGATCTTACTTCTGTGAATGATGTACAGGGTTTCCTGTATCGCGATTTTCAGGCGCGAAACGTGATGCTTGATGCTGAGAACAACCCTTATTTCATCGATTTTCAGGGTGGCCGTAAAGGACCGTATTATTACGATGTAGCCTCGTTTCTCTGGCAGGCATCTGCCAAGTACCCACATAAACTGCGTCGAGAACTGGTGTATGAATACTATAATGCTTTGAAACAGTATACGGAGGTACCAGCACCCCATGCCTTCGTTGAACGTCTCTCGCTCTTCGTACTGTTCCGTCAGTTGCAAGTGTTGGGTGCCTATGGTTTCAGAGGCTATTTCGAGCGGAAACCTCATTTCATTGAGAGTATTCCGCCTGCAATGCATAATATTCGTGAACTGCTTGGCGAGCGTAATTTCCCGTATCCTTATCTTACTGACCTGCTTACCCGTCTATCTCAGCTACCGCAATTCCAGCAGGTAGAGACTACAGCAAGTCGGGCAGATGGCTATAAGACAACAGATAGAAACCCCTATAAGCCCCATCCACAGGACGGTCCTGCTACCTTCTCGAAATACGATGCGCAGGGACCGCTGGTGGTCAAGGTGTTCAGCTTCTCATACCGTAAGGGTATTCCTGAAGACGAGAGCGGTAATGGTGGAGGCTATGTGTTTGATTGCCGTTCCACCCACAATCCAGGACGCTATGAGCCCTATAAGAAATTGACAGGGCTGGACGAACCTGTCATCCGTTTCCTGGAGGACGATGGGGAGATACTCACTTTTCTTGACAGCGTATATAAACTGGCCGATGCCCATGTGCGCCGTTACATTCAGCGTGGCTTTACCTCGCTTATGTTCTCGTTCGGTTGTACAGGTGGACAGCACCGTAGTGTTTACAGTGCGCAGCATCTCGCTGAACATATTCATGAGAAGTTTGGTATAGAGGTACGTATCTGTCACCGTGAGCAGGGCATCACGCAAACTCTTTCTGTCACTTCTTAATTTTTATTCTCATGAAGCAAGCAATGATATTCGCAGCAGGGTTGGGAACGCGTTTGAAACCTCTCACCGACAAGATGCCAAAGGCTCTTGTGCCTGTTGGTGGTCAGCCCTTGCTCTGGCATGTCATCATGAAACTGAAGGCGGCAGGTTATGAGCGTATCGTAGTGAATGTGCATCATTTCGCTCAGCAGATTATCGATTATCTTGCCGTGAATGTCAATTTCGGTCTGGATATCCGAATCAGCGATGAGCGTGAGCAACTGCTCGAAACAGGTGGTGGCATCAAGAAAGCTTTGCCATTGTTCGATGCCACAAGTCCTATTCTCATCCATAATGTTGATATTCTGAGCAATCTCGACCTCACCAAGTTGCCTGCCGATTCCCCTTTGCTCGTGGTCAGTCAGCGTAAGACGAAGCGCTATCTTCAGTTTGATGCTGACAGCCGACTGATAGGTTGGAAGAATATTGAGACGGGCGAGATAAAAGGGCGTGAGGGACGTTCCTTGGCATTCTCTGGCATTCATGTGTTCCATCCATCGTTGGCCCACCTGCTCAGCGATTGGCCAGATCGCTTTCCCATCATGGACTTTTACTTGAATGCTTGCGCTAATCATGTCATTCGTGCTTACGAACCCGCTGACCTCCGTCTCCTTGATGTCGGAAAACTCGATAGCTTGGCTGAAGCCGAGAAATTTACATTTTGACAATATTTACAATTCATATAATATGCAACAGAAGATTATTATTTTAGATTTTGGTTCACAAACGACACAGTTGATTGGTCGACGTGTTCGTGAACTGGATACCTTCTGCGAAATCCTGCCTTATAATAAGTTTCCCAAGGATGATCCTGATGTGATTGGTGTTATCCTCAGTGGATCACCCTATAGCGTCCACGACCCTGAGGCTTTTAAGGTAGATCTGAGTCAGTTTGTGGGCAGACTCCCCGTTCTGGGAATCTGCTATGGTGCACAGTTTATTTCCCATACCTTAGGCGGAAAAGTGGAAAAGGCCGACAGCCGTGAGTACGGGCGTGCTCATTTGGAGACGATTAATCTCTATAATCCGTTGTTTAAAGGCTTCGACCGAGGTTCACAGGTATGGATGTCGCATGGTGACACCATCACCGCCATTCCCGACGGTTTTGAGGTCATCGGCAGTACTGCTGATGTCGAGAATGCCGCTTTCTGGTGTGAGCCGGGCACTCAACTCTCAACTCTCAACTCTCAACTCTCAACTGGTATTTGGGCAGTACAGTTCCATCCGGAGGTCTATCACACCATCCAGGGTAGGCAGTTGCTGAAGAACTTCGTGGTGGACATCTGCGGTTCCAAACAAGACTGGAGTGCCTCCTCTTTCGTGGATACCACCGTGGCAGAGTTGAAGGCACAGTTGGGTAACGACCGTGTTATCCTCGGTTTGTCGGGAGGTGTCGATTCCTCTGTCGCTGCCGTTCTGTTAAACAAGGCGATAGGAAAGAACCTCACCTGTATCTTCGTCGACCATGGCATGCTTCGTAAAAACGAGTTCCAGCAGGTGCTCAACGACTATCAGGTACTGGGCTTGAACGTAATCGGTGTGGATGCCAGTCAGAAGTTCTTTGCCGATTTGGCAGGAGTCTCTGACCCGGAGCAGAAGCGTAAGATTATCGGTCGTGATTTTGTCGAGGTATTCAACGCCGAGGCGAAGAAAATTACCGATGCCAAATGGCTGGCGCAGGGTACTATCTATCCTGACCGTATCGAGTCACTGAATATCACGGGTAAGGTCATCAAGAGCCACCATAACGTGGGCGGACTGCCTAAGGAGATGAACCTTCAGCTCTGCGAACCCCTCAAGTGGTTGTTCAAGGATGAGGTGCGCCGTGTCGGTCGACAGATGGGCATGCCCGAGCACCTTATCACCCGTCATCCCTTCCCCGGTCCCGGACTAGCCGTACGTATTTTGGGCGATATCACTCCCGAGAAGGTGCGCATCCTGCAGGATGCCGATGACATCTATATCCGTGCCTTGCGTGGGTATATCGATGGTGATGGCGTGACACTATATGATAAGGTATGGCAGGCAGGAGCTATCTTGCTGAGCACGGTCCGCAGTGTCGGAGTGATGGGTGATGAGCGCACCTATGAGCATCCCGTGGCACTCCGTGCCGTCACCTCCACCGATGCCATGACCGCCGACTGGGCCCATCTGCCCTACGACTTCCTGGCGAAAGTCTCAAACGAGATCATCAACAAGGTCCGCGGCGTCAACCGCGTCTGCTACGACATTTCATCAAAACCACCCGCAACCATCGAGTGGGAGTAAATATAAAGAAGAAGTCTTGCCGAGCATCAAGCTGAGCAGGACTTTTTCTTTTATTATTCAATAATTTCTTTGGCTCTCGCTAATGCGAGGTCGATGTGGTTGCAAATGTTCTCTGTACCAATGATGCGCTCAAAGTTGTTGCGCTTCAGAACCGTCTCAACCTTCTCATTGACACCCGAGAGGACAACGGTGACGCCCTCTTTCTGACTCATCAGACACATGTTTTCGAGGTTATGCAGACCCGTGGAGTCGATGAAAGGTACCTTGCGCATTCGGATGATGCGTACCTTGGGACGACTGCCGTAGCGTGCCATGATGTCCTCAAAGCGGTTGCCGGCCCCGAAGAAGTAAGGACCGTTGATTTCATAAACCTCCACGCCTTCAGGGATGGTGAGGTGTTCCAGGTTGCCACGCTCCATATCTGCATCTTCGTTGAGGTCTATCTCGTTGAGAACGGCATGCACGTCGGTAGTCTCTGCCATGCGTCGCATAAACAGCAGACAGGCGCAGATGAGCCCGAACTCGATAGCGACGGTGAGGTCGAAGATGATGGTGAGGAAAAAGGTGAGCAGCAGTACCGTGATGTCGCTTTTGGGATTGCGCAACATGGCGAGGAACGAACGCCAACCACTCATACCATAAGCGACGACAACGAGTACGCCAGCCAGACACGCCATCGGTATATACTGTGCCAGTGGCATGAGGAACAGGAATATGAGCAGCAGTACGGCAGCATGGATGATACCAGCAATAGGGGTACGTCCGCCATTATTGATGTTGGTCATGGTGCGGGCGATGGCTCCTGTGGCAGGAATACCTCCGAAGATAGGCGATGCAATATTGGCAATGCCCTGTCCGATAAGCTCGGTGTTGGAGTTGTGGTGGTCGCCTATAACACCGTCGGCCACGGTAGCGGAGAGCAGACTCTCGATGGCACCAAGAACGGCAATGGTGACGGCTGGTCCGACGAGCCCTTTAATAGTCTCCCAGGAAAGTTCTGGTACAACAGCCCCAGGCAGTGTGGAATTGATGCTGAAACGGTCGCCGATAGTTTCAATGGTGGTGACACCGGCATATGTTTTCAACAAGAGAGCCGCAATCGTCACCACAATGATGGCTACCAGTGAACCAGGCAGCGAACGCAAAGGCGATAGTCTGAACATACGTGCCAGAATAGGCCATACGGCAATGATGACAACGCTGACTATACCCATCAATGCACTCCAAGGGTCAATATGCGTGATGTTGACAAAATAAGCAATCCATTTCTCTACAAAGTCTGTAGGTACGACATCCATCTGCATACCTAGCAGGTCCTTGATCTGTGTGGTAAAAATGGTGACGGCAATACCACTCGTGAAGCCTACCACAATAGGATAGGGGATATATTTGATGATCGTACCCAGACGGAGTGCACCCAACAATATAAGGAATACGCCAGCCATCAGTGTGGCAATGGTAAGTCCCTGTATGCCATACTGTTGGATGATGCCATAAACAATGACGATAAAAGCACCAGTGGGGCCACCTATCTGCACTTTCGAACCTCCGAATAGTGAAATCATCAGTCCGGCAACAATGGCTGTGATGATGCCTTTTTCGGGACTGACACCACTGGCAATACCAAAAGCAATAGCTAAGGGCAGTGCCACAATGCCAACGATGATGCCAGCCATGAGGTCGGCCATGAATGTTTTTCGATCGTAATTCTTGATAGCCGAAAACATCTTCGGCTTAAAATCCAATGTCTTTACCATATTTTTATGTACTATTCTGAAAACAGCGGCAAAGGTACAAAAATAAAATAAGGTGGCACAACGTTTGCCACCTTATATTATTTAAGAAGGTTGTTTTCTTGATTTATTTCTGTTTCAACAGATCACGAATCTCAGCGAGCAACTCCTCCTGAGTAGGACCAGCTGGAGCCTCTGGTGCTGGTTCTTCCTTTTGGCGCTTCAGTTTGTTCATAGCCTTAATCATGATGAAGATACAGAAGGCAATGATAATGAAGTCGAGAATGTTCTGAATAAACTGTCCATAAGCAAAAACGGCAGCGCCAGCTTCCTTGGCTTCTGCTAAAGTCTTGAATGAGCCGTCGCCCAAAACTACAAACAGGTCGGTAAAGCTGATGCCGCCTGTGCAGATACTGATGATAGGCATAAGAATGTCTTCTACCAAGCTGGAGATGATCTTACCGAAAGCACCACCGATGATTACACCGACAGCCATGTCCATTACGTTGCCCTTCATGGCAAACTCTTTGAATTCACTAATAAATCCCATAATCTTAAAATTTTAATGTTTAACGTATAATATCTTTAATTTGCAATCTGCGTTTTACAATCTTGCACATAAATCCTTGATTTATCTCATTTTTAATGTTTAATGATTAAACTTTAATCTTAATTAAGACAGAAATCAAGTGCAAATATAGATATTTTTTTGTAACTTTGTGCCCGAAAATGAAAAAATTTTATTAAACCCTTTAAATAATTAAAAGAAATGACAAAAGTAGCAATTAACGGTTTCGGCCGTATCGGTCGCCTCGCATTCCGTCAGATGTTTGAGGCTGAAGGTTATGAGGTAGTAGCTATCAACGACTTGACCAGCCCAAAGATGCTGGCTCATCTGTTGAAGTATGACACCGCTCAGGGTGGTTTCTGTGGCAAGTTCGGTGAGAACAAGCACACTGTAGAGGCTGGTGAGGATTACATCGTTGTTGATGGTAAGAAAATCACTATTTATGCTATTCCTAACGCTGCTGAGCTGCCTTGGGGTAAGCTGGATGTAGATGTTGTTTTGGAGTGCACAGGTTTCTATACATCAAAGGAGAAGGCTTCAGCTCACCTGACAGCTGGTGCTAAGAAGGTTGTTATCTCTGCTCCTGCTGGTAACGATCTGCCTACTATTGTTTACAATGTAAACCACAAGACTCTGACTCCTGCTGACACTGTTATCTCAGCTGCTTCTTGCACCACCAACTGCTTGGCTCCTATGACCAAGGCTCTGAACGATTTCGCTCCTATCCAGAGCGGTATCATGACAACTGTTCACGCTTACACTGGTGACCAGATGATTCTTGACGGTCCTCAGCGCAAGGGTGATGTTCAGCGTGCTCGTGCTGGTGCTCAGAACATCGTTCCTAACTCAACTGGTGCTGCTAAGGCTATCGGTCTTGTAATTCCTGAGCTGAATGGTAAGTTGATCGGTGCTGCTCAGCGCGTTCCAACTCCTACAGGTTCTACCACTATCCTGCACGCTGTTGTTAAGGGTGAGGTAACTGTTGAGGGTATCAACGCTGCTATGAAGGCTGCTACCAA